>NZ_PEEU01000001.1:4800000-6000000 GCF_002754195.1 Flavobacterium sp. 9
ATCTGTCCCGATTGGTTTTTTGATATTTGCAATTCTTTCTAATAGAGCTGAAATTATATATTTATCGGTTTCCTTATTAACGCGGGAAATTAAATGGTCTAAGGCTTTTAAATCATTTGTGTTCTTTGTAATATGACCAAGAAGAAAATACGCACGATCTCGTTTCTTTTTATCTTTTTCATTGTCAATAAATGCAATTAATTGCGGAATGTATTCTGCATTTTCAACATTTTCGGCTTCTCTATAAGCTTTCCAAGAAATTGTTTTGGAACCATCATAACCAGTTTCCATATTACGGTCGCTCCTGTCCAACATTCTGTCAATTATGTCTATTAAGTAATTATTCATTTATTTGAACTTTTTAACTTTAGGTTGTAATTTGTTTTTTATGATCAAATTTGTAGCTTTTTATAAGTAATTCTTTGTAGAATTGAGCTGCTTTTTACGATCATTTGTCAATGCGATTACTATTGCAATGCCACAGAAAAGCAACGCAACAAATGCACGAACAATTTCGTTTCCGCCGCCTGCAGATGGATTTGCAATGGCATCAGGAATATGAAAGAATAGAAAAAACAGTAAAAGCGTAAGTGCTAAAAGAAGCGCAATTGGTTTTATTAGTATTTTAAAAATAATTGAAATGCCGGCAATGACAAGAGCAACGCCAAAAAAATAAGTCCAAAACATTGGTGCAGGTAACCATTTTGGTACCATTGTAGCGATAAAGCTGGCAAAAGCAAAATGACTCAATCCAAATAATATCATTAGAATCGAATAAAAAACGCGCCCACACGGAATAAGTTTTTCTAATAATGATGTGAAATTCTTTTTGCCACCAGTAGAACTGTTCTCTGTAAATGATCCCGCCATTACAAACGCTCCGCCACTATAGGTTAATTCTTCGAGAGCATTTATCCAAACCTGAAAATCCGGAGTTTTATCTGCACTAAGCATTATAATATAAGGCAAATGAGAAGTGATAATTGCAACAAGAAAACCAAAACCTAAATAAAGACATATTTTTTTTGTGTCTATAGATTTAATTTTAAATAATCCCGAAATAATAATTCCCGCAAATATCAAAGCTATTCCGGTAAGAATGGGGAAGATAACATTTTCATGAGCCCAAGCCGGAAACGGAGATAAAATCTCTGAACGAAAATTTTTGATAATAATTTGATGAATCCCCAAAGCAACAACACCGATACCATAAAATGCACGGCCAATTTTAATAAGTTTTTCCATTAGTGGTTTAGTTAGAAAAAATGATTAAAGAATAGATTTTGGCAATTATCAAATATATAAATTAATTCAGAAAATACTTGTTTAAGGTTTTGGTTTTTTATCATAGTATTGAGTTAACTAAGAACACTTCATGGAATAGGGCGGGGTTGAGAGCTCTTTAAAAGTCAAACATTCCTTTTCTATCACTGTAAGAGTGTAAATTGAAAAATGCGAAGTGTTCCCACTCTGGATTAATTTCATCTGAATAAAATCTACATTTCAAGTCATTTGTCAAAAATTCAATACTTATTGAATTTATATCAATATCGTAACATTCAGAATATGTAGAATGAGCCGGACTAGGAAATGTTTCTTTAAATTTTTCATTATATTCGGGCTTGAAATACCTAATAAGAGCAGCTTCAGTGAAATTTATTTCCTGTTGTTCATTTATTTTTTTTTCTAAGACATTGTAAATTATATTGTCGGAATGCTTTTGGTCGTTAATTTTTTCTTGATCAGATAATTTCATTTTTCCGTCAAAACTCATAATTAACCATTGCTTAAATGTGAAAAGACCAAGTATAACATCTTTATCAGGGTTGTTTTTGTTTACTTCTTCAAAAATTGATTGCATTGTGGAATGCGTCTTAAGTCTGTCAGGAGCTGTTCTTGCTCCTTCTTCCCCATAAGACTGTCCTATATATAGAACTTTGAAATCTAAGTTTTTGTAAAATGTTCCAATTTTACCTGGTCCTATAGATTGAAGTAATCCAGGTCCATTAGTATGGATTATCTGTTTTTCTCCTTCAAATATTTTGAAAGAAAAATATGGATATTTACTTTCAAATCTTAAGTCTTTTGATTTATTATAGTTAGGAAAATTTAACTCAAGTTCTTCAAATTTATCCTGAATTTGTGCTTTAAATTTTATTGTGAAAGAATTTTCATCAAACTTAAAACCATTTTTATCTACTGTTATTTTAGGTCGAGTTCCTATAAAATAAATATGGCACGGATGGTCATTATTAAAATAATTTTGTTCCGTTAAATAGTCCAATTCACTTAGTCTACAAATGGCTTTTCTGTCCGCTTGCATATTAAGTGCAAATTCTGATAAATGTTTTCTTTTTGACATTGTATTACTAATTAGTTATGTAAGATATTATTTGTATTTTTGAAATGCCTGTGACTCATAAAAAAAATACTGATCCGAAGCCTCCTGACTTTGCACTGCTGCTGTATTATTTCTCTTTGTGGCTTATTAGAGTGGGAACAAAACAAAGAAACTTCGTACAGAGATAAAGATAATTAGGACACTTGGAGTGGCAAATTCTAAATTATAGCTATCTAAAAACTCAAATCTTTCCAATGTATATAGTTCTTATTTGCCTTTTGGACCAGATGGTGGTTTGCTTTCCATTCGTGGAGTTGTTGGTTTTGGTTTGTCAGAACTGAAAGTTTTTTTTTCTCCTTTTTGGCTTGGCTGTTTTCCTTGGTTTGGTTGCTTTTTTTCCATAGAAATAGTTTTAAAAATTTGCTTTTTCAATTATTATATCGTGTTTATTAAATGATAAATACACTTCTGGAATCGAATATATTTCTTCACAATTTATGTATGTATATACAACTACTTCAGCCAATCTAATTTCTGAAAAGGTTTCAGATTCTGAAAATGATTTTACCCATCCGTGATATGTTAAATTATTTTTTATATCTCTTACATATACATAATCAGTATTTGATGAGTTTAGAAATCTTGAAAATAAATTCTCATCACCATATTTATTTGAAATACCAAGTTTTTTAGCAATTTTAGAAATGATCTTTTTATTTTCAATTCGGCTTATTAAAAAGGCTAAAATTACGGCAACAACTGAAGAAAATCCTATTTCGTTATAAGGAATTTTCTGTGAGTCGGTTAATTGGTTCCAGATTGACAATTCTTCTATAAATGAATCAGAAAAAATATTTAAAATATTCAGGAATAATTGCAAAATAATGAAAGAAAAAGCACCAAATAAAATTGAATACAAAACAAATTTAAAACTATCCCATTGTTTGTGTAAAATTAGTTTTCCGAAAATCAATGTTGCAATTGCTCCAGGGAGCAAAAGAATGATTAATTTAACTGTTAATTCCGACATTTGTTAATATTAAATTAGATTGATATGTTATGAAATTTATATATGATGTTAATATAATTTATTATTTCACCTAATTGTGCAGATTTACAATCCGTCCCCGCAAAGATTAAATTTTAGTTTTTTGCTTTCAGATTTCATATTCTAATCTCACAGTTGTGGGCATGCAAATCTACAATATTGAAGTTTTTTATTGTCTTGCAGATGAACTTCCACCTCCAAATGCTCCAATTCCTATGATAAATCCAAGCCAATAAGTAAATCCAGTATTATGTTCGGCGTAAATTCCAATGTTGAAACCAAATAGTTTTCCGATTATAGAAAAAACAATAATAATTCCGTGCCAAATACCTGAAAAGAAACCAGATTCATTAGATTCATAATGGTTTGGGGCACAGGAAGAGAGGCTCATTACAAAAAACAATAGAATTAGTACATTTGTAATTTTTTTTACTTTCATTTTATTTTTGTTTATATATCATTATTTAACTTCTTTCAGCTTGTGTTCACGAGCGAGACGCTAGCGCTAGAGGCGCCATCTGAGTATTTAAAATTTGGATTGCATTTACGAGAGCGACGTTCGTGACAGCTATTAATAAATTAGAATCTTTTAAGCTTCTGCTCTTTTTCCATTTTTTTTCTGTCATCTTCCAACATTTGCATGTTTTCCATATTAAAATTAATTTTTTTATTTTCTCTAATATAAATGTCAAAATCAAATATTTCTATTTGATCATTAATTACAGTTTCGCAATATTTATTGATTTTAAAATCAAAAGTTAGCATTGCTCGAATTCTATTTTCCTCAGAAGCAAAAAAATATTGTAAAAATGTATTCAAATATTTTTTAAGTTTTACATTTTTACAAGCATTAGGGGTTTTCTTCTCTTCTGATTTATGTCCTTTTCCTTTGTATTTTTCAAGAATAATATTTCTGTAATCTTTATTTAGGCTTGCCCTTATAAAATATAACTTATCATTGTAGAATTTAAGCAGAACGTTTTTAATAACAATATTGTCAGTTTTATAACTAGGAATAAATATTACTTCTGTAGAGTCATTTACCGAAGCTACTTCGAGATTATACCAACTTTTCACATTTTTATAATCTGGTTTTAGCTCATAAGCAAATATATCTCCTGCATATTCTTCATTAAGATCTTCATATTTAACTATATGATTTTGATATTCATTTTCATCCTCTATAATCGACGTAATTGAAGCATATGAAGGCAATATCCATTTTAAATCAGAAGTACTTGTCGAATTTATCTCGAAGTCGCCAATTCTTGTTGGACAATCTTGTGCATTTGAATAGATTCCAATAAAAATTATAAATAGAAAATATTTCATAAGTATGCTTTTTAAAATTTATTTAACTTCCTTCAGCATCGTAAGTAATTCTGGAATTTTGCTTACTTGAGATTCCGTCCAGAAATAATGTTCATTATCTGTCGAGCCATTATCTTTTAAATAGATAGATATTCTTCTTGAACTTTTTCCAATATAGAAACTGAATGTAATTTCTCTGGAATTAAATATATAAGTTACCGATTGGTTTGTTTCAGTTTTGTCTTTTAAATTTGGAATGACATATTGTTCTATGAAAACTATAAATTCTTCAACTTCATTTAAATCAATCCATGAGGATTTGAAATAATTACCACTTCTTCCTGCAGATTGATATGCCGCTGTCATGTCCATTTGCAATGATTTTACCTTTTTGTTTGATTTCAAATCAATTGCTTCGACCGGAAAGAAAGAAACTACTTCGCCAAGTCCAGACCTAAATTCTGCCTTCACGTTCCAATCTTTATTTATCTGCGTTATTTCAGCGTTTTCTATAAATTGTCTAGCTTCAGAATTTGGTTTTTCTTTTTGGGCATTGCTTATTGTTATAATTGAAAGCATTAAGAGCGAAATTATTATTTTGATAGATTTCATTTTTATATTGGTTTAGTTATTATTGATTCATCTTCTTTAGCAAAACTAATTCCTCTTCACTTGTATATTTTACGGAAATCCATAAGTGTAAATTGATTATGTGAATTTTTATAAAAACAAACATCGTTTTTAATTTAAACTATTCAGCAAGTAAAAACACCTGATTTTTGCTGAAAGTAGATTAGTTTAATTTAATATATAACATTTTTGTTATATAACATAAATGTTATATCTTTGTCCGATCTGATTAAGAAGAAATCTAAAAACATTTAAATACCACAAATAGGGAAAACGACCGACGTATTTGTTAATTTAAATTAAATCAGATGGCTTCAGTAAATGAGTTGTTGAAACTTCTCAAGAAAGATGGTTGGTTTCTTTATAAAAATGGTGCAAACCATGATTTGTATCGGCATGCAACAAAACAGAATCAACTTACAATCCCGAGACATGGGAGTAAAGAAATGGCAAATGGCACTTTAAACAGTATTTTGAAAGCAGCAGGACTTAAATAATTCTACAGCTTTTTACAATTTAATTCAGACGAATATGAATACAGAAAAAAGGGTAATTTCAGTTATTATTGAAAAAACTTCTACAGGTTTTTCGGCTTATGCAAGAGAAATTGATGGATTAGCTACCATAGGAAGTACTATATCTGAAATAAAAGAAAATTTTAACGAAGTCCTTCAATATCATGTAGAATATCTACAGGAAAAAGGTGAAAAGGTTACAATCGCTGATTTCGATATTAGTTATCAAGTAGATTTAGAACAAGTGTTTGATTATTTTAGTGTAATCAACAAATCAGCTTTTGCAGAGCATTATGCAGGAATAAATCAAAGTTTATTTAGACAATACACTAAAGGTTTAGCAACTTTGTCTAGTGACAAAATGTTGCAGATTTCTAAAGGATTACACAAATTAGCAGATGAGTTAAGTGATCTGACTTTGGTTTAAGGCATTATTATTATTATTATTATTATTATTATTTAAATTGTTTTTGGAGTTTGATTGGAAATAAAAGCTAATTAAAAACCGAAAAGCCCTAGCCCTGATAGAAGCGTTATCCTTTTACTGGCTTCTTTAGCCAGGAAAAGATACAAGCGTCCCGAAGCTTCGGGAGCAGGAAACAGCTCCAAAAAAGATATAACAAATAGGCAGTTCCGATAATTATCGAGATCCAAAAAACGATCATAATTCCACTAAAAATTAGCCTTAAAAAACTCAAAAGGTTATTGATAGAATTTTAAACAAAAATTTCGTAATTTTGCACTCCAATAAAAGGAATTAGAAAATGTTAGATAGACTTCAAATAGTAAAACAACGTTTTGACGAGATTTCGGATTTGATTATCCAGCCGGATGTTATTTCTGATCAGAAACGTTATGTGCAATTGAATCAAGAGTACAAAAACTTGAAAGCATTGGCTGAAAAGCGTGATGAATATGTGCTTTTGATGGCTAATATAGATGAGGCAAACGAAATTATTGCTGACGGAAGTGATGCAGATATGGTCGAAATGGCCAAAATGCAACTAGATGAAGCAAAAGAAAGATTGCCGGAACTTGAGGAAGAAATCAAGTTTATGTTGATCCCTAAAGATCTTGAAGATGCTAAAAACGTGATGGTCGAAATTCGTGCCGGAACGGGTGGAGATGAAGCGAGTATTTTTGCAGGAGATTTATTTAGAATGTATACTAAATATTGTGAGAATCAGGGTTGGAGAACTTCTGTGGTAGATATGAACGAAGGAACTTCCGGAGGTTTCAAAGAGGTTATTTTTGAAGTTTCGGGAGAGGATGTTTACGGAACTTTGAAGTTTGAAGCTGGTGTTCACCGTGTACAACGTGTTCCTCAGACTGAAACACAAGGTCGTGTGCATACATCTGCAGCTACTGTAATGGTTTTGCCGGAAGCAGAAGAGTTTGATGTGCAAATTGATATGAACGATGTTCGTGTTGATTTCTTCTGTTCGTCTGGACCTGGAGGACAATCTGTAAATACGACGAAATCTGCTGTACGTTTAACGCACATTCCAACTGGATTGGTGGCGCAATGTCAGGATCAGAAATCGCAACATAAAAATAAAGACAAAGCGTTGAACGTTTTACGTTCTCGTTTGTACGAACAAGAATTGGCTAAAAAAGAGGCTGAAGATGCTACAAAACGTACTTCTCAGGTGAGTTCTGGAGACAGATCGGCTAAGATTCGTACTTACAACTACGCACAAGGTCGTGTGACAGATCACAGAGTTGGTTTGACACTTTACGATTTAGGAAATATCATGAATGGTGACATTCAGAAAATTGTTGCCGAACTTCAATTGGTTAACAATATGGAGAAATTGAAAGAAGCTTCGGAGGTTTTTTAATTTTAAGGTTCTGAGGTACTGAGTTGCTGAGGTTCTAAGTTTTAGGAACAAAGGCTCAAAGGGACAAAGGCTTTTGCCATCTATGTAAATATAAAATATCCTGTTTCACTAATTGTGAAACAGGATATTTTTTTGATGACAATAATAAAAACATAGCCAGTGGTTTCAACCACTGGAACGCAATAATAGTCAAAGTTGCAAAGGTTCAGAGGAGCAAAGGGACAAAGGTTTTTCGTAGAGATGCACAGCAGTGCATCTTATCAAGGAATTTTATTATATGAAAATCCCCTGTTTCACCAATGTGAAACAGGGGATTTTTTGGTTCAGACAAAGTCTGGTTGTGAGCTTGCAAAGAAACCTTTGTTCCTTTGCACCTTAAAAAAAAACATAGCCAATGGTTTTAATCATTGGAACGCAATATATTCATTCTCAAAATACATTATAAATATTCATCACTATAATGTATTCTCATAATCCGTTTCCCAAGGTTGAAACCTTGGGCTATGGTTGAAATTAGAATGAACCCAAATTGATTTTTAATATTTCATTCATATCATTTTTCCTTAGAGCCTTAGCTACTCAGTGCCTCAGAGCCCTAAATGAAAAGCCCCTGTTTCACCAATGTGAAACAGGGGCTTTTTTTGGTTCAGATAAAGTCTGGTTTTAAGTTTACAAAGAAACCTTAGAACCTTACTGACTCAGTACCTCAGAACCTCAATAAAATATATAGTGAAGGATATTAACTGTTTAACCGTTTGTCTACAAGAAACGTATAAAGCAAGTTAGATACCTAGAAATACTCGCGTAAATTCAAAACATTTATATAGATTAGAGTACATGTACACACCGTTCTTTAATACTATATCGGTTAGTTTCTTTTCCATAATACATAAAATTTAGGTTAGACAATTACTCTTTGATGATTCTTGTTATTATGCTTCCTCTTTTGATGATTCATGTGGTTTTGAAACTAAATTGGTCACGACAAGCTGTAACAACGATCCGAAGATATTCTTGAATGTCGAAGTACTTTTGCCTACCACAAATCTTTTTGCGAGATAACCAATTCCGATGCTAATAGCAGATTGTGCCAAATTGCTTTTAAAGCCCACAGTTTCGTTAATTTCCTCGACTGTGTTTCTGATGAGGTTTAGAGGTTTTAGATTATCTTTAATCTCATCGATTTCGTCTTTAATAGCGCACCATTCTGCATCCTGTCGGATTTCCAGTTGTTCGATCATCTGATTTAATGAATCAATAGTATAAACAGTTTCCATAACAGTCTTTTTTAGTTTTATCAATTAGTTTCAATCAGTTTTTGGTTTCTCTTTTTTAGTTTCTTTTAGAATACTGGTAATAATCATATTACCAATAGGAGTTTTAATCAGTTTGTGCTGCGTTTTGAGCATCACAATGGCAACAATTAAGTAAAAAAGCGCCATGATAAAAAAACCGTAATAATACTCTCCAAGTTCTTTTCCAATCCATAAACTAATCCCAATATTCAGGAACAAGGTAAAAAATGCAACAACAGCGCCTACTGCGATCTTTGATGTCAATGTCGATAAAACATCGGCTGATGTTGATACCGTTTTGAGTTTAATTAATTCTAAACTCGTTTTGGTATAATTTTCTGCTTTCTCATAAAGATTTAAGTTCTCGTTTGTTGTTGCATTTGATTCCATGATAGAGGGTATTTATGGTTTAAAAAGTTCACTTTTAATAGTTCGTTTTTACAGTTTTTGCTTCGTCTTTAATAGTGTTGAAGTCTTCTTTTGCCTGATTAAATTTTGCTTTTCCTTCCTCAAGGATATCTTTACCATTTGAAGTAATTGTGCTTACAATTCCGTCAAATTTGGCTTTTGCTTTATCTCCGTAATCTTTTGATTTATCTGAGATTTTTTTTCTTGTATTCACTCCTTTGTCCGGTGCAAATAAAACTCCTAAAAATGCTCCTGCAGCTGCAGCTCCTAAAATTCCTAAAATGGTGTTACTCGTTTTCATAATATTTGATTTTAATAGATTAATATAAATTATTTAATAGTTTGTGATTTTTAGATTTCGCGACCTTTGATTAGTCTGAATAGTATTGCGATTATGGCAATTACAAGCAGAATATGAATAATGCTTCCCAGGCTGTAAACAAAGAATCCTAAAGCCCACAGAATAACAAGTATTACTGCGATTGTATATAATAAATTAGACATGGTTTCTATCTTTATGGTTAATAATTAATTCTTGTTTTTAATTTAATTTATACGAAAGGTATAATGTCAAATTGCTGTTTTTTGCATCCGGAAAAGTATAAGTTGTTCCTGCAACAGTTCTTTCTTTTCCAACGGTAGTTAAACCGTAATTGTAACGTAAACCAATGCTTATTGGGTTAAAATCTACTCCAACACCTGCTGCTAAACCAGCATCAAATTTGTTTAAATCATCAGTGTCAACTTCCTGATCGAAGTTAAAATCTCCGTCACCTGTAACTTTAGAACTTACTAAGTAAGAAGCATAACCACCGGCATGAACGTTGAAGTTTTTAGTGATATTAACTCTTACCAATAAAGGAACTTCGATGTAATTTAATTTGAATTTCGCATTTCCGCTTGCTAAAGCATTGTTGTAATCCAGTTTAGCACCTTTTGTAGTAAACAAAATCTCTGGCTGAATTGCTATAAAATCCGAAATAGGCAATGTGGCATAAACTCCGGCGTTAAAACCGTATAATACATTATTGTCATCAGCTTCACTTTGATAAAGGTTAGACATGTTAAATCCCCCTTTTACACCAAATTCGGTGTTGACATTATTGTCCTGAGCGTGCAGCATTCCAAATGAAGCTGTTAAAAAAAGGGTTAAGGCGCATAAAAAATTTGAGTGCAATTTCATAGTTAAAAAATTTAGTTAATTAATAGTATCGGCGTTTAGATATATTCTTTGTTAATTCGCTCCGTTTCCCTCAAGAGCTCATATTGTCCAGGTAAATACTGTAATACCAATTTTAGAATTGTTTTATCGTTTGTTTCTTTTGATATCGATTCAAACAAATCTATTTGTTCGTTCAAAGATTGAGACATTGAGTTTAGATATGCTTTCTTAAAAGCGTCATCTGTTACATCAATAAGATCATAAAGATCTCTTTTGTGAGTCGCATTTATTTCGGTTATAATGATTAGCTTTTTATTGGCTATTTTATTTACTTCCTCTAATAAATTGCTTTGAGTTAACTCAATCTTTTTACTTAATTCCTGTATTTTAATTTCTGAACTTTTTTGTTGTGCAATTTGACTTTTCGAAATAATAGTTTTACTCACATTTGCCGTTGCAATAAAAAAAAAGGCTTCAATTTCTTCTTTTTCATTTTTTGTAAAAGCTTCATTTTTCAAAGTTGTTTCTATTGGATTAGTTTTTCTGCAAGATGCCATACAAACTATTATAATCAATAAAAAAACGGCTTTAATAAATGCTGCTTTTAAGGGGGGAATTGCTTTCATTATTACTTCTTAAAGTATTACATTACAAAGATGCTAACGAATGAAAGATTTTGCTTTACAGCATAAAAAAGAAACGTTATATAATTCCCATAATGGATTTATATAACGCTTATTATGTAGTTGTTGAAGAGGTTTAATCTGGTAGAAAAACAGTAAAAACAGAACCTTGATTTAGAGTACTATCCGCAATAATATGACCTTTGTGGTTGTCTACGATTTTCTTACAAATCGCAAGCCCAATTCCGGTTCCGGGATAATCAGTTTTAGAATGCAAACGTTGGAATAATACAAAGATGGTTTCTTTGAACTGAGGATCAAAACCCATTCCGTTATCTGTAAAAGTTATCTTATGGAATTTCTTTACATCTTGTTCTAATAAATCCGGATAATCTGCCGAAAGTACTTTTTCACTTTCAATTGTAATTTGTGGTGCAATATCAGGCTGACTGTATTTTAAAGAATTTCCAATCAAGTTGATGAAAAGCTGTTCGATCTGATATGGAATTACAGCCAGTTTAGGCAATTTTGATGCTGTAATAATGGCTTTCTTTTCGTCAATTATTTCAGTCAGTTCAGTTTCTGCATTTTCGAGCAATTCATTTAAGTTTGATTTTATGAACTCTTTTTTAGTTGTATTAGTTCTCGAAAATAAAAGTAAATCATCAATTAAGACACGCATTCTTTTGGCCGAAACTTCGATTTTTGCAATATAATCTCTCGCACTTTGAGACATAACCGCTTTGTCAGCATCTGAAACTCTCGAAATAAAAGTTTGAATTTTTCTAAGTGGTTCCTGCAAATCGTGACTTGCAACGTGATTGAAAGAAGCTAATTCTTTATTGCTTTTTTCAAGTTCTTTATTTCGTTCCTGAAGTTCGATATTAAGCAAGTGTTCGTCAGTAATATCGAAATTAATTCCAAGTAGAATTTTACTTCCTTGTTGATCCGTTAATAATTTCCCTGTCGTTTTAAAATATCGAACTTCATGACTCGGCAATATTATTTTATAATAAACGAAAGGCAATTGTTTATTTTGAAGAATTCCTTCCATAGATTTAGAAACATTTTCTTTATCATCAGGATGAACAAAATCCAGGAAAGTTTCTTTTACAGGAACAAAAGCATTTGGTTCGTAACCTAACAAACGAAATTGATTGTCTGAATAATCTATTTTTTGAGAGTCTAAATCCCATTGCCAGGTACTGAATTTACCAATTGCTTCAGATTCAGCAATAAGTCCGCTTGAGATTAAAAGCTTTTTATTGAAGACTTTCAAGCGTTCAATATCGCGGCTAATTTGTCTGTAAGCCAATAAAATAAAACATAATGCAACGAGAAATAAAGAAATAGAGAAAAGTGGACTTAATGAAATTTCGGCATCGTAAATTTTTAATCTTTTGGATAGATAACTTTTCTCGATATCGTTCATTTCATCAACCTTAAAACGAATGTTTTCCATCAGGATTCGACCGCCAAACATATGATTGTCGAGTTTTCGCTTATCATATGTTTTGGGATCGCTATATTTTAGGCAATTTTCAAAAGACACAAAACGCTGAATAATCAGCTTGAATAGATTTTGAAGATTTTGCTTCTGTATGGGATTATCAGCAGTTAATTTTTTTAACCTGATAAATGAAGTGTTTACCTTGTCTCGCGAATAAATATAAGGCGTTAAAAAACGGGCATTACGTGTAATTATATACCCACGCTGACCCGTTTCGGCATCCTTAATCGCCGACATTAATCGTTCCAGTTGTATGTTTATTTCATACGTATGCATTACCAACTTACTGGATTCGTTCAAATCCTGGTTGTGTTTGTAAGCAATAGAAGATAGAAATAACAAAATGAAAACTGCGATTACAAAAATAACTCTCAATGAGTTTGAAGAATTAAAATTTGGTATCCATTTCATTGGTATTCTATTATTTTAGTCGGAGCAGGAAATTATCACGATTTAACCCAGAGGTATGATAGTGCCAGTTTACGGTCACGACTTCATTAATTATTTTTTTAAGCGTGTTAAAATCGCTTGGCTTTTTGATATAAATGTTGGCTCCCTGAATAAACGTGTCTTCAATATCTTCCTCAGATGATGAAGTCGAATAGATTGCAATGATAATATTTTTAAGGCGCTCTGTTTTTTTAATTTCGATTAAACATTCTTTACCCGTTTTTTTAGGCATATTTAAATCCAGAAATAAAATATCCGGCAATTTATTGTCAGGATTATGTAAATGATCCATTAATTGCATTCCGTCGTGAACAAAGTCTACGTTAGTTTGTATTTTGATTTCTTCAAAAGCATCCTTAAAAAAAAGACGATCATCTTCATCATCATCAGCCAATAAAATGTATAATGCGTTTTTTTGCATTTTAGTATGGTATTTGGGTTTTATTTTAAATTTTCTCTGCGCTTCTTAATTATTCTCTGAAAAGCCGATGGCGTTATTCCGGTTGTATTTTTAAACTGTGTACTCAAATGCGCAACACTTGAATAGTTTAGTAAAAATGCAATTTCGGTCAAACTCATTTCATTAATAATAATTAATTGTTTCGCTCTCTCAATTTTCTGTAAAATGATAAAATTCTCAATAGAAGAATAGGTTACTTCCGAAAAAACATTCGATAAATAACCATAACTATGATTTAGTTTCTCAGCAAGAAACACAGAACTTTTATAATTATTGCTGTCGTCCATAAAAACCAGCTCAATAATAGCATCTTTTATTTTTTGAACCAGTACGCTTTTCTGATTTTCTACAATCTCAAAACCACACGGACTTAAATTATTTTTTAAAGTTTCAAGCGCATCCGCATCAAGATTGTCGGCAATCTCAATCTCTCCAAACCCCAAAGTCGTAAAATTAATATTTTGTTGTTCCAGGTTTTGTTTTAAATAAAGAGAGCAAATGGTATTTATGTCGAACTTTATAAATAGTTTCATTTTAAAGAAATTTGGTTAAAGATAATTAATTTATTTGTGGTTATGGCTTTTAATGCCTGCCAGAGTTATATAAACATTAAAAATATGAAATAAAATTCTCAAAAAAATACCGTCTAATATGTTTTACTAGACGGTATTTCTGATTGAGTTACAAGGATTTACAAATCTGAAAGGATTTGATGAAATTCTTCTTTTGTTTTTCCCAACTTTTGCTGAAGTCTTCCGTACATTTCGTCTTCTTTTCCTTCGGCAAACATCAAATCATCATCTGTCAGAGTTGCGTATTTTTGTTTCAATTTCCCTTTTAACTCATTCCAATTTCCTTTTATTTCTGTAGTATTCATGATCTTTTTCTTTTGTAATTAATAGTATTGTAAAATTGCAAATTCTTGGTTCAAGTTGTGTTACATCAATTTTGTCAAGCGTTGCATAATTCACATTTCACTATTATCTAGACCTGATAACGACGCAAAACCCAGGCCATTTTTTCATGTTCCTGCAACAATCCGGTTATAAAATCGGCTGAACCAATATCATTATTTTCATTTTCAAAAACAGGAATATAGTTTCTAAACTCGGTTACTAATTGCTCGTGATTTTCTAAAAGTTCCTCAAGCATATGTTTTTGTGAAGCATATTCTTTAGGAGATTCTTTTAAAGTCGAATTTTCTATAAACTCCTTCATCGTTCCAATCGTTTTTTCGCCAAGCTGACTAATGCGTTCTGCAACTTCATCGATATTCGCTTCTAAAACTCGGTATTGATCTTCAAACAATTTATGTAATTCCATGAAACTGTTTCCGGAAATATTCCAGTGAAATTTTCTGGTTTTTACATATAAAGTCATTTCATTCGATAAAATCGTGGCTAATATTGCAGTACTCTTTTTTAAGTTTTTTGGCGTTATTCCGATATGCAGACTCATAATTTCCTGATTTAAGGTTCGTTATCAAAAATAAAAAAACAGCCTTTTCTTTTTCTTACATAATTTGTTAAAGATGTTACATGAATTCAATGTTTTGGTAACATCATTATAGATCAATTATTGTAGTTTTGCCGCCAAACCAAACTAAAAATCCAAATTTTAATGAAAAAACTATTACTTAGTTTATTACTTATGTAGATGAGGTTAAAGATGGTTTAGATAAATCTACAAACTTTAATTTTAATGCAGGAAGTCCAAATGGAGCTTCAAATTCATGGGGAGAATTAGGGATTTCGTATGCAGCTGTTTTATACCAAAATAACCAACACTTTCTAAAAGGTGGTTTGACAGCAAAATATTTACAAGGTGGAGCAAATGGATATGTTCAGGGAAAAAATGTCAACGTAGCTTTTGTTCAGAATAACGCAAATCCAAAAGATGGAGCCTTAATTTCTAATGGAGAAGTTACTATTGGCGGAAGTCAGGATTGGGAAGCAAATGAAGATTATGATTTTGATATCAATTCAAGCGGTTTCGGATTTGATTTTGGACTTGTGTACGAGTGGAGACCAAATTATGAAGATTATGATTTAAGCAGAGCGACAAAAGTAGATAATAACTTTCGTGATCTTAATAAATACAAATTACGTTTTGGATTGTCTGTAACGGATATAGGTTCTATCAATTATAAAAATTCTAAAATAGATACTTATAATGTAACAGGAGTTGTAACGCAGCAAATGATTGATGATGCTCATAATATATACGATTTCTTAAATGATCATTATACAAAAATTTCGAGTTCAAAAGGAGTAAAGACAAATTTGCCAACTGCAATTCACGCTGACGCAGATTGGAATATGTACAGAAAATTCTATTTGAATCTTAACGGAGACATTAATATGGTAAGTAAAACCAAGCTAAATGCAACTAGTATTGCTGATCGCGTGAGTTTGACGCCGCGTTACGAAAGCAGATGGTTTAGTTTTTATGTGCCAATGACCTGGATGGAATATAGCGGAATGCAAGTTGGTTCCGGAATTCGATTGGGTGTTTTCTTTGTGGGTTCAGGTTCTGTTCTTAGTAATTTAGTTTCGAAAGAATCAAAAGGAGCAGATTTTCATCTTGGAATGAAAATTCCGGTTTATGAGAAACAATTCAAAGATACCGATGGAGACGGAGTTATAGACAAAGAAGACGCTTGTAGAAAAGTAGCTGGTCCGGCAAAAAATAATGGTTGTCCTTGGCCGGATTCTGATGGAGATAAAGTTTTTGATAAAGACGATGCTTGTCCTGATGTTAAAGGTCCTGCAGAAAATAAAGGTTGCCCTTGGAAAGATACTGATGGAGATACTTTATTAGACAACGTAGATGCTTGTCCTACAATCGCTGGTCCGGTAGAAAATAAAGGTTGCCCTTGGCCGGATACTGACAATGATGGCGTTTTAGACAAAGACGATGCTTGCCCAACGGCTGCAGGTTTAGTCGAAAATAAAGGCTGTCCGGTTCTGGATGCAGACAAAGACGGCGTGCCTGATAATATTGATGATTGTCCATTAATTGTTGGTCCTGCAGATAATAAAGGATGTCCAAAAGTGACTAAAGCAACTTTAGATAAATTAAAAGTAGAAGCTAAATCGATCTTTTTCGTAACAGGAAAAGCAACTTTAAGCGATGCCAAAAAAGGAGAAACTTCAGGAAGATTAGACGCAATTAAAGAAATCCTGAAAAATTATCCGAATGCTAAATTTGCTATCAACGGACATACCGATAATGTAGGAAACCCAAAAGCAAATCAGAAATTATCTGAAGACAGAGCAAAAGTAGTAATGGACGCTTTGATTGCAAAAGGAGTAAATCCTGAGAATCTAAGTTCACAAGGATTTGGAGCTTCAAAACCAGTTGCATCAAACAAAACTGCTTCAGGAAGAGCACAAAACAGAAGAACTGAAATTGTTTATTTAGGTAATTTATAAGCTAAATTGAATATAAAACCAAAAAGCCATTCTTAATTGAATGGCTTTTTTTATTTTTGCATACCTTCTAAAAAGAATTATCTGATGTATTAGAAGCGCTAAAAAATCAAGAATGACAACACAACAACTACACGAACAAATCCTTTTAAAGAAATCATTTTTATGCGTTGGATTGGATCCCGATCTAACTAAAATTCCACCTCATTTATTAGAAACCGAAGATCCTATTTTCGAATTTAATAAAGCTATAATCGATGCAACACACGATTTGGCAGTTGGATATAAACCAAATACCGCTTTTTTTGAAGCGTATGGAATAAAAGGATGGATTTCACTTCAAAAGACGATTAATTACATCAATGAGAATTTTCCTGAAATGTTTACAATTGCAGATGCAAAACGTGGCGATATTGGAAATACTTCAAGTATGTATGCAAAAGCTTTTTTTGAAGATCTAAATTTTGATAGTGTTACCGTTGCACCTTATATGGGGAAAGATTCGGTTGAGCCGTTTTTGGCTTTCGAAAACAAACATACAATCATGTTAGCATTGACTTCTAATGAAGGTGCTTTCGATTTTCAGACCTTAAATACAAACGGAAAAGAATTATACAAACAAGTTTTAGAAACTTCTAAAACATGGAAAAATAGCCACAATCTAATGTATGTTGTTGGCGCTACAAAAGCCGAATACTTTGCAGACATTAGAAAAATTGTTCCGGATAGTTTCTTATTAGTTCCCGGAATTGGCGCTCAAGGTGGAAGTTTATCGGAAGTATGCAAATACGGAATGAATGATAAAGTGGGATTATTAGTAAACTCTGCAAGAGCGATTATCTACGCCTCAAATGGAACTGATTTTGTCGAAAAAGCAAGAGAAGAAGCTTTGAAAGTGCAACAAGAAATGGAAGAAATTCTTAGTTTAAAGTTCTAGAAGTTTTAATTGTTTTAAGTTTCAAGTTTCAAGTTGCTTGACTTTGAACATAATTTTACCGCAAAGTGCGCAAAGTTTTTTCGCAAAGTTCACAAAGCTAAATCAACATAAAGCTTTGCGAACTTTGCGTTTACTAAGCGCAATCTATAACAAAAAAAAACTTTGCGCACTTTGCGGTTAAATACTCGCCCCAACAACTTGAAACCTGAAACAAAATAAACCTGAAACAAAAAAATGAAACAATTAAAAGATCAGCTTGGTACTTTACATTCTTTTGAGAACGCTCCAAAACGAATTATCTCATTAGTACCTTCGCAAACTGAATTGTTGTATGACTTAGGTTTAGAAGAAAGAATCATCGGAATCACGAAGTTTTGTGTGCATCCGTATCATTTCAAATCAACGAAGAAAGTTGTTGGCGGAACGAAGAAAATTCATTTCGAAAAAATAAAATTACTACAACCTGATATTATCATTTGTAATAAAGAAGAAAACACGGCAGAAATTGTCGAGCAACTAAGTTCTATTTGTCCGGTTTGGGTAACGAATATTATTACTATTGAAGATAATTTTCAGATGATATCAGATTTCGGACAACTCTTTAATTGCCGAACTGAATCTCAAAAGTGGAATGACAAATTGAATTTCGCTTTAAGCGATTTCAAAAAATATGTTCAGGATATTCCAGTCAAAAAAGCCGCTTACTTTATTTGGAAAAATCCTTTTATGGTTGCGGGCGATGATACTTATATTAATGAGTTACTGAAATTGAATCACTTTCAGAATATTTATGCTGATAAAGGTAGATATCCTGAAGTTGAACTAAAAAAAATGCGATTAGAAGGCGACCCGGATTTGGTTTTCCTTTCTTCAGAACCTTATCCTTTTAAGGAAGAAGACGCTTTTGAAATAGGACGTTTTACACATCACGCGAAAACTATCTTTGTAGACGGCGAAATGTTCTCCTGGCACGGAAGCCGATTACTAAAGGCTTTTCCATACTTTAAAATACTACACGAAAGACTGAAGAATTAAATTCCAATTTTTTCTTGACATTGAGCGTAATTTTACCGCAAAGCGCGCAAAGTTTTTTTTCCTAATTAAGCTTCTATAAAAAGGCAAAGTTCGCAAAGCTTTGTGTTTATATAGCTTTGCTGAACTTTGATTATTTATTTTATAAATTGAAAACTTAGCGAACCTTTGCGAAAAAACTTTGCGCGCTTTGCGGTTAAATCACGCTTTTAACTTAAAATTAATTAAAAGAACTCCTGAATTCTAAAGGGGAGAAATTGGTTTTGCTTTTGAATAGTTTATTAAAAGATTGAGGATATTCGAAACCTAATTTGTAAGCCGTTTCACCGACACTTAGTGAAGTCGTGGTAAGAAGTTCTTTGGCTTTTTCAATAATTTTATTATGAATATGATGCTGTGTGCTTTGTCCCGTAAGTGATCGTAACATATCACTAAGATAATTTGGCGTAACATTTAATTGTTCTGAAATATAAGCGACAGTTGGTAATCCTAATTTCTGAACTTTATCACTTTCAAAATATTCAGACAAAAGAGTTTCCAATTTTGCTAAAAGCGTATTATTTGCATTTTTTCGGGTAATAAATTGTCGGTTGTAAAAGCGATTACAATAATTAAGAAGCAGTTCAATATGAGAAATCATTACGTCCTGACTGAATGCATCTATAGAAGAAAGATATTCCTGTTCGATATTCTGCATAATTCCTGTAATCATAGTTTGTTCTTTTTCAGAAAGATGCAATGCTTCGTTAACAGCGTAAGAGAAATAACCGTACTCTTTAATTTTTTTTGCCAAAGGATAACTCTGAATGAAATCGGGATGAATTGCTAACATTGAACCAGATACAGCAGTATCCATTGGAACTTCTGTAGAAATAATTTGACCTGGCCCCATAAATGTCATGACACCTTCATCAAAATCATAATAGTTTTGACCGTATCGCATTTTCCCCTTAAACCCTTTTTTAATCGAAATAGTATAGAAATTATAAACAACACTCTTTAGATTATCATCAAAATGACAATGTATATCCTTCAAATTGACAAAACTTACCAAAGGATGATCTGGTTTTGCAATTTGTAATAAACGATGTAATTCTGAAAGAGAACTTATAGTATATGGAGTATGATCTTCTTTCTTCATGGTTTGAGATTTAAGACAGGAAAAGCTCTTGTAAAGATAACTTTTCCTGTAGATTTTTTTCTGAGTTCTTATAGATTAACAGATTTCATTCCAGATTCATCATAACGATTTCCGGTAATGGTTCCAACGGGAATAATACTTTCCAATCTGTCCAATTCATTAGCAGTCAGAGTAAGTTGTGCAGCCTCAATATTTTGTTCAACATATTTTACTCGTTTTGTACCCGGAATAGCTAAAAATCCTTTAGAAGCAATCCATGCCAAAGCTAATTGTGATGCAGTAATTTTTCTTTCGTCAGCAATAACTTTTATTTCGTTTAAGAGTTCAATGTTTTTATAAAATTGTTCTCCCTGAAAACGAGGAATTGATCTTCTAAAATCATTTTCGGCTAAGTCTTGCGGGTGCTGTATTTCTCCCGAAATGAAACCTCTTCCCAGAGGAGAATAAGCAACTATACCAATTTGAAGTTCTTCTAAAGTTTTTATAATTCCATCTTCTTCAATGCTTCTTTCAAAAAGAGAATATTCACTTTGCACAGCTGTTAGAGGATGAATGTTATGTGCTTTTTTTATTGTTTCAGAAGAAACTTCAGAAAGACCGATGTAACCAACTTTTCCTTCTTTTACCAAATCAGACATTGCCTGAACTGTTTCTTCTATTGGAGTATTAGGATCAACTCGGTGTAAATAATATAAATCGATGTAATCCGTTCCAAGATTTTTAAGAGAACGTTCTACGGCCTTTTTTACATATTCTTTTTTACCATTAAACTGCCAGGTAAGTTCTTCATTGTCATTAATCTCAAAGCCAAATTTTGTAGCAATTTTATAAGCATTACGGTTTCCTTTTATAGCTTTTGAAATTAATCTTTCATTTGACAACGGGCCATATAAATCTGCTGTATCTAAAAAATTACCTCCTAATTCAAGTGAGCGGTGGATTGTTTTTATAGATTCGGTTTCATCTGCTTTGCCATAAATATCGTTTCCTGCAATTTGGCTCATTCCCATACAACCTAAACCGATGTTAGGAACAATTAATCCCTGATTTCCCAAATTCATTTTTTTTATTGCACTCATATATTTTTGTTTTAAATTAAAATTGATAATGCAAAGTTCAGGAGTTATTGTTTTTTTGAAGTAGCCAAATCTCTAGTTATTGTATCCAAATTGATGGTTTGTTTTAAGTTTCAGGTTTTAAGTTGTTGGGGTGTGTATTTAACCGCAAAGTTCGCAAAGCTTTTTGTTGTGGATTGCGGTCAGTAAACACGAAGTTCGCAAAGCTATATATTGATTTAGCTTTGCGAACTTTTTTCGATAGAAAATAACTTCCCACAAAGGGCCTAAATCTTAGCGAAACTTTGCGAAAAAACTTAGCGAACTTTGCGGTAAAATTATGCTCAAAGCCACGAAACATGAAACGTTAAACCTGAAACAAAAGAAACTTTTAGGCATAAAAAAATGCCGGCATCTCGAAGAAGCCGGCATTATTTAACTAACCAAAACCAAAATAATAAATAACCAGTTTATTACATTACAAAGATCCGACATATATCAACCTTATGCTGTTAAGATCTTGTTATTACTTTGTTGGATATAAGTTAATGTTGAAGCTTTGCGAACTTTGCGTTTAGTGAGCGTAATCCATGACAAAAAGCTTTGCGAACTTTGCGGTTAAATATATGTTCAAAGTCAAACAACATGAAACAAAAGAAACTTTTTAAGGCATAAAAAAATGCCGGCATCTCGAAGAAGCCGGCATCATTTAACTAACCAAAACCAAAATAATAAATAACCAGTTTATTACATTACAAAGGTCCGACATATATGTATGTTTAGCTGTTAAGGTTTTGTTATTACTTTGTTGGACATAAGTTAAGATTATAGAAAAGGCTTTTCTGAGCTTTCTGTAACGTTAAATAACTTTTGGTTATTAAAATATAATAACAATCAATTTTGTTTATCAATATCGTAAAGATAAGTTTGTATATTTGATAAAACATTAAATATCAGCAATATGGAATCAAATAAAAAATTAACAACTGCAACAGGAACTCCCGTTCCAGACAATCAAAACATTCAAACAGCTGGCCCTCGTGGACCTGTTTTATTACAAGATTTTTGGTTTTTAGAAAAAATGGCGCATTTTGATCGTGAAGTTATTCCGGAACGACGAATGCACGCAAAAGGATCTGGTGCTTACGGAACTTTTACGGTAACTCATGATATTACAAAATATACAAGAGCCGATATATTTTCTGAGATTGGCAAAAAAACGGAGATGTTTGCACGTTTTTCAACTGTTGCGGGTGAAAGAGGTGCTGCTGATGCTGAGAGAGATATTCGTGGTTTTGCTTTGAAATTTTATACTAATGAAGGAAATTGGGATTTGGTAGGAAATAATACGCCTGTTTTCTTCTTTCGTGATCCAATGAAATTTCCTGATTTAAATCATGCTGTAAAACGTGATCCAAAAACCAATTTGAGAAGTGCTGATAACAATTGGGATTTTTGGACTTTGTTACCAGAAGCTTTACACCAAATTACAATCGTAATGAGTGATCGCGGAATCCCAAGATCATACAGACAAATGCATGGATTTGGTAGTCATACTTTTAGTTTCATTAATCATCAAAATGAGAGACATTATGTGAAATTTCATTTTGTAACGCAACAAGGAATTGATAATCTTTCTGATGAAGAAGCGGCTAAATTAGTAGGAGGAGACAGAGAAAGTCACCAACGTGATTTATTTGATGCAATTGAAGAAGGAAACTTCCCAAAATGGAAAATGTTCATTCAGGTTATGACCGAAGAACAAGCAGACAATTATCGTTTCCATCCTTTTGATTTAACTAAAGTTTGGTTAAAAGGTGATTATCCATTGATTCCTGTTGGAGAATTTGAATTAAATAAAAATCCTGAAAATTATTTTGCCGAAGTAGAGCAAGCAGCTTTTAATCCTGCGCATGTACCTCCTGGAATTAGTTTCTCACCGGATAAAATGCTTCAGGCACGTTTGTTCTCTTACGGAGATGCGCACAGATATCGTTTAGGAGTTAATAATTACCAAATTCCGGTAAACTCTTCAAGATGTCCTTACAATACTTTTCATAGAGACGGAGCAATGCGTGTAGATGGAAATAATGGTTCGAAGAAACATTATGAGCCAAATAGTTTTGGAGAATTGCAGGAACAACCTGAATTTAAAGAACCACCGTTGAAACTTCATGGAGATGCGTGGGCGCATAATTTCAGAGATGATGATAATGATTATTTCACACAGCCAGGTTTGCTTTTCCGTTTATTAACAGATGAGAAAAAACAATTGTTATTCAAAAATACTGCAGGACAAGTAGGAGGAGCACAAAAGTTCATTCAGATTCGTCATATCCGCAACTGTTATAAAGCCGATCCTGCATACGGAGAAGGTGTAGCAAATGCTTTAGGACTAACAATGGATGAAGTAAATAACTTTTCTGATCCACGATTATTAATCGAAATTCGATAAGGTTTTTTTTGATGGTTCAAAGGTTCTGAGTTACAAAGGCTCAAAGTTTGCCTTCGATTTTAAATAATAAACCCGACAGGTTTTAAAATCTGTCGGGTTTTGTTGTTTTATATAATAAATATAAATATTTCTTTATGTAAACCGGATTGAAATCCGGCCTTACAATATAATTCGTTCCTTCGGAACTTTAAAAGAGCTTTAGCTCTATTAATATTGTAGAGCTGGACTTTAGTCCAGTTTTCGGTTTAATATGTAGATTCAAAAAAATAAACCGGCGAAAATCCGTTTAAATCAGTATAATCAGTGGCCAAAAATTATAGACAAAGCTTTGTGATCTTCAAACAAAGCTAAATAATCTCAAATCCAAAAACTTAGCGAAACTTAGCGAAAAACCTTCGCGCACTTTGCGGTTAAAAAATAAGCATTAAGAAAAAACAACCGTCTTATTACTATAAACCATAGTCTTACGTTCGGCATGCAATTTAATAGCGCGAGCGAGAACAATACGTTCTAAATCTCGTCCTTTCATGATAAAATCATCAATTGAATGTATGTGTGAAACGCGAGTAATATCTTGTTCGATAATTGGACCTTCGTCTAATTCTGCTGTAACATAGTGACTTGTGGCACCAATAATTTTCACACCACGTTTGAATGCCGAGTGATAAGGTTTTGCACCAGGAAAAGCAGGTAAAAACGAATGGTGAATATTGATAATCTTATTCTCGTAAAGCGAAATCAAATTCGGAGTAATGATTTGCATATAACGCGCCAAAACAATAAAATTGATTTGATATCTTTTTAATAATTCAATTTGTTTGATTTCACCTTCTTCTTTATTGTCTTTTGTAAAAGGCACACAGTGAAACGGAATATCAAAACGTTCGGCAATAGATCTTAAATCATTATGATTACTGATAATTACCGGAATTTCTACATTTAATTCTCCTGCGCTGTAACGTCCTAAAATATCAAAAAGGCAATGATCGTATTTCGATACAAACAACGCCATTTTTGGTTTTTGTTCCTGATTGTATAAATCCCAGGACATATTAAATTCCGTTGCGATCGTTTGGTTAAAATCGGCTTTTAGATTTTCGATCGTTATGTTGTGATTGGTCAATTCACATTCCAATCGCATAAAAAACACATTTTGTTCTACATCAACATGTTGGTCAATGTAGGTAATGTTTCCTTCTACCTTTGCAATAAAAGTAGTTACTGAGGCAATAATCCCTTTTTTGTCTTTGCAGTGAATCAGAATGGTAATTTTTTGCATATTGGTGTTTTTTTTGATTAGTAACAAAGTTACAAAGGTTCAAAGTTGCAAAGGTTGCTTTGTACCTTTGTTACTCTGAGCCTTTGAACCTTAGATATAAAATTATTTTCCGTCCTGCATTGCAAATACGCTTTTAAGTAAAGGCGTTGTTCTTGCGCTAATATTAGTACGGATATCTTTTTCTTCAACGGCAATCATTTTAAAAACTCCTGCCAAAGCTTGGTTAGTTGTATAATCCGTCAAATCAGGATTTACTTTTTTAACTAATGGAATTGTGTTGTATTTGTTTATAATGTTTGTCCAAACTACATCAGCACCAACTTTTGCGAAAGAACTTTTAATTACCGGATTAAATTTTCCGTATAAAGCAGTAGTTGTGCTATTTTGCAAATAACTGGTTGCAGCGCTGTCATTTCCTAATAAGATATTTTTTGCATCTGTAAACGACATATTTTTAACAGCCGAAACAAATATTGGCGTTGCTTCTTTTACCGCATCTTCAGCAGCACGATTTAAGACTTTAATACCTTCATCAGCAAGAGATGATAATCCTATTTTACGTAAAGTAGCATCTACTTTTTGTAATTCAGCCGGCATTAAAATTTTTACAGCTTCATTTTTATAGAAACCATCAACTGCGGTCAATTTACTCACTTGTTGCGTAATTCCCTTATTTAAGGCTTCTTTTAATCCAGATGCGATGTCTACGCCGCCAATTCCTGGAAGTTGCGATGACAATTGCGGTAATTGATTTAGGGTTTGTTGTACCTGAGCACAAGAGCTAAGAGAAAATACAAGGGCTAAAATTAAAATCTTTTTCATTAAGTAGGTTTTTATATAAGTTTCAAAAATACTACTTATTCAAAAACAAAGCCACAATTTTATGTTAGGAGAATAAACAATTTGTTTTATACTTAACAATAGCTTTTTTTTAGGTACTGAGATCCTGAGGTTTTGAGTTGCTAAGGTGTTTTTTGCTTTTAATTTCTCATATTTGAACTCGATCTTTAATGAGAAAGAAAACTAATATCCCAACAAAAAATAGTTGAAGAATATAACCAGCCCAAAGATTTCGTTTATCAAATTCAGTATTATATTGATCGACTAATTTTCCTGTAAATCCTTTCAAAATCCAGAAGAAAAATCCACCAATCCAAATCGAAGTTAATTGTTCAGCGAAAGGTTCTTTTGCCATGTTTTTTCGGACTAATTACATTATTAAAATATTACGCTAAAAATCTTAGCAACTTAGAATCTCAGAACCTAGGAATCTTCCTCTCACGGCCAATACATTCTCACATTATAATTCCAATAAGTTTTACTGGAAATATAGTTTGATTGCATTGCTTTGATTGGCAGATTATTTTGGTCGTACAATTGTATGCGAATGATTTTTTCTGTTGTATCGTCTTTTAGATCAATATTTCCTTCGGCGTCGTCTATTAATTTCTTTTTCTTTAAATACAATTCAGTTTTTTCGATAATGAAAACAATTGCAGCTTCATTATTCGATTCGTGTTCAGCTGCTAAATTTCCATTAATATCAAAAGTTTCGATTCTTTGCAGATAGTCGTTATTATAATAAAAAAGCTGAAAAGTAATTCCGCCATGCAATACTTCCGGTTTCTGATTTTTTAAGCGAAATCGCAGTATTTGTTTTTTAGCATTTGTAAATTCGATAGAACCGTTTCCATCTGCATTTATATGACTGTACAAAACCTTGGCAGGTTTCGAGAATTGTTTTATTCTATTGGTATAAATATCATATTTGGCATTGGATTGAGCCATTCCATAAACGCTTTGAAGAAAGCATAAGTAGAGCAATAAAATTGATTTCATTAGTATTGTTTTACTTCTTCAATAAATCAATTTCTTCTTTTGAAGATTCAATATAAACGGACTTTACACTGTATTTCCAAGTTCCTCTTTTTTCGGCAACAATAAATATAGTTCCATTTCCTTTAGAACCTTTTATCGGGATTTGTAAATCGCAATTTCCGGTGTCGTTACTTAAACTAATATTCCCGGATGTCATTCCGTTTGCTTCGATATGACTTCCTAGTTTTTCAATTATTACTTTATTATGCTGTACTTCAGTAAGGGTTTCTTTATAAACATCAGAATCTTTCATCATCGAAGTAACTCCAAAGAAAATTGCGGCTATAAACAAGCCAAAAAGTACAATAAGACTTAAACATCCTGTTGGTACAAACCATTTCCAGTTTCTGTCCCACCAACTTTTTCTAACAATTAATTCATTCGAATCTTCCATAATCAAAAAATAATTTAAGATCAGAAAGATACTATTATTCTAGTTAAAAATTAAAAAAAAATAGATGAAGAAATTTACTTTAATACTGTTTTCGATTATTCTACTTCGGCATAATTGTTTTCAAAAAGACGTCCTTGTCCTATTGAGATCAAAGTGTTATATGGATCGTCATAATCATCGTGCATGATAGATGCCATTTGCAAATTTTTGATTCCTTTAATTTGATTGTTCAGAATGTCCAACTCTCCGGATAAAATAATCAGGTTTTGATATTTCGCAGTATAACTTGCTTTGTTTAGCTCGCCATTACTATGCAGAAATATAGAAAATTTATTGCCTTCTCCAGATATAAAAGAGCCTTTTCCTTCCCAGATTTCATTATTAGAATCAAAAGAATAAATAGTTAAGTTTTTGAAATCAACACTAAGATTAGCTGTATTTTGATTGGATAATGTTAGTGTTGATGTACCAAGTGTGACACCTAAATATCCATCATTAAAATTTGACATTGTACAGCGAAAAGGATCAATTGTATAAATACCTTCTACGTTTGGCGGAGTATCACCTTTATGGATTTTTATACCAAGCTGATCGATTGATTTTTGCATGTTTGCATCAACATAATAATCGTAAAGTTTTTTTACAGAAGAGTCTGTTTCTTTTTCATTAGAATCATCAGAAGAACAAGCGGTTGCACCAAGAACGATGCATAAAATAAATAATCTGAATGTAGTGGTTCTCATCTTATAGTTGGTTTAGAAGTTAAATAAAGAAAGAGTTCAGTGGTAAGAAAGAGCTAAACTCAATTTGTAAATTTATCTTTTGTCAACTTGTAGGTTTGCCAGTATAAGTTTTTAAAGTAACAACTTAAGGTAATTTTTATAAGATAATTATTTGAAGAATAAACTTTTGAGGCAAAAAGGTGTTTTCCGTTTTCGAATTATAAATAAATAGGGTTTTAAACATATTGCAAGTAGTATAAATTAGGATTATAAGGATTGATTTACTTTAAATCAGCTAAAATCGTATATGTGTAATCGCTGCTTCCAATTACTAAATAAAATGAAGCTACTTATTATCGAAGGCTATTTCTTGCAAAGCTTCCGGGTTGCTAATTGCCTCATTAACTTCTTGTTTTCGCATAGAATCATAATAACCATTCCCTCTAATTAGCAGAAGTTTTTTAGGAATCATTGGTTTTTTGCCAAAGATAGTTGCGTAAAGTAAATTAGCTTGCAGGAATCCGCCATCGTTTATAAGATGAAGCGTATGTTTTCCATAACGCAGATTATCTTTATTTTCAACCAAATATTTATAGCCGTTTTTTCCATCATAGGCATCTTTTACAGCATCGCCTATTTTTAGTAAACCTGCATTTTTAATAAAGCTCATAATCGAAATGGCATTTTTACGCAGTTTAGTATGAGTTGTTATAAAGTTAGAATCAGTGTATGAAAGTGGAGATATTCCCTGATAAATATAGATTGCGACACCTGGACTGTTTTTATGTATTTTTTCGACAAGCATTTTCACATTTGCTTTGTATTTATCGACTTCGGATAAAGCTATCGCAGTTGATTCCTGAATAATTACATAATCGAAATAATTACCATCTTTATCCTGATTAGAAAAAATTTGATTAGCCTCTGTTTTGTTTGTTTCATAAACCTTTTGAAGTGAAACCCCAACGGTTATTAATTGATCAACATTGACAGGTTGATTGTTTGCATTACAAAATTCTTTAAACAATATTGGAGCACTTACAAAGTATTAAGTTTGGCTATTTCCAATAAATAGGATACGAGGAGGACCTTCGGTTTTTGGAGGTTTAGGATGTGCAATATTTTTCTCAAGTCCCGAATAATCTTCGGTTAATGCCTGTTTATTGCAGGAGCAAAATAAAATAACTGCAAGACTAAAAATTAAAACCTGTTTTTTCATTTCAAACTTATGAGAAAATTTTTGTAAATATCTTTTAATCGATTTAAGCAATAGTTCTTAAAAGATTTAAAGTCTGTTGTTTTAAGACATTTTTACTTCATAAATGAAAAGAAAATAATATGCTTTTTAATGAGTTGAGGATTTTATAAATAAAAAAAAGCGAAAATATATTAGGATATTTTCGCTTTCGAATTAATATAAAAAGTAGGATTTGAACGTATTGTGAGCAATATAAATTAGGATTTATAAACCAGATTAAGTTGCTGTATTTTAGCTTATTGCTAATAAAATAATTGTTTTGGGCAAAAAAGGTGTTTTTCGTTTTGAATTATATAAAGTAGGATTTTAAACGTATTGTAAACAATATAAATTCGGATTATAAACAGGATTGATTTGCTTTAAATCGGCTAAAATTCGATGTGTATAATCGCTGCCTCCAATTGCTAAATAAAATAAAGATTTTGACAGATACATTGGTCTTAAAGGAAACGTACGCCAGCTTTGTAATATGTTTTTTAGAAAATGTTTTATTATATACTTTGTTTTACTTTCTTCAGGGCGAATAAAATAAATAGTTGAACTTTTAAATTTGGTCATTAAATTTGGAAACATTACAAATCTAGCGCCTTGTTGGATCAATAAATTTATTTCAAAAAGTGTTAATCCTTCGATATTTTCTGTTTTCATGATAAATTGATTTTGTATTATAATAGTGGTATTAATTATAGTACAAAGGTCAGTCGGTTTCTAATTTATTTTAGCCTTTAAAGGGTTTAAAATTAATATGTTAAGGTGTTTTTTTTGACTGATGAAATAAAATAAAAAACTGTATAAAAAATTAATTTTATACAGTTTTCCGTTTATTAATTTACCAATTAAATATCTTAATTTGAAGCTATTTCTGCAGGACTAGAAATTAGGTTGTTAGAATCACTATCTCTCTCATAAACGTCTTGATAGAAACTAACTTCTCCGGCTTCGTTTACCCATGAAGTAAAATAACAAATATAGATAGGCACTTTGTTTGGCAATTTAAAAGTAGTTTCTTCAGTACCATCCATTGCTTTGTTAATTCTGTCTTCTGTCCATTCAGGATAATCTTGTAACATTGCAATTGCAAGTTCTTTGGCTTTATTTACATTCACACAACCGTGGCTAAAAGTTCTTTTTTCAAAATCAAATAATGTTTTGGCTGGCGTATCGTGCATGTAGATATCATCTGGATTTGGGAAAATAAATTTTACTAATCCTAAAGAGTTATCTGCACCCGGTTTTTGTCTTACTTGACCATTTACGATTTCCATGTTGTGATCTGCAAGATAATTTTTGTCAGCTGCAATTTTTGATTTCAATTCATTGTCAACAATACTTTGAGGAACAGTCCAATAAGGGCTAAAAACAACTTTGTCAATATTACCGTTAAAAATTGTTGTTTTGGTCAATTGAGAACCTACAAAAACTTTTGAAGTCAATTCTATTTTACCATTTTTTACATAAACCAATTCAAATGATGGCACATTTACCATTATATATTCTTTGTCTTTAGATAGTTGAGGTAAAATAGTTTTGGCACGTTCGATGTTAATCATTAAAGTTTTGATTTTATCAGCAATTGGTGTGTTCAAGTCTTTAATATGATCTTCATTAATGATGTAATTTGGTTTTAAACCATTTCTCAATTTATATTTCATCACACCATCCATTAATTCCTGATCATAAACATCACTTTTAGAATCATTTTTCAAATCGCCCATTACAAACAATCTGTTTCTAATTTGAGCAACTGTAATTGATTTTGCATCAGGTCTGATATCTTTATAAGGAGTTTCTGTTGTGATAGGTGTCCAGGTATTTTCTTTTTCTATTTTTTTGTATTTTTTTAAAGCAATCTGAAGTTTATCATATTGATTAGAAACTCCGGCATTGTTTTTCTCTAATAAAGTAGGTTTAGTCATTAAAGAATCTAATAAAGTTTCGTATGAAATTGCTTTTTTACCTTCGATTGCACGATTAGCATACATAATATATGCAGCACTTAATAACATATCAGCATCTGTTTTTGAAAGTTTCTCTTTTGAAGTTTCATTAAACATCTGATTGATTTCTTCGTTATATGGAAATTCAATTTTTGAAGTTTCTTTATCTGTACCGTTTAATTTTTTGTACAATACATTTCCAAATTCAGTTATTTTTCCATTTTTATACCATATAGTTCCGTAAGATCTGTTTTTGTATAAAGAGATCACATCGTTTTGGTATTTTTTTAAATCAGAATATCTTCTAAAGAAATCATTTAGAATTTCTGTGTCTACTACATCATCATTTTTATCAGAAGCATTCTTGTAAATGTCTGCCAAAGTTTTTTTGGTGATTACATCATTTTTCTCAAGGTTATTAAAAGATGATGTAAAGAAACTTACGACTAAAATTATGGCGAAAGGATATAATGTTTTCATTTTATTTTAAATTTTTACGTTATTGTTCGTTAGGAAGTTTTTGGTAAAAATTTGGGGCTTTTCTACACTGCTAAATTACTTTAGGTTACTGCTAAACAAGTTGTTAGATTCAATTTAAATGTTGCGAAATTGCCATGTTGTTAACATTTCTATAAGACTTATATAAGGTATATACTATAACGTTTGAGATTGTTACCCTTGCAGATGAAAAAAACATTTCTTTTTTTTGTTAACATAAAGCAATAGCAGTAATCAAATATTAAAATATTTTGTAAATTGCTCCCTTAAAATTATCATATTCATAAAATGGAACAACAAAAACCATATAATCCTAAAAATAAAGTAAGAATTGTAACCGCTGCTTCACTTTTTGACGGACATGACGCTGCAATCAACATTATGCGCCGTATTATTCAGTCAACAGGAGTTGAGGTAATACATTTAGGTCACGATCGTAGTGTCGAAGAAGTGGTAAATACCGCTATTCAGGAAGATGCAAATGCAATCGCAATGACTTCGTATCAAGGTGGACATAACGAATATTTTAAATATATGTATGACTTACTTCATGAAAAAGGAGCAGGACATATTAAGATTTTTGGTGGTGGAGGCGGAGTAATTCTGCCAAGCGAAATTTCAGAATTACATGAATATGGAATAACAAGAATTTATTCTCCGGATGATGGTCGTTCTTTGGGATTACAAGGAATGATTAATGATTTGGTAGAACGCGCAGATTATCCTATTGGAGATAAACTAAACGGAGAAATCGATCACATCGAAAATAAAATTCCAACCGCAATTGCACGATTAATTTCGGCAGCGGAGAATTTTCCTGAGATTGCAAAACCGGTTTTCGATCAGATTCATACGAATAATGCCAATTCTAAAATTCCAGTTCTGGGAATTACAGGAACTGGTGGAGCAGGAAAATCTTCTTTGGTTGACGAATTAGTTCGTAGATTTTTAATTGATTTCCCTGAAAAAACAATCGGATTAATTTCTGTCGATCCTTCGAAAAGAAAAACCGGAGGAGCACTTTTAGGAGACAGAATCCGAATGAATGCCATTAATAACCCTCGTGTTTATATGCGTTCTTTGGCGACACGTCAATCAAACTTGGCATTATCTAAATATGTTGCCGAAGCGATTCAGGTTTTAAAAGCCGCAAAATACGATTTGATTATTCTGGAAACTTCAGGAATCGGACAATCAGATACGGAAATTATGGACCATTCTGATGTATCCTTATATGTAATGACTCCGGAATTTGGTGCAGCGACTCAATTAGAGAAAATCGACATGCTTGATTTTGCTGATCTTGTAGCGTTGAATAAATTTGACAAAAGAGGAGCACTTGACGCCATTCGTGACGTTAAAAAACAATACCAGCGCAATCATAATCTTTGGGATATAAACCCTGATGAAATGCCGGTTTTCGGAACAATTGCATCTCAGTTCAACGATCCAGGAATGAACACGCTTTATAAAGCTATTATGGATAAAATTGTGGAGAAAACAGAATCCGAATTAAAATCGACTTTCCAGATTACTAAGGAAATGAGCGAGAAAATCTTCGTGATTCCGCCACACAGAACGCGTTATTTGTCTGAAATTGCAGAGAATAACAGATCTTATGATGAAATCGCACTTTCGCAGCAAAAAGTAGCTCAAAAATTATACGGAATCTTTAAAACGATAGAATCAGTTTCAGGAAAAATTCCACAGATAAATAAAGCAGGAATTGACGACAATAGTGTCATCCTGAGCGAAGTCGAAGGACTTAACGAAAACAGAATCTTTTTGAACCTTTTACTAAATCAGTTTGATAAAGTAAAAATGGATTTAGATCCGTACAATTGGGAAATTATCCTGAATTGGGATGAAAAAGTAGCCAAATACAAAAATCCGATTTACTCGTTTAAGGTTCGTGATAAGGAAATTAAGATTGCAACACATTCTGAAAGTTTATCACATTTACAAATCCCAAAAATTGCTTTGCCTAAATATGAAGCTTGGGGCGATATCTTGCGTTGGAATTTACAGGAAAATGTTCCCGGAGAATTTCCGTTTGCTTCAGGATTATATCCGTTTAAGCGTGAAGGCGAAGATCCGTCAAGAATGTTTGCCGGAGAAGGCGGACCGGAAAGAACCAACAAACGTTTTCATTATGTGAGCGCAGGATTGCCGGCAAAACGACTTTCGACTGCTTTTGATAGTGTGACTTTGTACGGAAACGACCCGGATATTCGTCCTGATATTTACGGAAAAATCGGTAATGCGGGAGTTTCGATTTGTTGTTTGGATGATGCTAAAAAATTATATTCAGGTTTTGATTTGGTGCACGCTTTAACATCTGTAAGTATGACCATAAACGGACCAGCGCCAATGTTGTTGGGCTTTTTTATGAATGCGGCGATCGATCAGCAATGTGAATATTACATCAAAGCAAACGATCTTGAAAAAGAAGTTGAGGCTAAAATCAACAAAATATACAAAGAAAAAGGGACAGAAAGACCAAGATATCAAGGCGATTTACCAGAAGGAAACAACGGTTTAGGATTAATGCTTTTGGGAGTTACCGGAGATCAGGTTTTGCCTTTGGAAGTTTATAATGAAATAAAAGTTAAAACATTATCACAAGTTCGTGGAACGGTTCAAGCCGATATTTTAAAAGAAGATCAGGCGCAAAACACTTGTATTTTCTCTACCGAATTTGCTCTAAGATTAATGGGCGACGTGCAGGAATATTTTATTACCAAGAACGTTCGTAATTTCTATTCGGTTTCGATTTCAGGATATCATATTGCAGAGGCAGGGGCGAACCCAATTACGCAATTGGCATTTACGCTTTCGAATGGTTTCACTTACGTGGAATATTACTTAAGCCGCGGAATGAATATCAACGATTTTGGACCAAATTTATCGTTCTTTTTCTCCAACGGAGTAGATCCGGAATATTCAGTAATTGGTCGTGTGGCACGTAAAATTTGGGCAAAAGCCATGAAAAACAAATACGGAGCCAACGAAAGAGCGCAAATGCTAAAATATCATATTCAGACTTCCGGACGTTCATTACACGCACAGGAAATTGATTTTAATGATATCAGAACGACTTTGCAGGCTTTGTATGCGATTTATGACAACTGTAATTCGCTACATACAAATGCTTACGATGAAGCGATTACAACACCAACCGAAGAATCTGTGCGTAGAGCAATGGCGATTCAGTTGATTATTAATAAAGAATTAGGTCTGGCGAAAAACGAAAACCCAATTCAAGGTTCGTTTATCATCGAAGAATTAACAGATTTAGTTGAAGCAGCCGTTCTACAAGAATTCGACCGAATCACAGAGCGTGGCGGAGTTCTTGGAGCAATGGAAACAATGTACCAACGTTCTAAAATTCAGGAAGAAAGTTTGTATTACGAAACTCTAAAACACAACGGAGATTTCCCAATTGTGGGAGTAAACACTTTCTTGAGTTCAAAAGGTTCTCCAACGGTAATTCCGGCAGAAGTAATTCGCGCCACTGAAGAAGAAAAGCAATATCAAATTACAATGCTAGATAATTTACACCAGTTTCACGAAGCAAAAGTAAACGAGCATTTAAACAAACTACAAGAAGCCGCAATTAAAAACGAAAACTTATTCGACCATTTAATGGAAGCTACAAAGGTTTGTTCGCTTGGTCAGATTACTTCGGCATTGTTTGAAGTTGGCGGGCAATATAGAAGAAATATGTAGAATTTACTGTTTTATAGATTTATGGAAAAACCTCTCAGATAATGGGAGGTTTTTTTGTTGGCTTTTTGATTTTGATTAAATTATTTGATTTACGGTTTTCCTCATTTTTATAAGAAAATGTTTCTTTATATTAGCTGATCAGAAATATAAAAATTAACTATTTAAAGAAAAACTTAATAATACATATATGGAGCAAGAATTACAATTGTTTAGATATGTGAAAAAATATCTAGAGGATCTAGGTTATCCTTCTGAAAGTATTTTTTTTGAATATCCGACAGATAACAGAAACAGGATTGACGTTGTTGTTAAGAAAGAAGATGGTATTTACATTGTTATTGAAGTTAAAAACCGAAATAGCTTAAATTTACAGGCGATTGATGATATTGAGTATCATCCATTAACAAGGAGGGTTCAAAAAGAAGCACAAGAAGTAAATGCGGAATATTTTGTACTAACAAATGGATATGAATATTTATGGATGAAAACTGGCGTTGGAGGACGTCCTGAAAAAGTTGAAGAAGTTATTTATTCAGCTTTTAATGTCATTAAAAATACAGAAAAGCAGTTTTTTAATATTGTTTTAAATCATGTTTTTGAATACTTAAAAAGTTTTCCAATAACAGGTAATAGATTGTATGATATTTCTATAATAATATATGGTAAATTAAAAAAAGAGATTAACTATCGTTTTGATTTAAATGATATTGAATATAATTATTTTATTAATAATGAGATAAACTACTTATATAATAGAAAATATTCTGATCGTGAAATTATCTCGGATGCTATTGAAAGACTGGAAAGTATTAATCTACTTGAAAATAATTTGACTGTAATTGAGTTTATTGATGATTTATTTTTAAAGAATTCTAAAGATTTAATAATTCCAAGATGGCTTACTGATTTAATGGTTAAGATTTTGAATCCTAATAAAGAAGATAAAATTGTAGATATGTTTGCAAGAAATGGTTCTTTTTCTTCTTCAATTTATTTCAATGAAAATGAGAATGTTTTATCATATTATACAAATACGGAATACTATTATTGGATTAAAATACAGCAATTACTTTTTCTAAAGAGGGAGACTGAGATTATTTTAGAACCTACTCCAATTAATGGAAAGTTTAAATTTTCTGGAGATATCCCTAAATCATTTTTAATCGCGCCGCCTTTTAATGTTAAAGTAGCTAATATAATAAATGAAGATTATGATTATAGAGGAATTAAAGATAGCACTTCACTATTTATTGAAAATGCATTAAATTCTGTTGGAGAAAATGGAAAAGTTGTTGTAATTGTTCCCGATAGTTTTTTATCTTCAAATCAATTTTTAAAGTTTAGAAAATATATTATTAATAACAATAGTATAGACTCTATAATTAGTCTTCCACAAGATAGTTTTAAACCTTATTCTTCAGTAAAAACAACACTCCTAACTATTATAAAAGGCAAAAAAAATGTAGGAACTTTTTTTGCAACATTAGAGGATAGTCCAAAGGAATATTTGATTGATTGTTCAAAATTTGAAAATATTCACTGTATACTGACAAATCTTGCAAAATTTAGATCTTCTAAAGAAGTAGATCCATCAAAATTAGGTTTTATTGTAGATGACGTAAATTTTGAAAATTTGCATTTTTCAAAGTATCTTTTTACACAAAATTTGGATGAAGAAGATTTTAATAAAAATTATATTTTTATTCCATTAAAAGAATTATCATATAATATTTTTCGTGGAGATCAGTTAGTATCTGATAAAATTGGAGATATTCCATATATAGGACCAGCTTCTGTTAGAAGGATGAGAATAGTAGAAGATGGGTTTTCATATACATCTAAAAAACTTATTCCTAAGAAAAGCATTAAGACTGAGTTTGGTCAAATATTAATAAATGCAATTGGACCAAATAGAGGAAAAGCCGCTTTGGTTACTTCTGAATATAGTAATATGTTTATAAACAGACATATTATAGGACTTAAAGTAAAAGAAAATTTAGTATTGCCTGAATATTTAGCAATTGCTATAAATAGTAAAATTGTACAAGAGCAATTTTTGGATAAAAGTAGTGGTTCAGTGATACCTTCATTGAATTTTAAAAGTTTAGAAGAAATAATTATTCCTTTGCCAAGTATAGAAATTCAGGAAAAAACTATTTTAGAATTTAACGCCCTTTCTGAAGAATATGGTACTGCCCTTGTTAAAATTTCCAATCTTGAGAGTGAATTAAATGAAAAATTAAATACTTTAGGAAGGGAGGAGAAAAAAATATGAATTCATTTCCTATAATAAGTATTGAAGAATTGCAAAATTGTTTCGATCGAGTGTGTAATATATATGTAAGTGATAAAAGAAAAATTTTAGAAGCTACAGAACGCGCAATGTTCGGGCAAATTTCTCCTTACAGAATTAATGCTGATACATTTGAAAATCAAATAACAGTTATTAGAAATAAAATTAGGAGAACTGCTGACAGGTCAGGACAAAATTTATTGATTAAAATTATCGAAGAATTATATGATTACCTATTAGCAAATGGTGTAATAGGAGTTTCACAAGATAATTTTCTTGATAACGCTTTCTTTAATTTGTCTACAGACAATAAAATTCGATATAGATCTAATGCTGAATGGGAATGGGAATGGAGAATATCAGTTCAAGAGTATGATTTAGAAATAAAAATTGGATTGAGAAATAAAAATTATCATATCAATGAAATTGTACCTGACCATGTATTACAATATATACAGCAAAGTATAATAGCTTTTAATAATAATAGAAATGCAGCTTCTTTAGCATTGATTTCAGTAGCACTGGAAGGAACATTAAGAGATGCATTACATCATTTGGGTTATACTTATACCTATGGCGCACCAACTCAAGATGTGTATGATATTTCTGATATAAATATTTTTCCCGACCCAAATGGATTTAGAGTCAGTTTTCCCAATGCTATGCCTAATAATTACAGTACATATTTAACTAATCCTACAGATCCAACACATCATACATGCAGGATAAAAAGGTTTCAAAAAGGGGCCGATTTTTTTCTGGAGATTAGAAGTGTAAGCAATATTATAGATTTTTGGTCTTCAGATAATGTTGTAACGCCTGCTATTATGAATATTAGTGGCTTAGGTGCTGCCATTAATATTGCAAGAAATCATGCCAATTTTTTAACAGATTTAGATTTACCAAGTGATTCTGATAATGTTATTCAAATAGTGAGAAATAATTTAATTCATCTATCAAATAATGCACTTTTGGAAAATGTATCGACTAGTTCAGGAACAATTACTCTAGGTGATTTTATTAAAGATAAAAATAAAGTTTCGGATACTATTTTATCCATTACAGAAGCTATAAACAGCATATATATTCGGCTATCAACTAATACTTTATAAATGAATTAATGGTTTTAAAAAAGCAGATTTTAAATTATCTGCTTTTTTTAATCCTATAAAACATTAACCAACCATTTCCCCAACATAACTCAAAAACTCAAATTCATCCAAAGGAAACATTTGCACAACAGTTTCCAGAATCAAACTCACATTTATAGATTCGTTTTTCTTTTCTTCGATTTTATGCATATCGTGATCTAGTGCCAAAATACATAATTTTAGCATATCTGTAATGACGCAACCTAATTCTAAATAATTGACAACCCTAAATTGAACTACAGAACTATTTTTGCTATTTGTTGGTTTTAGAGTTGTAAAATATTGAGCGGTTAATCTTTTAAGTTTTGCTAATTTTTCAATTTCATTTGTTTCCATAAGGCGTATATTTTTAATTTGTTTATTGTTAATCGTTTTTATAATTTATTATAATAAAAATCTTACTTTTGTTTAACTTGGCGAAGGAAGCGATAGATTGTATGTTACCAAACCTGTTTGGCGGGTATCTGAACAGTTGAAATAAGTTTTTTACCAGTTGAAGTTTTTCACACTTAATTATTATCTTTGAATTATGAGCACACTTACAAAACCAAATCATATAGGGCGAAAAATAAGCCGTATTCGTGAACTTCGTGATATGAAACAGGAAGCTTTGGCGCTTGCTTTAGGAATAAGTCAGCAAACGATTTCTGCTATTGAAAACAGCGAAACAATAGAAGAAGAAAGACTTATTGAAGTTGCGAAAGCACTTGGTGTAACAGTTGAAGCGATTAAAAGTTTTTCAGAAGAAGGTATGATTAATTATTTTAATACTTTTAACGATACAAATAATACTGGTGCATTTAATTTTGGCACAAATCATTGCACTTTCAATCCTTTAGATAAATTAATGGAAACCGTAGAAGAAAACAAAAATCTTTACGAACGTTTGCTTCAGGCGGAAAAAGATAAAGTCGAATATTTAGAAAAATTACTAAAGCAGAAATAAAGATATTCATTCAAAAACCTTTCAGAAATGAAAGGTTTTTTTATTTTAGTGTTATGAAAAACACGATCTATTATATTCTATTTCTTTTGGTTACGGTTTTTGGTTTTGCTCAGGATAAGCAATTGTTGCAAACCGGAGTTATTATCGATTCGGTTAAAGTTGCAAGCACTCCAACGGAATCGTATGCAATATATTTGCCTAAAAAATACGATGCTAAAACTCCATTGTCTTTGGTTTTTATTTTCGAACCAGCCGCAAGAGGTAAAATAGGGATTGAGCCCTTTATTTTGGCTGCCGAAACTTATAATTATATTTTGGTATGCTCCAATACTTTAAAAAATGGCTCAACCCAAAATAATATTTCTATTGCCAATAGATTATTTGATGATGTATTGCAAAACTACGCCGTTGATACTTCACAACTTTATATATCGGGTTTTTCGGGCGGTGCAAGATTAGCTAGTTATTTTGGGATATCTACAGGTGTTTTTCAAGGAGTTATTGCTTGTGGCGCGTCTTTTAATGGAGCAGATAAATTTATGCCTCCGTCTAATAATTTCTCGTATGTAGGCATGGTTGGAGATAAGGATATGAATTATCAGGAAATGATAAAAAATAAAGAATGGCTGGATAAATCAAGGATTGTAAACACGCTTTTTGTTTCTCATGAAGAACATGTTTGGCCTAAACAATCTGAAATGCTTCGCGCATTTGACTGGTTGGAAATTCAGGCGTATCGGAAAAACATAAGACCAAAGAACGATACAATTATCAAACGAATTTATGATAAAAATTTGCGAATTGCCGATAGTTTAAAGGGGAATAAAGAAATGGTTCTTTTGGTGAATGCCTGCGAAAAAGGAATTACTTTTTTTAATACAAATGAAGATAATTTTCTAAGAACTAAGATTGCCGAAATCAAAAAGTCCAGAGAATATAAAGATGAAATTGAAAAAATTGAAAAGATTAAGGTTTTAGAAAATGAAATTTTAGATAGACTTTGGCTTCGTTTTGACCAGGAATTAAAATCGGCTAAAAGCACTACTAATTTTAAGTTTTGGAAATCTGAAATTAAGGATTTGAATGCGATGAAGTTAGATAACAAGAATGTTTTAGCTCAAAATATGGCGATTAGAATATTGTTTTCATTTCAGATTTCGGTTTATGAAGCCGGGCAGGAAAACAAAAGAAACCAACAAAATGACAAGTTTACTTATTGTCAGGAATTGTATAAAATTATTACCGAAACGAATTAAAAAAAAAAAGCATCAGCGACGGCTGATGCTTTTAATCTTTAAGGCAAAAAAGACAAATTAACGGCGAAAAGCTGGGCTTTGATTTACCGTGTCGTCAAGCTTAGCTGCTTTTACTTTTTTAGTTGAAACTTTAATTTCGTGTTTAACAACTTTGCTGTTTTCTTTTACTTCTAATACATAAGTTCCAGCAGGAAAACCTTCTAAACTTATAGTTTTTGAAATCTCTAATTTGTCTGCAGCAGAATCTCCTGTGTAAACTAAATTATTATTTTCATCAAAAATAGAGAAAATTGATTTTTCAACGGTGTTGATAGCAAAACTAACCACTTTTCCGTTTCCGGTTCTTATATTCAAAATATAATCACCTTTTCCATCAATTGCATAAGTAAAAATCGTTGTTAAAAATAAGGCAACAACTAAGCCCATTTTGGTAAATTTTGTCATGTCTTTTTTAATTGTTTATTACTATTTTGTGGAACGCCCAAAACTACAAATAGAAATTTAATTTTATGCAAAAAAATCACTTTTTTATAAGTGTAAATTGCTGAATTAAAGATGTTTCTGCGTTTTATCTGAACTATGTACGTAATTACTGGGCTCGTGGATGTTTTTTAATGCATTTTTTTAATAGCGTAAAAATCAGTTATTTGAAATTATTAAGAATAATTTTCCAAAAAAAGATGGTTTGCAAAAAGTCAGTAAAAAATGGATATAAAAAAACGTCATATGAACGTCTAAGAAGCAGTTTTTTGAACACGATTATTTGAATTTTTCAGATCATGTAATCTCAGATTTATGTTTAATATTTAACCACAAAGTTTTTTTTGTATTGTGTATAATTAACCGCAAAGCGCGCAAAGGTTTTTATTTAGGATTTTGTGCATTAACCGCAAAGCGCGCAAAGTTTTTTTTTATTAAGCATTATACATATTAAACGCAGAGTTCGCAAAGCTTTATCAACATACAGCTTTGCGAACTTTGTGTTTGCTAAACGCGATACAGGATAAAAATCTTCGCGCACTTTGCGGTAAAAATTTTTTTGCGGTAAAAAAGACATTTCATGGTAAAACCATTAAGTATAAAGCAAAAAAAAACAGCTCATGAACGTCAAAGGAGCTGTTTTTTGAACACTATTATTTAAATTTTTCATATCATCTAATCTCACTTTTAGACTTTATGAACTTACACTTTTTTAGCGTGTGGCAACGCTTGTATTATTTGCAGAAAAACCTGCTTTGTAAACTGATGAAACTGCTTTTTTAGACAAAACTGTAGCATCGTCAGTTATTACAATTTCATGTCTCACTTTTTTTACATTATCTTCAACTTCTAAGAAGTAAATTCCTTGAGGAAATTCTTCTAAGCTAAAAGTTCTCAAAATTCCATCTTTACCTGAAGCTTCTTCAGAATAAATTAGAGTACCATCTTTGTCGTAAATTGCTAAACTGGCTTTTTTTAACTGATTAAGAGCAAACGTAATCACTTTCCCATTCGTTTTAATTACGTGAAGATTAAAATCTTCATTCCCGTCGATTGCATAAGTACTCATTCCTGTGAAAAGTACAGCACATACTAAACTTAATTTTAAAATCTTTTTCATGGTATTTAGTTTTTAAATTAATAGTTCTAATTCTCTGATGCTAAATTACTTATGAAATAGAATTATTCTCACAACTCTATTAGCCAATTTCGATGCTATATTCTCATTTACGAAACCGTTATAGGTTAAAGTTTGAATTATAATTAGTGTATTTGTTAATTAGTTTATTATTTTTCAATGTTTTGTTTGAATTAAGAGAAAGTAAATTTATCTGTGTTTCTTACAAAATAAAGTCTGGAATTTAACCGCAAAGTTGTTTGTTTAGGATTGTGTGTTATTAACCGCAAAGCGCGCAAAGTTTTTTTTTATTTTGGATTGAAGATATTAAACGCAAAGTTCGCAAAGCTTTGTGTTGATAAAGTTTTGCTCCGGATTGTGTTTATTAACCGCAAAGCGCGCAAAGGTTTTTTATTAAGGATTATGCATATTAAACGCAAAGTTCGCAAAGCTTTGTGTTGACATAAAGCTTTGCGAACTTTGTGTTTGCTAAACGCAATACAGGAGAAAAACCTTTGCGTACTTTGCGGTAAAAAACCTTTGCGGTAAAAAAACCTTTGTGGTAAAAAAGTTTAAAAAAGTAAAGAGCAAAAAAAAACAGCTCAATAACCACAAAGAGCTGTTTCTAAAACTATACAGTTTTTAAACTTTACTAACTATCTAACCTCATTTTTATACTGTATGCGAGTATAAACTTTTCTAGCGTACTGCTACGCTTGTTTTGTCTGCAGAGAAACCTGCTTTATAAACTGACGAAACTGCTTTTGATGATAAAACCGAAGTTTCATCAGTAATTGTAATTTCGTGTCTTACTTTTTTTGCGTTGTCTTCAACTTCTAAGAAATAAGTTCCTGCTGGAAATTCTTCTAAGCTAAAAGTTCTTAAGATTCCGTCTTTTCCTGAAGCTGATTCAGAATAAAGTACAGTACCATCTTTATCATATATTGTCAGGTTTGCTTTTTTAATCTGATTCATAGCAAACGTGATTAATTTTCCGTTGTTCTTTAATACGTGAAGATTAAAATCATTACTTCCGTTATCATTACCATCAATTGCATAAGAACTCATTCCTGTAAAAAGCACTGCAAATACTAAACTAAATTTTAAGATCTTTTTCATAACTATCGTTGTTTAAATTTTACTTCTAATTTTCTGATGCTAAATTACCTCGGTAGTTATTAATTTTTCACAACTGTATTTTCCTATTTCGATGCTATATTCTCATTTACGAAAGCGTTATAGGTTAAAATTTGAATTATTTTTTACGTTTTAGTTAATTCAGTTATTATTATTTAACCTTTTCAAATTTATTAACATTTTTTGAATAATCCAATATTCTTACAAAAATTACTAGATTTTTATAAAACGGCTTTTAAAATGAGATATATTGAAAAAATCAAGGATAAAAATATGGGTCTTGAAAAAATAACTTAATAATCGTGTTTTGTGATTTTATTTTCTGATTACTTTTCGTGCAATATTCTCAGTTACGAAACCGATATAGGTTAAATTTTGAGTTATTGTAGGTGTTTTAGTTAAATTTGCTATTATTTTTTAAAGATATTATCATGAAGACAATCGCCCCAGCTCTTGAAGTGATATCAAACTCCTACGGAAGTTCTTTTACCTACACTAAACACGCCGAAAAGACCAATAGTAAAGCTCATTTATGGCATTACCATCCGGAGATTGAATTGGTTTATATAAACGGTGGAGCAGGGAAAAGACAAATAGGAAGCCATGTTTCTTATTATACCAACGGTGATTTGATTCTAATAGGTGCTAATTTGCCACATTGTGGTTTTACCAACGAACAAACGGGAAACACAAACGAAACCGTTATTCATATTAAACCGGAGTTTTTAGGGAATGATTTTTTTATCGCTCCCGAAATGAGAAAAGTTCAGAATATCTTTAACCAGTCTAAAGGTGGAATTGCTTTTGGCGGTGAAACTAAAAAACAGATTGGTAAGAAAATCGAAATGATGGAAAAACAACTTCCATTTGAACGATTATTGACGCTTTTGAGTATTCTGGATGAATTAGATTCGTCTAGTGATTATACGGTTTTAAATGCCGATGGTTTTTCATTAGAATTGCAAACTCAGGACAGTGATAGAATAAATGTAGTCTTTAATTATGTGAAAGATCATTTTCAGGAATCAATTGCTATAGATGAGGTTTCGCGTTTAGTGAGTATGACAACGCCTTCTTTTTGTCGTTATTTCAAAAAGATTTCAAATAAAACTTTTACCGAATTTGTAAACGAATACCGATTGGTTCATGCCTCAAAACTTTTGGCAGAGAAACCAATGAGTATAAATGAGGTTTGTTACGAAAGTGGTTTTAATAATTTCAGTCACTTTAGTAAATCGTTCAAACAATATACAGGTAAAAGCGCTTCGCAATATCGTCTTGAACACAAGATTATTATTAGTTAAGATGATTGGCCGCGGGTTTTACGGATTTAACCGATTGTCGCAGATATTTTTTTTGCCACGAATGTTACGAATTTACACTAATTCAATTCGCAGAAAAAAATAAATCAGTAAAAACCCGTTCCATCCGTAAAATCCGTGGGCAAAAAAAGATGCCCAGCATTCCATTAATGATAATGAATGAAATTCGCAGAAAAAAATATATCAGTGAAAACCCGCTTCATCTGTAAAATCCGTGGGCAAAAAAATATCACAAATTCATAATCCGAGCAGAGAAAAACTGGTCGGATTTTTCATATAATTAATTCGGAAAAAGGCTATATTTACAACCCTTAATCGAAAATTATAAATATGAAAAACTTTAAGATCTTAGTATTTACGGTTCTTTTGTGCGTCTCGTCTTTGAGTTATGCAGCAAAAGTGGATACTCTACAAGTTGCCAGTACAGCAATGGGCAAAACCTACAAAGCTGCTGTTGTATTGCCAAATTCGTATGCTAAAAGCAAAACAATATATCCGGTTATGTATTTATTACATGGTGCTTACGGGCATTTTAGCGACTGGTTGAAAAATACACCAAATAAAAAACTGGTTCAAAATCTATCTGATCAATACAATATTATTATTGTAATGCCAGAAGGCGAAACATTTAGTTTTTATCTGGATAGTCCTGTAAATAAAGGAAGTCAGTTTGAGACTTTTATTACGCAGGAAGTCATTCAGAAAGTAGATAAAACATATCGAACTATAAGCAATAGAAGCGGAAGAGTTATTACGGGACTTTCTATGGGTGGTCACGGCGCTTTGTATTTATCGGCAAAACATCCTGATTTGTTTTGTGCTGCCGGAAGTATGAGTGGTGCGGTTGATATGAGCGTAATGCTTAATAGAGATTCCTCGGCTCAGGTAGTGAAATTAATGCAACCGGTTTTTGGAGATAAAAGCGATAGTTCAGAAATGTATGCGCAATATGCGGTTATGAATATGCTCGATAAAATTAAAGCGAACAAATTACCACTAATTATAGATTGTGGAGTTGACGATTTTTTAATAGAACCCAACAGAGAATTACACCGAAGATTGGTTTATAACAAAGTAGAACACGATTATACAGAACGTCCCGGAGCTCATACCTGGGATTACTGGGAGAATTCATTGCCTTATCATGTGTTATTTTTTAATAAAATACTGCTTAAAAATCAGTTAGTTGTGAAAAAATAATAGAAAAATTCAACGTTAACTGCGTAAAATATTTTTTTTGGTTTGATTTTTGGAATATCTTTATATATAAAATTTCTAAAAATTAATAAATACCACAAATATCATGAAAAAGATACTTACACTTTTTGCAGTCGTTGGACTAATTGCGTTTTCTAGTTGTGAAGGACCAGAAGGGCCTCAAGGACCTCCGGGATATGATGGATTAATTGGTCAAGTTTTTGAAAGAGAAGTAGATTTTAATCCTACTGGATACTCTGTAGTAATTCCTTTTAGTGCGCAGATTTACCCATATGATGTTGTTTTAGTTTATCATCTCTATGAAGTTAATAATGGAAATAAAGTTTGGAGATTAATGCCTCAAACATATTATATGAGTGATGGTGGCGCATTAGATTTTAATTATGATTTTACAGTAAATGACGTTAGTATTTGGCTTGCAGCGGATTTTCCATTAAATACATTATCATCTGATTGGACTCAAAATCAAGTCTTTAGGATTGTTATCGTTCCTGGTGAAAAACTTGGAGCTGGTAAATCTGTTAATAAAATGGATTACTCAGATTATAATGCAGTTATCAAAAAATATAATATTGATGATAGTAATGTTAAAAGAGTGAAATTGTAATCAATTTGTACTAAACTAAAAAAAGGAGATCGTAAGATCTCCTTTTTTTAGTTTTAAAATATAATTTATCTTCCAGGAGGTCTTGGAGAAATAACATTAAGAGAAGGATCAAATGGTTTTTCAGTTATTGTTACTGATCGTAATTGCATTGTATAGCCGTTTGTAGGTATTGAGACGTCTACTCCTCTTCCTCCAGTATGTGGTATTAATGTAAAAGATAAAGCTTTTTTTACTTCAGTTGGGGAAAATTTATATGTAATAGTTCTCTCCTTTAGTATGTTGTCTTCAAGAGTGTAAGACTTCATATAATTTTCGGTAACGCCAATTTGCCTATAACTGTCTTCACATGTTGTAATACCTCCAAACAAAATGCCAGAATCTTGTAATGCAGCACTTAATGTTGGAAACCCATTGCCATGAACGTTATAAATTAATTTATGATTATCCGTAAAAAATGTTTTTACTGAAACCTCATAACTAATATTTGCTTTAAAAGGGTATTCAATTGATATCGCTGAAATTGTAGATAAATTGCTACTTATAATTCTACCTGTTCGTATCTCTTCACGTTTTATGCCCTTGTTGCTTGCCTTTAGAACTAACGAATTATAATAAGAATTATGATACGGTTTTCCATAACCTCTTACTAAAAAGCCATTACGATTGACAGGATTTGGTCCATATACTCCTACAATATTATTTTTTCCAGTATTACCGTCATATCTTTCATCCATACATCCGCTATTTGGATAATCAGTTATTCCATAATTAAAATTAATGGTTACAGAGTTTCCTTGGGTTTTGAATACTGAATTTTTAAATTCAGTTGCTTTGTTTGGAATGTCATATATAAATATTGGTTTTTTCGGTTTTGAACCATCAGTGATTTCGGAGTAATATTTTATATCCCCATTAATAATATACAATTGCATTGGGTTATTAAGAGCTTGTTTTTTTGAAGTCAAATCTTCTTTATTGTCACAGCCTGTGATAATAAAAGTTAACAATAAATAAAAGGAAATTTTTCTCATGATAAATGGTTTTAAGGTTTACAGTGATCTAAATGTATTGTGCAACAGGGCTTGATCTTGCCAGTAAAAGATTTAATAATAATATTATAAGGTATTAATAATAATAAGGCATAAAAAAAGGAGATCGTAAGATCTCCTTTTTTCATTTTATAGTTTTTTATTTTTAATTACTTTTTAGAAAAGTTACCTGACCATTTCTTCTTGATCCCAATCCTGTGTCGACATTTATAAAATAGGTTCCAATAGGTAGGCTAGAAACATCGATACTAATTATGTTTGGGCTTACAGTTGAGAAATTGTTTGAATTTACAATCGTTCCCAAAGTATTTGCTACGGTTATATTCGTATTTGATAAAGTATAGTCAGCTCCTTTATATTCAACGTTTATAATTGAAGATGCAGGATTTGGATATGCAATTAATGTTGCAGGTCCATAATCACGTCCTGATTTTACGGAAGTCTCATTACTATACGACTTTGTAATTGCATCTGAAAAATTTCCATTACTATTTATAGTTCTATAAGTAATTGTTGCAATACGTCTGTAATTATAGATAGTCTGAACAGTTTGACTTGTTCCTCTTGGACCGTTTACTATTGTATATTGTAAAGGTACTGGAAGGCAGTCTTTTGATGTTGCTCCATTAATGTTAGTCCAAGATCCAAATACATTTGGTCTGGTATTAGTCGTTATCGTTTGATTTTGCCATTGATATGTTATATTCAAAATTTGAATATTTGCACCATTTGGATTTTCAATAGATGGAGTAGAACCTGTAATAAGTGATGGGCTCTCTATACTTGAAGCGCCTTCAGTTAAGACCTGATCACAGCAAATAATATTGTTGTTCTTTACTGTTCGTGGTATTATTTTTAAAACATTACTAACTCTTTGAATGTCTTTGTAGATTGCGATTCTTCTAACAAGGAAGTAATTATCGTCTGTAGTTGACATGTTTTCCGGAGTGAAATACTCTAAAACTGGACCGTTTTCATTTGCTAGAGTTATCCAGATTTTGTATTCACTATTATCATTCTGACTTGTTTTTGTGTATTGCCACTCGTATCGGTCCAAATCAGCATAAGTGTCTCCTCTTTGAGCAACATGATAAGGATCTGCAAGAATGTTTAAGTTTACTTGTCCTGATGTAGATCTACTATTACCATATATTGATTTAGGATTTGTGTTTGTGATTTCAATAAAACCATTCGCATCTTTGGCGCCTTCAATTGATATTTCATTTGAAGTTATTGGAGAAGGTATTATTCTGATGTTTACAGGATTACTATCGTTAAAAGGGAAATCATTACCTAATCTTCTTTTGTAAGTTCCAGGCTCTGTTAGATAATCCGTAATTAATACATTGTATTTATTTGTCGAATAATTAACGCCTTTGTACGTAGCATTAGGAAATTGACCACCAACAAGTTTAAGCCATGAAGCCGAAACTTTTGAAGGATCAATTGTACTGGCGATCATTGGAGCAGGTCTGTCTCCGTATCGTACATCTTGATCACAGCATAATGTGTTTTTGAAATTTGGAGCAGTTGGTGGTGTCGGAGGTGTCACAGGAGGAGTGGTTGGTGTGCTGCCATTTTTAATAACAGATACATTGGCACTTTTGTAGACAATACCCGAAAAACTTTTGTATTGTGCCGAGATAGATCCTCCTGAAACATTAAAAGAGCTTAGGCTTAATGTGATCACAAAACTTATCGTTGCGGAATTTCCACCTGAAAAATTTGTAATTCTTTCAAAGCCTCCTTCTGCTACAACTGGAGTAATTGCATTATCTTTGGTAAACCAGATGCTAAGACTCCCTTCGGTTCCTACAGGAATTGGAGAATCTATTTTTACGGATAAAGAAACGCTGGATCTGTCTACAGATTCCAAATTTATAGGGCTTGTACTTGCTACACTTTTGCCGTTAACGACTAGTGGCGTAATAGTAACTTTTTGTCCAAACATTAAAGTGCTCAGGAAAAACAAAAAGATAAAAGGAATGTAATTTTTACTCATAATAAAGTTTTGATTATTTATAATAAGTAAAAATAATAAATTGTTTAGGTATAATCTTATTCTTTTGAATCAAAACATAAGATTTGTTTTATATTATGATATTGTGTTAAAATGATGCGTATAAAAAAAGGAGATCGTAAGATCTCCTTTTTATGTTTATATATTTTAGAAAAACTATTCATTATCTGAATCGGTAAGTGTTTTTTCTTCTCCAAATTTTAGAGAAACCAAAATCCCCACTAAAAGCGAAAGTGCAATAAATCCTAAAGAAGCCCATTCCGGAACGTGAATAAAATCATGAAGAATCATTTTTAATCCAACGAAAGCCAAAATAGCAACTAAGCTATATTCTAAGAAACTGAATTTTGCCAGCATATTCGCCAGGAAGAAATACATAGAACGTAAACCTAAAATGGCAAAAATATTAGAACTAAATACTAAAAACGGATCTGATGTAATAGCAAGAATTGCAGGAACACTATCCACAGCAAAAAGAACATCCATAACTTCGATAACAATCAAAGCTACAAATAATGGAGTTGCTGCTTTTTTCGCCGTTTTTGTAGAAATGAAAAATTTCTCTCCATCCATTTCTGAAGTAATCGGAATAATTTTTCCAAGTGTTTTGTATACAAAAGAATCTTTTGGCTGAAAATCATCATCTTCGCCAGAAAACAACATTTTTAAAGCCGTGAAAATTAAGAACGCACCAAACAAATAAGTTGTCCATGTAAATTTATTGATTAACATTACTCCAAAGAAAATCATTAATCCACGGAAGATTACAGCTCCAAGGATTCCCCAGAATAAAACACGGTGTTGGTATTTTTGTGGTATTTTGAAAGAAGCAAAAATAATCGCGATCACAAAAATATTATCTACACTTAATGATAACTCAATCAAATAACCTGTAATAAACTTCATAGAAGCTACGGCAGGTTTTAGATTATCAGGATTTTCGATATAATCTGTTGTATAAAGCCAGTAAATAACTCCCGAAAACAAGAATGAAAGTGTAACCCAAATCAGGGTCCATTTGCTTGCTTCTTTGGTACTAATAATATGAGGTGTTTTGTTGAAAACCCCTAAATCTAAAGCAAGGATGAAAACTACGGCTAATAAAAACAAAATCCAGACTATCATGATACTTTTTTTAAATGATCTACAAAGATAGTTTTTGAAGTTTAACTTAAAAATTTATTAGTATAAATAACCTTAAAATTTATGGTTTGTCACATAGAGCGAAGTCGAAAAGTGAACCTGATGTGACCTTTGTCAAAGTTTTAAACTTTGACAAAGGTTTTAGTTCAAAGTTATTCTGCATATTTTTTGTCATTTCGAGCTAAGGGAGACCCGAGCGATAGCGAACAGACGAAGTAAATCACACTATCGCGAAGCTTCGGGACGCAATCAAAATTGCCAATCTTTGTCGAGTTACTTGCGAAGATTTCTCCTCCGTCGAAATGACAAGATTGAGGTATATTTAGATTACGCAAACCTTTGTCAAAGTTTTAAACTTTGACAAAGTTACGATGGTACAATTTGAGGGATGAGGAATACCAAAACAAACGAAAAGATTATTATAGAAACGATTGCCCTAGCCCCGATAGAAGTGAAAATCCTTTTGTGGCGGGGTTCGCCATAAAAGATTGCAACGGATAGCGGGATTAGCTCCCGAAAAAAAAAGAAAATTATAGAAATCAAAATGACAAAATTACGACCAAAAAAAAAGTGCCATCAAATTGATGGCACTTTTAAGTATATTCTAAACTAAGAATTACAACGCTGATTTTACAGTTTTGATAATTCTTGCAGCGATTTTGTATGGATCACCGTTTGAAGCTGGTCTTCTGTCTTCAAGATATCCTTTCCATCCTTTTTGAACAGTATATAAAGGAATTCTGATTGAAGCTCCTCTATCAGATACTCCATAAGAGAAATCGTGGATAGAAGCAGTTTCATGTTTACCAGTCAAACGTTGGTCGTTGTAAGCTCCGTAAACCGCGATATGCTCAGCAGTAACAGGACGGAAAGCCTCACAAATTCTTTCGTAAGTTTCTTTAGAACCACATGTTCTTAGTACTTCGTTAGAGAAGTTAGCGTGCATTCCAGAACCATTCCAGTCAGTATCTCCTAGTGGTTTTGGGTGATATTCGATATAGTAACCATATTTTTCAGTCAAACGATCTAATAAGTAACGAGCAACCCAAATTTCGTCTCCGGCTTTTTTAGCACCTTTAGCGAATAATTGGAATTCCCATTGTCCGCAAGCAACCTCTTGGTTAATACCTTCAAAGTTAAGTCCTGCAGCGATACATAAGTCAGCATGTTCTTCTACTAATTTTCTTCCGTGAGTGTTTTTTCCACCTACAGAGCAGTAGTACATACCTTGTGGAGCAGGATAACCTCCAACAGGGAAACCTAATGGCAATAAAGTTTTAGTATCCATGATGAAATACTCTTGTTCGAAACCAAACCAAAAATCATCATTATCATCATCAATTGTAGCTCTACCGTTAGAAGGGTGTGGAGTTCCGTCAGCATACATAACTTCTGACATAACAAGGTATCCATTGATACGAGTTGGATCAGGGTAAATTGCAACAGGAACCAATAGACAGTCTGAAGATCCACCTTCAGCTTGTTTTGTTGACGAACCATCAAATGACCAATTTCCAAGTTCTTCTAATGTTCCTTTGAAATTTTCGTGCTCTTCAACTTTAGTTTTACTTCTAAGATTTTGAGTTGGTTCATATCCATCTAACCAAATGTACTCTAACTTAATTTTAGCCATAATAATATAAATTAATTTTTTTGTTTTTTTCGTTGGGTCAAATATAGATTTATTTTTTTAGTCCCGAAAATTAGGGGGCTATTTTGTTTAGTGGAGTATAATTTTTTAGAGAAGCGCAATTTTGTTAGGGGTATATTTTATAAAAAGCAATTTTTGACACCTTTAAAAAATAAATTCGTAATAATTACGGTAGATTTTTGAATTTCTCGGTTAAGGAATTATGAAAAAATGTTTATTTAATGAATAATACTGAGGTGTTTTGTTATATTTCTATAGTTAAGATTCATTATTCTTTGCGAAAAGCATTTTCTATTGAAAAATCGTCGCATAATTTTATGAATTTTATCTTCAAAACAGGGCTTTTTATTGTTTATATTTGTTCCTCTTTTTTTAATGAAAATATTACGAATTTTTAAACTTATATACATGTCAACATTACGTTTCCAAGCTTTACAAGAAGCTTCTACAAGAAAGCCGGTACATTTTGAAGAAATAGATAGAAAATCTAACATTTTTGGTTCAAATGTGTTTAATGAAAAAGCAATGAAGCAATTCCTGACTTCTGATGCTTTAAAAGGGGTAAGAGATGCGGTTCAACATGGAACTAAAATAGACAGAAAACTGGCAGATTATATCGCCATGGGAATGAAAGAATGGGCTCTTGCCAAAGGTGTTACACATTATACACACTGGTTTCAGCCTCTTACGGGAACAACTGCTGAAAAACACGATGCTTTTTTTGAAACTTCTTACGACGGAAGCGATCCTGTAGAAAAATTTGGCGGAGCACAATTAGTACAACAAGAACCGGATGCATCAAGTTTTCCGAACGGCGGAATCAGAAATACATTCGAAGCAAGAGGTTATACAGCTTGGGATCCAACTTCTCCAGCCTTTATATATGGAACAACTTTATGTATTCCAACTGTTTTTATAGCTTATACAGGAGAAGCTTTAGATAATAAGATTCCTTTATTAAGAGCTTTGTCAGTTATGGATGAAGCTGCGACAGAAGTTTGTAAATATTTTGATAAAAATGTAAAGAAAGTTACAGCGACTTTAGGTTGGGAACAAGAATACTTTTTGATTGATAAAGCATTAGCAAATTCACGTCCGGATTTAATGATGACCGGAAGAACATTATTAGGACATACTTCTGCAAAAGGACAACAATTAGACGACCACTATTTTGGATCTATTCCTACGCGTGCTTTAACGTATATGAGAGATTTAGAGCAGGAATGTATGTTATTGGGAATTCCGGTAAAAACACGTCATAATGAAGTTGCGCCAAATCAGTTTGAGTTGGCACCAATTTTCGAAGAAACAAATCTTGCTGTAGATCACAACTCCTTATTAATGGATGTTATGCAAAGAGTTGCAGAACGTCATGATTTTAAAGTATTATTTCACGAAAAACCATTCAAAGGAGTAAACGGTTCAGGGAAACACAATAACTGGTCATTGGCAACAGATACCGGAGTTAACTTGTTGAGTCCGAGTAAAACGCCAATGAGCAATTTACAATTTCTTACCTTCTTTATTAATACTATAAAAGCGGTTAACGATTACGAGACTTTATTAAGAGCTTCGATCGCAACAGCAAGTAACGATCACAGGTTGGGAGCAAACGAAGCGCCGCCGGCAATTATCTCTGTATTTATTGGAGCACAATTGACAAAAGTTTTATCTGAATTGGAAAGCGTTACTACAGGAAAATTATCTCCGGAAGAAAAAACAGATTTAAAACTAAATGTAGTTGGTAAAATTCCAGACGTACTTCTTGACAATACAGACAGAAACAGAACATCGCCATTTGCCTTTACAGGAAATAAATTTGAGTTTAGAGCTGTTGGTTCAAATGCAAACTGCTCGAATGCAATGACAACTCTGAATGCAATTGTGGCTAAACAATTAAGAGATTTCAAAACAGAAGTTGATTCATTGATCGAGTCGAAAGACATGAAAAAAGACGATGCAATTTTTAATGTTCTGAGAGAATACATCAAACAATCTAAAAAAATACTTTTTGAAGGTGACGGATATAGTGAGGCTTGGGAAAAAGAAGCAGCAAAAAGAGGTTTAAGTAATTTTAAAACCACTCCGGAAGCGATCAAAGCCAAAGTTTCGAAACAAGCATTAGATTTATTTTCGGAATTAGGAATTCTTAATCATATTGAGGCAGAAGCGCGTTACGAAATAGAATTGGAGGAATACACTAAGAAAATTCAGATTGAAGGAAGAGTTTTAGGAGATATCGCAAGAAATCACGTAATTCCAACTGCAATTCGTTACCAAAATACTTTAATTGAAAACGTAAAAGGATTAAAAGAAATCTTCGGAAAAGAATTTGAAACCATTGCAAAAGAGCAAATCGTTTTAATCAAAGAAATTTCAGGACATATTGAAGGAATAAATTCTAAAGTATTGGCAATGACCAATGAAAGAAAAAAAGCAAATCAATTAACCGATGCTCAAAAAATGGCAGAAACATATTGCAATAAAGTAAAACCATATTTTGAAGATATTAGAAATCATTGCGACAAATTAGAATTATTAGTAGACGACGAAAGTTGGACATTAACTAAATACAGAGAATTGTTGTTTACAAAATAACAATTACACAACATTGTCAAAAAGCCCGTCTTAAAAAGACGGGCTTTTTTTGTGATTATGTTAAAATAAAGGTAAAACTAGTTTGAATTTAACAAATGTTTTAGGTTAATTGTAAAGAAATTGTAATATGTAGCCTATTTCGTATCAATTTTTTTTTGAATTACAGTAGTTCATCGAGATAGTTTTACCTTTCATCGAAAAGTAGTTAAGCTCTTGTAAAATAGCTGTTTGTACTTTATTTGGATTTCGATAAGTTTTCTAATTTTGAATCTGCGAAAGAGAAAAAGAAACTTTAGGTTTCATTTTCAAATGACATTTTTGGAAGCTTGATTTCCCCCAATCACACTGACCTACATAATAACTTGTATTAATAACCAATTAAATATATTTATTATGAAAAAAGTAATTTTAAGTATCTCCGCGATGCTTTTTGTTGGTGCAATCGGAACCGCACAAATTCTACCAGGAACTATTGCTCCAAACTCAAGTTATGTGAACCAAACAGGCTCTAGCCAGGATGCTTATGTTCATCAAATTGGAACTGCTCAAAGTTCTAGTGTAAAACAAATGGATTGGGATAATACATCACAAGTTTATCAAGGTGTAAATCCATCTCAAATGACAATTCTTGGCGTTAACATTTCTCATGACAACTTAGCAGAAGTAGTACAAGATGGAGAACAAAACAATGCTTTTATCTCTCAAAATAACTGGAGAAATAAAGCGTACCAAACTCAAGTTGGAGACAAAAATGAGGCAACCATCTGGCAAGATGAGACAAATGTTTCTTATGGTCTTTTTACAGGTAACTTAAAAGGAGAAGACAAAGCAACGCAAACTCAAAACGGTAAACACAACAAAGCAACAATTGACCAGGGAACAAGCGGAAATACATTGCCAACTGCTGCTGTATTTACAGGTATGGCTCCTTTGACAACTTCAGTACCGGCTTCTCCTCATGGAAAAAACAAAGCTACTCAAACACAAACCGGAAGCTATGGCGAAGCTTATGCAAGCCAAGGTGGTTTAAGCAATGAGTCAAATCAAACACAAACTAGTGGAGCTTTTGCTACTGCTGCTTCTAAAAACGTTTCTAACCACTACCAATTTGGAGATAACAACTTAGCTAACTCTACTCAAACTGGTTACAGAAACATTGAAAATGTACTACAAGAAGGAGACGGAAACAAATCTTACGGAACACAAACTGCTGCATCATTCTTCTCTACAGGAAATGTAAGCGTTGTGCTGCAACAAGGTAATGTGAACTTATCAAATGTGATTCAAAGTAATTAAAAATGGTCCTAGAAATACATAAATATAACAGCTAAATTTTATTTAGCTGTTATATTTTAAAATCATAGAAAAATGAAAACTAGCTTTTTATATATTTTTCTTTTCACAACGCTTTTTTCTGTATCAGGACAACAAAAAGAAGATACTTCAGGATTTAAGCCTTATAGTTCTTCTGTGTTTGATTCTAAAGATACAGCTTTGAGCATAGTATCATCGATTAATAAAAAAAGCACAGATCAATTACAGTTACAACAAGTGCAGCAATTTTCGCAAGGCGTAATAATTCAGCAAATAGGCGATTACAATAAAGCCAATGCAGAAGTTGATGCTTCAAAAATTAATATTTCGGTTTTCCAAAAAGGAGATTTTAATGAGTTATCGTTAGTAAAAGATGCTAAAACAATATCTCAGAATTTCATCCAACAAGGAAAAAACAATAGTATTTCAGATTACTCTTTTCGAACAAATCTTGACATAAAAACAGAGATGATTCAAAACGGGAACGATCAAAAAATACAAAGTTATGGCTCAAATTCTATTTCAAAAGATATGAAAATTACACAAACCGGAAATGGAGCTTCAGTCATTATTTTAAACAAATTAAACTAAAAGAAATGCAATTTTTATTCAGATACATACTCTTGAGTTTTTTGTTTTTTAGTGCTGTTTTGACCGGGCAGGTTTCGGTTCCTCAAAATCAGATAAAAGCAAAAATAGACATCGAGAAAATAGAAGATAACTTTAAAATCACAGGAACGGCAGAAAACCTGACTGATGTTCTTAAAAGTGCTTCTTATCGATTATCTGTAATAAAAAATAATGATAAAAGTGATAATCAGTCTAATAATTCTCAAGTGGGAATTTTTACACTAGAACCAAATGAAGTTAAAAAATTGTCAACTACTCAAATAAATGTGAGTGCAGATGATGAGGTTATTGTATTGCTATTGTTCTATGATGAAAACAAAGAAATAGTAGCAAAAGACAGAGTGGTTCTGGGTGAAGAAAAAAAAAAGATGATGTAATAATTATGCCCGTTGACGGATTTGAGTTAAGAGGTATCGTAACAGATGATACGAAGACCAAAATGGGAAAAGATTTTTACGATAAGTATTATTACAAATACAATGACATTGGAATAAATGCAAAAAAAATAGTTGTTATAACTGAAGAATATAGTTTTGGAAGAAATACAAAAATAACCGTCTGGATAGACAACGAAGTTATTTATGATTTTTTAGTGCGACCGGACGATGAATTTTTAGAAGCTGTAGCTCAGGAATCAATCAATGCAACTATTTATTATTTGAAAGATTTAGAAAAACAACGCAAATATTTCACTCAGTATTAATTTTATTATTAAGGTCATGAAATTTATTTTAAGCCTCTTATTATTCCTTCTGTTTTCACCATTTATCAGATCACAAGCGTTGGTTTACAAGCCTGTAAATCCAGCTTTTGGAGGTGATACTTTTAATTATCAGTGGCTCTTAAGCAGCGCTGAATCTCAAAATAAATTAAAAGACAAAACAGCAGTCACACCACAAAAAACAGATCTGGAGCAATTTAAAGCAAGTTTAAATGCCCAGTTATTAAGTCAGATCTCAAGCTCACTTTATAAACAGCAATTTGGAACAGATGGTTTATCTGTAGGTTCGTACACTTTTGGAAGTTATTCAGTCGATATATTCCCTTCGTCCCAAGGTTTATCGGTGAACATTTTAGATACAACTACAGGAGAACAGACACAAGTAATCATTCCAAATAAATAAAATGAGAAATCACTATTTATTGCTGTTATTTGTTTTTTTATTTTCGGGTTGCGGTGCTTTTTACAATCAGCCAACCGGAGTAGAAAAAGCAGTTCTGGGCGAAAGCACACCAGCAACTTCTCTATTAAAAGAACTTCCAAAACCAAAAGAACAAATTGTAGTTGGAGTTTATAAATTTAGAGATCAGACAGGACAATACAAACCTCAGGAAAACGGAAGCAATTTTAGTACCGCCGTAACTCAGGGCGCAACTTCGATATTGCTAAAAGCGCTGGAAGATTCTAAATGGTTTATACCAATCGAACGTGAAAATATTGGAAACTTATTGCAGGAACGAAACCTTATTCGATCTACAAGACAAGAGTATTCAAAAAATCCAAATCCAAATGAACCACAATTAACACCATTGTTATACGCAGGAGTTCTACTGGAAGGCGGAATTATCTCGTATGATTCCAATATTATTACAGGCGGTTTTGGAGCTCGATATTTTGGTACCGGCGGTTCTATAAAATACCGTCAGGATCGTGTAACGGTTTATTTGAGAATGGTTTCAACCTCAAACGGAAAAATTTTGAAATCAGTTTACGTCTCAAAAACAATCTTGTCACAAGCAATAGACGAAAGTTTGTTTAAGTATGTAAGCTTTAAAAGATTACTTGAAGTAGAAACAGGATATACTACAAACGAACCTGTTCATATGGCAGTTACCGAAGCTATAGAAAAAGCAGTTCAATCATTGGTTTTAGAAGGAATTCAGGACAATATCTGGCAAGCAGATGCAACGCCATCAGAATTGAAAATCGCCATGAACAAATATGAAACCGAGAACGAAGTCGCAGACCGTACCGCATTATATGGAAGAGATTTAGAGCCAAGACGTTCTAAGTTTGCTATCGAAATTGATGGAGGAACTTCACTTATTGATGGCGATTATGTAAATCCGGTTTTAAAACCAATGGGACGTGGCGCTTTAAAATGGTTCATTACACCCAGTCTTAATCTAAGCGCTTCTACAAATGCAGTTTTGCTCGCCAATAAGGATTTACTTGATGTGGGATATCTCACTTATGATTTAAATCTGGAACTTTTACTGCTGCCAAGAGATAAATTTAGTCCTTATATATATGGTGGCGGAGGATTTGGAATGAATAAGAAATTTGAAAACACACATTCTAAAGTACAGTTTGGTGCAGGAGTAGAATATCTCGTATCGAATGCTATCGGAATTAAATTATTTGGAGAATATAATGTCAATTTTAGTGATAATCTGGATTATATCGAGGCAGGAGTCCGAGATGATTATTACTATAAATTCGGATTGGGATTGACGTATTATTTTTCGAGTCATAAAAATAAGAGTAAAAAATAGCCTGTTGAATAATTTAAAACACAGATGATGAGTAACTTATATTTTAAATTTTGTTTTCTTTTTTTCATTGTGCTAAGTTCTTGCAGTGAAGAAAAAATAGACGCCGTAAGCTACGGAACCGTTACCGGAAAAGTAGTAATCGCAGACAGCTTTTTGCCAATGGAGAACGCAAAAATTACATCAAGCCCAACTTCTGGAACCGTTTTTACAGATGCCGACGGGAAATTTGTAATGACTAACGTAAAAATTGGAGAATACTCCTTTCAGGCTCAAAAAGATGGTTATATCGCAAAATACGAATCAGTAACTGTGACAGCCAACAATACATCTGAAGTTATATTTGAGATAAAAAAATCAACAGGAAATAACAAAGCGCCTGCAATTCCGGCTTTGACAGCTCCTACAGACAATGCCGTAAAACAAAATACAGCACTCGATCTTACCTGGACAGCAACAGATCCTGATAATGATGTTTTGACTTTTAAAGTCACTTTGCGAAATGATGCTAATACAGATGTAAAAGTTTTTACAGATATAAAAGATAAAAAATTATCACTAACAGGATTATTATATGGAGTAAAATACTTTTGGCAAGTAACCGTAAATGACGGAATAAACGCAGATGTTTTAAGCGCTGTAAGTTCATTTACCACAATAACATTCCCAACCACGAGATATTTGGTAGTTAATAAAGTGGGTGACAATAATGTAATATCTTCGATTGATGATGCAGGCAATAAATATCAACTCACGGCCAATGAAACCAATAGTTGGAGACCGAGAAGAAATACACAAGCCAAAAAAATCGCTTTTATAAGAGCCAGCGGAGGACAAAATCATATTTATACCATGAACGAAGACGGATCATCGATCACAAAAATCACAAACTCGGTTCCTATTGCAGGCTTTAATTCAGATTATATAGGCTTTAGTTGGAATACCTCAGGAAGCCAGATTATTTATCCGAATTTTGATAAACTCTACCGAATCAATAATAACGGAAGCGGTTTGGTACAAATTTATAAAACACCAACCGGCAAGTTTATATCAGAATGTGATTGGAGTAATGACGGCACGAAAATCGCTTTAAAAGTTAATGATGTCAGCGGTTATAGTGTAGAAATTTATGTTATAAATATGTCAGGAACCGTACTTACTCAGGTACTTTTCGGATATAAAGGAGCCACAAACGGATTAAATTTTTCGATAACCGGACAAAAACTGCTTTATGCCAGAGATATTTCTGAATATGAAAATCAGAATTACAGACAACTCGACAGCCGAATTTTTGAGTACAATTTTGCTACTTCAACTGCAGTATCAATTACCAACGAAAAACCAGCAGGAACGAATGATTATGATCCAAGATATTCGCCTAATGAAGCCGAATTTATTTTTACCAATACTTCAAATGATGGCGTATCTGCAAAAACTGTAATGAAAAGTGGTATTTCAACCGCAGATACACGCGTCAATTTATTTTCAGGATTCTATATGCCAGATTGGGAATAGCCGAAAAAGATCAAAATTTTTAAACCAATTTTATTATAGAAAATCGGCAGAGACAACAAACTGCCGATTTTTTTTGTGAAACAGACATCGGAATCAATCAAAGAATTAAAAAAAGGGATTATCTTTGCACCACATCAACACAAACTAAGTTTCATGAGTTCAGATTCTAGCAAAAGGTACGCACAAAGAGGTGTTTCGGCATCAAAAGAAGACGTACACAACGCCATAAAAAACATCGATAAAGGTTTATTTCCTCAAGCATTTTGTAAAATCGTCCCTGATTATTTAACGCAGGACGAAGAATATTGCTTGATAATGCACGCAGACGGAGCAGGTACAAAGTCGTCATTAGCGTATATGTATTGGAAAGAAACCGGAGATATTTCAGTTTGGAAAGGAATCGCTCAAGATGCTTTAATCATGAATATCGACGATTTATTATGTGTTGGAGCAACAGATAATATCTTGCTTTCTTCTACAATTGGAAGAAATAAAAACTTAATTCCAGCCGAAGTTATTTCAGCAATCATCAATGGGACAGAAGAATTAATCAACGAATTAAAATCTTTTGGCGTAACTATTCATTCAACAGGAGGAGAAACTGCTGATGTTGGAGACGTAGTTCGTACCATAATTGTCGATTCTACCGTTACCGCTCGCATGAAACGCAGCGATGTAGTCGATAATGCAAGTATCAAAGCCGGAGACGTAATTGTAGGTTTGACTTCTTTTGGTCAGGCAACTTACGAAAAAAGCTATAATGGCGGAATGGGAAGCAATGGATTAACATCTGCGCGTCATGATGTTTTTGGAAAATATTTGGCTAAAAAATATCCGGAAAGTTACGATGCCCTTGTTCCAGAAGAATTAATTTATTCAGGTCAGGTAAATTTAACCGATGCCGTAGAGAACAGCCCAATCAATGCAGGTCAATTAGTACTTTCTCCAACGAGAACTTACGCGCCAATTATCAAGAAAATTTTAGACACTTATACACCAAACGAAATTCACGGAATGGTGCATTGCAGTGGAGGAGCACAGACAAAAATTTTACATTTCGTTCAAAACCTTCACATTATAAAAGATAATTTATTTCCGGTTCCACCATTATTTAAATTAATTCAGGAACAATCAAAAACAGATTGGAAAGAAATGTATCAGGTTTTCAATTGCGGTCACCGTATGGAAATCTACGTTCCGGAGAATATTGCACAAGATATTATTGCAATTTCAAAATCATTCAATGTCGATGCACAAATCGTAGGTAGAGTAGAAGCAGCCGATGCTAAAAAACTTACTATCACCAGCGAATACGGAACATTCGAGTATTAGGATTTAAGTTGCAAAGGTTCTGAGTTACTAAGGTTTTGAGCTTAATATTAGAAGTAAATATTAAAATTTATTCAGCATATAATGCGTAGAGGCGCACAGCAGTGCGTCTCCCGCAAAGTTAGACATCGCTTTTGAAAGTCGATTGTCAGGCTGAGCGAAGTCGAAGCCCGTTCCAATTTTCTAGACTTCAACTTCGATAAAGAATAAAATTTTATAAAATAATAACCATTAGCTTTTTTAGGAGCTAATCCCGATAGTAGTGAAAATCCTTTTGTTTTTTAAAGAAAAAACAAAAGGATTTTCACTACTATCGGGGCTAAAAAACATCAGGCTATGTACGAATTACTTTTTTGGAAATATTTAGAAGAAGTTTACTTAAATCATCACGAAGTTTACGAAGCCCTTGTCGAAAAAGAAGAAGTCGAAGGTTTAGAAAAACTTCCTGTTGAGGTAATCATGAACAGAATCAATTCTGTTTTTTCAGAATGGGAAAAAGTAGATGAAAACAGCTGGAAAAATACCAACGGAAAAGGAGCATTTCAAGTAATTACAACACCACAAAGTGTCAAAATCGATTGTTACGGAACTGAAGGTAAAACCATGAACAAGTTAGTTGCCTTAATGGAAGAATTCAAATGTCCGTTGTACGATCCGCAAGTTCCGGAGCGATATGACGAAATGAGTGAGTAATAGATTTATTATTCTTTAAATCTTGTGAATCTTTGAAAAATAAAATATCACAGCGTTGCATGAAGGCGTCAAAAGTATAGTCCCTACGGGACATTTTTATAAGTCATTCATTTTATTTTACCAATATCTAACTCCTATCGGAGTATTTCAAATCAGATTAAATATCTCGGAGAGATTAAATATTGGTAGAAACATATTTTACAAATTCCTCATTTGTCCCGTAGGGACTACATAATTAAACCAGAAAAAAATATTGGATATTTTTATAATCTATTAAATCTGCGACAAAAAAAATATGAATACAACATCAAATTTCAGTTTCTCAGACAACATTATCCTTGAAGACGATTTAGTTTTATTGCGTCCATTACAAGAATCCGACGTCGATAATTTATTAGAAATCTCGATCAACGAGCCAGAAACCTGGAAGTATTCATTAGTTGGTGCAGACGGAAAAGAAAATTTGATAAAATACATCCAATCGGCAATAAAAGCGCGAGAAGACAAAAAAGAATTTCCGTTTATTGTATTCGATAAAAAAACTCAAAAATACGCAGGATCAACACGTTTTTACGATATTCAATTAGAGTACAAAACCCTGCAATTAGGATATACGTGGTACGGTTCAGCCTTTAGAGGAACCGGACTCAACAAACACTGCAAATTTTTATTGCTGCAATTTGCTTTCGAAACACTCGGAATGGAGCGTGTAGAATTCCGTGCTGATAATAATAACGAGCGAAGTGTCGCTGCGATGAAAAGCATCGGTTGCAAAGTCGAAGGCGTTTTAAGAAGCCACATGCCAACTGCAAACAGTGAAGTAAGACGTGATTCTATAGTTCTAAGCATTCTAAGAGATGAATGGTTTGCTGAGGTAAAAGAAAATTTAAGGAAGAAATTATAGTTTGGTACTACTGGTAGTAACTTTTCGGAAAATTAGGTAAAGAAAATATACTGTCATCTAGTTTCTCCTCACTTATTTCAATTGCTGTATAGGTAGTTGTAAAATTTTCTCCTTCATATTTATATTTTAACCAAGGCGCTTTTGTTTGCTTAAAATATATATCAGTAAAACTAAATTTACTGTCTTTATAATTTTCCGGATTTATATATAATGAGGAATCATACCAATAATAATTTTTAGTATTCTCCATTTCATGAATTAATAATTTACATTTTCGGTTAAGAATTATTTTTTCAGAATTGTCAAATTTAGAAGTAATTAACTTTCGTGTTTCCTCGTTATAAGGTGTTACAAAAAGAGTATCAATACCATTTCTATAATCATATTCCTTATTGTCATTCTTAATAAAATATATGGTATTTATATCTTCTCCATTATATGACATTTTAAAATTACCATTCTTAAAGTATTTTGTCATTCTGGTACCATATATTTTTTGAAGATTTTCTGTAGATATGTTATTTGTTTTAGAAACTACAGAAACTTCATAAGTAATTTTTCCTTCGAATTCATTTTTGTTGTTTTCAATATTTTTTTTCTGGCAACTAGAAGTAGCAAATATTAAAATTGATAAAAGTAGTGTAATTGATTTCATTTGATGTTTTTGTTATTATCGCTAGCGTTATCCTTTTGTTATTGCAACTTATAAAAATAGTTCTTTACGCAGAACGAAAATAGAAATTAAAAATCGTAATTCAACTAAATTTGCAAATGCATAATTTTGCAAGCTTCTACCCATCTTTCAACAATAAATCTTGTTCCTTTCTTAGCTTCACAAGCAATTGATCGACATAAGTTTTTATTTTCTGCGGAAGCGTATTCCAATTTTGATCTTTTTTGAAACTTCTGCAATAATCTAAATCACATTCAACGGCACGAATTGCATATTTTTTGTTCTTATAAACCGTAATGATTTTAACGCGTTTTATTTCATTATCCTCATTTCGAGTTCCGTAAACAATAATAGGATCAATATAACCATCGCCATCAAGATCTTTAGTGCTGCAATATTTTGTCCAGAACCAAATGTTAGTTTCTTTTGGTTCAGTATTTTCTAAAAGATCATTAATTCTCCATTTTTCCAGAAAACCACCATGATCATTCATTGTAGAAATCGCCTGAATCTTAGTATTTAGAGTGTCTTTTTTAGAAATAGTTTTCTGGTTTTCACAGAAAAGCAATTCATAAACACCGCCTTTATCCTGATATTCGAAAGCTTTGTAAATAGGAAAATCAGAAACTCCGTTCAGTTCTTTCTGTATTATTTCGTCTTTAGTCAATTTATAACTGCTTACTTTTTGTGAAAAGCTGAAAGTTGAATAAGAAAGCAGCAGCAATAAAATATAATGTTTCATAGAATGAGGCGCGTTTTTTTGATATTTCAAAGATATTTAAAACCTTATTTAACGATGGGAAATTTATATTTTTAAAAAAGCATATTTTGTTGTATTTTTCTAACCTAAAAGTATTGGTAAATCGTTTTAGTAAAAAGCCAATGCTGTTCTGGACCAAAATAATATTAAAAAATTACCTGATGAATAGAATGAAATGTAAAAGTCTTCTTTTGGGATTAACCTTTTTATCGCTGGGTTACGGCAATAAAATGAATGCACAAAAGAAAATAGAGAAAAAAAATCTAATTCAGTATGTCGATCCAATGATTGGTACAGCCAAGATGGGACATACTTATCCCGGAGCTACCGTTCCTTTTGGAAGTGTGCAATTAAGTCCTGAAACAGATACAATTGCTTACAGTTTAAACGGAAAATACAATGGCGATGTTTATAAATATTGCGCTGGATATCAATACGAAGACAAAACGATTGTAGGTTTTAGCCATACCCATTTTAGCGGAACAGGACATTCGGACTTAGGAGATTTTTTAATCATGCCAACAACCGGAAAATTACAATTGAATCCTGGAGTAGCCTCAAAACCATTGTCAGGTTATAGATCTGCGTTTTCACATTCAACCGAAAAAGCAGAACCAGCTTATTACAGCGTATTTCTTGAAGATCATAAAATCAAAGCCGAACTTACGGCAACGACAAGAGTTGGAATGCATCAATATACTTTTCCAAAGTCAGATGAAGCACATATTATTCTTGATTTAACTTCGGGAATCTATAATTATGATAAAAAGAATGTCTGGACATTTGTTCGCGTTGAGAATGACACATTAATCACAGGATATCGTCAGACAAACGGATGGGCGAGAACCAGAACTGTTTATTTTGCCATGTCTTTTAGTAAACCAATTAAAAGTTACGGACAAGCAGCACAGGAAAAAAGTGTTTACAGAGGTTTCTGGGGAAGATTTGATCAAACCAAAAACTTCCCTGAAATGGCGGGTCAAAACTTAAAATTGTTTTTTGATTTCAATACAGAAGAAGGAGAAAAAATCAAAATAAAAATGGCCTTATCGCCGGTAAGTTCTGCCGGAGCACTAGAAAATATGAAAAAAGAAGTTCCGGGTTGGGATTTCGAAAAAGTCAAAAAACAAAGTCAGGAAGTCTGGAATAACGAACTGAACAAAATTCAGATTGAAACCATTCAAAAGGAAGATTTAGTGAATTTTTATACCTCAATGTATCACGCTTTTTTAGGTCCAACAGAATACATGGATTTAGACGGGAATTACAAAGGTTTGGATATGAATGTTCATAAAGCCGAAAACTTTAAAAATTATACCAGTTATTCTTTGTGGGATACTTATAGAGCTTTACATCCTTTATTTAATATTGTTCAGCCTGCGAGAAACTCAGATATGATTAGTTCAATGTTGGCACATTCAGATCAAAGTGTGCATAAAATGTTGCCAATCTGGTCGCATTATGCCAATGAAAACTGGTGTATGATTGGTTATCATTCCGTGTCTGTTGTTGCCGATGCAATTGTAAAAGGAAACGGAAATTTTGATAAAGAGAAAGCGCTTCAGGCTTGTATAAATACAGCAAAAGTTCCGTATTACGACGGTTTAGAATATTATATGAAAATGGGTTACGTACCCGAAGATAAAAACGGATCTTCGGTTTCTAAAACATTAGAATATGCTTATGATGATTGGGCAATTGCTCAGGCAGCAAAAAAGTTAGGTAAAACAGAAGTTTATAATGAATTTATCGAAAGATCTAAAAATTACAAAAACGTTTACGATGCAAAAACAGGATTTATGCGTCCTAAATTGAATGACGGAACTTTCAAAAAAGAATTTGATCCGCTTGATACACACGGACAAGGTTTTATCGAAGGAAATTCATGGAATTATAGTTTATACGTTCCGCAAGATCCTGCAGAAATGATTAAAATGATGGGTGGAAATGACAAATTTAATGTTCGTTTGGATTCTTTATTCAGCATGCATTTACCGGACAAATATTTTGAAAATACAGAAGATATTACCAGAGAAGGAATCATAGGAAATTATGTGCACGGAAATGAACCTTCGCATCACGTTGTTTATCTATACGATTGGACAAATTCGCCATGGAAAGCGCAAGACAAAATCAGAATGATTCTGAAAAAAATGTACAGAAATGGTGCTGACGGTTTAGGTGGAAATGACGATTTTGGACAAATGAGCGCTTGGTATATTTTTAGCAGTTTAGGATTTTATCCAGTTGCTCCAGGTTCAGATGAATATGCTTTGGGAAGTCCGTTGGTTAAAAAAGCTGTTTTTAATTTAGAAAACGGAAAAAATTTCGAAGTAGAAACCGTAAATCAATCTGATAAAAATGTGTTTGTGAGTAAAGTACTTTTAAACGGAAAACAATTAGACAAGCCTTTCTTGAAACATGCAAATGTTATTAATGGCGGGAAAATTACTTTTTACATGAGTGCCAAACCTAACAAAAAGAATTACGTGAACTAATAAATTTGCCCACGGATTTTGCGGATGAAACGGGTTTATGCGGATTTTTTTATTGTCATCCTGAGCGAAGTCAAAGGCTTTTGTAACGAAAAGGGCTTCGACTTCGCTCAGCCTGACAAATATAATTTGAGAAAATTTGTGCAATTCGTGGCGGAACAACAAAAAACTTCACGAAATTTGCACTTTAAACAAAAGTAAATATGAAAATAAATCTAAAATCAGGAATTGATAAATTGCTTTTCGGAATGAAGCAGAACGATGTAACGGCTGCTTTAGGAAAACCTGATAAAAATTATAAAGACGAAGATGATAATGTGATTTTTGTATACAACGCACAAAAAATCAGATTGACATTTTATCAGGAAGAAGACATGAAATTAGGTTATGTAGTGGCTTCAAGTAATGATTTAGAGGTTTTTGGCTTTAAGTTAATCGGAAGAAAAATTGCTGATGTAAAGAAAGATTTAGCGACAAAAGGAATCACAAAATATACTCAGGAAACTTTTGATACTTTCGAAAACTATTTCAATGAAGACAATTGGTTTATTCTACAAACTGAATTTGACGAAGTAGTAAAATTCGAAGTAGGAGCAATCATAAATGATAAAGACGAATTTGACTGGAAATTTCCGGTTAAGAAATAAACGTATTGTTTTGAAAAACCTTTGTCAAAGTTTTAAACTTTGACAAAGGTAAAACCAAAGGATTACACACAATCATTGTCAGACTGAGCGAAGTCGAAGTCCGCATAGTGATTCGGCTTACGGGACTTCGACTTCGCTCAGTCTGACAAAAAAAGTCTGACAGATTTTAAAGTAACAAGAATCTAACAGATTAATAAACATAAAAAAAACCGACAATCACTTGTCGGTTTTTTTGTGTTTTAAAAAGAAATTATCCTTTTAACCAAGCATTTCTAAGTTTCTCTTTAGAAGCGTCAGTTGCTTTAAAAGTTTCTTTTTCTTCAAAAGGTACTTTTACAGTTCCTTTGATAGTTTCCTCTTTTCCTGCACGTTTGATTTGAAGAGTGATCGGATCATTTTCTTTCCAGTTTTCACTTTCTGTAATCAAATCATAAATATTGTCAAGACTATATGCTTTATTATTTACAGAAACAATTACGTCTCCGGCTTTTAGATTTAAGTTCGTAAAAAATACGTTTAGATCGATATCAGGGCGAACATTAATTGCTTTAGTTGCTTTATCTACGCTAATGTATGGGTTTTGTCCTTTGATGAAAATTGACCCGGGAGTTTTCTCAGAAGCTTTTGTAACACCAACTTTTGCTAAATAAAAATCATAAGGAATTGGAGTTGGTCCAGCCACATATTTATTCAAAAATTCTCCAACTTCAGGATATGTCAATTGAGTGATTTTTGCAAAAAGATCTTCATCATTAAATGGTTTTTCAACACCATATTCAGCAGATAATTTATGCATTAAATCAAGAATACCTCTTTCTCCGTTGCTTTTTTCTCTGATGATAATATCAATACACATTCCAATTAGGGCACCTTTTTGGTACACATTTAAGTATTGATCTTTGTACGGCTGCTCTAATACATTTTTACTCATTACAGTAAATGGCATTGTGTCATTTAATGATTTTGATTGTTCGATTTTATCAGCAATACGAGTATAGAATTCAGATTCATTAATCAAACCTTGGTTGATTTGAAAAAGATTAGCAAAATATTCTGTTACACCTTCATACATCCATAAATGCTCAGACATTTTAGGCGCATTATAATCAAAAAACTGAATTTCTTTTGAGTGGATAGTCAATGGAGTCACAATATGAAAAAACTCATGAGAAACGACATCTTTCATCGTTTCTACTAATTTTTCTTTTGGCATAGATTCCGGTAAAACAACCGTAGTTGCAGTTGGATGCTCTAAAGCTCCAAAACCGTGAGCGTCGTCTTTTGCCATAGATGATAAATACACTAAAACTGTATATTTTTTATTAGCATTTACTTTTCCTAAAAAGTTTTTCTGCGCCGTCATCATTGTCTTCATTTCCGGAGTGATGCTTTCTGCAGTAAATTTTCCTGTTGGAGAATAAACAGCGATTAAAATATCCATTCCGTTTACGTTAAATGTAGTATAATCCGGTTTTGAGTACATAATTGGATTCTCTACCAAAACTGCATAACGTGATGTTGTAAAAACGTCGCTTGTTTTGCTTGCATCTTCGTCAGTCATTGAAGTTGCTCCCCAAAGTGTTTCAGGATGTGTTATTGTAACTTTGTAAGGAACTTCTAGTTTATCTTGAAAATAACCTACAAAACCGTGCGTGTTAACTAAGAAATTGATTCCTGCATTGATGTTTGTTCCCGCTGGCGAGAATACATCGTCGTTACCAAATCCGGTTCCTTTTTCAGTATCAAATGTGTCACCTACCAAATAAGTAACTTTTTTTAATGTTTTAGCATTAGAAATTGACCAAGAGTTATCGTCAATTCTTTTTACAGTTAATTCTTTTCCTTTATCATCAAAAGCCTTAAAAGAATCAGAGTATTTTCCGTAATTATCCGTAGAATAAGTTCCCGGAACTGTTTTAGGAATGCTATAAATGATTTCGTCAGTTTTAATCTGTGGAGGAGTAACAGTTACGAGAACTTTGTCATCTTTTACATCGACAAGATTAATATTGACCTCTACAACATTGCTTTTTGCAGCGCCTGAAGAACTTCCTGTTTTACAGCTCCAAAGCGTTACTGCAAGAGCTAAAGTATAAAGTATTTTTTTCATTTGAATAAGTTTAGTTATTTGTATTTGACTAACAGTCGGTAAAAATGTTACAATAAAAATTAAAATATAAAAAAAAACTCCTGAAGAACAGGAGTTTCGTCTTAGTCTAGTTTGTTTTTTATATAATATTTACCATCCAAATCTTCATCAAAATCATCTATTTTAACTGGTTTTGGTTTTGGTTTATTAGCAATGGCCTTCTTTTTCCACATCTCAAATTTTTCAAGAGGCATTTTCTTTTTCATGATTTCCAGAACTTCTTTTTCTGCTAATCCAAATTCTTTTTTTATGATTTCAAATGGATTTTTTTCTTCTAAAGCTAACGAAACAAGTCTTTCCGTTTGTTCCCAATTCAATTCTTTGCGGTTACTCTTTTTCATCACGTGAAAATTAATTCAAAATAGAGGTTAATGATTAATAGATTGATTTTCAATTTAAGTATCAATATTAATAAAAAAAATAATTACTTGGTGAGTTCAAGTACGTTTTTTTATTGTTTTTAACTGTTTTTTATAGATCTCGATTTTTGAAACGGAATTTTCAATAAATTTTTCAATTTATTGTTTTCTTCAGGCAGCATATGTGTGTCAACGCCATAGATTAATTTGTCTTTGGATAATGTTGTAAAAGTTCCAAAAAGACGATCCCAAACCGAAAATATGTTTCCGTAATTACTGTCTGTGTAAGGAACAACATAATGATGATGTACTTTATGCATATTGGGAGAAACAATAAAATAACTCAGAAAAATATCTAGTTTATTTGGCAGCGAAATATTAGCGTGATTAAACTGCGTCGCTACAACTGACAAGGTTTGGTACAAAAAGACCATCCACATTGGAGTTCCTACGATCAGAACCCCAAGAGTTGTAAATACAAAACGAATTACGCTTTCTCCCGGATGATGTCTGTTGGCAGTTGTTGTGTCAATCCACGTGTCTGTATGATGGACAATATGAAAACGCCACAGGAATTTTATTTTATGTTGAATATAATGCGGTAAATAAGCCCCGATTAAATCCAATAAAAGCAATCCGATTAAGGTATAAAGCAAAATTGGAATCTCCGGAAGCCATTGTAAAATTCCAAAATGATTTTCAGTTGTCCACGATGCTGTTTTGATTAAGATAAAAGCCAGTAAAAAATTAATGATAATGGTTGTCAATGTCAGGAAAAAGTTGATTCCTGCATGATGCCATTTTTTATATTGCATCTGAAATAGGGGAAAGGTGTTCTCTATAATCCAGAAAAAAGTTATTCCTCCAACCAGAATTAAACTTCGATGTGCAGAGGGAATCGTACTGAAATATGCAATTACTTCATTCATAATACTTGAATTTAGAATAAAAATGAGAAAGAGAAAATCAAATATAAATATATCAGATTTTCTCTTTCAAAATAGAGTTACTTATAAAAGTATTTATGCTTTTTTTACGAGACTAATTAGAAATAATAGCACCCATGCACCTCCAACGGCTATAATAATTTGCCAAAGCAATCCGCCGCCACCAATACCGAGTCTTCCGGCAATCCAGCCACCAATGATTCCACCAACAATTCCAACGATGATATTACCAAGTAATCCAAAGCCTGCACCTTTCCAGATTTGGCCTGCTAACCATCCTGAAATGGCTCCTATAAGTAAAAAGTACAAAAATTCCATAGTGTTAAGTTTTTTAGTTATGATTTGATTTATAAAGGGGATTAAGCTTCAGCGTGGTTTTGCAATAATGTTTTATAAATAAATCCGGCGACTATTGCTCCTAAAATTGGTGCTAGCCAAAATAACCAAACTTGAGATAAAGGTTCTCCTCCGGTAAAAATTGCTTGTGACAATGATCTTGCAGGATTTACTGAAGTATTGGTAATTGGAATACTGATTAAGTGAATTAAAGTCAAGGCTAAACCAATTGCGATTCCTGCAAATCTTCCGTTTGCAAATTTATCTGTAGCGCCCAGAATTACCAATAAGAAGAATAATGTCAGAACAAACTCAGCTATAAATGCAGATTGTAAAGAATATCCATCAGGAGAAAATGCGCCAAAACCATTTGAAGCAAAAGCTCCGGCTTTAGTATTATCAATTACATTTCCTGCTTTGCCTGACCAGATTATAAACAATGTTCCCGCAGCTGCTAATGCTCCAACACATTGCGAAATAATGTAAGGCAATAGATCTTTTGCCGGAAATCTTCCTCCAGCCCATAAACCGAAAGATACAGCAGGATTAAAATGTCCGCCTGAGATATGTCCAACTGCATAAGCCATCGTTAATACGGTTAAACCGAAGGCCAAAGCAACACCAGCAAAGCCAATTCCCAGATTAGGAATGCCGGCAGCAAAAAGAGCGCTCCCGCAACCTCCAAAAACAAGCCAATAGGTTCCGAAAAATTCTGCAAATAATTTTTTCATAATAAAATAATTTAATGGTTAATGTTAAATAGTGTATTGGTAAGCCCAATACACGAAAATAATCTGTAAGAACAAACGTACAAATAAAATCCATTTTGGCAAGCCGAAACTTGCTTTTTTATTTTGAAACATGAATAAGTTAGCAGGAAATACAGCAATTAAGAGTACAATGATACCCCAAGCTGCTAATTTAGTCGTAGGATGAAACAGCAGAAGTATGCCAAGAATTATTTCGGCAGCTCCGCTTATGGTATTTATTAATTTAGGGTTTTTAAATGCGGGAGGAATGATTTTGATATACATTCCCGGTTTTCTAAAATGATTAAGTCCGGCAACTATATAAAGAAAAGCCATTAAATATAAATGCCAGGGTAGATTCATGATATCTTATTGTTTATCACGAATTTATAAAAAAATTAACAATTATAACATTACAAGACGCTTTTTTTTCGTGTCTTGCAAATTAGGCTATTTTTTAGACTTGAAATTTACATTCATAATAATTATCGCTAAAATAATTAATACAATTCCAACCCATTGAGAGAAGATAACTTGCTCATTTAATAAAACGTAAGCCATCATAACAGAAACCGGAAGTTCTAGTGCCGAAACAATACTTCCTAATCCAATTCCGGTTAACGGGAAACCTGCAGTCATTAACATAGGAGGAATAATAGTACCGAATAAAGCCAGTATAATTCCCCATTTCATGAAAATCTCAAAGTTAAAAGGTGTAACCTGAGTTGCAAACGCAAATGAGAATACGATAATAGCTCCACCTAAAAGCATGTATAAGCTTCTTTGAGCAGACGAAATTTCAGTTGCAACACTATTTGCAGTAAACATAGTTGTAGTAAAAGATGCCGCCGCCAAAACTCCCCAAGCGATACCTCTCCAGTCTAATTGAATATCATTATGGATAATATTGGTTGCCAAAACAGTACCAATAAGTACAATAATTACGGCAATGACTTTTTGTTTTGAAGGTAATTTTTTTTCTAAAATCATTTCAAGTAAAACTCCCATCCAAACTGTTTGCATTAAAAGAACAATACCTATAGATACCGGAATGAATTTTACGGCTAAATAATAGAATAAACTTGTCATTCCTAATGAAGTTCCTGCAAGCATTAAGCTAAATATATTTTTTTTGGAAGCTTTTACAACTTTGTCTTTATGTTTTGCTTTTTGAAAAGCATTGATCAATAAAATACCAATAATTCCAAGTATAAATTGAGATGTTGTTACTTCGGCAGTTGTATATCCTTCAGAATAGGCCATTTTTACGAAAGTAGCTAACATTCCGTAAGTTGTTGCTCCTATTGCAACTAAAAATACTCCCTTTAATACGTTGTTTTGTGACATCTTATACTTGTTTGATTAAAAAAATAAAGCCGGCAAAGGTAAGCTATTTTGTTTAAGAATTAGTAGAAAAAGGTTATAAACATTATTATCACTATGGTTTGAAGTCTAATTTTTATTCTAAAATTATGAATTTGATATAATTACCACCCGAATAAAAATAAGAAACCCATCAAAATCTAAATTTTGATGGGTTTGACTTATATAAGATAAAATAAACTTGTTGTTATTTTACAACAGGCTGATTTTGATATACTTCAATTTCGAAAATCAAAGTTGCATTTGGTGGAATTACTCCTCCGGCACCTTTTTCTCCGTAAGCTAAATTTGCAGGAAGAATGAATGTTGCTTTTTCTCCGTCAGTCATCATATCCAATGCTTCGATAAAACCAGGAATCATTCCGTCTTTTTTACCAACTTCAAAAGGAAACGCTTTGTATCCGCCTTGTGCATCTCTTGCGGCATTATATTGACCATAAGCTTTTGCTACACTTGGTAAACTGCTGTCAAAAAGATTTCCGTCTTCAAAATAACCTGCATAATGAAAGTAGATTGTAGATCCCGGAGCACCTTTTACACCACTTCCTTTTTTTGTAATTACATATTTTAAACCAGATGCAGTTGTAGTCGCTGCGGCTTTTGTTGCTGCAAAAGAAACGGCTTTTTCTGAAGCTGCTTTTTTAGTTAGTTCTTTTTGAGCCTCTAATTTTTGAGCTTCTATTTTTTTCTCAGCTTCTTTGTTTTTTTCATAATCGCTAAAAACTTTTACAGCATCAAATTTTTTGGCAGCAGCGCCTTTGCGTGTAATAACGATTTTTGTGATCACATCATCCTGAACAATTTTATTTACAACGTCCATTCCAGAAACTACATGACCAAAAATAGTATGTTTTCCGTTAAGCCATTGCGTGTCTTTGTGCGTGATAAAAAATTGACTTCCGTTTGTTGCAGGTCCAGAATTAGCCATTGCTAAAATTCCGCCTTTATCAAATTTCAATTCAGGAACAAACTCATCTTTAAATGCATATCCCGGATCTCCAGAACCATTTCCTTGCGGATCTCCACCCTGAATCATAAAGTCATTGATAACTCTGTGAAATTTTAATCCGTCATAAAAAGGCTTTCCTTTTTTGCTTTCAACTTTTACATAAGGGTTTTTACCTTCTGCCAAAGCGATGAAGTTTGCAACTGTTACTGGAGCTTTTACATATTCTAAAGTTAAAACAATGTCTCCTTTTGTAGTTGAAATAGTAGCAAAAATACCTTCACTAGGATTTGTTGCAGGAGCCGCTTTTGCTGTTGCAGGTTTTGGTTTTGCAACCAGTTTTTTTGGTGCTTGAGCTTGAATATTAGCTATCGCTAAGCAAAATAAAAATAGAAATTTAAATTTCATAGTGTATCGAATTTAAGTCTGTAATAACGCTTTAAAGATAAGAATATTATTACGGTTTCTCTAATAATTGTATTTCGAAAATAATATTAGCATTTGGCGGAATAACTCCTCCTGCTCCAGTTGCTCCATATGCTAAATGAGACGGAATAAAAAGAACTGCTTTATCTCCAAAAGAAAGTTGCTCGATTCCTTCAATAAATCCTGGAATCATACCGTCTTTACGACCTGCCTGAAACGGAATTGGTTGGTATCCGTGTTGTTCTGCTCTTGCCTGATCAAACTTTCCATAAGCTTTATTAACTTCTTCTACACTTGAATCAAACAAAGTTCCGTCTTCTAAGAAACCAGAATAGTTAATGTAGATTTGAGTTCCTGCAGCTGGTTTTTTACCATTTCCTTTTTCAGTAATTACAAACTCTAAACCAGTAGTTGTTTTTGTCGCTTTTGGTCTTACAGAAGCCAAATAAGCTACTTTTTCTTTTTGAACACCGTCAAATTTGCTTTTTTCTTTTGCGATTTCAGAAAAATAATCGTGAAATACTTTTACAGCATCAAACTTCTTTGCAGCTTCACCATTTCTGATGATAGTTACGGTTACAATTTTATCGTCTTGTTTAACTTGATTTACAACTTCCTGACCTTTTTCTACAACGTGACCAAAAATAGTGTGTTTTCCGTTTAACCATGGAGTTTCAACATGTGTGATAAAAAATTGGCTGCTGTTTGTTCCAGGACCATTATTTGCCATCGCCAGAACTCCGCCTTTGTCAAATTTAAGATCTGTGATTTCATCTTTAAATCTGTAACCTGCATCTCCAGAACCAGTTCCTTCAGGATCTCCGGTTTGAATCATGAAATCTTCAATAACTCTGTGGAATTTTAATCCGTCATAAAAGTGTTTATTTTTTAAATAATCTTTTGTCACGAATTCATTTTTACCTTCGGCAAGAGTTACAAAGTTAGCTACCGTAATTGGAGCTTTTTTATAATCTAATTCTACAATAATATGTCCTTTATTAGTTTCAATATCAGCATATAAACCATCAGGTAAATTGCTGTGTTCGTCTTTACAAGAATAAAATGAGGTAACGGCTAGTAGTAATAATAAAATACTTTTTTTCATTTTTAAAATGTTTTTTTATGGGTTTATTGTATCTTTTTTAGCTTTAGGTGCCGGTTTTACGGCTAATGGTTTTGGCGTTGCAGGTGGTGGAGTTTGTCCTCCTGCAGTTTGCGCAGCGGGAGTTTGTCCTGCCGGAATTCCTGTTTTTGCTGCAGCAGGATCCGGTACAAAATTTCTAAGCGTAACCGTGCAAATTAATGATTGATTAGTACCAATTTTTTTGTTGTCTCCATGATATCCGTAAGCAATATGAGACGGAAACAAGAAAGTCACCGTTTCATTTTTATGCATCAGTTTAATACCATCGCGCAATCCCATCATGATATCTTGTTTGTCTACATAATAAGTTTGCGGTCCAAGATCAGCTTCTGAATAAATAATATTGCCTTTTATATCTTTTACTTCCAAATTAAAATAAGCGATATCGCCTTTTCTAGGTGTTGCAAGATCGGTTTCATTTTTTTCATCATAAGAAAACCAATATCCTTTTCTGGTAGCAAAATATTTAGTTTTAGGATTGCTTTTGATTATTTTTTTGATAACCTCTTCTTCATTAGCAATTATTTTTTTGTTACGATCAACTGATTTTTTCATGAAAGTTCCCGAAGTCCTTGAAATAGGTCTTCTCGCATCTTCATGCTGTTTACAGCTAACCAGTAAAACAGCAAAAAGTAGGGTGTAAATGCTTGTTTTTAGGTAGTTCATGGGGTTATATGTTTAGTTTGGTTACTAAATTTTCAAATTTTGTCAAAGTTTCTTCCATCGAAACATCAGATCTTCCGCCGGCAGCATTGCTATGTCCGCCTCCGTTAAAATGATCTCTCGCAAATTGGTTCACATCAAATCCTCCTTGCGAACGGAAAGAGATTTTGATTATTTTCTCGTCTTTATTTTCGATAAAAATAGCAGTAAAAAGAATACCTTTTATACTTAATCCATAATTTACGATTCCTTCAGTGTCACCTTTTACATAATTAAAAGAATCCAACTCAGCTTGAGTAAGCGAAGTATAAGAAGTTTTATGGTCCTCAAAAACTTTCATGTTCTGCAAAGCACGACCTAATAATTGCAAACGGCTGTAAGAACTATTGTCAAATAATAAAACCGGAATTTGAGTATTTTCAACTCCCAGATCAATTAATTCAGCAATGATTCGGTGTGTATTTCCTGTTGTTCCCGGAAAGCGAAACGAACCTGAATCGGTCAAAATTCCTGTATAAATACACGTTGCAATTGTTTTGTCCAGATCTTCTTTTTTGCCTAAAAACGAAATGAAGTTATAAACCATTTCGCAAGTAGACCCAAATGTAGTATCAGAATACATATAAGCAGCATAATCATCAGGTTTTTGATGATGATCAATCATGATAAATGGAGCCGTTAGCTTAGCCAAAGTATGTTCCATTTCGCCTGTACGATGAAAAGCATTAAAGTCAAGCGTAAAAATCAACTCAGCTTCTTCTAATATTTTGGTGCAGTTTTCAGTATCTTTTTCGAATATTTTTACAGTTTCTGAGCCTGGTAACCAAGCTAGAAAATCAGGAAAATCGTTCGGTGCAATTACAGTTGCCTGATGCTTATTTTTTAGTAAAAAATGATATAATGCTAAGGTCGAGCCCATAGCGTCTCCATCAGGACCTCTATGCGGAATTATGGCGATTTTCTTTGGGGTTGCGAGTAATAATTGTATCGCTTGAATATCTTGTATTTTCATAGTGTGCGAATTTACATTTTTTTAATGTAATGTTGAAATCATTTTACAGATTAACACACTTTTATGTTGGTCGTTAATTGTGAAATGTAAAATGTGAAATGTAAAAGGGAATTGCGTTTGGAATTTGGAATTTAATTTTTGAGATTTAAATTTATACGCAGATGAAACGGATTCGCTAAAGCGAAAACGCGGATTTAAACTGATTTTTTGCGTGATTTTACCTTAATAAAATTAAAGTTCCAGAGGAACGATTTATTTTGTAGCAACGGATTTTAATCCGTTGAGAATTTGGGATTTGGAATTTATTCTTTGGAATTTTTTAATATTTTGGAATTTAAAAATTGGAGTTTAATCTTTGGTACAGCCTGAACTTCGCTCCTTTGACAATTTGTGATTTATAAATTCCCATAGAACCTGAAGAAAAGTAAGCGATAATACAAGCAATTGCAATGAAAATTCCGGGTTGAATTCCAAAGAGTTCCATGCCCATAATTGTACAGGCGATAGGAGTGTGGGTCGCGCCCGAAAATACAGCAACGAATCCCAATCCTGCTAAAAACGCAATTGGCAACGGAATTATCAAGGATAAAGCACTTCCTAAAGTAGCGCCAACAAAAAATAACGGAGTTACTTCGCCACCTTTAAAACCTGCTCCTAAAGTAAAACCTGTAAACAGAATTTTCAATAAAAAATCATACCACGGATTTGCATTCGAAAATGAATCTACAATTACAGGAACGCCTAATCCGGAGAATTTCGTAAGTCCGAAACCTGCAATTGCAATGGCAAGAATAATTCCGCCAATAAAAGGACGCAACGGAGGATATTTTATATTTTTCGAAAAAAGCGAACCCCAAAAATGAGTACTTCTGGCGAATAACAAAGCCGAAAATCCGGATAAAATTCCAATTATAATTACATAGCCAATTGTCGGAATACTAAGTTCAGGAACAACCGGAATGCTATAATGTGTATGTTTTACATGCCAAAATTCTACGGTAAAATAAGCTGCATAAGCCACTAGAAAAGATAAAATGATACTTTTAAGATTGATTTTGCTGAAATATAAAACTTCTAAAGCAAATATTGCGCCTGCCAATGGAGTTCCAAAAACAGAAGCAAAACCGGCACTAATTCCCAGAATAATTAAAATCTTTCTTTCGGAATTATCCAATTTAAAAATCTTAGTAAATTGATCTGCAATTGCTCCGCCCATTTGGACCGCTGTACCTTCGCGACCGGCTGAACCTCCAAATAAATGGGTAAGTAAAGTTCCTAAAAGTACTAAAGGAGCCATTTTTAGCGGAATCACTTTTTGAGGATTTTCGTATTCTTCAAGCAATAAATTATTGCCTTTTACGACAGATTCTCCCCAAAAATAATAACTCAAACCAACTAATAATCCACCAAAAGGCAAAAGCCAGATAATCCAATCGTGGTGAATTCTAAATTGTGTTACAAATTCCAGAGAAACCAGAAAAAATGCTGATGCAGATCCTGATAAAATCCCTATCAAAACACAAATGAGAATCCATTTGAAAATTGTCAGAAGTATTTGTTTTGGGGTTTGAGAAGTCATTAATTATTTAAGAGAAGTTTTTTCTGCCACGAATTTCACGAATTTTCGCGAATTTCTTCGTGTTTTTGCGGAATTTTTTGCCACAGATTGAATGGATTAAAAAGGATTTTTTTAGTAAATACTTAAAGCCATTTTTTGAAGACAAAAAAAATCGAGTTAATTCGTGAAATTCGTGGCAAAAATAAATTACTGCACAACAGCAGTAAATTCAATTTCAACTAAATATTCAGGAGCAACCAATTTACTGATTTCATAAAATCCGGTTGTTGGTTTTACATCTTTAAAAAACGCTGAGTGCGCTCTTGCTACATCTTCAAAAGTAGAAATGTTGGTTGTAAAGATTCTGGTTCTGATCACATCTTTCATTCCAACATTTAAATCTTCTAAAACTTTTTCAACACGTTCCAGGATGTTATAGGTTTGAGCATAAGCGTCGTCCGCCTTTACTTTATCGCCATCAACAATAGCCACAGTTCCTGAAACTTCAATAATATTGCCAATTCTTACTGCACGACAATATCCCATTTTGTCCTCCCAAGGTGATCCTGTTAAGATGTTTTCTCTTTTCATTTTTTAAGTTTTTTTGAATTTGTTTTAGCATTTTTAAAAACAAATTCCGGTTCGTTAATTTTGCTGCAATTTATAAAATATGCAGATGAAAAGGAATTATCTTAGACTGAAATCATTTCGTAAATCATTCTTTTTTGTGATATTTTGAGTATAGATTTTATTTTCAGTAGATACTTAGAAAAAAAATATTTAACACATAGATACATAGGTTTTTTGTATTCAAAAAGTGATGCAAAAAAGAAACACGTTTCTTCACACATGGAGCTATGTGTATTAATGTTTAGTGAAACGTCTTTTTTACAACATCAAAAGCTATGTTTCTATGTGTTAAAATTAGCTTGAAGAAAGTTTTTCATTTATTCGATTTGATGCTGTTCATAAAGGCGGAGTTTATTTTGCGTCGTCGTAAGATTTTGTTGCAAAGTTTCGATTTTGTCCAGTAAATTGGCAATGACATCAATCCCTTCAATGTTGATTTTAAGATCATAATGAAGGCGAATCATTTTCTCGACAGCAGGCAATTGTTCCGGTTGTAAATATTCATCTTCTTCAAGAACAATAATTTGCACTAAACCATAATTATGCAATTCCGTTATAAAAGTATTTTCGATTTCGTGATACACACAAAACTGTTTTATTTGAATTAAGTTTTTACTATTCATGACTTCTTAATTTAGCTAATTCCTGAAATAATTCTTTTTCTTTTTGAGATAATTTAGTCGGAAGTTTTAAAGTATAAGTGATGTATAAATCCCCAAACTGACTCTCTTTTTTATACACGGGAAAACCTTTTCCTTTCAGTTTAACCTTAGTTCCGGGTTGTGTTTCGGCAGGAACTTTTATTTTTACTTTTCCATCGAAAGTATTCACGAAAATTTCTCCGCCTAAAATTGCCGTGTACAAATCCAGATCAACATCGGCATATAAATTATTGCCTTCACGTTTAAAATCAGAATTATTATCAATTAAAAAAGTAATGTATAAATCTCCATTTGGGCCTCCATTTGCGCCGGGAGCGCCATGATTTGGAATCTTTATAATTTGCCCGTTTTCAACTCCCGCCGGAATTGTAATTCGGATATTTTTGCCGTTTACAGTTAAGTTTTGTTTGTGCGTTGTATAAGCCGATGCGAGATCTAATTGCAATTCAGCATTAAAATCCTGCCCTCGGTATTTAGCCTGACTTCTGGAACTTCTTCCCGCAGAACCATACATAGAATTAAAGAATTCAGAAAAATCACTTCCTGAAAAATCTCCTCCGCCAAAATCAGTATAACTTTGATTTCCGCCTTGTTGTTGTCTCGTATACTGTTGCTGGTTAGGATCGTAGCCTGCTTTTTCAAACTCATCAGCATGTTTCCAGTCCTTTCCGTATTTATCATATTTTTTACGATTTTCAGGATTGCTCAAAACCTCATTAGCCTCATTTATCTCCTTGAATTTTTTCTCAGCCTCTTTGTCATTCGGGTTTAAATCCGGATGATATTTTCGAGCCATTTTTCGATAAGCCTTCTTAATTTCAGCTTCAGTCGCTGATTTTGTGATTTCCAATACTTTATAATAGTCGATATAATCCATTTTATAAGATTTTATTAAAGAAATTAAAGTCTTGAAGTTAGGAATAAGTTGGTAATTATCAAAATTTTATATTTTTTAAATAAGGAACTTAATATATAATGCTAATTGTTTGTTTTTAATATAATTCTTACAAATATATTTTCTTATACATAGAATATTGTCTATAATTGTAAAAAAATAAATATAGACTATTGTCTATTTCTTTAAGGCAATTAAAAGATGATAAAGAAACCACAACAATAAATATTTTATAATTATGAGAAACTTATCTTTTTTTAAATCGACGCTTAGTTATGTTCTTTTATTGAGTATGTCAATTTTATTAGTAAACTGTAGTTCAAGCAGTAATGATGATGATTATGTGCCATCGAATGCCAATACATTTAATGTGGAGGATTTTGCTTTAACCTATACACCACAAAAATTATACGGTGATTATCTTGTAATTGCTTTTAATGTAAAAAACACTTCTAAAACATCTTATTCGAAATATGAGCAAGGAAATTTCACGGTGAAGTTTACGGCTAAAACTACTGATGGCGAAATTTTTCAGAGAACTACATATGTAGAATATGTTGAGGCAGGAGTTACATATACAGATAGTGTGCACCTTTCTTATACTGTTGGTAAAACATTAGATCTTACGACATTGACCGCGGTTATTGTTAGGGATTAGTTTAGTATTTGGACTGAAATTTAAGTAATTTTTTTTATGTATTTTTTATTTTTTTTCAGTAATCCGACTTGTGAAAATAAGTCGGATTTTGTTGTTTTTACTATAATTATGATTGAATAAAATTCAGTGTGATAATCTTTTTGGCAGGTTTTTTGATTCCAAAAATTAGCCTAATATATTGTTATAATACTCTTAAAGTTGTAGCCCGTAATTAAATTATGCTATTTTTGTGATGCTATACTTAGATTTTATAAAAACTATAAAAGCCGATTCGATAAATACTTTTTCAATGAAGCACATTTTATTTTTCATACTACTTTTTACAGCTGTAACGGTATCAGCACAAACTGAATTTGGAACAAAATTCAAGCCTATCGCTGCTCCAAAATTTAGTGCAAAACCTAAGAAAACACCCATTCCTCAAATAAAAGATCCTCAGGCAGACAATAGCGATATTCCGAGTATTAAAACGCCAAATGTTTTTGATAATACAAGTATTACTCCAAAATCTCAATTGCAGGTGGGACAGGAAAAGAGCAAATTTACGATGTCTACTGAAACTGATTTTGCAAATCCCGGAGATCGTTATGTTGCAAAAATGGAGAAGGATTTAGACAAAGCTCTTAAAGATGCCGGATTGCGTGAAGGTCGTGGAGAACTTGTTAAGAAAAATATTTCGCTTGGTGAATTTAAAACCAAGTCAAATTATTTTATTGTAAAGTTCCGTGATTTTGGCGCTATCGATGGCGATTTGGTTAGAGTATCTTCAAACGATATGGTGATCAGAGATCAGATATTTTTAGATTCTAATTTTAAAGATGTAAAAATCGTGCTTTCAAATGGCTTTAATAAATTAGATTTTGAAGCGTTAAACATTGGTTCTTTAGGTGGAAACACTGCAGAAATTCAGGTTTATGACGATAAAGGACAATTAGTTACCAATGATTATTGGAACAATCTTGCCGCTGGATTCAAAGCTTCGATTATTGTTACTAAAGAATAGTAATATACTACAAGATTTTTTTCATGCAGATTAAGCAGATTCTAATTTTTTAATCTGTTTAATCCTTTTAATCGGTGGCTTTTATTTAAAAACACATAGAAACATAGATCAACTATGTGTTTTATAAATAAGTGAAACGCCTCTTTTAAATAATCAAAAGCTATGTTTCTATGTGTTATAAAATTACACACAGGATTTATTAGTTTTCCAAATTACTTGCTTTTCCCTGACCTGTTTCTTTAAGCATTAAACTTACCAAAATAGCGATCGAAATTCCGATAATCCAAAATAAACCTGCTTGCTGAAAATGCAATGCTTTATCTGTAGTATCCTGAAGTGTTTTTCCAAACAAATTACTGAATAACGGACTTAGAAGCGTTGTTACTCCAAAGGTTATGAAGTTGATGGCTCCGGTTGCGCTTCCTTTTACGTTATCCGGATTTGCTTCTTTGATTATTGAATACGGAATCATCGCTGCGCCGGAAGCAACTCCCAATAAAAACATACTGATTTTTGTGGGAAGTAAATCCGGGAAATACAACAACTGCACTAAACTTGCAATCATTAAAAGCGCACCAAATATTAAAACAGGTTTTCGTCTGTTTATTTTATCGGTAATATAACCTAATAACGGACATCCAAATACCCAACCGAAAGCTACCATTGCGCTTGAAATCGTTGCGGTATGAAAATCAAAAGCGCGATCTTTTTGGAAAAAATCAACTGCCCAAGTCATCGCAAAAATAGTTGTTGGTGCAAATAATAATCCCGAAACAATACCGCACAACCACGATTGCGGATTGCTAAATACAATTTTATAAGGATTGAGTAAACTTTGTTTCTTGGTGTTCGCTTCTGTTTTGGGTTCGGTTTGGTTTGCCGGAGTTATAAACCAAAGTCCAAAGGCTACGATAATAGTAAAGATTCCAATTGACAACCAAAAAGTAGTAATGTCCATTCCTTTTTCGATCAAAGGTCCTACAACAAATTGTCCGGCAGAACCGCCAAGCATTCCTAAACATTGCGTAAAACCTATTGCTGTTGCCAATGATTTTGCCGAGAATCCTTTGCTCGCAAGATACACACAACCAGGAAAAGCAAAAGCACAACCGGCACCTTGAAATAGTCGGCCAACGACTCCACTAAACTGACTTGAAATAAGGAATAATAAACAGCCAATTCCTAAAATAAGTGCTCCGGTAAAAAGGGAATATTTTGCTCCAAATCGATCCAAAGCAATTCCTGCAATCAAGCTACAAGTAGAATACGTGTAATAATAAGTCCCGACAATTTCGACTAATCTGATTTCGTTAACCGAAAAATTTTGAGAAAGTTCCGGAAACATTACCGCCGGAGCAGAACGAATTACATAATCCAAAAAATAGAAAACTAAACCAAATACCCACGCAATAACATAGTATTTGCTATACGATTTATTACTGTTTATATCCATAAGTAATTTTTATTTAAGCCTAAGTATGTAAAAGTAAACGAACACGAATTGCACGAATTAGCACAGATTTTAAAGTTTAGCTTATTCTGTGAAATTAATTGCACGAAAGAATTAGTGTTAATTCGTGCAATTCGTGTTTAGATACCTTCTTTTAGATGTTTGTAATTTGATTTAATAGTATCTATAACTTCTTCCATTTTGCCGCCAAGCATTAATCTGGTCATTGATTTTGTCATACCAATTACTTGTTTCCATTCGACTGTTGGTGGCATTGCAAGCGCATTCGGATTCGTAAAAATATTCAGTAAAACGGGACCATTATGTCGAAATGCATTTTCAATTGCGGTTTCAACTTCTTCGGGTTTGTGAACATTTATACCTTGAAAACCCATCGCCTGTGCAATCAAACCAAAGTCAGGATTTACCATATCGGTTTCGTTATCGGGTAAACCGTTAACTTCCATTTCGAGTTTTACCATTCCCAAAGCACGATTATTAAAAACAATAATTTTGACGGGAATATTATATTGATTTATAGTAGCTAAATCTCCCAAAAGCATCGATAATCCGCCATCGCCACACATTGCGATAACTTGTTTTTCAGGATGTGCAAGTGCTGCTCCAATCGCCATTGGCATTGCATTTGCCATTGATCCGTGATTAAAAGAACCTAGCATTTTTCGTTCTCCCGTTCCTTTAATAAAACGAGCGCCCCAAACACAAGTCATTCCGGTATCAACCGTAAAAATGGCGTCTTTATTGGCCAATTTATCAATAATATGCGCCACATATTCCGGCTGAATTGTGTCTTCGCCGCCATTATCATCAATATAAGTATTCATGTTTTCTTTTACACTGGCGTATGATTTAAGTTGCGCTTGTAGAAAACTATCATCCGTTTTGGTTTCCAGAAGCGGCAATAAAGCTTCAATTGTATCGGCTACATCGCCACATAATCCCATATAAAGATTGGCTCTTCGGCCTAAACGTTCAGAACTTGTATCAATCTGGATAATTTTATTGTCTGTAGGCATGAATTTATCATACGGAAAATCTGTTCCCAGCAATAAAACTAAATGTGATTCGTGCATACTATGATATGCCGAAGGTTGTCCGAGTAAACCTGTCATTCCTATTTCATTAGGATTATTGGGCTGAATACTCATTTTTCCTCTAAAAGAATATCCTACAGGAGCTTTTATATGTTGAGATAATTGTACGACCTGATCGTGTGCTTTTTCGGCGCCAATTCCGCAGAATAAAGTGATTTTGGAACTTTCGTTTATAGCCTTTGCTAAATGTTGTAATTCCTGATCTGAAGGTCTGATTACAGGATTACAGTGAAAAAACTGAGTAGAAATATTGCTTTCAACCGCTTTTAATTCCGAAACATCACCCGGTAAACCAATCACGGCAACACCTTTTTTGCCTAAAGCATGCTGAATAGCAGTTTGTATAATTCGGGGCGCTTGCTCCGCCGTCATAATCATCTGATTGTAACAACTGCAATCGTCGAAAAGCTTAAGAGTATTGGTTTCCTGGAAATAATCCATTCCCATTTCGCCCGTATTAATTGTAGATGCAATTGCTAATAAAGGCACTTGTGAACGATGTGCATCATACAAACCATTAATTAAATGCACGTGTCCGGGACCGCAACTTCCGGCACAAACAGCAAAACCGTCCAATTCGGCTTCGGCAGCAGCGGCGTAGGCTCCAACTTCTTCATGCCTAACATGAATCCATTTTATTTTTCCGTTTCTGCGTATCGCATCATTAAAATAATTTAAACTATCGCCAGTCACCGCATAAACGCGTTTTACTCCGGCTTCTACCAACATTTCAACTAATTGTTCTGCAACTATTTTACTCATGGATTATATTTTTAAAATTAATATTCAGATAGTATAAACATTGGTTATAGTTTACTTTCTTAATAATTACATTTTAAGATACACTGGTTATGATGTAAAAGCGGTTTTTGGTATGGGTTTATAAATTTAGTAAAAAAAATCTTTTTTTTTGAGGTTCAAAGGGACAAAGGTTCAAAGGGACAAAGGTTCAAAGGGACAAAGGTTCAAAGGGACAAAGGTTTTTTTTGAAGGTTCTGAGATTCTAAGCTACTATTCCGAGGCTTCGGGCAATGCCATTAAGTTAATATATCTTAGATTCTGTTCCATCGGAACACCTCATTGGTAGAAAAAAAAATGCATCGTGAGAAACATCGTCCCATTGGGACGTTTGATAAATTGTATATGTAATCTGCATATGTTTTTACCAAATATTATTTATAAAATCAAACGTTCCAACGGAACGTGAAAAAATGCCGTATTTATTGAACTACCAATGAAATGTTCCGATGGAACAAAAAAAGTGATGAGATATTATCCTTAACAAATTGTTCCATTGGATTTTTCCTTAACTTGATAAGATTGGGTTTCGGGACTAAGGTTTTCTTTTTGGGGAAAGACAGAAAAAAGGTTCAAAGGAACAAAGTTTTTACACTTCATATACCTTTGAACCTTTGTTTTTTAAGAATCGAAAATTCTAGTTTTTTAACTTAGAACCTTAGCAACTCAGAACCTCAGAACCTTTTTTAAAACGGATCCGCAGTCACTTTAAACTTCATATCTGCCTTAACAGTTACATCTTTCGTAAGTGTTTCTTTTAAGGTAACCTGAGTTCTGATTTTATATTTATCGGATTTAATATATTGGTCTAATTTTTTATCGGTACAAATTAAATCGATCATATTCGTTGTTTCGTTGATATTGTCTTGATAAGCCAATTCTATTTCATCAGAATCGGTAGTTGAAATAAACAAGTGAATCGATTTTAAAAACGTAAAGGTTTTATCTGCCGGATTTGTGATCGTCAATTTAAGCGATTTCAGTTTTACATCTTTCACCAAACTAGCTTTGGTTTTGTTGTTTGCAAATTCAGCTGATGAATTTGTAGTAACGTCAGGCGTAATAATTTCTGACGGCAAATTGATTGGAAAAGTACTTTTTATCTGAATCGAAGCTTGATTCGAAATTGTAAAAGTCAATAAGTCGTCGACCGCACTACAAGAATTTAAAAATACAGCTAAAAAAAGAATAAGGGCAATTGATTTTGATTTCATAAAATGGGTTTTCTCTAAATACGGATTTTTTTGAAGAGTGGATTTTTTCTTTTGAGGTTCAAAGTTACAAAGGTTCAAAGGAACAAAGTTTTTTTTTGAAGGTACTAAGTTTCTAAGGTGCTAAGTAACTAAGTTTTTTTTGACGATCCAACACCTTAGAAGCTTAGTAACTTAGAAACTTAGAACCTATATAGAAAAAAAATAAAAATCCATTTTTCATTTTGGAATATAAAAAGTATTTTTGCGCATGCAACACAACGTACTTATTTTAGATTTCGGATCGCAATATACACAGCTTATTGCGCGTAGAGTTCGCGAATTAAATATATTCTGCGAAATTTTCCCTTACAATCACTTTCCTAGTGATTTATCACCTTATAAAGCCGTAATTTTAGGAGGAAGCCCATTTTCTGTTCGTGCAGAAGATGCTCCACATCCTGATTTATCTCAAATTCGAGGCAAGCTTCCAATGTTGGCAGTTTGTTACGGAGCACAATACTTAGCACATTTTAGTGGAGGTGAAGTAGCAGCTTCGAACACCAGAGAATATGGTAGAGCTAATTTATCTTATATTAAGGAGAACGAAGTTTTCTTTAATGGAGTTTCAGAAAACAGTCAGGTTTGGATGAGCCATAGCGATAGTATCAAAGCTTTGCCAACAAATGCTGTAAAATTAGCAAGCACGCATGACGTAGAATATGCAGCTTACAAAATTGAAGGCGAAACAACTTATGCAATTCAGTATCACCCAGAAGTTTTCCATTCTACAGATGGATCAAAAATGCTGAAAAACTTTTTAGTAGACATTGCTGAAGTTCCTCAAAATTTTACACCAAATGCTTTCGTAGAAGAAATGGTGGCAGAATTGAAAGAGAAAGTAGGAAATGATAAAGTAGTTTTAGGATTGTCAGGCGGAGTAGATTCTACTGTAGCGGCAGTTTTATTACACCAGGCAATTGGAAAAAACTTATACTGTATTTTCGTAAATAACGGTTTACTTCGTAAAAACGAATTCCAAAATGTATTAGATCAATACAAAGGAATGGGATTGAACGTAAAAGGAGTAGATGCAGGAGATCGTTTCCTTGGCGAGTTAGCCGGAATCAGTGATCCTGAAACAAAACGTAAAACAATTGGTCGTGTATTTATCGAAGTTTTTGATGATGAATCACACTTAATCGAAGACGTAAAATGGTTGGCGCAAGGAACTATTTATCCTGACGTAATCGAATCAGTTTCGGTAAAAGGACCATCGGCAACAATTAAATCTCACCATAATGTAGGTGGATTGCCGGATTATATGAAATTAAAAATTGTAGAACCACTTAGAATGTTGTTTAAAGACGAAGTTCGTAGAGTTGGAGCTACTTTAGGAATAGATCCTGAATTATTAGGAAGACACCCTTTCCCGGGGCCAGGATTATCAATCAGAATTTTAGGAGATATTACTCCTGAGAAAGTTCAGATTTTGCAAGATGTTGACGCTGTTTTCATCGACGGATTAAAATCTTGGGGATTATATGACAAAGTTTGGCAAGCTGGAGCAATTTTGCTTCCGGTAAACAGTGTTGGTGTAATGGGAGATGAGCGTACATACGAAAAAGTAGTAGCGCTTAGAGCCGTAGAATCAACAGATGGTATGACTGCTGACTGGGTTCATTTACCGTATGATTTCTTGATGAAAGTGTCAAATGACATTATAAATAAAGTAAAAGGCGTGAACCGTGTGGTTTACGACATAAGCTCAAAACCACCTGCAACAATTGAGTGGGAATAGTATTGTTTTTCAAATTAAGGCGTTACATTTGTAATGCCTTAATTTTTTAAACCTACTAATTATGAGAGAGTTTTTAACGATTTCTCTTGTGTTTATTTTGTCTTTTAACAAAATAACTGCGCAAGATTCAATTATTGAACACAAAATTCAAAAAGGAGAAACCGCTTATTTTATCGCCCAAAAATATAAGGTTTCGATTGACGAAATTTACAAACTCAACCCCGAAGCACAAAACGGAATCAAAGACAATCAGATTATCAGGATTCCTGTTCACGGTGAAGAAAAACAAAATCCTAACCAACAAATTACTCATATTGTTGGAGCAAAAGAAACGCTTTTTGGCTTGTCGAAACAATACAATGTTTCTGTAGAAGCGCTACAAAATGCAAATCCAATTCTTGCCAACGGACTTCAGATTGGTCAGGAATTAATTATTCCGCAGAACCCTGCAAATATTTCCAAAACAGAAAGTACAGCTTCGTCAAAAGTGACACATCAGGTTGTAGCCAAAGAATCTTTGTTTAGCATTGCGAGACAATACAATGTTTCTGTACAGGATTTAGAAAATCAAAATAAAGATATTCTTCAAAATGGTTTGCAAATTGGTCAGACGATTGTAATTCCAAACAAACGAAAAACTTTAGACGGAAGAGTTCGTGTAATTAATCAGGAAACTATTTTTCATGTGGTCGAGCCAAAGGAAACCAAATTCTCGATTGCCAAAAAATACGGAATTTCAATCGATCAGTTAGAATCTCAAAATCCTGAAATTGTAAACGGATTAATTGTTGGCAATAAATTAGCCATTAATACCAAAGAAGTTAAACCCACAAATGAAAGTGAAGAATTGATGTTGGCTCTTGCCGAAAAACAAGTTGTGGTCGAAAAAGGAAAAGCCAAAACGGTTGAAATTGATGATCTAAAAGACAGATTGGTGGTTCAGAAAGAAATGAATCAGAAGATTATAAAGATTAATGATCTTAAAGTTAATCTAAATGATATGAATGGTTCCAAAGAAAATTCAGTTGAGAAATTACGTTTGGTTCTGGAAGCCAATAAAAATGTGCAGGATATTTTAATGGCAAAATTAGATTCATTAGTTAATACAATGAACAATGATTTGATCGATTTAAAACGAATGGATGTTTTGAATATCGACCAATCAAAACGTCTGGAAAAACAATCGTATGAAAGCATCGGAAAAACAAGTGAATTATCTTCTCAACTAAAGAAAGAATTAGCTGAAAACCGAAAAGCTTACGCCGGATTAATGAATAAAGTAGAAAGAATTGCTGTTGAAGAAAATCAGGAATACAAGAAGAAAATCCGCGAAAGCGAGAAAAATACTGCTTCAACTTCTTTACAACAACGACTTTCATTAGAAGAAATTAAACGTTATAAAATAGAGCAGGAGCAAGGTGATGCACAAAATCAGCTTTTGATTGCAAAAATAGATTCCTTAGATACTCAGAAAAAAATTGAAGTAAAGCGTCATATTAGTAAAGCTTCGTTTTATAGTATGGAAGCCAGAAAATTTGATGATAAACTAGCTTTGGTAAAATTGAAAAAGTATCAGGATCAAGCGGTTAAAAATCAAAGTAAAAATGCTTCCGCCGAAGCTGCAAAAACAATTTCGCTGGAAGAAATGAAGCAGGAATTAAAGGAAAATCCTCTTAAAAATGACAAAACAATAAAGGTTGAAGTTTTTGATAATCTTAAAGAAGTTTCAAACGGCTATTACTTAGTTTTAGGTATATTTACAGACGCGACGCTAAGAGATAAGCTCATTATGAAACTCATTGATTCTGGTGATTTTAACGCTAGTTTCTTCTTTAATATCAACAGTCTTTCGTATTATGTTTATTCGGATAAGTTCGAAAATATGGAAGAAGTGCTCTATCAATGCAAGAAAAAAGAAGAAGTTGAGTTATATAAAGAGATCGTTATTGCTAAGTTAGAAATTGATCTTAGACAATAATTAGCGCAAAATTAACAAGTGGCAAGAATCTTGTTTTAAAGAGAAATTAGTAACTTGTTTTTGAATTAGAAATTAAATTGTTTTAAGCCCTATTATGAAATATTATTCAACATTATTGTCTCTGGTTTTTTTTGTTACGTGTAATGCTTTTTCCCAAGAAAAGGTAGTTAAATACACGGTTTCAAGTGGAGAATCGATAAACCAGATTGCCGTAAAATTTAAGGTTACGCCTTACGATATTTATGCACTAAATCCGGATGCCAGAAATGGAGTAAAACCAAATACGGTTTTGTTAATTCCAACAAATGGTGCAAAAACTTCTGTTGCTAAAACAGAAGAAAAAGCAGTTAAAAAAACTGCGGGTAAGAATCCAACTACGCACGAGGTACAGCCTAAAGAAACCTTATTTGGGATTGAAAAAAAATATGATATTACCGATGAAGCTTTAAAAGCAGCAAATCCTTTTTTAGTAAAAGATGGTTTGCAAATTGGACAAACATTGGTAATTCCTGCAAAAGGATCAACAGCAAAAACAGCGGCTACAACTACTTCAGCTGCAGCTAATAAAACTGTAAAATCTGTTGCACAGGAAAAGTATGTATATCATGATGTTGTAGCAAAAGAAACTAAGTTTTCGATTGCAAAAAAATACAATACAACAGTTGAAGATCTGGAAAAACGCAATCCTGAAATCGTTTCAAGTTTGCCTGTTGGATATCGTGTTACTATAAAAGGAACAGCTCCAAAAACGGAAACTCCTGCTCAAACAGTTACAAATGTTGCAAAACCAGTTGAAACTAAAAAAGGGGCAGAGACTTCTAAAAAAGCAACTTCTTATATGGAATATCAGGTAAAACCTAAAGAGACTTTTTATAGTTTAGGAAGAACTTTTCATATCTCGCAAGAAGAGTTAACGCAATTAAATCCTGCACTTTCTGAAGGTGTAAAAGAAGGAATGGTTCTAAAAGTTCCTGCTGGATATTTAGCGCCACAACCAATTATTCCTCAGGAAAAACCTGCTGAAAAACCAACTGAAAAAGCAACTGAAGTAGCGATTGACAAATCAACTGAAAGTACTGCTGGTATTAAAATAGTAGATAAAGTGAAATCTGAAACTGTTTCTGCAAATCCAGAAGTAGTAGAGTTGACTAAAAAAAGAGGTCAGAATGAACGTAAAAAATTAGTTTTGTTATTGCCATTTAATCTGGCAAAAATGCAATATGATACTACAAGTACGGCTAACAGAATCAAAAATGACAAGTTCCTTAATATGACTCTTGATTTTTATTCGGGAGCTATGATGGCAATAGATTCAGCTAAAACGTTGAAATTGCCAATTGATGTTTCGATTTATGATTCTCAGGAAACTAAAAGTTCTTCGAATATTGCAAGTTTAATTGCTCAAAATAAATTGCAGGATGCAAATGCTGTGATCGGACCATTTTATCAAAGTAATGCCGAAGCTACAGCAAATGCATTGCGTTCTTACGAAGTTCCTGTGATTTCACCATTATCAAAAGATTCGGCGAATCCAATTGAAAATTTATATCAGACAATTCCATCGAATGACGTTGTTAGAAATGCCATTTTTGACTATATGCGTTCTAAAAATGGAAATATCGTTGCGGTTGTAGATAAGAAAAAAGAATCTGTGATTAATTACATCAAACAAAACCAAAAAGGGGTTGTATTTGCTGCCTTGACAGAAACTGGCGGTTTGGATGTTGCTAATTTAAAAAGCTCATTATTGCCAAACCGAATGAATTATGTCGTGATGGAAACGGGTAATACTGCAATGGTTAAAACTACTATTAAAGCATTGCTTGATGCTCAAAAAACATGTCAGGTTCAATTGGTGATTTTAGAGCCAAACAGCACACTTGATACAGATGAAATTAGTTTTGATAATTTGGTAAAACTAAAATTAATGTATCCTTCTGTAACTCGTGAAAGCGATGAAGCGGGAGTTTTAATTTTCGAAAAACAATATAGATTGAAAAATAAAGTAAACCCAAATACTTATGCAACTCGCGGATTTGATGTTACTTTTGATGCGATGATGCGTTTGGTACAAGGAAAAACATATCAGGAAACAGCAGATTTAATGACAACGGAACAAGTTGATAATAAGTTTCAATTTTATAAAAAAGAAGATGGCGGACACGCAAACAAAGGTGTTTACATTTTATATTACGATAGCGATTTAACTTTAAAAGTAGCAAATTAATGACATCAAAAGTAACCTATTTAGGCGATTTAAGAACAAGCTCAATTCATGTACAATCAGGAAGCGAAATTATTTCTGATGCACCACTTGATAATAACGGAAAAGGTGAAGCTTTTTCTCCAACAGATACTGTTGCCAATGCTTTGGCAAGCTGCATGATGACTATTATGGGAATCAAAGCACGCGATTTGAATGTGAATTTCGTTGGCTCAACTGCCGAAGTAACTAAAATTATGAATGCTGAACCAAGAAGAATTGGAGCAATCGAAATTGTTTTTGATATGCAAGGTGTTGAAGACGAAAAAAGCAGAACAATTCTTGAACGTGCCGGAATGACTTGCCCGGTATTCTTGAGTTTGAGTTCAGAAATTGATAAACGAATTACTTTTAACTGGAAGTAATTTCGAAATTAATAAAACAAAAAAGCCATCCGATAATCGGGTGGCTTTTTTTTGTTCTTTGCGCAAATTTAAACACAATATTGTCATTTCGACGAAGGAGAAATCTTCGCGAGAAGCTCGACAAAGATTAGATTTTCGTTGCGGAGTTACTTGCGAAGATTTCTCCTTCGTCGAAATGACAAAACCTTTGCGCCTTTGCGTCTTTGCGAGATTAATTTTGTTTTGTAAAAGCTTAATTTATTGTCCCTTCTCCGGCTTTAAATCTTCCAGAATTGGCGTACTTATAGTTTTCACTTCTTTTTGCATCACTTCATTTTTTTGTTCGAAAATCATAATGCTGTTTTTACCTTTTTTAAGCCAACAACCTGGCAAGTATAAAGTTTGTTGCGGACCAACGCTCCAATAACGTCCAATATTGATTCCGTTTACAAAAACGATTCCTTTGCCAAAATCGCGCATATCCAGAAAAGTGTCTCCGGTTTTACTAAGCTCAAAAGTTCCCTGATATAAAGTAGGACGATTTATTTTACCTGAATTTTTATAAGCTTCCAGATTTGGTTCCTGCGACATTGGTAATTGATACATTTTCCAATCTCCGGTAATTGTTTCACCGTTTATAATAACTGGACTTATGATTCCTTTATTATTAGCGTTAATTTGAGAACCATAATTAATACGTCCCATGTTTTCGACTAAAATGTCTAAAGTTGCATTAAAAGGAACTTCGATTTCGCAATCGTATTTATTATAATAACGGTTTAACTCAGCAACTTTTTTTCCGTTTACATAGACGATTGCATAATCACGTAATCCGTTTAATTCCAATTTTCCGCTTATTGGCTGCGTAAATCTTTTGCTGTACCAAACATAACCGTCACCTTGATTTAATTGTTCAAATGTTTGCGGATTATCGTTTATAACGGGCGTGATTTTAGATTTTACATCGGCAAGATCAACGATTTTTGTCAGCGCTATATTCGGAATTGTAATTACAGGCATTTTCTCCGGAACTGCTGGAGTTTCCTTTGTTTTTAGTAATTCTCTTAAAGCATTATATTTTGGCGTTGCCCAACCAGCTTCACTAATTGGAGCATCATAATCATAAGAAGTCATATCAGGCTGAATATCGTGTTCTTTGTCATAATTTGCGCCCGATGTAAAACCAAAATTAGTTCCGCCATGAACCATATAATAATTGAAAGAAACCTGATTGTCCAGATATTTTTTTGTTAGTTGAGCAGTTTCTTCCGGAGTTTGCGTCGGGAAAGGTTCTGCCCAATGATCTAGCCAACCCGGATAAAATTCGGCAACCATATAAGGACCTTTTCCATTGTTGAATTGATCGACTACTTTTTTTAGTTTAGTGATATCACTTTCGCCATTTGCAGTTGGTAATGCACCTGGTAAAGCGCCTCCTTCAAACAACCAACTTCCGTCTGAGGTAAAAAACGGAACTTCAAAACCAATATCTTTTAATTGTTGAAATACGGCTGCACTGTATTTTTTATGTTCGTCAAGCGGAATATCTTTGCGTTGCGCTACATAAGAACCAAATTCGTTTTCGCCCTGAACCATAATAATTGGACCGCCTTTGGTAATTTGCAAATCTTTGACTTGTTTGTATAATTCAGTAAAATAAGCTTTTGTCGCAGCCAAATATTCTTTGTTGTTTCCGCGAATAACCATATTTGGAACGTTTTGTAAAAACCACGGATAACCGCCAAATTCCCATTCGGCACAAACATATGGACCTGGACGCAAGATTACGAATAAACCTTCTTCTTGCGCTGTTTTAATATATTCAGCTAAGTTTTTATTTCCGGTTTTAAAATCCCAAACTCCCGGAGCGATTTCATGATAATTCCAGAATACATAAGTTGCAACAGCATTTAATCCCATAGCTTTCATCATTTTTAAACGGTGACGCCAATAAGGTTGCGGAATACGAGAATAATGCATTTCTCCGGAATGAATTTGAACTGGTTTTCCGTTCAATAAAAAATTCCCTTCGCTAATAGCGAAAGTTTGCTTTTTTTGGGCTGAAGTAATCGAAATCGTGAAGATTGAAAATAGAAGTATAAAGTATATTTTTTTCATTTTAATTTTTCATTTTGAAATGTAATTAAATGAGCAAGAGAGCACCATGACTTGCTCTCCTGCTTCCTTTTCAACTAACCAATATAAAAATATTTATTCTGAAAACTCTAATTTTTGTAATTTTTTCCATCCGCCACGAGTAAAATCGGGAATTTCTACCGGAACAGAACCTTTATCAAGGGAAATTTCTGTCAAAGGACCAAGACAAGACCATTCGGCAAGATCATAAACATCCATATCAAGCGGAAGTCCTTTTTGCAAACAGTGAATCAAACGATAATCCATAACGAAATCCATTCCGCCATGACCGCCTACTTTTTTGGCTTGCTCTTCGATATTTTTTACAATTGGATGTTTGTATTTTTCCATCAAAGCTTTTTTAACTTCTTCAGGAACAAATGAATGTGCGCTTAATTTTTCGTGATTTGGTTTTACGTCATCACCTAATGCTGCACCGTCTAAAGCATAACCTTCTAACGGATATTTGTTTGCAAAACCTTTTGTACCACTTAATTGATACATTCTGCTATACGGACGAGGAGAAGTTACATCATGCTGAATTTGAATTGTTTTTCCGTTTTCAGTACGAATCATTGTCATTGTGTGATCTCCATTTCTAAAATCTTTAATTTCTACACCAGATTTTTCTTTGATATAAGCAGGATTTCCAACCGCTTTTGTATCCATAGAAACCAAGAAATTCATTTTGTCACCACGGTGAATATTCAAAGCCTGACAAGCGGGACCCATTCCGTGTGTAGCATAAACATCACCACGATGTTTGATGTTGTAATCCATTCTCCAGTTGTTCCAGTATTCGCCCCAAAAAGGTTGTAAACCGTGGATATAAGATCCTTCGGCGTGAAGAATTTCGCCAAATAAACCTTGTTGCGCCATGTTTAATGTCGTTAATTCGAAGAAATCATAAACGCAATTTTCAAGCTGCATACAATGTTTTCTGGTTTTCTCAGAAGTATCAATTAAATCCCAAATTTCTTTCATTGTTAAAGCTCCGGGAACTTCTATAGCAACGTGTTTTCCGTCTTTCATTGCCTGAACACCAATTAAGGCATGATGTTTCCAATCTGTGGCAACGTAAACTAAATCAACATTTGGTAAAGCGGTAACTTTTCTCCAGGCGTTTTCGTCTCCAAAAAATTCTTGTGCTTTTGGAAGTCCTGCTTTAGTCAAAATTTCATTTGCCGATTGTGTATTTTTTTCTAACATATCACAAAGCGCCACAATTTCGACTCCCGGAATATGTGTCATACGCTCGACTGCTCCCGGACCGCGCATTCCAAGTCCGATAAAAGCAACGCGAACAGTTGGAATGGGGTCTGTAGCCAAACGCAAAACATCTTGTTGATCTTTTGGACGTGAAGGCGTTTTGGTTTTAATCATTTGAGCCGATGCAATCATTCCTCCAAATAAAATAAAAGCGACTAATGTAAATTTTAAAAATCTGGTTTTCATAGTTAATTTTGGTTTTGAAATCAATTTATTAAGGTAATTTGCTAAAATCGATTTCTGGTTTTTTATTGTTTAATGGTCTGGTAAAAATGGTTTTAGGTGTTGTATAATCGTTAAAGAATCCGCCGTCTTTTAGATAGAAAGAACCCTTTTCAAGTCCGCCGGCAAAATCCATTCTGTATTCTTTTGTACCGGTATTATCTGTTGTAAAACGTACCGAATTAATTTCTGACCAATTTCCTTTATCATCACATATCCATTGATTATTGAATAAAACTTTGCATGATAAATCGCCTTGTTCAGGAACAAAATTTTCTAAAAACGAATGAAATCTTTTTAAGTAAGTATTGGTTTGCGGACGGTTGAAACTCGCAATTAAAATCCATTTTTTCAATTCGGGAGCAAAAAAATACGCGGTGTAATTGGTGCTGTTATTGTTTTGAGGAATTCCGTGAAGCAAGAATTTATAAGTTGTTCCGGCTTTCCAATTGTATTTCAAATAACTCTGACCGCCAGAACCTTCACTTCCAAATTCACCTGTATGAACGTTTTCGCCTTTTTTTAGCATTTTAATTTTTTGCGTTTCCGGAATACTTTTCGGATCATCTGTCTCAAACGGACTCCAGACTGAGAATAAAATTCTTCGTTCTGTAGCTGAGTTTACCTGAATTCCAAAATAGCCTTCGCCAAAACCATTTGCCATGAAATACGAACCTATTTTATCTTCATTTTCAGGAACCGTAACTTCGTTATAATACCATTCGGCGTTTGTAGTTTCCGGAATCTGATAATTTAAGTGTACAGATGGTCCGCGGCGTCCCCAATGATAAAAATTACCTTCATTATTTGGAACATAAGAAATTTTGCCATCGTAATCTTCACTCGAAATCGTCAAGCGATTCAGGGACGGAAATTGACTTCCTGTTTTACTAATTCCTTTTATTTTAACGGCAACATAACCTTCTTTGCTGATTGTCCAGCTTCCAACGGTTATTGCTTTTTTTGTAGTGTCGAATTTTACTTTTTTAGAAATTCCGTTAATCGAAAATTCCAATTCTGATTTTCCAAAAACTTCAACAGATTCTTCTACGGTAATTTGAAAAGTTCCCGCTTTATAAATTCTAAAATAAGCCGTAAAAACTTCTTTAGAGTCTGTCCAGTTTTCTATCCCATTTTCTGTAATTGTTGTGCTTCCGTCGATATGTTTAGAACTAAAAGCGTTTCCGGCAAGTGGAAGCGAAATTTTGGTTTTCGGATTTTCTATTTTGTTTTTTTCAATTGAAGGTATATTACCTTTTACAGGAGAAAAAGAAACCAATGCTGAAGCAAGAAATAAGTAAAATATGTTTTTCATTTGAATGATGTTTAGTTCCTTTTTTGAATTACCTCTCTAATGAACCAGATTAGAGAGGTTTCAAAAAACAAAAACCTAAATAAATTGTGGTTTTTAATGAAATTATATTGGCTTAAAAAACTTTAACTTTATTTATAAACTTGATAATCATTGGTTTATGAATAAAATTATAACAAATAAACGTCTGATGACTTTTTATTGTTTAACGAAACTATCGAATATATTTTGATTAACCAAGAAAAAACATAAAAAATGTGCTCGAACACACTAATTTTGTGTTCTCGAGCACATTTTATAAGGGCTGACGTAATTTAAACTGAAAAACGTTGTTTTTTGATAAAGACAAAACGATATAAAATGATAAACCCGACAGGTTTTTATCCCGAGGTTTCGGGACTGTCGGGTTTAATTTGCACACACATAACCACAATATTGTCATTGCGAGGAACGAAGCAACCACACTAACAAAAATCACTACTTAAATTCTGCAAATGAGATTGCTTCGTTCCTCGCAAAGACCAATCTTTGTCGATCTGCTATTGTCATTTCGATCCCGAAGCCTCGGGATCGAAATGACAGAATTAAATACACATAAGATTAATAATATATTCATTTCCAAATTCTGTAGAGGCGCACAGCAGTGCGTCTCGCGCAAAGAATATCCGCATTAAAAAAACATACTGAACGAAAGACGCACTGCTGTGCGCCTCTACGATGAAACCTTTGTAACTTTGAATCTTTAAAAAAGCTCCTCAATTAAATCGCCAATCTTTGTCGATCTGCTAGTGTGATTTCTCCTCCGTCGAAATGACAAACTTGGTGTTTTTTAGCCCCGATAGAAGTGGAAATCCTTTTGTGGCGGTCCCGAGGCTTCGGGAGCCACAAAAGATTGTAACGGATAGCGGGATTAGCTCCTGAAAAAAAATCGTTTATCATAGAAATCGAAATGACAAAAAATATGGAAAGACAAGCGTATTTCATAATGCAGAAAACCCGACAGGTTTTTAAAAACTTGTCGGGTTTAGGAATATTTTTTAGTTATAATTTCTGAAATAACCTCTCTAATAAAGTAAATCAGAGAGGTCTTCAAAAAGACATAATATTTAAAAATTACTAATTATAAAATCATGTTTTTTAACTATTTATAACTGCGTTTTATTTTTGACTGTTTAATCTTTTGACTAAAGGCGCTACATGTTGTTTAGTATCATCATCTAATGTCGATAAGGCTTTGTCAGCTTCATCTGGAGCATATTTAGATAAACCAGAAATTCCGCCTGCGATCACATTATAAGATTGGTTTTTAATGCTTTCCTCCATTAATCCTTTATAAGAAGCATCGCCTGTTCTGGCCAATTTTACAAGTGCAGCAGTTCTTACAATAGTCTTTTTATCATTTTTTGCAAGGTTAAGCAAAGTTTTAATTGCTGCATCTTTAATTTGAGAATCTGTCAAATCAATTGCTTTTATACTCATTACACGCAAGTCGTCTTGTTGATCTTCTAAACCTGCCAAAAGTATAAGTTGTGCATCATGGCTTTTCTCTTTGCTTGCAAATTTTATAGCTTCAATTCTATTGTAATATGTTGGAACATTTTTGTATTGGAACAAATAATCTGATACTTTTTTGTTCTCGATTACCTGACCAACTAAAATTTTATCAGGATCAAGATCTACAAAAGTAGGTTGCGCGGGAACATCAAAACTGAAATTTTGCTCTCTTTGGTCGATCAAAATGTCTTTTCTGATTTTAGTTCCGTTTACATAAAAATCTACTTTTAATGGTAAACTAAAAGTTTGAGTCGAACTTGCTTGTGTTTGTTTTACTGCAATTGTAGCTTTTCCGTCTGCATATCCGTATTCAACATTCAAAATAGGATTTCCTCCTTGATAATACCATTGGTTAAAGTATGGACTCCAGTCTTTTCCGGTAACTTCTTCCATCGCTAAACGCAATTGGTGTGTTTCTCCGGATTTGTAAGCATTTGTAGTTAAATAGCGGTTTAATGATTTGAAAAACGCTTCGTCTCCCATTTGATTTTTTGCCGCATACAATATAATCGAACCTTTTGAATAGCTGATATTGTCAAACATATCTTCTTTGTCTTTGTAATAAAAACGTGCCAAAGGCGGGCTAATACCATCTTTTGAAGAACGTAAACAGTTTTGTAATTTCTCATAACGAGATCTGTCTTCTGCGTCTTGTCCGGCATCGTGACCGTGCCAGATTACTTCTCCAAAAGTGGCAAAAGATTCGTTCATTGTCAAGTTTGACCACGATTCAGCTGTTACATAATCTCCAAACCATTGGTGAAAAAGTTCGTGAGCAATTGTACTTTCCTGATTATCGTCTAATAATTCTCTTTCTGTTTTTTGTACATATTCACCGTGCAAAGTTGCCGATGTATTTTCCATTGCGCCTGAAACGTAATCTCTGGCAACAACCTGAGCATATTTTACCCAAGGATATTCTACACCTAAAGTTTTGCCGTAAAACTTCATCATATCCGGAGTTTTTCCAAAGATTTGTTTGGCATAAGGCGCATATTTTGGCTCCAGATAATAACTAACTTCTTTGCCGTTATAAGTGTCTTTGTAAATTTTAAAATCTCCAACAGCCATCATAAATAAATACGGAGAATGTGGTAAATCCATTTTCCAGGTATCTGTACGAGTACCATTTTTGTTGGCTTTTTGTGCTGTCAATTTTCCGTTTGATAAAGTCACATATTTTGACTCTACGGTCATTGCAATTTCAGAAGTTGTTTTCTGATTTGGTTTGTCAATTGTTGGAAACCAAGCCGAAGAAGCTTCAGTTTCTCCTTGTGTCCAAATCTGAATTGGTTTGTCGTCTTTTCCGTCAGGATTTATGAAATACAAACCTTTAGCATCTGTAATTGCGTTACTTCCTTTTACTTTTAATTGATCAGGTTTAGCGATATAATCGATGTAAACGACGTATTTTTCAGTGCTTTTATACTTTCTGTCCAGCGTAATAAAAACCTGTTCGTTGTCATATGTATATTTCAAAGGCGTTTTTTTAGCACCTTGAACTATAGCAATTTCTTTAAACTCCATTCCTTTCGCGTCAAGCGTAAGAGCATCAGTTTCGTAAAAATGAGGTTTTAAAGTAAGCCACGCTTTTCCGTTTAAATAGCGTTTTCCATAATCAAATGAAACATCGAGTTTTGTATGCATTAAATCGTGAACTTTTAGTGCGGTAACTCTGTAAGTCGATGCTTCGTCTTTATTTTGGTCAGCATTTTGTGCCTCAATATTCTGACAAGCCAAAGTAACTAAGCTTAAAACAGTATATTTTAGAAATTTGTTATTCATTTTTTTGGTTTTATAATAATTGGGATAAATATATTTTAAAAATTTCAATTTTTGATTCGAAAATTAATCAATCAAGGTAGTAATATCTAAAACTGGTTTAGGATAATTTTTCGATTTTATTTCTTTTTTGCAATCCGTTACCATTTTTTCGGTCATATTATAGTGATATGCACCATAACAATCTCCATCGAAATTGCCTACATAAAAGAATCCGTACGCATCAAAAAAATCGGTTAAATCAACTTTACTGACTTCACATGCCGTTTTTATAAAATTGAGTTGATAAACAGCCGGGTTTTCATCTGCTTTTACTTTTTTTAGTTTATCAAATGCGTTGGCTTGTTTTCTAAAGGCTTCAAAAAGGTCAGGATAAAAATCAGGATTTTTGCCTGCTTTTTCGAAGTACAATTGCAGTTGCCAAAAAGGCACAAGCGGTTCAAAACTTCCACCCACTTTTAAATAACTTTCTTTTGTTTCGATAACTTTTTTTCTTGCAGAATCATAGTAGTTACCTTCTAAAAGACGAGATTTAATCCCTAATGATTTGATGACATACATTGTGAAAACATTATTGCTTACTTCACAAAGTCCTGCCCAACTAAAATAAGGTGTTAGTTGATGCACATGACCGGTTTCGTGGCTAAATCCCCATGCTGGATCTCCAGCGATTACTTTTGCCGGATCAAGTACCATTCCTAATGCATAACCAGATTTTCCGCCCATATAAGCGATTCCGTCTTCGTCTCTAAACATATAATAATTGTAGTTTACACGAGCCAAAATCCTATTGTTTGGGACAAGATTATATTTAATTAATCCCATAAGGCGATGTTGGCGATGGATCAAAGTGTCATAACAATTTAATAATTCCACACCTTTATTGTAAGCATATTTTTTTAAATCTGCTTTAGGATAAATGGTTTGAATATATTTTCCTCGGGCATCTATCATTGGATAAATACTGTTGTCCAGAAGTTTATTCCAATCTTCATTTTTTTGTTTTCCTGAATCAAAATATCCATTTATTTCGGCATCAATAAAGTGAATTTTAATTGCGTTTTCCTTTTTAGGTTCTTCAGAATAATAATTGATGTAAGCCAATCCACCAAAGTCTTTTACATCTATAATGTTTACGCCATTTTTTAACGGATATGTTTTCTTTTCAATTCCCCAATTAGGATCTTTATCAGGTTCCATTCCTGCAGGCGGTTGTCTGTTCCAATTTGGAATAACTAAATCGACAGTTTTATTTTTAGCAATATTATCTACCAGAATTACGTGTTTTCCCAAGGGTAAATAAATACCCGTAATGTTTTCATATTTACTATATCCATCACCAATAGATAATTTTTTTCCTAAAGCTGTTGGCGATAAATAAGCGTTGTAAGTAGCTAATCTATAATTGAAATCATATTCACCTTTAAGCATTTGTAGGGCTGCATCATGAATTTCCTTATTTTTAATCTTATCTAATTCTTGTTGTTTTATGTTCTTTTTTAATTTCGTGGCTAAATTATCTTTAAAAAAAGCTAAATCTTCTTTTATAGGAATTGAGTCTATAGAATTTTGTGCGTAACCATTACCTTTTGAAAGGAAAAATAAAATGCAAAGTAAAACAAGTTGTTTCATTCGTGTTGGTTTTTATTAGTTATAGTTAATTTAGTTCGTAATCGATTCTATATTCAGTTGCTTTTTATAATTTTTCGATGATTCTAACTTCGCCGTCTTTTTCGTCAGCAGTCAAAATATCAGATTGTTTTTTAGTATAAACTAACAATGTCCATTGTACAATTTTATTTGTCGGATATAAATTTGCCTGACTTTTTAACCACTTTTCTGCTTCATTTGCCGATGAAGTTTTCTCGATCGCCCAAGCAGAAACCAATTGATTTGCCGGTAAGAAATTCATAACCGTATTATCAATTTTCGGATTAAAAGCGGTGATTTTCTGTAAAGATTGTTTTGCTTTTTCGCTATTGCCAAGACTTGTGTAACATTGATAATCCAACCAATTTTCAAGTCTTTCGTCAATATCAACATCATAAGGTTTTCCTACGCCCAGATTTTCCGGAAACAGTTTTGCATCGGCAATAAATTGTAAAGCTTTTTTGTATTGCTTGTTTTTCATTTCGGCTAGAGCCTGCATCAATTTTGCTTCATGATACAATTGTCTTCCTGCAGTTGCACCTTCAAACGGAAGGATTTCTAATTTGGTCAGGAAAGCATCTGCAGCAACATATTTTTTGTTGAGCAATAATGTTTTTCCGTACAACATTCCCATTAAATAATTGTCTGTATGTTTTTTATAAAACGGTTCTGCAATTGCTAATGCTTTATCATATTGCTTTTGACTGATGTAATGTTCTGTCAATAATTTATGATATCTCCAACCTTGATTGTCTAATTTCAAAGCTTGCTGAAGGCTTGCAATTACAAGATTAGAATCGTCTTTGAACAAAGATGCTTTTGCGGCATAAAAAGCTGGATCATTTGGTTTTGTACCACACTGTGTAAATAATTCTTTTGCTTTCGAAAGATTATCACGATTCCATTCAATTAAAGCCAGATGATATTTTAATTGCCATTGATCGTTTGTTGGAATCAATTTCTCCAGAATTATTGCTGTTTCTCCTCTAAAAGGAAAGCTGATTCCCGGTTGAATTTTACTTAAATCAACGGATTTTCCTTCGAGAAATGCTTTCCAATATAGGATCTCAGCACTTGGAACCGCAAGTGAAAAAACTTTTAGCGCTTCGTCCTTGCGGCCCAGATGCTGATACCAAATTCCTAATTCAAGATAGGTTTGTTCCGGCATTTCATTTTGTATAAGCGAAGTGAAATGCTGTTTTGAAGCTTCTGAATTATCCAAAAGGAATCGTTCAAAATCTGCAAAATGATTTAACGGATCAACGGTATTTATTTTATTTAAGATTTCATTCGCTTTCGCGGAATTATTTTGCAGACGATAAAGTACTGCCAGAACTTGTAAACCTTCAAGATTATATTGATTGTTTAGCAAACTTTTCTCGGCGTATTCAATCGCTTTTGATTGATCGTTTTCACTAAAGTAAATTTTACTTAAAGTGGTATAAGCGGCGCTGCGAAATTCTACGCTTGAAGCGGCAATATCAAAACCGTCTTTTGCATCGGTTATATTTCCTAAATGCAGATTTGCAATTCCGTAGTAATAATTTGCCGCAGGATTATAAGTATCTATTGCTAAGGCTTTACTTGCCGAAATTACGGCTTCTTTATATTGTAATTTTCTAATTTGCAAAGAGGCTAAATCAGAAAGGGCAGGAGCGTAGTTTGGATCTTTTTTCAAACATGCATTTAGATTTTCTTCTGCTTTTACGTAATCTTTAAAGCTGATATAATTTTTTCCCTGAAGATATAATCCGTAAACCGAATTGTTGTCAAAATCTTTAGGAACTTCTAACGGTCGAGCCAAATTACCATCTTCGGGCGCTGAATTCCAAACTAATTTATTTTCGCCAAGCGTAAGTCGTAGTTTATTTTCATCAACCGAAATCTGAATTGAATCTTTGAAAACTTGTAGAGTGTTTACCGAAATATCTTTAGAATAGATTTTTTTATTGTTGTCAAAAACTTCTAATTTTTCGTTTAGTTTTTGAAGTGGAGAAAGATAGATTTTCAACCAGCCATTTTCGTTTTTTACATTGACGGCTCCATAATTATTGGCTTTTACAAAACCTTTTGTCTGTTTTACCGGAAACCAATATTCTGTCCATGAATCTGTTTGATAAGGCGCAAAAGAGCGCTGTTTAAATGGTGTCAAATTACTGCCTTCGCTGGCTTGATTGAATAATCTTCCGCTTTGAACTTCTACATATTGACCGTCAGTATCTGTTAGTAATTTTTCCCAAATCATTCCTTGTTGCGACAATCCCCAAATCCATATTTTTTTGCCTGGTTTGTCATCGTGATTTCCGTATCGTCCCATTCCAAAATCTTCGTCATGATAATATCCTCCAAAGAAATCATCGTATTTCCCAAAAACATGATACGATTTGTAACCGCCAAAATTATTGTTTTTATAGAAAGATAAATCTTTGCCATTTTCTTTATCAATTGGCCACGAATTATGTTCTCCGTTATGACCAATATAACTTTGTCCGGGATAAATAAATTGCAAATTTTCTGATGCTTTTATACCGGTATTCATCCAGGTATAATAAGGTTGTTCTGCATCTGTTGCGTTAAACCAAAACGAATTTGTTGTAAAATAAGCTTTGTCTTTTGGCAAATTGATGTCTAATTTCCATGAAGTACGGGTCAATAAATCCAAAACTCCAATAACGCAACTAACGCTTCCGTCAGGTCTTGTTATCGTTGTATAATCAACAGGAGTGGCGCAATTTGGCGTATGCCCGATGATTCCGTAATTACCTTCAACACCGCCGCTTGTCCATGGACCGCGCATGGCAATATCTCTAAATTTGATTACATGATTGTTGTAAACAAAGTCTTTTCCGGTTGATTTTTCTATTGCCGACCAAACTTTTCCACCAATTTCAGGCAGAATCATTAGTTTGATATAATCATTTTCAAGCTCAATAACTTTCCATTCTTTTTGAATTGCTTTGTCTGTAAAACCATCAAAACGAAAATACGGATACACTTTTGTATCTGGTTTAGGAATTGGATCGGGATCTGAAAACGGATAGGTCGTGAATACTTTTTTGTATTCTTTTATAGTGGGTTTATTTTGTGCGTTGACAAACAGGCTTCCAAAAAGTAGAATTGATAAGAAAGGTTTAAGTTTCATATGAAGCTGGTTTTTTGTGGTTATTTGGTTTTGCCACAGATTAAAAAAGATTTCAATGATTAATCTGTATTAATTGGTATAGTTTTTTTTAAAATGTGCCGTTAGGCACTAAAGGTTGGTAAAAAAAACATGAATCGGAATAGATTTAGCGTGCCGTAGGTACGCAATAGTTATCGTTTTGTTGCGTACCTACGGCACGCCTGATATACTCTAAACATATATTTTTTACCAACCTTTAGTGCCTAACGGCACAAAATATTGATTTAGATTATTACTTAACAATAAGTAACCATCCTTTTCCTTTAGGAACAGTTATTTCATCTTTTGCAGTAAAAGTCTGTGCCGGTTGAAAATTAGCAACTTCAGGAGCTGTAATTGTAGCTTTTGCAGGATTGATTCCTAGTTTTTTCCAGTCGATTGTTAGTTTTACTTTCACATCAGAATCTGCCCAGCTTGCAATTGAAATTAATACTGAACCGTTCTTTTTGTAAACTGTTGCCAAAACTTTATCGTTGTTTGTTTTTACGGGACAGTTTTCGCTCCAGTATCCAATCATTTCAGAACCTTTGATTCCAAAAGTATCCCATAATTTCCAGATTAGTCTTGGATCAGCATTGTGGCTCCAAGGCATTCTGTTTGTCATTCCGTAAACCATTCCTCTCCAAGGATTTCCTCCATCCTGAAGCATTTCGCCCATTAATCCAAAAGGGATTCCGCTTACTTCTGTTAAGAAAAAGTCCGGTTGGTTTTTTTCGTAATCAAAATATTCTCCAAACCAAAGTTTATTGATGTATGGAAAGTGTTCCATATATAAGTTGGCGCTATTATTAAATCCGTCACTTTTATTGTACTGATTTGCACTGTGTAAATCGATAATTCCAGGATGACCATCTTTTGTTAAAACTCTTTTAATACGTTTCATTGTGATTCTGTCAAAAGCAACATCATCAAGATAAATTCCGTCGATTCCAACATTTTGGGTTAACCAATTCATTCCTTCAACATAATAATTGTGCCAACGGTTCATTCCGCTATTTACGATTGCAGCATCTTTAATTTCCGGTACAAACCAAGCTGCAATATAATCGTCTCCAAGATGTTCTTGTAACCAAGAGAATCCACCTCCTTTTCCTGGAGAATAGATTTCGTGACCTAAACTTTTTAAAGCAAAAGTTTCATATGCTTTGTTTGAAACTTCTCTAACAGTATTATAAATCTTAACTTTTAAACCTTTTTCATGTGCTTCGTCGATATAGCTTTTCATCTTTTTAAATTCGATAAAAGGATAATTGATATATGGATTTATAGCATTTGCATGGTGAATATTAATTACCGTTGCGCCAGTTTGAGCAATTGTATCAATTGGGCTGTATTTGTGGTAGAATTTAGTATCCCATTGAAAATCTGTGTCGATTTTATGGAAAGGTGTAACCAATAAATTGAAGTTATAATACAAAACATCACCTTTTTTCATGCTGCGAGCTCCGCTGTAAGCATTTACTAAAACTGATTTTTGGTTTGGTGTAATCGTGATTCCACCTTTGTTTTCGTTACCCCAAGAAGTTGGTAATAACAATGGTTTTTGCAAATAGAAATTCGTGTTTAACGGACGGCTGTATTTTTCGTCTCTTAGCGAAAATTGCAATCCTGAATTTACGTTTCCAATCCATGCACCATCTTGATTTTTATGTGCTACGTCCCATTTCCAGTCGAAATTTGCCGGACGTTCTCCACCTTTTTGACCTAATCCCATCATGTATTTTGCAGATGTTGGCTGAAAAGGCAATTGAAAATTAATATCATTGAAAGTAACATCTTCAAGCGCTGTAACTTTTACAGTATAATGTAAAAAACCATCAAATTCAATCGAAGCATTCACATCCATTTGAACAGATTGTGATGTAGAAGTGCTTTCCCAAGCAACGGTTCCAGCTTCTTTTTTAGTGAATTTAAGACCTGTATTTTTCCATTGTGCAGCTTCTTTTCCTGATGCATCCACGAAATGAAAGGCTAGGGGAGCGCTCAAAATATCATTGGCTTTTGTACCAATTGATGTCATTTCTGGCGTAAAGTAAGTTTGTATTTGCGATGGAAATCCGTTTGCACCAAGAATCAATTTTCTTCCTAATAATGAGATTTCAGAATCTTTTACAACTAATGGTGTGTAAGGCGCAATAACGGTATTTTCTTGTGCTAAAGTAGAATTTAACCATTTTAGACGCGTCATTTTCTCAGGAGAATCGATTCCTCCGTTTTTAGTTACTTCGTCGCTTACTTTTATTTGAAGAGTAATTTCTTTTGATTTTCCGTCAGCAATTACAGTAGCTTTTCCGGTATAATTTCCAGCTGCAGCAGTTTGAGGAACATCGATTCCGCACCACAATGCTTGTATTTTTCCTTTAGAAACAGAAACATTTGCAGTAAAAGGAGATGCGTCATAACGAGTTCCGTCTGTATTGATGCAGCTTATATCTTTTGCTTCAATTATAGCTCCGTTAGAACTGATTAAATTTGAAAAAGTAACTTTTACATTTCCTAAATCCTGTAATGCATAAACGCCTAATTGAAAAGCTAAATATTCTCCTTTTAAAGCTGTATCAGCAAAAGTGTTTTGAACTCCTTTTTGAATCCATCTTTGTGGTAAATCATTTTTCATTCGGATAGAATACAATCTGTCTTCCGGAAAAACAAGGAATGAATTACCACTGTTTTTTGCAATTAAATCATTAGTTTCAGCTGCAGTTGCAATAACTTCCATCGGATAAAAACTGTTGAAAGCATTTACACTTTGAATTTCTTTTACGGTACAATTATCAGCTAGATTAGCTTTGATTTTAGACAACCATTGTGCATCTGCTTTATCTTCTGGTTTTGCATAAACACCTTTTGGATAATTAGCGTCGCCTTCGTCAATATAAGGCATGTAATACACATAATAAGTTCCTTTGCCTGAAACTGGCTCAAAATAAATTGTGCCTTTTTCTCTGTTTATATCAGTTGTTTTTACGTTTTGAATTTCCTTTCCTGAAGCATCTTGAACAATGATCTTTTTTAGTTCCGGTTTTTCGTCTCTTCTGCGCCATTCGATCGTTGTTTTTGCAACATTATCTTTGCCTGCAAAATCGACCACAACACGGTGATTTCCTAACAAATTAGGATTCCAGCTGTCATTGCCATCTGTATATTTTATTTGTTGTGCAGCCAATGGAATACTGAAAATGCAAATACACATTATCAATATTCTACTCAAAATTTGTCTGTTTTTTAGGTTTGGTTTCATTGTTTTTAATGTTCAGGTTTAAAAAGTATGCGTAGTTAATAAGTTAGTAAACGGCTTTCCATCCATTCTTTTTCCAATAAGCAATAATAGGTTTGTAAGGCCCGTATTTGTGTTGTTCTTCGGTAAAATTGTCCTGAAAAGGACTATGTGAGTAATCAATTGGTTTACCCATTTTGTTAGGATAATCAAATGTTTTAGGATTTGGTCTTGTGTGTTGTGAATCATCGTTTACATAAGCCGCAATATCAAGTGCTTGTGTATCTGTAAGGTATGGTTTGCCAATGGTTACTTTGTCATAAGGCATATTGCTTTTTAACCATTGTGCCTGTTTGATAACTCTGTGCATGCTTGAACCTGGCTGATATCCGTATTCTCCCCAAAGTGGCGGATAAGTATAACCTGATTTGTCGGCATTGTATTGTCCTTCACCATTATTTCCGTGACAACGGGCGCAATTTTCAATAAATAATTGTTTTCCTCTTTCCGGACTTGCAGCAACATCAGGAAATTCAATCTCTAAATTTTTAGCACCTTTATAATCTCCGTCTTTAGGAACAAATTTGCTGATCCATTTGAAATATGATAAAAAAGCTACCATTTCTTTCCCGTCCAGCGGAAGTGGTTTTCCTGAATGTGGTCTCATTATACAGTTGTTAACACGTTCAGCAAGTGTTAGAACTTTATTTTCACGTCCGCGATATTGTGGATAATTATCGTGTGAAGCCATTAAATTGAAAGCATAAGGTTTTGTACCAGCGTCCTGATGACAATTGGTACAATTCATTTTATTGCCCAGATATTTTCCATTAATTCCGTTTGGGCCAATATAATAAGCTGTTTTTAACATCAATTCTCTTCCATAACGAACGGATTCTCCAAATTGATCGTCCGGAATTTTAGACGTATCAATTGTGATGTACGAATCATCATCGGCTGTTTTTGCCGCCAATGTTTGTGAATTTGAAGTATTGCAAGAATTGAAAACAATAACTGGCAATGCTGAAAATATACCAATAAGAATTATTTTTTTCATGTTGTAAAATTTTTAATCTGTATCATTATTTGCAAGGTTTTCCAAATCTTGCAGGTATTACTTTTTTCTAATTGAGAAGAAATGGTTTTAATTTTTCTTCCGGAATAAATTCTACACGATAAGGAGGAATTTCGGATTCCAGAGCCCAAAGTAAAACTCCTTTTCTATTGGTTAAAATGGTGATGTGTCTTTTTGAACAACAGCATAATATGGCATCTTTATCAATCATATAAGCGCTTCCCATTCGATCATTATAAACGTCTTTAGGAAGTTTTATATGAAAATCCAGTTTTACAGTTTTTCCTGTTTCGTCTACTTTCAAAGCAAAAACCGAAGATTGTTTTATGTCTACACCATTATCAAAAAACATTAGACTTCCCTCAGAATTAATATGTGCAGCGTGTGCTTGAGAGAAATTACTATCCGGAGACATTTTCATGTTTCCGTCTTTGCCTAATTTCCAGATTACTTTTCCTGTTTTTGAATCGATTTTCCAGATTTGACCATTGTTATAAAAAGAGATTAGAAAATTTCCATCTTTATCATAATTAAGGCTGTTGGCGTGCGTCCAGTCTTTTTTGTTTTTTAATATGTTCTTGTCTTTTAGAGGATCTAAATCATCAAAAACACTCCATTTCCAGATTTGTTTTCCTTTTTTATCCAAAATTAAAATTCCATCACTACTAATGGTATCGTTCTTTTTTCCTCCAACAGACGTTAAATCCATTATTTTTTTATCAACCGTAATTGTCACAATTTCGTTAGCCGATTTTTTAATGATTTCATGGTGAATCGCTTGTTTTAAATCGCCTTGTCCTTTTTTAATGTGCATTAAAGTATCACCTTGCAGATTGATTTCGAGAATCTCACTTCCGTAACTTGTTGGTTCATCATTTTTTCCTAAAATAGAAAGTATGGTTTGATCTTTTGTGAAATGAGTGACTTTAAATCCTGTTCCTTCAACGGTATGATACCATCTTAGATTTCCTTTATAATCAACAATATAAGCTACTCCGGGTGTTTCTCTTTTTCCCATAAGCATAAAACCACTTTTGAAGTTTTGCGGTAATAGTTCCGGTTTAGGACAATTTGCTTTGAATTGTTTTTGCAACCATTCGGGTAATTTTCTTGATTTGAATGTGTACAGTTTGCTTGTGTTTTTGTTTTCTCCCTGAACTGTAACTAATTGAAAACTATAGTTGGTTTCTGGAGTAATACTGCAAAGTACTAAAGAATGCTTGAGACCATTTTTTGATATTGGCGATTTTATTTTGCTTTTGATTCCCTTTTTATCAGACCAATATTCGGCATATACCTGAACATCGTCCTTCGTAGTAACATCGATCTGAATCTTCAATTCGTTGTTGCTATGAGTCCCAATGTTGATATTTGTAATAACATTACCCTGATTTTGAGAACAGCTTGCCAATGCAAGAAGTGCCAAAATAAAACTCGATTTAAATACTAATTTTTTGATCATCTGAAAGGTTTCTTTTGTGAAACAGAAAAGTACTTCTTTTGTTGAAAAAATCAAGAATAGACAGACAATTTTAACTGCCTATTCTTGATTGGATTTTTACTTATTGTCTGTCTGCATTACTTAAATTAGGGTTAAGATCAACCTGACTTTGTGGATAAGTGTAATATTTGTTTTGTGGCATTTTAACTTGTGCTGCTTCTCCAACTCTAAGGTGGTAAGCATTTACAAGAACATCGTATTTGTTCATTCTGATTAAATCTGCACGACGTTTTCCTTCATAGAAAAGTTCCCATCCTCTTTCTTGTAAAATGGCATCTCTCAAAGAATTTTGATTATAATCTGCCAAGACTAATAATTTTGCATGTGATCTTCCTTTAACCTGATTGATAAGGTCGATAGCTTCAGTAGTTGGACCGCTGATTTCGTTTAAAGCTTCGGCTCTGCTTAATAATACATCAGCATAACGAAGGATGTTTACACTATGTCCATCATAATAAGTTGTAGTTTCATCATCAGCATATTTTCTGGTAGCTACATCCGGCATATACAATTCTCCTGCTGGTGGTTCTGCGCCTAATGTTGGAGCTTGTTTGTGTAATAAATGATCTGAACCCATAAATTCAGGAAAGAAACATTGTTTGCGCTCATCTTCATCGCCAAAAGTGTTATAGAAATCCCAGTTTACAGTATAATATTGCCATCTGTTTGCAACAACAGGGTGATCAGTTGGTCCAAAGTGGTTCAGTAATTCCGTTCCGTTGGTATTAGCATCACTTAATGAAGAGAAAATATTTTCGCTGCACCATTTGTTACTTTCTTTAAATAAACCTAAGTACGAAGGATAAAGGCTGTATTCACCAAGGCTCATTACTTGTTGAGTATACGTAACAACTTTTTGCCAGTCGTGGCTGCGTAAGTATAATTTTGCTAACAAAGTAAGTGCTGCACCTTTTGTAGCGCGACCAACATCATTACTCTCGTAAATTGCGTTGTTCTTGTAGTTAACAGGTAAAACAGCAGCGGCTTCGGTTAATTCTTTGATCAGGAAAGCGTCAATTTCTTCAACTGAAGAAGGCGGTGTTTGATCTAAATATTTAGGATTTGCTACATTAGCTTCCGTAACCAGAATCACCGGACCCCATGCATCTGTTAAATCCATATAAGATGAAGCTCTCAAAAATTTAGCCTCAGCTATAAATTGCGCTTTTTCGGCAGCAGTAATTCCAGACATCTTTGCAATGTTAAAAATTGCATTATTTGCATTTGCAATCAATTTATACATGGAATTCCAGTCTTCAAGAAGTAAACCATTTGCCGAATTCCATGTTCCTAAGGATAATTGTCCCGGATCTCCACCAAATTGGCAATGTCCTAAATCTGTCGCAATATCTGTTAAGGCGAAATGTCTTGTTGCCCAATAAGAGTAATTATCTCCTACAGAAGGTCCTTTTAGCCTGCCATAAACTGAATTAACGGCTGCTATCGCATCTGATTTTGTTTGATACCCATTTGTATTAGTCAAGCTACTATAAACCGTAGGTTCAAGATCCTGATTACACGAAAATTGTGTACCTGCGGTAAGTAAAAGTAGTAATAATGTATATTTTTTCATTTTAATAAATTTAATGTTACTAAAAAAGCTTTAGACTAGTGAATTGCTACTTTTATACCTAAGATAAATGTTCTTGAAGCCGGGAATGAGTTAAAATCAATTCCTCCACCAAGGTTTTGTGCTGTAGAACTGGCTGTGTGTCCATTTATTTCAGGATCGTTCCCAGAATAGTTTGTAATAGTCAATAAGTTCTGACCAATTGCGTACAATCTTATACTGTCTATAAATTTGGCTTGTTTTAAAACACTTTCCGGAATTGAATACCCAATAGAAACATTTTTCAAACGTAAATAAGATGCTTCTTCAACGAATTTCGAGTTTACATAACTTCCGTATTTGCTTTTGTAATATCCGTCTCTTGGAATATCAGTGTTTTCATTTGTACCGGCAACCCAACGGTTAAGTGCATCTGTGCTTGTAGATGATTCTCCAACCATTGCAGTCATATTGTAAACTGAATAATCAAATGCTCCTTGGAAAAAGATATTCAAATCAAAGTTTCCGTATTTAAAATCATTATTTAAACCTGCAATATAATGTGGTGTAGAGTTTCCTAAGTATGTTCTGTCATCGGCAGTAATTTTACCATCTCCGTTAATATCTTCATATTTTGGATCTCCTGCTACTGATAATGGTTGAGGACCATAAGTTTCTCCCGTTTTTATTACACCTGCATATTTGTAGCCATATAATACGCTCATTTCTTTTCCAGGTTCTAATCTTGTAAACTCTTGTCCTGAAACAGTTCCGCTTGGGTTAGAAGTATTCTGGCTAATGATTTTAACATTGTCAGCAAGTGATACTACTTTTTGCTTATTGTAAGCAACATTTAATGAAGTAGTCCACGTAAATTTATCATTTTTAAAATTTGTACTGGTAATTCCTAATTCAATACCTTGATTGTCAATAACTCCTGAATTAACAGTTTGAGTATTAAATCCCCACCATCCACCAACAGGTACTCTTATAAGTGCATCAGTAGTTCTTTTTTTATAAACATCAACTGTTGCAGTAAGTTTATCGTTAAAGAATCCAACGTCTAAACCTATATCGGTTTGAGCGGTTTGTTCCCATTTTAAATTAGGGTTTGCAAGATTTGCAGGTTCTGTAGCACCAGCCAATTCACCAGGATTAAGTGTTCCTCCCCAAGATTGTAATCTGTTCATGTAAGCATAATCTCCAATACCATCATTTCCTGTTATACCGTAACTAACTCTCAATTTAAGGTCAGATAAATCACGGAAGTTTTCCATAAATGATTCCTTAGAAATTTTCCATGCAACCGCACCAGAAGGGAAAATTCCGAATCTGTTATTTGGTCCAAAACGTGAAGAACCATCTCTTCTTATTGTAAATGATGCTAAATATTTATCATTAAAAGCATAGTTTAACCTTCCAAAATAAGAAGTCAATTTTGTCTCAATTTTCTCTGTTTCAGGTTTTAAATAAACTTCAGCTCCTTGTAGATTGTAGTATGTCAACAAATCACTTGAAAAACCAGATCCAGATGCTTTTACTCTTTCATAAGTATCTTTTTGGTTTGAGGTTCCAATCATTACTGTAAAAGAATGGATATCTTGTAAATTAAACTTGTAAGTCAAATATTGGTCTGTACTCCATCTAAAATACGTTCTGTTTTCTTCAGATCCTGTTCCTCTTAAAGCTGCTCCTGCAACCAATGTTCTTGGTGTATATTTTCCCTGAATGTTTTCCTGCCATTCAGCTCCTGCACCAAAATGATACGTTAAACCTTTAATGATTTCATAATCCAAAAACATATTTCCATTAGCCAATCTGTTGATTGTATGATCTGTTGGCTCTAATAAAAGTGCTAATGCATTATCTTTTCCTTGATATTTGTAGTAAGATCCGTCAGCATTATAAATAGGAAGATTAGGATAAGCAGTTTGAATAGAAAACATTGGCGACAAAATATTATCTCCAAAATCACTATTATGTCCTTCACTGGAAGCACCATAAAAATTAGTACCGATATTTAATTTATCATTAAATTTTTTCTCAGCGCCCATTCTTACACTATATCTTTCGTAATCCGTGTTTTCAATTGCTCCGGTTTGTTTAATATAATTTCCGGAAAGAAAGAATTTTGATGTTTTGTCGCTTCCGCTAAAAGTAAGCGATCTGTTTAGTACTTCACCTGGACGGGTTGCTGCCTCAAACCAGTTTGTATTTGCAACAGGAAGACTTACAGGAAAAAGTGGAGGTCTTCCGTTTTCATGCTGAATTGCATTTTGAATATCAACATATTGTTGTCCGCTTAACAATGAAGGCTCTTTAATTATACTTTGAAAACCATCAGAAATTTCGGCTTCAACCTGTAATTTCCCAAGTTTTCCTTTTTTAGTTGTAATCATGATTACTCCATTTGCTCCTCTTGAACCATAAATTGCAGTAGAAGCAGCATCTTTTAATACCTGAATATTTTCGATATCATTTGGACTAATAGAACCTCCTGAACTTGTAATAAAACCGTCAACAACATACAAAGGTCCATTAGAATTGTTGATTGAGTTTCCACCTCTAATTACGATTGTTGGGCTAGTTCCCGGAGCATAACTGTTTTGTTGCACCTGAACTCCAGAAGCACGACCTTGTAAAGACTGTCCAACATTCGAGATCGTTCCGCCTAAGTTCAAATTGTCTTTTCCAATAGAACTTACAGAACCGGTAAGGTCTTTTTTCTTAGCTTTTCCGTATCCAATTACGATTTCCTCTAATTTTTGTCCAACTTCTTTCAATACCACTTTCAATGGAGAACTTCCTATTGCAACTTCTTGATCTTCCATGCCAATATAAGTTACAACAAGTTTAGTAGCATTGTCAGGAACAGTAATAACAAAACTTCCATCAACATCAGTTTGAACACCTTTGGTTGTGCCTTTTACTACAACATTAGCTCCTGCAATAGGAAGCCCGTTTTGATCTGTTACTTTACCCTTTATCGTTTTTTCAAAAAACAATACAACATTGTTTTTAGTTGATGTATTTATTGATGAAGTTGCTGAAGCCTGAAATGTTAAAGCTAATAAGGAAAGAATTGTGAGTTTAATTTCTTTATTGGATACATTCGAAATCCGAAAATCCCTTGGCTTTTTTTGAGTTAATAATTTCATACTAAAATTGGTTTTGGTTAATGATTAATTTGTTTTTTCTTCTTTGTAAGTTTTAGATTTCTTTTTTGATCTTAAAAATTCATTCTGTCTTTTTATTTGGTTTTAAAGTGAGTTGTTTTTTTTTTAAAATAGTCGTTTCATTTTCGCTTTAATAGGGAACGATTTTGTCAACTTTTCTCCCGTTTTTGAGTGTCAAAAACGCTTAAAATTTTCCTTAATTAACTTAGTTTTAAGATTAATACTTGACGAAACTATATATTATATTTTTATAAAACAAGAAAAAACACAAAAAATGTGCTCGAACACACAAAATTTATGTTCTCGAGCACATAAAATTGTGCAAAACGTTTTTTTTGAGATAAAATCATGTGATTTATATAAAATATTTTGGAAATAAAAGCCCTTCTATATTTGAGGTTATTTTATGTCAAATTGTTATTTAGATGAATTATAAATGTAGTTTGTGTAAAATCTTGTGAATTTCGTAATGACGAGATTGGATTTGTAATAATTAAACAGGCTTTTCTTATGGAATTATTTAACAGAAAAATTGATTTATGCTGATTTTATTTTATTAAAAAAGAAGCTACTTTTTCGTGAATTTTAAATTATATTAGTCCTTCTGAAAATGTGCTGAAATGAAGAATGCTTTTCAGCACATTTTCGATTTTTCAGAAAGTAAAAAATTAACAAAATTTAAGAGTCAAAATTGTGAAAGAATATAAGGTAGTTTTAATCGATAAAAATCAAAAAAGTTCTAATGAAATTTTAGATTCTGTGCTATGGGAAAAAGCAAATTGTTTAACTGATTTTTCTTCACCATGGAAAAATGATCCTGTTTCTAAAATAGAATTCAGAGCACTTTGGGATCTTGAAAATTTCTATTTTAATTTTAGAGTTTTTGATACCGATATTTATATCGATCAAAAAGACCACAGTTTTGACAGTATTGGAAATTCAGACAGAGTAGAGCTTTTCTTTCGAGCAAATGATTCTTTAAATCCTTATTATTGTCTTGAAATGGATACTGCAGCACGATTAATGGATTTTGAAGCGCGACCAAACAAAGATTTCGATTTTGATTGGAAATGGCCTAAAAAGGATATTGATGTAAAAGCTTCAAAAGATGAAACTTCATTTATTGTCGAAGGCCGAATTAGTATTCAATCTTTAGAAAATTTAAATCTGATTCTGAATAACACAATTGAAGCGGGAGTTTTTAGAGCAAAATTTTCTCTTGCAGAAAATCTACAATATGATGCAACCTGGATTTCTTGGGTAAATCCAAACACAGAAACGCCTAATTTTCATATCGCTTCTTCTTTCGGGAAATTTATTTTAAGCCCACGGATTTAATTGATTAAACGAGTTTTCGCTGGTTTTTTTTATAAATAAAATTAATCGCGCAAAGTCGCAAAGTTTTTATCGTAGAGGCGCACAGCAGTGCGTCTTTAGTCTCGTAGAATTTTGAAAAAAAGAATCAGTGCAAATCTGTTTAATCCGCCAAATCTGCGAGCAATTTTTTTACCCACGGATTTAACTGATTAAACGGGTTTTCGCTGGTTTTTTTTTATAAATAAAATTAATCGCGCAAAGTCGCAAAGCCGCAAAGTTTTTATCGTAGAGGCGCACAGCAGTGCGTCTTTAGTCTCGTAGAATTTTGAAAAAAAGAATCAGTGCAAATCCGTTTAATCCGCTAAATCCGCGTGCTATTTTTTAAGAAACGTAAAACGTAGCATTCTCGACATTAATAATATCGATAGGCAACAATATTGTTTCCGGAATATCTTTGCGGAATAAAAAATGTTCGACTAAAGTACTAACTCCAAGATAAGCTTGTCTTTTTTGATTTTGGTGAATTAAAAAGTGAACTAATCCCTGATTTAGGAAGTTCACATTCTTTTCGACTAAATCGTAACCTATAATCGCAATTTTTTTGGTTTTTATCGAAGATAGGATAGAAGCGATTTGATAAGCTTTTGATGTTGTGATGAAGATTCCTTTCAAATTTGGATTCTCTTCTAGAAAAGCCAAAAATTTAGTTTCAACATTTGGGTGTTTTAGTTTTAGCGTTGTTAGTGAAAAACCGGCAATCTTTTTTTCGTCAAAATAATTTCTAAAACCTTTTTCCTTTTCCTGCATGTGAACTGCATTTTTAAGGCTTTCGTCAATATGTATAATCGCAATTTGACCATCAGTCAAAATCAGATTCATTAAACTTGCCGCAACGCGTCCGCTTTTGTATAAATCCTGTCCAACAAAACTTTTGATAGATTCACCTTCGATTTGATTATTAAAAGTGTTCACCATAATATTCAATTCGTCATATTGTTTTACGATTTCCAAAGTTTCTTTATGAAATAATGGAGCGATCAAAACAGCATCAGGCGATTTCTTGATAATGTTGTCGTTTGTACTTAAAAACGATTTAGTGCTTTCCGGATTAAAATAATGCGTTTCGATAACCACACTATAAGCTTTAAACTCGGTTATTGCTTCCTGAATTCCGTTTACGCAAGGAAGCCAGTAAGAGTCAATTTCAGGATCCGGAAGTAAAACACAAATTCTATAGACTTTTGTGCTTTTTAAATTTCGGGCAATTAAGTTGGGCTGATAATCAATAACGTTCAAAACTTCATTGATTTTTTCTAAAGCCGTTGGAGATACTTTTCCTCTATTGTGCAAAACGCGGTCAACAGTTCCTTTAGAAACTCCAGCCATTTTTGCTATATCCTTAATTGTGTACTTTTTATCCATATGAGCAAATATAGAAACTTTGATTTAATTATTTAAAAAATTCTGTCAGAATTATTTAGTGTGCTCGAGAACATTTATTTAGTGTGTTCGAGCACATTTTTTGTTTTTTTCTTGTTTTATAAAAATATAATATATAGTTTCGTAGAATCAAAACCAGAAAACTAAAATAAATCGTTAACCAATTAGTATTGTAATTATCTGATTTACAATATTTTATTATAGAATTGTCAAGTGAAAAAAATTACTTCATTAGCCCCGGGTCGGACATGTCTCTTTGGAGATCATCAAGATTATTTAGGATTGCCGGTTATTGCCTGTGCAATTGATAGAAATATAAAACTAACTGCTGAACAAAATGACACCAGAACATTTGTTCTCAATATGATCGATATTGATGAAGTTCGTGTCATTGATATCGACGCAACTTTTGATACATTAGAGCCAAGAGATTATTTCGCTTCTTCATTGCGTGTTTTACGCAGATATGGTTGTGTGCCAAATGTAGGTTACAATATTACGATTACCGGAGATATTCCAATTAATTCAGGAACATCGAGTTCGTCGGCATTATTAATGGCGTGGATTCAGTTTTTGATTTCTGCTTTTGGCGTAAATCAGGAAGTTACTTCTGAATTTATTTCAAAAGTAGGCTACGAATCTGAAGTTTTGGAACACGGAGAACCAGGCGGAATGATGGATCATTTTAGTATTGGAGTTGGAAATGTAGTGTACATTAATACCAAAGAACCATTTTCGTTTAAAGTAATCAGAAAAGATTTAAAAGGATTAATTACCGGAGTTTCGGGCGTACCAAAAGAAACAATTGGTTTAATTGGTGAAATAAAAGGAAATGCATTAATGTCGATTGGAATTGTGAAGCAGAATTTTCCTGATTTTGATCTCAATACTTCTGAAATCGAAGATATAGACCGCTACAGAAATTGTTTGCCAGATAGATTGATTCCGTTTTTTGAAGCGGCGCTAAAAAATTATCATTATACAAAAGAAGCTTTAAAAGAATTTGAAAAACCAGTTTTAGACCTTAAAAAAATTGGGGATTTAATGAATCAGCATCACGAAGTTTTACGCGATTTATTAAAAATTACAGTTCCACGAATTGATGATATGATCAATGCAGCTTTGCGTGCCGGCGCTTATGGTGCAAAAATTGTAGGTTCTGGCGGCGGCGGAAGTATTGTTGTAATTGCCGATCCTAAAAAGGAAGATTCGGTAATTGAAGCTATTTTAAAAGCCGGAGCGCAGGAAGCTTATGCCGTGTCTGTAGATCCGGGTGTGAGAGTTATTGAAAATATTTAAATTTAAAAAATAAGTATGCACAACAATTTAGTTATTCTTGCGGGTGGAGCATCTTCCCGCATGAAAAAAGAAGCCGTTCTTGATAATTTATCACCAGAAGAAATCGCTCAGGCAAACGAAAGAAGTAAAGGTTTAATTGGCGTTGGCGGAAGCGGAAGACCATTATTGGATTATCTTTTATTGAATGCCAAAAAAGCAGGATATAAAAATATCTACATTATTATTGGTGAACAAGGCGAACTTTTTAAAGAGTTTTACGGAAGCCAAAATGTAAACAATGATTTTCACGGACTTAATATTTCATTTGCCGTACAATATATTCCGGAAGGCCGAGTAAAACCATTTGGTACAGCCGATGCTTTGTTTCAGGCAGTTGAACAATTTCCGGAGTTGAATTCGCAACAATATTCGGTTTGTAACAGCGACAATTTATATTCGGCGAAAGCCTTATTGGCACTTAGAGAAACCAATAGCCCAAATGCTTTTATAGCTTATGATCGTGATGCATTGGAATTTCCTTCTGAAAGAATTTCGCGTTTTGCAATCGCCAAATTGGATAAAAATAATCAGTTATTGGACATTTTAGAAAAACCTTCGGCAGATGTTTTGAATGATTATAAAGATATTGAAGGGAAAATCAGAGTAAGTATGAATGCTTTTAAATTTAACGGAAGCACATTATATACACATCTCAAAAACTGTCCGGTTCATCCTGAAAGAGACGAAAAAGAATTGCCAACAGTACTTTTAAATTCGGTAAAAGAGAATCCAAATACGACTTTAGGAATTCCGTTTTCAGAACATGTTCCGGATCTGACAGCAAAAGAAGATATTGCCGATGTAAAAGCGTATTTGAAGAAATATTATCCGGTTTTAGACTGGGAAGAATAAAAAAAATTAACAAAAATTTCATATCTAATTTACCAGTAAGTACAACTTATTAGACTACTTTTGTTTTAAAATTGCAAAAAAAATGCATTAAATTGTGTTTTAATTGCAATATATTTGCAAAAGAGTTGATGTTATTTTAGATTGAGAAAACCACTAATCTATTAACAATCAACCAAAATTATTATGTCAAACATTGAAAGTGCATTACATATAGACAAGAGGAGTACTATTATTCCGATGATAATCTTAACTGCATTATTTTTTATTCTGGGTTTTGTAACCTGGTTAAACGGACCATTAATTCCATTTTTTCAATTGGCATGTGAGTTGACCTCTTCTCAGGCTTATTTTGTAACTTTTGCTTTTTACATCGCATATTTTGTAATGGCAATTCCATCATCCTGGGTAATTGAAAAAGTTGGGTATAAAAATGGTATTTCTTTAGGATTATTAATCATTGCAGCCGGAGCATTTATGTTTTATCCAGCGGCAGAAAGCAGAACCTTTTTATTGTTTTTAATTGCGTTATTTGTAATGGGAACAGGTTTGGCAATTTTGCAGACAGCATCAAATCCTTATGTAGTCGTTATTGGTCCAAGAGAAAGCGCAGCAGCCAGAATTAGTGTTTTGGGAATTGCCAATAAATTAGCTGGATTTGTAGCGCCACTTATATTGACAGCTTTGGTTTTGTCAAATATGCAAGAGTTTACAGCTGATAAAATTGCTTTATTGGATTCAGTTTCAAAAACAAATGCTTTGAATTCTCTTGCATTACAATTGCAAAGACCTTACCTTTATATGGGATTGATCATTATGGTTTTGGCCTTGTTAGTAAAGCTTTCACCATTGCCGGAAATCGATTTGGATGAAGACGGAAATGTAACGCATTTAAGTATTTTTAAGCAAATTAGAAATGCATTCAGACGTCCGCAATTGGTTTTAGGCGTAATCACTTTAATGCTTTATTTGGCTGCCGAAGTTTTAGCCGGAGATTCTATTGGAGGTTTTGGAAAAGAATTGGGAGTTTATGGAACAGAAGGAAATTTTTATTTAAAATTAACTTCCTTTACAATGTCAGCGATGGTTGTAGGTTATATATTAGGAATTACATTAATACCTAAATATGTATCGCAAGTTACAGCCTTGAAGGCATCAGGAGTTTTAGGATTGATTTTAGTATTGGCAATAGTTTTGATTTCGCCAAAAATAATGATTCAGTTGCCTGGAATTCCAAATCTGCCGGTTGTAATTCTTTTAGTAGCATTACTTGGTTTGGCAAATGCACTTTGCTGGCCTGCAATTTGGCCAATGGCATTAGAAGATTTAGGAGGTTATACTAAAATTGGAAGCGCAATTTTGATCATGGGAATCATTGGAGGAGCAATTTTTCCTTTGTTCTACGGAATGATCACAGAAAATATAAATGCATCAAATATCGCAAACGGAACCGTAGAAATTTCAAAAAGCGGAAATCAGATTGCCTATTTAATGCTGTTACCATCTTATTTAATGATTCTTTTTTATGCTGTGAAAGGTCATAAATATAGAAGTTGGTAAATTTAACGACAGAAATTAAAAATAGACTATATCATGTTAAAAAGTAAAATCGACAAAGCAACGGGGTTCGAGAAACGATTCGAAAACATCAATACAGTTGTTTTTGAAAATTCAAATGATGCTTCAAAAGCGGTTGCTCAAGAAATTGCAGCTTTAATTCAATCCAAACAAAAAGAAAACAAGCCTTGTATTTTAGGTCTTGCAACAGGTTCTTCTCCAAAAGGATTATATGCAGAATTAGTACGTTTGCATAAAGAAGAAGGTTTAAGTTTTAAGAATGTAATTAGTTTTAACTTGGATGAATATTATCCAATGGAGCCAAATTCTATCAACAGTTACGTTCGTTTTATGAAAGAATTGTTGTTTGATCATGTCGATATTTTACCTGAAAACGCTCACGTTCCGGACGGACTTTTAACAAAAGAACAAATCGCTGATTATTGCCACGAATATGAAGCTAAAATTGAAGCTTTAGGCGGAATCGATCTTCAGATTCTTGGAATTGGTGGTAACGGACATATTGGTTTTAATGAGTCAGGATCGTTACAAAACTCAAAAACTCGTTTAGTCGCTTTAGATCATATTACGAGAGTTGCGGCTAGTAAAGATTTCTTCGGATTAAGCAATACGCCAAGAACAGCAATCACGCTTGGAGTAAAAAAAATCATGGAAGCCAAACAAGTTATTTTATTGGCTTGGGGAGAAGGAAAAGCAAATATTGTAAAAAAATCAGTGGAAGATGAAGTTACGAATCGTGTACCAGCTTCATTTTTGCAAGAACATAATAATGCTGTTTTTATTTTAGATAAAGAAGCATCTTCAAAACTTACCAGAATCAACAAACCTTGGTTGGTAGAAAAAGTAGTTTGGACAGATAAACTGACTCGTAAAGCGGTTTTAGGATTGGCGCTTCAGCTTAAAAAACCAATTTTAATGCTTACAGATGCAGATTATATCGAGAACGGAATGAGCGATTTATTGGCTGATTCAGGTCCTGCATACGACATCAACATTAAAATTTTCAATAAATTACAAAATACAATTACAGGTTGGCCGGGCGGAAAACCAAATTCTGACGATACAAATCGCCCTGAAAGAGCAGAACCGGCAAGAAAACGTGTATTGATTTTTAGTCCGCATCCTGATGATGATATCATTAGTATGGGAGGAACTTTCATGCGTTTGCAAGAGCAAGGACATGAAGTGCATGTTGCATATCAAACTTCTGGAAATATCGCTGTAGCGGATGATGAAGCATTGCGTTTTGCAAGATTCGTAATTGATTACAATGAAAAATTCGGAATCAAAAGTGCTGAAGCAGATGATATTTATCAAAAAGCAGCTACTTTTTTAACTAATAAAAAGAACAGCGAAATTGATATTCCTGAAGTACGTTACATTAAAGGATTAATCAGAAAAGGGGAGGCGAGAGCAACAAGTCATTTTGTTGGTTTAACAGACGATCAGATTCATTTCATGGAATTGCCATTCTATGAAACCGGAACTATCGAGAAAAAACCAATTGGACAAGAAGATATTCAATTGACGATGGATTTAATCGAAAAAATTAAACCACATCAAATATATGCAGCAGGAGATTTAGCAGATCCACACGGAACTCATAAAGTTTGTCTTGATGCTATTTTTGAAGCTGTAAAAGCGCTTAAACCAAAATCATTTATGGATGATTGCTGGTTATGGTTGTACCGCGGAGCTTGGCAAGAATGGGGAATTGATGAAGTCGAAATGGCTGTACCAATGAGCCCTGATCAGGTTTTAGCAAAACGTCACGGAATCTTCAAACACCAATCTCAAAAAGACGGAGTTGTTTTTCAGGGAACAGATGCCAGAGAGTTTTGGCAAAGAGCCGAAGACAGAAATGCCGAAACAGCTGCTTTATACCAACAACTAGGTTTAGCAACATATGCTGCAATGGAAGCTTTCGTGAGATGGCATTACTAAGTTGCTAAGGTTCTGAGGAACTAAGTTTCTAAGTTTTAATATTCGCCACGAATTCATGAATTAATTTAAATATAATTCGTGAATTCGTGGCGAAATTTTTTTAAATCACGTAATAAACAAACAGATTAGAAAATCATTTTAATTCTTTTAATCTGTGGCAAAAGAATAAAAATAATAATAGCTTTGCATCTAATAGAAGCAAGAAGAAAGAATGAGTCTATATTCTTTCCTCTTGCTTCTTTTTTCTTCACAACATGGAACCAGACAAAAAACTTCTTATAAAATTAGCTCACACCAAAATGCCTTTCGGGAAATACGAAGGTTGGTTTTTAATCGATTTACCCGAATATTATGTCGTTTGGTATCAGAATAAGGGATTTCCGAAAGGAGAATTAGGACAACAATTAGCGCTTGTATACGAGTTAAAACTAAACGGATTAGAGGAATTAATACGGAATATTAAGAAACAATATCCGAAACCTTTAAAATAGTAAGAAAAATCTTTTGCTATATCGTTTTTTTTATTTATGTTTGATGTATAAAAATATTACAATTCAAAAACAAAGTGATACCACAGAATTCAAGACTGAATTTATATATGTGTACAAGTCAGTGTTTTAAATTAATAATATTTTTATTTATGTTAGATATAAAAAATATTATAATTTTTAGAAACATATTGACACCACTGAATTCGAGCCTGAATTTTTAAATGTGTACAAGTCAATGTTTTAAAATTATAATATTTTTTTTTATGCTAAAACGTACTTCAATAGAAAGTATTACTTCTTGGCTTAAATAAGGTTAGCGCCATCATTTTTTATGTTTTTACTCTTTTAATTATTCTTAAGAAGATTGTTTTATGTTCTGTAATTAAGAGTATTCCTCAAAAAAAAGTCTAATTAAAAGTTAAAATTATCGATTACAAAACCAAGTAATCGTTCTATTTAAAAATTTGCAAATTATCTCATAATCTAATTGATAAATTATCTAATTAAATTTGTACTTTTGCCAAGTTTTTTACACAACTACATACAAACAACAACAGAATGAATCAAACAAAATATATTTTTGTTACAGGCGGTGTGACTTCTTCATTAGGAAAAGGAATTATCGCGGCATCTTTAGCAAAATTGTTACAAGGAAGAGGATATCGTACAACTATTCAAAAATTTGATCCGTACATAAATGTAGATCCAGGTACGTTAAATCCGTATGAGCACGGAGAATGTTATGTAACAGATGATGGTGCAGAAACAGATTTAGATTTAGGACACTACGAGCGTTTTTTGAACGTTCCTACTTCTCAGGCGAATAACGTTACTACAGGAAGAGTTTATCTTTCGGTAATTGAAAAAGAAAGAAGAGGAGAATTTTTAGGAAAAACTGTTCAGGTTGTTCCTCATATTACAAACGAAATCAAAGACAGAATGCAATTACTGGGTAAATCTGGTGATTATGATATTGTTATTACTGAAATTGGTGGAACCGTTGGTGATATTGAATCTCTACCTTATATAGAGTCTGTTCGTCAGTTGGTTTGGGAATTAGGAGAAAATAACGGAATCGTTATTCATTTAACTTTAGTTCCATATTTGGCTGCTGCAGGAGAGTTAAAAACAAAACCTACACAGCACTCTGTAAAAACTTTGATGGAAAGTGGTATCAAAGCAGATATTTTGGTTTGTAGAACTGAGCATGAACTTTCTGATGAATTGCGTAATAAATTAGCGTTGTTTTGCAACGTAAAAAGAGAAGCCGTAATTCAGTCAATTGATGCTTCAACAATATATGAAGTTCCAAATTTAATGCTTGAAGAAGGATTAGATGTTGTAGCTTTAAAGAAATTAGATTTACCTAAAAAAGCAGCTCCGGATTTAAAAAACTGGAATACTTTTTTACGCAGATTAAAAAATCCAAAACATACCGTAAATATTGGTTTGATTGGTAAATATGTAGAAATGCAGGATTGTTACAAATCTATTTTAGAGGCGTTTATTCATGCAGGAGCTTCAAACGAAACTAAAGTAAACGTAATTTCAATACATTCAGAACACATTAATATTGATAATGTTGCTGAAAAATTAGGACCTCTTGACGGAGTTTTAGTAGCACCTGGTTTTGGAGAAAGAGGTATCGAAGGAAAAATCGAAGCAGTTCGTTATGCACGTGAAAACAATATTCCGTTCTTCGGAATTTGTTTAGGAATGCAAATGTCTGTTATCGAATATTCAAGAAATATTTTAGGTTATACTGATGCCAATTCTACAGAGATGAATGAGAAAACTCCTCATCCGGTAGTAAATTTAATGGAAGAGCAAAAAACAATTACTGATAAAGGTGGAACAATGCGTCTTGGTGCTTGGAAATGTGATATTAAACCAAACACTTTAGCACACAAAATCTACGTACAAACGACAATTTCAGAGCGTCACCGTCACCGTTATGAGTACAACAATAAATATGCTGATGAATTACAAAAGGCAGGTTTAAAAGCTTCTGGAGTAAACCCTGATACAGGTTTAGTAGAAATTGTAGAGCTTGAGAATCACCCGTTTTTCATTGGTGTTCAATACCACCCTGAATACAAAAGTACAGTGGCAAACCCACATCCAATTTTTGTAAACTTTGTGGCTGCTGCAGTAAATGCACATAAAAAACAATAATTAATATTCTGAAAAGATGTAACTTTTGAGTCAAACTCATTACTAATAGTCTTTAACGAATAACCCTTTTTTAAATTATAATGGAAGAAAAAAAATTTGATCTTAATTCAATCATTGGTTTTGTATTGATATTTGGAATTTTGATTTGGATTATGTACCAAAATCAACCTTCTGATAAGGAGATTGCTGCTGAAAAAGCCAAGAAAGAATTAGTTGCTAAGCAAGAAGCGCAAGCAAAAGCTGATAAAACTAAAACAGCTGTTTTACCAGTTGCTGCAGCTGCTACTCCTGGTGACACAGTTCAATTAGCGCAATTACAAAAAACATTAGGTGGTTTTGCTTATTCAGCTACACTTCCTTCTGCAAAAGAAGGTTTTACTACTATTGAAAACGAAAAGATGATACTAAAAATCGCTAATAAAGGTGGTTATATAGTTGAAGCTAAGTTGAAAGAATTCAAGAGATTTGAGAAAAATTCGGGACAAATAGTAGAATTAATTAAGGACAATAATTCTGATTTAAATATTCAGTTACAAACTACAGATAACAGAACTTTAAACACTAAAGATTTATATTTTGAACCAACATTGACTAAAAATGGTGCAGACCAAATTTTGACAATGCGTTTGAAAGCTGGAGCTAATGAATTCTTGGAGTACAAATATATCTTGAAACCAAACGATTATTTAGTTGGTTTTGATATTCGTTCTCAAGGTTTGAATAAAGTTTTAAATTCTTCAAAACCATTAGATTTAGTTTGGGATTTGAAATCATACAGAAACGAGAAAAGTGTTTCTATTGAAAAGAGATATGCTCAAATTGAATATGAGTATGGTGATGAGAAATACAGTTCAGTAAGTCATGGTGTAGGTAAAGAAGATACTCCTGAAAAAGTAAGTTATATTGCTTTCAAGCAACACTTTTTTACTGCTATTTTAGCGACTGATAAACCATTCGAAAAGTCTAAGTTACAATCTGATGATTTAGTAAAAGATGAAGCAATAGATACTACTTTTATCAAACAATTTAAAGCAACAGTTCCTTTAGCTTTTTCTAATGGAGAAGTTGATTACAAAATGAACTGGTATTTTGGACCATCTGATTATAAAACTTTAAAATCATACGATAAAAACTTTGAAAAAATTATTCCATTAGGTTGGGGGATTTTTGGATGGATCAATAAATGGGTTTTCATTCCGTTATTTGGATTCTTAAGTTCTACAATTGGACTTTCATTAGGAATTGCAATTATCATCTTTACAATTATCATCAAATTGGCAATGTCGCCAATTACATATAAGTCTTTCTTGTCTCAGGCAAAAATGAAAGTTTTACGTCCTGAAATTACAGAATTGGGAGAAAAATTCAAAAAAGACCCAATGAAGAAACAACAAGAAACGATGAAGTTGTACAACAAAGCAGGAGTAAACCCAATGGCAGGATGTATTCCGGCATTGATTCAGCTTCCGTTTATGTATGCATCATTCCAGTTCTTCCCATCAGCTTTTGAGTTAAGACAAAAAAGTTTCCTTTGGGCAGACGATTTATCATCTTTTGATGCTGTTGTAAAATTACCATTCCACATTCCTTTATATGGAGATCATATCAGTTTGTTCCCAATTATGGCTGCAATTGCGATTTTCTTCTATATGAAAATGACTTCTGGAGATCAGCAAATGGCTGCGCCTCAACAAGAAGGTATGCCGGATATGGCAAAAATGATGAAAATCATGATTTATGTTTCGCCATTAATGATGTTAATTTTCTTCAATAGTTATGGTGCAGGTTTGAGTTTGTATAACTTTATTTCGAACTTAATTACAATCGGAATTATGTTTGTAATCAAAAATTATATTGTTGATACAGATAAAATTCACGCTCAAATTCAAGAGAACAAATTAAAAGAACCTAAAAAACAAAGCAAGTTTCAACAACGTCTTCAAGAAGTAATGGAGCAACAAGAAGCTGCAAAAGGTCAGAATAAAAAGAAATAATAAATAAAAAAATCTCGAGTAATCGGGATTTTTTTATATCTAAATTATACTTTATGAAAAGCATTTTCGTTAAAGTTTAAAATTAAACAGAATATGATTTGTAGAAAAATAATAATCGGATTGCTTTTTTTAAACGCCCTTTTAGTTTCGGCACAAGATTCTAATAAACTCGATGCGAACGGAAAGAAAGATGGCGTATGGAAAGGAGTTTATGAAGTTTCTAAACGTCCTCGTTACGAAGGGACTTTTAACCACGGAAAAGAAACGGGTATATTTAAGTATTTTGATGATACCAAAAAAGGAGATGTTTTGGCCACTCGCGATTTTAGTGCGAATGACGGAAGCGCTTATAATATCTTTTATGATCAGAATAAAAATAAAGTAAGTGAAGGTAAAGTAATCGGTAGAAACAATGAAGGAGAATGGAAGTATTACCATAAAGCTTCTAAAGTCGTTATGACACTTGAAAACTATAAAAACGGTAAACTCGAAGGTTCCAGAACGATTTATTATCCAGATGCAAAAGTTGCTGAAGAAATGACTTATAAAAACGGACTTAGAGAAGGTATTTATAAAAAATTCGCACAAAACGGAATTCTTTTAGAGCAAACTACATATGCAAATGATCAATATAATGGCGATGCTATTTTTTATGATTCAGAAGGAACTATTGCTTCTAAAGGAAAATTCCTGAATGGAAAAAAAGTTGGGAAATGGCAGTTTTACTCAAAAGGTAAATTGACGAAAGAAGTCAATATGAGCGATCCAAAAAGTAATTATCAAGCTGATTCAAAACCTAAAAAAGAATAGATTAATATAAAAGTCCGCTTAAGCGGACTTTTTTTTGCACGACCTGAGCGATAGCGAACAGGCGAAGCAATTCACGAATTTAAACTTTAAAAAATTCGTGAATTCGTGGCTAATTTTTTCGTTAAATGTTTAAATTTGATTTACTAATACTTCAGGTAAATGGATTTAAACGAACTTTCAGGAAGATTTCTATTGTTGTTTTTCTCAATTTTGATTTTGTATTTTTTCTCCAATAGAAAAGATAATGAAACCATAAATCCTTTGATGGTGATTGTTGGTCTTTGCACTTTTTCGCTTTGTTATTTGTTTACAAAAATTGAAATAGGCGTTGGAATTGGGTTTGGATTATTTGCCATTTTCTCCATTTTAAGATTCAGGACACAGTCTTTTACTGTAAATGCAATTATCTTTTTGTTTGCTACAATTACGCTTTCTATTTTGGATATTATGTATCCATATGAGAAAATAGAAGTACTTCTGTTTTTTCAGATTATCATCATCGGATTTTATATTATAGCTTCGGTAATAGTCAATAAAAAAGCTTCTAAATATTTGAATATAGTGGAAGTAAAAATCGCTTTAGAAAGTGATTTTTCTTTGAACAATCAATCAATACGAAAGTCTGTTCAGCAAAAGATGAATATCGATGATTTCGATTTTAAAATTGTAAATATAAATACCGTTTCAAACGAAATTGATCTTCAGGTATTCTATTGATTATTATTGAATTAAGAGATGAAATGTACCTTTAGGTACTAAATATTGGTAGAAAAATACCAATTGAAATAAAATTTGCGTGCCGTAGGTACGCAACAAATCGATAATTATTGCGTACCTACGGCACGCTAAATCTGCTCTAATTCATGTTTTTTTACCAATATTTAGTGCCTAAAGGCACAAATTGGAGCACTTAAATTATTGCATTGCTATTATTCATTAAAAGGACGAACTTGTTTAACATATAAATCCCTGTTTTCTCCAACAATTTTAAACTCAATATCTACCGGATGATATCTGTTTTTTTTCCAATAACGATACATTTTTTCTTCGATTTTTGAACTCACAAGAAATAGCCGACTCATTTCTTTTCGGCTTAATAAAGGTTCGTTATTGTTTAAGTTGGAATTTGAGGTATAATCTACATCAAAATCAGTGTCGTCTTTTCCTGAATTAAAATGATAAGCGACAAATTGCTCGCATATTTCTCCTTTTTCCGGTTTTACAACTGAGTTTTCTCCTTTTTGAACATTAACAGTTATACCTGGGAAATTTTCCCGGAACATATTTTTTGTAATTACAACGCCATTTGCAAGTTCATCCGGAAAAGAACGATGGACTAAAACTCCCATTGCGATATTGTGCTGATCAATGCCAAAAAGTTCTCTTTCGTTGTACGAAGCTTCATTCCAGACGCTTGCCCAAACTTGTTTAATTGCTTTTTCGAATGTTTTAATGCTGTCGCCAAGAATTCCGGTTTTAGAATCATATAATCCGGCGCCATTAAAATCATCTAAATCTTCAGCATTTGTAGAAGATCTGAATCGAAAGTTTTTAAACTTAGCATTTTTGAAGGTTTCATTCAGTTTTGCAATTAATTCAGAATCTACAGGTTCTTTCTTAATTGCATCACGAATCTTTTTCAATTGATGGTAAATCCAAACTGTAGAATCTTTATGCGGATATTCTAAAAGCTCAGTAATTAATGGCGAAATTGATTTTTTCTGAATGTGTTTGGTATAAAAATAAAACGGAATTGCATGTGCATCTTCTGGAGTTTTAAACGAAATTTCTTTTGAAATAGCGATTAAATAAGCCATGTTTTGAGCTTTAGAACCAATATAATTTATTCCTTTTTTAGGGATTGTGGCTAAATCAACTAAATCAGTAACACTATTATCAATGATTAGTTTTTTCTTTTTGGTTGTAGCTTTTTGTTCTATTTTTTTAGTGGTTTCTTTGATGTAAAAAGTATCAATTGCAATTTTTAATTCTACTTTTTTCGAAAGCAATCTTTTGATATTATTATCTTGTAATGCTGTTGTGTAAGCCATTATCGGAATTTTTCTGTTCTTACCCAAAAGCACTAAATGACTTAAAGGCGTTTGTAATTCGTTCACAATAATTCCTCTTACATTGGGTAAAATGTCAGGTGTTCCGTCCAAAACAATAATTTCGTCTGGATTTGGTTTTATCTTTTCTAAGTCTTTGATTTTGTATTGTTTTAGAATACCAATATTTGTCCCCGCAACAACTTCCTGATACTTAATTTCGTTAAAAATATAATCTGATTTTACACAAGGAATCTTGAATTTTTGTTGTTGAAACCATTCCATTTGAGTGGGATTGTTCAGGTAAAATTTTAAATTTGAACCAATAAAAGTTGATTTTACGATTAAATTATAAAAGCGTTCAATAGATTCAATTGGCATATGATCTGAAGCTGCTAATTCGAAAATCCATTTTTCAGTTCCTTTGATATGATTAAGATTTCCCAGAAAAAAATCTCTGTCTTTCATCGTATCGCTATAATTTTCATTATTAAAAACTTCTAAGTCCTGGCTATATCCTAAATAGTGGGTAACAAAGTCATAATGCAAAAGAATCAGACTACTATTGAAGTAGTACATTTTTTGTTTTTTTAGATCATAGATAACTTTTACAGATTCTATATTCGAAAATTTATCTGATAAAGGTTTGCCTCTAAATGCTTTATAGGCTTTATAATTTGATAATGACGCAGAGTATCTTTGAGCACTTAAAGTAACTGCAATGAATAGAAAAAACAGACTGTAAATGTATTTTTGCATGACGTTTTTATTGATAATTAAAAGTAATTAAAAAAAACAATAAGTTTTATCTACTGCGGCATTATATAAACTAATCAAAACTATCCTAATAATCTATAATTTGAGTTATCTTTGCACCCTTGTAAAAATATAAAGGATTTAGAATGAAACGTGTAGTTGTTGGACTTTCTGGTGGAGTAGATTCTAGTGTTGCTGCTTATTTATTGCAACAACAAGGATACGAAGTTATTGGGCTTTTTATGAAAAATTGGCACGATGATTCAGTTACTATTTCTAATGAATGTCCTTGGTTAGAGGATAGTAATGACGCTTTATTAGTTGCTGAAAAACTTGGTATACCGTTTCAAACTGTCGATTTAAGTGAAGAATACAAAGAAAAAATCGTTGATTATATGTTCAACGAATACGAAAAAGGAAGAACTCCAAATCCTGACGTGCTTTGTAATCGCGAAATCAAATTTGATGTTTTCATGAAAATTGCCTTAAGTCTTGGCGCTGATTATGTGGCAACAGGACATTATTGTCAAAAAAGTGAAATCGAAGTTGATGGAAAACCTGTTTACCAATTAATTGCCGGAGCAGATAATAATAAGGATCAATCTTATTTTTTATGTCAGTTATCGCAAGAGCAATTGGCTAAATCATTGTTTCCAATTGGTGCTTTGACTAAACCTGAAGTACGCGAAATCGCTGCTGAAATGGATTTGGTAACGGCTGAAAAGAAAGATTCTCAAGGATTATGTTTCATCGGAAAAGTTCGTTTACCGGAATTTCTGCAACAAAAATTGCAGCCTAAAGAAGGTAAAATTGTTCAGATTGATAAAAACGATCCAATTTATACAATCGAAAAACCAACAGGTTTATCATTGGAAGAAGAATTAAAATTAGAAGCTAAAAAGCGTGATTATCTTCCAACAATGGGAAAAGTGGTTGGAAAACATCAAGGTGCTCATTATTTTACAATTGGACAAAGAAAAGGATTGAATGTAGGCGGAACGACAGATCCGTTGTTTATCATCGCTACAGATGTTGAAACCAATACTATTTATACGGGTTTAACAAGTCTGCATCCTGGATTATTCAAAAAAGCTTTATTTATCGAAAAATCTGAAGTACACTGGATTCGTACTGATTTGGCTTTAAAAGTTGGAGAAAAAATGGAAGTTATGGCGAGAATTCGTTACCGTCAGCCTTTACAAAAAGCAACTTTACATCAATTTGAAGACGGAATGTACGTTCAATTTGAAGAAGGACAATCTGCAATTACAGAAGGTCAGTTTGTAGCTTGGTATTTCGATAATGAATTAGTTGGTTCGGGAGTAATTTCTTAGCTTTATACTTTTTTACAGAGGATTTCCTTCTAAAAAAGTAAACTATGAAGCACTACTACATTACACTTCTATTGTTGGTTTTTACTACAGTTGCGTTTTCACAAGAAGATGCGTGGGTCTATTTTAAAGATAAACCAAATTCACAGCACTTTTTAGACAATCCGTCTGAAATGCTTTCTGCGCGCGCTTTAGAACGTAGAACCAATCAGAATATTTCTTTGGATGTTACGGATGTTCCTGTTGAAGAAACTTATATCACTCAGGTAAAAGCCGCTACAGGAATTGTTGTAATGGCACAATCCAAATGGATGAATGCGCTTCATATTCGAGGAACTCAAACCGATATTGTAGCTTTAAAAACACTTTCGTTTGTTGATAAAGTAGTTTTTGCCAATAGAACTTTGAACACAACTGGTAAAAAAGTTTCTGAGAACAAAATTGCAAAGACAAAAGACAAGCTAAATACTGCGATTGATTATGCTTACGGAAATTCAGCAAATCAGATTCAAATGCTTAACGGACAAGTTTTGCATCAGCAAAATTATACCGGATCAGGCAAAATAATTGCTGTTTTAGATGCTGGTTTTCCAGGTGTAAATACAGCTCAGCCATTTCAAAAATTGATTACTAATAATCAGATTTTAGGCGGATATGATTTTGTAAATAGAAACGATAACTTTTATACAGGTGACGATCATGGTACAATGGTGCTTTCGACAATTGGCGGTTACAAAGAAAACGCTTTAGTTGGAACAGCTCCAAATGCTTCATTTTATTTATTTATCACAGAAAATGATGCCACAGAAAATCCTGTTGAAGAATCGCTTTGGGTAGAAGCCGCAGAAAAAGCTGATTACCTGGGAGTTGATATAATTACAACTTCGTTGGGATATTTTGGGTTTGATGATCCTAATTACAGTCATACTTATAGTGATATGAACGGTGTTACAAATTTCATTTCGCGTGGAGCCGAAATCGCTTTTAGCAAAGGGATTATTGTGTTAGCTTCTGCAGGAAATGAAGGAAGTACTGCGGAACCGCATATTGGAGGTCCGGCAGATGCAGTTTCAGTTATAACTGTTGGTTCTGTTAACGCTGTAAAAGTAAAAGCGGGTTCAAGTTCTATTGGGCCAAGTTTTGATAATCGAATAAAACCCGATGTTATGGCGCAAGGTGCCGCAGCGGTTGTTTCTGATACTAATGGGAATATTGGTACGGCAAACGGAACTTCATTTTCTTGCCCAATTATGGCAGGAATGATTGCGTGTTTGTGGCAGGCGTTTCCAACAAAAACGAACAAAGAAATCCGACAAATGTTACTTCAATCTTCTGATCGCTATTCGGCACCAAATAATAATTATGGTTACGGAATTCCAAATTTTGGAGCAACTTTGGGAGTTGAAGATTTTCAAACTGCGCTTTCAGCCTTTTCAGTATATCCAAATCCTGCTGAAACTGTAGTTTCATTTTCATTTTCGAAGGAAAATTATAACGCTTCGGTTAAAATTTATTCGGTTTTAGGACAAAAAGTAATCGAAAAACAAATAACAAATCAAGATCCATTTCTTTCCGTAGCATCTTTACAAAGCGGACTTTACTTTTATGCTTTTGATGTTGACGGTTTGCATAAAACAGGAAAGATAATTAAACAATAACAGCATTTTTGAATGAATAGAATTACGCAGCTTTTTAATATAAAATATCCAATTATTCAGGGAGGAATGATTTGGAACAGTGGTTATAAATTAGCTTCAGCAGTAAGTAATGCTGGAGGTTTGGGACTTATTGGTGCAGGTTCAATGTATCCGGAAGTTTTGAGAGAACATATTCAGAAATGCAAAAAAGCAACTGATAAACCTTTTGGGGTTAACATTCCGATGTTATATCCAAATATTGAAGAAATCATGAATATTGTAGTTGAAGAAGGCGTGAAAATCGTTTTTACTTCGGCAGGAAATCCTAAAACATGGACTTCTTTTTTAAAAGAAAAAGGAATTACAGTTGTACACGTTGTGAGTAGCAGTATTTTTGCTCTAAAAGCACAAGAAGCAGGGGTTGACGCAATTGTTGCAGAAGGTTTTGAGGCTGGTGGACATAATGGACGCGATGAAACAACAACGCTGACTTTGATTCCGATGGTAAAAGAAAAGATTCAGATTCCGATTATCGCTGCTGGCGGAATTGCTACGGGAAGAGGAATGTTGGCTACGATGATTTTAGGTGCTGATGGTGTTCAGGTTGGAAGTCGTTTTGCTGCATCGATAGAATCGTCTTCGCACGATAATTTCAAACAGACTATTGTGAATGTTAAGGAAGGTGATACGCAATTGACATTGAAAGAATTGGCTCCGGTTCGATTGATTAAAAATAAGTTTTATCAGGACGTTCAGAGTTTATATGAAAGATGTCCTTCAAAAGAAGAATTGACAGAACTTTTGGGCAGAGCAAGAGCTAAAAAAGGAATGTTCGAAGGCGATCTTGAAGAAGGTGAACTTGAAATTGGTCAAATAGCGGGAATTATCCATGAAATTTTACCAGTAGAACAAATTATTAAACAAATGATGGCCGATTTTGAAATTGCTTCCAAAGAAAAGGCTAAATTTGAGTTTTAATTACCTGCAAGAATATTATTATGAATACTATACGCATCTCTTTTTTGTTTCTTTTTTTGGCTTTTGGATTGCAACAAGTTCAAGGTCAGTCTTATCAATTTAAAACATCAGGATTTAGTGTTTTAGAAAAAAATGAAAAAGGAAAATGGGGCGAATGGTCTAATCTTGATTTGGTAAATCTATCTGTTATCTTAGATACTAATAAACACCGAATTGTAGTTTATTCGATGGAAATTCAGCTTTTTAATATTGAAGATTATATCGAAAGAGAAGAAAATGATACTGATATCGTATATTCTTTTATGTGTAAAGATAATGATGGGAAAAATTGTAAACTCTCTATAATAACCCGCAAAAAGCAAGATTACCGCAAACAACTTTATATTAACTACGACGATCATATTATTGTGTATAATATTTTTAGCGTGTAGCTAATAGGCTTATTGATCCTGAGCATTAATTATGAAAATAAAATATTTCACGGCATTTTTATTATTTCTAACGGTATTAAATGTATCTTCTCAAGAATGGAAACAAAACTTTAAAATTGTTGAGCCTGTCAGAGCAAGAGATAATGATTTTGGGTTTTCTGTTGCAACTTATGATGGTTATGCTGCTTACGGTGCTGATCAGGTAGATATTGGTGGTGTCGAAAATTCTGGTAAAGTTTATATCGCAAAGCAAGATTGCGATGGTTGGACGATATATCAGGAGCTTTCACGACCTGATGCAAGAAATTATTGTGGTTTTGGCTCGGTATTATTTATGGAAGGAAAAACACTTGCAGTTGTAGGTTGTGACCCTTCTGTTTCCTATGGAAATGCGGTCTATATATACGAAAGAGATACTAATGGTCAATATATATTTACGCAGAAAATAGCTAGGGATGAAAATTCTTTATACGATAATTACGGTTCTAGGATTGCTATATCAGAAAATTTTATGGTCATAGGATCATCATATAATAGCACAGATAGTAATTTAAATAATTATTTGGAAAATGCAGGAGCAGCTTATATTTTTTTTAAAGGTACTGATGGAGTTTGGACATTGGTGCAAAAAATTGTTGCTAGTGATAGAGAACGACGAGATACTTTTGGTAATTCTGTAGCTATTTATAAAAATACAATTGTAGTTGGAGCAGTTGAAGAAGGGACTAATTGGGCGGGAGCTGCTTACGTATTTGAAAAAAATAATGATTCTAACACATGGCGAGAGACTAAAAAACTAACTGCTTACGATTTTAGAGGGCTTCAGGATAGATTTGGTGAAATTGTAAAAATTAATGAAAATGGTATTATAATTTCAGCTCCAAGTGAAGATGATTACGATTCTGATTTAAGTGGAGATGGAGGAGGTTCACTTACTTCATTAGGTTCGGTTTATATTTTTAAAAAAAATCCAAGCGGGCAATGGATTGGTAATCAAAAAATAAGAGCTTCTGACGGCTCAGCTAAGATTTTTGGTTTTGGTAATCAGATGGAACTTTATAAGAATCATATTGCTGTAAGGGCTAGTGAATATGAATATGATACAAAGGGAAATTTATCAAAAGTTTTTGGACGCGTATATATGTTTAAAAAAGGAGTTAATGATATTTGGAATGAATATCAAACTGTACAGTCAAATATAAAACGCAATAGTGACTGGTTTGCTGGTTCAATTTCCTTATATGAAAATGATTTGTTTGTAGGTGCATTTTGGGATGCTTTAGATGCAGATGGTCAAAATTATATAGGTTACGCGGGAACAGTTTATATTTTTAATACTTATGATTATGTAAATACACAAAAACCAATATTAAATACTATTCCGGTTTTAACATCTTGTGCTGATTTAGGAAACGGTTTTTCATCTCATTTTGATATGTCATCTATTGAAAAAGATTTGGTCGAAAATCCTGAAGATTTTGTCTTTTCTTATAAAGATCAATTAGGTAATAATCTTTCATCACCTTTGCCTCTTAATTATTCTAATAAATATCCTTATAACGAAAAAATTAGTATAAGAGTTGGAAATAAAAATAATCCAAGCTGTTATAGTGAAACTAAAATTGAGTTAAATACTATTTCTTCTGTCAGTTTAAATGCAATTCCAGAGTTTAAAGAATGTGATTACAATGGAACAGGATATGCAGTATTTGATCTGTCAAAAATTAATTCTCTTTTAGTAGATGATACTTCTCTATATGATTTTTCGTACTTTGATTATAATAACAATGATATAAGTGTTTTTATAAACGAATCGTATAAAAACGCTGTTAAAAATCATGAAGAAATAACTGTTAATGTTACTTCAAAAAGCACCTCTTGTACAGCCATAACAAAAATAGTTTTAAATGTTTCTAATGCAGGTTTAGATTGTGAGATTATTGATACTTATGATATTCCTAAGTTTTTTACTCCAAATGGTGACGGGATAAATGATCTTTGGGAGATTAGCGGATTAGAAAATAAAATATACACTTTGTATATTTACGATAGATATGGAATGTTGTTAAAAACGTTGGGTCAGAATTCCGGATGGGATGGAAATTTTCAAGGAAGACCTTTGCCAGCCTCAGATTATTGGTTTCACATAGTTTTCGAAAATGGAATTGATAAAAGAGGGCATTTTGCATTAAAAAGATAAAATTTGTTTGTAAACGGTTCTCACTAGTATAGAATTTTCAATACATAAATAAATAGTATCTTAGATCTTCAGTAAACCAATAACTTAAGATATGAGTCAGGAGCAAATTAATTTAAAAAGAACGGCAAGAATTACTGGTTTTATCTATTTACTTATTGCTATAACAGGTGTTTTTGGGATCATGTATGTACCAATGCAATTAATTGATTCCGGTAATTTACCCTTAACAATGCGAACTATTTTACGTCATGAATTTCTCTTTCGTGCCGGTATTATGAGCAATTTGGTTTGTCAGACTTTATTTGTGTTTTTAGTTTTGCAGCTTTACAAATTGTTTCAGCAAGTGAGTAAACATTTGTCCAGAACTATGTTTGCCCTAGTAATTGTTGGAGTTCCAATTGCGTTCGTAATTATTTTCAATCAGTTGTTTGCTTTATTGTTATTGAAAGAAAATTTCATGAGAAGTTTTCCACCTGCTCAATTGCAATTATTAGTAATGGCATTTCTAAAAATGTATAATTACGGAAATGTCGTTATCGGTATCTTTTGGGGACTTTGGTTAATTCCTTTTGGACAATTAGTTTATAAATCAGGATTTATGCCTAAAATTTTAGGAATATTATTAATTATCGGTGGATCAGCTTATGTACTTGATGCATTTGCATTTGTGTTATTCCCAAGTTATCATTTTTCTGTAACAGGAATTATTGTTGGTTTGACATCTTCTGTCGCGGAGTTTGGAATGGTTTTTTGGTTGTTGATTAAAGGAGTTCGAAAAGTTGGTGCTTAAAGCGTAGGAAAGAAGAAAGAAGCAAGAATTTAGAAGAAAGATTAAAAAAACTGAATATATATAGAACCCATTTTGCCCATTTATTTGGTTATAAAATGGGTTCTTTTTTTATAAATGGATATCACGATAGCTTATAAATATTCGGTGTAAAAATATTTTTTGAAATACAGATTTATTTTAAAGTACTAAACTAAAATAAACTATATTTGAACTGTTAAATTAATTTATATTCGATCGCTTTTTAGTTAAAAAGTATTGTTGAAATTATGGATTAATTAAAAATATCAGTAAATCAAGAAAAAAAACTAACCAGTAAACACTGCGCATGAAGAAACTTTACTCACTATTACTATTTATCGTTGTCGGAATTTTATCAGCAAATGCGCAAGTCGTTGACGAAACATTTGTTCAGCCAACAGCTTACAAGGCTGCGAAAATAACTGTTATAAAAGAACTTTCAGATGGTAAGATTTTACTTGGGGGAAATATTCAGTTTTTTAAGGAGAAAAAAGTTAGTAATCTTATCCGATTAAATGCGGATTATTCACTTGATGAAACTTTTGTTTTTAATGGAGATCCTAAGTCGGAAATTAAAGATGTTAAATTTCAAAGTAATGGAAATATTATAGTCCTGACGACGATAGATAATTTTGGATTTGCTGATTACTTTAAGTTGTATCAGCTTAATGCAAATGGTGAGACTTTAAAAGAAGTTAGTACTATATTTAATGCTACAGCTATTGCAGTTCAAGCAGATGATAAAATATTGGTTACTGGTGGAGCAATTGGATATTATGATTTTACCAGTTGTTATTTAAAGAGATTTAATAGTGATTTTTCTTTAGACGAAACCTTTAAAAATGATTTAGCTTTTAATGCTTCAACAAATAATGTTCTTGTTTCAAGCAATGGAATATATGTGGGAGGATTGTTTACTGCTATAGATGGAATTACTAAAAACAGTTTGGTAAAATTGAATTCTGATGGTGTAATTGATACAACATTTGATGTTGGAGCGGGCGCAAATGGTTCTGCTTTTTCAATGACCCTTCAAGATGATGGAAAAATAATAGTTGGAGGAAATTTTTCGCATATTGTTGACGGTTTGCCATCTAATAATATGTGCCGATTAAATCTGGACGGTTCAATCGATACAAGCTTTTCTGCTCAATATTATAATTATGCAAATTCTGTGATCACTATAAAGGATTCTCATTTATATGTTGATGCAGGAATAAATGACGGGACTACTTTTGGTTATCATCTTATAAGGTTAAAACCAGACGGATCATTAGATGAAAATTTTAACCGAATTAAATTGAATGAATTTGGAGGTGATTATTTTGTCTCAAGTTTTGTGAATGGAAAGATTTTTTATAATAATTCGGAGTACACAGGAAACAGATATGGTATTTCAATATCCGATCTTGAAGGAAATGCAATTGATGCTTCTGAATTGAAACCAAGTAAACCCGGGAGTTTTCAAGCTGGTAGTTATTTTGATGGAAAATTAGTGGTAAAAGGAGATTTTGTAAAAATAAATAATGTCGAAACATATGGCATTGCTTTATTAGATGCAAACGGAGATGTTGACGAATCATTTGTTTTTCCAACATATCGTGGTGATATTAAGCAAATTCAAGTAGTTAATAATAGTGTTTTTGTAGGAACCAAAACTCAATTTATAAATCTTGATGCTAATGGTAAACTTATAAAAGATTTTAATTTTAAAGTAGATTCAGATTTGTTGGAAATACAGCAATTTAATGTATTTGATAATGGCAAAATTTTATTAACGGATCAATGGAATTTAGTTTTACTAAACGAACAAGGAATACAAGAATCTAAATTCATATTAAATTCTGACTCAAATTTCTGGATCACTAATCTTAGATTTGAGATGCAGAATGATAAAGTACTTTGTGCAGGTCAGTTTGAAAGTTTTGGTGCAGGATATCGTCCAAAATCTAAATTAATGAGATTTAATATTGATAAAACAATAGATGAAAGTTTTAATACTAATGTTGGAGCTGATGGAGCAATTAATAGAATAAATATTTTAGATTCAGGAGAGATTATAATCGCAGGAAACTTCTTTAATTATAATAATGTTTCAGTTCCAAATCAGATCGTTAAATTATCAAAGGATGGGGAAATGGATCTTAAATTTAATGAAAATCTAAGTTTGTATCACATAGGTTATAGTGAGTATCATGATTATCGTAAAATTGAAGTAATAGATGGAGTTATTTATATTACAGAAGGAGATGCAAAAGTTACTGCAATAAATCTTGACGGTACACTTAAAAAAGATTTTGAAATGCCTGCGGTAATAGATAATATAACAGATCTTGTTGCTGTAGAAAATAAGGAAGAAACTGCTCCAAAAACGGATCGTAAAGCTACTTTAGAAAATAGTACAAATAATTACATGTTTGCAATGGGAACGACGAAAAGTACAACAGGAGTATCGTCAGTTATTGTAAAAGTAAATCTTGGAAAATCAGGTTCATTGTCTGTAGGTCCTACACCAGAGAAATTAGCTTCTAAAGTCCAGGTTTTCCCGGTTCCGGTACAAGAGAAATTGAATTTGTCGTTTTCAACTACAATTTTACCAAACAAGATTTCAGTTTATTCCGCAAACGGAAAAGAATTATATACTGCGAAAGTGCAAAGTGCAGACAATCTTGAAGTTGATATGTCTCAGTTTTCTTCGGGAATTTATTTTGTAAAGCTTTTTTCTGATTCAGGAGTAATTACAAAGAAGATAGTTAAGAAGTAAAAAGAAAATAGAATAAATAATAAAATCCGATAGCTTTTTAAAAAGCTATCGGGTTTGCTATATAAAAAAAAAAACTTAGTCCCGAAGCCTCGAGATAGAATCTCAGTTCCTCAGAACCTTTTTTTTAAGAATCAATATCTTTAATAAACTCGTCATATTCTAAATAGAACATTTCAAGAGCATTCATTTTTTCAAAGAAGAAATCAAAAATTGTGTCCCAATTATTACGGTTGCTAAAACCTACACCTTGTTTTTCGATCCAGATTCGGCTTATGGTTTTACCGCTTTCTAAAGTATAGTTTTTTTCAAAGACCAAATCTTTAATGAATTCTTCCTCAAGAATGTTTTTCAAAGCTTCTATTTTTTCAAAATAGGCAGTTCTTTTTTCATCATTTCGGGGTTCAATATCAATTAAAACCTGTGCTTTTTTATTGTCAACATAAAATTTAAAAGAGAAATCTTTAATTTTAGTATCATAAAGTACCCATTTACGTGGATATTTTTCGGCGAAAGCCACCCAAAATTCTCTTTTTATTCTCTGTGATTCTTCTTTACTGTACATTTTTGAAAGTTTGTATAGTCGTAACTATTTAATATTTGAATTTAGGATTATTTACGTGTAGAATGTGCTGCTAGATTTTTGATAATCAGAAACAGATGAATCTAACGTTCCGTTGGGCAAATTTACACTAAATATTTAGAACAAATTTCCAGACCTAAAATGTTTTTATTGCGCTATTTCTGATAGGATTTTCGAACTACAAGCAAAAAATATTTCTTCTGTAAAATTTTGATTTTGATTGTCTTGACTTTGAATTTATAGTTTTTGGTTGTGTTAAAACTTGTGAACTGACGATTTCTAGAGTATATTTATATTTTATTTCAAATAACAAACGTCCTTTTTAATGGATTTTCAAGATTTTCTGCAACATGTTCCTGATTTAATTCCAGTTGAATTACCGGCACTTTCGTCACATCTAAAAATGGCTCCAAAAGAAAGAATAGAGTCTTTGAAGAACCATGATTTTAAAGCCGAAAATGCAAGAATTGCTGCCGTTATGATGCTTTTTTATCCAAAAAACGGAAAAACGCATCTGGTTTTAATTGTAAGAAATGCATATAATGGAGTTCATTCTTCGCAAATTGCTTTTCCGGGAGGAAAATATGAAACGACAGATGCAAATTTTGAAGAAACAGCTTTAAGAGAAACACACGAAGAAGTAGGAGTGATGCCAAATAAAATTGAAGTTATTAAGCATTTTTCTCCAATGTATATTCCGCCAAGTAATTTTTTGGTACATCCGTTTTTGGGAATTTCAAAAGACGAACTCTCTTTTTATCCGGATGTTAGAGAAGTTGCAGATATTATAGAATTGCCATTATCCGTTTTTTTGGATGATGAAATTATCATCGAAGCCACATTGTCAACTTCTTACGGAAACAATATTTTAGTTCCTGCATTTAATATTCAAAATCACATTGTTTGGGGAGCGACCGCAATGATTTTAAGTGAGTTGAGAGATGTGCTGAAAACGACTTTTGAGGAAAATTCGTAAAAACATAAAATTAACAATTTGATATTCATTTAAATAACAAATTATTTCCGAAATTGTTTTGTATTATTGCTAAAAGAATAATTTTTGTATGTTTGCGTCCTAACAAAAAACACATTAAAGAGCTATGGGATTGTTTAAACGAAATCCTTTTGGACATATATTATTCATCAAAAAATGGTTAATCCGTGTTTTGGGTGCCATGACGCATAGAAGATATAGGGGTTTCAATGAATTGCAAATCGAAGGATCTGAAATCATTAAATCACTTCCGGATACAAATGTTTTGTTTATTTCAAATCATCAGACTTATTTTGCCGATGTTGTAGCTATGTTTCACGTGTTTAACGCAAGTTTAAGCGGACGTGAAGATAATATTAAGAACATTGGTTATTTATGGCAACCTAAAATGAATATTTATTATGTTGCTGCCAAAGAAACGATGCAAGCTGGTTTATTGCCACGAATTTTAGCTTATGTTGGAGCAATTACTGTCGAAAGAACCTGGCGTGCAAAAGGTGTTGATGTTACTGAAAAACGTGAAGTTAACCCAAATGACACCGAAAATATCAGAATTGCATTAGAAGATGGTTGGGTAATTACGTTTCCTCAAGGAACTACAAAATCGTTTAAACCTGTTCGAAAAGGAACTGCGCATATCATCAAACAGCATAAACCAATTGTAATTCCTATTGTTATTGACGGTTTCCGTCGTTCGTTTGACAAAAAAGGATTGCGTATGAAGAAAAAAGGAATCCTACAATCATTCATCATCAAAGAACCTCTTGATATTGATTATGAGAACGATACTATCGAAGAAATTGTAGAAAAAGTAGAATACGCAATTGAGCAACATCCATCATTTTTAAAAGTAATTCCAGCCGAAGCAATCAAAGTTGAGGAAGAACTTAACGAAATGAGAAGATGGAGTTACAAAGGACCAGAAGAATATTAGATTTTAAAATTTTGTTTCAGGTTTTTAATATTTGTTTGAGGTTTTTAATTGTTTCAAGTTTCAGGTTGAAAAAAACTTAGTCCCGAAGCTTCGGGATAGCAATTCGGAATCTTAAAAGCATCTATAATTAAAAGAGTTTTAAGTTTTATGCTTTTTCAAGTATCAAAAAAAACTTAGCCACTTAGTACCTCAGAATCTTAGAAGCTTTAAAAAAAGACCTTTGAACCTTTGTACCTCTGCAACTTTGTACCTTTTTTTAGAAATCTATCTTCTTCAATTCCTTATAATTAGCATATAATCTGCGTAATAGAGTTCCGTATAGCAATCTGTAAAAGCACCAGAATAGCCCGAAGAAACCTAGTATAACCAGAATTAAGATTCCCACGGTTACAAACATTGCTTTTCCGTTTATGGCTAGTTTTTCTCTTAAAAATGCCATGTCAGGATTGTAGACAAATGCAATAAAGAAGCTTAAAATAGCGGTAACGACAATCATTCCCAGATTATACCATACATAATATTGAACTGTTTTTCTGGTTCTTAAAATCGCACTCATTAAAGATTTTGTTGCGACAGTTGTTGTAATTGTTTTGTAGTTTTTGTAGAAAATGAAAACAAATATCAATACCACTACATAATTGAAATAAGTTAAAAACTCAAGTGCAGTTACGATTTCTGGATGATTTATTTTTTGCAAAACATCATCGGTATTGATAAATAAGTTGGAGAAAGTCCAAAATGAAATCTCCAAAATGCTGATAATTAAAATCCACTTCACGATCGAAGACGATTTTTTGTGAATCATTTTGTAGATCTCTGTTTCAGAAATTTGTTGAAAAGAATCCGAGTTCTTTTTCCAGTCTTTTTTTAGTAAATCCAGTTCTTTCATAATAATTTTTAAGGATTTAGTATTTTTTTAAGTTTCCCTTTAATTCTGTTCATTTTCACGCGCGCATTCACTTCGCTGATTCCTAAGGTTTCGGCTATTTCTTGATAATCTTTGTCTTCTAAATACATAAAAACTAATGCTTTTTCGATGTCATTAAGCTGATAAACTGCTTTATACATCAATTTAATCTGTTCTTCCTCTTCATAATTGTAATCGACATCTTTTACAAAATGCTGATGGCTTTCATATTCAACTGTCGATACGGTTCTTTTGGTTTTTCGGTATAATGTAATGGCTGTATTTAAGGCAACGCGATACGTCCAGGTCGAAAATTTACTGTCGCCTCTAAATTTTGGATACGCCTTCCATAATTGTATGGTGATTTCCTGAAACAGGTCTTTATGAGCATCTTCTCCAGCAGTATATAATCTACAAATCTTGTGGATTATATTCTGATTTGCCTGCAATTGCGCAACAAATGACTGTTCTAGATTTTCGCTCATATTGTATTAGTAGTACTGAAACTAATTTTGTTACACTATATTATCTTTTTTTAGCGACGAATTTCACAAATTTCCCGAATTATGATTTACTTGTTGATTGTGATTTTTTACTATTTTATAAATTCGTGACAATTTGTGAAACTTGTGGCAGGCTTTTATAAAGGTCTGGTTTTATAATAATTCACCATCAAATCTACAAATTTGCTGTAACTATCCATGCCATCTTTTTGATTGTTTGTTTTAAGAAAATTATCGTAGAAAATCTGAAATCCGGTTTCGATTGGAGTTTGGTATTTTTTCCAAAAATCATAACTTTCCTGATAGTTTTTTAAAATTCCCCCATGAACAGATTTCTTCAATTGCTGAAATATTTTCTCATTCTTGACTTTCCAAATGCTTAAACAATAATGTAATGTAAAACTGTAACCGGAATATTTATAATATAAATCATTGTTGTTTACTGTTGCTAAAACACCAATAAAATTGCATTCACTTTCGCTGGCAAAACCCATTTGGTGTGCCATTTCATGACAGCTTGTAAGCGGAAAATTATACATTGGCAACAAATCATTTACCTGAGCTTCATTTGTAAACGGATTCAAATAACCTCCAAAACCCATATAAGTTAAAGGCAAGCTAAAAAGAGATTTTTTGATACTTAAGGTTTCGTATTTAAAAAAAGAATGTTCTTGTGCAAGATTTTTATATCCCTTTAAATTTATTTTGAAAGCTTCGTTTTGTGAGTATGGAAAAACAATTCTGGCGCTGTCATTCTTCGTAATTTGAAACTGGATTTCGTTTGTTTTGGTAATTAGTTTTTTAGTGAAAGCTAATAATTCAGCATCATTATATTCTTTTTTAATGTTCATTTTTTCAAAAAGCGGTTCTCTGTAATAATTTAATGCCCAAAGCAAATGAAAGAAAAAGTAAAATACCGAAAGACAGCTTAAAGATTTCAGAAGATTATCTTTCCATTCAGTTTTCCATGTTTTTCTAACTTTCCAAAACCATCGAATTACCAATAAAATTAGAATCGAATAAATACAATCTCCAACCGAAAAAGGAATTTTACCTAAAAGTGTTCGTGAAAAGTGAGATATTTTTAAATACAAACCATTGCTGTAAAAGCTTTCGATAAATTCCGGAAAAAAGGGAAGAATCTTTAGAATGATAATTTGAATTAATAAGAATAAGGGAAGTATGTGTTTTCTTCGCACGGTTTTACTTTTTGGTTAAAAATAATAATTAAAATATTAGTTCACTTTCTTTTTTGTAAATTTGTTATTCAATAAAAAGGATAATGACACAAATCACTTTAAATATTCCGGATAATGAATTGTCTTTCTTTATGCAATTAATAGAAAAGTTTAATTATGAAACTGTAATTAATGAATTTTCTGTTACTGAAGAAATGAAAAATTTGTTAGATGAAAGAAGGTCAACTTCAAAAGTTGATGATTTTATTCCTTGGAATGAAGCAAAAAAGCAATTGCATTTTAAATCAGGTAAATGATTTTTGAAGTTGTAATTGAGCCAAGAGCACTTCTGGATATACAAGATGCTATTGGTTATTACGAGTCTAAGAAAAATGGTTTGGGTGAGTATTTCTACCAGGTTATAGAACATCATATAGAAACCTTAACTAAAAATCCTTTCTTTCAAATTAGATATAAAGATTACCACGGTATTCACACGAAAAAATTCCCATTTATTATCTTTTATTTCATTGACGAAAAGTTGAAAACAATTTATATTTTATCTGTTTTTAATACTTCGTTGGATTCCTCAAAATATCCCAAGTAATATCTAAATAAACATTCAGCAAATACTCCTAAAAGTACTTGTTGAGTAAATTGGTTTTGGAAAATTTTAATGTATTTCCCAGTGAAAAAGAGTTTAAACTTTGTAACTTTGGAACTCTTAATTGTTAAACTTCAAACAAAATATAATGAGTCAAGAAATAAGAAATCTGGAGCCTAAAGCGCTATGGAATAAGTTTGCCGATTTAAACGCAGTTCCGCGTCCGTCAAAGAAAGAAGAGCGTGTGATTGAGTTCATGAAAGACTTTGGAAATAGCTTAGGTTTAGAAACTTTTGAAGACGAAATTCGAAATGTAATTATCCGTAAACCTGCAACTCCGGGCATGGAAAATCGTAAAGCAATTGTAATGCAGGGACACCTTGATATGGTGCACCAAAAAAATGCAGATACTGTTTTTGATTTCGATACACAAGGAATTGATATGTATGTAGATGGTGACTGGGTTCGCGCGCGTGGTACAACTCTTGGTGCTGACAACGGACTTGGAGTAGCGACAATTATGGCTATTTTAGAAAGCAAAGATATTCCGCATCCGGCAATTGAAGCATTGTTTACAATCGATGAAGAAACTGGAATGACGGGAGCGTTAAACTTAAAAGGAGGAATTCTTCAAGGTCAGATTCTATTGAATTTAGATACAGAAGAAGATGATGAAATTGACATAGGTTGCGCGGGTGGAATCGATGTAACAGCAACAAGAACTTATCATGAAGAAGAAGTTCCGGAAGGATCAGTTGGTCATATTATTACCGTAAAAGGTTTAAATGGCGGACATTCAGGAATGGATATCAATAAAGGTTTAGGAAATGCTAATAAAATCATGAACCGTTTGTTATTTGATGCTTTTGAAAACTTTGGTTTGCAAGTGGCAGAAATTAACGGTGGAAGTTTAAGAAATGCAATTCCAAGAGAAAGCGTTGCAAAAGTTATTATTTCTGAAATGTTTGATGAAGCGTATATTTTTGATATGCAGGAAATCATCAACGATATTAAAGCAGAATACAAAACAACGGAACCAAATTTATCTATCGAAATCGTGAAATGCGATTTACCTGCAAAAGTGATGGATTTAGGCGTTCAGGAAGGAATTATTCGTGCTATTTATGCTGCTCATAACGGTGTTTACAGAATGAGCGCAGATATGGCTGATTTGGTTGAAACTTCAAATAATATTGCCAGAGTTATTGTAAAAGATGGTGAAATATCTGTTGGATGTTTGACACGTTCTTCTTTAGAAACTTCAAAATTTGATTTGGCTAATTCTCTTCGTTCTGCTTTTGAATTAGTAGGTTGCGAAGTAGAACTTTCTGGTTCTTATCCAGGTTGGACACCAAACGTAAATTCTGAAATATTAGATACTTTGGTAGGAATTTACGAGAAACAAAATAACGAAAAACCAAAAGTAGTTGCTTGTCACGCTGGTTTAGAATGTGGAATTTTAGGGACTAATTATCCTGATATGGATATGATTTCTTTTGGACCAACAATTCACGGAGCACACTCACCAGATGAGAGAGCAAGTATTTCTTCAGCTCAAAAATATTGGAAATTTGTATTAGAAATTCTTTCGAATATTCCAGTTAAATAATAGTAATTCAGTGTTCAGTTTTTTTAGTTTTCAGTTATCTGATAACTCAAAAGCTGAACACTTTTGCTTTTAATATATCCACTGAATTCTAAATTGGAGACTATTGGTCACGCCTGTAATTCCGTCCTTTTCAAGATTACCAATTCCGTAAACCATTCCTGCTTTCCAGTATTGAGTTGCCCACCAGTTAAGTCCTAAATCATAACGATTATTAACTCCACCATGAATTTCTTTGGTTTCAAGGTCGTTTGCACCAACACGCGAAAATATTTCCCAAGCGCCGTATTTTCCTGTTGGTTTAATTCTTCTTGCATAAGCTGCTTTTTGATCATAAGGACGTTGTTCTCCGCTTAAAACATAACTTCCGGTTACGTAATATCCGCTAAATTGTTCTGTGCCAAAATCGTTTGTTGCAGTCCAGTTGTGAACATATTCCATTAAGACCGAAAAATTATCCAGACTCCATAATTGTTCCATACTTAAATTCCATTGATGTTTGGCATTCATGTTTCCCGTATCAACATAATTAGAAGATATATTCGATTCATTTTTGCCTTTTAATCTAATTACGCCATCTTGTGCTTCTACATAACGTGCGCCAATAGCGACATGCATAAATTCTTTTCCTTCATTTTGCCATTTTGGTAATCCGGTAATTCTTGCTGTAAAAGTATTGCTGGTGCCTTCAAAACTTTTGTCGCTTGTGGGCCAATTTTTGAATACACCTCCAGAAATAGTTAGTCTGTTATCGAGAAGGTAATGACGATAAATCAGTCCAATATTCCGACTATTAAAAAAGGGGTTTAATAATCTTTCAAAATGAGGTAAATTGGCAGCGTCACCAACCATTTCATAAATAAAAGTCTCTTTGAGTTTCCCAACGTTTAGTTCGCTGTTTTTCGATAAAGGAATTACAATTTTAAAATCGGTAATACCAAGATTATTTGACTCATCTGGTCGATCGAATCCCTTATATTCAACACTTATTAAGTATTTCCAGGGATTTTTAAAATTGATTTTTCCGCTAACCATAACTCTGGCGCTTCTGATATCAAATCGGCTTTCTTGCGAACCAACTTGATTTTTACTGTCTTGATTTTGAAAATTTGCGTTGTAATCTAAAATAGGAGCGAAGCCTAGTTTTGCTGAGAACCATTTATTATGAGTTCTTGACCATTTCATTCCTTTACTGGTAGGATCAGGAATAAGATAATTTTTAGTAGAATCTGCCAAGACTTGAGTTTGAGAATCGTCTACTAAATCAGTATGTTGAGAGAAGCTTTTGCCGCTTAAAAAGAATAAAAACGACAAAAGTGTAATTTTTAAAATGTAATTCTTCTTCATTGCTTCTAATTTTAAATTATCGATATATCTAAAATTCTGCACTGAGAATTGAGTCTCAGTTTTCAGTTTCAGTATTCATTATAAATACTGAAAACTGCGACTGGAAACTTAAAAAGTTTAATCTCGTTTAGGAGAATTTTTCTTTTCCCTTTTTTCTTCTTTCTTTTCTTTAGCCGTTTTTAACGGTTCTTTTTTTGCTGTTTTTTTAGCATCCTGACTCTTTGCCATAATATTTTGATTTAGATAATTAACTTATTTTAAGGTAAATATAAGTTCTATTTTTGGGTTTATATTAATTATTTTGCTGATATACTTCAATTGAGTCTTTCGCAAGTCTTTCTTTAAGCCATAATTTTATTTTTTGCTGAGTTTGCAAATCCATATTTTTTTTGCTTTGATACAGAATTACGGGAATCACTTTAGGCTTATTTGCATCGTTTTCGATTGTATAATTACCAATTGCAAGAGAAGTTAAGGTGGGGAATAATATTTTAGCTTCATTACTAATTTGATTCGTATTGAATTGATATTGTGATAACTCAGTTCGGAGATTATTGATGAGAATGTCTTTTTGATCAACAACACTTTGGTTGCTATTAATTTGATTCATAATGTCTTTTCTTAAGTTAATTGTGTCTTGTCTGATAATCAATTTTGTATTTGGTAAATCATAATTGACTAGTTTTTTGTTAAGATCAACAATTTCGGTGTCACTAAATTTTTTGGCTAAAAATGCCAATTCGATTCTTTTGGGATCTGTATTGTATCTTATTTTTTTATAAATAATAGGATAATCATTATCAAGAAATTCTTTTTGGATAAAAACTTCTGTTCTGGAATTATAGCTTTTTTGAATGTATAATTGGTAGGCAAAATAAATACTCGGAATAATCAAAAGTAAAATCATAATGGTAATACCATATTTTACACGTTTTTGATGTTTTAGATCTAATTGTTTTGTAATGGGATAATTCAAATATTTTACGATAACAAAAGTCGCGATACAAATAAATACACAATTGATTGTATAAAGATAAAGCGCACCAAAAAAATAGAGATAATTACCTAAAGCCAAACCATAACCGGCTGTACAAAGCGGAGGCATTAATGCGGTTGCAATGGCAACACCAGGAATCGGGTTTCCCTTTTCGACACGAGTTACGGCAATTACGCCTACTAAACCTCCAAAAAAAGCAATTAAAATATCATAAATATTGGGAGAAGTTCTCGCTAATAACTCAGATTGTGCTTCTTTAAAAGGGCTTATATAAAAATAGATCGCCGACGTTGTTAAACTAACAACCGTTGCAATCAATAAATTTTTGACTGATTTTTTTACAAGTTCAAAATCATACATTCCTAAACCAAAACCAGCGCCAACAATTGGTCCCATTAATGGCGAAATTAACATAGCGCCAATAATCACTGCTGTCGAATTTACATTTAGTCCTACTGATGCAATAATAATTGCGCAAGCTAAAATCCAAATGTTAGAACCTCTAAAAGATACAGCACTTGTAATATTTTCAATTACTAGTTTTTTGTTTTCTTCGCCTTTGTGAAGATCAATAAAATTTAGAATTTTTTGTGTGATATCAGTCATTTTACGCTTTGTGATTATTTTCAGAATCTAAATTTCGATAGAAGTAAGGGAATCTAATTTAGTCAAAAAAAACGTGAAAGCCTACATTTATTAGAGTAAGTGTTGCGATGTAAAAAGAGAAAGGTTTTTATTATTTCGAAAAAGGCATAAAAAAATCCTCAATTTTAAAGATTGAGGATTTGTATATTTTGATTTAAAAGTAAAGTTTAATTCCTTTTTAAGACTTTATATTGTTCATAACAACCACTAATTGCGTCCATGATTTGTAAATCATTTGCTGATTGGATAAAAGAATCAGAATAATTACAACGCTGTAAAATTTCAGGAATTTCATCTTTGCTAATACCTAAAAGTACAGAAATGGTTTCGCGATCATACTTTGATTCTAATAAATTTCGAATAGTATCATCTTTCTTCATGTCCTTTAATTTCCTGAGTTCTTTTCCGTTTTTTCCAAAGAAACCATAAAGTACATCGGCAGGATTAAAGATGGATCCTAATACTTTTCCAAATGCATTTGGAGAATATTCACCCGCTTCATAACCTTGTGTAAGGCCTGAAATACTATAACGATAGTTTTCTTTGGTTGGAATCAATTTTGAATCGACTTCAAGATATCCTGTCAGATTAAAAGGAGCAATTACAACTTCTTCAAGTGCGATTGCTTTTTCAGTAAGCTGAATTCGCGTTACTTTATTTTTTATCCAGTCATTCGTAACTCTAATTCTTAGAGATTGAAATCCAAGTATAGAAAAATGAATAGTATCATTTGGCTGTACATCAATTTCAAAATATCCTTTAGCATCAGACATAGCGCCCCGCACTTTGTTGGTGTTGATGATATTTACGTTGGCAAGAGGTTGTTTACTATTATCGTTAATGATGTAGCCGGACACCCTTTGCGGAACTGTGGATTCTGTGTCTTGCGCAAAACCAACGGCTGATAGTAGTGTGAAAAAGAAAACTGCGAAATATTTCATATCCTGATTTAAAGCACTAAAAGTAGTAAATCGGGATTAAATATTTCGAAGTATTCGAATATAATTATCAGAAAATTAACAAAGACAGCAGTGTTGCTTTTAGTATTTAAATAAAAAAGGATAAGGAAGATTAAAATACAAAACTCATTTATAGTAACTAAGATTTCTAATGTAAAAAAAAATCCCAAATTCCAATTATGTCTGGAATTTGGGATTTTGTATTTTAAGATATTAAAGTCTTAATCTCTTCTTGGTCTTCTTGGTCTTGGTGAATCACCAAAGCTTTCAGAACGTCTTGGAGCTCTGTCTGAACTTCCTTCGCTTCTTGGAGCTGAACTTCTAAAACCACCTTCTCTTTTTGGAGCAGATGAATTTCTGTCGCTTCTGAAACCACCTTCTCTAGGAGCAGAGTTTCTGTCGCTTCTGAATCCGCCACCACCAGAACCTTCACGTCTTGGACCGAAACTTCCTCCGCCTTCACGTCTTGGACCTCCAGAAGAACGTCCACCACCGCTACGACCATTATGGTCACGTCTTCCGCCACCATCATTTTTAGAAATTTCAACATTAATACGACGTCCTTCTAATTGTACGTTGTTTAATACTTCCATTACTTTATCAGTATGCTCAGGATCAGTGTTAAAGAAAGAGAAACCTTCTTTTACATCTACTTTGAAAACGTCATCACGACCTAAGTCTAATGTTTCTTTCAAGTAATCTTTAAGTGTCATCCAATCGAAGTTGTCTCTTGAACCGATGTTTACAAAATAACGAACTGCTCCATTATTATTGAATTCTCTTGGCTCAGAATCAGTTCTTTCACGTCTTTCAGAAGATTGATTAGAGATATCTCTGTTCTTTTTGTAGTAAGCAATAAAACGGTTAAATTCTACTGAAACCATTTTCTTGATCAATTCTTCTTTAGATAAACCTTCAAGAACATTGTTGATTGCTGGTAAATAGTTGTCAATTTCGTGATCAACTTCAGTATCTTTAATTTTGTTTGCTAAGTGCAACAATTGAATTTCGCAGATTTCGATTCCAGAAGGAATAGATTTTTCTTCAAATTTTTGTTTGATGATTCTTTCGATAGAAGAAATTTTACGCAACTCACTTTTTGTAACAATTACAATAGAAGTTCCTAATTTTCCAGCTCTACCAGTACGTCCAGAACGGTGATTGTAAGTTTCAATTTCGTCAGGAAGTTGGTAATTTACTACGTGAGTAATATTATCAACGTCAATACCACGTGCAGCAACGTCAGTAGCAACAAGCATCTGAATTTGTCTTCCACGGAAAGATTTCATTACACCATCACGTTGCGCCTGAGATAAATCTCCGTGCAATGCAGCAGCGCTGTATCCATCTTCAATTAATTTTTCAGCTACAGCTTGTGTATCTCTTTTAGTACGACAGAAAACCACAGAAAAGATATCTGGATTAGCATCGGCTAAACGCTTCAAAGCTTCGTAACGATCACGTGCATTTACTAAGTAAAATTCGTGAGAAACTGTTGCAGAACCTGAGTTCTTAGCTCCAACAGTAATTTCAACTGGTTCGCTCATGAATTGTTTTGCAATTCTTGCAACCTCTTGTGGCATAGTTGCAGAGAACAACCATGTACTTTTTTGATCTGGAGTATCTGATAAAATAGATACGATGTCTTCATAGAATCCCATGTTCAACATCTCATCAGCTTCATCAAGAATACAGTAATCTATATTTTTAATGTTAACTAAACCTCTGTTGATCATGTCTTGCATTCTCCCCGGAGTTGCCACAATAATTTGTGCACCTCTTTTAATTTCTCTGGCTTGCTCTGTAATACTAGCCCCGCCGTAAACTGCTACCACATTAATACCTTTTTCGTATTTTGAGTAGTTTTTAAGTTCGTTGGTAATCTGTAAACAAAGTTCTCGTGTTGGCGATAAAACTAATGCTTGTGTGTTTCTATTGTCAGCATCAATTTTTTGAATTAGCGGAAAACCGAAAGCTGCCGTTTTCCCTGTCCCTGTCTGAGCCAACGCAACCATATCTGTGTCTTTTTCCAATAATAGGGGAATCGCCTTTTCCTGTACCTCTGACGGATTTTCAAATCCTAGATCTAAAATCGCCTTCAGTAACGATTCATTCAATCCTAATTGTTCAAATTTATTCATATGTGTTTTTAAAATAGGGTGCAAAATTACTGTTAATTATTCAGATAAACTAATGCTATTTTAAGAATTATGTATTTGTTATGATTTGATTATCAAAAAGTTATGTTTAATGTAAAATGATTTTTACAAGATATTGGAGAAATTTCCAAAAAAAAACGTCGTGAAATATAAAATTCCGACTCTAAAATGTTGTATTTTAAACAATTATTTTGTTGAGTTCAGAAAATCAATCAGTTGCTGAGTTGCTTTTCCACGATGACCAATTTTATTTTTGATTTCTAAAGGCAATTCGGCAAAAGTTTCAGTGTAATTTTCCGGTTGAAAAATTGGATCATACCCAAAACCTTGATTTCCTGTTTTTTCCAAAGTAATATTTCCTTTAACAATTCCGGTAAATAAATGTTGTTCTCCTTTTATATTTAATGTAATAACGGTCTTGAACTGTGCGCTGCGATCTGATTTGTCTTTCAAAGCATCCAAAAGTTTGTTCATATTATCATCGGCATTGCGTTGTTTGCCGGCATATCTGGCCGAATATACGCCTGGTTCTCCATTCAAAGCTGTAACTTCCAAACCTGAATCATCAGCAAAACAATCGTAACCATATTTTTCAGTTACATAATTGGCTTTCAAAATCGCATTTCCTTCAATAGTATCAGCAGTTTCTTCTATTTCTTCAAAACAGCCAATATCTTCAAGACTTAATAACTGTATAGATCCGTTTAGAATACTTTGAATTTCTTTAATTTTATTTTGATTGTTTGATGCAAAAACGAGTTTCATAATATTGAATTTAAAGGTACGACAATTTTTGAAACACAAATTTAGAATTCTTATATTTGATAGTTGCCCAAAAAATAAAAATAAATGGAGATATCCGCACTATATAAAAAAATTACGCCTTTCGTCAGACCCTATCGAAAAATGGTAATTGCAACGCTGCTGCTAACTTTTTTGGGCTCATTTGCAGCACAGGTAAATGCATTGATATTAAAATATACCGTTGATACGATTAGTAATTTAATGGTGGCGCATGAACCATTATCTAAAGGATTTCATTTATTAGGTATAATAAGTATTGTTTTGCTTTCTAAAGAATTGATTTATTCAGTAGTACAATTTGGACAGAAATTCTATGGAGAAAAACTACGAATCTTTATAACCCGAGATATTTCGCAAACCATTGTAGAGAAAATTCTAAGCTATAGAATGGAATTTTATACGTCAGGCGAAAATGAAAGCGGAAAACTTCAAACCCGAATTGATTTAGGAATCAGTAGTTTGACAAAATTGGTTCAGAATTTCTTCATTGATATTATGCCATTGTTTGCCAATGCGTTTGTGGCTTTGATCTTGATGTTTTATGCCAATTTTTATGTCGGTTTGGTGAGTTTATTTATTATCCCAATTTATTTTTATGTTAGCCAATTACAAGCCAGTAAATTAAGTGGCTTTAGAAGAAGAATGCGTAATTATCGCGAAACAAAGAATAACGGAATCATTAGTTTAATTGAATCCATAACGGTAATTAAATCCTTTGTGCGAGAACCAATGGAAGCAGATCGCCATCAGAAAATTCAATTTGAGATGACCGAAAATCAATTGGCGACAAGAAAAACCAGTTTTATTTTTGAAAGCATTAAAGGTTTTATTGAACAAATAGGCGTTGTAATTATCATCATACTTACTGCTTATTTTGTTTTGAATAATAAAATGACAATTGGCGCGATCATGTTTCATATTATGCTGTTTAATAATGTTTCGTCACCAATCAGGCAATTGCATCGTATTTATGATGAAGTAAATGACGCCTTGATTTATTCAGAAGGTTTCTTCGATATTTTAGAATCAGAAAATGAAAAAGAAACCAGCGGAACTTATATTCCTGAAAAAATTATTGGATTGATCGAAGTCAAAAATGTTGATTTTGCTTATCCAAATGGAACCAAAGCACTTTCGGATATTAATTTCACTATAAAACCCAATGAAACAACCGCTTTGGTTGGTTTAAGCGGCGCCGGAAAAAGTACCGTTATTAATTTATTGGATAAGTTTTATTTGCCGTCTTCAGGGAAAATTTATTTAGATGGAGTTGACTTAAACGATTATGATACTGATTTTCTGCGAAAAAATATTGGATTAGTTTTGCAGAAAAATCACATTTTTAAAGGCACAGTAGCAGAAAATATTCTCTACGGAAATCCTGAAGCCACAGAAACTGAGATTATAGACGCGGCAAAACAAGCTTACATTCATGAACAAGTAATGCAGTTGCCAAAAGGTTATGATTCTGATGCGCATTTGCTTTCCGGCGGACAACAACAACGAATCGCGATTGCAAGATTGTTTCTAAAGAATCCGCCAATTATTTTTTTAGATGAGCCTACAGCAAGTTTAGATGCAATTGCAACAGAGCAAATTAAGAAATCATTAGACGCAATAAAAAAAGACAGAACGGTAATTATTATTTCGCATAGTATTTCTCAAATTATCGATGCTTCACATATTATAGTTCTAGAAAAAGGAAAATGTATCGAACAAGGTGCGCATGATGAACTTTACGATAACAAATCTGTGTATTATGACATCTTTACTGCAATGGCAAATAGTTTGAATATTGATAAAATAACGCAGACACTTGATTAATTTGTCTTATGGTAATTGTAATCGCCAATCTTTGTCATTCTGAGGAACGAAGAATCTCCGTAAGTAGCTCGACAAAGATTGGTCTTTGCGAGGAACGAAGCAATCTCACTTGCTTAATCTCTCAATAACTCTTCTTAGTGTGGTTGCTTCGTTCCTCGCAATGACAAGATTGTTGATTATGATTGCGAGGTTTGCGCTAAACCCGACAGGTTTTTAAAACCTGTCAGATTTACAAGAGCGTAAAGAGTTTGATAAAGTTAATGCTTTATAAAGCTTTGTATTTTAAAACAATTCTTTCAATACTAGAAACAACAACAATTCCAAACGTATAAGCCAGAATATCACTCCACAGAAAGCCTTGTCCAAGAACATATCTTCCAAAAAGGGTTTTTCTAAGTCCTATCATCCAGTTTCCTTGATAGAGTTGTAGAAACTCGATGCTGTAACATATTAATAAAGGAGTAATTATAATGTATAAGATTTTCTTCTCCGGAAATAGGATTCTTATTAAGAAGTAAATCATAACAGCATATAGAAAATCGCCAATAATTAAAGGTACTTGAGGAATTTTTCTTGACATGATTCCAAGAAAAATCGTCATTAGAAATAAAATGGAATAATAGATTCTGGATTTTTTCAAGTTTCAGTTTTAGTTGGTATCGTTTGTACTTTTTTGGGTAAACAAAAATACAAAGATTCGGATTGGTTCGACTTATTTTATAAATTTATCAATTCTATAAACTACTATCAAAAAATAACCACATGAATACAAGATTTACAGCGCTGATTTTGACTTTATTTCTTTTGGGAAATATAAGTTATTCTCAAAAAGATAATTCCTTTAATATTAAAAAGCAGTTTGAATATTGCGCAACTCAGGCTTCTGAGACTTTAAAAGTGATTCCGAATGATGGAACTTCTCCCAGAAGTATTCCAACAGGAAGCAAAGAATGGAAATTTGTTGATTATAAAGATTGGACGAGTGGTTTTTGGCCGGGAGAATTGTGGTATTTATATGAAGCAACTGGAGATAAAAAATGGGAAAAAGAAGCCGATAAATTCAGTGAGTTTTTAAAACCATTGTCTGTAAGCAAAGCAAATGATCATGATTTGGGTTTTCAGATTTTTAATAGTTTTGGAAATGGATATCGTTTGACTAAAAATCCCGCTTATAAAGATGTTATCCTAAAAACTGCCGATACTTTGGCAACACTTTTTAATCCAAAAGTTGGAACTATTTTATCATGGCCGCATAATAAATATGGTGGACATAATACGATTATAGACAATATGATGAATTTAGAATTGCTTTTTTGGGCTTCTAAAAACGGAGGAAATAAAGAGTTGTATGATATTGCTGTCAAACACGCCGAAACTACCATGAATAACCATTTTAGACCTGATAATTCGGCGTATCATGTATTGATTTATGACTATGAAACCGGTAAGAAAATAAAAGGAATTACAGCCCAGGGTTACAGCGACGATAGTATGTGGGCGAGAGGTCAGGCGTGGGCGATTTATGGCTTTACGATGGTTTACAGAGAGACAAAAGATCCTAAATTTTTAGATTTTGCTCATAAATTAGCACGCGTATATCTGGATAGATTGAAAACGGATGATTTAATTCCGTATTGGGATTTTAATGCACCGGGAATTCCAAATGAGCCAAGAGATGCTTCGGCGGCGGCTATTGTATCTTCGGCACTTATTGAATTGAGTTCTTATACAAAAGATAAAACTTTGAAAAGTGAATATTTAACGAAGTCTAAAAAAATGATTATTTCACTTTCAGATCATTATCAAAGTCATGATGTAAACTCAGCTTTTTTGCTTCATTCGACAGGACATAAACCAGCCGGAAGTGAAATTGATTGTTCTATAAATTATGCAGATTATTATTATCTTGAAGCACTTTTAAGACTTCAGAAACTAAAATAAAATATTATGATTAGAAAAATAAGCCAAATCTCGTTTGCTATTATGGTGGTTTTGATGCTGATTAGCTGCAAGAACACAAAACAAAAACTTCAGGAATATGTTGTTTCTTATAATGCTGCTGCCAAAAGTTTTAAGGCTGATCATGTGACGCTTACAACTGCGAGAGGATATATAAATGACAATAAAATTGAATTGCGTTTTGAAACTGATTTAAAACAAGAAGAACCTAATAAAATAGCGTCGAATATTGTGTTTCCTAAATTGTTAAGTGATATGATAAAGAAGGATCAGATTCCTAAAGAATTAATTGAGGAAGGAGTGCAATTTGATGTGTATTTTTTGGCCGATGATAATACAGTTTTGGCAAAAAAGATAATTAATAAGGAAGAATTGGCTGAATTAATGAAATAACAAGTCGATTTATGTTTATTAAAAAGTCTCTTTAATTTTTTAAAGGGACTTTTTTTTGTTTTTAATACTACTTTTGAATTTTGGTTCTAATTAAGTTGTAGTCAAATAATTATATTTTTTATTTTTTATAACGAATGTTGTTTTTGTGTTATAAGTTTGTTATGTTTGAGTTAAAAAATAACCTAAAAACCAAAAAATTATGAAAAAAATTACCCAAATCGCATTTCTTTTTGCATTTGTATTGTTGCTTGTAAGTTGTAAAAACACGAAGCAAAAAATTCAGGAACATGTGAGCAATTATAATACTACATCTTCTATAAAAGGTGGAAATGTAGTTAGTACAAGTGCCAAAGCATTTTTGAATGACAATAAGATTGAAATAAGAATTGAAACTAATTTAGAAGGTACACCTGCAAACAAACTGGCTTATCAGGAGACTTTTCCGGGTTTGCTGAAAGAAATGATTAAAAATGATCAGATTTCTCCGGAATTAATCGAAGAAGGAGTAAAGTTTGATGTGTACTTTTTATCTTATAATAATATTATCCTTGCACAGCAATTGGTAGATAAAGAAGAATTGGCTGTTTTAGAAGGTAAAGCTGCTGCAACAACTGGTAAAGAAACGGCGAAACTTTAATTTGAAATAAAGTTGTAATACATAATTCTAAACAAAAAAGCCTCTTTGTTAAATTTCAAAGAGGCTTTTTTTATGTTTAATGTTTCGTAACATTTGTTAGAATATCAGGAAAATAAAGGTCTGATAGATGCGCAAATTCGTCTCCACGCATGAAAATACTAGGGTCAACATCTGAGAAGCTCTTTTTGCCGGCTGCAGCCAAAAGTTCGTTTGCAGAATGTAGTGTGTTTTTATGAAAATGATAAACACGATCTGATTTATCGGTGACAACCAAACCTTTCATCAGCATTTTATTTTGAGTGGCAACTCCCGTTGGACATTCATTATTGTGACAACGTAATGCCTGAATACAGCCTAGCGAAAACATAAAACCACGTGCACTATTACACATATCTGCTCCTAAAGCGATTGCATGCAAAATAGAATAACCCGAAATGATTTTTCCACTACCAATAATGCGTATTTTATCACGGATATTTAAGCGAATCAGAGTTTTGTTTACAAATATTAAAGCAGGCTCAAAAGGCATTCCAACACCATCTGCAAATTCTAGCGGAGCAGCTCCGGTTCCTCCTTCGGCACCATCAATAGTTATGAAATCAGGGAAGATATCTTCGGCAATCATTTCGTGGCAAATCGCTTCAAATTCGACTGTGTTTCCAATACAAAGTTTGAATCCAATTGGTTTTCCATTTGATAATTCACGCAATTGAGCAATAAAACGAATAAGTCCTTTTATGTCTGAAAAAGCATGATGACCTGGAGGCGAAAGAATCATGGTGTGAGGTTCAACGCCTCTTATTTTTGCAATTTGTTCTGTATTTTTAGCTGCCGGAAGTACACCACCGTGACCAGGTTTTGCACCTTGCGAAAGCTTAATTTCAATCATTTTAACATTAGGAAGATTGGCTTTTTCTGAAAAATTTTCAGGACTAAAATTTCCTTGAGCATCACGACAACCAAAATATCCTGTACCAATTTGCCAGGTAATATCGCCACCGCCGGCAAGATGAAATTCGGTTAAACCACCTTCTCCTGTATTTTGATAGAAGTTTCCTTTTTTAGCACCAATATTAATGGCACGAACTGCATTTTCGCTAAGCGAACCAAAACTCATCGCTGATACATTAAATAAAGAAGCCAAATATGGTTGTTTACAATCTTTTCCTCCAACTAATACACGAGGTAATTCTTCGTTTACTTTTGCCGGAAAAATAGAATGTTTTATACCTTCATAACTGTCATGATTTAGATTTTGCTGTGTTCCAAATGGCGTACTTGAATCTATATTTTTGGCTCTTTGATATACTAAAGAACGTTGATTTCTGGAGAAAGGTTTTCCGTCAGTAGATCTTTCGATAAAATATTGCTGAATTTCTGGTGCAATCATTTCAAACAAATATCTGAAATATCCTAAAACAGGAAAATTTCTTAAAATGGCATGCTTTTTCTGAAGTGCATTATAAACACCAATAACCAAAAGTATTGGTATGATAATAACCAGTAAAAAACCGCGATCAGTATAATAATACGTTGCTGCAACAATTAGAAACAATAAGAATCCGTAGATAAAGAATTTTTTTCTCATGTTTTCAAAATTTTAATAGGTAATAATATTAGTAATTAATTGAATCGTAATCTAACGTAAACATGTTTAATGCCTTTCTTATCAGATTCTCTTTCGTCGATTTCAAGAATATCGGTCAACGATTTTAGCATTGGCGTAAGCTTAGAAAAACCATAATTTCTTGGGTCAAATTCTGGTTTTTTCTTTACGATTAAGTTCCCAACATCGCCTAAGAATGCCCAGCCATCATCGTCTTCAATATCTTCGATTGTGGCTTCAATAAGTTCAATAGTTTGTTTATCGATTTTATGCAACGCTTTTTCGGCAGGTTTCTCAACCGGTTTTTTAGCATCTGTTGTAGTAGTCGTTACTTTTGGTTTTTTCTTCTGAATTGCTCCATCCAAAACCTCAATGTATATAAACCTGTCACAGGCAACTATAAAGGAGTTTGGAGTTTTCTTTTCTCCAATACCAATAACTTTCATACCGGATTCTCTCAATCGAATCGCTAAACGGGTGAAATCACTGTCGCTTGAAACAATACAAAAACCATCCAGTTTACCGGAATAAAGCAAATCCATTGCATCAATAATCAGAGCAGAATCTGAGGAATTTTTCCCAACAGTATAACTATATTGTTGAATAGGAGTAATGGCATGTTCTAGTAAAACACCTTTCCAACCGTTAGAATTCGGTTTAGTCCAGTCTGCATAAATACGTTTTGTGGTTGGTGTTCCAAACTTTGTTATTTCTTCCATCATACCTTTTACGTTGCTGTATGGAACGTTGTCGGCATCAATAAGAACGGCTAATTTTAAATCTTTGGAGTTGCTTAAAGCCATTATTTATGTATTAAAAAATTAGATACTTCCAAAGGTAAAACTAAAATTGGTTTTATGGGAATTTGATCTTAAATAAGTCTTTTTACGGATATTAATTATTTTGATTATAAATAAGATATTTTTTATAAAAACTAATTAAAGATAAATTTGTCTTTTAATAAAGGTTTAAATATATTTGTAATGAATTTAATCCTTTTTATATGTTTTCAAAAGCGTGTGAGTACGGCATTCGGGCTTCTATATTTATTGCAACCAAATCTTCAGAAGGGATTCGAGTTGGAATAAAAGATGTGGCAAAAGAAATTGATTCTCCGGAACCTTTTACGGCCAAAATAATGCAGATTCTTACCAAGAATAATATCATTGTTTCGGCAAAAGGAGTAGGCGGTGGTTTTGAAGTTTCGAATGAAGCTGTAAAAACGATAAAGTTAATTCAGATTGTCGACGCCATTGATGGAGACACTATATATAAAGGTTGCGGTATTGGACTAAAAGAATGCTCAGAAACGCATCCTTGTCCGGTTCATAATGACTTTAAAAAAATCCGCGAATTGTTATTGGCAATGCTCACCAATACAACATTAGAACAGTTGGCTTCGGGAGTAAATTCAGGAGATTTTTATTTAAAAATATTGAATAAAAGCGAATAAAAGATTATAATTTAAATACTTATATAATGAATAAAAAAGTCAAAATTTCGATGGTAATGCTAATGGGAGCTTTAGCAATAACTTCTTGCGGAAAAAAAGAAACAACGCCAACAGATGATCAAACAGAAGTTTGTGAACCAACTGGCGAAGGAGAAACTCCGGCTGTAAGCAATGTTATTGTTATAGAAGGAAATGACCAAATGCAGTTTGATAAAACAGAATTGCACGCTGTTGCCGGAAAACCAATTACGTTAACGCTAAAACACGTTGGACAAACGCCAAAAGTAGCGATGGGACATAATGTAGTGATTTTGCAAGAAGGTACAGATGAAGCTGCTTTTGCTGCAAAAGCAATTACTGCAAAAGACACGGATTATATTCCTGCTTCAGAAAAAGCCTCAATTGTTGCTCATACTAAATTACTTGGCGGAGGTGAAGAGGATACAATCGAGTTTACCATTGATAAAAAAGGAACTTATAACTTTTTATGTACTTTTCCAGGGCATTTTGCTATGATGAAAGGCGTTTTAATAGTAGAATAAAGTATAAACTCTAATGCTTTTGAGTGCTAGAGTTTTTTAATATTGCAATAAAAGATAAAATTGTCTTTTATTGTATTTTCAAGTAAATAATAATTAAATAAAAAGTAGAATGGAAAATTTAAAAAATAAAACAGTTGGTTCATTTGTAGCACAGGATTTTAGAACAGCTGCAGTATTTACAAAATATCAAATCGATTTTTGCTGTAAAGGCAACAGAACGATTGATGAGGTTTGCGAAAAACAAAAAATAGACGCAGATGTATTATTGCAAAATGTCTACGATGTTCTTCAATCTGAAAGTGGTAATACAATAGATTTTAATTCATGGCCTTTAGATTTGTTAGTAGATTATATCGAGAAAACCCATCATCGTTATGTCGAAGATAAAACGGGTGTTCTTGTTAAGTTTTTGGATAAATTATGTAGTGTTCATGGTTCAGGTCATCCGGAATTGTTTAAGATCAATGAATTGTTTACGGCAGGAGCAGGCGAGCTTTCACAACATATGAAAAAAGAAGAATTGATGCTATTTCCTTTTATCAAAAGAATGGTAAAAACCAAAGAATCTAACGGAGTTTTATCTCAACCCTCTTTTGGAACTGTGTCAAATCCAATTGCGATGATGATGCAGGAACATGATAATGAAGGAGAACGTTTTAGAGAAATTGCACTTTTGACCAATAATTATACTCCGCCAAGCGACGGATGTACAACTTATAAAGTAACTTTTGCAATGCTAAAAGAGTTTGAAGAAGATTTGCATAAACATATTCATCTTGAGAACAATATTTTGTTTCCAAAAGCTGTAATTTTAGAAGCAGAGTTCGCGTAAAAATAAAAAATTGTAATTAAGAAAATGCACTAATTGAATCATATTAAAATTGATTGCTTTTGGTGCATTTTTATTTAAAAGAAATAAAACTAAATCGATATGAGTTCTCAAAGAAGTTGGATTATTTGCTGCTTTTTTAATTTTCTGATAGCGTCAGTTATCGGATTGTTGATGCGTTTTTCATATTTATTCCCGTTAGAAAGTATAAATTATATTTATCTGCTTCATGCACATTCTCATGTTGCAATGTTGGGTTGGGTTTATTTGATGATTTACGTTTTGGTTGTTCATTTTTTTATTCCGAAAAATAAAAGTCAGAAACCAATTTACAGTCAATTATTCTGGATTACTGAATTTAGCGTTATCGGAATGATGATTTCTTTTCCAATTCAGGGATATGCTTTGTTTTCGATTGTATTTTCGACGTTGCATATTTTATTGAGTTATGTTTTTTGCTGGTTGGTTTGGCAAGATTGTTCTATTGGTAGAACGTGCGATAAAAAACTTTTGCAGACGGCAATTTTGTTCATGGTTTTTTCCACTTTTGGAGTTTGGTGTTTAGGGCCAGCAATAAATATGATGGGAAAACAAAGTTCTTTTTATCAAATTGCAATTCAGTTTTTTCTGCATTTTCAATTTAATGGTTGGTTTTTATTTGCAGTTTTGGCTTTGTTTCTAAAACAATTTAAAAGTAAAATAGCTGTAAATGAGTTTAAAACATTTTGGGTATTACTTATTCTCGCTACTTTTTTTACCGTTGCATTTCCTATAAGTTGGTACGTTAAAAGTAATATTTTAAAAGCAATTAATACATTTGGAGTTCTGTTGCAATTGCTGTCTTTTGTTTATTTCTACAATATGCTTAAACCTCAAATAAATGAGTTTAAAACAAGTTTAGATTCGACAGCGAAATGGGTTTACGGTTTAGCATTATGGTCTCTATTTCTAAAAATCGGAATACAATTAATGTTGGTATTTCCAGATCTTGCTGAGGTTTCGCATCAAATAAGAAATTGGGTTATTGGATTTATTCATTTAACAACTTTGGGAATCATAACAGGATTTTTATTGGGAATACTGATTCAGAATAAACTTTTATCAGCTCAATCTTATTGGTTTAAAATTGGAATAAAATCTTTCTTTTTAGGATATGTACTAACCGAAATAATATTGTTTCTGCAAGGTTTGTTTTTTTATAAAAATAGAGGATTGCTTTTTGGATATTATGAAAGTATTTTTGGAACTAGTGTTTTTATAGTCAGTGGTTTAATGTTGATTATTAGTTCAATAATGAGCAAAAAAAAGCAAGAGTCAATTAATTAAAATCTTCTCTTGCTCTTTTACGAATCAACCTTTAACCTATATTTTTTGAGCTTCTTGATTTATTCTTTCTATTGTTTCATTATTATTTACGCCCAAACCTTCTTGCTGAAATATCAATTCGCCATCAGGATTAAAAACGCTTATAATGTTCGAATGTGAAAATTCCATAGGAGATATTTGTTTGTAATTTACGGCCAGAACCGCAGCAAATTCTCTTGTATTATCTTCTGTAGAACGAAGAAAGATCCAAGGGTTTTGATTCATATTATTGGCTATTGCAAACGCTTTTAATTTTTGTGGAGTATCTGTTTTCGGATCAATGCTTACCAGAATAAGTTTGACATTTTTTTTAGTTTTCAGATCCAGTTTTTTTTCAATATCTCTCATGTCTGCGACTAATCTTGGGCAAGCAGCTTTGCAGGAAGTGTAGATCATAACCATAACAAGGACATTTCCTTTAAGACTTTTGAGTTCAATGTTTTTTCCGTCTTGAGTAGTCCATTGTGAAGGCAAATTGTAAATAGATAAATCTGTGATCTCTTTGGTTTTTGCTACAGGTTTAGTTGCTTCTTTTTTAGAATCTTTACAGCTTTGTAAAGTAACGAGAAGAATAAAAAACGTAATTATTGATTTCTTCATTTTAGAATGATTTTGTTATTATAGTTTTGTTGTACTGGCGCATCGAAATCCTAGATTTCGCGTTGAATATTGCGCTTTAAGACTTCCTCTAAAGGCATATCGCATAAAAGCAGCATAATCCATTAAATCTGTTGCGTTGACAGAAGCGGCACCGCAAAAAAGGTTTTTGTCTTGGCTTTTGTCTTTTCTGGATTCTCCAGATAAAAAAATGCTGTTAAAATCAGCGGTCCATTCCCATACTAATCCGTGCATGTCATAAACGCCCCAATAATTTTGAAAGGTTTTACCTATTGGATTTTCGTATGTTTTTGATTTTTCATACCAGGATAAAATGTATTTGTTGAATTCTGCTTTGGTTCTGGCATCAATTTTTTTTTCATCGGCCATAGCCACATATTCCCATTCATCCATTGTTGGTAAGCGTTTTCCTTGACATTCGCAATATTTTTTGGCAGCAAACCATGAAACATTTGCAACAGGAGATTTAGGATTTGCATTTCCAAAATCAAAATCAGACTTCCAATAAGATAAATAACTTTTATCGGCAAAAATTCCTTTTATTTTGGATTTACTAAAGCTTGGATTCTTTTTAATAAAGCTCAAATACTCGCTATTCGTTATAGGATAGACATCAATATAGAACGATCTAACGTTTACCGGTTTTTTTGCTGTAGCTCCGTAAAGAGGGACAAAAGTGCCCTCTTTTATCGGAACCATTCTCGATTCCTGCCCATTTATAGATGGAATTTGAGCAAGGAAAAGAATAATAATTAAAATGCTTTTTCGCATATTATTGCTGCTATTATCGTTGGGATTTTACCATTTCAGGAGTTACTTCAGTTTTATTATTTCCCCAACTGTTATAGATGTAAGTCATAACATTGGCAATTTCATCATCAGATAAGTTTTGCGCTGGCATAATGCTGTTAAATTTTTCCCCGTTTACGGTTACTTCCCCACTTAAACCATGTAAAATTGTTTTAATAGCACGTTTAGAATCAGCGTTTAGATAATCTGATTTTGCAAGTGGAGGGAAAGCATGCGGAATTCCTTGTCCTTCAGATTGATGGCAGGCAAAACAGGTTGTCCCGAATATTTCTTTTCCAATTTTAATTTTCTCAGCGATTGTTCTCTTAGGAATTGCTGTTTTTGCTGTTTTGACTACAGGCATATTCTGGATTGTTCCGCCTTCAGGCAAATAGATTCCTTCTTGGATTGTTCCTGAATAAATCTTTTTATTTTCGTTACCTTCAACTTTCAGAATTCCTAAAGCACCTTTATTAAATGCTCTAAATATGGAGTGATCTACTATGATAAAATTTCCCGGAGTCTCGACTTTAAAATCAACAATAGCTGAACCACCGGCTGGAATTAAAGTAGTTTGAACATTTTTGTTGATTAATGCGCCACCTTCTACATGAACATTATCGAATATTTCGCCAATAACGTGAAAAGAGGAAACTAAGTTTGGACCGCCATTTCCAACAAATAATCGTACTGTTTCGCCTACTTTTGCGGTAAGCTCATTTCCATTAGTAAGCGAACCTACTTTTCCGTTAAAAACTACATAATCAGGAGTTTCTTTAACTGCTTTGTTCATATCAAAAGGCTGAAGTCCTTTTGCTCCATATTCGCCTTGCGTATAAAAATCACCTTGCATCACATAATATTCTTTGTCAACTGGAGGAAGTCCGCCTTCTGGTTCGACCAAAATTAAACCATACATTCCGTTCGCAATGTGCATTCCTACAGGTGCAGTCGCGCAATGATATACATATAAGCCAGGATTTATTACTTTAAAACTAAATACCTTTTCATGACCCGGAGCGACCAATGAAGAACTTGCACCACCGCCAGGACCAGTAACGGCATGTAAGTCAATATTATGAGGTAATTTATTATCAGGATGATTCTTTAAATGAAACTCAACTTCGTCTCCAACACGGGTTCTAATGAAGCTTCCGGGTACAGAACCACCAAATGTCCAGTAGGTATATTTTACACCATCGGTCATGATACCTTCCTGTTCTTTTATTTCCATATTAACCTTTAGTTTCATGGCAGATCTATTGCCAATAGGTTTAGGAACTTTAGGTGGTGCCGTAAGTTCGGCTTCCATTTGTCCGTCTGTAATGATTTTAGTGTAATCGCTTGGAGTTGTTTCTTTTTTACAGGATGATACAATCATTATTGTACAAATGGTAAAAAAAAAGATTCTGATTTGACTTGAAATTTTGTACTTCTTTTTCATGATAATTTGGTTTTATTTTAGTTTAAATCTGAAGTAAATATAAAAGACAATTTTGTCTTTTATTATGATAAAAGTCATGTATTGCTTACTTTTTAAGTGCTCTTTTAAGTGTAATTATTCTTTTTTGAAAGTTTAATCTCATAAAAGAGATTTAGATTTAACTGGCTTTTTTTCTGGGAAGTCCCTGATGGCAATATTTTTTAATAAAAATAATTACCTGACTCTATTTTAGAATAATAATCATTATTTTTGCACCCTGTATAAATAAAAATTATTACTTCAAAATATATTTATGGTAAAAGATTTATTCGAAAGAATTCAGAACAATAAAGGGCCATTAGGAAAATGGGCTTCACAAGCTGAGGGGTATTTTGTATTCCCTAAATTAGAAGGAGAACTTGGTCCAAGAATGAAATTTGGTGGAAAAGATATTTTAAATTGGAGTTTGAATGACTATTTAGGTCTTGCAAATCATCCGGAGGTTCGTCAGGCGGATATTGATGCTGCAACACAATACGGTGCAGCTTACCCAATGGGAGCTCGTATGATGTCAGGACATACTAAATACCATGAACAATTAGAAAATGAATTGGCTGAGTTTGTAATGAAACCAGCTGCTTATTTATTGAATTTTGGTTATCAGGGAATGGTGTCTATTATTGATGCTTTAGTAACTAAAAATGATATTATTGTTTATGATGTAGATTCTCATGCTTGTATTATTGATGGTGTTCGTTTGCATATGGGTAAACGTTTTACATACAAACACAATGATCTTGAAAGTATGGAAAAAAACCTGCAACGTGCTACTAAAATGGCTACAGAAACAGGTGGTGGAATTCTTTTTATTACAGAAGGTGTTTTTGGAATGAGAGGACAACAAGGAAAATTAAAAGAAATTGTTGCTTTAAAAGAAAAATATAATTTCCGTTTATTAGTTGATGATGCACACGGTTTTGGTACTCTTGGTAAAACAGGAGCTGGAGCAGGTGAGGAGCAAGGAGTTCAGGATGGTATTGATGTTTATTTCTCTACGTTTGCAAAATCAATGGCTAATATTGGAGCTTTTGTAGCTGCAGATCAAGATATTATTGATTATTTAAAATATAATTTACGTTCTCAAATGTTTGCAAAAGCATTGCCAATGATTCAAACAATTGGTTCTTTGAAACGTTTAGAGTTATTGCGTAATCACCCGGAATTGAAAGATAAACTTTGGGAAAATGTAAATGCATTACAAAACGGATTACGTTCTAGAAACTTCAATATTGGAGATACAAATACTTGCGTAACACCAGTTTATTTACAAGGAAGTGTTCCTGAAGCAATGGTAATGGTAAACGATTTAAGAGAAAACTACGGTATTTTCTTGTCGATTGTAATTTATCCTGTAATTCCAAAAGGAATTATTTTGTTGAGAATGATTCCAACAACTTCACATACTTTAGCTGATATCGACGAAACGTTAACAGCATTTGAAGCTATTCGTGAAAAATTAGAAAACGGTACTTATAAAGAAATTGCAAGCAGAACTACAGTTGATTTAGATGCTTAATTTCTAGAAAATAAATTCCTAATATGGGAATTATGTAAAAAAATCCATTCGTTATGCGAATGGATTTTTTTTATTTAAAGTAAATTTATATTTGTAAACCACAGTAAAAAATAGCATTATGAAAAAAGTATTAGCAATAACAGTAATTATTTTAGTTGTTTTAGTTTCTTGCAAAAAGGCAGAGCCTGCACCTGAAATTATGCCAGATCCTCCAAAAGAAGCTGAGGTTGTAGAGCCAGCGGGAGATCAGTGTTTTGCATCGAGATTAAATGGTAATATCGTTGCATTGAGTTTTAATGTAAATTCACATCAGGAAGTAAATGGAAAATTAAGTTACAACTTAACCGGAAAAGATAAAAACGAAGGAACTTTAATAGGAAACATGAAAGGTGATACCTTGGTTGCAGATTATACTTTTGTATCTGAAGGAGTTTCATCTGTTCGAGAAGTAGTTTTTTTACAAAAAGACGGAACTCTAATTGAAGGATATGGAGATGTAGTAGATGCAAATAATAAAGTAACTTTTAAAGATAAAAAGAAATTAAAATTTGACGCAAAAAATACTTTGACAAAAGTTGATTGTCCTCAATAATAAAGAAATAAAGAAATAAAAAAATTGTAGCAAAAAGAAATCCCATTCAATACGTTGAATGGGATTTTTTGTATTTTTTAAATAATTATTTATAGATATTTTAAATATGTTTTTCTTCTGCAATGAACTTTTGGATCAAAGTTTTTCCATAATAAATGAATCGCTGTGTTTTCTGCTAATTCCGGTGTTCTGATGCAATTCTGGATTCCTTTTTCAGAGAAAGTTTTAAAATATTCATCAAAGATAATCGCTGTAACACCTTTGTTTTGGTAATCAGGATGAACTCCGATAAGGTAAAAAACAACATCTTTACTCTTTTTACGAGCTTTCAATAAATGAATAAATCCAAATGGGAATAACTTTCCTTTTGCTTTTTGTAAAGCTTCAGAAAAACTTGGCATTACAATGCTAAAAGCAACCAAGTTATCATCTTTATCAACCACAAATTTGATGTATTCCGGATTGATAAAACTGATGTATTTCTTTTTAAAATACTCTTTCTGAACATCTGAAATAGCCACAAACGAAGCTAAACTTGCATAAGATTCATTAAACAAATCAAACATTTTGTCCACATGTGGCATAATATCTTTTGTCTTAGTGAAAGTCAGAGCACGCAAACCGTATCTTTTCTTGATTAATTCTTGCGCTTTCAAGAAAAATTCAGGTTTAACGTTCGAAAAAGGAAATATACTTTCTATATATTCTTTTTCCATTTTGAAGCCTAATTCTTCAAAATGAGTTACATAATACGGATTATTGTACCATGTAATCATCGTTCCCATTTGGTCGTAACCTTCTGTAAGAACTCCAACTTTATCCAGATTTGAGAATCCCATTGGGCCTTCAACGTGTTCAAGATTGTGCTGTCTTCCTAATTCATAAACTTTGTCCAATAAAGCTTTTGTAACTTCGATATCGTCAATAACATCAAACCAGCCAAAACGAACTTTCCTTTTGTGTTGATTATTAACTTCAGACCAATTTATAATAGCCGTAATTCTACCAACGATTTCATTGTTTTTGTATGCCAGATAAAAATAAGCTTCGGCACTATCAAAAGCAGGGTTTTTTGTTTTGTCAAATGATTCTAATTCATCTGCAATTATAGGCGGAACCCAATATGGATTGTCTTTGTATAACGAAAACGGAAATTTTATATACTCGGTTATTTCTTTTTTAGACTTGGCTTCTTTTATTGTAATCATTCAAATGGTATTATAATGTGTTTCTTTTGGAGAAGTTTGATTATTAAATTCTTATTCGTATTTCGATTTACGTTTTCTTTCTTTTTCCTGATAATCGACTTCTTTTTTCTCTAAATCGTTATCCTTATTCTTTTTAGCTTTTTCATTGCTTTTATATTCTATTTCTTTCTCTTTGTAACGACCGTCATAACGCCATGAAATGCCAACGCCTCCATATAATATAGAAGGTGTATTTTTGAAGTTAGTACTTATAGAGGCATCAACCTGAAGATTCGGATTAATTAAATAAGCTGCTCCGCCACGAAGAATAGCATCGCTGTAAAAATCACTTTTATAACCTTGATTTTCGATAAAACCAGACCATTTATCATTAAATCCGTGAGTCAAAGTCAATACGTAACCATAACTAGGATAATCTGTTCCAATGTAATCCGCGATAATATTGGTTACAAAAACCCATTTTCCGCCTCCAAAAAGGTTTTGAGTGATCAATGCTACTTTTGGAGAAATAGCAGATTGAGGAGAGAAATAATAAGGATTATCAGCGCCAACAAAATTTGCTCCTGCAAACAATGAAACTGCCGGGATTAATGAATGCCAGTCAAAGCTGCGATTAGCTTTGTAGCTGTATATATTGTCGGTTCTTTTATAGTTTTTGTAAGGATCGTAAATCAAATATTTAGCTCCCAAAACAGTTTGTCTGAAGTTGTTTTTTTTATAAGAGGTATAAGGAGTATCAAAATTCTCCATTTGATATTGAAGATCAAGAATAAATTCCAGCTTTTCAAGAAATGCGCCATATCGCAGCGTTAAATCGGTGCCAAAACCGTTTGCGTTATAGTCTAGTAGATCGTGTTTTTCTTTAATTCCGTAAACGCCAAGTTCAGCTTGAAATACGGTTTTCCCAACTGCGTACGCAGACATTGTTTCGCCTGGACGATTAGAATTGATTACATCGGTATATTGTGCGAAAAAAAGTTGCGGTACAAGAAAAAGTGCTGTAATAAATAAGTTTTTAGTTTTTAACATAAATGTATTTTTTGATTAAAAAGTAATAACGCATTTCAAATGTACTATATTTTATTATTTATTTAAGATTGATATTTTAATTTTAAACAATGGATTTATTAATTTTGGAAAAAATTATACGATTATGCAAGAAGCATCTTTTACAGGTTTAATAAAAGCCATATGTTATATGGTGGCATTTTATTATATTTTTAAGTTTTTGGCTAGAATATTTTTACCGGTATTGGTAAAGAAAGCCGTGGAGAAAGCAGGAGAGAATTTTCAGAGACAACAACAATATAGTCAGGATAATACATGGCAAAAAACGCGTACAAACAATGATGAGATAATCATCAATACTGCCAATGCAAAAAATCCTCGTGAAACCAAAAAGGTTGGCGATTATGTTGATTACGAAGAAATAGATTAAGTTTGTGTCCTAAAAATAGAGGATTCATCATTTAACCAAACCTGCCAAAATTGAAAATAGTAAATAAGTTCTATCCGCATGCCCTTGTTATATTAGGGTTTATTCTCGTTTCTTTAATTTATTTTTATCCTGTTTTACAAGGAAAACAAATTTTCCAATCGGATATTGCTCAATATACCGGAATGGCAAAAGAGCAAAATGACTTTAGAGCAGCAGAACATTCTGAACCTTATTGGACAAATTCAGCATTTGGTGGGATGCCAACATATCAGTTAGGAGCAAATTATCCTAATGATTTAGTAGGACATGTAGATGATATTTTACGTTTTTTACCTCGTCCGGCAGATTATCTGTTTTTATATTTCTTAGGTTTTTATGGTTTATTATTAGTCTTAAAAACAGATCCTCTAAAAGCTTTTATTGGGGCAATTGCCTTTGGTTTTTCTACCTATTTAATCATTATACTAGGAGTTGGTCATAATGCAAAAGCGCATGCAATTGCTTATATGCCATTGGTTATTGCCGGATTTATAATGGTTTTCCAGAAAAAATATATTTGGGGCGGTTTGCTCACTATGTTTGCGGTTGCACTTGAAGTGAATGCGAATCACTTTCAAATGACTTATTATTTATTGATCTTCTTATTGATACTTTCAGGATATTTTGCTTTTCAATTTATTAAGGAAAGAGAATACAAGCCACTTTTGATTGCAATAGGAACTTTGGCTGTAGCCGGAATTTTTGCAATTGGAGCCAATGCTACCAATTTAATGGCTACAAGCGAATATGCTAAATATAGTATTCGTGATAAAAGCGAATTGACTTTTAATCCTGATGGGTCAAAAAATCAAACAACAGCATCTATGACAACTGACTATATTACAGAATATAGTTATGGAATTGCAGAAAGTCTGAACTTAATTGCACCAAGAATTTTTGGAGGTTCAAGTCACGAAAACGTAGGTATAGATAGCCGTATGTACTCTTTTATGATAGAACAAGGAGTACCGTCAGAACAAGCTCAGGATTTTGTGTCAGGAATGCCAACTTATTGGGGAGATCAGCCTATCGTTTCTGCACCGGCATATATAGGAGTTGTAGTTTTCTTTTTAGCAGTATTGGCTTTATTTATTGATGAAAGAAAAATAAAATATGTATTTCTTACAGGAGCTTTGTTTACATTGATACTTTCCTGGGGAAAAAATTTCTCTGCTTTAACAAACTTTTTTATCGAATACGTTCCAATGTATGATAAATTTAGAGCAGTATCTTCTATTCAGGTTATATTAGAATTGTGTTTTCCTGTGCTTGCTGTTATGGGATTACAATCGTTTTTTAAAGCAAAAGACGAACCAAAATTGCAGCAAAAAGCTTTAGTACAAACAGGTGTTTTTGGTCTTGGTGTTTTATTGATTTTAGTATTTGCTAAAAGTATGTTCCACTTTACAGGAATGAGTGATAGTTATTTCATGCAAACCTATGGACCAGCTTTTGTGGATGCTTTAAAAGAAGACAGAATGAGTCTTTACTCAGCAGATTTATTGCGTTCTGGCTTTTTTATTGTAGTGACTTCTGGAATCTTATGGTTGTTTGTAAAAAATAAATTAGCTCAAAATACCACTTTAATTATTGTTGGTCTTTTAATGATTTTTGATTTGTTTTTTGTAGACAAAAGATATGTTTCAGCAAAAGATTTTGTGAGTCCGGTGCAAATTGCAGCTCCATTTCAGGAAACACAAGCAGATAGTGAAATTTTAAAAGATACGTCAATCTATCGTGTATTTGATCCGCAAGGACAATTGCAGGGAAGATCTTCTTATTTTCATAAAACAATTGGTGGTTACAGCGCTGTAAGACCAAGAAGAATGCAGCAGTTATTTGATTATCAAATTGTAAAAAATAATATAGAAGTACTTAATATGTTGAATGTTAAGTACGTGATTCAAGTTGATAAAGAAGGAAAAGAATATCCTGTTGTAAATCCTGATGCAAACGGAAACGCTTGGTTTGTAACTACCGTAAAATTGGTCAATAAGCCAGATGATGTCATGAAAGCTTTAGATCATATTGATACTAAAACAGTGGCTGTTTTTAACGTTCGTGAGCATGAAGGTAAATTTAGAAATGCCCGAATGAAAAAACAATGGGACACAACTGGAACAATTAAAGTAGTAGAATATAAACCAAACTACATTAAATACCAATCTGATAACGGAAAAGACGGTTTAGCAGTATTCTCTGAAATGTACTATAAAAATGGATGGAATGCTTATATAGATGGTCAGTTAACAGATCATTTTCCGGTTGATTACGTTTTAAGAGCAATGGAAGTTCCAGGAGGAAAACATACAATAGAGTTTAAATTTGAGCCAGAGGTTGTAAAAACCGGAGGAACAATTACTTTAGTAAGTTGCATTGGAATGCTTTTACTTTTGATTGGTGGAGTTTATTTTGAAAGAAAAAAATCTGGTGCTAAAAGCTAGAACTTTGATTTTCTTTCTTATTTGGGATTGTCTATCATTTATTATCTTTGCTATGTATTTTAAAAGACTGAACAATGAAAAAGAATGTGTTAAGTTTTGGTACTCCACAAGAGCTGGAAGCTAATAGAATAGCTGAAATAAAATCGCTTTCCTATTTAGAAAGATTAGAAAGATTGATGACTCTTATTGAACTTTCTTATATGTTGAAAACAGCTAAAGTAATCCAATCTAAAAAACGATGAATGAGCAAATAATTGCTATTTGGAATAGTTTTTTTGAAAACAAAGTTAAATATATAACTATTGGTGGATTTGCTGTAAATATTTATGGCTATAATAGAAGTACAGGCGATATAGATATTTACTTAGAGGATACAATTGAAAATCGAATTAATTTAAGAAAAGCTTTAAAATCAATTAATTTGGGAGATTTTGAAACTATTGAAACAATGCAATTTATCCCAGGTTGGACTGATTTTAGTTTAAGCTACGGTCTGAGACTAGATGTTATGACTGCTGTAAAGGGGTTAGAAGATAAATCTTTTTCGTCATTGTTAGAAGATGCTACAATAGTAATGATCGGTGAAACTCCTGTTTATTTTATTGACTACGATAGTTTAATAATCGCTAAAAAAGCAGCAAATAGACCTAAGGATATTTTAGATATTGAAGAACTTAGAAAAGCAAATAACGATTCAGAATAAAATTCTTAATCTGTATAAAACTGATATTTCAGAAAATTAATAAATTGGAACAAAAAAAACTCTTAATCATTACCTATTATTTTCCACCAGCTGGAGGACCTGGCGTGCAACGTTGGTTAAAATTCGTAAAATATTTACCTGAATTTGGTGTTCAGCCTATTGTTTATGTTCCGGAGAATCCAACTTATCCAATTATTGATCAAGGTTTGGTTAGTGAAATTTCTGATCAGGTAATTGTTCTGAAAAATAAAATTTGGGAACCTTATCAATTGGCTTCAATTTTTTCGAAAAATAAAACTAAAAAGATTAGTTCCGGAATTTTTCCGCATAAAAAGAAGCAGACTTTTTTAGATAAAACCTTTCTTTGGGTTCGAGGAAATCTTTTTATTCCGGATGCCCGTGTTTTTTGGGTAAAACCTTCTGTTTCTTATCTTGAAAAATATATCAAAGAGAATAATATTGATACCATTGTAACTTCCGGGCCACCGCATAGTTTGCATTTAATAGGTTTAGAATTAAAAGAAAAATTAAACGTAAAATGGTTTGCTGATTTCCGTGATCCTTGGACTACAATTGGATATCATAAAGCACTGCGTTTATCATCATACGCAGATAAAAAACACAAACAATTAGAGCATAAAGTTCTTAATACTGCAGATACTATTATTGTAACGAGTAAAACTACAAAAGCCGAATTTCAAGCCATTACAAACAAGCCAATTTCGGTTATTACAAACGGTTATGATATCGAAAATGTTGAAAAACAAACTTTAGATACCAAATTTACTTTGGCACATATTGGATCATTTTTATCAGATAGAAACCCAAGATTTTTATGGGAATGTCTGGTTGAATTGTTACAGGAAATACCGGATTTTAAATCACATTTAGAAATTAAACTAATTGGAGCTGTTAGTCAGGAAGTTCTGGATGCTATAAAAGAGTTTAATTTGAATGATTATTTGAATCTTCTGGGATATGTTTCGCATCATGAAGCAATTGCTCATCAAAAAAAATCACAGGTTTTACTTTTAATAGAGATTAATTCAGAAGATACCAAAAGTATTATTCCGGGTAAATTATTCGAATATATGGTTTCAAATCGCCCAATAATTGCGATTGGACCAGAAGGTTCTGATTTTGCTGATATTATAACAGAGACAAATACTGGAGTATTTTTTGATTATTCTGAGAAAGCGAAGTTAAAAAGTGTAATTTTGGACTTTTATAATCAGTTTTTGGAAGGGAAATTACAATCTTATGGAGTTGGTTTACAACAATATTCAAGAAAAAATCTTACCAAGCAATTAGCACAATTGATTAAAGAATAAAAAGCAATAACAATTTAAAAAATCTATAGAGAGTAGAAAATCAGAAATCTAAACTCTACAATCTAAACTCTGCAAGCAAAACATGGGTATTGTTTTAAACCAGTCTTTCAAAAATACAATCATAACTTACATAGGCTTTGCAATAGGAGCTATTAATACGCTTTATCTATATCCAATTTATTTGGGGGCTACTTATTATGCGCTAACAAATTATATTACTTCGGCTGCCAACGTAATTATGCCATTGTTTGCAATTGGAATGCAAAACACATTAGTCAAGTTTTATTCACAGTATGAAACCGAAGATGAAAGAGAACAGTTTCTTTCTTTTACGGCATTATTTCCAATATTAATGTGTATTCCGTTGGGTATTATTGGAATCTTTTTCTTTGATGATATTACGGCATTTGTAGCAAAGAAAAACCCTGTTGTAAAAGAGTTTATGCTTTTGATTCCGTTCATTGGGATTTGTATGGCATATTTCGAAATATTTTATGCTTGGGCGAGAGTTCATATGCATTCTGTTTTTGGAAATTTCATTAAAGAAGTTGGATTAAGATTGTTTTCAACTTTTGCATTGGTAGGTTTGTATTTTAACTGGATGACACTAATTCAGTTTGTTTATGTAACGGCAGCAATTTATTTTGTGGCGTTCATAGTTACAATGTTCTACGCTTTCTATATTAAAAAACCTAAATTTCAAATCAATATTCCCAAGAACGTAAGAGATGTAATGGAATATACATTCTTCATTATTTTGTCAGGAAGTGTTGCCAATTTACTTTTGGATGGAGATAAACTGATGTTGAATCAGTACATGAAAATTGAGAATATTGCGTACTATTCAGTAGCGACTTATATTGCTTTGGTAATTTCAGTTCCAAGTCGTGCGATGCATCAAATTGTATATCCAATTACAGCTAAATTAATGCATGAAAATAAACACGATGAATTGAATTTATTGTACAAAAAAACTTCAATTAATCTTCAAATGGTTGGTGGTTTTGTGATGTTGTGCATTTTTGTCAATATTAATCAATTGTACGAATTAGTTCCAAAAGAGTATAGCGGAGGTATTACCGTTGTATTTATGATTGGATTATCAAAATATTTTGATTTGATTTTAGGAAACAATAATGCAATCATTTTTAACACTAAATATTATAGAATGGTATTGTATTTAGGATTGCTGTTAGTGTTTTTAACCATTGTCTTAAATATGATTTTTATTCCTATTGCTGGGATTTTAGGATCAGCATTCGCTACTTTATTATCTGTTACTTTGTACAGTTTGGCAAAGCTGCTTTTTGTCGTAAAGAAGTTGGATTTGTATCCGTTTACAAAACAAACGATATATTCAATGTTGCTGACGTTTGCTTTGTTTTTACTGTTTTATTTCTGGGAATTTCCTTTTTATCAATTAATAAGTATTGCTTTAAAGTCTGTTCTGGTTACTATTTTGTATGTATATCTGAATTATAAGTTTAAGATTTCTTCAGATATTAATAAAGTAATTGATGGTATTTTGAAAAAGATAGGAGTTAAAAATTAATACGATTTTATTGAGAAATCCACAAGGAATTTAAATTCTAAGCTATTTTGTTTTTATATTTGTTAGAAAGGATAACCAATTTATTTCTAATAGAATATGAAAAAGAAACTACTTTGCTTTTTAGGGTTCTTCGTTGTATTGTTTTCTTCATTGACTTTTGCTCAAGCTGATAGCTTAAAAAGCTCAAAGATAGTTACTGTTGAATTAAAACCAAAAGGATATCCTGTAACTCCTTTTAAAGACACGCTTTTTTATGTCTACAATAAAGTAGGTTCGTTTTCTGCAGAAAGCAGAGCAAATGCAATTACAGAGAAAATCAGAAAACTTTATGAAGATTCTTTTTTCGAAAAAGATTCTATTTCAGTTGTTCCTTCTGATATTTCACAGGATATCATCTATAAGAATGATTTTGTGATCATGTCGATTTTGGATATTGATGCAAAAGCCGAAAATCAGTCTGCTCATTTTATTGCCACGCGGAATTTGAATTTGATAAAAAGAGCTATTATTTATCAAAATGAAAATTATTCAATGCTTCCAAAAAGGCTTGGATATACGGCATTGCTTATTCTTATTATTGGAATTGTTTTATATTTTGTAGGGAAGATTTTTAACCGAATAAAATTATACATCTTAAAAAACAGCGACAGATATTTTAAAGGATTTAATTATAATAATATAAATATTCTTTCGCCACAGAAACAGCAATCTCTATTGATGAAATTGTATAGTCTGATTAAAGGCATTACATTGGTTCTTATCGTTTATCTTTCCCTTCCTTTATTATTTAGTATTTTCCCCGCAACAGAAGCTTATACGACAACTTTATTGCGTTGGATACTGACACCTGCAAAATTGGCCATTATGGGTTTTATTCACTTCCTGCCCAGTTTTGTCACCATCATTGTTATTTTCTTCATTTTTAAATATGCAATTAAGATCATCAAATTCTTTTTTGATGAGATCAAAAAAGAAAATATCAAAATTGATGGTTTTTATAGTGATTGGGCAATGCCAACATTTAATATTATCAGGTTTTTGCTGCTGGCTTTTATGGTAGTAATTATTTTTCCTTATTTGCCCGGATCAGATTCACCTATTTTCAAAGGAGTTTCGGTATTTGTTGGGATTCTATTTTCATTAGGTTCATCAAATGCTATTGCCAATATGGTTGCAGGATTAGTAATTACTTATATGCGTCCGTTTAAAATTGGCGATTTTATAAAGATTGGCGATGTAAGCGGAGAAGTGATCGAAAAAACAGCTTTGGTAACGCGTATCAGAACTCCCAAATTTGAAGACATTACAATCCCAAATTCGACTGTTCTATCGAGTACTTCAACCAATTATTCTTCAAACACAAAACAAGTTAACAATGGCTTGTTGATTCACACCACAGTTACAATTGGGTATGATGTTCCTTGGAAGGATATTCATAAAGCCTTAATAGATGCAGCATTAAAAACAGATATGATTGAGCAAACGCCGCCACCATTTGTTTTGCAAACTGGTTTAGAGGATTTTTACGTTGCTTATCAAATTAATGTCTACACGAAGCATCCTACAAAGCAACCTCTTATTTATTCGTCGTTGCATCAAAATATTCAGGATTCATTTAGTGCTGCGGGAATCGAAATTATGTCACCTCATTATAATGCATTACGAGACGGGAATACAACCACAATTCCTGAGAATTATTTGAATAAAGATTATGAACCGCCAACTTTTAATGTTAAAAATAAAAGTTAAGTTATTGATACTTAGTTAAAATTTTTAACAATTTAACAGTACTTTACTTTGTAGTTTAATTTTTTAAAATTAAATTTATGTTTCAGAATGGAATATTGCTTTTTAGAAAGTTGAATTTAACACGTTTTAAAATCACTAAAAAGTAAATATTGTAGTTTTTTAGATTGATAATTTTGCAGAAATTGTGAAATGAAAATGGATAAAATCGATGTGGTAGAATTTGGATTAATTTTAGTTAACTAATTATGAAGAACAATCGGCTCAGTCAGGAACAAAGCATACAGGTATTTTCTAATATGATATCGAATAAAGTTCATAACGGATTTACTCTTGAAGAAAGAAATGATGAGTTTCTTTTTGCGGTTCTTTCAAAAGGTGGAAAAGTTGTCAATCACGGTCTAAACTTTACGATTTTTTGTTTAACCTTAGGATTATGGTCATTTGCATGGTTGTATCTTACATTTGAGGCGTCAAAACAAAAAAAGATTTTAGTAGCAATTGATGAAGATGGTTTTCCGTTTGAAGAAAAATGCTTAGTTGCTTAGTAGAATTATTAAATGAAAAATAGTAAAGCCCTAAATTCAAAACCTACAATTGAATTTAGGGCTTTATTATTATAGACCTTTCCGTTTTGTTATCTGTTATGTTAGACGCACGGCAGTGCGTCTCTACGGTAAAAAAAACAGATTCAACCGCCAATATATGCATCCAGAGAGAAAAAACCTCAGAGCCTCAGTATCTAAGAACCTCAGAACCTTTTCTCTAAAGTTTATCCTTCAAATAAACTCCTGTAACTGATTTCTTTTCTTTTGCAACTTCTTCCGGAGTTCCAACTGCTAATAAATGTCCTCCGTTTTCTCCTCCTTCAGGGCCTAAATCAATTATCCAGTCGGCACATTTTATTAAGTCAAGATTGTGTTCGATTACAATTATCGAATGTCCTTTATCGATTAAAGCATCAAATGAAGCTAATAGTTTTTTAATATCATGAAAATGTAATCCGGTTGTAGGTTCATCAAAAACAAATAAAGCTTTGTCTTTTGTTGCGCCTTTTACCAAAAATGAAGCAAGTTTAATACGTTGCGCTTCACCACCGGAAAGTGTAGATGAAGATTGTCCTAATTGCACATATCCTAAACCTACATCCTGAAGCGGTTGTAATTTTTGAGTAATTTTACTTTGTTTGTTTTTTTCGAAAAAAGCAATTGCATCATCAATTGTCATTGTCAGAATATCGTTGATGTTTTGATTGTCGAAAGTAATTTCCAAAACTTCTTTTTTAAATCGTTTTCCGCCACAAGTTTCGCAAGGTAAAGAAACGTCTGCCATGAAAACCATTTCGACATTTATAGAACCTTCACCTTTACAAGTTTCGCAACGTCCGCCATCAACATTAAAAGAAAAATGTTTTGCCTGATAACCTCTTATTTTTGATAGTTTTTCTTTGGCATACAAATCACGAATGTCATCATAAGCTTTGATATAAGTTACAGGATTTGATCGTGAACTTCTACCAATTGGGTTTTGATCAACATATTCGATATGTTTGATTTGCGAAAAAGAACCTTTTATTTCACTAAACTGACCAGCTTTTTCACCGGCATTTTCCAGTTTTTTCTGCATTGCAGGAAATAATATTTTCTTGATCAATGTACTTTTTCCACTTCCTGAAACTCCCGTAATTACGGTTAAAACATCAAGAGGAAAAGTAACATTTATATTTTTTAAGTTGTTTTCTCTGGCGCCAACAATATCAATATGATTCTTGAATTTTCGTCTTTTCTTTGGTACAGAAATTTCTAAATCACCATTTAAGTATTTTGCCGTAAGCGAATCGGATTTTAAGATTTCTTCATAAGTTCCCTGAGCCACTAAATGACCACCAAAAGTTCCGGCTTCAGGACCAATATCAATAATCATATCGGCAGCTTTCATGATATCTTCATCATGCTCAACTACAATTACTGTATTGCCCAGATCACGAAGCGAAAGCAAAACCTTAATCAAGCGTTCAGAATCTTTTGGGTGTAGACCAATACTTGGTTCATCGAGAATATACATAGAACCAACCAAACTACTTCCCAATGAAGTCGCAAGATTAATACGCTGCGATTCTCCTCCTGAAAGTGTTGCCGAATTTCTATTTAAGGTAAGATAATCCAAGCCAACTTCTGTCAAAAATGACAAACGATTGTTGATTTCGACCATTAAACGTTTTGCAATTTGCTGTTCGTAAACATTCAAATCGATATTTTTGAAAAAAGTAACCAAATGTTTAATTGGTAAATCAACTAAATCAGAAACTGTTTTACCGTTAATTTTTACGTAAGATGCTTCTTCGCGTAAGCGTTTTCCGCGACAAGCGTGACATTTTGTTTTTCCGCGGTAACGAGATAACATTACGCGATTCTGAATCTTATAATTTTTTTCTTCCAGTTCTTTAAAGAAATCATTTAAACCTTGAAAATATTGATTTCCTTTCCAGATTAAATCTTTTTGCTCTTCTGAAAGTTCAAAATAAGGCTTGTGAATCGGGAAATCGAACTTATAAGCGTGTTTTACCAATTCGTCTTTGTACCAACTCATGCTATCGCCACGCCAAGGATAAATAGCGCTTTCAAAAACAGATAAAGAGGTATTTGGAACCACCAAATCAGCATCAATGCCAATAATGTTTCCATAACCTTCACAAACCGGACAAGCTCCGTAAGGATTATTAAAGCTGAATAAATGTACGTTTGGCTCTAAAAATGTAATTCCGTCAAGCTCAAAATTATTCGAATAAGTAAATCTTTTATCAGAATTTAATTCTTGTAAATAACAGATTCCTTTTCCTTCAAAGAAAGCAGTTTGTACAGCATCTGCAAGACGATTATAGAATTCTTCTTCGTCTTTGACAACGATTCTGTCAATAATCAGTAGAATATCTTTATTATCTAATTTATGAAGTTCTGTAGGCGTAAATTCATCGAGACGCATGGTTTCGTTATCGACAAGAACACGAGAAAAACCTTGTTGCAAAAGCACTTTTAGTTTATCTTCTAATTGTCTTCCTTCTTCAAGATGAATAGGAGAAAGCAAAAGCCATTTACTGTCTAATTCCAGATTTTTTACATCAGATACAACATCTGTAACGGTATTTTTTTTAACCTCCAAACCTGAAATTGGCGAATAAGTTCGTCCAATTCTGGCAAACAAAAGTTTTATATAATCGTAGATTTCAGTAGAAGTTCCAACTGTCGAACGTGCATTCGTTGTATTTACCTTTTGCTCAATCGCAATTGCAGGTGCAATACCTTTTATATATTCAACTTTTGGTTTGTCTAAACGCCCCAAAAACTGACGCGCATATGAAGACAAACTTTCTACATAACGACGTTGTCCTTCGGCATATAAAGTGTCAAATGCTAAACTTGATTTTCCTGATCCCGAAAGTCCTGTAATTACAACAAGTTTGTTTCTGGGAATCACCACATCTACATTTTTTAAATTATGTACTTGTGCTCCTTTAATTATAATATTATGTTTTGGGTCGAGTGTCGAAAGATCGATTTGCATAAAAAAAGTCAATTTCTACAAAAGTAATCAATTTAGATTGGAGTTTTGTTAATCAGATTGTTCCAAATCTTAACTAATTTGTGTGCTATAATAATTGGAATTGGAGAAAGAGATATTTTTACGATCAATATTCTATGGTTTCCCAAGGTTGAAACCTTGGGCTATGCTTGAATTTTCATAATAGAAACATAGCCAATGGTTTCAACCATTGGAGACGTAATATATTTTCACGATGAACATTGTATGGTTTCCCAAGGTTTGAAACGTTGAGACATAATATATTTTCACGATTAATATTCTATGGTTTCCCAAGGTTGAAACCTTGGGCTATGTTTAGTATTATTTGGTAGAAATGCTGTTAATTGTTTCAGCCAATGGAACGAGTAAATTATGGTATTCCAAATTTAGAGATTGAATCTTCGATTTAATTGAGATAGTTTGAAATTAAATTTAATGTGCTAAATCTTGTTTTATTTTACTAAAAACTTGTCATTACAATATAAAATAAGCTATTTTAGGACTGTTTTTACATTAAATTAATACAATATATCGATTTGAAAACTAAACTGTCTTTACTGCTTTTTTTGATGAGTTTCTTTCTGTTTGCGCAGGAGTTTCCGCCAATTGTCAAATATTCATCGTCTGTTTATGGAGCCGGAAATCAAAGCTGGATGATTTCGCAAGACGATCAGAACTATTTGTATTTTGCTAATAATGATGGACTTTTGGAATATAATGGAACAAACTGGCAATTGTATCCTGCTCCAAATGAAACTATTATTCGATCTGTAAAAGTGATCGGAAATAAGATATATACGGGTTGCTACATGAATTTTGGCTACTGGACAAGACAAGCTAATGGCAAATTAAAATATACTTCGCTTAGCGATACCATCAAAAATAAAATATTAGACGACGAACAGTTTTGGAATATTTTGAAGTACGATCAATGGATTTTATTTCAGTCTTTGAACCGAATCTATATATATGATACCAAAACCGGAACATTCAAGATTATTGCACCTAAAAATGGTGTTGTAAAGTCGTTTGCTCCAAAAAACGCTATTTATTTTCAAACCATAAAAGAAGGACTTTTTGAAATCGAAAGCGGAAAAGCAAAATTGGTTTCTGATCATCCTATTCTTAAAAAGTTCACGATTGTGAATGTTTTTGCAATGGACGACGGTTTGCTGATTCAGACGCAATTGGATGGTATTTATAAATTGAATGGAAATACTCTGACGCGTTTTTCTACGGATGTTGATGCCGAATTAAAATCGAGTTTTGTCTATAGCAGCCAACATCTTCAGGACGGAAGTTTTGCTTTGGGAACGGTTTCTAACGGAATTTTTATTTTATCGGATACAGGAAAATTGAAGTATCATATTTCGCAAAGCAAAGGTTTGAGCAATAATACAGCTTTGTCACTTTTTGAAGATAAAGATCAAAATTTATGGACGGGACTTGATAACGGAATTAATTGTATCAATATTCAGTCGCCTGTACACAGTTTTACGGACGATACGGGAGTTTTGGGAACAGTTTATGCATCGGCAACTTTTAATGGTTTGTTGTATGTGGGAACAAATCAGGGATTGTTTTGCAAGAATATGCAGAGTAATGCAGAATTTAAATTTATAAACGGCACAAAAGGTCAGGTTTGGTCGCTTTTTGTATATGATAATACGCTTTTTTGCGGTCATGATTCTGGTACTTTTATTATTACCAATGATTCGGCGAGAAGTATATTTTCGGGATCAGGAACGTGGAAATTTGAGCCTGTTCCGAATTCTAAAAATCAATTGCTTCAGGGAAATTATTACGGAATTTCGGTTTTGGAGAAAGTAAACAATCAATGGATTTTCAGAAATAAAGTTCAGGGTTTTGATTATTCGTCCCGATATTTTGAGGTTTCAAACAATCTTGACGTTTATGTAAGTCATGAATACAAAGGGATTTTTAGGCTTAAACTGGACAAAACACTTTCAAAAACGCATGGATTTTATACGTATAAATCTCCTAAAAAGGGAAAAAATGCAAGTTTGACCAAATTCAATAATCAGATTTATTATGCTTACAAAGGCGGAATTTTTAAACTAAATCCTGCTACAAAACTTTTCGAAAAAGACAATTTACTGAGTTCTATTTTTGAGAAAGATGAATATACTTCGGGTAAATTGATTGTCGATAATTCGAATAAAATCTGGTTGTTTTCTAAAAACTACATTCATTATTTCTCGGCAAGTAAACTCAGCAATCAATTAAAACAGAATGTAATTCCGATTCCGTCTTCATTGACGAATTCGATGTTAGGTTTTGAGAATATTACTCAAATTTCGAAATCAACTTATTTAATTGGCACAACAGATGGATATTATACATTGAATATTGATGATTTAAGTTTTAAAAACTACACCGTTTTTATCACGGATATTTCAATAAACAAGCAGAATGAAACTTTAAAAAATGTTGCAATTCAAAGTGAAGGGAACTTTCGCTCGAGCGAAAATAATATCACATTAAATTATACGGTTCCGGAATACAACAAATACATCAATTCAGAATATCAATATTTATTAGAAGGTTTCCAGAACGAATGGAGCGAATGGAGTACAAAAGCTACGGTTAACTTTAAAAATCTTTCGCCTGGAAAATATACGTTTAAAGTAAGGGCAAAATATGCGAATACTATTTTAGAAAATACGGCGACTTATACATTCGTAGTTTTAAAACCTTGGTATTTGACCAATTTAGCATGGTTTATTTATTTTCTGTTGATGTGTGTTCTGGCTTATTTTGTGAATAAAGCGTATCGAAATTATTATAGAAAACAAGAAGAGAAACTAATTGAAGAGAATAATCTTTTGCTGGAAATAAAAGAATTAGAAAACGAGCAGCAATTAATGAAACTCAGAAACGAGCAATTGTCGCAGGATGTTGATAATAAAAATCGGGAATTGGCTGTTTCGACAATGAGTTTGAATAGTAAAAATGAATTGCTGGCTTTTATCAAAGAAGATTTGAAGAAGACGACTCAAAATGACAGTAATAATATAAAATCAGTTATTAGTACAATCAATAAAAATATCACGGAAGATGATTCGTGGAATGTCTTTAAAGAAGCGTTTGATAATGCCGATAAAGATTTCCTAAAAAGAATAAAACAACTACATCCGTTATTGACACCAAATGATTTACGTCTGTGCGCGTATCTGCGATTAAATCTTTCTTCAAAAGAAATTGCTCCTTTATTTAATATTTCGGTTCGAAGCGTCGAAATTAAAAGATATCGTTTGCGTAAAAAAATGGATTTGCAGCATGAAGTTGGTTTAGTAGAATATATTCTGGCTGTATAGGAACTAAAAAAACGGCGATAAAAAACTATACATTACCTCAACATTTGACATTTGTCGTGTTTTTGTTAAGGTAATGTTAAGGAAATTTAGATTCTGAAATTATATATAAATCAGTGTATTTTTTATGATATATTGATTTTTGGCGTATTTTTTTTGATATGTATGTTTTTTGTTGAGGTTAATTTTAACGTATTCTTAAGAGGATACGATAATTTTAACTTTCAATAAAAACTAACTAATTATGAAATCTAAATTATTACTAACCGTACTATTACTGTTTACATCGTTTGCGTTTTCGCAGTCTTTTGATGTAAGCGGAACCGTACTAGATGGCACAGGTTTATCATTGCCTGGCGTGAATGTAAAAGTTAAAACTTCGTCACAAAGTACAACCACAGACTTTGACGGATCTTTTAAATTATTAGGAGTTCCAAAAGGAACGACAATTGTTTTCAGTTATATAGGTTTTCGAACACAAGAAGTTGTGGTTTCGGCACCTAAGATTACTGTGAAATTGAGTGATGATACCAGATCACTTGATGAAGTTGTTGTGATTGGATACGGATCTCAAAAGAAAAGAGAAGTAACAGGAGCTGTTTCTGTAATCGACAGCAAAACGCTTGACATCTTAAAACCAATAAAGGTAGAACAAGCGTTGCAAGGAACTGTTTCCGGAGTAAATGTTACCACACAATCTGGTGCGCCGGGAGCAAAATTAGATATCCGTATTCGTGGTATTGCTACAAATGGTGAAAACGGACCTCAGGCAATTATTGACGGTTATGTTGGAGATTTAAGTTTGCTTAATCCAAATGATATTGAGACAATTACTGTTTTAAAAGATGCTCAGGCAGCTATCTACGGAACAATTGCAGCAAACGGAATCATCTTAATTACCACTAAAATGGGTAAAAAGAATTCTAAAACTAAAGTATCTTTTAATAGTTATACCGGATTTCAGGAAGCATCCAGAAAATTACCAATGCTTAATGCTACCGAATACGCTTTATTATTGAATGAAAGTTATGCTAATGGCGGAAAAGCGCTTCCTTATCCAAATGCAAGTGGTTTAGGAAGTGGAACAGATTGGCAAAAACAAGTTCTGGGGAAAAGCGTTCCTATATTAAATAGTGATATAACAATCTCTGGAGGTTCTGATAAAATTACCTATTCTATTAGTGGTTCGCACTTGGATCAGGAAGGAATTGTAGGTTCAGATAAATCAGGATTTTTAAGAAATACGGCAAGATTAGCTTTAGGAGCTGATTTAAGCGATAAATTCAAAGTAAAAACAAACGTAATCTATACATATTTCGATAGAAAAACCATTAACGAAAACGGATTAGGTTCTGTATTGTTTAATGCACTTAACGTTCCTGCAACTTTATCTCCATATGCTGCAAACGGTGATTTTGCTTTAGTGCCAAACACAACTGGTTTAGGTAACGAAATTATAAATCCGTTGGCGCAAATTGCGAATACTTATAATGATTATAATTATAAAAAACTGAACGGAAACTTTGGTTTGGATTATAAAATCTTCAAAGGATTTACACTTTCGAGTTCTATAGGATTTAATACTTCAAATAGTGAAGGCAAAACTTTTGGAAAGAAAATAAGTTATGGCGGAAAAGTTTTTGATGTTCAAAGAAGTTTTGTAACTCAAACTGCTACAAACGATAATGATTACTCGTTTGACCTTTATGCAACGTATGTTACAAAAATAGGAGAGAACCATAATATCACGGCAACATTAGGAAATACCATTTATAAACAATGGGGAAATTCGGCTAATGGAACTGGTTTTGATGTTCCTAATAATTCATGGGATTATGCTGATCTTTCTTTGACAAAAGGAGTTCCATCAGCTTTGAATACTGGAGGTTATGTTTATGATCAAAGAAGACTTTCTTATTTTGGAAGAGCACAATATGATTATAAAGGAAAATACTTATTGTCTGCAATGATCAGACGTGACGCATCAACAAAATTTGGTCCGGATAATAAAGTGGGTTATTTTCCATCATTTACCGGAGGTTGGGTAATTTCTGACGAAGGTTTCTTTGGAGAATCAAAAACATTTAATTTCTTAAAATTAAGAGCCAGTTATGGTACATTAGGAAATGATCAAATCCCGAATAATGGTTTCTTAAGCCTTTTAAACGGAGAAGCTACTTATGTGTTTGATGGTAATTTAGTAAGCGGAGTTGCAACAGGACAAATTCCTAATCCAAAGTTGAAATGGGAACAAGCAAAGAAGTTTGATGTTGGTTTAGACCTTAGATTATTAAGCGATAAAGTTTCTATCGTAGCGGATTATTTTATTGATACCAGAAAAGATTTATTGATACCGGATATTCCAGTTTCGGGAATTACAGGAGTTGGTGCTCCGGGCGCTAGTGCTCCAACTTTGAATGCTGGTACAGTTAGAAATTCAGGAGTTGAATTTGCAATAGATTACAAAGAGAAATTTGGGGATAATTTTAGCTTGAGCGTAGGTTATAATGTGACTTTTATCAAGAACGAAGTATTGGAAGTAAACAACGGAACCGGAATTATCGAGCTAGGTAGTTTTGGCGTAGGGCAATTACCGGCATCACGCATGCAAGCCGGAAATCCAATTGGATATTTCTACGGTTATAAAACGGATGGATTATTTCAAAATCAGGCCGAAGTTGATGCGCATCCATCGCAATTGGCTTTAGGAGCAAATGCTTCACCGGGAGATATTCGTTTTGTTGATGTAAATGGTGATGGCGTAATTGATACTAAGGATAAAACCAATATTGGAGATCCAATTCCTGATGCTACAATGGGTTTCAATATACAAATGAGTTATAAAAGCCTTGATTTTGCACTTTACAGCTTTGCTTCAATAGGCAATGATATGGTTCGTAACTACGAGCGTGTACTTTCTGATGCTAATAGATTAGATTATGTTTTGGACAGATGGACAGGTCCGGGAACAAGTAATTCTGTGCCAAGAGTAACTACTGGAGCAACTGCAAACAATGTACTTTCTGAGTATTTTGTTGAAGACGCTTCTTATTTCAGAATTCAAAACATACAATTAGGATATACACTTGATCCAAAAGTAACTCAAAAAGCAGGAATTACTAAACTAAGACTTTATACGGGAGTAAATAATTTATACACTTTTACAAAGTATAAAGGTTTTGATCCAGGCGCTTCATTTGGACCAACAAATAAAGATGGAGTTTCTCAATCACCAATTGGTGCCGGAATTGATTACGGGTTTTACCCGGTTCCAAGAACCTATTTATTGGGTTTAAACATTAATTTTTAATTTCAATAAAAATGAAAAAGTATTTAATTACATCCATTATAACACTTACGCTATTCTCGACAATAAGTATTTCTTGTTCAGATGAATTTGTAAGTCCAAAACCTCAATATTCTATTGATTCTGAAAATTATTTCAATTCAAAAGAAGATTATAACGACGCTTTAGTTGCCGCTTACGATTTGCTGCAAGCTACTTATGCAAATGCTTTATTAGGAGAAATTGCTTCTGATAATACATTGGCAGGAGGAGAAAGCCCTACAGACGTAATTGGTTGGCAACAAGTAGACGACATGATTCATACGCCGGTAAACAGCAATTTAAGAGATATCTGGAATTGGATGTTTGCAGGAGTTCAAAGAGCCAATTATATTCTTGAATTTCAAAATAAAACCGATTTTGAGGGAAAAACCCAGCTACTCGCAGAAACACATTTTCTACGAGCTTATTACCAGTTTGAGTTAGTTAAATGGTTTGGGGGAATCCCGATGAAAGGAGATGCGAGATTTAAAGTTGGAGATGAAAAAACAGTACCACGCTCATCAGTTGCGGAAGTGTATGCTTCTATAGAAGCTGATTTGATTTATGCTACTGCTAATTTATCTCCAATTGCATCTCAAAAAGGACGCGTAACGAAAGGTGCTGCTGAAGCATTATTAGGAAAAGCTTATTTATATCAAAATAAATATGCTCAAGCTGCTGCTTCTCTTAATAACGTAATCACTTCCGGAAAATACAGTTTAGTATCGGATTATGATGCGATTTTTGAAATGGCGGGAGAAAACGGATCAGAATCTGTTTTTGAAGTACAATATACAGATGTTGAAGGAGCAGGTTTTACTTGTTTACAATGTAGTGAAGGAAACGTTGCAGTTGGTTTTAGCGGAGTAAGAAATTATTCTGGGCCACTTTTTTCTTCTGGATTTAGTTTTAATGTTCCAACTGCAGAAGCTGCAAACTCTTTTGAAGCAGGAGATAAACGTAAAAATACTGCTATTCTTGATATCGCAGCTTGGGCTGAAGCCAATAAAAGTTATGATAATGGAAAAGGAGTTACGTTTGGAAAAGGAAACGAAGACACAGGTTATTTCAATAGAAAATATTTGCCAAGAAAAAGAAGCGATAATGCTCAGGGAGATTTGAATTTAACAAACCCTAATAATTACAGAGCAATTCGTTATGCAGATGTTTTATTAATGGCTGCAGAAGCTTATAACCGTGGCGGAATTGACGATGCAAAAGCAAGAACCTATTTAAACCAAGTTAGAAGACGTGCTTTTGGAGATAATAATCATGATATATCAGTTTCAGGAGCTGCACTTACAGATTTTATCTGGGCAGAAAGAAGATCGGAGCTTTTTGGAGAAGGACAGCGTTTCTTTGATTTAGTAAGAACTGGAAAAGCAGTTGGAAAAATACCAGGTTTTACAGCAAATAAAAATGAGTTATTCCCGCTGCCAATTGAAGAAATTCAATTCGCAAATGGAAATTGGAAGCAAAACCCTGGATATTAAAAAAACATTATTATGAAAAAATTACATTTTATTATAAGTCTTTTCGTTTTGACAATACTTCTGGGTTGTTCAAATGACGATAATAGCAATATTGATTTAGATGCATTAGGTGCACCATCAAAAATATCTGCTTTGACCACTGTAACGCAGGATAATACCGGTAAAGTTACTTTCTTGCCTAAAGGCGAAGGTGTTACACAATACAAAATAAATTATGGAGACGGAACTCCGGAATCAGATTATTTTGGGTCTGGCGGAACCGTAACACATACATATCCTGAGGGAGTTTACCATGCTAAAATTAAAGCAATGGGAATCAACGGAAAAATAACTGAAGTAGATCAGGTAGTAACCGTTTCGTTTTTGGCTCCAACAAATTTAAAAGTAACGTTGGCGCATGTAATCGGAGATAATTTATCAGCTTCGGTTACTGCAAAAGCAGATTTAGAAACATATTTTCAGGTATATTTTGGAGAAACTGAGGACGAAGTTCCTGTAGATTTCATGGAAGGTGAAACCATTAAACATACTTATGCAAATGTTGGAACGTATAACGTAAAAGTAATAGCGCTGAGCGGAGGTGTAGCAACTACAACTTATGAAGAATCAATTACAATCTCTAATCCAGTATTATTACCGGTAGATTTTGAATCTGCAACACTTAATTATGCCTTTAATAATTTTGGCGGAGCAACTACAACTGTAGCAAATAATCCAAGTGTAAACGAAGATAATCCAAGTGCAAAAGTTGCTAAGCTTAATAAAAGTGCAGGTTCTGAAGTTTGGGCAGGTTCGTTTTTAGAATTAGGAACACCAATTGATTTTTCGACTTTGAAAAAAATCAAAATTAAAGCGTGGTCTCCAAAAGCAGGAATTGTGGTTAAAATGAAATTAGAAAACTTAGCAGATTCTAATATTAATACAGAAGTTGATGTAACCAATACAGTTGCTAACGGTTGGGAAGAATTGACTTTTGATTTCTCTGCTGTAGATAATACTAAGAATTATCAAAGAGTGGTATTGTTTTTTGATTTTGGAAATAATGGTACAGGAGTAGATTATTACTTTGATGATATTGAATTGACTGCAGGCGTAGAAACTGTAAAATTGCCATTGAGTTTTGAATCTTCAGTGTTGACTTATTCCTTTACCAATTTTGGAGGAGCAAATTCAGTATTAGCAGATAATCCGGATAAAACAGGAATCAATACTTCGGCAAAAGTAGGTGCTTTGACAAAAGGAAGCGGTTCTGAAGTTTGGGCAGGATCTTTCATCGAATTAGCAAGTCCGCTTAATTTTTCTACTTTCAAAAAAATCAAAATGAAAGTATGGTCGCCACAAGCAGGAATTATTGTAAAAGTCAAGTTTGAAAACATGTCAGATAGTACAATAAATAAAGAGGTAGATGCAACCACAACCGTTGCAAATGGATGGGAAGAGCTCACTTTTGATTTCACTGGAGCCACAACAGCCAATCAATTTCAGCGATTAGTAGTGTTCTTTGACTTTGGAGTTAACGGCACAGGGAAAACCTATTATTTTGATGACATTAAACAATCCAATTAAAAAAACGTAATCATGAGTAAAAAGATAATTATAAATATAATAGCATTACTGTCACTATTCTTGACAGTAAGTTGCCAGAAAGATGATTATGCATTTGGCGATTTGTCAGCACCATCAAATCTTAAAGTAACCGCTGAAATTATAGGAAAAACTGCCGATGCTCCGAACGGAGACGGTTCAGGAATGGTAAAGTTAATAGCAACGGCAGATAATGCTGTATCTTACAAATATATATTTAGCGATGGAACTTCGCAAAATTCTCCAAGCGGTGTATTTACCAAACGTTTTACTAAAACAAATGTAAACACGTATACTATTACAATAATTGCATACGGAAAAGGTGGAATTGCTACAAATAGTACCGCAGATGTTACTGTCCTAAGTAATTTTAGCGACGACGAAGCGGTTCATTTTCTGACCAACGGAAGTTCTCAAAAATGGTATTGGTCAGCATCAGAACCCGGACATTTAGGAGTGGGACAAAATGATTCAGATGCTACTAAAAATCACATTCCAAACTATTATTCTGCAACACCTTTTGAAAAAGCAGGATCACCAACAAGTAGCTGTTTATACGAAAACGTATTGACATTCTCACTTGTAGGAGGACAATTGAAATTTGAATTAGACAATGGAGGAGCAACATTCTTTAATGCATCATTCAAAAATGTAGCAGGAGGAAGCGGAGCAGGAGATGCTTGTTTAACGTATGATGCGACAGGAGTTAAAACAGTTTCATTAAGTCCATCAGAATCTGTTGTAACCAAAAATCCTGATCATCAAACACAAACCAGAGGTACAATGTTAAACTTCTCTGACGGAGGATTTATGGGGTATTATATTGGTCAAAGTTCATATGAGATATTGTCGATTACAGCAAACAGAATGGTTGTTAGAGCCATTATGGGCGGAGATCCTTCTTTGGCTTGGTATCATACTTTTACAACAACGCCACCAAATCAGACTCCTGATCCTGACTTTACAAATCTGGTTTTTTCTGATGAATTCAATACAGACGGAGCTCCCGACGCAACAAAATGGGTTTATGATTTAGGAACAGGAACAAATGGTTGGGGAAATAATGAAAAACAGAATTATACCAACTCCGCTACGAATGTAATAGTTCAGGGAGGAAATCTTAAAATCACGGCTAAAAAAGAAGCTTCAGGCGGAGCAGATTATTCTTCGGCGCGATTAAAAACAGATGGTAAGTTCTCCTTTACTTATGGAAAATTGGAGATAAAAGCCAAACTTCCAACAGGAGCAGGAACATGGCCGGCATTATGGATGTTAGGTCAAAATTATGCAACTAAACCATGGCCAGCTTGCGGCGAAATAGATATGATGGAACACGTGGGGAACAATCAAAATGTTATTTTGAGCACCCTTCATTATCCCGGACATTCTGGAGGACAAGGAAATACAGGCTCAAAAACAATAGCAAATGTTTCAACAGAGTTTCATGTTTACAAAACAATCTGGACAGCATCATCAGTCAAAACTTTTGTAGATGACACAATGATTCATTCAGTTCCTAATGACGGTTCTCTTCCCTTTAATAGTGACTTTTTCTTAATTTTAAATGTTGCAATGGGAGGTAATCTGGGCGGTAATATTGATGCAGCTTTTACACAATCTTCCATGGAGGTTGATTATGTGCGAGTATATCAATAGAATACAAATTAATTAGTAAGAATGAAGTAAGAAGGTCAGTTTAAGGCTGGCCTTCTTAATTTTTAGCAATTTAAAAACGACATTATGCAAAAAGTAATTGTATTATTATTGATTACCAGTCTTGGTTTTGCCCAGGAAGTAAAACGGAAACTAGTCTGGGAAGAAAATTTTAATAAAAAGGAAGTAAACGAATCTTTTTGGAATTTTGAAATCGGAGATGGTTGTCCAGATCTTTGTGGTTTCGGAAACAATGAAAGACAGATTTACACCAAAACAAATCACGAATTTAAAGATGGAAATTTAGTTATCGAAGCCAGAAAAGAAGGCGATAAATATACATCAACAAAAATAACCACAAAGGGGAAAAAAGAATTTCTATACGGCCGAATAGAAGCCAGAGCAAAATTGCCAATCGGTCACGGTTTGTGGCCCGCATTCTGGATGTTAGGCGCCAATATTGATGCCATAAAATGGCCAAAAGCCGGAGAAATAGATATTCTGGAATATATTGGACGAGATCCGCATATGGTTTATACAACCTTGCACACACAAGATAGTCACGGAAACACAATTAATACAAAAAGAACCCCTTTTCCTACCATAGAAGAAGGATATCATGTATATGCAATTGAGTGGACAAAAGAAAAAATTGATTTCTTTGTAGATAAAACTTTAGTTTATACCTTCAATCCACAAGTTAAAAACGAAGACACCTGGCCATTTGATAAACCATTCTATATTATCCTAAATTTGGCCATAGGGGGAAATTTTGGAGGTCCTGAAGTAGATGATAAAGTGCTTCCACAGAAATATTATATCGATTATGTACGTGTTTATCAATAAAAAAAGAATAGTTTAGAATGTTGTAATTTAAAACAGATGTAGAATACTTAAGTCTTTAATTGTAAGTTATTTACATCTGTTTTTTACTGTTAAAAATACACTTGATTTTGAGCATTTTTAGCCATTTATAAGTAAAGTTTAAGTTTATTTTAGAAATGTTAACGTTTTATTGTTAATTATTGTTTCTTTTATTTGCTTTTTAAAACATTTATTTGTTAAATTTGGTCACGATATTAACATAACTTAAAAAAGGATACGCCTATACAATAAAACTACTTTTTAGAAAAAATTACTTATAAATTTTATACAGAAACTAAAAAGGTAGTATTATGGCTGATCTGCATATTCCAGACGCTCTATTAGTGAAAAATTATGTCGAAGGCAACGAATCTGCTCTTGGGACATTAATAAAGAGACACGAATCTAAGATATATGGTTTTATATATTCTAAGATTGCTGATAGAGATATTTCAAACGATATTTTTCAAGATACTTTTATTAAGGTAATCAAAACCTTAAAAAGTAATTCCTATAACGAAGAAGGTAAATTTTTGCCTTGGGTAATGCGTATTTCTCACAATCTAATTGTGGATCACTTTCGCAAGACCAAAAAAATGCCAATGTACAGAGAGACAGAAGAGTTTTCGATCTTTTCTATAATGTCTGATGATTCATTGACAATAGAAGGTAAAATGATTGTTGATCAGGTCGAAATTGACTTGAAAAAGCTAATCGAAGAATTACCGGAAGATCAAAAAGAAGTATTAGTAATGCGTATGTATCAGGATATGAGTTTCAAGGAAATATCTGAATTAACAGACGTTAGCATTAATACAGCATTAGGAAGAATGCGTTATGCGCTAATGAATTTGAGAAAAATAATCGACAAACATCAAATTATTTTGACCAACTAATACTATTTTGAGTAATAGCTCGTTATACTATTATAAAACATTTTCATAGTATGGCGAAAATTTACTCGAAAAAGGCATTAGCTTCTACAGATTTAAAACCTAAAAAGGAAGTTGTTTCTTTCTTACTTAGTTATTCACAAGCATTAACAATTGTGAAAATCGAAGATAAAAGTTTTGAAATTATAGCTAATTAAACAGCCCACTACTTTGGTCGGATGTTTATTTCGAAAGAAAAACCAAATGGTCGTTTTGGTTGAAAGCTCACTATTTGTATGCAAATACAGGTAGTGAGTTTTTTTTATGTAGTAATCTTATGTTTTTTGTTTTTCTTTTAATTCAGCGGTAATGAATTAGATGCAAAAGTTGGAGATTTATCAAAAGATTAGATAATCTGAATAAGTAAGATACCTATATTTTTCAGATCTTCTGCTCTTACAAACACAACAAATTCATGTTTCAATTATAGCCCAAGGTTTCAACCTTGGGAGAGATAGATTATGATAAATGGATTATGTCCCCATGTTTGAAACCACTGGTAATCTTTAAAAATAAAATCTATTCTATTGATCTGAGTACTTGATTATTAAATTCTTTTTTTATGGCGCATATGTTAAAATTTAATATTTTGTTTGCATTTTGTTTATTTATTCAATAATTAGTTTTATTTTGGTTAAAAAATAATTTTTTATTCAAGTAAATTGCTTAATTGAGGAGTTTTTCGTATTAAAAAGTTTGAATTTGTAATAAAAGACCAATAATAAAGCCAAAAACCAAAATTTTAACCAATAACCAGATGATCTATGAAGAAAAATTACACTACTTTATTTTGTTTTATTTGTTGAGCGTGACCACGTTGCCTAAAAAAGTATAAAGACTAATAGCGTTTTTGTACTAAATATTTATTGCAGACAAAAAGAGAGATTTTGTTCTGCATCTTAAATATTATTTGTTCCAAAACTATCTAATCACTCGACAAAACCTAAAAAACATGAAAAATAACCTTATAATGTTATCATGCCTACTATTGATAAACATTGGAGCATTTGCTCAAAAAGACCAGATTAAAGAGGCACAAACTTTATTTGATAAAGGAAAAAGCGAAGAATCTTTAGTAATTTTAAATAAAACAGAATATCTTATCCTTAATGCGCCTGATGAAGATAAATCTGATTTTTATTTCTTAAAAGGAAATGTATTAAAAGATTTAGCCGTAAAAAATATCGATGCTGCAAACAATTTTACGTTGGCATCGCAGTCTTATCAGGACGTATTTTTGTATGAAAATGAATCCGGAAAATTCAAATTTACTGTCAAGGCAAATATGGCTTTAAAAGAAATGAAATCGAGTCTTGTTAATGGGGCAATGTCTGATTTTAATGCCGGTAAGTTCAAAGAAAGTGCAGAAAAAAGTTATAAAGTTTATTTATTCGATAAAAAAGATACATTAAACCTTTATAATGCTGCAGCCTCTTCTGTAAATGCTAAAGATTATGACTCAGCTATTAAGTATTATGAAGCCTTAAAAAAGATCAATTTCTCAGGAAAAGGAGTTCTGTATCTTGCTACAAACAAAAAAACAAAAGAAGAAGACCTTTTTGTTTCGCCAAAAGCAAGAGAATCAGCTATTTTACAAGGAGCGTATGAAAAGCCAAGAACAGAGTCAGTTCCTTCTAAGAAAATTGAAGTTAACAGCAATTTGGCATATTCTTATATGGAAAAGAAAGATTACGCAAAAGCAGAGTCAACCTATAATTATGTTTTAGAATTAGATCCTAATTATGTTGATGCTTACATCAATATGGCTTATCTAAAGTTGCAAATGAAAAAAGATTTATCTGATGAAATAGCAACATTGGGAACTTCTGCTGCCGAAATGCAGAAATACGATAAGTTAAATGCCAGAAAAGATGATGTTGCCCGTAGTGCGATTCCGTATCTTAAAAAAGTGCTTACAATTGAGCCTAAAAATGCAGATGCAACAAAAACACTATTAGGAGTCTACAGATCTTTAGACATGACAAATGAATACAATACGCTAAAAAGTAGTATGTAAAAATAAAAAGAAGCTGCTAGAGATTACTTTTTAGCAGCTTCTTCAATTATAGATTTCTTCCCAATAGTTTTAGTGATAATATCCTTGTCCAGACTCCAACCTCTGGCAGGCGAATATTCACGTCCGTACCAAATAATCTGAAGATGCAAATCGTTCCACAATTCCCTTGGGAATAGTCTTTTAGCATCTTTTTCAGTTTGCGTGACATTCTTTCCATTTGACAAATTCCATCTGTACATCAATCTGTGAATATGAGTGTCAACTGGAAAAGCAGGAACGCCAAAAGCCTGAGACATCACCACACTTGCAGTTTTATGTCCAACAGCTGGTAATTCTTCAAGAGCTTCAAAACTCTGCGGAACTTCACCATTATGTTTGTCGATCAAAATATGTGACAAACCATGAATTCCCTTCGATTTCATAGGCGATAAACCACAAGGACGAATAATTTCTTTAATTTCTTCCACAGACATTTTAATCATATCATACGGATTATCAGCCTTAGCAAAAAGTAAAGGCGTAATCTGATTCACACGAACATCTGTACATTGCGCCGAAAGTAAAACGGCAATCAACAGCGTATAAGGATCTTTATGGTCTAATGGAACGGGTATAGTTGGGTAGAGTTCTTTTAACGTATTTATAACAAATGTTACGCGAGCTTCTTTATTCATTTCCGTATTTTTAATCCTGTAAAAATAGCATAATTTTAATGATGTGCCTAATCCAGCTTTCCGTTACAACTCCGGGGTTTTCATTTCAAACATTTATGCTCATCGAACACCAATTAAAATAAATATTAAGTGAGATAATCTGGGGCGTGAAAACACCTGTTTTTATTAATATAATTTGTTTTAAACGATGAAATTTTTAGTTACCGTTATTTTTATAATTATTTCGCAATTTAGTTTTGCACAAAATTGTAGTTGTAGAGAAAAACCGCGATTAAATGAAATTATATCTTGTGAAAAAGCAATCCTTAAAAACGGAGCAAAAATTTACTATCAGTTTAATTGTGATTCATCCTGGCTAGTTTTTGAAAGTAAAGCAAAAAAGAAGAAGATACTTTTTTCTTTAGATAAAGAGTTGATCGAGTTAACAGGTAAATTAGGTTATGCAGGCTGGACTGAATATGAGAATACATTCATGGTCGAAAATCGTTTAATTTCTGGATGCTGTGATCCTTCAGAATTTGTGTTATTTGATAAGAATAACGGAAAAAAAAATGCAAATCTTGGTCGGGAAATTTATCATAGTAATATTAAGCAATATCCTTATTTTATTACAATTGACTCAAAAGAGACTAATTTTTTAAGTTTTTTAAATTTAAGAACGAACAAAATTTTTAAAATTAATTTACCAAAAGGAAGGATAGAGAAAACGTTGAAAATTACTACCGAGATTTTTTTCGAGAATTTATTCGAAGAAGGAAAAATTAAAAACGGTATTTTTGAGATTGAATATAGATATAAAACAAAAGATAAAGGAAAATGGTTGATTGGAGCGATTAAAGTAGATTTAAATAAGCAAAAGTTAATCTAAAATCGACAATCTAAAATCTAAAATTAAAAATATGACAACATTAAAAGCAGGTGATAAAGCACCAAATTTTTCGGGAATAGATCAAGATGGCAAATCGCATAAATTAGCAGATTACGCTGGAAAAAAACTGGTAGTTTTCTTTTATCCAAAAGCAAGCACACCAGGTTGTACAGCAGAAGCTTGTGATTTAAGAGATAATTTTGAGCGTTTCAAAGCCAATAATTATGAACTTCTTGGCGTAAGTGCAGATAGTCAAAAAGCACAAGAAAAATTCAAAGACAAATACGAACTTCCGTTCCCATTATTAGCAGACGAAGACAAATCAGTAATCAATGCATTTGGCGTTTGGGGACCTAAAAAATTTATGGGAAAAGAATACGACGGAATCCACAGAACAACATTCGTAATCAACGAAAGCGGAATCATCGATGAGGTTATCGAAAAAGTAAAAACAAAAGAACACGCAGCACAGATCTTGAAATAGTTTTTTGTTTCAGGTTTTCTTTGTTTCAGGTTTCAGGTTGCAATCTGAGCGCATAATTTTACCGCAAAGTGCGCAAAGTTTTTTTTGTTTTGGATTCTGATTAATAAACACAAAGTTCGCAAAGCTTAATCAATACAAGCTTTGCGAACTTTTCGATTTTATAAAATCACGCATAGAAAAAAAACTTAGCGTGCTTTGCGGTAAAATTTTTATTCAAATCGTAACCTGAAATCTAAATTGCTTAAATAGAAAAATCCGTGTAAATCTGCGTTTTCGCAAAGCGAATCTGTTTTATCCGCGTACTATTTACCACGCCAGAAACTCCTCAAAACTCAATCAATACAAAGCTTTGCGAACTTTATATTTGCAAACTACAATCAACAATAATAAAACTTTTCGCACTTTGCGGTAAAAATTTTATTCGACCTGAAACAAAAAAAAAGTCCCAATTAAGGGACTTTTTTAATTCTAAGTATTTTGTTCTAATTCCTTCTGCGGATGATATCCGAAAAGGTGATGTTCTTTTATAATTTCGGCAATACCAGAAGGAAGCATATGTTCCCAACCCGTTTTTCCCTGATTGATCATTTTCAAAACCTCGCGAGAGAAAACCTCAAGATTATGCGGATCGTAATCGGCAATATCAACTACTTTTCCATTGAATTTAAAGAATTTGTATAACTCTTTCATTCTTGGATGTACTTTTAGGTTAGTTGAATTCATTAAAACTCCATTTTCATCTAACATTGGATACAAGAAAACTTTCATATCTCTGTAGAATAATTTTCCAAAAGCTTCCAGAATTCCACCACTTAAATGACGGTAGTATTTCTCATCAAAAATATCAACTAAATTGTTTACACCCATTGCCAATCCCATTCTGGCCTTAGTATAATTAGCAAAATATTCAACAACTTTATAATACTCCTGGAAATTCGAGATCATAACAGTTTGACCTAACGAACATAGTAATTCGGCTCTGTCCATGAAATCACGCTCATCAATTTCACCATCAGAACGTAAATTCGAAAGTGTAATTTCAAAAACAACTAAAGTATTATCTTTTTCAACCTTATTTTCTTCGAGGAACATTTTAAGCGATTTCTCGTACATGTCCATATTTACCTTCGTAACCGGACGAAAACTTCCTCTTAAAGCAAGAAGATTCTTTTTGTATAAAATGGCAGCCGGTAAAATGTTTTTCCCTTCAGGATTAAACATTACAGCATCTGTCATTCCGTTTTTAACCAATTGTAAACTCATTAAACGGTTATCAACATCGGCAAAACGAGGCCCTGAGAAGTTAATAGTATCAATTTCTAATTGGTCTTTGTCTAAGTGATCGTACAAATAACGAAGTAATCGTTTAGGATCGTTATATTTGTAAAAAGCGCCGTAAATTAAGTTTACACCTAAAATTCCAAGCGTTTCCTGTTGTAATCTTGCATCAGTTTCTTTAAAACGAATGTGCAGAATAATTTCATTATATGCTTCGTCAGGTTCAATTTGGTATCGAATTCCAACCCAACCGTGACCTTTAAATTGTTTTGCAAAATCTATAGTTGCAACCGTATTGGCATAACTAAAGAAAAGTTTAGTAGGATGTTTTTCTCTGCTTAAACGCTCTTCGATGATTTGGCCTTCAAGAGTCAGCATTTTTTTTAAACGCTCTTCGGTTACATAACGGCCGTCAGTTTCAATTCCGTAAATCGCATCACTAAAATCTTTGTCATAGGCAGACATCGCTTTTGCAATTGTTCCAGAAGAACCTCCGGATCTGAAAAAGTGTCTCACCGTTTCTTGTCCAGCGCCAATTTCAGCAAATGTTCCGTAGATATTTTCGTTTAAATTTATGCGTAAAGCTTTGTCTTTTATAGAAGGAATCTGTTCGATGACCTTGTCACCTTTGAGTTTTATTTCTGTACCCATTTTATTTTAAATAGATTTGTTACAAAGTTAGCAAATTAGGCTTCTAATGAAAGAGAAATAATCCTATTTTTGTAAAAAAAATAAGTTCAATTGAAGGTATATTTTTTAGGTACTGGCACATCACAAGGTATTCCGATTATCGGAGTCGATCATCCCGTTTGTAAAAGCACTGATGCTAAGGATAAAAGGCTCAGAGTAGCCATTTGGATTACATGGAACGAGCATTCATACGTGATCGATTGCGGTCCTGATTTCAGACAGCAAATGCTCTCATGCGGCTGCCGACATCTCGATGCAATATTATTTACGCACGAACACGCAGATCATACTGCAGGTTTAGATGATATTCGTCCGTTTAATTTTCGTCAGGGCGAAATTCCCGTTTATGCACATCAAAGAGTAATTGATAATTTGAAACGTCGTTTTGATTATGTTTTCGAAACCGTAAACAAATATCCGGGCGCTCCAAGTGTTAAAACCATTGAAGTAATCAACAACGAACCATTTGCTGTTGGCGATAAAATGGCGATTCCTATAAATGTAATGCATGGAGACTTGCAGGTTTTTGGATATCGCATAGATGATTTTGCGTACTTAACCGATGTTAAAACCATTGCAGAAGATGAAGTTGAGAAATTAAAAGGTCTTAAGGTTTTGGTTGTAAATGCCTTACGCGTAGAACCGCACGATACACATTTTAATTTGCAGGAAGCACTTGATTTTATAAATTTGGTGCAGCCGGAAATTGCTTATTTAACACATATCAGTCACGTTTTAGGTTTTCACGAAGAAGTACAGAAACAACTTCCTAAAAACGTTTTCCTTGCTTACGACAATTTAGAAATTACAATTTAATTATACCACAGAAATGAAAAAATCCTTAATGCTTTACCTTTTTATCCTTGCGATATTAATGAACGTTTTTACTTATATGTTTTATAGCCGAGAAATAAAATTTGAGCAAGAAAGATATGATAAAACGACTAAAAAGCTGAGAGACAGTATCAATTTAGTGTCGACGAAACTGGCAGATGCAGATTATTTTTCGTTAGAACACAATGAAAATGCACAAAATTACTTTGATAATAGTGCTTCAGGCGGAAAAGTAATTTTATTCGAAAAATTGATTCCGGTTGTAACCGAAAAATTATTGGATCTTAATTCAAATCCAAACGGAAATCCTTATACAGGACAAGATAAAATAGGTCCAAACAAATTTATCATAAACAAAATAAAAATCTTAAACCACAGATGGATCATTGCAGATTATAGTAATGGTGAATTATGGGGAGAAGTCTTGTTAAAATATTTTGTTGATCAGGATGAAAAGATTACTTTTGAAGTAAATCAGACTTGGTTATACCAAAAATAGGATCAAATAAGTTCTATTTTTAAGATAATCAACTAAAAAATAGAACTTATGAAAAAGATATTTTTGTTTTCCATTCTTATAGGTCTTTCATTTTCTTGCGGGAAAAAAGTTTCAGAAGAAAATAAAACTCCGGATAAAAAAGTAGAAGCAAAACCAGTTGTTGTTGGAGGAGATTCTGACGCACATGGATGTAAAGCTTCTGCAGGTTATACGTGGTCGACACTTAAAAAAGAATGTATCCGTGTTTTTGAAGGTACAAAACTATCTCACGCCGAAGAAAACGGGAAAACCTACACAACAGCTGCCTTCGTAATTTTTGACGGAAATAAAGCAGAACTTTTTCTGGATACTCAAAAAGAATCCATCATCTTAGAAAGAAAATCCGAAGGTGATTCCTGGACTAAAGACGATTATCAATTAATTCCCTGGAAAGGGTATGTCCTGAAAAAAGGAGATAAAATTATTTATACAGGAGAATAGAGTTTAAAATTCTATAATTTTTAAATAAAAAAAGACCTAAAGGTGTAAGAAATACTTCTCTCATCTTTAGGTCTTTTTTTGTGATCTTCCGAAATAAATTAGAAGATTTATATTTTATTGATTAAACGATTTTTTTGATAAAATCAGAAGTAACAACCTGAGCAAATTCATCATTTAAACTTGCTAAAGCAGTTTGGTGAATTATTTCAGCAGAAAAAATTTCTCCATTTATACCTTTTTTATTAAAAGTTGCCGTTGCATCAGAAATTAAATAAGTAGTATAACCATAATTCGCTGCCATTCTCGTGGTCGTAGAAACGCAATGATCAGTTGTTAATCCTACAATGACAACAGTTGTGATTTTTGCATCATCAAGTTGTTCTTTTAGATTTGTTCCAATAAAAGCGCTATTTACATTCTTTTTGATGATGGTTTCAAATTCAAGTGGTTTTACGATATCCTGAAATTCATTTCCCGGATTTGTTTCGTTTAAAATTGAATTTGGATTAGAAGAACAATGTTGAATATGAAAAACAGGTAATTTTTTAGTTCTCCAAATTTCAAGAAGTTCTCCTGCCTTTTGTTCTGCATTTATATTATTTCGCTCTTCGCCCCAATATAAAATATCATTAAATCCTTTTTGAATATCAATTAATATTAATGCTGGATTATCAAGTTTAGATACATTCATAATTTTAAAGGTTTTGAATTTTAGAAAAATAAATTATAACAGAAAACTGAAAACTACTCAGCCAGCCAATTCTTAAAATCAAAGAAATTTTGCGGAGCCACACCGTGACCAACAGGATATTCTTTATAAGTAACAGGGATATTTAATTTTTCAAGAATTGAAGGCGTTTTTCGGGCCCAATCAACTGGGATTACCTGATCTACAGTTCCGTGTGATGCGAAGAATTTCAGGTTTTTGAAATCGTTTTTCTCAAAACCTTCTTTGATGATTTCTTCATTAAAATAACCGCTCATAGCTACAACTCTCTGAACTTTTTCAGGATAAGAAAGCGCCACAGAATAACTTAAAATAGAACCTTGGCTAAAGCCGACTAAAGTTACATTATTAGCATCAATAGGATAATTAGCAACCAATTCATCAATAAATTTAGTAATTAAATCACGCGAAGTTTTTGCTTGTTCATTATCTGAAAATTTATTCTGATCAGCATCAAAATTTATCGCATACCACGCATAAGCTCCATATTGTAAATCATAAGGTGCTCTTGCCGAAATTATATAGTAATTATCAGGAAGTTCAGTAGCAAACGAAAACAAATCGGCTTCGTTGCTGCCATATCCGTGTAATAAAAGTAAAACAGGATTTTTGTCTAAAATAACTTTTGGTTCTTGTATTTTATATTCTAAAGATAGATTCATTTTTTTTAATTGTGAATTGTAAGTTGTGAATTGTAAATTTTCAGCTTTGACAAAGCTTGTTGAGATTATAATAAAATCTGTTTTTATCCGCTTTTTTGCTTACAAATCCGCGTCATCCGTGTTCAAAATTTATACGCTGATAAAACAGATTCGCTAAAGCGAAAACGCGGATTTCAACGGATTTTTTTTGAATTTAAAAACAGGAAGTTTTACTATCCGATACTTTTAAACCATTTTTGAAAAAGATTTCCAACTAAAGGGATTGGTCTCATTTGCCCTTGAATAGCGCTAAAAATACCATAAGTCCATAAAATAGAAATACAAATCCACATTGGAAAAGTAATCATAAAGCTGTCAAAGTTGCTTATAATAGCTCCAAAAGAAATAAAAGTAAGTGACAATCCTAAAGCCTGACGAATATGAAAAGAAGCAAAACTATTTTTGTTTTCAGAGTTCATAGACATCGCGATCAAAACACCAATAATCAAAATATAACTGGTAATTGCGATTGATTTTCCCTCTTCTATTGAATTATTCATTTTAATTATTTAGATATAACAAGTTGATTTTGGTTTAAAATTCCGTATACAGAACCTTTTATTTCGGTTCCTAAAAAGGCAGAATTTTTAGATTTTGAAAGGATATTTTCTTTTGTAAAAGTTGATTTTCCTTCCGGAGTAAAGAAAGTAAAGTTAGCTTTAGAACCTTCGGCAATTGAGTTGTTTTCGATTCCAAAAACTGCTTTTCCTAAAGTTAGCTTTTCGATTATAGTTTCAAGAGGTAAAACAGTAAGTAAAGCTCCAAAAGCACTTTCAAGCCCAATAGTTCCGTTTTTAGCGGTATCAAATTCCATTTTTTTGAATTCAATATCAATCGGGTTATGATCAGAAGTAATCATGTCAATTGTTCCGTCTGTAACTGCTTTTAATAAAGCTTGTCTGTCGCTTTCGGTTCTTAGCGGAGGCGTAACCTTGAAACGAGTGTCAAAACCTTCTAATTTTTCATCGGTTAAAACCAAATGATGAACAGATACACTTGTTGTTACATTTAATCCTTTTGCTTTAGCTTCTTTAATTAATTCAACTGATTTTGCTGTTGATATTGTCGGAATGTGAAGTTTTCCTCCAGTATATTCTAATAGAAATAAGTTTCTCGCTACTTGTAATTCTTCTGCTAAAGTTGGGATTCCTTTAAGACCTAGTTTGGTAGAAACGATTCCTTCGTTAGCAACACCATTTCCTTTTAGATTCGCATCTTGCGCATATGTAATTACTAAACCATCAAAATCCTGAACATATTGTAAAGCGATTTTTAAAAGATTAGCGTTGTCAATACTTTTATTATAATCTCCAAAAGCAATCGCTCCGGCTTTTTTCATATCAAATAATTCCGCCATGTCTTTTCCTTCGCTGGCTTTTGTTAAAGCTCCAATTGGGAAAAGTTCTGTAGCAAAACCATTCGCTTTATTTTTTACAAAATTTACCTGCGATTGATTGTCGATAATAGGGAAGGAGTTGGGTTGTAGAGCAATTGCAGTAAAACCACTTTTTGCCGCAACATTTAATCCGTTTGCGATTGTTTCTCTGTCCTCATAACCTGGTTCTCCAAGAGAAACACTGCTGTCGAACCAACCTTGCGAAAGATGTAAATTGTCAAATTTCACCTCAGTTGCTTCTTTGTTTTCAGGAAGTGAAGTTCCTATTTTTTCTATTAAACCATCTGCAATTAAAAGATCAACAGTCTGGTTATGAAACGGACTTTTTGAATCGATAATTTTGGCGCTTCTGATGATTATTTTCATATGTAGATAAATTTATTTTGTACTGAAATCGTAAAATGATTTTTGTAAAAAGTAAAATGGTTAAAAGTAAACTCGAAAATTACTTTACAAATTTGATGATCGCCATTTCTAATGCTAAAAATAACAGTGCAAAGATAATAAACCATTTCCAAATTTGGCTGTCTGTTCGCTCAGTTTGTAGTGTATTAAAAATGGTCGAAATAGTATCAGCGGTTTTAAAATCTGAAACTACATTTGTATTGATCTGACTTAAATCACTTTCGCTTCTTTTGTAGTTGAAACTCAGGTTTTCAACCCATTCTTTTTTATCAAAAATACTATAATTTCCAGCTGTTTCAGGGAAATCATTGAACGTTAATTTCACTTTATTATTCAATATTTGCTGAATCGGAATAAAAGAATCTTCGTTTCCTTTTACTTCCAGAATAGCATCTTTTGTCAATAAAACATCTACAAAATAAGGCTGATTGTTACCAATTGTCAATGCATTTACACCAGTTTTTTGGTTGTTTTGTCCCATTTTATAAAACAAAGGAACTATTAAAGGTGATTGCTGAAAATTTGAATTCGTAGTATTTATTGGTGCCGAAAAAACGGTAATTCCAGAAACCGGATTTTGAATCGCAGTTACAAATACACTTTGATCTTCATAAGATAAAACAGCCGGATATGGGCTTGAAATGACAAATGAGTTTGATGTTTTTGGATATTGAAAATTGGTGATTTTATTCTCAAAAACACCTGAAAACAATGGATGATCGAAGTTTATTTTGGTAATTAATTTGCTTTTATTTTCGAGAGATCCAAATTGAAATTTTCCAAAATTGCCTAAAAAAGAATTCAAATTTGAAATTGAACTTTTCTCAGATGGAATTACAACCAGATTTCCGCCTTTGTTTACAAATGCTTTTAAAGTAGTTTGTAATGCTTGAGGAATTTCGACCAATTCATTTAGGATAATCGTATTTTGTTTGTCCAGACTATTATAATCTAAATTACTTATTGAATAATTATTGTAATTAAACTCTGCAGAAGTATAAATTCGGGATAAGAAATTGCTTTTTTCAGGTTCTCCGATACTAATAACATTCGTTTTTTTAGTTTTCGAAATACTGAAAAACAATTTATTATCATAAGTCAAACTATTGTCTTCAATAGTTACATATCCGTGAAAAGCTTCTTTTGGAATTGTAAAATTGATTTTCTTTTTCTTCGTGTCGAATTTTATAATCGTTTTTGCAATTAATTTATTCTGATTGTACAAAGCCATCGAAACAGGTTTGAAATCTTCTCCATAAGCAGATAAATTAACTGCGATTTCATAGAAATTTTCTAAAGTCTGATTGATATAAACACTGTCAATTGCAATATTATTTTTTTGCTCAGCTTCCGGAATAATAAAATAAGGTTTCTCTTCGCTATCAATGTTTTTTACATCTTTTTCGGACAAACCAATAGCATCTGTAATAATAACGATATCTTTTTTATGTGCTGATTTATGCGCTTTTATCTTCGCCATAATTGACGGAAGTTCAAATGGAGTTGCGCTGTAATTTAGATTTTGCAAAGCACTTTTAGAAGATTTTATATCGGTATTCCAGTAATTTTCAGTGTTTGTTAATAAGGAGAATTGAGTAGTTTCAGGCGTGTTTTCTAATAATTCCTGAACAGCACGTTTTAGTAATTCCCCTTTTTTTCCTTTGGCTTGCATACTAAATGAATTGTCCAGAATAATATACATTTCGTTTGAAGTATTTTTACTGTCTTTGGCTTCAAAAAAAGGTTGGGCAAAAGCCAAAATAATACACGTTAACAATAATAAACGAGTTGCTAATAAAAGTCTTTTTTTGATTTTTGAACTTTTTCGAGTTTGTACAGCAAGTTCTTTTAAGAAGCGTACATTCGTGAAATAAGAGATTTTAAAACGACGTAATTGAAATAAATGTACCAAAATTGGAACAATCAATAAAAACAGAAAGTATAGAATTTCGGGGTGTTTAAAATGCATTCCGGCTTAGATTTACTTCACTACATTTTGTAGATGCTGGTCAAAAATACAAATTTTTCATCAAACCTTACAGGTAATATTAGTTAAACCATATAAGTTATATAAGAGATTTTAAGTTGAGTTTGATTTGCACAAAAGTTAAATGGACTTATATAACTTATATGGTTTAAATTTTTGAGCTCACTAGTTTAAAAAATGTAACTTTTGGGAATTCTTTTGTAATAAATAATGAGTTTGCGAAAGATATTATTGAGTATTTTAGCGTATTCAAAAAACAAATAAAAAATATGAGAAGATTATATATACTGCTTTTTGCGGTTTTTGCTTTCGTAAACTTACAAGCTCAGAACAAATTCAATTTATTGATAGGAACTTATACTAATACTTGCCAAAGTAACGGGATTTACGTTTATGAATTTGATGCGTCAACAGGAGATTTTAAATTAAAGAATTCATCTGAAAATGTCATAAGTCCAAGTTATTTATCAGTTTCTGCAGATAATAAATTTATATATGCGGTAAATGAAAACGGAAAGGAAAGTGCTGTAAGTGCTTTTAAATATGATTCAAAATCAGGAAAAGTTAGTTTTTTAAATAAAAATGATGCTTTAGGCGCAGATCCTTGTCATATAATTAATGACGATAAAAATGTAATTGTTTCTAATTATTCTGGTGGAAGCCTTGTTGTTTTTAAGAAAAAAGCAGACGGTAGTATTACCGAAGTACAACAATTAATTCAGCATGAAGGAAAAGGACCAAATGCTGCGCGTCAGGAAAAAGCACACGTGCATATGGCAGTTTTCTCACCGGATAAAAAGTTTGTTTTGTCTAATGATTTAGGTTTGGATAAAGTATTTGTTTATAAGTACAATCCAAATTCAGCAAATGAAATGTTGACTTTAAAAGAAAGTGTTGACGTAAAACCGGGAAGTGGTCCAAGACACTTAACTTTTAGTAAAGACGGTAAATTTGTTTATTTGATTCAGGAATTAGACGCTACTTTGACGACTTTCAGTTACGATAAATCAGGAAGTTTAAAAAAGATTGCTGAAACAAGTATTTTACCAAAAGGATTTACTGGCGGAACTGGCGCTGCGGCAATTAAAATTTCGCCTGACGGAAACTTTTTATACGTTTCAGATCGTGTAGATGCAAATTCAATTGCGGTTTATAAAATCCGTAAAAACGGTGGTATTGACTTGGTTGAACAAGTTAGCACTTTAGGAAAAGGACCAAGAGATTTTGCTATTGATCCAACAGGAAATTATCTTTTAGTTGGACATCAATACACAAACGATATTATAATATTCAAAAGAGACAAAGCAACAGGAAAAATAACCGATACCGGTAAAAAAATAGAATTGTGTTCTCCGGTTGGGTTGGTTTTTACGAAAATATAGCTTGGAAAAGGTTCTGAGGTACTAAGTTGCTAAGGTTCTAAGTTTAAAATAAAAAAGGCTAAAAAAAAAGCGGAATTAAGTTATTTCTTAATTCCGCCTTTTTTTTAGCCTTAGAATCTCAGTACCTTAGTACCTCAGAACCTAAAAAAAACTATTTATCCTTATCTTTTCTTTTCTTATCTCTCGTTTTCAACATGTTTCGATTGACAGATCCGTGGGTTTTCTTTTTTGTTTTTGAAGGTCCGCCTAAGTTGACTTTCTTATTCTTTTTATCTTTTTCATGAAAAGCACCTTCACCTTTTAGGGTTTGTTTTTTCATTAAAAACTTAATCGGTTGTTTGTCTTTTTCAGGTTCAATTAATTTAGCTGAAATTTCTACTTCTTCCGGAAATTCTGCTATTTCAAGTTCCTGATTCATTAGGACTTCTACTTCTACTTTAAACTCTTCTTCACGAGGCGTGATAAAGCTAATTGCAGTTCCTGTAGCATCTGCACGACCTGTACGACCAATTCTGTGCATGTATAACTCAGGAAATTCAGGAAGTTCGAAGTTAATAACATGAGAGATATTCGAAATATCCAAACCTCTCGCCATAATATCAGTAGTAATCAATCCACGAAGATTTCCTTCCTGGAATTCCGCCATTGTACTTAAACGATAATTCTGAGATTTATTCGAGTGAATTACTCCAAACTGACCTTCGAAATCTTCTTCGATTCTGGTATGAAGCATATCTGAGATCTTTTTATTATTCACAAAAACCAAAACACGTTCCATGCTTTCGTTTGTTTCTAATAAATGTTTTAGCAGATTTACTTTTGTATTAAAGTTTGGAACATTATAAGTAATTTGAGTAATGTTTTCTAACGGAGTTCCTGATGCAGCAAGTGTTACTTCCTCAGGAAAATCAAAAAAGTCATTCAAAACAGCATCAACTTCATCAGTCATTGTTGCAGAGAATAAAATGTTCTGACGTTTGGTTTTCATCATCGCCAAAAGCGCCGTTAATTGTGTACGGAAACCAAGATTCAGCATTTCGTCAAACTCATCGATAACTAATTTTTGAGTTTCATCAAAACGAATTACAGCATCAAGAGCTAAATCCATTGTACGACCTGGCGTTCCAACTAAAATGTCAACACCTTCGTAAACAGCTTTTTTTTGTGTATTAATATTTACTCCACCAAAAATACCAAGCGTTTTAACAGACATGTATTTGGTAAGTTTTTCAACTTCTTCAACAACTTGAACAACTAATTCACGAGTTGGAACCAGAATTACAATTTTAGGCGTATTGGTTGGGGTAAATTTGTATAATTTTAAAAGTGGCAGTAAGTAGGCAAATGTTTTTCCGGTACCGGTTTGTGCAATTCCCATCATATCTCGACCAGACATAATAACTGAAAAAGATTTTTCCTGAATAGGAGTAGGCGTAACAAATCCTAATTCGTCGATTGCTTTTTGTACTGATTTTGGAAGATTGAATTTCTCGAAAGTGCTCATTTGCATTAAATTTTGTGCAAAGATAGCTATAAATAGCTGAAAAATCGATGTTTCTTTGAAATTACGAAGGTTTAGGGTATTCGTATTTCTCAAAAAAGGGCTTTCAAATGCTATAAAAAACGTTTTATTCGCAATAAAAGTTCGTTTGGATTAAACGGTTTTGCAATAAAATCGTCAACACCCAATTCAAAAGCTTCTTCTACAGTATTTTCTTCTTCGCCAAGTGACGAAAGTGCTACAACACGAATGTCTTTGAAATTCTTTTTGATATGACTTATGATTTCCAATCCGGATTTTAACGGAATTGTGATCGTTGTTATTACAAGGTCAGGCATAATTGTCGCCATACGTTCTATGGCGTTAATACCATCTTTTGCAATACTTATTTTGTAGCCTTCTTTTTTAAGAATGAATTTTAGAATTTCAATCGTCATCTCGTCATTCTCAATAATCATGATTTTTTTCTCACTGGTGTTCATTTCTGGCGTTTATTTTTTATACAATTCGACTTCGTCAAGCATAACCATTGGCTTTTTGTTTTTACGTTTTCTCCAAGCAGGTATTTCCGTTTGGTTTTCTATGATCACTTTTATTTTGGCAAAACTACTAAAGTCTTGATTTTTAGTTTCCCATGATTTTGTTGTAATTTCATTGTTTTCTGTTAAAATTTCACCATTCAATTCTTGTAAGAAATTCCATTTTTGATCTTTAAAACCATAGATTTTTATTTTTTTTGGTGTAAAAATCCAATGTCTCTGATCATTCAGAAAATTTAATTTTAAAGTATTAAAGTTTAATTTATTTGTTTCAATTTCAAATTCCGGATTGTTTTCATACCAGCCAATCCAGTTGATATTGAAATCTTTAAAACCTCGATTTCCATCCACTAAACTGTAACTTCCTTTTCCTTTAAACTCATTTGAAGGTTGTGTAATAAAATTTACTTTTAAATCTTCACCTAAGTGAGTTGTGGTGTTTTTACAGATTTCCAGCCATTCTTTGTAATAATTATCAGGAGAAAGTCCTCCTTCGCTCAACTCATAAATTCCCAAAGTATTACATGTTTTGGAGAATTTAAAAACTCTTTCGGTTAGTCCTTCGCGAACTATTTTTTCTCCTTTATTATTTACGATAAACATTCCGTGTTGGTTTTTTCCGTAAAACTTAGATTGCTCAAAAAAGGCAAATTCAAGTGCTAATCTTAACTTTTGAATTCGAAGATTTAGAACCGAATCTGTTTCAACAGCATTTGCAGCTTGTTCTAATAATTTATCGTACTGATCCATTGCTTCAGGCGTTAGAAACGTATTTCGGGCTTGAACCGGACCAGAATAAATATCTAGATTAGTATTACTTTTACTTTGATATTCTGCCAAAAGATTTAGATACTTATTGACAAATGGCGCTGCTTTTCCGTAGAAACCTCTCAAAAAGTCAGCAGTTGTAGCTTCAATATTAATATCAGTATTCCACATTAATTTGGCCAAAAGATATTGTCTTAATTCTGAGAAATCTCCTGGAACATCTGCATAACCCTGAGCAAATATTCCTTTAACTTTATTTTTTTTGAAGAGTTTGTAATTGCTCTGAAAAGGCTCAATATTTGGAAATGGTGACATATAATTTGAAAATTGCACCGTATAATCCCAAAGAAATAAATGCGGAGAAGTTGCGCTCCAGTTTTCAAGTGTTTTTACAAATGTTGGCGAATTTTGAACTGTAATTGCTTTTCCTCTGTTTAGCTCAATCGGACAGAAAATAGTATAAATATTAGATTCTATTTTTAGATTTACAGGCGGTTTAAGCGTGTGAAGATAAGCAAGCGTTGTAATTTTTGTATTAGGAAAATGAGTCGCAATTTTATTCAAAAAATAATATAACGAACCTTGTGGTCCGCCATATTTCTGGTTTATTTTTCGACATTCTGTACATTCACAATAGACAACATCATCGTTTTGACTTACAGAATAGAATTGCGCATTTGGGGTTTCGGCAATAATTTTAGCCATTTTTTTCTCAACCAGGTCTACAACAGTATCATTGGTCATACATAACGATTCTGTATTTCGTTCGCCTTCGTATAAAGCAAAAAGTTTCGGATTATTTTTGAAATATTCTTTTGCCGGAACAAGCATATTAAAAGAATGTCCCCAAATACCAAAATCCTCAACTTGCCAATCGAGTTTATGCCAATCTCTAAAATCTTCATCATAACAATCCGGATAAAAAAGCGCTCTGTAATCAAATGAAGGTTTCTCTATTTTTTTTGTGTTTTTTGCAAAAGTGACTTCTGATAGATTCGGAATATAAGTTTCTGTGGAAGTAAACTTTCTAAACTCCCAAATTTCGAGTAAACTATAAACGGCATAACGTAAGTATTTTTGATTTGGAGCAATTAGATAAATTGATTTCGAGTCACTTTTTAGGATAAATTCATTTGGACTTAGTTTTTCTGTATCCGAAATCTCTAAAATTATTTCAGACGAAGTATTGTCTTTTTTACTTTCAGATGAAATTTCAAAAGATTTTTTAAAGGCTTTATCAAGATATGTTTTCAAAATTTTTGATGCTTGCTGAGTATTTTCAGAAGTAGTAATAATTTTATTTTTTTCGGTAATAATGATTTCAGATTGTGCCATCATATTGAAGGTGAACATGAAAAAAAAGAGAAACTGTAGATATACGTGATGCTTTTTCTTCATGATATTTAAAATTTATATTGTAATAAAACCGCAAAATCAAGTTCGGTTTGGTATTTGTTTTTGGTGTATTCCTGTTCATTATCAGTGATTAGAAAACCAAAAACATAATGAGTCTGTATTAATTTATAAAATCCCACACTTAGTCTATAAGAACTTAATGACGTTCTCATGTCGTATTCTGCGGCTCTTGTTCTATCGTCAGGCGAAGTTCCGTAGCCGGCAATTACAGTCACATAATCAAACTTTGTTTTATAATAATAACGGGATGTCAAAGTAAATGATGGATTATCTTTTTGAATAAATGACCTTAAATTTAGCCAATAAGAGCCAAGATATTTTCCTATTCCCAGATTTAATGTTGTTAAGTCGCTATTATCCTGCATTTTAATATACCGAACTCCTAAATCAGCTTCCCAACCTTTCTTGAAATTCTGAAAATAGGAATAACCCAATCTCCATTCCGGAAAAGCGCTGTCTTTGCTGTAAGCGACATCAATATAATGATAATGACTTTTTTTGGCAAAGAGATAAGATTCTGCCTCAAATTGTAGTCCGCTCGCCATAACCAAATTTGACGAAAGTCTTTTTGCATAGCTAACTCTGCCAATTAAACTTCCCCAAGTGCGTTGATGCATGTAATCTGCGCTTGCTAAATGCCACGGACCAACCCCGTCGCGATCAATTGTGGTCAGATTATAATAGGCGCCTACACGATCAATATTGGTTTTAGAATATAAATCAAAAAGTTGCTGCTCTATATCCGGATCATTAGGGAATTTTGCCCGAATAGATTTTAGATATTTTGCTTCGTTTTTGGTATCATCCTGCAGCGAATAAATCGCAATTCTTTTAAGCCTGAAATCTTTGTTGTCAGGATATAAATCAATCGCTTTATAAGTCGTGGTTAAAGCTTCATCATAATTTTCGTCTTCTAAATCCATGTTTATGAGATATAGAAAAGCATCTGCATATCTCGGATTTTTATCAATTACATATTTGTAGTAGTATCTGGCGCTGTCTTTTTGCTTTGCTAAATCATAATTTCGGCCTAAAGCCAAAGAAAAATCAACATAATCCGGGGCAAGTTTTTTTCCTAATAAAGCTCTTTTTATATTCAGTTTATAATCAGGGTGTGCGCTTTTCATGTCTTTCATTACGACAGTTAAAAGACTGTCTGTGTCAATTTTTTGTGCTTTAATAGTTTGATTCGAAAGTAAAAACAAACAAAAAAGCAGTCTGGTTATATTTAAGAGTTTACTATTTTTCATAATCAAATTATTTTTTAGCGGGTGATTCAAAACCTTTACGAACCATGACGCCCCATTTTTGTTCTTTTTTTCTAAAAAAATGCCAATATCCTGTTAGCGATGCATAAATCGTAATAGGATGATAAACAAAAGGCTCAATAATCGCCATTCCAATAAGCGTAATGAGTTCTTTATAACTGGCATAACTCTTATAAAGTACTTCGTCAATTAAGATCGATATTATGGTTATTGACAGATAAAAAAGATAGACTAAGAAACTGATAAGAAACAGAAATTGGAAGTTTATTATACCAAAAACAAAACTTGCAATTAAGGTGATTATACCAGTAAATTCGATAATTGGCACCAGAAATTCAAAGCTAAAAAAGAACGGTAAAATCAAGAATCCTGTTCGTCCATATTTTGGGTTTAAAAACATTTTTCGATGTAAATACAATGTTTGTACCAATCCTCTTGCCCAACGAATGCGTTGCCTTAAAAATATTTCTCTCGTGCTTGGAACTTCTGTCCAGCAAAGCGATTCCGGAATGTATTTTATTAAAAAATCTTCTTTTGCATCATGCATGTATTTTCGCATTCGCGTTATGAGTTCCATGTCTTCGCCTAAAGACTGATGCCAATATCCACCGGCTTTTATAACAATATCTTTGTCAAACATTCCCAATCCGCCTGAGACTAATAATAATCCGTTTATCTGGCTCCACGCCATTCGTCCAAACAAAAAAGATCGTACATATTCAAGCTCCTGAAAACGCGGATACCATTCTTTTGGATAATGTACTTTATACAGAAAACCTTCTTTTATATCGCAAGAATTTGAAATTCTAATTCCTGCTCCGGTTGCAATAACGCGAGTTTCATTTTCCATGAACGGTTTTGCAAGCTTTAAAATTGTATTGCTTTTTAAGATACAATCAACATCGGTGCATAAAAACAAAGGATATTGCGAAGAATTTATTCCAGCATTTGAAGCGTCGGCTTTACTTTTTCCGTTTATTTTATCTACAATTAGCAATCTTGAATAAACTGGATTTGTCGATTTATAATGTCCGCGAACAGGTTGCGTTACGATTTTTTCCTGATAATAAAAATCAATTTTAACAAGATCAAATTCGGTTATTAATTTTTCGAGTGTATTATCAGAACTTCCGTCATTTACGATAATGATTTCAAATTTGGGATACGTCAGCGAGAGAAGCGATTTTACATTATATACGATGTTTACGCCTTCATTAAACGCCGGAGCCACAATAGAGACGCCTAAAATATGATTGGATCTAATTAGGACTTCTTCTTCGAGATATTTTTGATATTTTAAATGTTTTATAATCGCCCAATACGATAAAATGGAAAGAAATATATAAAACGAAATATAACCAATGGAAAAACAGGCTACAAAAATATCATAAACACGAATAAGATAATATAGAAAATCATGTGTCATAGCTGTAATTTTCTAGTGTGATTAATCATTTTTTGAGTGTCTGGATCGTGCGCGCCTAAAGCATCAAGAGTTATTGAATCGAGTTTGTTTAAGCAAAACACCATTTTTAATTTGATATCTTTTATCTCTTGTTTTTCGATTTCATTTTTGAGAAATGTGATCGTTTTTTCGGAACCAACTACAGCAAGAGCGTCTAATATTTCTATTTGAATTTCGATAGATTCAGTTGGGAAAACTTTAATCAGTTCATCTTCGGCTTCTTCCAGAAATAAATCTTGAATTGCCGTAATAACATCGATTTTTAGTGCTTTATCTTCATGATGAAGCAACTTTATTATTTGAGCAGATTTATTGGTATAATTATAGAAAACCATTGTCATAATCGCCAGTTTTAGAATCGTTGGATTTTCAGATTCTATCCAAAGATCTATTTGTGGCGGAATTGGTATTTTTTCTGAATGTAAAACATCCATAACTTTTATTGTAGTAATGATCGATACCTTAACGGGAATGTTGTTAATTGCCTGCCAATCACCTTTTGATAAAGCCAGATAAGCAATATTGGCATTGGACCGAATAATTTTATTGGGATGGTATAAATACTTTTTAATGAGCGAAATTCCAGGTTTGTATTCTAAAGATTGAAAATGATAAATTCCTTCGCATTTTTTATACTTTCTAAAATCCCGAATTAAACTTGCAGAGTAATGGTTTAAATTGAGTTGTTTATAGATAATCAGAATGTTTTTGGCTGTTTTCCCTTTCAGATTGCTTTTCATTCTAATCATATCGTCAATGAGCATTTCTTTGCACCAGGTACGATGTATTGGAATTTCAGATTTGAATTTGGCGATTTTGTATTTTAAAATATTTTTATCCGGTTTTGATAAGGTGATTTCTGTTAGAAATTTTTCGGATTTACGAATAATCAGGTGTTGGGAAGGCAAATTGTATTGATAATAGACTCTATTCAATATTAGAATAATGGCTAAAGATAAGGTTACAATTAAGAAGGACGGAATGATATAATATTTTAAATCGAAAATAAAATGTTCCATACAAAAGGCTTTTATATGGTAATATTACGAAAAAAAAAGGAGAAAAGCTAATGAAATCTACTGGTTTTGAGGCTAAAATCCTTCAAAAACACCTAATCCAAAAAGTGCAAAATCATATTTAACAGGATCTTGTGCGTCCATCTCTCTCAATTTTAAATCTAATTCGGCTAAAGCTTTTCCGTCGTTTTGCTTTCGCGAAAGCAAACCTAATTTTCTGGCAACATTTCCGGAATGCACATCTAACGGACAAGATAATGCGGAAGGAGAAATGGTTTTCCAAATTCCTAAATCGACTCCTTTTGCGTCTTGACGAACCATCCATCGCAAATACATATTGATTCTTTTTGCTGCCGAATTGTTTAAAGGATCTGAAATATGTTTTTGAGTTCGTGGTAAATGATCGATTTCAAAAAAGATCTTTTTGAATTCGCTTATACTTTTTTGCAAACTGTCAGTTTCCTGATTTTTGGCAAAAACAGCTTCCAAACCATTATGTTTTTTGTAAATGTGTTGTAAACCTTTTATAAAACCTCCAAAATCTTTTCCATTAAAAGTACGATGAACAAAACTTTCCAGTCTTTCTAAATCTTCATCAGTATGTGACATAACAAAATCGTAAGGTGTATTACCCATTAATTCCATCATTTGGTGGGAATTTTTGATAATCATTTTACGATTTCCCCATGCGATTGTAGCACTCAGGAAACCGGCGATTTCGATGTCTTCTTTTTGAGAAAATAAATGCGGAATTTGTACAGGATCGCTTTCAATGAAATCCTGATTGTTATATTGAATGACTTTTTCGTCGAGAAATTCTTTAAGTTCTTTTTTGGTCATAATTGAAATGAAAGTTCTTGAAATACATAAATCCTTAGCCCTGATAAAAGGGAAAATCCTTTTTTATTGTTTTTTCTACAATAAAAAAGATTGGAATGATAGCAGGAAATAGCTCCTAATTACTAATTAAACCATCAACCATTACCAATTTTCTATCGGCCATATTTGCAAGTTCTTCGTTGTGAGTTACGATAACAAAAGTTTGTCCAAATTCGTCACGAAGCTGAAAGAATAACTGATGTAAATTTTCGGCAGAATGTGTGTCGAGATTCCCGGAAGGTTCATCGGCAAAAATAACGTCCGGCTTATTAATTAAAGCTCTCGCAACGGCAACACGCTGTTGTTCTCCGCCGGAAAGTTCGTTTGGTTTATGATCAATTCGATGTGATAATCCTAAAAAGGTCAATAGTTTTTTGGCTTCAGCTTCGGTTTCTGAAGGTTTTTTTCCTGCAATATAAGCGGGAATACAAACATTTTCTAAAGCTGTAAACTCAGGTAAAAGTTGGTGAAACTGAAAAATGAAACCTAGATTTAAATTTCGGAATTTTGATAATGCTTTATCATTAAAACCCAGAACATTTTGACCGTTTATAGTCAAAGAACTCTCTGTGTCAGCTTTCGAAGGTTTGTCAAGTGTACCTAAAATATGCAATAAAGTCGTTTTTCCGGCACCAGAAGCGCCAACGATAGAAACAATTTCTCCTTTTTTAATATGCAAATCAACTCCTTTAAGAACTTCGAGTTGGTCGTAGAATTTATGTATATTTTTTGCGTGTATCATTTTGAAACTGTTTCTACAAAGAAACAAAGATTCTCCCGATATAAAAATGTGTTGTAACAGAAATTTAAGAAGAGATTGATATAAATGATTATTAGGTTTTTTATTTTACATTTATAATAAACTATATAAAGAATGAAATTAAAATTTGGAATTCTGGGATTAGCAATAGTTGTACTTGCAATTTTTGTCAATGCAAAACTATATACTCAAGATCAATTTGTGGTCTATAAAGTCGATCTTAAAAAACAAGATTTGAAATTGTTTTGGAAAAATGAAGCTGGACAAAATTTTGGAAGTATTCTAAATTTGAAAAATTGGACAGAAAAGAATAATTTATCATTAAGTTTTGCGATGAATGGCGGAATGTATAAAAAAGATAATTCGCCGCAAGGTCTTTATATTGAAAAGGGGAAAGTTTTATCTCCATTAGACACCACTAAAGCCGAAGGAAATTTCTATTTAAAACCTAACGGAGTATTTTATTTAACAACCGGAAAAACGGCTGAAATTTCTACAACTGAAAAATTTAAAAATAACGAAAAAATAGAATATGCAACGCAATCCGGACCAATGTTGGTGATTGATGGCGAGATTCATCCTGATTTTAAGAAAGGGTCAGCTAATTTAAATATTAGAAATGGAGTAGGTATTTTGCCAGATGGGAAAGTAGTATTTGTGCTTTCTAAAAAAGAGATTAATTTCTACGATTTTGCCAATTATTTTAAAAGTTTAGGATGTAAAAATGCGTTGTATCTCGATGGATTTGTATCAAGAGCTTATGTTCCGTCAGAAAATTGGATTCAGACTGATGGAAATTTTGGCGTATTATTTGCAGTAAGTGAGAAAAAGAAAAAGTAAAATAATTAAAGTTAATGTGTTAATCATGTTGGAATTAAACAAGAAAACATTTTTAGAAATAAATTACTTTAATTAATTCTTTTTAAATTCGAATAATATCTAAATACAAGAATATGCAAGATTTGGGAGTAACAAGTGAAGAGAGAACCAGAAAACTAATTCTAGGTTTACTTTTGGATGGAATAGGAATGTTAACTTATTCTGTTTTGGGATTTGCAGAATTTGGAGATATAATTTGGGCTCCAATTGCGGCTTTTATTATGACCAGAATGTATAAAGGTCGAGTAGGGAAAGTGGCAGGTATTTTGACTTTTGTTGAGGAGATATTGCCTTTTACAGATATAATTCCGTCGTTTACACTAACGTGGATTTATACGTATTACTTTCAAAAATCAGACAGAGATATTTAGTTTTTGAAAAGAAATCCGAGTCCCATATTTTTAAGCATTTTCTTTTCGAAATTCCAAAAGAAACGGAATTGCCCAAAAATAGCTCCTATTACCACCAATAAAACCTGATAAATAGGGAAAATAATCAATAAACGGATTAAAGTAAACCAACCGCCAAAGTCTTCTTTGGTAATACCAAGCCATACACAAAAAGGTTTAGACAAATACGCAGATGCCGATCCAGTAATGGCAAAAACGATAAGAATGATAATGGCTTGTAGATTTGAGGTGATTCCCCAACGTTTCTTTAATCTATTCATGCTTTATTTATAACAATTACAAATATAGCAAGATTATCGCATTGGAACGTAACCCGAGAGCTTTTGTTTGTATGTATTTTGAAAATAAATCATATAATTATAAATCAAGTAATTTACTTCATATCCGTAATGAATATCAGGTCGATAATCGATCTGCATTTCATACAAATTTGGGTTATATCTTTGGGGTTGTGAAGCTCTGATATTCCACTCTGTTACGTACAAACGATTTTTGAGTTCGAGGTAAGATAACGAATAATAGTTTCTTGGGAGTGCTGATGAAGTCAACCAGGTACTAAAACCATTGTCGATTATAATAACTTCGTATTCAAGAGAATCATTGGCAATTCGCACAGTATCATTTACAGCAACTTTTGGCGTAGGTACAGGATTTGTTGCGCTAATATTTTTTGATGCAGTAGAACAAGCAATTATCGTAAACAGAAGAACTAATATGGAAAGGCATTTTTTCATGACTTTTATTTTCAATACTTTAAAATTACAACTAAATTTCAAAAGAAGCTGTTAAGATTCTTATAATGTAGTTTTCTGAACTTTAATATTCAATAATAAAAAAGCCATTTGCATAAGCAAACAGCCTTTAATATTTTTATAGTATTCTAAAAGCTCAGTCCCGAAGCTTCGGGATAGCAACTCAGAATCTTAGAATCTTTATTTATTTACTTCCAAACAATTTTCCAATAAATCCGGCTATTCCGCCTTTTGTTTTTGTTACTACAAGAACATCGGCTACGTCTACTTTTCCGTCAGCATTTTGATCTAATCCAAATTGCATTCCGTATTTATTTATCGTATCCATAATTCCTGAAGCTTGTCCGCCGTTTCCGGAAATAGCGCCAATAATATCCGAGATATTGAAACTACTGTCGTTAGGATCTTTGGCTTTGTTTACTAATGAACCTAAAATCTGCGGAATCATGCTTGCTGCAACACCAGAAGAAGCTTCGCTGCTTAATCCAAATTTCTCTCCAAGATTTCCTGTCACTTGTTGTGTTATTTGCTGCACAACCGGATTAGAACTGTCTATCGACGATGTTCCGCTAAATAAACTTGCAAGTTGTTCGCCACCACCTTCTGAAGCAATCTTTTGCAATCCTGCAAAAATTGAAGAACTAGTTTCACTTATTACAGCTTCATTGTGCTCATTTGGGATAGCAGAATTGTTTACTACGGCATCACCTCCGTATTGTTGTACTAATTGCGTTAATTGTTCAAACATGATTTTAAGAATTTAAATTAGACGTCAAATTTACTAAAAAAAGAAAGGTATTTACTACAAAATAATAATAAATACCTCTAAAGTTAATCTATTTTTTAATTACTCGGTTCGACAAATTCGAGAAATTATACAAAACCTTATTTATATGACCTTAAATTAAAGTCAATGTTAAGATTTAGTATTTTGGCACCTTTACTTTGCACCAGGTAGTAATATCTTCAGGATTAAATCCGGGACAATTATTAATGTTCTTTTTAGGAAAAAATAAAACATCATTCTCAAATGTACTTAGGTTGAAATAATAGTTGCTGTAATCTTCTCCATATCTCCAAACATCGCTTGAGCCTTCATTACCAATGGTTTCACTAAAAGTAAAAATAGAAGATTGCTTAGGAATAAAATATTCTTTTTCGATAATAAGCGAAAAAATATTGCCAAAGACAGAGGTACAGCATAAAGCAATTGCAATTGTGAATAGAATCAGGCGAATGATCCACTTGCTTTTAATACTTTTTTTGTTTGTATTCATATTATACTTTAAATGCTTGCGAAAGTATAAAAAAAGAAAGGGATTTACTACAGGTACGCAGTAAATCCCTTTAATCAAATTTAATCTATTGTTTTTTAGCTCAACAAAGTAATAATTTGTGAAGCTAATTCTGTTCCAATTCTGTCTTGTGCTTCTCCAGTTGCAGCTCCAATGTGTGGAGTCAATGAAATTTTAGTATGCATTAAGATCGCCATTTCAGGTTTTGGTTCGCTTTCGAAAACATCTAAACCAGCAAAAGCAACTTTTCCTGAGTCTAAAGCTTTTACTAAAGCAACTTCGTCAATAACACCACCACGAGCACAGTTTACGATTCCAACACCATCTTTCATGATCGCCAATTCTTTTTCTCCAATGATGTAACCATCCTGAGCCGGAACGTGCAATGTAATGAAATCAGCTTCTTTAAATAAAGATTCTAATGATTGAGAAACGATTGTAGTTGTGATAGATTGTCCGTCAAAAAACTCAACTTTTACATCTACTTGCGGAATAAAACTATCAGCAGCGATAACTTTCATTCCTAAACCAAGAGCCATTTTTGCAGTAGCTTGTCCAATACGACCAATACCAACAATACCTAAAGTTTTACCTCTTAATTCAGTTCCATTTGCGTAAGCTTTTTTCAAACCATCAAAGTTTGAATCCCCTTCAAGAGGCATATTTCTGTTAGAATCATGCAAGAAACGAACACCAGAAAACAAGTGACCAAAAACCAATTCAGCAACAGATTCTGATGATGAAGCCGGTGTATTAATTACGTGAATTCCTTTGCTTTTTGCGTACTCAACATCGATATTATCCATACCAACACCACCACGGCCAATAATTTTAAGCCCTGGGCAAGCATCGATAATATCTTTACGTACTTTAGTTGCAGAACGCACTAAAACTACGTCAACATTATTTTCATTCACAAAATTAGCTACTTGTTCCTGAGCTACTTTTGTAGTTATAACTTCAAATCCACCTTTTTCTAAAGCTAGAATTCCACTTTTAGAAATTCCATCATTTGCTAATACTTTCATTTTTGTGATATTTTGTTTATTTGGTTAATCGTTTAATTGATTAAACCAACTATTATTTTTTCTTTTGTTTTGGAGCTAATCCCGCTATTCGTTACAATCTTTTATTTTTTTAAAGAAAAAAAATAAAAGGATTTCCACTTCTATCGGGGCTAGGACTTTAGGATTCAATTCAAGTTTTCGATTAAACAGTTAAACAAATTAACGATTAACCGAAAAAAACTAAACTTTAGTTTCCAAAGCTTTCATTACATCAACCAATACCTGAACACTTTCGATAGGCATAGCGTTGTAAATAGAAGCTCTGTAACCACCAACAGAACGGTGTCCAGGCAATCCTGAAATTCCTGCTTCTTTCCATAAAGCATCAAACGTAGCTGTGTGATCAGCGTTGTTTAATAAGAAAGTAACATTCATTTTAGAACGATCTTCAACCGCTGCAGCACCTTTGAATAATGGGTTTCTGTCGATTTCAGCATAAAGCAAATCAGCTTTTGCGTCGTTTAATTTCTCCACAGCAGCAACTCCGCCTTTAGCTTTGATCCATTGTAAAGTCAATAACGAAACATAAACTGCAAAAACAGGAGGAGTATTGTACATACTTTCTGCTTTAATATGTTTAGCGTAATCTAACATACTTGGAATAGTTCTTCCTGATTTCTCTAGGATTTCTTCTTTAACAACTACCAAAGTAGTTCCTGCAGGACCCATATTTTTTTGAGCTCCGGCGTAGATTAAGTCAAATTTAGAGAAATCTAAATTGCGTGAAAAAATATCAGAACTCATATCGCAAACAACAGGAATATTTGTTGCTGGAAAATCTTTCATTTGAGTTCCAAAAATAGTATTGTTACTAGTGCAGTGAAAATAATCAGCATCACTAGGAATTGTATAACCTTTTGGAATATGGTTGTAATTTTCTTCTTTTGAAGAAGCTACAACAACAGTTTCTCCAAAGTTTTTTGCTTCTTTTATAGCAGCAGTTGCCCAGGTTCCGGAATCTAAATAAGCAGCTTTTCCGCCTTCTTTCAATAAATTATAAGGAGCCATTAAGAATGCTGTACTTGCACCACCTTGTAAAAATAAGGCTTGATATCCTTTTCCTTCAAGGCCTAATAATTCTAAAGCAAGGGATCGAGCTTCGTCCATAACTGCAACGAAATCTTTGCTTCGGTGCGAAATTTCCAGAATAGAAAGTCCTGAATCATTAAAATCTAAAATTGCTTTTGATGCTTTCTCAAAAACTTCTTGAGGTAAGATACTTGGTCCTGCGCTGTAGTTGTGTTTTTTCATGGTTGTTGTTAATAGTCGAAAATTTTAAAGACGCAAATTTCGGCAATAGGAGCTGAAAAAGCGATAAATTATTCGAAATAATTGAACATTTTTTTACTTTGTTGTTAACAAAAACGTTATAGTATCTACGTTATCTGCATAATCCCACAAATGAGGATTTTGGGTTTGCCCAAATGAGGTGCTATTTTTGACTAAATCATTGCTCACGATGCACTGAATTTGTTCAGCATCAGCCTCAAGACGAGTTTGTAAATCTTCGATATTTTCGTAGAATTCATAAAAAACACTCGAAATAGGCGAGGCATAGCTCGAATCTTCTTTAATGGTCAGAAAACCATTGTCTAGTAATTTGAAATTACTCATTAAGAATACAGCTTTATTATAATCATAATTATTAGCGTATTTTTCATAATGAATAACGTCCTGATATTTGAAAATTGCTTCAAAAAAAGCATCAAATGAATAACCTTTTGGAACAAAAAGTTTGGAGACATTACGACATCCTAAACCAAAATATCTAAAAATATCTTCGCCTAAATTTTCTAAATCTTCTTTAGTTTCTTTTCCGTTTAAAACGGCAGCCGAATTTCTGTTTTTTCGAATAATTGAAGGTTTATCTTTAAAGTAATATTCAAAATAACGGGCTGTATTATTGCTTCCAGTGGCAATTACGGTATTGAAATTTTCCAGTTTGCCTTCCTCGAAAGTGATTTTATCCTTTAAGCTTTCATCAACGGCAATTAAATACTTGGCTAAAAACGGTAATAAATGCTGATCGTTTGAAGATGTTTTTATTAAAGCTTTATTTCCTGTAATCAAAACCGATAAGAAATCGTGAAATCCTACTAACGGAATATTGCCGGCCAATATCAAAGCGACTGTTTTTTCTTTTTTGTCTTCCTGAGAAAATTCAGTTGCATATTTTGAAAGCCATTTGTCAATGTTTTCTTCTGTTAAAGCGTCTGCCCATGATTTTATGGCAAAATACACTTGTTCAGGTGTATACCAACCATTATGAGATTGTGATAAATGTATCAGCTTTTCGAAATCATCAAAAAATAAATCGTTATGTAAAACATCCGATTTTTTAATTGTATCCTTTTCAGAGAATTGTTTTAAGAATTTCCCTAATTCAACAAAAACACTTTTTTTTGTTTCTAATGTCATAATGTTTGTTTATGAAGAGTTTTGATTGTAATTTTGCACAAAAATAAGCTATATTAAGTTATAAGACAAAGCAGAATAAAATCTTCGTATTATTATTTCTCAACTTGTAACTTTTAACTCGTAACCAAGAACAAAATGGCAATAATTATAACTGACGAATGCATAAACTGTGGGGCTTGTGAACCGGAATGCCCAAATACAGCAATTTATGAAGGAGCTGACGATTGGAGATATAAAGACGGAACAAGACTTTCTGGAAAAATAATTTTACCTGACGGAACTGAGGTTGATGCTGAAGATGCTCAAACACCAATTTCTGACGAAGTATATTATATCGTTCCGGGAAAATGTACAGAATGTAAAGGTTTTCATGATGAACCTCAATGTGCAGCTGTATGTCCTGTAGATTGTTGTGTGCCAGATGATAATCACGTAGAAGATGAAGAAACCTTGTTGAATAGACAAGCGTTTTTGCACGGCGAATAATTTTATTTACCTCAAATAGATTTGAAAAAATCCTGAGTTTTGACACTCAGGATTTTTTTTGTCGCTTTTTTAATATAATTTTTTTGTATAATACTGGTATTTAATGTTTTATTTTAGTTAATTTGATGATAATTTTCTAATGCTTCATTGTTTTTGGTCGGGAAATTTAATAATAGCTTATGAAAAAACTAATACTTTTATTTGTTTTATGTTTTAATGTCAGCGTATTTGCTCAGAAAATTGAGTATTCAATTGTTGTAAAAGATATTGAAACACAATTGCCAATTGAAAATGCTGCCGTGCTTATTATGAAAACGAAACAAACGTTAATAAGTAATCATGACGGTAAAGTAACTTTTATGCTAACCGGAGCTTCGAATATTCAGGTTTCCGAAACAAATTACGAAAAAGTAACACTTCGTTGGGGAGCTTTAAAACCAGATATGTTTGTCGTTTATCTTAAAAGTAACAACAATAAACTGGATGAAATTGTGGTTTCAAAAGAAAAACCATTTAAAACACTTAGTAAAATTGTTTCAAATTCAAGGCAAAAATTAGCAGATTCATACCGACTTAAAGTTTATGTAAGAGAGTTTTTTATGCTTGACAATAAATATTCTTATTATAATGATGGTTTGGTTAATTTTCAATTTGTTGCCCGCCAAAAAAAGGTTAATACAACTTTGTTAGTAGAACAAAATAGATCTTACGGTTTATTGGAAACAGATGTAAGTGCTGATTTAAAAGGGTATAATTTGAATAATATAATGGAGAATTATTCTAATTTCAAGTACTTCGATCCTTTGCTGGACCCAAAAACAAAGAAAGAATATGATTTTATAACAAAAGGGCATCCCAAAAACAAAAATTATTATGTCATGACGGCTACACCTTTGAATAAATCAAAAAAAGCTATTGACAGTTTTGAAATTACTTACGATCCCGAGAAAAAATTAATTATTGAATTTACAATTTCTATTGCTCCCGGAAATATTCCTGAGACGGAAGAAAAAGCAAGTATTGGTTCTAAACATATTACGAGATCTTTTGTAAAAGTTAATTACAGAACAGATGGTTTAGATTATTATGTGCTGAGTTCTAATGAAGAAATAGCGTATGATTTGATATTAAAAGATAAAGTCAAAAATATTCAGGTTAGGAATAATTTTGTAACCACAAACTTCAATAGAAACAATTTTACTTATAGCGAAAGTGATGTTTTTAAAGAGAAATCACTATTTAATAAAAAGAATAAAATCTTAACCAATTACTGGGATATTTCAGGATTTGTTGCTACTGATGAAGAAAAAGCAATTTTAAGTTCGCTTGAATTTAAGATGTAATTTGTTCAATTGTGAATTGTTAGTTGTAAATTGTGAAATGCGAAATTTGAAACGTTTTTATATAAAAAATCCTGAGTTTTTAGCTCAGGATTTTTTTTGTCAGGCAGAGCGAAGTCGAAACCTTGCTCGAAATAATATGTTTAATTAGAAATTAAATCCAAGTCTTGCATAGTAGTATGCTCCGCTGAAACCCATTTGTACAGCATCCCAATATCCACCAGCTTCCGTATTTCCTTGTTCATCTTGTTTAGTAGGATAAACGTTGAATAAGTTGTTGCTTCCAATACTTACTTTTAGGCTTTTGCTTAATTTATAACCTAAAGTTATATCAGTTACCAATCTTGGATTGTAAACATCGTCTTCGTCATTATAATCAACCAAAACTACTTTGCTAAAACGTGTAAAAGCTAAACCGGCATCAAATTTATGTAGAGAATAATTTAAGTTCAAACCAAATTTACTGTCCGGAGCTGAAGCTAATAAAAACGCTTTTTCACGTTTTCCAAAGAAAGTGTCAGCATCCAGAGAACCATTTTTTACATTATCAATTTTCATATCGTTAATGTTTCCAACTAAAGTTGCTCCAAATTGTCCAAAATCAAATGATTTTTTCCAAGAGAAAACTAAGTCTAAACCATGTGTGCTTGTATCTACACCATTAGCAAAAAACTGAGCTTCAGAAACTCCTAAATTTAAAGCACTTGCATCAAAATATCCGGTAAGAACGATACGATCTTTTACCTTAATATAATAGCCATCAACAGTTGCTGTGAAATCTCCAAAAGTTGCAGTGAAACCCAAAGAAGCATTTACCGCTTTCTCTTCGTTTAACTTTTGAATTCCGAAAGCTCTCGTAACCGGACTATCGTTTGGAGCCAAAAGTACTTCGGTTGCTCCGCTGGCATTGAAGTTTGTAAAACGTAAATTATAATAAACCTGCGCTAATGATGGCGCACGAAAACCTGTACTGATAGAACCTCTTGCATTGATATGGTCTGTAATTTTTAGTCTTGACGCTAATTTTCCGTTTATAGTACTTCCAAAATCGCTATAATTTTCAAAACGAACAGCTCCGCTTACCATTAAAGCTTCAGTTAAATCTAACTCAGCATCAGTATATAAAGAGAAGTTGGTACGGCTTTCGTTTACTTCATTTGCTGGGCTATATCCAGGGAAACCCTGAGAACTTCCTGGTCTTGGAATTGTTGGAGAAGATGTTGGATCTGTAGGATCATAATCAGGATTCGGGATTGTTGGCGGACTTTGAGTCGTTGGATCCGTAATTGGTTTTCCGTTAGTATCATAAGTAGTATATGAACCTTCTTCACCAGCAAAAATTTCGAATTTCTCCACTCTGAATTCTGTTCCAAAAGCGATATTGAAACCTTTTAAAACGTCAGGATAGTTTTTAGAAATATCAAAATTAGTTGTGTTTTGAAGCAAACTATGTCCGCCGGCATCAAATTCGTGAGGAGATTTGTCTAAAAGAGAAGCATTTATTGTTCCTTTTATATCATAATGAAATTTATTTTTCCCGAAAGTATTACTTAAATCCATTTTCCATCCGCCAGAAGTTTCTGTTCTAATTCCTGCAGCGATAGAATTGTCATTAATTTTTGAAGTAATTCTTGGAGTATATCCGCCAGGATAAACAGATTCTACAACTCTTTCACCATCATTTCTGGTAAAAGCATATGCATCAGTATTTCTAACGCCACTTCCTCCAAAAGCATAAAGTTCTGTTTTTTCGCCAATCGGAACGGCAAGATTTCCAAAGAAATTCAATCCATTTATTTGTGCATCACCAAAACCTTTTCTGAAATCGTAGGCAGGTCTTAATGTTTTTTCCTTATTGATAAATTCCCCAGTAAAATTAGCGTAACCGCCTTTTGTTCCAAGTGCAACTCCATAATTGGCAGCCACTTTTACAGATTGTCCATCAAGAGATTTGTCTTTTCCGTAAGAGTTTCCATTTCCTTTTGTATCTAATCTATAGCCTTTAGTATTTGGAGTTCCCGGTAAAAAATCTCCTTTTGCATCTGTGTTAAAAGCTCCATAAGTAACAGATCCTGTTAATTCGTTAACATTATCTGCAGTTACAATATTAATAACACCTGCGATAGCATCAGAGCCGTATTGTGCAGCTGCTCCATCTCTTAGAATTTCAATTCTTTTGATAGAAGCAACCGGAATAGCATTCAAATCAGTTCCAGTATTTCCACGTCCGCGAGTACCAAATAAGTTGATAAGAGACGATTGATGTCTTCTTTTTCCGTTAATTAAAACCAAAGTCTGGTCAGGTCCCATTCCTCTTAAAGAAGCAGGATCAACGTGGTCAGCACCATCAGATCCGGACTGTTTGTTGGCATTGAACGATGGAGCAACATATTGCAGTAACTGATTGATTTCTATTTTTCCGCTTTGTGTCGTTACATCTTTTACATTAATTACATCAATAGGAACTGCTGAATTTACAACTGTCCTTTTGGTATTTCTCGATCCAACGACAACTACGTCACTTAAAATTTGACCGCCGTTTTGATCTAATACAATGCTAACATCGCCACTTGTAGCTTGTTTTTCAACAGTAGTGTAACCAATATAACTAAAAATTAAAGTAGCGCCATCTTTAACTTTTATTCTGTAACTACCTTCAAAATCAGTCGATACGCCGTTTGTAGTTCCTTTTTCAAGAATGTTAACGCCGGGTAAAGGCGCGCCTGCTTTGTCTTTTACAACTCCCGAAATTTCTTTTTGTGCAAAAAGAAACGCTGTGTTTAGTAGAAATAATAATAATGCAATCTTTCTCATGGTTGTGTGAGTTTGGTTTATTTTTTTGTTTTGATCGTTGTTAAATGTAGTATTTTTTAACAAAATATTAGCAAAAAGTTTAATTATTTTATTAGTCGTGCTTTAAAATATATTAATCGTCATTTTTACTTCACTTACGAGCTATTAAATCTTATATTTGCAAAATTTTAAAGCCAAAAAATATCATTTCGGCAGAAACAAAAAATTAAAACATAAATTATAGATCATTAAAGTAAGCACCTATATATTAAGGTAGAAGCATTACTGATAAGACCTGAGAAACTCAGGATCAAATAAAAAATAAATAGAAACAACAGATGAAAGCAGGAATTGTAGGATTACCAAATGTTGGAAAATCAACATTATTTAATTGTTTATCTAATGCAAAAGCGCAAAGTGCGAACTTTCCGTTTTGTACAATCGAACCTAATATTGGTGTTGTAAACGTTCCGGATCCAAGAATCAACAAATTAGAAGAATTGGTAAAACCAGAGCGCGTACAAATGGCAACAGTTGATATTGTTGATATCGCAGGTTTGGTAAAAGGTGCAAGTAAAGGTGAAGGTCTTGGAAACCAATTTTTAGGAAACATTAGAGAGTGTAATGCTATTATTCACGTTTTACGTTGTTTTGATAACGATAATATCGTTCACGTTGACGGAAATGTAAATCCAATTCGTGATAAAGAAACTATCGATATCGAGTTACAGTTGAAGGATTTAGAAACTGTTGAAAAACGTTTAGAGAAAGTAAATCGTGCTGCTAAAACAGGAAATAAAGAAGCGCAAACTGAAAAAGCACTTTTAGACAGAATCAGAGAAGCATTATTACAAGCTAAATCTGCTCGTACAATTACTCCTCAAGGTAATGACGAAGAAGTTTTAATGGAATCTTTTCAATTAATTACTGCAAAACCAGTATTATACGTTTGTAATGTTGATGAAAATTCAGCAGTAAACGGAAACAAATATGTAGATCAGGTTCGTGAATTAGTAAAAGACGAAGATGCTGAAGTTATTATCCTTTCAGTAGGAGCAGAAGCTGATATTACAGAATTAGAGAGCTACGAAGAGCGTCAGGTTTTCCTTGAAGATATGGGATTAACAGAGCCGGGAGCATCAGTTTTAATTCGTGCAGCTTACAAATTATTAAAACAACAAACTTACTTTACCGCTGGTGTAAAAGAAGTTCGTGCCTGGACAATCAACATTGGAGCAACTGCACCGCAAGCAGCAGGAGTTATCCATACTGATTTTGAAAAAGGATTCATTCGTGCTGAGGTAATTTCATACGAAGATTACGTTCAATACGGTTCAGAAGCAAAAGCAAAAGAAGCTGGAAAATTCAAAGTTGAAGGAAAAGAATACGTAGTGAAAGATGGTGATGTAATGCATTTCCGTTTTAACGTTTAAATTCTAGAAAATAGATTAAAGAATAAAGAGAATAGACTAAAACTGCTGGAGAGATTCAGCAGTTTTTTTATGTTTAAAAGGTACGTATGTCAGGCTGAGCGAAGTCGAAGCCCTATAAAGATTGGTTTTGCATTTTGTAGAGTTTCTTGCGTGTCCTTCGACTTCGCTCAGGATGACACAAAAAAGAAAATAAGCATCCACACAAAAAATAAATAATAAAAAAGATCCGTTTAAATCCGCGCTTTCGCGTTAGCGAATCCGTATAATCCGCGTACCATATTTTTTTTGGCTCAAAAATTGGTTACAACAAAAAAGACCATTTTATTCACCTAAAACCAACAAACCAAAATGCTAAAAAAAACTTTCAAATTTCTAGGCTGGACAATCCTCGGAATCATTACTTTTCTTGTTCTTTATGTAATCTCAGTTTATCTGATTTCTAAAATTACCGTTAATTCTGATATTGCAAAAGTTGACGAAAAAGACGCAATTCCTATTTACATACTTTCCAATGGAGTTCATACCGATATTGTAGTTCCAATTACGACTGAAATTAAAGATTGGCGAAATGAAATCCAATTCAGTCAAACACAATCAAAAGATAGTTTAATGCAATTTGTAGCTTTTGGCTGGGGCGATAAAGGATTTTATTTGCATACGCCAGAATGGTCAGATTTGAAAGCAAGTACAGCTTTAAAAGCTATTTTCGGAGTTAGTTCATCGGCAATGCATACTACGTTTTTTAAACAATTAAAAGAAGGCGAAAATTGTAAACGTATCCTGATTTCAAAAGACAACTATCAAAAGTTAGTCTCCTATATTTCAGAAAGTTTCAATAATCCCACAAATCCGGAATGGATTCAAGGTTACAGCTACGGAAAGAAAGATGCTTTTTATGAAGCCAAAGGAAGTTACAGTTTGTTTTATACTTGTAATACTTGGGCAAATTGCGCACTAAAAGCTGCTAACCAAAAAGCAAGTTTATGGACGATTTATGATAAAGGGATTTTTTGTCATTATCAATAAAAGTAGCCATGAAAAAGATAATTTTAATTCTGGTTTTGCTTGTTGTTTTAACTTCATGTAAAAGAGTTGATGCAGCAGCAACAGAAGCATGTGACGGTTGTTTAGCTTTCTATTTTGAAAACCCACAACCAGATAATGATTCAGAACTAAATGGATTTCCTTCTAAATTTAAGGGATTGTATAAAAATAGCGATTCAAGTTTTATAAGAATTGAAGAAGACAGAATTTTAAAAGAGTATTTTTTTAAATTTAAAGTTCACAGACAAAAAATGGACTCTTTAAAGTCTGAATATGATCTTGTTGATGGAAAATTAATCACTAAAGACACAAAAGATAAATTTGATATAAAAATAGTAGGTGATTCTATAGAATTGTCTAAAAAAAGGATCGATACTATTTTTAGGTTTTCACTTAATCAAAAAGCGAAACGTGTTGAAGGTCAATTGGTATTAAGTAGAAGAGATTCTATATTTTGGACTATTCAAACCATAGCATTAGAAAAAAATATTCTGAAAATTAAAGATATTTATTTACAAGAAGATTTAAAGAAATTAGATTCGGTTACCCAAATTAAAGGTAAAATGTTAGATTCAACTTCATGTTTAATAAAACCAACGCGACGTGAGTTTAAAAATATCCTAAAAATTAAACATTTAGGCACCCAACAACAATTTGATAAGGTTTTAAAGTAATGCGATTTTAAAAGATAACATGGTTAAAATGTAATATTTACTAAAAAATCGACAAGTAGAGATTCTTGATTATTCCTTAAATTTGAGAGAATCTCAAAAATCTAAACTTGTGGAAAAGCAAAATATTTTATCAAAAAGCTGGTATTTACTAAAAACGACTTTTTTAGAATTCAATGATGACAACGCGATTAAACTAAGTGCGGCATTATCTTATTATACCATATTTGCATTGCCGCCATTATTGATTATTATAATCACGATTTGCGGTTTCTTTTTTGGCGAAGAAGCAGTAACAGGAGAACTTTATGGACAAATAAACCGTTTGGTTGGTAATGATGCAGCAATCCAGATTCAGGATGCAATCAAAAATGTGCAATTGTCTGATAGTAATGTTTTTGTAACAGTTTTTGGAGTTATTATGTTGTTAATTGGTGCTTCGGGAGTTTTTGCCGAGATTCAGAGTTCTATTAATTTTATTTGGGGATTACGAGCAAAACCAAATAAAGGACTGAAAAAGTTCATTCAAAACCGAATCATGTCTTTTTCGATGATCGTTTCTGTTGGTTTTTTAATGTTAGTCAGTTTAATGTTAAACGCAACTTTAGACATCTTAAATTCAAGACTGAAAATATATTTGGCAGACAGTACCGTGTATTTATTTTATGTTATAAATTTAGTGATAGTTTTAGGAAGTATCACATTGCTTTTTGCGATTATATTCCGAACTTTACCAGACGGAATCATAAAATGGAAAGATGCTTTTATTGGCGCTGGATGCACAGCGGTTCTTTTTATGATTGGTAAATTTGCAATTGGATTTTATTTAGGAAATTCAACTATTGCAAGTGTTTATGGTGCGGCAGGATCGGTGATTATTATCTTGGTTTGGGTATATTATTCGGCAATCATTTTGTATTTTGGTGCAGAATTTACCAAAGTTTACGCCAAATCATTCGGAGGGCAAATTGCTCCAAATGAATATTCTGTTGAAATAAAAAAGGAGATTTTCGAAATCCCAAAGTAATAATGTTGTAGGTTTGAAATCTGCAGAAAAATGCAATCAATACAAAATAAAATAAATATGAAAATTGTAGCCTTTGGAGGAAGTAATAGTCAGCATTCTATCAACAAACATTTTGCGACTTATGCAGCAAGCTTATTTGAAAATGCAGAAGTCGAAGTTTTGGATTTGAATGATTTTGCAATGCCATTATTTAGTGTTGATTTAGAAAAAGAAATCGGTCAGCATGAACTTGCAAAAGCTTTTCTGAAAAAAATAGAAAGTGCTGATGTTTTAGTTGTTTCCTTAGCAGAAAATAACGGAAATTATTCTGCGGCTTTCAAAAATTTGTTTGATTGGAGTTCCAGAATAACGAAAGAGGTTTTTCAGCAAAAGCCTACTTTATTATTAGCAACTTCTCCGGGACCTAGAGGAGGAGCTTCGGTTTTAGAAATCGCCAATAATGCTTTGCCAAGATATGGCGCACAAATCAAAGCTACTTATTCATTACCAACTTTCAATGCTAATTTTAATCTCGAGGAAAATAAAATCTCAAATACAGAGTTAGATAAAGAATTAAAAGACATTATTAAGTCTAGTTTTTAATCTATGATCCTAAAAAAGATTGCCTTCATATTCCTTTTTCTGAATTTTATTTTTCCGCATTTGTCGTATTCTCAAAAATACGATGCGATTGATAATATTATACTGAAATATCCCAAACATTTTAGTTCTACAGAAAGTCTTGCCGAAAGAATTCAAAAAGATTTTACAACAGAACATGATAAAGCAAGAGCGATTTACAGCTGGATTGCTTTGAATATAAAATACGACTACAAAGCTTATTTAAATCCGCCGAAATCAATACGATTTAGCTACAGAAATGAAGCCGAAAAACAGAGACAAATAGAAGCATTAAAAGATAAAACCTGGCAAAAAGCATTTGATTCTCAAAAAGCGGTTTGCGAAGGTTTTACGCTTTTATATCAGCGTTTAGCAACTTTAGTTGGTTTGAAAGCTGAGGTTATTCGTGGCGATTCAAAAAGATTATTAAGTGATATTGGCCGCGAAAATTTACAGTCAAATCACGCCTGGAATATGGTTCAGATTGATAGAAAATGGATTTTGGTCGATGCAACCTGGGGACAAGGATATTATGACAGTAACAAAAAAGCAATGGTGAATTATTTTAATTCTGTTTATTTTGATACTGATCCCAAGTACTTTTTTGCAAAACATTTTCCTGATTCCGGAGTTTATCTGAATGAAAAATTAAACAAAGACGATTTCTTAAATGGACCTCTTATTTTTGATGCAACAATCGAAGGGAATTATGAAATTTTATCGCCTGATTCCGGAATAATAGAAGCAAATGATGGAGATAAAATTACTTTCAGGATTAAAAATATTTCAAAAGCAGATACACTTTTTTATGTAAAAAAAGGAAAAGCTACTAAAATCGAAAATCCAAGAGAAGTAAAAGGATCACTAGAATTTCAGGTTACTTATGATAAAAGAATGGGTTCTTATATTACTTTCTTTCTATATCAAAATAGTATCGCTTCTTTCAAAATAGTTTCGAAATAACTAAAAATAAATTTACTAAATTTTAACCTACCTAAACCTAATTCCTTGTTATGGCAATAAGAAAAATCGCCTTTGTATTTCTTTTTTTGAATATTGTTTTTTTAAATTCGTCTTATTCGCAAAAATATAGTGCCATAGATAGTATTGTTTTAAAGTATCCAAGTTTTGGCAGTACAGAAAAATTAGCAGAAAGAATTCAAAAAGACTTCACATCAGAACATGATAAAGCAAGAGCAATTTATAGTTGGATTGCATTGAATTTGGATTATGACTTAAAAACTTATTTAAATCCGCCAGAACCAAAAACTTATAATTCTAAGAATGAGGCAGATAATGCTAAACAAATTCAATTAGCGCGTACAAGTACAACTCAGAAAACATTTAGATCTAAAAAAGGAGTAAGCGAAGGTTTTTCTTTATTGTACCAGCATCTGGCGATATTATCGGGATTAAAATGTCAGTCCGTAACTGGAGATTCTAAAAGATTATTGAATGATATTGGAAGAAAAAGATTAGGATCAAATCATGCTTGGAATATGGTTCAAATCGACGGAAAATGGATCTTAATTGATGCTACATGGGGAAATGGATATTTTGATGAAAAACGTCAAGTTGTTGTAAAGAAATTTACACCCACTTATTTTGATATGGCTCCCGATTATTTCTACATGACACATTTTCCGGAGTCGTCAATGTATGCAAGTAACACCGGAAATAAAGAAGCATTTTTAAACGGACCACTTATTTATGATGAATATGTAGATAATTCCTGCGAAATTTCAGCTCCATTTTCAGGAATTGTTCATGCAAATGATGGTGATAAAATAACCTTTCAAATTAAAAATATTTCAAAAATTGAGAATCTTTATTATTTGAATAAGAAAGATGAACATGTCAACATTGAAAATGCAAAAGAAAAAGACGGAGCATTAGAATTTCAGGTTACTTATAATAGAAAATATGGCCGATTTATAACTTTTTTTCTCTCTAATCGAGCTCTTGCAGCTTTCAAAATCGTTCCGAAACAAATCTAACCATAGTGTTTGTCTAAAGGATTTTCTTCTTTTATCGAATTGGCGTATCTTAGCGATTACGGTTTTTGATAATTAACATAGTTCAGATTATGGAAACAACTTTCCTGAAATCAATTTTAGATAATGATTTCTATAAATTTACGATGCAGCATACTGTAATAAAACTTTTCCCAAAGGCAAGAGTTCGTTATGGTTTTATAAATAGGGGAAAACATGTTTTTCCGCCAGGATTTGCAGATTTACTTCGAAAAGCAGTTGATGCAATGGCAGATTTGCGATTGACAAAAGAAGAAAAACTATATTTATCTCATCATTGTCCTTATTTAGATCCAACGTATTTCGACTTTTTGCACGGATATATTTATGATCCGTCAGAAGTTCAAATCAGTCAGGAAGGATCAGAAATAAAAGTTACTGTCGAAGGATATTGGTATCGCACGATTTTATGGGAAGTACCTTTGATGGCTTTGATTTCGGAGCTTTTTTATAAATCAAATCATTTAATTCGCTTAAACGACGAAGCCGTAAAAGAGCTTACCAAAAACAAAATTGATAATTATAACAAGCTTGGAGTTTCGATTTTAGAATTTGGGACACGACGCCGTCATTCTTATGATGTGCATGTTTTGATAAATGATACACTTCGAACATTTGGTTCAGAAAGTTTTATAGGAACCAGCAATGTACATTTTGCAATGGTTAATAATATCAGACCTTTAGGAACTCATGCGCATGAATGGTTTATGTTTCATGCGGCACAATATGGGTTTAAAATGGCTAATTTTATGAGTCTCGAGCACTGGACACAGGTTTATGGCGGAGATTTAGGAATTGCTTTGACTGATACTTATACTACTGAAATTTTCTTTAGCCAATTTGACAAAAAATATTCTAAACTTTTTGATGGAGTTCGTCATGATAGCGGAGATCCAATTGAGTTTGCACAAAAAGTAATTTCGCATTATACTAAAATGGGAATTGATCCGAAATCAAAAGTGATTGTTTTCTCGGATTCTTTAAATTATGATAAAGTAAAAAGTATAACAGATTTTTGCAAAGACAAAATCAAAATGTCGTTTGGTATAGGAACCAATTTTACCAATGATGTAGGTTTGCCGTCGATGAATATGGTTATAAAACTAACCGAAGTTAAACTTGAAAACAGACATTGGGAAGGAGTTGTAAAACTTTCTGACGAGAAGAATAAAAACACGGGAACGCCCGAAATGATTGAATTGGCTAAAGAAGTACTGGGAATCAAATAGTATTATTTTGTTTCAAAGTTGATTTTTTATATTTTTAACGGTCGTATTATTTTAAAATCAATTTAAATAGAATTCAAAGCTGTTATAATTCGTAACAAAAAAGAAATACGCTTTCATTTTTTGACTATAAATGGTACATTAGCCAAAAATCCAATTTACTTTATGCTAGAGCAAAATCAATATACCGAAGATAATATTCGATCACTCGATTGGAAAGAACATATCCGTATGCGTCCCGGGATGTATATCGGAAAATTGGGAGATGGATCTTCGCCGGATGATGGTATTTATATTCTGTTAAAAGAGGTTTTAGACAACTGTATCGATGAGTTCGTAATGGGCTCTGGAAAAACTATTGAAGTGACTATCAAGGATAAAACTGTTTCTGTTCGTGATTACGGACGTGGAATTCCGTTAGGAAAAGTAGTCGATGTTGTTTCGAAAATGAATACGGGAGGAAAGTACGATTCTAAAGCTTTCCAGAAATCAGTAGGTTTAAATGGTGTCGGAACAAAAGCGGTAAATGCACTTTCGAATTATTTTAGAGTAGAATCTGTTCGTGATGATAAACAAAAAGGAGCAGAGTTTTCGGCAGGAAATTTAGTTTTAGAAGAAGATATAATCGACACTACGAAGCGAAAAGGAACAAAAGTTACTTTTACGCCGGATGAATCGATCTTCAAAAATTACAAATTCCGTATGGAATATGTAATTAAAATGGTTAAAAACTATTGTTACTTAAACAATGGTTTGACGATTATTTTTAATGGCGAAAAATATATTTCGGAAAATGGTCTTCGTGATTTATTAGAAGAAACCATAAATGCAGAAGATCTTGAATATCCAATTATTCACTTAAAAGATTACGATATTGAGATCGCTTTAACGCACAGTAAAACGCAATATAGCGAAGAATATCACTCTTTTGTCAACGGTCAGAATACAACACAAGGAGGAACGCACTTAGCGGCTTACAGAGAAGCAATTGTAAAAACCATTCGTGAGTTTTACAACAAAAATTTTGAAGCTTCTGACGTTCGTAAATCGATCGTAAGTGCGATTAGTATCAAAGTGATGGAACCGGTTTTTGAGTCTCAGACCAAAACCAAATTAGGTTCTACAGATATGGGTTCTGATGATGGAACGCCGCCAGTTTCTGTACGTACATTTGTAAACGATTTTGTAAAGAATAAATTAGATAATTATTTACATAAAAATCCTCCAACGGCCGAAGCTTTATTGCGTAAAATTCTACAAGCTGAACGTGAGCGTAAAGAATTATCAGGAATTAGAAAATTAGCGACAGATCGTGCTAAGAAAGCCAATCTTCATAATAAAAAATTAAGAGATTGTCGTGCGCATCTTCCAGATACAAAGAATCCTAGAAACTTAGAAAGTACCCTTTTTATTACCGAGGGAGATTCGGCTTCCGGATCAATTACAAAGTCGCGTGATGTGAATACTCAAGCAGTTTTCAGTTTACGTGGTAAACCTCTGAATTCCTATGGAATGACAAAGAAAATTGTGTATGAAAACGAAGAATTCAATTTATTGCAAGCGGCTTTAGATATCGAAGACGGATTGGAAAAATTACGTTATAATAATATCGTAATCGCAACCGATGCCGATGTCGATGGTATGCATATTCGTTTGTTATTGATTACGTTTTTCCTTCAGTTTTTCCCTGAGTTAATCAAAGAAGGACATTTATATATCTTGCAAACACCGCTTTTCAGGGTTCGAAATAAAAAAGAAACCATCTATTGTTATTCAGATGAAGAAAGAAAAGATGCGATCGAGAAACTAAAACCAAAACCGGAAATCACCCGATTTAAAGGTTTGGGAGAGATTTCGCCAGATGAGTTCAAAAACTTTATTGGAGAAACGATTCGACTTGACCCAATTATGATGGATAAAAACACTTCGATTGAGCAATTATTGTCTTTCTATATGGGGAAAAATACTCCGGACAGACAAGAATTTATTATCAAGAATTTGAAGGTTGAATTGGATGCAGTTGAGGAGGAAGTTTAAAAGATAATAAAAGAATTATAGAAGAATTTTTTAGTATTTATACTGAACAAAATATATGAAAGACGAAGAAGACGATAACATAATTCCAAACGACGACGAGAATAATTCAGAAGAAAGCCAGCTTGATGAAAATCAAGAAGGGAATGATGATGAAATTATCGATGTAGATGCTAAACACTTTGAGGGGCAGCATTTTTATGAAAATACCGAAGAAGAAGGAGAAGACGTTATTACGAAAGTAACGGGCATGTACAAAGACTGGTTCTTGGATTATGCTTCATACGTAATTCTGGAACGTGCAGTTCCGGCGATCGAAGATGGTTTTAAACCAGTTCAGCGTCGTATTATGCACTCTTTGAAAGAGTTGGATGATGGTCGTTATAATAAAGTTGCCAATGTTGTAGGACACACGATGCAGTATCACCCACACGGAGATGCGAGTATTGGTGATGCTATGGTACAAATTGGTCAAAAAGATTTATTGATTGATTGCCAGGGAAACTGGGGAAATATATTAACAGGCGATGGAGCTGCGGCTTCTCGTTATATTGAGGCACGTTTATCTAAATTTGCTTTGGAGGTTTTATATTCTCCAAAAATTACCGATTGGGGAGTTTCTTACGATGGTCGTCGTGCAGAACCAAACAATCTTCCGGTAAAGTTTCCGTTGCTTTTGGCACAAGGAGCAGAGGGAATCGCAGTTGGTCTTTCGACTAAAGTTCTGCCTCATAACTTCAATGAGTTGATTGATGCTTCGATCAAGATTCTAAAAGGAAAAGCCTTTACATTATATCCTGATTTCATGACACAAGGTATTGCCGATGTGTCTAATTATAATGACGGACTTCGTGGCGGACGTGTTCGTGTACGTGCTAAAATTGCGCAATTAGACAAGAATACCTTGGTAATTACTCAAATTCCGTTTTCGACGAATACAACGACTTTGATTGATAGTATTTTGAAAGCCAATGATAAAGGTAAAATCAAAATCAAGAAAATCGAAGACAATACAGCGGCTGATGTTGAAATTTTAATTCACCTTTTCCCGGGTGTCTCTCCAGACAAAACTATCGATGCTTTGTTTGCATTTACAGCTTGCGAAACTTCTGTAGCGCCTTTAGGTTGTGTGATCGAAGATAATAAACCGTTGTTTATTGGAGTTTCTGAAATGTTGAAAATTTCGACACACAGAACCGTTGATTTGCTTCGTCAGGAATTAGAAATTCAATTAGAAGAATTAAAAAATAAATGGCATTTCTCTACTTTAGAGAAGATCTTCATTCGTGAAGAAATGTACATTGATTTCAAATTATATTCAGATAGAGAAGCTCTTTATAAATATTTATATGACCGTTTTGAGCCGTTCAAAAAATCATTCGTCAGAGAAATTACTGATGAAGATTTACAGCGATTGACTCAAATTCCAATGATTCGTATTACGCGTTTTGACTCTGATAAAGCCGATGATTTTATCGCTAAGTTAGAAGACGAAATGAAAGAAGTTGAGTATAATTTGGAGAATCTTACTGATTTTGCGATTGCGTACTTTACAAGATTAAAAGAGAAATACGGAAAAGGTCGTGAACGTCAGACAGAACTTCGTGTTTTTGACAACGTTGAGGCTACAAAAGTAGTTTTGCGTAATACAAAATTATACGTAAACCGTGACGAAGGTTTCGTAGGAACGAGTTTAAAGAAAGACGAATACGTAGGTGATTGTTCTGATATCGACGATGTTATTGTGTTTTTACGAGACGGAACATTAATGATAACAAAAGTTGATGCCAAAACTTTTATCGGAAAGGATATTATACATGTTGCTGTTTTTGATAAGAGCGATAAACGTACGATTTATAACATGATGTACCGTGATGGTAAATCTGGTCCTTCTTATATCAAACGTTTCAATGTTTCCGGGGTTACCAGAGATAAAGCTTACGATTTGACTAACGGAACAAATGGTTCGCAAGTTGTTTATTTTTCTCATAATCCAAATGGAGAAGCTGAGGTTGTAACAATCTTATTGCGTCAGGTAGGAACGATCAAGAAACTGAAATTCGATATTGATTTTGCTAAATTGGCGATCAAAGGACGTGCATCAAAAGGAAATTTGGTAACGAAATATCCAATCAAAAAAATCGAGTTAAAAGAAAAAGGAATTTCGACTTTACTTCCAAGAAAAGTTTGGTTTGATGATACCGTTAAGCGTTTAAATGTTGATGCAAGAGGAGAATTATTAGGTGAATTTAAGCCAAGTGATAAAATCTTAGTCATTAGCCAGACAGGTAAATTAAAAGTCATTATTCCGGAATTGTCGACTCATTTTGAGGAAGATATGATTGTCTTGGAAAAATGGAAACCTAAAAAGCCAATTTCTGCGATTTATTACGATGGAGAAAAAGAACGTTATTTCCTTAAACGTTTCCTTGTAGAAAATGAAGGAAAAGAGGAAAGTTTTATTACAGATCATCCAAATTCGCAGTTAGAAATTGTCTCAACAGATTATCGTCCGTTGGCGCAATTGGTTTTTGCAAAAGTAAAAGGAGTTCAAAAAGAAGACTTACATATTGATGTTGAAGATTTTATTGCCGTAAAAGGATTTAAAGCATTAGGAAATCAATTGACAGCAGATAAATTAAAACAAGTTAATTTATTAGAACCATTGCCTTATGAAGAGCCGGTTGAGGAAGTTCCGGAAAAACCAGAATTATCAGAAGATGATGCGGTTGAAACAGAATTAGACGATGACGGCCAGATTGGTTTAGTTTTAGAATAACATAAAAACAAAAACGCTAAGATTGATTCTTAGCGTTTTTTTATACAAGACATTTTCTCTCAAGAGTTAAAAATCCTATAATTATACTTTTATAATTTTTAGCAGACTTCTTATGGAAGATTCCAATTCTATATTTGTTTTTTAAATGTTTCTAATAAAGTACCTGAATAAAAAATCGCAAATAAAAAATAAGAATGAAAATCAACCTCCTTTTTATAATATTACTGTTTTCTAGTTGTACAAATACTAGTGACTTTAATGGTCATGTATATGATTATGATACAGAGAAACCTATTCAGGATGTCGATGTTGATATTAACGGGAATAAGACCAAAACAGATAGTACAGGATATTTTTGTTTGGGAATAAACTCAAATTCAGCATACAAAATCCTCTTAAAAAAAGAAGATTATGTCACAAAAAAGATATACCGTAAACCTGATTCTCTTGGGAAATTTTCGCAAAAAAGTCTAAAATATAATAGACTTTATTTATTTACGAAAGAAAGTGATTTTACTAAATAATCAAAGTTTCTTATTTGAACAAAGCATTTAAATTAATCTGTTTTTTCTCCTTCAATTTACTTACGATCTTTAAAAAAGCAATTGCAGTAATATAAGCGTCACCCAAAGCGGTGTGTCTGTCTTTTTTAGAAATATCAAATTTATCGGCAAGATCGTCTAAAGTATAATGATCTTTTCGCTCAAACAAATGAGATTTGATTAGTGTCTTTTTGTATAAAATGGCAGTGTCTAAACGCTGATTAGTTAATTCAGGCAAACCATTTCTCTCGAGAGCTTTATTGATCATTGTAATGTCAAAAACGGTATGATGTGCAATGATTACAGAATCTCCCAAAAAAGCTAAAAATTGTTGTAAAGCTTCTAACTCAGAAGGACGCTGAATTACAAATGCCTTTAAAATACCATGAATCTGAGCTGTAGATTTATCGTAATGATCTTGTTCAAGATAAACTTCAAAACTATTCTGAATGGAGATTATCCCGTTTTGAAGTACCAATGCGCCAATACACAAAATCCGGTCACTATCGTAATCAAAACCTGTAGTTTCGGTATCTAAAACTACAAAACGAGTTTCTTCAATTGTAATATTTTCATCGAATAGATTTTCTTCTTTTTTCCAAAAACTAAATAAACTCATATTATACTACGTTTGAAATATTAAATCTTACGCTAATCAATTCTTGAAGTTCTTTTATGGTTTTAAAAGTTCTTTTTAGTTTTATCTTTTCCATTTTGGATAAAGATTCCAAAGCAATAAATTGTCCGGAATCATTATGCAAAAGCCCTTGTTTGGTTCTAAACTTCAATAAAGCTTTAAAAGAATAAGAACAAGAAAAATACAGTTCTCTATTGTTGGGTTCTAATTCGGCTAATTTTTCAAAACGTTCCGCAGTATTACTTATTCCTTTTACAGAATGAGATAAAATCAAAACGCGTGCAGCATCAGTAAGTGGCATTAAAGCTCTTCTTTTAATATCAAAATGATCTTTATTTGCGCCATCTTGTTCTACTAAAAACTGTCTGAAAAAGCCAGTAGGAGAAGGGCTTTGCAAAGCGCCGCTAACTAAATGAACATAGAAAATAGGGTTTGCTTTAACATTCTCAAAAATATAATCAGAAAGTTGGTTTGTAATTTCAGTATCACCATAAGTAACACTATAATCGAAGAAAATAAAAGATAATAAAACTTCATTTTTCCCCGGATTTGTAATCCAATGATGTACTTTACTTTTCCATTCATCAAGGCTCATACACCATTTAGGATTCGAAGCCATCATTTCGGCAGGACAATAATCGTAGCCAATATCAAATAAACCTTTATTCACTAAAGAAGCAAATTTCGAAAAATAGACTTTTGTTTCTTCTCTAAAAACATCAGATACATTCTCGTACACAATAGCATTGTCTTGATCCGTATGTAGCATTTGCTCGCTTCGACCTTGACTTCCAAGAGCCAACCAGGCAAATTTTACTGGTGGCGGACTACTCATTTTTCCAAGGCAAATTTCGATAACACGAGTAGTACAAGCTTCATTAAGCTCTGTTATAATTTTAGAAATCAAAGTCATCGGAATGTTTTGATCTAAATAACCTTGCAATAATTGCATTATTCGGGCGCGAATGGGTTTAATTTCCTTTGGTTTCTTAGCTCTTTTTAAAGCCTTTATTAAAACGGCAGGATTATTTCCCAGAGCAACCATAACATCGTGTTTAGACAAAATCCCAACAGCTTTAGTATTTATAGTTCCATCTTTTGTCAGACACAAATAGCTAATATTACTTTTCATCATTGCCATTTGCGCCTCAGTAACCGTCATTTTTTTAGGATACGTAATAACCGGTTTTGTCATAATGGTTTCTGCCGTTGTCAGGATTGAAAAATCACCGGTTACGATTTTATTTCGTAAATCCTTATCGGTAATAATACCAATTGGCAGCATTTCGTCAACAATTAAGATGGCGCCAACCTTATTCTTATTCATGATTTTGGCAATATCCTTGGCAGTTGCAGACGGACTGCAAGTGACAATTTTCTTTGAATATTTTATTGGCTGTAAATCAAATGAATCTCTGTTAGAATGCAAATGCTCATGAACCAAATCATCGCCATACAATTTATCTTTATGAATATCAGAATATGGATTTCGAGTATTTGAGGCGTAACTTTCGATAAGGAAATTACCAACAGTCCTATTTTCTAAGGCATAAGGTTTAAAAACAGCAATAGGAATGGCATACAAAATGCTTTCTTCATAAGCAACAGCTTCCATGATATAATTTTCTTGTGCCAAAAGCGGACGCAATCCAAAAATATCACCTTCATCACACATGTCAAGAACATTGTTTTTCTGATTTTTTTTCAGTGCTACAGCGCCTTTATGAACAACGTAAAAAGAATCATGCGTTTTATCATTTTCGGCAAATATAACGGCGTCTTTGTCTTTGTAAACAATAGAAATTTGTTCAGATAACTTTTCTAAGTCCTTTTGATGCAAAAAACTAAAAGGCGGAAAGTCTTTTAAAAAGTCAGCAACTCTATGCGAAATTGTATTTTTCATGCGTTAGATTTAGGTTCTAATGTAAGATTTAAAATAGAAATGTAAAAGAAACACCTCTGATTATTTTTTAAAAAGGGACAAAGATGCAAAGGTGCAGAGATGCAAAGGTTTTTTCTCAATTTAGGATAAAAAAAAGCCTCAAATTTGAGACTTTTTCTAGTTTATTCAACTTTATGTACCGTTCCGCGTTGCTTTTGGTCAGAACCAACCATTCCAAATTCAAAAGTATAAGAATCTTTAGTAGTCGTTAAAATCTTCATGCTGATTGCTTTTTCCTCAGCCATATTTTTCGGATGTTTCTTCTGCAAAATATATTCACAATCACTTACCCAACGCACTGTCGAAGTATCAGTTTTTCCGTCAAAAGTTTCGATTTCAATATTGTCTTTACGTTCAAAAACAGTTGTTTTTTTGACACCATTAACTTCAAATTCAAATTTGAATTTTCCGTTTTTAAAATCCTTGCAATTGTGTTCTGCATCGTAGCAAGATATTAAAGCCAAGAATGGTAATAAGAATATTATTTTTTTCATTTTTAAGTTTAAGATATTTATTAGGAGCTATTTCCCGCTGTTCCTTCCAATCTTTTGCTTTTTAAAGAAAAAAGCAAAAGGATTTTCCCTCCCATCGGGGCTAAAATGTTTGCGTTAAGCAAGCACTAATTGTGTTATTTTGATTTATTAAGTTTTAAATTTTCTGAATATAAAACTCTTTTAATTTTTTAGATTCTTTTACTTCTTCTCTAACTTCCTCTTTAGATTCGCTCTTTACCGCTTTTGGCCAGATATGAAAACCTCCTTTTGCCATCGCTTGCGCCTGTCGAAGAACGTTTGGCGAAATATCAGCAAAAAAACTCAAATCTTCAGGATTATCCCAAAGACCCCAAATGCCATTTTCGTCAATATCTCCGGCATAATTAATAATATGCGTTGAATAGGTTTTAACCATTTTAAGTTTAAACTGCTCCAAATTATAAGAACCATTCCATCGAAACGGTGCAACATCATCAATTCCCGATCCGGAAATAATAGAATTTGCAAAACTCAATTCAATCGACATTTTGTGTTGGTGAGGCGAATTAGAATAACAATAAAATCCTTCCCATTCTCCGCTAGGCAAGAAATGATGTGTTTCGTTTTTGTCTTCTTTCATAATTATAGTTCTCGAATAAATATAACAATTGTTATTTTAATCTCTTCAATTCGTCATCGGTAAAGTTCTTGATTTCTTTTTCCTTGGCAAATTTTTCAGCATTATAATTTCCTGATTTATTCTTCGGAATCGATAAACTATCCCAACTGCTGTTTTTTAATTGTTTGGCATAAAAAACAATTTGTCCAACATGATAAGGATAATGTGCCAATTGACGATTTATGGCTTCAATAACCGTATGACCTTCGTTACGAATATATATAATGTCTGAAAGTTGTTCTGGTTTCAGACTATTTAAAGTATCAAGAAAAACATTCCAGCCTTTATTCCAAACTTCTAAAACTTCCTCTTTTGATTGTAAATCATTTTCAAATTCGGCATCACGATTGCGCCATTCTTTTTCACCATCCGAAGTTAGAAAATCTGTCCAGCGCGATAACATATTACCCGAAATGTGTTTTATAATTGTGGCAATACTATTTGTATCTTCATTAATTGCTACAAAAAGCTGTTCTGGTTCTAATTGATCCATTGCTTTTTCGCCTAACATTTTATAATACAAAAATTGCTTTTTAACGCTTTCTAAATAAGAAGTACTTGCATCCATAATTATATAATTTCGTTGAATTTACAGCTAAACAGAATTCATAACACTTAAAAAAAATATTAGTGCCGAAGTTTTTTAGACAATTTTAATGTCGTATTTATCTAAAAGGCCAACAATTCCATCATTAGAGAATTGAGCTTTTTTCATTGGATTAAATTCCGGATCAATTTTGTAATTGTATGCGGTTTTAAAATTAACAGCCGCCAATTGAGTATCATTAAAAATAGCTCCTTCTAAATTACAATTATCAAAAACCGAACTCGTTAAGTTAGTCCCTATAAAAGTTACTTCCCTTACGGAACAATTGATAAACTTGGTTTTCGGCATTTTTTTATTCGAAAAAATAGCATAATCCAAAGTGCTTTCTTCAAAATAAACCTGAAATAAGAAATCGTCACATTCGTTAAAAGCAATTCCAAGAAGTTTACAGTTTTTGAAAGTAACATTTTTCAAACTTGTACTAAACAAGCTTGTCATCGAAAGATTGCAATCGATAAATTCACAGTCTAAAAAAGTATTGTAAGCAAAGTTACTATTGGAGAAATCACAGTTTTTAAAAACACAATCTTCAAACTCACGATTGTTTATTTTTTTGTCAATATAAGCGACTTTCTCGAAGGTTTTTTGAATGTGAATTAGACTTTCCATATTGGGTTGGATAAAAAAAGAGTTTTATTTGAAGATTGGATTAAACATGTCGGGTTTACTTAACAGCTAATTTAGTCATTAAATATACCTTTCATAATAATTTTCAATCCGTAGAAAATTAAAAACATAGCACTTAAACAAGCCACAATTCCGATTCCTAAAACCAAATAATGCCAGTTTGTATGTTGATTCATAAAAGCATTATAAATTAACGAAGGCCCAATAAATAATAATGGCAATGAACCTGATAAATATTTAATTCCTTTTCCTAACAATTCTTTATTTGTTGCCATTTTGTTTTTTGTTTCAGGTTTTGAAAGTTTCAAGTTTCAGTTTTTCTTTGTTTCAAGTGAAAACTTTGCGATCTTATCTTTGTCAAAGTTTTAAACTTTGACAAAGATTGAACAATAAACTTAGCGAACTTTGCGTAAAATCTTTGCCTCTTTGCGGTTAACTCACATTTTAAATCTCACCAAAACCCCTTTTACTTGTTATAATTATCAACAGCATTTCTCACGCTGCCGTATTTTTTTAATAATTCAGAAGCTTCTTCATATGAAACCGGAATTTCTCCCATAATCATTTTTACACCTCTATCAACCAACTTGATATTGCTTAATTGCATATCAACCATCTTATTACCTTTTACTTTCCCAAGCTGAATCATTGCTGCAGTTGAGATCATATTCAGTACTAATTTCTGAGCCGTTCCTGCTTTCATTCTGGAACTTCCGGTAATGAATTCAGGACCAACAACGACTTCAACAGGAAATTTTGCTGTAAGTGCCAAAGGACTTCCCGCATTGTTAGTAATGCATCCCGTAACAATATTATTTTTATTACAGGTTTCTAAGCCACCAATAACATAAGGCGTAGTTCCGGAAGCTGCAATACCAATTACGACATCATTTGGACCAATATTATTGGCTTGCAAATCAATCCAGGCTTGCGTTGCATTGTCTTCGGCATTTTCTACAGCACGGCGAATTGCAGTGTCACCACCGGCAATAATTCCGTTTACCAGGTCAAAAGGAACTCCAAAAGTAGGAGGACATTCAGATGCATCAACAACGCCTAAACGTCCTGATGTTCCTGCGCCGATATAAAATAATCGTCCGCCTATTTTTAATTTATCAACAACCTGAGCTACTAAAATTTCAATTTGTGGTATCGCTTTTTGGACAGCGTTAGGAACAGTTTTGTCTTCCTCGTTGATATTAATAAGCAATTCTTGAACTGACATTTTTTCTAAATGTTCGTATTTTGAAGCTTGTTCTGTGGTCTTTGTAAAGGTCATTTTTTCGTATAATTACTCTTGCCCAAAATTAATCTTTTTATCACAATTTTTAGAACCTTTTTAAAAGAACTAAAATATTATATTTGAGAAATATTAAACGATAAATGGATAGATTAGTTTTTATGGATAGCATTGCTCGCATTGCTGTTTTTGTTTCGCTGCTTTTGGCACTTTTTTTACTGACAGTAAAAACGGAGAATAAATTGGCAAACCGATTATTTGCTAGCTTTATTATTCTATCGGCGATTGATTTCAGCGGGCTTTTAGACTACACATTTCCTCAGCAATTTGTGGATTTAGAGATTTTGAGATCTACAACTTGTTTGCTCGAAATGCCTTTGATTTATCTTTATGTTTTGGCAGCTTGTTATTCAGATTTTCGATTAAAAGGGAAACATTTAATCTATACACTTCCTTTTATTGTAATGAATTTAGTTTTCATGCCCAGATTCTATTTAGAATCCGGAATTGCAAAAGAGTTGTTTATAGCAAATTATAATAAAATGTCTGAAGTGCTTTTTTTTCAGATTTTAATTGAGTTTCAATATTGGTTTTATATTGTGACTATATTTATAATTTTAAAAAAATACAGAAGAATTTATCTCGATAATTATACCAATCCAAGTACTTCTACCTATAATTGGCTTTTTCAGATGAATTGTGTTTTTGCTGTAATGCATTCTATTACGGCAATTAAAAATCTAATGCGTTATACAACTTCAAGAGATGCTTTTCTTTGGGGAAATGTTCTTATGGTAATAATGGCTTTGTGTGTAATATGCTGGTTTGTAATGAAAGCGCTAAATCATCCGGAACTTTTTAGAGGAATCAATTCGAATTTGCAATTGACAAAAGACTTTTTGCCTAAAGAAAATAAGGAGATTATTGAAGTAGAAAATAATCAGGATGAAGCTGTTTCTAATCAAATTTCAGCATTGAAAAATTATATACAGAGAAAGAACCTTATCTCGATCCGTCTCTTACTATTCAGGAATTGGCGAATCAATTTAATGTTCCTGTTCGTGATTTATCCGTTTTGATTAATCAACATATGAATCAGCATTTTTTTGATTTTGTAAATGAATATCGCATTCAAAAAGCAATGAGTATTTTAAAGAATCCTGTAAAAAATAATCTGACCGTTTTAGAAATCTTATACGAAGTAGGTTTTAATTCTAAATCATCGTTCAATACTTCCTTCAAAAAACATACAAATCTCACGCCTACAGCTTATAGAAACGCTTCATAATACTAAAATTTCAAGAGCGTTTTTTGTTGTGATACTTAATTTTATGAATTCAGGTTAAAGGAACTAAAATATTATATTTGTTTAATAATCAGAAAAATTAATGGATATAGATAGCTTTTTGAGTGTTATGGGCTGGATGTCAGTTTTTGTATCACTATTACTGGCATTCTTTTTAATCACTGTGAAAACACAAAATAAACTGGCAAACAGACTATTTGCTTTATACTTATTGTTTTTTGCAATTGACAATACCGGAATTTTTATAAGCGAGAGTTTCGTTAAAGCACATTTTAATTTGGAATTTTTCAGATGGACGACTTGTGCTTTCACACTTCCTGTTTTCTACCTTTATATAGTATCGGTTTGTTTTACTGATTTTCGATTAAAACCGAAGCATTTAGTTCATGCAATTCCATTTATAATCATAAATGCCGTTTTTGTATTCAGACTTTATTTTTTAAGTGATGTAGATAAAATGCAATTTTATGAGCATCGCAGTCAAATGCCTGAATTTTACAGTTTCCAGTTGGTTTTGGCTTTGCAAATTGTATTCTATAGTATTGCAACATTTTCAGTTTTAAAAAGATACAGAGAAATATATCAGGAAAATTATGCGAATCCTAAAACTTCGATTTTTAAATGGTTGTTTCAAATATCGGTGGTTTTCTTTACTTTATATTATTTGTCAATTGCTAAGAATGTTTTAAGATTTACTCCTTTTGAATCGCTGTGGATTTGGGCAAATGTTTTCATGCAATTTTGGGCGTTAATCGTAACGTGTTGGTTTGTATTGAAAGCGTTGAATCATCCCGAACTTTTTAGAGGAATTGATTCTAAATTGGAATTAGCAAGAGATATTCTTCCGAAAGTAAATGTTATCGAAATAAACGATTCTAAAAACGAGATAATTTCGGCGCAAATTTCGGCACTAAAACAATATATGATCGAAAAAGAACCTTTTCTGGATCCATCGCTTACAATTCAGGAACTGTCAAATCAAATTGAAATTCCGGTTCGTGATTTGTCGGTTTTGATTAATCATCATATAAATCAGCATTTTTTTGATTTTGTAAATGAATATCGCATTCAAAAAGCAATGAGTATTTTGAAAAATCCGCTAAAAAGTGACTTGACAGTTTTAGAAATTCTGTATGAAGTTGGTTTTAATTCAAAATCATCATTTAATACTTCGTTTAAAAAATATACAAATTTAACGCCAACGGCTTACCGAAACGCTTCATAATAAGTGTTTTGTAAAAAGTCGTACTTCATGTCTAATAAAGTCGAACCAATTTCCTGAGTAGAAATTGGTTCGACTTTTTTTTGTCGGTCGCGTACGCAACATTTCTAAGGCAACTTTGCTTCAAATTAATCGAACAAGTTTAAAATTAGAAATTATGAAAAAAGTTAACCTCTTTATTTTTTTACTATTGCCTCTTTTTTGTTTAGCGCAAACAACCTTTAAGTTAAATGGAAAAGTTGCCGATGAAAAAGCTCCAGTTGCCTGGGCAGATGTTGTAATCTTAAATCAAGAAGGAAAAATTATAACTGGAACTACAACAAAAGAAGACGGAAGTTTTGAATTGATGCTAAGCAAAGGATTCTGTAAAGTAAAAATAAGCCCGATTGGATATTCTGAATTTGAGAAAGATATTATGATAGAAAAAGACATCAATTTAGGTTTGATTACTTTAAAAGAAAATGTGACGAATTTGGGCGAAGTTGTTATTCAAGCTAAAAGAAATATGATTGAGCAAAAAACAGATCGTTTGGTTTATAATCTTGAAAATAATGTAACAAATGTTGGAGGCGATGCTTTGAGTGCCATAAATACGGCGCCGGGCGTTGCGGTACAAAATGATGTTATTAATATTTTAGGAAAAGGTGCTTCACGTGTAATGATCGACGGAAGAATGATCGAATTAACGGGTGAAGAACTGAATAATTATCTGAAATCTATTTCGGCAAGTGATATTAAAAATATCGAGATTATAAGTAATCCTTCGTCGAAATATGAAGCGGAAGGAACGGGCGGATTAATCAATATTATTATGAAAAAAGGAGTTAGAGATTCCTGGAAAAATACGACTACAGCTTCATACGATCAAAATAAATACGGGATTTATAATTTGAGAAATAATTTCTTTTACAATAAAAACAAGTTCCGATTTTCGGCAAGTATTAACGGAAAATCGGGTTATAGTAATCTAAAGGAAACGTTGGATATGTATTTTGCCGAAGGACCTACGAAAATGGATGTAACGACAAAATATAATCAAGAAAACCTATCTGGAAAAGTGGCTTTGGATTACGATCTTTCGGAAAAAACAAGTATTGGTTTTCAAATTTTAAGAGACAGAAGCAATCCGAATTTTGATTCAGATATTAGAATCAATAATTATAATGCTCAAAATCAATTAGAAAGTTATATCATCAATAAAAGCTTTTTGGATCGAAAAGTGGGGAATGAGACTTATAATTTGCATTTGATTACTAAACTTGATTCTCTTAATCGTAAATTATCTTTTGATGTTGATTACTTTAATTATGATTCAAAATTTGACAGAAACTTTCTTGCGAACAATTATGATGCTGATGGAACTTTTGTTGATGTAAATCAATCGGCGCGAAATTTTTCTAATCAGAATATTGATAATTTGAGTTTCAAGGCAGATATGGATCATCCGCTTGAAGCGTTGAACTTATCTTATGGCGCAAAAGCGAGTTTTACAACCAGTAAAAGTGATGTTCTTTTCTTTAATACAATTACAGGAACTCCGGTTTTAGATCCTAACCAAACGAATAAATTTAAATACACCGAAAATAATCAGGCGGTTTATATTAGCGGAAATAAAAAAATCAATGAAAAATGGGATTTTCAATTGGGATTGCGATTAGAAAATACACAAACGAATGGTTTTTCGGAAACTTTAAATCAGGAAACGGTAAACAATTATTTTAAATTATTTCCAACGTTTTATGCTTCTTATAAGAGAAATGAAGATAATAATTTTAGCTTAAACTATGGAAAAAGAATCCGCAGACCTGGTTTTTCTTTATTGAATCCGTTTAGAGTTTATATAAGCAGTAATAGTTATTCTGAAGGAAATCCGTTTTTGAAACCTTCTTTTAGTGACAATTTTGAGTTTGTACATTCTTATAAAAAAATATTGAGAACGAGTCTTTTCTTAAATTCGATTACGGATGGTTATGGCGTAATATTTACTGCAAATCCGGAAACGCTTACACAAGTTGTGTCAAGAGATAATTATTTTAAAGGTATTAATTATGGAATTGGAGAAACGTATTCAGTAAGTTTTGCAGATTGGTGGGAAAGCGAGAATTCTATTTATTTTTTAGGATCTAATATTAAGTTTATAAAAGATATTAATGCAACTCCGGCAAATGGTCTTGAAGTAGATTTTTCAACAAACAATACATTTTCATTAGGAAAAACGTCAAAATTGCAAGTAGATTTTACTTATACTTCTCCTTATAAAAGTGGTTTGTATGAAACGGGATATGTGTCGAGTTTGAATATTGGTTATAAACAAGATTTGCTAAATAAATCATTACAAATTGCTTTTCTATTAAATGATATTTTTAATACATCTTATTTAAAAAATGATGTTTCGATTGTAAATGGTGTGAAGCAGGTTTATAGCCAAAATGAAAGTAACCGATTTGCGCGCGTATCTGTAGTTTATAATTTTGGAAACAAAAAAATCAATGTTAGCCAACGTACTTCTGGAAATGAAGAAGAGAAAAATAGAGCTAGATAATTAGATAATTTGTCAATTAGAAAATTAGATAATTGTAAATAAAACAAGTAGAAAGCTCTCGCAACTACTTGTTTTATTTCGCATTTTTGTCATTTCGAGGAACGAGAAATCTTCACAAGAAACTAACACAAAGTATTTTCCTGAATTGTCGAGCTACTTGCGAAGATTTCTCGTTCCTCGAAATGACAAGTTTGTGGGGATGATTACGAAGAATGGATTAATTCGTTTAAACTTACAGAAAGTCACGCCCAACTTATAATAAGAATGCCAATAAAATTCCAAGAACTATCATTGAAACTTTGGCAATATTGAATTTATGTCCTTCGCTGCTTTCGAAAATAATTGTTGATGAAATATGGAATAAAATTCCAATTACGATCGCCGTTATTTGGGTATAATATTCGTTTAGAAAAGGTAAATATTCGGAAGCAATTGTACCTAAAGGCGTCATGATTGCAAATGTAAGCATGAAAATAAAAATGGCTTTTTTATCCAGATTTGCATTTATGAAAAAAGTGGTTAGAATCACGGCGATTGGCAAGTGATGAATCGCAATTCCTACTGCTAAATCGTGGTGATGACTAACGGGAAAACCTTCTAAAAAGGCGTGAATACACAAGCTGATAAAAAGCAACCATGGAATTTGAGACATTTGCGCATGTCCGTGAACGTGTCCATGTTCGGCTCCTTTTGAGAAAAATTCTAATATGATCTGGAACAAAATTCCGACCATAATAAATAAGCCAATATTGTGATTGTGTGATTCGTAAACTTCCGGCAATAAATGCATTACGGTTAACGATAGTAAAAATGAACCGCTAAATGCTAATAATAATTTTAGATTGGTTTTGTTTTTAGGTTTTAAAAACAAAGCCACAATATATCCTAAAAGTACAGAAATTAAGGGTAATAAATAACTCATTTTTTATTGTTTAATCGTTTTTTAATTGTTTAATCGTTGATTTGTTTAATCGGTTAAACGGTTAAACAATTTAACGATTTACCAGTTACTTAAAAATCATGATTAATCGTTCGCTTTCTAATTTGTGAAACTTTTTTAGTTTGTAGTCTCCAAAAATATCGAGCAGAAAAATACCGGCTTCGGCCATTAATTCTTCAAAGTCTTTTAATGTCAGGGCTTTTACTTTTTCGGTAAAATGATAAGTTTGGCCTTGATCTTCAAAGTCTATTTCTTTAAAAATATGCCCATCTTCAACATATCTTTTAATTTTAAAATCGATTCCTTCTACGGTTTTTACTTCTTCAGGCACTAAAGTTTCGATTACCTGATTTACATTCATGAAATCAATTACGGCAAAACCATATTCAGACAAGCTTTCTTTGATTGCTTTTAAGGTTGTTAAGTTGTCATCGTCACTTTCGAAATATCCGAAACTGGTAAACAAATTAAAAATAGCATCAAATTTTTCTTCGAATGGCTCGCGCATATCGTGCACTTTAAAATGCAGGGTTTCGTTACTGTTTTTACTGGCTTCGGCGATACTGTTTTCAGACAAATCAGCGCCTAAAACGTTAAAACCTAATTGGTTTAAGTAAATCGAATGACGCCCTTTTCCGCAAGCTAAGTCAAGTACTTTTGCTTTTTCGGGAAGGTTTAGATAATGCGTAAGATTATCCATAAAAATCTGCGCTTCTCTGTAATTTCGGTCTTTATAAAGAATGTGATAATACGGAGTATCAAACCATGATGTGAACCAGTTTTGAGTGTTACGCTCCTGATTTGGTGTTGATGAGTTTGGTGCTTCAGACATTTATTCTATTTCAATTAATTCAAAGTACCGCAAATTTAGTGTATTTTTGCCGAAAAATAACTATTTCGTGACGATACCTGAATAATCAGATGTGTGTTTGCGATCGGAGTTTTTTTTAATACAAAAATAAAGATGGAAGAAAATTTTAGAATGATTGCCAAATGTTTTTTTGGTTTTGAAGAAATATTAGAGAAGGAATTAAGAGATCTTGGCGCTCAGGATGTCGAAAAAGGAGTGAGAATGGTGAGCTTTAAAGGTGATAAAGGCTTTATGTACAAAGCCAATTTGTCTTTGCGTACCGCTCTTAAAGTTTTAAAACCTATTTACTCGTTCAGAGCTAATAATGAACAAGCATTATACAAAGGAATTTCCGGCGTTAACTGGTCTAAATTATTAAACGCAAACCAGACTTTTGTAATTCATGCGACGGTACATTCGACTTATTTTAATCACTCAGAATTTGTTTCTCAAAAATGTAAAGATGCGATTGTAGATCAATTTAGAGAAAGAACTGGACAACGTCCAAGTATTGATAAAGCGTTTCCGGATTTGCGAATCAACATTCATATTGACAAAGATCAGGTTTCGGTTGCATTAGATACTTCAGGAAATTCATTGCACCAACGTGGTTACAGAACTGCAACGAATATTGCGCCAATTAACGAAGTTTTGGCTGCAGGAATCTTATTATTATCGGGTTGGGAAGGACAAAGTCACTTTTTGGATCCAATGTGTGGTTCGGGAACTTTCCTTGCAGAAGCTGCGATGATTGCTTGTAATATTCCGGCAAATATCAACAGAAAAGAATTTGCATTCGAAAAATGGAAAGATTGGGATAATGATTTATTCGATCAGATTGTAAACAGTTTGATGAAAAAAACAAAGGAATTCCACTATACTATAAAAGGTTTTGATAAAGCGCCAAGTGCTGTAAATAAAGCCAAAGACAATATCAGAAATGCCAATTTGGAGGATTATGTTACGATTTCTGAAAACAACTTTTTCGACACTGAAAAAGAAGTAGAAGGAAAGTTACATATGGTTTTTAATCCGCCTTATGATGAGCGTTTGGATATTCATATGGAAGAATTCTACAAAAATATTGGCGATACTTTAAAGAAAAGTTACCCGGGAACAAACGCTTGGTTTATTACCGCAAATCTTGAAGCCTTGAAATTTGTGGGACTAAAACCATCAAGAAAAATCAAACTTTTTAACGCAAGCCTTGAAGCACGTTTGGTAAAATACGAAATGTACGAAGGTAGTAAGAGAACGAAATTTCAGATCTCAGAATAGGTACAAAGGTTCAGAGTTTCTAAGATGCTAAGGTGCTAAGTTTTAAAATTAGTACGTGAAGTTTATAATAAACAATTTAAGGTTCAGTAAAAATAAGTTTCTAAATAAAATCTCAGGAACTTAGATTCTCAGAACCTTAGTAACTCAAAAAGAAAATGTCAAAACTACAAGTAAGAGCTTTTTTATACCAATTAGGATGTTTCGCAATTTTGTTTATTGCAGGAAGATTCGTGGTTGCATCATATACTCAATTAACAGGTCTTTGGATTCCGGTGACGGCATTTATAGTGGCGACATTGATTTCGCCTAAATTCCAGGCGGTAAGAACCAAAGATGGCGAGAAATTGTTTATGAAATGGATTTTTATAAAAGGAATTAGAGAAATTGGATAACTAAAAATGATTTTTGTATGAAGATAATTGGACTTATAGGCGGAATTAGCTGGGTTTCTACAGCAGATTATTACAAACTTATAAATTAAGGTGTCAACGAGAAAATGGGAGGACTTAACTTCTCAGAATGTTTGATTTATTCATTCAATTATGCCGATATCAAGAAGAATAATGATGCCAATGATTGGGATCGTACTTTTGAAATGCTTTTTAAAGGTTGCCAATTCTTAAAATCGGGTGGAGCGGAAGCAATTGTTTTATGCGCCAATACAATGCATCTTATTGCTGATAAATTGGAAGCTGCAATTGATTTACCCGTTATTCATATTGCAACAGAAACTGCTATTGAAATCGAGAAGCAAAAACTTAAAAAAGTAGCGTTATTGGGAACTAAGTTTACAATGGAACTTGATTTTTTTAAAAACAAACTAATCAATAAAGGCATTGAAGCAATTATTCCGGAAAATAGTGACGATAGAGATTTTGTACACACTGCAATCTTCGAAGAATTAGGAAAAGGTATTGTTACTGATGAAACTAAAAAACGTATTCTTAAGATTTCAAATGAATTGATAGAAAATGGAGCAGAAGGAATTATTCTGGGTTGTACAGAACTTCCTTTGGTTATAAAACCTGAAGACGTTTCAGTTCCAATTTTTGATACTACTTTAATACATTCAAATGCTGCAATAGCTTTTCAATTGTCTTAAGAAAATCAATATATAGATATAAAAAAAGAGTCCCAAATTCAAAATTTGGGACTCTTTTTATTTTAGAAGAAAACCTAATTATTTCTTTTTAGGAATTTCTTTTACAGTTTCTGGTACAATTACTTTTTTCTTGTATAAAGGAATAAAATAAGAAACAGTATAGTTGAATCCTACTCCAAAACTTCCGTCATAAGTTCTGTTGAAACCAGGAATATAAAGATTGTCAAAACCACTTGGTTTATTGTTCATAACTAAAAGTTTTAGTTGAACTCCAAAACCAACAAATACATTGTTAAACACTTTTGCTTTTATTCCTAATGCCACTTCCAGCCATCCAGCTGTTAAACCATTAAATTTTTCACCAGAAACAATTGAGGGTTGTTGTCCCCAATACGGATTTGGATTGTAGATTTTGTAACTATTTAATTGTTGACTAAAACTACTAAATCCTCCACGTAAACCTATTGTAATCAGGTTTTCCATGTCAAGCCAGTTTTGATACGTATTGTAGTCAAAACCTCCTTTTATATAAGTTCCCGTTGCTGTTGAGTTTAATCTGTCGTCATCAGTGGTTTTATCTTCAAAACCAAGTTCAGCCGCTAAATAGTATTTTTTCGTCAAGCGAAAATCTCCCACAAATTCAACACCTTTATAATCTTTGTCATAAAAACCGCGGGTCAATTTATATAAATCAACACCTACGCGCAAACCATAACGATCTGTTTTTGGAATACTATCGGTTTTAGTTTCCTGAATTGCCGGTTTTACTGGTTTTGCAGGTTCTGTTTTTGGTTTTAGTTTTGGCTTTTCCTGAACAATTTCTTTGGTTGCTGTAGCAGGCGTTTCTTGGGCCTGAACCAAAAACATTGAAAGCAAAAGGCAAAAACTAAAAGTATATTTTAATGTGTGTCTCATTTTCAGATTCAATGTTATATTGTTCTACATTAATTACTCTCATCCAGGCTCCGTCTGTTCCGGGATTTAGTAGAAAAGGTTGTGATGGAGGTGCCGTAACAAAAGGATTTAATGTAAAAGTTGTTTTAAAACCACATGCTCTTGATACATATACATCTTTGTGCGTATAGTCAAATCTTATTACATCTGTATTTGTCAAAGTAGGATCTGTACTTGCAGCATTATAAATAAAACTATAAGTAGTAGTATTTTCATTTGTCTGTAACGGAATCGAAATTGAAGTACCATTTGCATAATACTTCGTGTCAGTCGTGCTAGTTGGATTAAACACAATTCCGGTAGGCAAATCTTTTCCTTCCTTATCTTTTCCAACTACTTTTAAATTAACTACTTTTCTAGCTAAATTTGCATCAGAATTATCATAAAATGATATTACCAATCGTGGAGTAGTGGGTGTATCAGGATCACAAATATCATCTTTCTCACAGCTTGATAAGCCAAAAGTAAAGAGTAATAAAAAAGCGACTATTTTTTTCATTTATAGTTTTTTGTTATCTAAGTTCTAAAAGTACAACATTTTCAACATGATGCGTTTGCGGAAACATATCAACCGGTCTCACTCGTGTTACCTTGTATTTCTCATCCATTAAAGCTAAATCACGTGCTTGTGTTGCAGAGTTACAACTTACATAAACTACTTTTTTAGGAGCAATTTTCAAGATTTGATCAATAACGTCTTTATGCATACCGTCTCTTGGCGGATCTGTAATAATAACGTCTGGTTTGCCGTGTTGAGCGATAAAACTTTCGTTAAATACTACTTTCATATCCCCTACAAAAAACTCACAATTTGTTATATTATTGCGTTCGGCATTTGCTTTAGCATCCAGAATTGCTTCAGGAACACTTTCTACACCAATTACTTTTTTTGCTTTTTTAGAAACGAATTGCGCAATAGTTCCGGTTCCGGTATATAAATCATAAACAGTTTCGTTGCCTGAAAGTCCTGCAAAATCACGTGTTATTTTGTATAATTCATACGCTTGATCAGAGTTGGTTTGGTAAAAAGACTTAGCATTGATGCTGAATTTTAAACCTTCCATTTCTTCCAGAATATAATCTCTACCTTTATATAGTTTGATATCCTGATCGTAGATTGTATCGTTTTGTTTTGCATTTACAACATATTGTAATGAAGTAATTTGGGGAAATTTCTCGTAAATATGATCTAAAACCAACTCGCGGTTCTTTTTGTCATTTTCGAAAAACTGAATCAAAACCATAATTTCGCCAGTTGAAGCTGTACGAATCATCAAAGTTCTCAATAATCCTGAATGTTCTCTAGGATTAAAGAAAGCCAAATTATGCTCGTTTGCAAAAGCTCTGATTTCGTTTCTGATTGCGTTTGAAGGATCTTCCTGTAAATGACATTTGTTGATGTCCAGAATTTTATCCCACATTTTAGGAATGTGAAATCCTAATGCATTTCTGTTTCCTAAATCTTCTGTGCTTTCAATTTCTTTTTCGGTTAACCAACGGCTGTTAGAAAACGAAAATTCCATTTTGTTTCTATAGAAAAATTGTTTTTCCGAACCTAAAATAGTTTCAAATTCAGGAAGTTCAACCTTTCCTATACGCTGCAAATGGTTTTTTACTTCATTTTGTTTGTAATACAACTGTTGGCTGTATTTCATATTTTGCCATTTACATCCTCCACAAACTCCAAAATGATCGCATATTGGTTCAATACGGTGTTCTGAAAATTCGTGAAATTTTACGGCTTTGCCTTCATAATAGGCTTTTCTTTTTTTGAAAGTTTGTACGTCAACTACATCACCCGGAACAACATTCGGAATAAAGATTACTTTACCGTCAGGAGCCTTAGCTACTGATACTCCTTTTGCTCCAGCATCAAGAACTTGAATTTGATGAAAGACAACTTTGTCTGTATTTTTTCTTCCCATAGCGCAAAAATAAGGGTTTGTAAACTTTTATAAATTTAAATTTCAAAATATTTTATCAAATTCTTCAAATTACTAGTTTTATCAAGTTTAAAAACTAACTTTGTTTACAGCAATAACCCCAAATGCTACATTGTTAACTTATAGTATTGTTATTATTTTTATGAAGTTGTATCATAATCTTTCACAAATTGGCTTTCTAAGAAAAAGTTATGTGTTTAAATTCCTATTTGTTGCTTTTATAGGTATACATATTCCCTTGATTGGCATTTTGTTCTTTGTGATTTTTTCAAACCATACTATTTCTCCACTTTCCATTTTAATTTTTGCTTTAATAATGACTTTATTGGCGACTTTAGTGACGCTTTTAGTTTTAAATCAGTTAATTAAGCCAATTGTTTTAGCTTCAAAATCTTTAGACGATTATAGAAATAACAGACAATTATCTGTCTTGCCAACAGAATATTCAGATGAAGCCGGATTGTTGATGTGTAATATTCAGGAATCAATCTATGAATCTGAAAGTTTTATAAACGAAAAACAAGATTTGATTTATATGCTTTCTCATGATTTAAAGAACTTTGCCGGAAATCCTCAAGGTTTGGCGCAATTAATTTTGAGCGAAGAACCATCAGATTCTATTAAACATCTGGCAGAATTAATTTGTGAGTCTACAAATTTACAATTCCGATACATCGAAAACTTTATAAAACTTCTAAAAGAACAAGATCAGATCGTGAAAGTAAATCATGATCCAAAGAATATTGTATTCCCTAATATTTTGCCTTTTATAAACGAACAGCTTGAGCAGCGTTTACTTGATAAAAATATTAAATTAAGTTTAAGCTTAGAATTAACCGAAGCAAGACTTAAAATTGACGAAGGTTTATTGGTTCAGGTTTTAGTGAATTTAATAAGCAATGCAATTAAGTTCTCTTATTTTGACAGTGAGATAAAAGTGAGAATGTATATCCAAAATTCAAATTTGATTATAACAGTTGCCGATAAAGGAATTGGTTTTGATAAAACTCAGATTGATGAATTGTTTAAGAAATTCACAAAAATGAGCCGATTAGGAACTGCAAATGAATTATCTACAGGAATTGGATTGTATTTATGCAAAAAAATAATCGAAAGAAATAAAGGTAAATTAAGCGCCACAAGCGAAGGAAAAAACAAGGGCGCTGAATTTAAAATTGAATTTGAGTTGTAGTTTAGGTATAAATTTTATTGATGTTTTTAATTGAAAACTATGTTATCAAATGATAATACCGGTTTTTCATTGACACATTTTACACCTGTAGGCGGTGTTGTTCCGGCACAATAATCAACAAAAATTCCCCATTTTGTATAGATTTTGCCTTTTGTTTCATTGTATTCTTCAATTTTATTTTGAAGAGTTGCTGCACTTACTTTCTTAGAATACAAAATATATCCTCCATTTCCAGAACAGCCAGCAGCATCAATTTTTATAAATCCCCATTCCTCAGGATTATTACAGACTTGTGAATTGACTTGTGTAAATTGAATGATTTCGTTACGCATGTTATCAAGCATGTCCAGATCTTCTTTTTGTGTGTTTTCTTTATCATCGCTGCTGCAAGATCCAAGTGTGAGACAAATTGCAAATAATATAAAACTTAATTTTTTCATGGTTAGTGAATTTTATGGTTAGTTTTATTTATCAGATGATGTAAATTGCAAAAGGTTGCGTTATGAATTACAAAAGGTGCTGAGATTTTTTTAAACTACTAAGGCGCTAAGATATGTTTCTTGTCAGATAGAAACTTTGTGTCTTATTCAGTATCTCAGAACCTTAGTATCTTAGAGCTTACCATAGGTGATGCACAGAAGGTTTTATATATTCTTCGTAAATGGCATTCATGGCTGCGATTTTCTCAGGAGTTAATTTTGGTAAATCATAAAGAGATAAATTCGATAAAACGTGACTTTCTTTTGAAGCGCCGGGAATAATACAACTGATATCTTGAAAACTCAAAATCCACTGAAGCGCGATTGGAGCAAGATTTGTTGTTTCCGGAAATAATGCTTTTAGTTTTTCTACAGCTTTTAAGCCTAATTCATAATCAATACCAGAAAAAGTCTCGCCTTTATCAAAAGCGTCACCATTTCTATTGAAATTTCGGTGATCTTGAGCGTCAAAAGTGGTTTTTATATCAAATTTACCCGTTAAAAGTCCGCTTGCTAAAGGAACTCTCGCAATGATTCCAATATCTTTTTTTCTGGCTTCAGAGAAAAATAATTGAGAAGGGCGCTGACGGAATAAATTGAAAATAATCTGAACCGTTGTTACATTCGAATATTCAATTGCTTTTAAAGCTTCTTCAACTTTCTCAACACTTACGCCAAGATTCTGGATTTTGCCTTGTTCTTTTAATCGGTCAAATAGTTCGAAAATCTCAGGACGATAAAAAACTTCAGTAGGAGGACAGTGCAACTGAATCAAATCCAGGGTTTCTAATTTCATTCGTTTCAAACTGTCTTCAACGAATTTCTGAAGTACTTTTGGCTGATAACCTTCACTAACATGTGGGTTAATGTGTCGGCCACATTTTGTAGCAACATAAATACGTTCAGATCGCGAACGAACAACTCTTCCAACGGCAGTTTCGCTTAATCCATTTTCGTAAACATCGGCAGTATCGATAAAATTCACACCATTGTCAATTGCGGTATTCAAAAGTTCGTCTGCGGTTTTATTGTCAAACGCAGATCCCCATTTTCCGCCAACTTGCCAGGTTCCAAGTGAGATTTCAGATATATTGAAGTTTGTTTTTCCTAGTTTTCTGTAGAGCATTTTTTTCTTTTAAAGGTTCAAAGGTTTAAAAAAGGTTCAGAGGTGCAAAGGTTTTTCTCGTGGAGGCGCACAGCAGTGCATCTTTTTTAGGTTCAGAGTTGTAAAGTTGCAAAGGTTTCTCATAGAGGCGCACAGCAGTACGTCTTTTTTATAGTAACAGCCTTTGAACCTTTGGATCTCTGAACCTTTGTCCCTTCCTCTAGTCAAATAAATCCGAAGATAAATAACGATCACCGCGATCGCAGATAACGGCAACGATAACACCGGATTCTAATTGTTCGGCAATTTTAAGAGCTACTGCTACTGAACCACCGCTGCTCATTCCTGCAAAAACACCTTCTTCGAGCGCTAATCTTTTAGTCATCTCTCTGGCGTCATCTTCGCTTACATCGATAACGGTATCAACTTTTGAAGCATCAAAAATTTTAGGTAAATATTCTTGTGGCCATTTGCGGATTCCAGGAATTTGAGATCCGTCACTTGGTTGCGCACCAATGATTTGAATAGCAGGATTTTTTTCTTTTAAATAAGTCGAAGTTCCAATGATTGTTCCTGTAGTTCCCATTGCCGAAACAAAGTGGGTAACCGTTCCGTCAGTGTCATTCCAGATTTCAGGGCCAGTGGTTTTATAATGTGCTTTCCAGTTGTCATCATTTGCAAACTGATTTAGCATCAAATAACCGCCTTCTGCAACTTTTTTGTCGGCATAATCCCTTGAACCAATAATTCCTTCGCTAGCAGGCGTTAAAATTACTGTAGCGCCATAAGCACGCATTGTTTGGGTACGCTCTTTTGTCGAATCTTCCGGAAGAACCAATTCTATTTCTATTTGAAACAATTGTGCAATCATTGCCAGAGCAATTCCGGTGTTACCACTTGTAGCTTCAATTAGTTTATCTCCTTTTTTAATATCGCCTCTTTCAAGTGCCGAAGCGATCATGTTGTATGCAGCTCTGTCTTTTACGCTTCCGCCAGGATTATTTCCTTCAAGCTTCAGTAAAAGTTTTACGTTTTTATTTTTAACCAAATTGACAGTTTCCATCAATGGAGTATTTCCAATTAGGTTAAGCAATTTCTGTGGACCCATTTTTATTTCTTTTCTTTTATTTTAACTTCAGTTGTAGTAGTATTCAGAACGACAGAATCTTCGGGAATTGATTTGGTAATCCAGGCGTTTCCTCCAACAATGCTGTTTTTTCCAATAATGGTTTCGCCGCCCAAAATCGTTGCATTGGCATAAATGCAAACATTCGCTTCTACCGTTGGATGTCTTTTGGCATTTTTCATTTCTTTGCTTACGCTTAATGCGCCCAAAGTTACACCTTGATAAATTTTGACATGTTTTTTAATCACGCTCGTTTCGCCAATAACGATTCCGGTTGCGTGATCGATAAAAAATGGTGAAGCAATTTTGGCGCCTGCATGAATATCAGTTCCGGTAATTCTATGCGCATATTCGCTCATTAATCTCGAGAATAGTAATAAATCCAGATTATAAAGTTCATGGCTTAATCTGTAAATTGCAATGGCGTAAAAACCGGGATATGCCAAATAAACTTCGTCGATACTGTTTGATGCAGGATCATTTTCCAGAATATAAGCAGCATCTTCATTTAGTTTTTCTAAGACAATTGGTAATTTTTCCAGAAAGCGATCCCAAATAGATTCGCATAAGTTTTCCGGTTTTTTGCAAGCGAGAACAGCAATCTCTTTAAAACGAATTTCGAGTTCGTCGATGCTTTCATCTAAAGCTGCATTCGAATCAAAAAGGGTATAGAAAAGTTTCTCTGTAAAATCTTCTGTTTTGGTTTTGATCCCGTAATTTATGTTTGAATGGCTTTTTAGAGCTTTTATATTTTGTATGATACTGTCTTTAGTCACAATTGTAAAATTGAGTGGATAATTTAAAACGTTAAAAGTAAGGTGTTTTTTGTAAATAAGGGCACGAATTAACTAAAGAAATTTTGCATAGTAAATTCAATTTGTGATAAAAAAAAGAATAATAAAAGCGATTATTTTATATGATTCTTAAGAAGTTAAATGCGTAAATTAGCCAGTAAAATTTATAAAAATGAAAAATAATTCAACTTTTAAGAGCGCTATTTCTAATCTTGAATTTCCGGAAAGTGAGAAAATTTATGGAAAATCGATACACGATCCTATTTTAGGATTAATTATAAAAGATCATCCTTCTTTTTGCGACGATGATTGTATTGGAGTTAAAGAATTAAATGAATATCGTCAGCAATATGTTTCGGGTTATTTGTCTACCGAAATCGGAGCACTTTCGGATCTTGAAAAAAGTGTTATTGCCTCTTTAAAAGAAGATAAATCAATCGTAAGTATTGTAGAAGACGAACAGGAAGCCAGAAGTTTTGGTCAAAGAATAGCGGATCAGGTGGCAGATTTTGGCGGAAGCTGGACGTTTATTATTTCGTTTTTGCTTTTTATAATTGTTTGGATTGGTGCCAATGTTTATATTTTGGTGAATAAAGGTTTTGATCCATATCCGTTTATTTTGCTGAATTTAATTTTGTCTTGTATTGCAGCTTTGCAAGCTCCGGTAATTATGATGAGTCAAAATCGTCAGGAAGAAAAAGACAGAAACAGAGCCAAAAAAGATTATATGATTAACCTGAAATCTGAATTAGAAATTAGAATGATTCATGATAAAATTGATCACATGATTATGCATCAGCAACAAGAATTAATCGAAATTCAGAAAGTGCAAATCGAAATGATGAATGATATTCTGAACCAAATAAAGAAATAGTTTCAGTCAATTTTGATTCGAAAAAAGTTAAAGATAAAAGTGTTTGTAGTAATATCCTCCAAGCATAAAAACGAGATTTACGAGTGCCATATTCCAAACCAATTTTTTGTAATTTCTTGATTTGTCTAAAAAATATAAAGCTACAAAAGCAAAAAATAAAAGGGTAGTAAAGACAGCCGGATACATCTTGAAAGCGGCCAAAAACTCACCTTGAAAAAGTAAGAATAATGCGCGCTGAAAACCACATCCTAAACACTCGAAACCAAAGAGTGTTTTGAATAAGCAAGGGATCATATATTTTTCTAAATGCAAGTCGATTATTTTTTACAATTTTACAAAAAAAATATTTGATAACATTTCAAAAGGAGCGAACTGCTATTTTAAAGTTTTATACTTTTGAACCCTTATACTTTAAAATATGAAAGCGATTAAAATTATAATAATGATTCTTGCTATTTCGGTTGCATTATACGAGCAGGTTTCACCCGAAAAAAATATCTATATCACGGTAATTGCAATTGCAGTTTTCATGTTTGGAATGATGCAGTTGAGCGCAAAAACACCGAGTAAAAATCAAGAAAAAGAGGAGAACGATGTTGACTAAAGGAGATAAGGTTTCGGTTTTGGACGAAGCTATAAACGGAACGGTGATTTCGGTTAAAAACAATGAAGTTTTGATCGAAACTGAGGATGGATTTATGATGACATTTTTTGTCAACGAATTGCTTAAAATTCAGGATTCCAGTAATTTAATGAATTCTATTAAAAGGATTAATTTAGAAGAGATTACAAAAGAGAAAACAGAGCAAAAAGCAAGGAGTTTTGTAAAAGAAAAGAAAGATAAACGCGAAATTGCGGCTCCGGAATTTGATTTGCATATCGAAAAACTGGTTCCAAATAAACGCGGAATGTCTAATTATGATATTCTGACTTTGCAGACTGAAACTGCCAAAAGACACATTGAGTTTGCGATTAGAAATCGCATTCCTAAAATTGTTTTTATTCACGGTGTTGGCGAAGGAATTTTGAAAGCCGAACTTGATTTTTTATTAGGTCGTTACGACGGAATAGATTTTCAGGATGCTAATTATCAAAAATATGGTTTGGGTGCAACCGAAGTTTATTTTAGACAAAACAACAAATAAAACTGCTTTTTTGATCTAAAGCATTTCATTTTAAAACATAAAAAAACGTCTGTTTTTCTTTCTGATTTTATATGTAAATCAGCTTAGAAAAACAGACGTTTTTTTGTAAGAATTAAACAGGTTTTGAAATAGTGTTTTTTAAAGCCTAATTCTTCGATTTAGTTACAGTTCCTAAAACAAAATTATTACCTAATTTGAAACTGCTATTTCCTTTTACTAGTGTAACATTTCTTAGTGTAATTGTATGCATAACGATATTGTTTGTTACTTGCGTAGCAACTTCAACTGTACCATTAGTGCCGTTCCATGTTTCTTTTATGGCAGGGTTTGTTGGAGTCGCAACCCCTTTACAGAAATAATCTTTATTTAAAGCAACACCCGTAAGTGTACGATAAACGACATTGTTTTCCGTTGATGTAATATCTCGTATTCTTGGTTTATCTGCAGGCGTTGCTTCATTTAGAAACAAAGTAGGATCAAAGTTTTGAACCATAATGTAAAATGCAGCGTTAAAATTGTAAACTTGTTTTTGCTCCGGACATTCTCCTGCTTCCTCTGGTTTAGCAAAAGTTATAGGAGTTGGTGTTATTGTAATTTTATAATCACCAAAAACATAATCTTCCTCAACTTGTGGTCCCGTAGGTTTTAAAAAGGTTATATTTTTAAAGATAATACTGTGATTATAACCCGTAACTCTTGTGCTGCCATCAACTTCGCTTGGAGCTGAAGTAATTTGTGTAGTGGTAATTTCTATTTTTCCCTGAGTTCCCACCCATTCTTCTATAACATTTGGTGTTTTAGGAGGAATAATTCCGCAAATGTTTGGTACCCCAACTTTGCCATCATATGCTCTGTAAACAACACGATATTGACTTTCATTGTCTATGTTGTAAATTACTGGTTTTCCTGCTGGTGTTGGGTCATTTATAAGACTGCTTGGAGGTAATTGTAGTAACAATGACTCTCTGTCTTTAAGTTTATAAAGTAAAGTGTTTGTTGTGTCACAGGTTGTTGAGGCAACAGTATCAAAATCTATAGAATCAACTGTTAAATTGCCATCATCGCAACCATTTAAAAGTAGCGCAAATAAAAGAAGGCATGCATATTTTTTCATCGTAAATTTATTTGGGTCAAAAATAGTGAAAAATTTGGCAATTGATATTTAAGATTTCACAATTGATATTTCTTAACTTTGCAGTAATGAAAAAAGTATATCTCGACAACGCCTCTACGACCGCTATGCGCCCTGAAGTTATTCAGGAAATGACTAAAGTTATGACAGAAGATTTTGGAAATCCGTCTTCTACACATAGCTTTGGACGCAATGGAAAAACTGTTTTAGAACTTTCAAGAAAAAGTATTGCCAAGCATTTAAATTGTTCTGCACAGGAAATTATTTTTACTTCGGGAGGAACCGAAGCGGATAACTGGATACTTCGCTCTGCGGTTGAAGATCTTAAGGTAGAGAGAATCATTACTACAAAAATTGAACATCACGCGGTATTGTATGCAACTTTGGCATTACAATCTGATTACAATATTCAGGTTGATTATGTCAAAATTAACCCTGACGGAAGTATCGATTTGACTCATTTGTCTAATTTATTGTCAGATGAAAAAAAGACGATTGTTAGTTTAATGCATGTAAATAACGAAACCGGAACTATTTTAGATTTAGATAGAGTTGCTGTTATTTGCAAGCAATATAATGCTTTGTTTCACTCTGATACGGTGCAATCTGTAGGGAAAACAGAAATCGATTTGCAAAAGACTTCTGTAGACTTTATTGTGGCAAGTGCGCATAAATTTCACGGTCCAAAAGGAGTTGGTTTTGCTTTTGTTCGAAAAAATTCTGGTTTGCAGCCTTTAATTTTTGGAGGAGAGCAGGAAAAAGGACTTCGCGCAGGAACCGAAGCTGTGCATCAAATTGCCGGAATGGCAAAAGCATTGTCGCTATCGTATGAAAATTTAGATAGCGAGAGAAAATACATTACAGACTTAAAAATGTATCTGATTGAGCAATTAGAAATTCATTTTCCTGGTTTTAGAATCAACGGAAAAAAAGACGATTTCTATAATATCATCAATATAATTCTTCCGTTTTCTTCCGATAAAACTTCTATGCTTTTGTTTAGTCTGGATATGAAAGGAATTGCAGTTTCAAGAGGAAGCGCCTGTCAATCCGGAAGTATAAAACCATCGCATGTATTGAAAGAAATGTTATCGGAGACTGATTTAAAATTACCAAATCTCCGAATTTCATTTAGTCATTATAACACAAAAGAGGATATCGATTGGTTGATTGAGAGTCTTAAAAGTGTTTAAAGTTTCAGGTTTCAGGTTTCAAGGAGAACGTGAAACGTGAAACCTGAAACAAAAATTACTTTCTAATAACTTTAACCTGTGAATCGTTTGTTAATTTGATAATTGTCGATGGTTTTCCTCCAATTCTATCCTGATTTAGTTTTACTACGTAATCAACACCTTTTATGATTTCGGGATTAATATCTTTGAAAGCAATTGGTGTAGGTTGTCCTGAAATATTAGCCGAAGTTGAAACTAAAGGTTTTTTCATTCGCTCTAATAATTTAAAGCAAAATGGTTCTTTTACAATACGAACAGCAAGAGAATTATCTGCAGCGATAATGTTTTTGGCTACATTTCTTGGTTCGTCTAAAATTAAAGTCGTTGGTTTTTCAGATAAATCTAAAATTTGCCATGCAACTTCAGGAATGTTTTTGAAAACATTATACATCATTTTTTCCCCGTTCATTAATACAATCATGCTTTGAGTTTCGGCACGTTGTTTCAATTTGTATATTTTGGCAACAGCTTCTGGATTTGTAGCGTCACAGCCAATTCCCCAAACGGTATCAGTAGGATACAGAATGATTCCGCCTTCTTTAATGACTTCGTAAGCGTTATGGATTTCAGTATTTATATCTTGATTCATATGTTTAGAAATATTTGATTAATAACAGAATGAGTTTGATATTATGCTGTTAGCGTATTTATAATTTGAGTTATTTTTTCCAGTGTTTCTTTTGAAAGACCTACATAAAGAGGTAAACAGACTATTCGTGATGCAATAGATTCTGATATTGGCATTTCAGCTCCTTTTACATAGTCGATCGTATTTAAGGAAGGATAAAAGTAACGTCTTGGCAGAATGTTTTCTTTTAATAAAGCCTCCTGAACTTTTAATAAAGTAGCTTCTGAGTTAAAAATTAAAGGATAATAGCTGTAATTCCACTCCGTATTTTCTCTTATTTTTATAGTGCTTACCGTTTTAAAGTTTAAATTTTCACTATAAAAATCAACTACTTTTTTTCTTTCTGTAATAATATGATTCATATAAGGAAAAACTGCAAGACCCATTGCTGATTGAAGCTCAGAAATTTTAGCGTTAATTCCTAATCCATGAAATTCCAAAGGTCCGTTATGTCCAAAATTATGACTGTAAAACAATTGATGATAAATATCGTCATTGTTGCAAAACATTGCACCACCTTCTCCGGTGTGAAATAATTTTGTTGCGTGAAAACTACAGGTGCTGACATCTCCAAAATTAAATACAGACTTGTTGTTGTATTTAACGCCAAAAGAATGTGCGGCATCATAAATCACTTTTAGATTGTATTTTTTAGCAATACTTTCAATAGCTTCAATGTGACATGGATTTCCAAAAACGTGAGTTGCTAATATTGCCGTTGTTTTTGGCGTTATTGCACTTTCAATTTTGGTTTCATCAATAGTTAGATATTCTGAATTAATATCGACAAAAACAGGTGTGCAATTTTCCCACACAATTGCAGCCGAAGTAGCCACATAAGAAAAAGGAGTTGTGATAATTTCTCCGCCTTTACCAAATAGCTTTAAGGCAATTTGAATAGGAATTGTACCGTTATTAGTAATTATAAGGTGAGAAACATCAAGATGTTTTTTTAGCTTATCTTCTAATTCTATTGTAAGTTCGCCACGATTTGTGAGCCAAGCTTTGTCCCAAGCACGTTTTAGAAAAGAATTGTATTCTTCTTGTGGAGGTAAAAAAGTTTTGGTAACGGGAATCATTTAATTATTGATTAGTGAGTTTAATTTCCTTTAAGGGTAAACTATTGTTATATTTGTGGGGTAAAAATAGGAAAAGAAACCTGAATTTTTGCCATAAGACGGCATTATAACAGTATATGCAATAAGATTAATATCTGAGATGTTTGAATGACAACATTTTAAGTTTTGTTTTCTTATCTGTCTAATGAATATTTTCTATTTGACCTTTTGTAAAAATTAATAAAATAATAAACTCAAAATAAAATTAAGAATACTATGGAAATCAACACTTTTTTGCGAAATTTTGCAGATATTTTAGATGATACAGATGCCGCATTAATTAAACAAGAAACTGTTTTTAGAGATTTGGAAGAATGGGATTCATTAACAGCATTATCATTAATTGCTATGGCTGATGAAGAATACTCGGTAAAATTAACGGGAGATGATATTAAATCTTCTACTTCAATAAATGATATCTTCGAAATAATTAAAAATAAAGGATAATTAAATGGCTACTTTTTCAGTAAAGGATATTGCAATAAAAGGTATTTCGTGTTGTGTTCCAAAAGATGTGGAGCGCAACATTGATTTAGATATACTGACGCAGGAAGAAATTCAAAAATTTATTGAAGTAACCGGAGTTGAAGAACGACGCATTGCAACAAAAGAGATTTGTACTTCTGATTTATGCTGTGAAGCTGCTGAAAAATTAATCAAAGATTTAAACTGGCAAAAAGAAGAAATCGAAATTTTAGTTTTTGTGTCACAAACAGGTGATTATATTTTACCTGTTTCGGCAGCGATACTTCAGGAGAGATTAGGTTTGGCAACAAGCTGTATTGCTTTTGATGTGCCTTTGGGCTGTTCCGGTTATGTTTATGGCTTGTCGATTTTGACAAGCATGATGAAAACAACCGGAATTAAAAAAGGATTATTACTTGCCGGAGATACAATCAGTAAAATTATTTCGAAAACAGATAAAAGTACTTTACCTCTTTTTGGAGATGCGGGATCTGCAACAGCATTGGAATTTTCTGAGGGTGCAGAATTTTCATTTGATTTAGGTTCAGATGGATCGGGATATAAAACGATTATTGTTCCTGACGGAGGTTCAAGAAATAGAATCAATAATGACTCTTTACAAATTCAAACAATAGAAAAAGGAATTGAGAGAACTTCATGCGATCTGGTTTTAGATGGGATGGATGTTTTTAGTTTTGGAATAACACAAGGACCTAAAACAGTCAATAAGTTAATTACTGAATTTGAAATTGATAAAGATCAAATTGATTATTTTGTTTTTCATCAGGCAAATATGATGATGAATAAAATGATTGCGAAAAAACTGAAACTTCCTGCAGAGAAAGTACCTTATTCTCTGAAAAATTTCGGAAATACTTCTTCAGCTACAATTCCGCTAACAATTGTTTCGGAGTTAAAAGAAGCCATTTTAAACAAAACATCAAATATAGTTATGTGCGGTTTTGGTGTTGGATTATCATGGGGAACAATGTTAGCAAAAGATTGCAAGATTGAATCATTAGAATTAATTGAATTGTAAATATGATTACATTAAAGGATAAAAATATTTTAGTTACCGGTGCCTCATCAGGAATAGGAAGGCAAATTGCTATAACAGCTTCTGAATTGGGAGCAAAACTTACAATTATCGGAAGAAATGTCGAGAAACTAGAAGAAACATTGACCTTACTAAATGGTGATGGTCATAAAATACAAGTTGTAGATCTTTCTGATTCGGCTAATCTTACAACATTAATTAGTGAAAGTTTGCCTTATGACGGTGTTGTTTTTAATGCTGGTGTGGTCGAATATTTACCGGTTAAATTCTTGAACGAAAGTAAAATAAATTCGGTTTTTGCTACAAATTTTGACAGTAATGTGGTCTTAAGTCAGAAATTGATAAAAAGTAAATTACTAAAAAAGGGAGGATCTCTTGTTTTTGTTTCCTCAATTTCTTCAAAATTAGGTGTTCCGGGAACTGCAATGTACACTGCATCAAAAGCGGCTTTAAGTGCTTTTTCAAAAGTTTTGGCTTCTGAATTAGCTTCTCAGGGAATACGCTCTAATAGTGTAAGTCCGGGAATTATAAAAACGGCAATGACAGATAAGGCCAGTGATGTGGTTTCTGATGAAGAATTAAAAAAAGCAGAATCAGAATATCCGTTAGGATACGGTGAACCATCAGATGTTGCGGGATTAATCATGTATTTATTAAGTGATATTAGTAAATGGATGACGGGTTCGGATTTAATTATTGACGGAGGATTTACATTGAAATAAAAAAATATGAATTCAAATATACCAGCTATTCATTATCATGACAACGACATTTTTACTCAGGAAAATGATATGTTGTTTAGTAAGGTTTGGCATTTTGTGGGATTTAGATCTGATTTTGAAAATGACAACGATTTTGTTACTGCAAAAATTGCGGATACACCAATTGTTATTCAAAATGTAAGAGGAACCATTAAAGCTTTTTTGAATGTTTGCTCACATAGATTTTCTATAATTCAACAAGAAAAATCAGGTAACAGACCTTTAATGTGTCCTTATCATGGCTGGGCGTACGATAAAGAAGGAATTCCGAGTGGTATTCCTAAAAAACCATTATTCAAGAAGTTTACAAAAGAAGAGCTTTGCGAAATGAAACTGAAAGAATTTCAAGTTTCATTTTGTGGTAATTTATGTTTTGTGACTTTAAACAAAAACATTGAACCTCTGGAGGATTTTATAGGCATTTTTTATAATGAATTAAAAGAAATGTCTTTGGCTTTAGGAGATAGAATTGATGTTAATTCGATGGAAATTACAGCAAACTGGAAGGTAATTGTCGAAAATACTTTAGAAAGTTATCACGTTGGTTTGATTCACGCAGAAACACTAGCTAAGTTAGAACCTTCAGGATTAGATTTTGAATTTGATGAGAATAATTCAAGCTGGACTAGTGATTTAAATATTGTAAAAGATAAAGGAGGATATAAAAAAATTAATAATTATTTTTCGCCTAGAGAATATGATATTGAAGGATATAAACACATTTTGATTTTTCCTAATTTATTGATATCAAGCACGCACGGTATATCGTTTAATTATTCTGTAATCGAACCAATTACCTCAGATGTTTCAAGATTTACAAGTCATGTTTTTACCACAAAAACAGAGAACCCTAATGAAAAATCAATTGTAATTAAAGCTTTTGAGGAATCATTGATTAATTTTAACCGACAAGTATTTGATGAAGACAAAGCAGTTTGTCAGTTGGTTCAGCAAGGTGTAAGACATACTAATTTGTCCGGGAAACTTTCTGACGAAGAAGAGCGTGTACATCATTTTCAAAAAACGTATTTAAAATTTTTACAGCATGAAAGCTAATATTAAAGCTATTTCGTATTATTTGCCTGAAGAAATTTTATCTAATGATTTGATAAATCAGGAATTTCCAGAATGGGACATTGAAAAAATTAGTTCTAAAACGGGAATTAATTCAAGACATATAAGTGCCAAAGATGAGTTTTCATCTGATATGGCGGTAAAAGCAGCCGAAAAATTATTCAAGGAACATAATATTGACAGATCAGAAATTGATTTTCTATTGTTTTGTACCCAAAGTCCCGATTATTTTTTGCCAACAACGGCTTGTATTATTCAGGAAAAATTGGGTTTAAATACAACAATTGGAGCTTTAGATTATAATTTAGGATGTTCTGGTTTTGTTTACGGATTAAGCTTGGCAAAAGGTTTAATTGCTGGTGAAATGGCGAAAAACATTTTACTGATTACATCTGAAACGTATTCAAAATTTATACATCCAAAAGATAAAAGTAATAAAACCATTTTTGGAGATGCAGCCGCTGCAACTTTAATATCCAGCGAGAAAGGTTTTTGTTCTATTGGTAATTTTGTTTTTGGAACGGATGGAAAAGGTGCCGAAAACTTAATCGTAAAACAAGGCGGAATGCGTTTTCCGGTTTTAAACGATAATGAAGATATAAGTGATGAGTTTGGAAATGTTCGAAACGATAAAAATTTGTTTATGAACGGAACTGAAATTTTTAATTTTACAGGAGAATTTGTTCCAAAACTTGTTCAGGGAATGTTAGAAAAGGCAAATCTGAGCCAGGATAATATCGATTTATTTGTTTTTCATCAAGCCAATAAATACATGCTGAATCATCTTAGAAAAAAAATAAAAATCCCGGAAGATAAGTTTTATATCAGTATGGCTCACTGTGGGAATACTGTTTCGTCTACAATACCAATTGCTTTGTATGATGCTTTGAAAGAAGGAAAATTAGAAAATTGCAAAAATATAATATTGGCTGGATTTGGAGTTGGATATTCATGGGGAGCTTGTAATTTAAATATCGACTAATGAAAAACTTAATAATAATAGGAGCAAGAGGTTATGGACGTGAGGTTTATAATTTAGCGTTGCAGTGTGAAGGTTATCAAAAAGACTATATTGTAAAAGGTTTTTTAGATGACAAAAAAGATGCGTTAGAGGGTTTTGAGAATTATCCGGAAATTATTGGTAACGTTGAAGACTATGAAATTCAGGAAAATGATATCTTTTGTTGCGCACTTGGAAGTGTAAAATGGAAAAAACATTACGTTGAATTAATTGAGAGCAAAGAAGGGAAGTTTATTAATTTAGTACATCCAACCGTAATTATTCATTCAAATGTAAAATTAGGTATTGGTCTAATTGCTTTTATGTATTCTAATATTAGTAATGATTGTACGTTAGGTGATTTTGTAACCATTCAGGGGTTTGTAGCTATTGGACACGACTCTAAAATAGGCAAGTGGTGTCATATAAATGCATATAGTTTTACGGGCGGATATGCAATATTAGAGGATGAAGTGTGCCTTAATACCAGATCAACCGTTTTGCCTAATATAATTGTTAGAAAAGGGGCGACTGTTGGAGCTGCAAGTTTAGTAATAAAAAATGTAAAAGAAAATACTACTGTTTTTGGAGTTCCTGCTAAAGTATTAAATTTCTAAAACTTAGATATAATAAAAAAAAGAAGCCTATTATCATTAAAATAATAGGCTTCTTTTTTTGTGGAATAATTTTATCGGTAAAAGAAACTTTTTAGCTTGAATAGTTTTTTCTCGAAAAAGGACATGTCTTTTGATTGAATCTTTTGGATCTGACGATTAATTATTTTTTGAATATCATCATCAAAAAAAGTTTTTAAAGTATTTAGAAAATTAATGATAATAGCTCGTTGTTCTTTATCTTTTTTCGAAGACCAATACGAAGCATCATGTATTCTATAAACTGCCAATACCTTGTCGATATATTTAATTTTTCCGTGTTGCGCATTTAACATGTGCAGGAAATAATCTCCAATTGGAGCTTCTGTAAAATATTTTGGAAATTCCTTAATAAGATGATTTCTATATAAAACGCTCGGCGTGTGTATAAAATTATTTTGGGCAAGTTCTTTAATAGTGGAAACTTCTGGAATCTTCTTTTTTCGATTATCTTCCTTCATTCCGCTACTTGTCAATAAACCTACATTGCTAAAGCAAATACTAAAATCAGGATTGTTTTCTAAGAAATCAGCCTGAATTTGTAGTTTATTGTCATCGCACCAATAATCATCACCTTCGCATAAAGCAATATATTTTCCGGTAGCATTACTAAGTGCAGAAACAAAATTAGGCATCATACCAAGATTAGTTTCATGGTTGATATATTTTGCTTTATGTGCATTTGGGTTTTGCGCAAGAGTTTCTCTTATAACCAGATCTGTATCATCTGTAGATTTATCATTTGAAATAATAAGTTCAAATTCAAAATCAGTAACCTGCGATAAAATGCTCTCAATCGCTTGTTTTATATATAAAGAGTGATTATAAGTAATCATTACAACGCTTACAAACATAGTGCTTAAATTAATTTTTATTAAAAAGTTGTTTTACATCTTCAATCATTCTGCTTTTCTCATTCATGACAAATGTTCTGAAAGAGGATAATTCTTCAAAAACTTCTTCATAATTATTCATTACATGATTAATAAGCTCAGTTACTTTTTCGGTTTGTATCTCATCAGCATGTAATTTATATCTTTCAGGGATTCCCAGATCTTCTTTAAATGCAGATGTTCCGTCACGACCGGTTAATAAGCAAACACCTGAGATTAATGCTTCTCTCGGGATTTTATCTCTCCCTGGGAAGTAACCAAAATCTAAATGCAATTTAGTTTTTCGTAAAGTATCTCTCATTTCTTCTCTTGTCATTCCGCTTAACGGTATCCAATTGTATTGAGGAAGAAGATCCATGTATTTTTCTATCTTATCCAATCCTTTTTTAGGATTATAAGTGATAATATTTTCTTTTGGGAAATTGTTTTGTTCCGGTAAATTTTCAAAGAAAAGTTCCGTTACATAATCACACAAATAAGCAATATCATTGTCTAGTTTTTTGGTCTGTAAAAACTCTTTTGTTCTTTGAGATTGATACCAATGTGTAACAGTTTTGTTGGGTTCAAATCGATATTCTGTATGTTTATAAGGGACAAATATTTGTCGAATCCAATTTTTTTTCTTTTCACGGCTGTTCATTAAAACCTCGTAAAAATCAAGACTTAACCACCAAACTTTTTTCTGTGCCAAAGGATATTTAGCAATAAGGTTTGTCATTGATTCAGGTATAATTATTATATCTTCGGCACTATCCTTTATTTTCATAACGTAAGGAACATTATAATTTTTGTAAAAAGGATGTACAGGATCTTTTTTATACTTAGAATATAGCATTTTAGCATTATATCCAAGTGAATTTAAGATGTAACCTAGTTGATGTAGTGCTTCCGGACCTCCAGTCGCTTTCTTAGGTGGACAAACGATGTATATATTTTGAGCCATTATTTTTTTATTAAATTGTAGGAGTATTATAAACAACATTATCAATCCAGCCTTCTAATGTATATTTATAAAAAATATTATCAGGTAATTTTTCATATTCTGATTCAAAAAATGATAATGGAATATCAGGATTTTCCTCATCGATTACCAAAATATTCTTAGGATTGTAAAAATCATAATTTACAATATCCGGATTTGTGGTAATCAGTTTTTTCTGCAATCCTATGCTTTCAAAGACCCTGAATGTTAGTCCAATTTGACCTTTTCGATTTACATCAAGTAAAACCTGAGAACGATTTATATATTCATTTATTTCCGATAACGGAATATGGTTTGTTATAAATTCAATTGTCGAAGTTTTTTGTCTGTATTTTTTATCAAATACAAAAAACTTATGACTGATGTTTTTTGATTTCAAATCACTTGCAATTCTGGAAAGAATTGGCAACCTTCTGTCTTTTGATATAATATTAAAAACTTTATATTCAAATGGTTTTTGAGGTACGTTGCAGCCAGAATTATAGATCCAATTTGTGGCAGATTTTAAGTTGTATTTTTTGCAGTCTTCTTTTTCAAATGAAAAAACTTCATCAAAATGAGGAATAACTCTAATTATTTTTGGACAACGAGAGGTATTATCATTAAAATATGCGATTGTTTTTTTTCCATATTTCTTTAATTCTAACACACTTTTTGGATCAATAAAGTCGCCTTTGATGACTAATATTATATCTTGTGTCTCATTAATTTCTTTTAGGTTTTCAAGTATTTTTTTTCCAAAATATACCGTTTTTAAGTTTTTCTTAAAAAATGTTTTTAGAATAAAATTATGTATTCGGCAAAGAAAATTAGGATACTTATACTCATATTTATTAAAATTAATATGATGCACATTATGCCCCTTATGTCTTAAAGAGATCGCAATGTGATTGTTAAATCCCCAATTATCGTAGCTTACTAAGGTGATTCGCATAAATTGTTTTGTTGTTGAAATGTAATATTTAATATTAAAATTAAGATTGTCTATTAGGTTGGTTATGAATGTTATTTATAATATAAGGTGTTTCTTAAGTTGGCGAAGATATTAAAAAGAATTTATTGTGCTTTTTTTTCAAAAAAATCTTTAAAAAATTAAAGAAAAATGTGTTCCATTTTTTATATGCACAAGTTTTTTATTAAGATGGCAAAAACGGTTAAAGGTTGCGTGATTTTTTTAAGTTTTTTTTCATGTCTTTTTAAATTTTAATACACAGAATGTGTTTTTTATTACAATCAGGTTAAAATTAGCTTTAGCCTTATTAAAAAAAATATTTACTTTTATTATTTAATAACCCTGGTAATTGTTTATTAGTATTAAAATATTTCTTTTTTTAGAAAAATATAAACATTTTGCAGGATTAATATTATGATAAAATACCTTTATAAATTTTTAAATAGTCAGCAGCAGCACTTTTCCAATCAAAAGATGCCGCTCTCTTTTTGAGAAGCATTTCGTTCTTGAGTTTATTTTTTTCATGATGATCCAATCCCTCAAAAAGTATAGTCTTCATATATTCAGGATCAAAATTAGTCCAATAGTTTGCTTCGTCTCCACCAATTTCTGGTAACGAAGTTTTATCAGATAAAAATACAGGTCTGCCAAAACTCATTGCTTCAATTGGAGGTAATCCAAAACCTTCTCTTATCGAAGGGAACAGGAAAGCAGAACAATTTTTCATGTAAAATTGTTTGCCTTCATCGCTAATTCTACCCGTTAAAAAAACTTGATTGGTTAATTTATTTTTCTCAATTAATTTTTTTATTACACCACCATATTCTTTGGTGTCATTTCCGGAAATTATTAAATTATAATCTTTTATTAACTTCATCATATTAATGATTGAAGTATAATTTTTTCTTTCAATAAAATCTCCAATTGTATAAAAAAATGGTTTATCTAAAGGTACATTACCAATAAAGTTTGACGTGTCTAACAAAGTAGATATCGGGTTTCCATTGTAAATTATATGCTCAGGAACATTAGGAACTTTAAAGTAGTCATGTGTCTGTTTCTTTGCAAATTCAGAAATATAAGTGATTGCAGTAGCTCTTTCCAGTTTTTCCTTAAATAAGCAATTTCTTCTGTGATTCATGTCTGAAGATATTTCCTCGACAAAATTTACATCATGAACAGTTAATAAGTACTTTGTGTTTATTCTTGGTTCTAATTTAGAATTTTGGTTTACAGAATGCCATAAATCAAATTTTTCAAAAGACCTAAAAGCTTTGTATCTGTGAAATGGTCTATATTTATGATATTGAAATTTATTCCCAAATTCACTTTTGAGAAATTCAGGCTGCCCGGAATTAAGATGTAATTCTAAATCATCAAAAGAGAGTTGATCTAGTCCTTTAATTAATTCATAATTAAAAGTTCCTAAACCACTTGCTCTATTATTAATATTATGAGTTTCTAAGAAAACTCTCTTTTGATGCGACATTTTTTAATTTTTGACGAAAATACAATATTAATTTGAAGTCTTAAATTGTATATGTATTTTTGTTGATTATAAAAATAAACTGATGAATTTTAAGGTAAATCCAATTTTTGAAAATAGCACTGTATCAATACTTGATAGTATTAAAACGTTTAATAATTCAGGAACTCTTTTTGGAAATGGTGATCGAAATAAAATTAAATTGTTTGAATTCGGCGGAAAAACAATGAATATTAAGTCGTTTAAAATTCCGAACGTCATTAACAAAATAGCTTACAAATATTTTAGAAAATCAAAAGCCAGACGATCGTTTGAATACGCTACAATTTTATTGGAAAAAGGAATTGGAACTCCACAACCGATCGCATTTCTCGAAAATTTTAATACTCTTGGTTTAAAAGATAGTTATTATGCCAGCGAGCATTTGATAACTGATTTAACATATAGAGAATTGGTTGAAATTCCCGATTATCCGGATCATGACAATATTTTAAGACAGTTTACGAAGTTTACTTTTGATTTGCATGAAAAAGGAGTGGAGTTTCTGGATCACTCTCCAGGAAATACGTTAATCAAAAAAGTAGCTGAAAATCAATATGAATTTTTCTTAGTTGATTTAAACCGAATGAATTTTCACGATTTAATGAGTTTCGAGCAACGTATGAATAACTTCAGTCGTTTAACGCCTCAAAAAGGTATGATTGCAATAATGAGCAACGAATATTCGAAGTTTTATACAGCCAAAACCGAAGCTGAAATTTTTGAAAAAATGTGGCAGGCAACCGCTGATTTCCAAGAAGGATTTGCAAAAAAGAAAAGGCTTAAAAAGAAACTGAAATTCTGGAAAAAATCTTAGTTTTTGGTCTTAATTTTTTTAAGTTCCTGAAAACGTACAGCAACACTCAATGCATTTAAATAGCAAATTATAACTCCTTTTTTACCATCCAGAAAACCAAAGCGAACCAAATATTGATTTAGAAATTGATATATGGGACGAATATAAAAATGGAAAAAATTAGGAGATGTTTTTTTTAAGACCTCTTCCTGAGCTTTTAATTGTCCGTAGAAAACCATTTTTTGTTTGTAATCATCATAATTCGAATAGGAATGATGGATAAGCCTATTTTTTAGTTTACCGATTCTTCCGTTTACGATTAATTTTTCGTGAACGATTTTTTTGATGTTATAACTGGCATCTTCTCGTTTAAAAAGACGAATTATTTTATCTGTTTGCCATCCGCTAAAGCGTAATTTTTTGTTTTCAAACATAAAATTTCTACGCATGAAATAAGCAGAATCACTATTTTTTTTATTGATTACAATAGTAATTTCCTGCTGAAGCTCAGGTGTAAGTCTTTCATCTGCATCCATAAAAAGAATCCATGAATTTGAGGCCAGACTTAGGGCATAATTGCGTTGGGAAGCAAAATTATCAAAAGAACGCTGTACGGTTTTTACGTTCTTGAAGGAAGTTGCTATTTCAAAAGTTTTATCTGTGCTGAAAGAATCTACAACAATAATTTCATCGGCGAAAGCCAAATGATCCAGAACGGTTTTTATATTTTGTTCTTCATTATAGGTAATTACCAATGCCGTTAAAAGTTGTTTTTCCTGTAAAATCATTCTGCAGAAGAGCTAAGATTTTGTTTCAAAAACAATTCGATTTTATCCTTAAAAAAATCAGGTTTAAATTCCTCGTACAAAGACAACGATTCTTTCTTGAGGATCTTTTCTGTTTTTTGTTCGAATAAATCCGGACGATAATCTTTTAAATGTACCGAAAGATGATGAATTCCATCCTCAAAAGTAGCCCAGATTTTCTTTTCGATCCAAGGCGAAAAAATAATAAAAGATGGTTTCTCAAGCGCTTTTGCCATATTTATTGCACCGCCATCATTACCAATAATAATATCACATTGATTTACCAAACCAATAAACGAACGCAAATCTCCTCCTAATAAATCAAAATAGATTTTTTCCTGAGTCGAAGGTTTACATGCATCAAATACAGCTTTTGCTTCTTGGATTTGTTTTGGAAAATAATTGAAAAGAATATTTACATTAGCATTGTCAGCAACATAATCAACTACTTTAGCCATGAATTCTAACGGATATGTTTTTAGCTTTTCACTTCCTAAAAGACTAATCATAACCGTTTTTCGGTCTTTTCGAACATTGTGTTTTTCAAAAAGTGCAATAGCTTCCTGATTTTCTTTCTCAGAAACAAATAATTTAGGAATTGGATCTGTTTTTATCTTTAAATCTAAAGGCTCTAATAATGAAAGACGTCTTTCGATCGCCAAACCTAAATTAGTTTTAGGGAAAGGTTCAAACGGAACATTATCTGTATATAAAAAGCTTCTTCCTGGTTTTTTATACGAGATTTTTTGTTTAGCATTACTTAATAAAACCAGAATCCAGCTTTCGAGTTTAGAATAGGCATCAATTAATAAATCGTACTTTTCTTTTCGAATCTGTAATCCAAGATTTAATAGTTCCTTTTTGCTTTTTCTATGTTTTTCTTCAAATAATATAATATTGTCGATACTCGTATTGCCTTCCAAAACTGGAGTTGTCGAGGCATACACCAAATAATCTATTTGAGCATCAGGATAAGCAGTGCGCAAATTGTTACAAATTATGCTGCTGATCAAAACGTCGCCAATCATTTTTTGCTGAATTACAAGTATCTTCATATAGAAAATTAAAGGATATTAAGAGTGTACAAATTGAAGCAAAAAAAAACCAAATTCCAATTGATAAGATTGGAATTTGGAATTTAAAATATTGGAATTTAAAATTTAAACCGCAACGTCATATTCACGAAGCGCATTATTTAATGATGTTTTTAAATCTGTAGATGGTTTACGTGTACCAATAATTAAAGCACATGGAACCTGAAATTCACCAGCAGCGAATTTTTTAGTATAACTTCCAGGAATTACAACTGAACGAGCAGGAACAAAACCTTTCATTTCAACAGGCTCATCACCAGTTACATCGATGATTTTTGTTGAAGCAGTCAAACAAACGTTAGCACCAAGAACAGCTTCTTTACCAACATGAACTCCTTCGACAACAATACAACGAGAACCAATAAAAGCACCGTCTTCAATAATTACCGGAGCAGCTTGCAATGGTTCTAAAACTCCACCAATACCAACACCACCGCTTAAGTGAACATTTTTACCAATTTGAGCACAACTACCAACAGTAGCCCAAGTATCAACCATTGTTCCTTCGTCTACATAAGCACCAATATTTACATAACTTGGCATCAAAATAACACCACTTGAAATATAAGCTCCGTAACGTGCAACAGCATTTGGTACTACACGAATTCCTTTTTCAGCATAACCTCTTTTTAGCAACATTTTGTCGTGATATTCGAAAATACCAGATTCCCATGTTTCCATTTTTTGAATTGGGAAATACATTACAACTGCTTTCTTAACCCATTCGTTTACTTGCCATTTGTCTCCAACTGGTTCAGCACAACGTAATTTTCCAGCATCAACCAATTCGATAACTTCTCTAATAGCATCAGTTGTAGTAGTTTCTTGTAATAAAGCTCTGTTTTCCCAAGCTTGTTCAATTATAGTTTGTAAAGAATTCATAAGTTTTAATTTTTGGCAAAGATAACGTATTTGAGCAAAAGCAAAAAAGTAAAACCTTTGTAAAATGTTACAGATATAACTTTTTGTTTTTAATTTGATAAATAAAAATCGTTGCGCATAATCATAAAGTGCTGAAAAAAGTTCCCCAAAAAGTTTTTTTAATATCAAAATATGACAAAAATCAGATTTTGAATTTTTTCTTCTCTTTAATTTCGCGGCATAATTCCGGAACAACTTAAAACTGGAATTTCAAAATACCATTCCAAAACAAATCACTTAATCAGTATAAAATGAATCAAGAAAATCAGTTGCGAAACCAAGTTACAGTTATCGATAAAGAAGTCTCGTGGGACAAAACTCAGGTAATTATGAGTAAAACAAATGCTTTTGGCATAATTGAATATGCAAATGAGACATTTGTTGATGTTTCGGGTTATGAAGATTACGAATTGATGGGACAGCCGCACAATATTATTCGCCATCCTGATATGCCAAAAGTTATTTTTAAAGTGCTTTGGGAGAATCTTAAAGCGGGAAAAAATTTCCATGCAATTGTAAAAAATCTGGCTAAATCAGGCCGGTATTATTGGGTTATCACTGATTTTGAAATCGCCCAAGATGAAAACGGTGTGATTGTCAATTATTTTGGACGAAGACAATCAGTTCCGCAAGAAGTAATCACGCAACATATTATTCCTTTATATAAGAAACTTTTGCAAATTGAAGCTGCAAGCGGAGTTGAGTTTAGCGAAAAATATTTGATTGGCTTTCTGGAAGAAAAAAAGAGAAGTTATGTCGAATATATTAAGGAGTTGATTTATGAACACGAAAAAGGTCAGGCAAAATTTTCTCAATATGTAGCAGAAGAAGAGGAGGAAGAAGAGGAAAGAGGTTTTTTCAGAAGGTTATTCAATAGGTAATTTTTAATTGTATTTTTTTTTAGTTTCAGATATTTGGGTGAAGTCCGTTTTGAGTTTTCAAAACGGATTTTTTTATTCGAAAGTTAAATCTAAAAACAACAACTATAAAGTCTATATTTGTATGTTAAATGTTGTATTATGGAAGTGATGAGATTGGAATTTGTTCCTGAGATTAAAGAAGAATTATTAAAAATTTTAGGTTCTTTTTCTCCTGATGAATTGAAAATAACTTTTGAAGATTCTCTTTTTGAAAAAGACAAAAAAAGACTTCAGGCTTCTGATGATAAAATTTTAGATCAAGAATTTCCTTTGTAATGAGTTTAGGCGAGATTTATTTTTACGTTTTAACAGGCTTAATATGCTTTTTTAGCTTTTTTATTGGTATGTCTGTTGAAGATATAAAGTTGGTGTCATTTTTTAAAAAAGCATTAATTGTTTGTTTTTTGATATTAATTTTGGGATTGCTATTTATTACATTCAATTTAAGTTATTTGTCCGTTAATAAGACTATATATCTTTATTCTCTTCCAATACTTTTTTTATTAATAAACCGGATTCTATTTTGGATAAATAATAGATTTTTTGGCGAACCTTTCATTTATGCTAAAGGAAGAGGATTCTTAGAAGGATTTTGGTATGATAAAGTAGTAGATGAAAAAAATGTAACTTTGATTAATAAAATTTATTATTTTTTTTATTCAGCTTTGCATATGTTTAAATTATGTTTGACTATTATTATATTTAAAGAACTATAAAATGCCAAGAATTCTCTCTATAGACTACGGACAAAAACGTACCGGAATTGCCGTTACAGATGAAATGCAAATTATAGCTTCGGGTTTGACAACGATTCCTACAGCAACTGTAATCGATTTTCTGAAAGATTATTTTGCTAAAGAAAAAGTCGAGACAGTTTTAATTGGTGAACCTAAACAAATGAATGGCGAACCTTCACAAAGTGCTTCAATCATTAAAGGCTTTGTGACTCATTTTTCTAATATTTTTCCAGATATGAAAGTTGTTCGTGTAGATGAACGCTTTACTTCAAAGATGGCTTTTCAGACTATGATCGATAGCGGACTGAGTAAAAAGCAACGTCAAAATAAAGGATTAATTGACGAAATTTCGGCTACAATAATGCTTCAGGATTATCTTTCTTCCAAGCGTTTTTAATTTTTTTAACTTTCAAAATAGTAGTCTTTTAATTTTTAGAAAAACATAACTTTTATCATGTAATTTTAGTTTTTTTTTGCAATTATAAAAAGTACCTTTGCACTTTAAAAACAAATTACTGTTATGCCTGACAATACAATACGTTCCAATAGTGAAGTAGTGCTTATTGGAGCTGGAATTATGAGCGCAACCCTTGGATTAATTTTGAAAGAGTTGCAACCGGATATTAAAATTGAAATTTATGAACGTTTAGATGTCGCTGCCGCAGAAAGTTCTGATGCTTGGAATAATGCAGGAACAGGACATTCAGCTTTTTGTGAATTAAATTACACCCCAGAGAAGGCTGATGGAAGTATTGATCCAAAAAAAGCAATAAGTATAGCAGAATCTTTTGAGATTTCTCGTCAATTCTGGTCTTATCTAGTTCAGGAAAATAAAGTACCATCTCCAGATAATTTTATTAAAAGTGTTCCTCATATGAGTTTCGTTTGGGGAGAAAAAAATGTTGAGTATCTTAAAAAGAGATTCGAAGCGTTGCAAAGCAATCCTATTTTTTCTCAAATGGAATTTAGTTCTGATTTCGAAAAACTGAAAGAGTGGATGCCGCTTGTAATGGAAGGTAGAGAAACTACTGAAAAACTTGCAGCGACACACATGGAAATTGGTACCGATGTTAATTTTGGAGCCTTGACCAGAAGCATGTTTGGTTATTTAGAAAAACTAGATGGTGTTTCTATATATTACAATCATGAAGTTGAAAAGTTAAAACAACGCGAGGATAAAAGGTGGAGAATTAAAATAGTAGATCTTTCTACAGGCGAAAAAAGAAAAGCTTACACTAAATTTGTTTTCATTGGTGCTGGTGGAGGTTCATTGCCTTTATTAGAAAAAGCTAACGTTCCAGAAGGAAATGGTTACGGAGGTTTCCCAGTAAGCGGACAATGGTTGAAATGCACAAATCCGGAAGTTATTGCTAAACATCAGGCAAAAGTTTACGGAAAAGCAAGTGTTGGAGCTCCTCCAATGTCTGTTCCTCATATTGATACTCGTGTAATTGATGGAGAAAAAGCGTTGCTTTTTGGACCTTTTGCAGGATTTTCGACTCGTTTCTTAAAAAATGGTTCTTATTTAGATTTACCATTATCTATAAAAGCAAACAATTTAATTCCGATGTTATCAGCGGGATTCCATAATATTCCATTGACTAAATATTTAATTGAGCAAGTACGTCAATCTCCAAAAGACAGAATGAAAGCTTTACGCGAATATTTACCATCGGCACGTTCTAAAGACTGGAAATTAGAAAAAGCAGGACAACGTGTTCAGGTAATCAAGAAAGATGAAAAAGAAGGTGGAGTTTTAGAATTTGGTACAGAAGTTATCAATACGCATGATGGAACTTTGGCAGTATTATTAGGAGCTTCTCCTGGAGCATCAACTGCAGTTGCAATTATGATTGATTTGGTAAGCAGATGTTTTACAGACCAAATTAAAACACCGGAATGGGAAGCAAAAATGAAAAATATGATTCCTTCTTACGGACAAACTTTAAATGATAAACCAGAGCTCTTAGCAGAACTTAGAAAACATACTTCTGAAGTTTTGAAATTAAGAAATTACTAAACTCAGGTTCTATAATAAATAACAAATCCAGATGAATTAATCTGGATTTGTTGCTTTTATCTCTTTTGTAATTTTCAGAATTTTTTCGGCAAGATTACTCATCCAAATCAATTGCTCAATAACCATTTGAGCTTCCTGCATTTTAGCCTGACGTGTTTCTTTGTCGAGTTCGTCATCTGCAGCCAAACGTTTAAAATTAACACGTTTTAGTTCTTCAAATTGTAGCGTGACATCTTCCTTGTCAAAAAAAGTATCTGTTATAACTGCTTCATTTCTTAGAATAGAAATAGAATGATCTAAATTAGATAATATTGTTTTTATAATATAATTAAATGATTCTGAGGCTGATGTTGTTTGGTGTGACTGAATGTAAGTCGATAATGAAGCCAAAGCTGATAATATCGAATGATTTAAAACAACCAATTTATTAACCAGAGGCAAAGTTTTTTGCTTAGATTTTGGTTCCTGCATCATTCGTTGAAAAGAAGTCATTAAATTACCAATTTCAACAAAAGCATTTTTTCGGGCCAATCGGTAAGAGGTTGGGATTTCTCCTTTTTTATTATAGAAATCAGCAATTTCTTTGAGATAATTTCTATTTGCACGAATCGTATTTTCGATATGAATAGGAGTATTTATAAATTCCCAGGCTGGCCATAAAAACTGATTTGCGATAAAGGCTAAAACTGCTCCGGCGAGTGTATCTAAAACTCTAAACTGAATAACTTCAACGACATTAGGTGTTAGGATTCCGTATATAAAAACAACGTACATCGTTACAAAAGTGGCACTTATTTTATAGTTGATTTGTGTAAACGAAATTCCCAGAAGCATACAAATAATAGATAATATACTTAGTGCAACGTGGTTTTGAATAAAAGAAACGATTCCAAAAGCCAATAATCCTCCCAGAATAGTTCCAAAAATTCTATTGTAAGAACGCTCTTTGGTTAATCCATAACCAGGTCGCATAATTACGACGATCGTCAATAAAATCCAATATACGTTTTGAAAGGGTAAAAGCTGTCCAATGAGAAAACCAATCAATATAGTAATCGTAAGACGTAAAGAATGTCTGAAAATAGAAGAGGAAAGACTTAGATTTTCAGTTAATGTACGTAATGGGTAATATTGTGGCGTTAGGAATTTTTCAAGTTCTTTGTCTTTGTCTTTGAGTTTGAAAGATTGCATTGCAAGTGAAAAAGCGCGCTGAATAATTTTGATTTTTCCAACTTGGTTTTTAGCATATTTCAGCATATTGGTTAACATCAAAACACCTTCGGCAGCTTCTTCTTTACCTAATGTTTTTTCGTAATCGAAAATGGCAAATTCAAGAGCATCTAGTTCATTTTTTAAATCATTTTTGTCAACATAAACGGCAATATGATGTACGTTTTTAGATAACTTCTTTAAAGTTGAAGCCAGTTTGTAAGCGACATTTTGATACGTTCTTAAAACGTCAGGATGTTTGGCAAATTTTTCGTGAAGCTTGCTGTGATCAAATGAAGTATAAAGTGCCAGTTCCTGAATTTCGACTAACGTAATAAAAACAAGAAGCATTTTACGATTTTGACTTGTAGTTCCTGATGCATTTTGATTACCAATAAGCATTTTTCTTAAATCTTCATGAATCAGATTCAAATCGACCTGAACAGCCAATTGTTTTTCGATTATAGCTTGTCTGTTAGCTTCAGGACTCCATAAATCACCTCTTAATTTTAAATATTTTGCAGTTAGTTTTATTCCTTCGGCAATTTGTAATTCGACATATTTATAAGGTTGCACAAAATGAAAAATAAGAGATACAACTAAATATAAAATACCACCAATAAATATAAAACCGGAATATTCAAAAGCTTCCCATCCTTCATGTAAATGCCCAAATGATAGAGAAATAGACAATAAAGCCGAAAACGAAACTAATGTTGCACGCTGCCCATAAACTGAAATCATGGAACATAAAAAAAGTAGAAATCCCAGAAACGGATAAAATAGAAATGGATATGGATAAGCAAGATTTACTAACAAATTGACACCAGATACAATAAATGAAGCTACAATAAGCCCTTTGATTTTATGACTTAATGAACTCGGAATATCACTGGGATAAGTATAAAAAGCACCCAAGGCAATTGTAAAGCCAATTTCAAAATGTCCCAAAAAGTTTAAAATCAAAACAGGAACAACAGAAGCAATAGTTACTTTTGAGGCATTTAAGAAAGAAGTACTGTTGGTGAATTTCGAGATACGATCAAGCATATATTGCGGTTTACTAGCAAAGGTAAGAATTGTACGAATTATTTTGGCATAATATTGGATGAGATTTTGCGTGATAAACAAAAAGAAGAGATATTCTATTGTAGAAAATTATTCATTGACTATTTTTTACTATTTTTGCCACCTGAATTAAGGAGGACTAAATTTAGGTTTTTCAGTAGATAATACATTAAAATAATACAAATGATTTTACCAATTGTAGGATATGGTGATCCTGTTTTAAGAAAAGTGGGTGAGGCGATTACGCCAGATTACCCAAACTTAAAAGAAACGATAGCAAACATGTATGAAACCATGTACAACGCTTATGGTGTTGGACTTGCTGCACCGCAAGTAGGTATGGCAATTCGTTTGTTTGTGATTGATACGACTCCTTTTAGCGATGATGAAGATTTACCGTCAGAAGAGCAAGAAGATTTAAAAGGCTTTAAGAAGACTTTTATCAATGCTAAGATAGTTAAAGAAGAAGGTGAGGAGTGGAGTTTTAACGAAGGATGCTTAAGTATTCCGGATGTTCGCGAAGATGTTTATAGAAAACCAACTGTTACGATCGAATATTGTGAAGAAGATTTCGTAATGAAAACAGAGGTTTTTGATGGTTTAATAGCAAGAGTTATTCAGCACGAATATGATCATATCGAAGGCGTTTTATTTACGGATAAAATATCTTCATTGAAAAAACGTTTGATTCAAAAGAAATTGAAAAATATTACTGAAGGTAAGACTTTTCAAGAGTACAGAATGAAATTTGCTGCTGCTAAAAAAGGAAGATAAGTATTCTAAAGTAAGTTTAGAATCGACAAAATATAATAAATCAAATTCTTAATACTAATTTTAATAAACATGAATTTAGAGAAAATTTTAGCCATTTCTGGGAAACCAGGTTTATATGTATTGAAAGTACAAACTCGTACAGGTTTTGTGGCAGAATCATTATTAGATGGAAAAAAAATCACAGTAAACTTAAAAAGTAATGTAAGCTTATTGTCTGAAATTTCAATTTATACACACGATGGCGAGAAACCATTAACTGAAGTAATGCAACGTATTGCAACTAAAGAAAATAAAGGTCAAGCTATTTCGCACAAAGAAGACAATGCTACATTAGCAGCTTATTTCAAAGAAATTTTACCTGATTATGATGAAGAAAGAGTTTATCCTTCTGATATTAAAAAAGTATTAAACTGGTACAATACACTTGAGGCAAAAGGTTTAGTTACTGATGAAGCTCCAGCTGCTGCTGAAACTACTGAGGAAGCTCCAGTTGTTGAAGAGAAACCAAAAAAAGCTCCAGCTGCTAAAAAAGCAAAAGCTAAAAAAGAAGAATAGTAAATTTTTACATTCAAAATATATTAATCCTGTTGAGATGTTTTCTTAACAGGATTTTTTTTGTAAGTATTATTTGTATTTTATTTATGATTTCTGATAGTGTGAAACTAAATTTAAAATTTAATTTTGTAAGAAAATATATCTATTAATTATTGATTTAAAGAAAAGGATTATGTCACGTACATAATTCTTGATTTTAGGAAGTAATTGTAAATCGAGATTATTTTAAATTAAATTTTAAATAAAAAAAATGAAAAGAGTTACCGCAAAAATTTTGTTTGCTTCAGTTCTGATGATGTTTATTGCATGTACAGATAAAAATAATACAAAAGAAGTAGAAAAAAAACATTGGAATTACGAAGGTGAAACCGGACCGGAACATTGGTCAGAAATTGATCAGAATGATTGTGGAGGAAGAGCACAATCGCCGATAGATATAATGGAGACGGAAACTGATAAAACTTTATTGCCAATTGAATTTCATTACAATGAAAAAACAAAAATCCATGATATTATAAATAATGGACATTCTATTCAGGTTGATTTTGAGCCGGACGATTATATTATGGTCGATGGTGATAAATATGAGTTAAAACAATTTCATTTTCACGAACCTGCAGAACATACCATTCGTGGCGTGAGATATCCATTAGTTATTCATATGGTTCATATGAACAAAGAAGGAAAGTATGTCGTACTTGCAATTATGGCTCAGGAAGATAAACAAATCAATGAGGCTTTTGAATTTCTTGATAAATTTTTGCCTCTAAAAGTTAATGAGAGTATAAAAGTAAATGAAGATTTTAATATAAATAAAGTACTGCCGGAAAATCAAGCATATTACACGTATACAGGCTCGCTTACTACACCACCTTGTACCGAAGGAGTTCAATGGTATATTTTTAAAAACCCTGTAGGTGTTTCTTTAAAAATAATTGAAGACTTAAGAAAGATAATGCCAGTTAATAATTTTAGGAATGTACAGCCTTTAAATGGGCGAATAATTAAGGAATCAATATAATATTTTTATTTAATAAAAAAGAAGGTCATAATAGACCTTCTTTTTTGTTTTTATACATCATTTAATTAATAAAATATTTAATTTTGATTTAACAATAGAAAAAATGAGCAAAGAACTTCAACTTAAGGCCTTCGAAAGATTATTAATTATAATGGATGAGCTTCGTGAGCAATGTCCTTGGGATAAAAAGCAAACTTTGCAGACGCTCAGACATCTTACAATTGAAGAAACTTATGAATTAGGTGATGCCATTTTGGATAATGATCTGAATGAAGTTAAAAAAGAATTAGGTGATTTATTACTACATATTGTTTTTTATGCTAAAATTGGTTCTGAAACCAATGATTTTGATATTGCAGATGTTTGTAATGAGATTTGTGATAAGTTAATCCACCGTCATCCTCATATTTATAGCGATACAGTTGTTAAAGACGAAGAAGAAGTCAAACAAAATTGGGAAAAGTTAAAGCTTAAAGAAGGTAAAAAATCAGTTTTAGAAGGTGTTCCAAGAAGTTTGCCGGCATTAGTAAAAGCAAGCCGAATTCAGGATAAAGTAAAAGGAGTAGGTTTTGACTGGGAAGAACCACATCAGGTTTGGGATAAAGTGCAGGAAGAACTTGAAGAATTACAAGTTGAGGTAGAATCCGGTGATCAGGATAAAATTGAAGCCGAATTTGGAGATGTTTTATTCTCGATGATTAATTATGCACGATTTCTAAATGTAAATCCCGAAGATGCTTTAGAGCGTACAAACAAAAAGTTTATAAAGCGTTTTCAATATCTTGAAAGTAAAGCTGGTGAATTGGGAAAACCTTTGATGGATATGACTTTGGCAGAAATGGACGTGTTTTGGAACGAAGCTAAAAAACTATAACTATTCAGCTAGTTTTTTTAATGCTTTTATGTTTTTAAGGATTATTTTTTTACCTAGTAATTCAATCAATTCCAGTTTATTAAAGTCAGATAACAATCGAATGCAGCTTTCTGTTGCGGTTCCAATCATTCCGGCTAATTCTTCTCTGCTAAGTTGTACTTTTAGAGTTTTATCTGTATTTTCTCCAAATGCATCATACAAGTACAGCAAAGTTTCTGCTAATCGTTGTTTTACGGTTTTTTGAACTAACGCAATTTTTTCGTTTTCAGATTCTTTCAAATCTTCACAGACAGATTGCATCAGGTTCATTGAGAATTGATTGTTAGTATTGAAGAAATGTATGATTTCGCTTTTCGGAATAAAGCAAACTTCCATATCAGCAACAGCTTTTGCAGTCAAATTTGCAGGCTCATTACTAATCATAGAGCGTTGTCCTAAAAGTTCACCTGATTTTACCAGCTTAATAATCTGATCTTTTCCGTTGGCGCTTAATTTAGAAAGTTTTCCAACACCATCTTTTATACAAAAAACACCATTTGTTAATTCGCCTTCTTCAAAAATAGCTTCGCCTTTTTTAATGTTGTAAGTAGATTTGCTATTAGCCAACTTTATAACCTCGTCTTTATTCAGTGCTTTAAGAGAAGATAACTGTCTTACGATACATTGGTCACATTTATTCATAGCAAAAATATTTAATGCAAAATTAACTATTATTAGCTTTCGAAGGTGTTATTATTACTGAAAAATCATATAAAAAGTCTTATGTTGTTATTTACCAGATTTATTTGGTACATTAGAATTCGATTTAAATGCAATATGATAAATGTCATATTTAAATTCGCTTCTTATTTGGAATATTTGTTACACTAAAAAAAACAAATTATGAGTGAGCAGGGTTGCTTTCATTGTGGACTTACCATTCCTAAAAATGAAGAAATCAATTTTGATGAAAAAAAGTTTTGTTGCAACGGTTGTAAAACAGTTTACGAAATTTTTAGTCTTCATGATTTAACCTGTTATTATGATTTTGAAAAATCGCCGGGAGCTACTCCTCAAGATATACAAGGTAAATATGATTTCCTGGATAATGAAGCTATTTTATCAAAAGTATTAGAATTCCAAGAAGGAAACACCGCAATAGTTTCTTTAAATATTCCTCATATTCATTGTAGTTCTTGTATTTGGATTCTTGAAAATCTAAATCGAATTCAATCCGGAATAAGCACTTCTCAGGTTAATTTTCCTGAAAAAAGAGTTCGAATTACTTTCAATTCAGATCTTGTTTCCCTTAAGGATATTGTTAATTTGCTTAGCTCAATCGGTTATGAACCTTATATAAGTTTAGAAAATTACGAGACAGGAAAAAATAGTGTTGATCGTAGTTTAACCTACAAACTTGGTGTTGCCTTTTTTTGTTTTGGAAACATTATGTTGCTTTCTTTTCCGGAATACTTTGAAATCAAAGAGTTCTGGCTTGATAATTATAAACCTTTTTTTAGAATTTTAATCTTTGTTTTGGCATTGCCAAGCTTTTTATATTCAGCAAGCGGTTATTATGTTTCTGCTTATAAAAGTATAAAATCGAGAATGTTAAACATCGATATTCCAATTGCTTTAGGAATTATTGTAATGTTTGTGCGAAGTACGTTTGACATTGTTATGAATTATGGATCCGGTTTTTTTGACAGTTTAACAGGATTGGTATTTTTCATGTTACTCGGAAAAATGTTTCAAATAAAGACTTATAGTTTTTTAAGTTTCGAAAGAGATTTTAAATCTTATTTTCCAATTGCTGTTACTAGAATTAATTCAGATACTTCTGAAGAAAGCGTACCTATTTATGATATTTTAAAAGGTAATCGTCTACTAATAAGAAATCAGGAATTAATTCCAGTTGACGGTATTTTAATAAGTGAAAGTACCGAAATTGATTATAGTTTTGTTACAGGTGAAGCGGTTCCGATAACAAAAAAATCTGGAGACAAGGTATTTGCTGGCGGAAAACAAATAGGTAAAGTTGTAGAGATGGAAGTTTTACATTCTGTTTCGCAAAGCTATCTGACGCAATTATGGAGCAATGAAATTTTTCAGAAAAAGGTATTTCAAAAACACAAAACCATTACAGATGCAATTAGTCGTTATTTCACACCTATATTATTATTAATTGCTTTTGGAGGATTTGGGTATTGGATATTTATTGATGCCAATACCGCTTTCAATGTTTTTACAGCAGTTTTAATTGTAGCTTGTCCTTGTGCATTGGCTCTTACAGCACCGTTTACTTTTGGAAATATTCTTCGAATAATGGGTAAGCAGAAAATGTACCTTAAAAATGCTTTAGTAATTGAACAATTAGCAAGAGTTGATACGATAGTTTTTGATAAAACCGGAACAATTACAACCAACAAAAAATCAAATATTCAATATGAAGGTGATAAATTGAGTGAAGAAGATTTTATACTTATTAAAAATGTTCTTCGCGGCTCAAATCATCCTTTAAGCCGAATGTTATATGATTTTTTACCCGAATCAAAAAGGCTTGCAATAGATGATTTTCAGGAGATAACAGGAAGAGGAATTCAAGCTTTTACAGAAAATAAATTAATTAAAATTGGTTCTGCAGAGTTTGTAGATAGTCCAGTTTCGGATCTTTCAGAAATTGAAAAAACAGGCCTGCATATTAGGATCAATGATACTTATTATGGGAAATTCACATTCCAGAATCAATATCGAGAAGGCTTAGAAAAACTATTTCTCACATTGAGTAAAGACTATCAAATAAAAGTACTTTCGGGAGATAATGATGGAGAACGTTCTAATTTGGAAGCGATTTTGCCAAAAAATACAGAATTGATTTTTAATCAAAAACCAGAACAGAAACTGGAGTTTATCAAAAAACTACAAGAAAGTGGTCAAAATGTGATGATGGTTGGAGACGGTTTAAATGATGCCGGAGCATTAGCGCAGAGTAATGTTGGGATCTCTATTTCTGAAAATGTGAATGTGTTTTCTCCTGCTTGTGATGCGATTTTAGCAGCAAGTGAATTTTCGCGACTGGATTATTTTTTAAGATTATCGCAAAAATCAATTACAATAATAAAGATGAGTTTTGTCTTATCATTACTTTATAATATTGTAGGACTTTCCTTTGCTATTACTGGCAATCTACTTCCTTTAGTTGCGGCGATTATCATGCCTTTAAGTACTATTACGATAGTAAGTTTTGTGACTTTTATGTCTAACTATTTCAGTGCTAGTAATTTAAAACGATTATAAATAATTCAATGTTATTTTTAGTTAAATTTAACTTATCTCCTTATAGTATGATAATTATCATATTTTACCCGCCTCTAACGTATTAATTTTGTTAACATAAATTTATGGTATGAGTGTTATTTATCTATTAATTTCAGTAAGTATTTTCGTCGCAATTGGGTTTTTTATTGCTTTTATTGTGGCTGTTAAATCCGGACAATATGATGACGATTATACTCCTTCAGTCAGAATGCTTTTTGACGACGAAACCAAAATTACCCCACAAAATAATAATTCACCAACCGAAGAAAAACAAGTATAATTATGGAAATGGAACAGTTTTACTACGACAACAAAATTGTAAAAAAATTCATTTATGCCACTATCCTTTTTGGAGTAGTAGGTATGTTAGTGGGGCTAACCTTAGCGGTTATGTACCTTTTTCCCAACATAACAGATGGGATTTCATGGCTTAGTTACGGTCGTTTAAGACCATTACATACCAATGCAGTTATTTTTGCCTTTGTCGGAAATGCGTTTTTTGCCGGTATGTATTATTCGCTACAGCGCTTGTTAAAAGCCAGAATGTTCAGTGATTTTTTAAGTAACTTACATTTTTGGGGTTGGCAGCTTATTATTGTAGCGGCAGCTATAACATTACCATTAGGTTATACTTCATCAAAAGAATATGCCGAATTAGAATGGCCAATTGATATTGCGATTGCGCTTATTTGGGTTGTAATGGGAATCAATATGATTGGTACGATGTTACGTCGTAGAGAGCGTCATTTATATGTTGCAATCTGGTTCTATCTTGCAACATTTGTAACAGTTGCTGTTTTGCATATTTTCAATAATATTGAGCTTCCGGTTTCAGCTTTAAAAAGTTATTCTGTTTATGCGGGAGTTCAGGATGCTTTGGTACAATGGTGGTACGGTCATAATGCGGTTGCATTTTTCTTAACGACACCATTTTTAGGATTAATGTATTACTTCATCCCTAAAGTAGCTAATCGTCCTATTTACTCGTATCGTTTATCAATTATTCACTTTTGGTCTTTGATATTTATTTATATCTGGGCGGGACCACACCATCTATTATACTCAGCTTTACCAAACTGGGCTCAGAATTTAGGAGTTGCATTTTCAGTAATGTTAATTGCTCCTTCTTGGGGAGGAATGATCAACGGATTATTGACATTAAGAGGTGCTTGGGACAAGGTTCGTGAAGAACCAGTTTTGAAATTCTTTGTAGTAGCAATTACAGGTTACGGAATGGCGACTTTTGAAGGTCCTATGCTTTCTTTAAAAAATGTAAATGCGATAGCGCATTACACAGATTGGATTATTGCACACGTTCACGTAGGAGCATTAGCATGGAATGGATTTATGTCATTTGGTATCATTTACTGGTTGATTCCCCGAATGACGAAAAGCACATTATTCTCTAAGAAGTTAGCCAATTTCCATTTCTGGATTGGGACTTTAGGAATTATTTTATACGCTTTACCAATGTATGTAGCTGGTTTTCAACAAGCATCAATGTGGAAACAATTTAATCCAGACGGGACATTAACGTATGGTAATTTCCTTGAGACTGTTACAGCTATTATGCCATTATATTGGATGAGAGCAATTGGAGGTAGTTTGTATTTAATTGGTATGCTAACGCTGGTTTATAATATAATAATGACCGTTAGAGCTGGTCATACTATCGAAGATGAATTAGCTCAGGCTCCAGCTTTACAAAGAATAAGCAGTAATAGATTAAGTGGAGAAAAATTCCATACCTGGTTAGAAAGAAAGCCAATTCAATTAACCATTTTGGCTACAATAGCTATTCTGATTGGTGGTATTATTCAAATCGTACCAACAATTATGGTTAAATCAAATATACCAACAATTTCTAGTGTTAAACCATATTCACCTTTAGAGCTTGAAGGTCGTGATCTATATATCAGAGAAGGTTGTGTAGGTTGTCACTCACAGTCAGTTCGTCCTTTTAGAAGTGAAGTAGAACGTTATGGACCACAATCAAAAGCGGGAGAGTTTGTATATGATCATCCATTCCTTTGGGGATCAAAACGTACAGGTCCTGATTTGTTAAGAGTAGGAGGCAAGTATAATGATAACTGGCATTTTAATCACTTCTGGAATCCGCAAAGTATTTCTGCAGGTTCAATTATGCCGGGTTATAAGTGGTTGTTTGATAATGAGCCAATGGATATTTCCCTAACTCAAAAGAAAATGCAAGCCATGGTTACACTTGGAGTTCCTTATACAGAAGCAGAGGTTGCAAATGCACAAAAAACGTTAAGAACTCAGGCACTTGCAATAGAGAAAAGCTTAGAAAACGATCCGGATTATGTAAAAAGTTACGAGGAGAGCAAGAAAAAAGCAGCTGCAAAAGGCGAAAAATTTGTTCCTATGAATGAAAGAGAAATCGTTGCGATGATTGCTTATATACAAAGACTTGGAACTGATATAAAAGTAAAAGAGACATCTAAATAACAGCATTATGTTTGAACAGATAAAACACAATATGGAGACTATTTCGGGTATTGCCATTTACCCGATACTTTCTCTCTTGATATTTTTCTTCTTTTTTGTTGGCTTAGGCTTTTGGGTGTTCTCCTATAAAAAAGAAAAAATCCAGGAAATGAGTGAAATACCTTTGGATGAAGGATATGGTATAATTTCAAAAGATATTTAATATGAAAAAATTTTTCCCAGTATATGTAAGAGTACCGCTGATTTTCTTCATCGTCTTTGGATTGATGGAATATTTTATAGATTCAGGCGATAAACCGGCTTTTATAAAATATCCAATGGTTTCTGTCTTTTTACTTGTCTTTTTATTTATACTGATAGCAATCGAGATTACATTAAGTGCTGTCAATCGTGTCATGTATCAATTGATGTCACCGGAAGAAAAGGCGAAATTGGAACATGAAAATAGTTTGAGCTTAACAGAAAGTACTTGGTATAAAGATTTAATGCTTAAGCTTACCCAAACACAGCCTATTGAAAAAGAAGGTGACTTGCTAATGGATCATGATTATGATGGAATTAAAGAGTTAGACAATAATTTACCGCCATGGTGGGTATATTTATTTTATATCTGTATTGTTTTTGGAGTAATCTATGTAGCGCGTTATGAACTTTTTGGAGGAGACGATCAGGAAACAGAACTTAAAAAAGAAATGGCTCAGGCAAAAATAGATGTAGACGAATATCTTAAAACTGCTCCGGATTTAATGGATGAAAAAACAGTTGTTTTACTTACCGATCCGGAAAATTTAGCAATTGGAAAAGAAATATTCACAACCAATTGTGCTGCTTGTCACCGTGCTGATGCTGGTGGGCAAATTGGACCAAACTTAACGGATGATCGTTGGATTCTAGGAGGAGGAATTAAAAATCTTTTTCATACTATAACAAATGGAGGTCGAGATGGTAAAGGAATGATTGCCTGGAAAGGAACCTTAAAACCTAAGGAAATTCAAAAAGTAGCAAGTTACATTCTTTCCTTACAAGGAAGTAATCCAAAAGACCCAAAAGAAGCAGAAGGAGAAGTTTGGGTAGATGATAGTGCTCCAGCAAAAGATACCACAGCAAGTACAGCAAAAGATAGTACTGAAGTTAAAAAATAATTATAATAGATCATGTCAAATTTACCAGACGAAGCTTTTAGAGATACCATCGGAACTATTGATGAAGGGGGTAATCGAAAATTTATTTTCCCTAAAAAACCGTCTGGTAAATTCTATGAATACAGGAAAATAGTTAGTTATGTTTTGCTGGCTATTTTAGTTGCCAATCCGTTTATAAAAGTAAATGGAAACCAATTTATGATGTTCAATGTTATGGAACGTCGATTTAATATTTTTGGATTTCCATTTTGGCCGCAGGATTTTTATCTCTTTGTAATTTCAATGCTTGTTGGAATTGTATTTATTATCTTGTTTACAGTTGTATTTGGCAGAATTTTTTGCGGTTGGATTTGTCCACAAACTATTTTTCTTGAAATGGTTTTTCGCCGAATTGAATATTGGATTGATGGTGATCGCGGTGCTCAATTGCGATTATCAAGACAAGAATGGAACGCAGAAAAAATACGAAAGAGATCGATCAAATGGATCATTTTTTTCTTGATTTCATTTGGCATCGCCAATGTTTTTCTTGCTTATTTGGTAGGAAGTGATCAACTATTTTTGATGGTTAAGGAAGGACCAATTAAACAAGCAAGTAATTTTATTGCCTTATTGATCTTTACCGGAGTTTTCTATTTTGTTTTTGTTTGGTTTCGTGAACAGGTTTGTATTATTGCTTGTCCATACGGAAGATTGCAAGGTGTACTTTTAGACGATAAATCGATTAATGTAGCCTACGATTTTGTACGAGGTGAAAAAGAAGTTGGGCGCGCAAAATTCAATAAAAAAGAAGATAGGATTGCAACCGGAAAAGGTGATTGTATTGATTGTCATCAATGTGTACACGTTTGTCCAATGGGAATCGACATTAGAAACGGAACGCAATTAGAATGTACCAATTGTACCGCTTGTATTGACGAATGCGATACAATTATGGAAAGTGTTGGTTTGCCTAAAGGACTTATTAGATATGCATCTGAAGATGAAATTGTAAAAAAAGCACCTTTCAAGTTTACTGCAAGAATGAAAGGCTACACGGCTGTTTTATTTATTTTGCTAAGTGTTTTTGTTGGAATGCTATTTTTAAGAACAGATGTTCAGGCGATTGTTTTACGTTTACCAGGGCAGTTATTTCAGCACAAAGGAGATAAAATTAGCAATGTATATACTTATAAGATTGTTAATAAGACAATGAAAGATTATCACGACATTCATTTCGAATTAATTGACCAAAAAGGAACTATTAAAAATGTCGGAAATCAACATTTTAAAGTTTTAAAAGAAGGGATTTCGCAAGGAACCTTATTTATAGAAATTGATCAGGCTCTTTTGGAAAGTGATAAAACCAAAGTTGAAATTGGAGTTTACAACGGCAAAGAGTTGATTGAAACTACCACAACTAATTTTTTAGGACCAAGAAGTTTTAATTAAAAACATACTAAGATGAAAATAAATTGGGGAACAGGAATTGTCATTGCATTCGCATTGTTTATGACTTTTATTTTATATTTTGTTTTTGAAGTACAATCAAATAATAAATACGACAATGACTTAGTTGTCGAAGAATATTACAAACATGATTCTCATTTTCAGGACGAAATGGCTCGAATTCAAAATGCTCATGATTTACAGCAAAAACCTTCGATTACTTATACTGAAAGCGGTGTAAAAATTGCTTTTCCTGCCACTTTTGAAAATGATAAAGTAAAAGGAAATGTATTATTGTACAGACCTTCAAACAAGAAATTTGATTTTGATACCCAAATAGCTTTGACCAATTCAGCTTTGCTTATTCCGCAAAAGAAGTTGATTAAAGGACGTTGGGATGTTAATATGGAATGGGAATATAAAGGAACAAAATACCTTTCGAAAGAAGTGATTTATGTGAATTAAATAGATTCTTTTTAAACAGTTTTTTTAATCTAATTTAATCTGTGGCAAAAAGAAAAATATATAGCAAATGTTGTACTCAACTTTTATATTAGGATTAATTAGTAGTTTGCACTGCATAGGAATGTGTGGTCCAATTGCTATGATGTTACCGGTAGATAGACAAAATGAAGCTAAGCGAGTAACTCAAATTATAACCTATCATTTAGGTCGTTTGACAGCTTATGCAACAATAGGTTTGATTTTTGGTTTATTAGGAAGAGGTTTTTTTCTGGCGGGGTTGCAACAAAAAATGTCCATTTTTATTGGTGTAGCAATGATAATCGTGGTTTTAATTCCGGAGAGAGTTTTTTCTAAGTATAATTTCTCAAAACCTATTTACAAAATCATCTCAAAAATAAAATCAAGCTTAGGAAATCAATTTAAAAAGAAAACTTATAAATCTCTTTTTACAATTGGATTATTAAATGGCTTTTTGCCTTGCGGAATGGTATATGTAGCTTTGTTTGGCGCTATTGCCATGCAAAGTGCCAGTTTTGGAGTTTTGTATATGATCTTATTCGGCTTGGGAACAATGCCGCTTATGACAATTGTAGTGTATGTCAATTCGTTGATAAAACTTCCTTTTAGAAATAAAATTCAAAAAGCAATTCCCTATGTTGCTGTTATTATTGGAGTACTATTCATCCTTAGAGGACTTGGTTTAGGAATTCCTTATATTTCTCCATCAAATATGAGTTTGTTTGTACAAGGAACTCCTAATTGTCATTAAACCGTCATTGAAAACAAATTAGTTTCCGGTGATTTTCTTTTTAGATGCAAATCAAATGCCATACAAATATTTCGAACGAATGGTTTTCCAGCTTCTGTGATTTTAATCTTATTTTCTTCAATTATAATTAATTGATCTTTTTCTATTTCTTTTAAATCTAATAAAACACTTGGAAGTTCTTGGAAGTATAATGATTCATTAGACCAGGAAGTTTCAAATTCACAAGTTAAGTTCAAAATATGTTTTCGAATAATTAAATCTTCATTATCTAAGATATGACCTTTAACAATTGGAAGTTTATCCCATTCTAATAACTGGTAATAATCTTCCAGATTTTTTGTGTTTTGAGCAAAACTATACCAACTGTCACTAATAGAAGAAACTCCTAAACCAATCATCAATTGAGTTTTTGAAGCACTATATCCCATAAAATTTCGATGTAGCTTTTTGTTTTGTGTTGCTTTATGTAAACTATCAGATTCTAAAGCAAAATGGTCCATTCCAATTTCGTCATAGCCATTTTTAGAAAGTAGTTGTTTTCCAACTTCGTATAATTGTCTTTTTTCGGCATCTTTTGGAAGGTTTTCATCATTGAAACCACGTTGTCCGTTTCCTTTTATCCAAGGCACATGAGCATAACTGTAAAATGCCAGACGATCTGGTTTAAGAGAATTTGTTTTTTCGATCGTATCGATAACATCTTCAATAGTTTGAAAAGGTAATCCAAATATAATATCGTGACCGATAGAAGTATAGCCAATTTCTTTTGCCCAAAAAGTCACTTTGGCAACATTATGAAAAGGTTGGATTCGGTGTATTGCTTTTTGTACTTTTTCGGAATAATCCTGAACACCAAAACTTACTCGGCGAAAGCCTAAATCGTATAGTTTTTTGAGTTGTTCGTAAGTGGTATTATTAGGATGACCTTCAAAACTGAATTCATAGTTTTCGGCCTTATTGGCAAAACTGAAAATGCCATTTATAAGATGTTCTAAATTATTTTTTGAAAAAAAAGTTGGAGTTCCTCCGCCTAAATGTATTTCTTTTATAATTGGCTTTTCGGGTAATAATTTACAATATAAGCTCCATTCTTTTAAAAGTGCTTTTATATAGGTTTCTTCTACAGAATGGTTTTTTGTAATTCGTTTATTGCAACCGCAAAAAGTACACATGCTTTCGCAGAATGGTAAATGAATATATAAACTTATTCCGCTTTGTGAATTGCTTTCTGTGAATGCTTTTTGAAAAGATTCTATCCATTTTTCTGTTGTAAAACAGGCTTCATTCCAATACGGAACCGTTGGATAACTCGTATATCTAGGACCTGGGACATTGTATTTTTGGGTCAGTGAGATTTTCATAAAAGACGGATTTTGTGTCTTTCAAAATTAGAGTTTAACTTCAAGGGATAAAATGACAAATGTCATGTAATTAACAAAAAAAAGAGACTCATAATGAGCCTCTTTTCTGAATTAAATAACTAACGTGAAATAGAATCTTGGATGATTTTAAGCCATTTTTTAGCAAACATATGATCCTGATAAGCGCTTATTTGTTTGATGCGATCATCGTCAAAATCATAGAATGGAATTGTAATTTTTTTAGAAGTTTCCTTTTCCTGAAATTCAAAATCAATTTTCAGGATTGTATCTGAATTTCCATCATTGGTTAAAACTATTTTACAAGAAGAAACACTTTTTAAATCTAAATAAGTTGATTCCTGTTGATTTGGATTAAAGTTCATTAAAATAAAACGTCTGTTCTTTTGATCTATTGTAAGTGTTTTGTTGCTTTGAGATTCTGTTAAATCAAAATCCTCTGGATGAGTTGGGTTGAACTTCTTTTTTATGTTTAAAATCTTTGATTTGTTTGCAGCGCTCGATCGAGCAGAAAAATATACAGGTACGGCTACTATGATAGCAATCACGAGACCAATTATGGTTACACTTGTTTCCATTTTTGTTTTTAAAATTTGATAAATAATATGAAATGATAAATTGTTTTCAGAAAGAAAATAATCTACTTAGTTTAGAAGAAATAGTTTCTTCTGATTAGAATTTCATGTATTTGTCTACCAAAAAAAATGGAAAGGATAGAGCATAAGTAAGACCTTTTTGCTCTGAGTCAGAAATTGATTTGCAAAGTTTGATGTTGATTTTACTGCTTTGTGCTGCGGAATCACCATCAATACAGTATCAAACCATTTATTTAGAATAGATGGATTTGTTTTTAAATTTGCTGCAAATTGATAACTGGTTTGTGGCTGAATAAAAGCCAAAGAATCTGAAGAATCAATAGAGAAATTGGAATCCGTTTTTTGATTTTCGGTTTCTTGATAGTCACTTTTTTGCACAGCCAATTCGTTTGCTTGACAAGCAAAGAAGGCAATGATCACAAGTGATACAAAAATAACGCTTTTACGAATCCAATTCATGGTGGCGAATTTAACTCATAAATGACAATTAAAGAAATTTTAAAGAATTAATTAACTTTAAAAGTAAGGTTATTATTTTATCCTCAAGATTTTACTAGTACCATTGAGGATAAAATAAGGTTATTGTTGCATTTTGAAATAATAATCAGCTGAACGTTTTCCACTTCCATAGAACAAGAAAAATACGCAAATTAATAAAACTACAATTGCCAGAATTAAGTTTTCTGAGTGCATATGTCCCATGAAATTTATTAGAATTGCTCCAAAAAGTATTGGAAGCTGAGCTGCAATTGCCCATCTGGTGAGTAAACCCAAAACAATCATAATACCTCCAATCATGTGAGCCGGCGCGATATAATGTAGTAAAAACATTCCGCCTCCGAATCTATCAATTGGAGAAATTAAATCATGCAGATATTGAACGTTTGTTACAAATGAAACTCCTTTCATAAATAAAAAAACACCCAATACAATACGTACTAAATCTACAGGTAAATAAGTGTGCGCATTTGCCCATTTATTCAAACTTTTTACATTTTCCATGATACTACGTGATTAAAAATTATAAATAAAGTTACTAATTTTTAATGATATATTTATTTTTAAGTACCTGAAAATAAGTTTTTTACTTTTTATTTAACGTATTTTGATATTATCTGAAAATCTAAACTTGTATAACGCCCAAATTAAATGGTTTTTGAATAGGAGCGTGGTTAGCAGCTTCGATTCCCATAGAAATCCATGTTCTGGTATCTAAAGGATCAATAATAGCATCTGTCCATAATCTTGAAGCTGCATAATAAGGTGAAGTTTGCTCATCGTAGCGTGCTTTAATTTTATTGAAAAGCTCAGTTTCTTTGGCTTCGTCTACAATTTCTCCTTTTGCTTTAAGCGAAGAAGCCTCGATTTGTGCCAAAACTTTTGCAGCCTGAGTTCCTCCCATAACGGCAAGTTCTGCACTTGGCCACGCAAAAATTAATCTTGGATCATAAGCTTTACCGCACATTGCATAATTTCCTGCTCCGTATGAATTTCCAACGATTACAGTAAATTTTGGTACAACTGAATTACTTACTGCATTTACCATTTTTGCACCGTCTTTTATAATTCCGCCTTGCTCAGATTTCGATCCAACCATGAAACCTGTAACGTCTTGTAGAAATACTAATGGAATTTTCTTTTGGTTACAATTAGCAATAAAACGAGTTGCTTTATCGGCGCTATCTGAGTAGATCACGCCACCAAATTGCATTTCGCCTTTTTTGGTTTTTACGACTTTTCGTTGATTGGCAACAATTCCAACTGCCCAACCGTCGATTCTCGCATAACCGGTAATTATAGTTTGACCATAACCATCTTTGTAAGGTTCAAATTCTGAATTATCGACCAAACGATTGATGATTTCCATCATGTCGTATTGTTCGTTTCTTGCTTTTGGCAAGATTCCATAAATATCTTTAGGCTCAAGCGTTGGTTTTTCTGCTTTTATTCGGCTATAGCCGGCTTTGTCAAAATCACCAATTTTATCAACTATATTTTTTATTTTATCCAGAGCGTCTTTGTCGTCTTTTGCTTTATAATCTGTCACGCCTGAGATTTCGCAATGTGTCGTTGCACCGCCTAAAGTTTCATTGTCGATTGTTTCTCCAATTGCAGCTTTAACCAAATAACTTCCGGCAAGGAAAATACTTCCGGTTTTATCTACAATTAGAGCTTCATCGCTCATAATTGGCAAATAGGCACCTCCGGCAACACAACTTCCCATAACGGCCGCAATTTGGGTAATTCCCATGCTGCTCATTTGGGCATTATTTCTAAAAATACGTCCAAAGTGTTCTTTATCCGGAAAAATTTCATCCTGAAGCGGTAAATAAACGCCTGCGCTATCAACTAAATAAATAATTGGTAATCTATTTTCCATTGCAATTTCTTGTGCACGCAGATTTTTCTTTCCTGTGATCGGAAACCACGCTCCGGCTTTAACAGTTGCATCATTAGCAACAACAATGCATTGTTTACCTTTTATGTATCCTATTTTTATAACAACACCACCAGATGGACATCCGCCGTGTTCTGCGTACATTCCTTCGCCAACGAAACCTCCAATTTCTATACTTTTAGAATTTTCATCTAATAAATACTCTATACGTTCGCGAGCAGTCATTTTACCTTCGGCATGTAGCTTTTCAATGCGTTTTTCACCTCCGCCTAATTTTACTTTGGCAAATTTTTGTTTTAGTTCAGAAAGTAATAGTTTATTGTGATCTTCGTTTTTATTGAAGTTTAAATCCATAATATATTGATGTTTTTACAAAATAGTGTTGGCTAATTTACAAAATCAATTGAAACTGACATCATAAAATATATTCTTCGGATGAAATAAAACTGAGTTTCTGATATTAAAAAAACGAATAATTTATGCGGGAAAGCCAAATAGAGAATAAGTCGTTTTTTTTATCTTAATTTGTTGTTTCATACTAATTAGTATCTTTTATGTCAAAAGCAGCAAATACAAGACTTACAATTCTCCAGAAAGCATTTGAATTGATTTATTCGAAAGGATATCAAACCACGAGCATTGATGAAATTATTGCGACAACTCAAGTAACAAAAGGTGCTTTTTATTACCATTTTAAAACAAAAGATGAAATGGGAGTTGCTATTATTGAAGAGATTTTGAAACCTACAATGCTGGGAAGCTTTATAAAACCAATAGAAAATTCAGAAAACCCAATTGAGGATTTTTATAATATGATTTATTATTTGTTGCTTGAAGATCCTTTATTGGAAGTAAAATATGGTTGCCCAGTTGGAAATCTGACTCAGGAAATGACGCCTTGGAACAATCAATTTAGTCTGGCTTTGTCAGAATTGGTAAATCAATGGATGATGACAATAGAAAAAGCAATTGTAAGAGCACAAACTTTAGGATTAGTCAGAAAAGAAGTAAATGGTGAACAAGTAGCTTTTTTTGTCATGTCCGGCTATTGGGGAATACGTAATTTTGGAAAACTACAGGATAGTAATTTATGTTATATTGTTTATTTAAAGGAGTTTAGGAATTATCTAAATAGCTTAAAATAAATTCACATTCAAAAACATACTAGTTAGTATGTTTTTGAATATATTTGCATTGTCTTAATCAAAAAACAATGTATCAATCACTTTTATTTTGCCATTCTGCTTTGCGATGGTTTGTGTTAATAAGCTTAATATACTCCATTTTTCGAGCTTATAAAGGTTATAACTTAAAACAACCTTTTACTAAAACTGATAATTCGGTCCGACATTGGACTGCTACAATCGCACATATTCAGCTTACTTTCGGAATTCTTATTTATGTACAAAGTCCGATAGTGAAATACTTTTGGAAAAACTTTAGAGAAGGAATAAAAAATACTGATGCCGCTTTTTTTGGAATTCTCCATATTCTCTTAATGCTGTCCGCAATTGTTTTGATCACGATTGGTTCGGCTTTAGCCAAAAGAAAACAAAATGACAGTGATAAGTTTAGAACCATGTTAATTTGGTTTTCTATCGCTTTACTGATCATTTTTATTGCAATTCCATGGCCATTTTCTCCTTTAGCAAACAGACCTTATTTTAGATAACATTTTATGAAAAATTTACTGCAAACAAATACCGGAAGATTACGAATTATTGGATTTCTGGAAGGAACATCTTTATTGATATTATTATTTATAGCTGTTCCGCTGAAATATATTTTTGGAATGCCGTTTTTAACAAGACCCGTTGGTACAGTTCATGGCGCTTTATTTTTACTCTTTGTTTTTAATACTTTAAGCGTAGGAGTAGAACAAAATTGGAGATTTGCAACGACGACCTGGAAAGTGCTTTTGGCTTGTATTATTCCGTTTGGAACCTTTTATATTGATCATAAAATTTTAAGTAAAATAAAGATAAAATCTGAAAATTAAATCAACTCAAAAGAATTCAAAAGATGGTTTTAGTATTTAAAACAAATGTAGATTCTGTTTCGAAAGTGAAAAGAATTGCTCCAAAACTAAATAAGTTATTTCCAAAAACAAAGTGGAATTTTGATCTTGAAGATTGTGATCGTATTTTACGACTTGAATCGGATAATGATATTATAAAAGAGATTATTGTTCTAATGAAAGTACTAGGTTTTAACTGTGAAGCTTTGTAAATAGTCTTTTTTAGAATCAATACAAAAACTTGTAGAGCTATAAAAATTAAGGACGAATTTAACCGCAAAGCGCGCAAAGGTTTTTATCCCATAAATATACATAGTAAAGTAAAGTTCGCAAAGCTTTGTGTTGATAAAGCTTTGCGAACTTTGTGTTTGTATAAAACCACGTAATAAAAAAAACTTTGCGCGCTTTGCGGTTAAAATAATTAGTCAATACAAAATGTTTTATGTTTCTGCACAGGTTGATCCCTTTTTATAATTGTGAAATAAGCATAAAAAAACCAGAAGATAGCTTCTGGTTTTATATATAAATATTATTTAGATTATTTTTTAGAATCGCAAACCATTCGTTTTAAAATCGCCCATTGTTTTAGAGCATCACGAGCTTCAACAGCTGGATAACCCAACATGGTTTTTCCTGCAGGAACATCACCAACAACACCTGAACCAGCTCCAACAATTGCTCCATCACCAATAGTTGTATGATCTTTTATAGAAGCGCTTCCGCCAATAATAACACCATTTCCTAAAGTTACAGAACCTGCTAAACCACTATTTCCGGCCATAATACAAAATTTACCTAATTTACTATTATGTCCAATTTGTACTAAATTGTCGATTTTGCAACCGTCACCAAGAACGGTAGAACTAAATTTACCACGGTCAACACAAGTGTTAGCGCCAATTTCAACTCCGTTTCCGATAATTACATTTCCGATTTGTGGAATTTTCACCAAACCTTTTTCGCTACAAGGACGGAATCCAAAACCATCTGCTCCAATTGTTGCATTTGGATGAATAATACAATCGGTACCAATATGACAACGTTCACGAACTACTGTTCCTGACCAAATGATTGTGTTTTTACCAATAGTACATTCGTCCAGAATAGTTACGTTTGGATAAATAGTAGCAAAAGCACCAATTTCAACTTTTGGACCAATATAACAACCGGCACCAATTCTTGCACCTTCGCCAATAATTGCAGTTTCGTCTACAACTGCTGTTCTGTGAATGTCATTGTGGAATAAAGGAGTAGGAGGGGCAAAAAGGGCCAAAATTTGAGACATTGCTAAATCGGCATTTTTTACTTTTATAAAAGCGCGATTTTCTCCCGGTTCTATCGAAATATCTTCGTTAACTACAGCAATAGATGCATTTGAAGCAGACCAAAATTTTTCGTATTTTTTGTTTCCTATAAATGAAATTTCTGAAGTTGTAGCTTTTTCTAATTGCTCTGTTGCAGTAATGCTTTGTGAAGTATTGCCGTAAATTACGCCATTTATAACTTCATTGATTTCTTGAATTGAATAGGATTTCATTGAGTGAATTTAATTGACTTAGGGTTAATTTTTGCCAAATAAAATCAATTAGATTCTAATTACCTAATATTTTTTTTGTGTTTGTTAAAAAGTGTTTAAAATAATGCTCCAAATATTACAAATTTAACATTAAATCTATCAATTTATTAATTGTTTTCCAGTTTCTGGTGGTTGCTTTTACTTTCAGTTTACTCTCGATTATGCTATTTGTAAGTTTTGAATTTCCTGTTGGATTAGGGTAAAAAATATACATTACTTTGTTGATTGTTATGTGTTTATCTTCTTTGAAATCGATTGATTTAAAAAGGTCAAGATCTGTAATTGCTGGTTCTTTTGATAAAAAAGTAACATATGGCTGCGTCGGATCATTTATTTTATCATCAGAATATGGATTTTGTTGTGCACATTTTTGTAATTCCTCCAGAGTCAAAATTAACACAGGAACCTGATAGCCAAAATGTTTTTCGATACTATTTGCGATCTGATTTTCTAAATCGGAAATATTAGTAAGATTACTAGTAAAAATAATATTTCCGCTCTGAATATAAGTGCTGATGTTTTCAATGGGAAGCTCTGTTAATATGGATCTTAAAGTTTCCATTTTAATAAGTTTTTGTCCACTGACATTAATACCACGCAAAAAAGCAATATAGGTTTGCATTGTTTTTGAAACTTAGATTAAAATAAAAAAAGCGATTCACTTTTGATAAAAGGAATCGCTTTTTTTTAAATATTTATTCTGTTATTTTGGATAACGAAATAGCATTAATGCAATATCGCAAACCGCTTGGCTCTGGTCCATCAGGAAAAACATGTCCCAGATGTGCGTCACAAGTATTACAAACTACTTCAACGCGAATCATTCCGTATGATTTATCGGCATGATAAGCGATTGCATTTTCTTTTAAAGGTTGTGTAAAAGAAGGCCAGCCTGTTCCTGATTCAAACTTTTCTGAAGCATCAAAAAGCAAAGTTCCACAACATTTACACTCGTAGATTCCGGGATCAAACAAACTGCAAAGCTCAGAACTAAAAGACCTTTCGGTACCTTTTAAGCGTGTTACCTGAAATTCTTCGGGTGTTAAGATCTGTTTCCATTCTTCAGGTGTTTTTTCAACTCTTTTCTCCGGAACCGGATTTCCTTTATTTGTATAACGAATTATGTCTGCCCATTTTATCATAACTTTTTCTTTTAGTTTGAGGTTTCACGTTTCAGGTTTACTTTGACTGAACACTAAAAACTGAATACTGACATTTTATCTATTCTTCTTCTTTTTGCCCCATCATCATCAGGAATGCTTTCAGGAATGGGTCAATATTTCCGTTCATAACGCCATCAACATCGCTGGTTTCGTAACCGGTGCGAACGTCTTTTACTAATTTATAAGGCTGCATTACATAATTACGTATTTGCGAACCCCATTCGATTTTCATTTTTCCGGCTTCAATATCGGCACGTTGTGCTTGTTGTTTTTTCAATTCGATTTCATACAATTGAGAACGTAGCATTTGCATGGCACGCTGTCTGTTGTCTTGCTGTGATCTGGTTTCAGAACACTGAATCTGAATTCCGGTAGGTTTGTGTACTAATTGTACTTTGGTCTCTACCTTATTTACGTTTTGTCCTCCGGCTCCACTAGAGCGAGAAGTTGTAATTTCGATATCGGCAGGATTAATGTCAATTTCGATACTATCATCAACAAGCGGATAAACATAAACTGAAGCAAATGAAGTGTGACGTTTCGCATTACTATCAAAAGGTGAGATTCTGACTAAACGGTGTACACCATTTTCTCCTTTTAAATATCCAAAAGAATAATCTCCTTCAAACTCGAGCGTTACGGTTTTGATACCGGCAACCTCACCAGCCTGAAAGTTCAGTTCTTTTATTTTGTAGCCGTAACTTTCTCCCCACATCATATACATACGCATCAGCATTCCGGCCCAATCACAACTTTCAGTTCCTCCGGCGCCGGCAGTAATTTGAACTACGGCACTTAAACTGTCACCTTCGTCAGAAAGCATGTTTTTGAACTCAATGTTTTCGATATGAGTTTGTGTAATCTTGTAATGTTCGTCTAATTCTTCTGCAGAAAGTTCTCCTTCTTTATAAAAATCATGCGCCAGTTGCAATTCGTCTGTAAGTTCAATGGCTTTGTTGTAATCTTCGATCCATTTTTTCTTGTTTCGAAGGTTTTTTACAATGACTTCAGCTTCTTTTGCATTGTTCCAAAAGTCGGGTGCGAACGTTTTTTCTTCTTCGTTGGCAATTTCGATTAGCTTGGCATCAACGTCAAAGATACCTCCTCAACGCACCAAGGCGCTCCACAATACCTTTTATTTGTTCGGTAGTTGTCATAAATTAATAGTAGTTTTTTAGGTTTTTTATAAATATTACGTAATTATTTAAAAGCTGAATTTTGATCAAATTGAACGATTTGTAAATACGTAATTTTGTTGTACAAAAATAAGATATAGTTTTCAGAATATTGAAAATATTTTAACATAAGAAGAAAGTATATTCAAAAGTATTAAGTGATGAATAATATTGTTGCTTTCATAAGCAAATTCAACTTATGTAGAGATGATTTGGTTTAAGAATATGAGAAGATACCATGTTACTTATAAAAATATCCAGGTCAATGAGACTATATAGTATTGTGTATGTGTGAAGTAGATTTATTATTTTGGTAAACAAAATAGTTTCTAAAATTATAAGTTAGATTTAGAATATTATATTAGTTTTATATGTTTTTTGCAAATATTACGTTAATTTGGTTTTATAGTATGTCACAAGTTAAATTTTAGTAAAACTTGCCAAGAATAACTATTAGTAATACGTAATTTTGCTGCACAAAAAAGATACACTTTTTAGAATATGGAAATAAATTTAATTAGCGATACCATTACCAAACCAACATACGAAATGTTGCAGTATATGTTTAACGCTCATGTTGGCGATGACGTATACAGGCAAGATCCTACAGTTATTGAGTTGGAGACTAAAGTTGCTGAATTTTTTGGAATGGAGGCCGGACTTTTTTTTCCGTCAGGAACTATGGCAAACCAAACCGCTATTAAATTACACACACAACCAGGAGAGCAATTAATTGCCGATAAATATGCACACGTTTATCATTATGAAGGAGGAGGAGTTTCTTTTAACAGTGGCGTTTCATGCTGCTTGTTAGACGGACATCGCGGAATGATAAATGCAGCTCAGGTTGCAGCAGCGATTAATGATCCTGAGTTTTACCACAGTCCGTTGACGAGTTTAGTTTGTGTAGAAAACACGACAAATAAAGGCGGTGGAGCTTGTTATGAATTAGAAGATTTAAAAGAGATAAAAAAGGTTTGTGATGCCAATAATCTGAAGTTTCATTTAGATGGAGCCAGAATTTGGAATGCATTGGTTGCGAAGAGACAAAACCCGAAAGAATTTGGAGCAATTTTCGATACCATTTCGGTTTGTTTGTCAAAAGGATTAGGTGCGCCAATTGGTTCTATTTTGCTTGGGACTAAAGATGATATTCGCAGGGCGTTGAGAATCAGGAAGATATTAGGCGGAGGAATGCGTCAAGTTGGATATTTGGCTGCAGCTGGATTGTTTGCTTTGGCTAATAATATCGAAAGACTTGCAGAAGATCATAGAAGAGCCAAAGAAATTGCAGCAATTTTAAGCACAAAACCGTGGGTATCTCATATTGAGCCAGTTGAAACCAATATTTTGATTTTCTCATTGGCCGAAGGTTATAGCGATCAGCTTTTGATTGAAAAATTAAAACTCAAGAACATTTTAATAAGTTCAATGGGACACAATAAACTAAGAATTGTGACGCATTTAGATTATAAAGAAGTAATGCATACGTATGTAATTGAAACGCTTCAGAAGTTTTAAAAAAAGGTTCTGAGGTACTAAGATTCTAAGGTTCTGAGTTTTTTCCAATTGGAGACTTAGCGCCTTAGAATCTTAGTTTCTTAGGATCTTATTTAAACAAATTATCCATCCCTGGAATCATTGGCATATCCATTTTTGCAACAGCGTCAAGTTCTTGCTCGTTAACGCTTGTAGCTCTTTCTATTGCTTTATTTAGCGTTACTACAAGGTAATCTTCCAATTGTTCTTTGTCTTCAAGTAAAGAGTCGTCGATAGAGATTGTTTTTACTTTTCTATTTGCAGTAAGCGTTACTTTTAATAATCCATCAGCGCTTTGTTCGTCAATTAAAACTGTATCTAAACGCTTTTTTGTATCTTCAATTTTTTGTTGGGTTTCTTTAAGTTTACCCATCATTCCCATTAAATCCATTTTTTGTTGATTTTTAAATTATTTCATACAAAATTAGTATATTGCTGTATTATATCAATAGAATATTTTATGAAAAAATTAATTCTGTTCTATTGTGATTGTAGTATTTTTGCAACTCCGAATTTACAAACCAATGCTTAATCAATGCAAAACGATATAATGGCTCCAAAGGCCAAAGAAATTCCTAAAACACTAAAAAAACATAAAGAAGCCCGAATAGATAATTATTTTTGGCTTAACGATCGCGAAAATCCTGAGGTTATCGATTATTTAAATCAGGAAAATGCGTACTACCAAAGCATGACAACGCATACAAAAAATCTTCAGGGAGATTTGTATGAAGAAATGAAAGGCAGAATCAAAGAAGACGATTCGTCTGTTCCTTATTTTTATAATGGATATTTCTATATCACCCGTTTCGAAACAGGAAAAGATTATCCAATTTTCGCCAGAAAAAAAGGAAGCCTTTCGGCAGAAGAAGAAATTATGTTCAACTGTAATGAATTGTCAGTGGGACACGCTTATTTTAAATTAGGCGGTTTGAGTATAAGTCCAGATAACAAATTTGCCAGTTTTGGTGTTGATATTGTTGGAAGAAGAATTTATACCATTCAGTTTAAAAACTTAGAAACAGGAGAAATTCTGTCAGATAAAATCGAAAATGCTACAGGCGCATCTGTTTGGGCAAACGATAATAAAACGGTTTTTTATACCAAACAAGACGAAGTTACTTTAAGAGCTGATAAAATTTTCAAGCATAAATTAAACACAGATTCAGTAAATGATGTTTTGGTTTTTGATGAAACCGATGATACTTTTAATGTTTCTGTAGGGAAAGAAAAATCCAGAAAATATATTGTTATTAGTTCAGGAAGTACTTTGACGACTGAATATAGAATTTTGAACTCAGATAATCCTGATGGAGAATTCGAAGTGTTTCAGAAACGTGTTCGTGGTTTAGAATATAGTATTTCGCATTTTGAAGATTCGTTTTATGTCTTGACTAATAAAGATAAGGCGACTAACTTTAAGTTGATGAAAACGCCTGAGAATAAAACAGGAAAGAAAAATTGGGTAGATCTTATTCCGCATCGTGAAGATGTTTTGTTAGAAGATATCGAAATCTTTAAAAACTATTTAGTTGTTGAAGAACGCTCAAACGGATTAAATCATATTCGTATAATGCCGTGGAATGGTGAACCTGACTATTATCTTCCGTTTGGCAGCGAAACTTACAATGCTTTTACGACTTCGAATATTGATTTTGATACAGATGTTTTACGTTATAGTTATCAATCTCTTGCAACGCCATCGTCTGTAATTGATTTTAATATGAAAACTAAAACCAAAGAAATCTTAAAGGAACAACAGGTTTTAGGTGGTAAATTTGATAAAGAAAATTACGTCGAAGAACGCGTTTGGGCAACAGCGAGAGATGGAGTAAAAGTGCCGATTTCGATGATTTATCGCAAAGGATTGAATAAAGATGGTAAAAATCCGTTATTGCTTTACGCATATGGTTCATACGGAATCACAATGGATACTTATTTTTCATCAACAAGACTTTCATTGTTAGACCGCGGATTTGTTTATGCAATTGCCCATATTCGAGGAGGAGAAGATTTAGGAAGACAATGGTATGAAGACGGAAAACTGTTAAAAAAGAAAAATACCTTTACAGATTTCATCGATTGCTCTAAATTTGTAATTAACGAAAAATATACTTCTTCGAAACATTTGTATGCAGAAGGAGGATCAGCAGGAGGACTTTTAATGGGAGTTATCATAAATGAAGCTCCTGAATTATACAACGGAGTTATCGCTCAGGTGCCTTTTGTTGATGTTATTACAACAATGTTAGACGATAGCATTCCGTTGACAACTGGAGAATACGACGAATGGGGAAACCCAAACAAGAAAGAATATTATGATTATATGTTATCGTATTCACCTTACGATAACGTAAAAGCGCAAAATTATCCAAATATGTATGTATCAACCGGATTGCACGATTCGCAGGTACAATATTGGGAGCCAGCCAAATGGGTAGCCAAATTGAGAAATGTAAAAACAAATAATAATCTTTTGTTTTTAGATACCAATATGGATGCTGGACATGGTGGAGCTTCAGGACGTTTTGAGGCTTTAAAAGACTTAGCAAAAGAATTTAGTTTTTTATTAGATTTAGAAAAAATTAAAAGCTAATTAGAAATTTTTTGTTAAATTTGCAACCTATCAAGGTTATTTTAAAATGCCTTTGATTAACTATTTTTTTATGAAAGAAGAAATAAACGCTTATAATAATGTTTTAGAATTAATAGGTAACACCCCACTTATTAAACTAAATAAAATTACCGACGACTTAGAAGGAAATTTCTACGCAAAGGTGGAAGCTTTTAATCCAGGACATTCCTCAAAAGATAGAATAGCGTTATATATTATTGAAGAAGCCGAGAAAAAGGGAATTCTGTCACCGGGAGACACCATTATAGAAACAACATCTGGTAATACAGGTTTTAGTCTGGCAATGGTAAGCATTATTAAAGGTTACAATTGTATTTTGGCAGTAAGTTCAAAATCATCGAAAGACAAGATTGACATGTTGAGAAGTTTGGGAGCAAAGGTATATGTTTGTCCGGCGCACGTTTCTGCAGATGATGAAAGATCATACTATAACGTAGCCAAACGTTTACACGAAGAAACAAAAGGCTCAGTTTATATTAATCAATATTTTAACCAATTAAATATTGATGCACATTATAACACTACCGGTCCTGAAATTTGGGAACAGACAAAAGGACAAATTACACACCTTGTTGCTTGTAGCGGAACAGGAGGAACTATCTCAGGAACTGCGAAATTCTTAAAAGAGCAAAATCCAAATATTAGAATTTTAGGAGTAGATGCTTTTGGATCAGTATTGAAGAAATACCACGAAACAAAAGAATTCGATAACAAAGAAATTTATCCTTATCGTATAGAAGGTTTGGGTAAAAACCTGATACCATCGGCTACGGATTTTGATATTATAGATAAATTCATGAAAGTAACCGATGAAGAAAGTGCTCACTCAGCAAGAGAGATCACCAGAAAAGAAGGTTTATTTGTTGGATATACTTCTGGAGCTGTAATGCAAGCGATCAGACAATATGCAGAAGAAGGAGAGTTTACAAAAGATAGTAATATTATTGCAATCTTCCCTGATCACGGATCACGCTATATGAGTAAAGTATTTAGCGATGATTGGATGAATGAACAAGGATTCTTTGATAGTATCAATGAAGAAGAAGTTCAAAAAATTGAATTCGTAAAGTAGTAAATAAATTACTTTAAAAATATAGAACTCCATTTGTTTCGGCAAATGGAGTTTTTTTTGTAAAAATGTTTTTACAAAAAAGAGGTCTAAATTGTGTTTTATTGCTACAAAATTTTATTTTTATGAGAATACTGTATTTAAATTTAAATAACGTTTGTTAAGTTGAATAAAATTTATAGTTTTAACAAATTTTACAATTGTATAAGTAAATTTAATCGAAAATTTTAAAGCATCAATTTTGATTATTTGAGTTCGTTGCTGAATAAATCTCGACTAGATATATTATAATAGTATTATTAAATAAACGCCGTTTTAAATGCCTCTAAAATCTGTCAATATGAATAAATTATTACTGACATTAATGTTTGTAAGTTTCTTTAATGTGAATGCTCAAAATCCCGTTCAGCAATTTGATTTCGACGGAAACACAAGTAATAGCGATAAAACAATTTCTTTTTTAGGATCTTCGACTTTTGCTAATGACAGAAATGGAGTTGCTAACGGCGCCATCCGACTTACAAATAAGTTTTTGCAGACGGTTGTTGGCGACCTTCCACAGGATAATAAACCAAGATCAATTTCAGTTTGGGTAAAATTTAATGCAATTGCTACAGTAAATTATATTTTTGGTTATGGAAGTCCGGTAAATGGACAATATTTTGGTTTGGTACAACAAGCTACAACTGGATCAACATCTGATTTAAGTTTAGCAGGTTGGGGAACCACTAATAATGTAATAGTTGCAACGCCACTTGCAAAAGGTGTTTGGTATCAATATAGTGTTACTTATGACGGAACCACATCTAAAATATATCGTAATGGTGAATTATTAAAATCATCAGATGCAATTGCACGCTCAACAAAAGGATATATTCTTAAGTTAGGACAAATGAATACTGCACTTGGTATTAATGCTGATATAGACGATCTTAAAATTTATAATGTTGCAATGACAGACGAGCAGGTTATGGAATCTTATACCAGTTCGAAGCCATCAGAGGTTGCGGCTGAAAAGGTTGCAACAGTAAAAAAAGGAAATGTAGATACAAAAACAGACCTTAAAAATGCACCTGAAGGTAATGTTGTTGCAAAAAAGGTTGAGGTTTTCTCACAAGGAAAGAAAATAATCAGAAACAATACTACTAATATTAGTGACTTACCGGAAGGCACTTATTTGTTGAAAATAACAAATGGGCAAAACTAAGAATTGCCATTTATAAGAAACTAATAATAAATATTGCTTTCTAAAATATATAGCTCCATTCGTTTCTGCGAATGGAGTTTTTTTTGAAGTATTACTGAACTTCCACAGAATTGGTATGTATTTAATATTCAGATATTTTTGATTTTAAGCGAATGTTAAATTTTCTGATTTAATTGTAAATAACGTATTTATACGTAAGATTATTTGGTTTTGATTGAAGTAATATTATTATTTTAATATTATTAGTGAAAGTATAAATAAATGCAATTAAGCGTTTAAAATCATCAATTTTGGTTATTTAAACGATTATTTAGGTTAGTTATCGAAAAAATTTTCGCTCAAATGCATAATAATATAGTTTAGCAGTGTTAAAATGACACAGAGTTTTTTAATACCCTAAATCTACTATTATGAAAAAATTACTACTCACATTAATGTTTGTAAGTTATTTGAATGTTAATGCACAAAATCCAATTCAGGAGTTTAATTTCAATGGTACTTTAAATAATACCAATAATACAACTTCATTCATGGGAACGAATAATTTCGTGAACGATAGAGCAGGAGTTGTAAAAGGAGCACAACGACTAAGCAATAAAGCGCTTGAAGCTGTAATTGATAATCTTCCTCAGGAAAATAGTGCAAGAACTGTAAGTATCTGGGTTAAGCTAAATGATATTTCGTCAGCGAACTATATTTGGGGATACGGAACGGCTTATAGTGCTCAATATTGCGGTTTATTGCAGCAAGGAACAGCTTCATCAAACTCAGACTTAAGTTTGGCTGGTTGGGGAGCTACAAATGACGTTATTGTTTCGACGCCGCTTGTAAAAGATACTTGGTACAACTATACAATAGCTTACGATGGTAAAGTTTCGAAGATTTATAGAAATGGACAATTGCTTAAATCTGTTAATGGAATCAGTCGTTCTACTAAAGGAAACATCTTTAGATTAGGCGAAATAAATACAACTGTTGGAATTAATGCTGACATAGACGATTTAAAAATATATGATGTTGCGCTTACAGATAGTCAGGTTGCAGAACTTTATGATAGTTCTAAACCTATAGTAAATATTGTAGAGCCAGTGGTTGCTGCAAAAGCTACTACAGTCGGAAAAGGAAAAACGAGCGCAAAGCCTGTGACATCAAATAGCACTATTATTGCTTCGAGTGATGTAAACGCAGTTGCAAAAAATGTTGAGGTTTTCTCACAAGGACAAAAAATAATAGGTAATAATTCGATGAACATAAGTGATTTACCGGAAGGAACTTATTTGCTAAAAATAACAAATGCTCCATCTAAAAAAATCACTTCAAAATAAGGTTAAGGATAATTTTTAAATAGTTAGTTAGTTTTTTATGTTGTTTAGTAGAGTTAAATTTTTTGGAATAGTGAAAAAGACCTTCTAAAGATCCTCCTTTCAGAAGGTTTTTTTGTACTTACTGCTTTTTTTTAATAAAATACAAAACCTGTATTTTATGCACCTTCATTTCTATGATTACTAATGTAGAATTCAAAATAGTAGTTAAGATGAAAATAAATATAGCTACTTGGGATGATCCTGAAGATTTGCAAAATCTGATAGATTCATACAATAAAAGCAATAACCTTGATATTAAGATTGTAGCTTTTGAGAATAAGGATGGTAGTTTTTTCGCAACTATAGAATCTGATAAATTAAGTAAAGAAGACGCCTTTTACCTCGGGAAAACTTATGGAATTATGATAGAAGATTTCAAACCAAAAGGTATTCTTTAATTTTTATAGACTCCGTAAATAAAAACACCTTCCGGGCCATATGATCCGGTAAGACAATAGATAACAGTTAATTTGTCATTTTGAGAAATTTCCAATCTTCTTGAAATATGATTCTCGGCGTAAGCATATAAACAATCGGCCCAGTCTTTTATTTTTAGTTTGTATTTTTCGGTTATTAATTCGAGTTCTAGCTTATTAAACTCGTTATAAGTAGATAATGTTTTTACGTTTTCTTTAAAGATATAGATTTTTTCATTCTGTACTTCTACGTATGAATTGCTATAAACAGAATAATCGTCGGAACTTAGCCAATTATCATAGGAGTCGGTTGCTTCAAACAAATTTAATCCGTCAAAAAAGTCATAAGTAAACTGAATGTCTAAATCATTAACAGCTTTATTATTTTCGATTTTAGAATTAGCAATTAAATAGTTTTTCCAGTCTTTCATTAACTCATATATTTCCTGAGTAGGAATTTCGGCAATACATTTCCAGTAATTATAAGTATCAATGACTTGAGATATTTCTTTTTTACATTCAATAGAATAGACTTCATACCCAAAATCATAATACAGTAATTCTCCAGATAAAACTTTTTCTAATGATTTGACAATTTCTTCTAAATAATCTAATTTTAAATTTAATATTTCAGTAGAAAAATGTTCCCCATAATTCTCTTGATCTTCAATTATTAATAGTGATGTTGACTTATTAAGATTGTCATTTTTATCAAAATAATTATGCTGTTCAAATTTGTATTTCATCTTTTTGTAAATTAAGAAACAAGTAAAGTCCGCGCAAGATTTAACTGTTATAGAAAAAAACGTTACATAAAACTAGATCTGGGATTTGATATATTCTTGTCAACTGCTTCTACTGAACCACCGTGTATTCTCCCTAAATCAAAAACCTGGTTGAAATTGGCATTAGTAAATTCTACAATCGCAAAGTTGACCTCATCACGTATGTATTCTACAAAAACAAAGTCTGTATTATAAGTTGCATTATACCACTTAATAGAATCTCGTAATATTGTTTCGTGGTTTGTGAATATTCTGAGGCGATTTTTTTCTTGTTCCATTTATTTTGTAAAAAAAATATTAGAGAAAGATATTTAAATTAAAGATAAAATTTCAGCTAATGTGCGAAATAGTTTGATTTATATTTAAAATAATAAAAAAGTCTTCTAAAGATTATTCAGAAGACTTTTTTGTGTCTATTACCTTTTCTTTTGTTGTCCCGGAGCATAAGCTTTTGCGCTTTTACTTCCGGACATTTTTTTTGCTTGTCCAGGCGGAATTTTACCAGAATTTCCAGCCGTATGTGTGTGGGTATGTGTACTACAGCCAATTGTGCTAATAGTCACAAACAAAATTGCCATAATAGCAACGGTAAATTTGGTGTACTTAGATGTTTTCATAAAATTGTTTTTTTATAATTTGGAGTACCTCAAATATACTAGTTTATATGATTTTTTGTAATTTTTGCATTTAGTTTAAAACCGTTACAAACAACAAAAGCTCTGAAAATTTCCAGAGCTTTTGTTGTTTGCTTTTAAAGTGTTTCTAGCTAATAACGCTAATCACTATAAATAGAATAACCAGAGCGATTACAGCAAATTTGGTGTATTTAGATGTTTGCATAAGTGTTTTGTTTAAAATTAATTTAGATTTGAGATCGGCAAATATAATAGTTAATTTGATTTATAGCTCTTAAGAAGGTATTAAAATAAGAATAATCGTAAAGAAAATAATAATTTTATTTTCTTCCCAACCTTTTTGATTAAAAAGTACTCTATATAAATAGTAATCATTTCAAAATGATTTTAATGTAAAAAAACAAAGTATGAAAAAGAAATTCACCTTAGAAATAGCAAGTCCTTGTTCTGAAAACTTTGATAAAATGATTCCAAATTCAAAAGGTTCATTTTGTGATTCATGTGCCAAAAATGTGATTGATTTAAGCAGAAAAACAAATTCAGAAATCGCCAAATTTATCGTGGAAAATAAAGATAAAAACATTTGCGCAAGAGTTAAAACAACGCAATTGGAAAACGAATTTGTATACAATGAAACATCTAAATTGAACAATCTTAAATATGCTGCAATCGCTGCTTCGGTTTTACTAACATCAAATGTTGTTGCACAAGAAAAAGAGCCGGTTGCAACCGAGATAAGCGCAGAACCAAGTCATCATCTCGTTGGTAAAATTGCCGTTAACCAATCTGTAAAAAAGGAAATTTCGATAATAGTTAAAGGAAAATTATTAGATTCCAAAACTCATAGACCTTTGGACGAAGTAAGATATCCTGACTTAACGCTTAATATTAATAATGAACCAAATCCCGTTAAAGTAAATCCAAGAACAGGCGAATTTTCTATTCCGGTTATACTTTCAAAAGATGATAAAGTATTGATGATTACTATTACCAGCAATGATTCTCATTTGTCTAAAGTTATATCTTTTGATGCGAAGTCATTAAAAAGAAATGTTTTTCAACAAGATATAATTATCGAAAGTGAAAACATGACTGTAACTAAAGTATATCGATTAGGAGGTATACGTGCCAACTTTGTCGACGAAAAAAAGGAATAACAAAATCCAATTAAACGCAATCAAAAACTCAATCAAAATCAAAAAGCCCTGAAAATTTTTCAGGGCTTTTTGATATTTATAAAAAGAGAATATTATTCTTCTTTCATAGTGTGATAAACGTTCATAACGTCATCATCTTCTTCAATTTTTTCGATTAGTTTTTCAACGTCAGCGATTTGAGCTTCAGTAAGTTCTTTTGTGATTTGAGGAATACGCTCAAAACCAGAAGATAAAATTTCAAGACCTCTGTTTTCTAGTTCTTTTTGCAAAGCACCAAAGCTTCCAAAAGGAGCGTAGATTAAGATTCCGTCTTCGTCTTCGAAAACTTCTTCAGCACCAAAATCAATTAGTTCAAGTTCTAATTCTTCAGGATCAAGATTCCCTTTTGCAATTCTAAAATTACAAGTATGATCAAACATAAACTCAACAGAACCTTGCGTTCCCATTGTTCCGTTACATTTATTAAAGTAGCTGCGAATGTTTGCTACAGTTCTATTATTGTTGTCAGATGCAGTTTCAATTAAAATCGCAATTCCGTGAGGCGCATATCCTTCAAACAAAATTTCTTTATAATTGGCAGTATCTTTATTACTTGCATTTTTTATCGCACGCTCCACATTGTCCTTAGGCATGTTAGCGGCTTTTGCATTTTGTATTACAGCTCTTAATCTAGAATTGGCATCTGGGTTAGGACCACCTTCTTTAACGGCCATAACGATATCTTTACCAATTCGGGTAAATGTTTTAGCCATTGCTGACCAACGTTTCATTTTTCTTCCTTTTCTAAATTCGAACGCTCTTCCCATTACTAATTTTTTATTTTGTGATGCAAAAATACGGTTATTCCTTATTTTTCCAAAATCAATTCTATTCTTTTTTTATTTGTTTTAAGTTTCAGGTTTTCTCTGTTTCAGGTTTCAGGTTTCAAGTTTTGAAATAAGGTGCGTTTGTGTAAATTTAACCGCAAAGCACGCAATGTTTTTTATTTATAATGTGTATAAATGTGCATACAAACGCCAAAGTTCGCAAAGCTATGTCTAAATAAAGCTTTGCGAACTTTGCGTTTACTAACCACAATCCAAAACAAAAATACTTTGCGCGCTTTGCGGTTAATTTTTTATTCTCATTTCAAAACCTGAAACCTTATTTCGAAGCATTAAACTCATTAATAACATTTACAGCTTCATTCAGATATGGATTGGTTTTCAGATTATCGATTTGATATTGATTTATTGTTTTTTCGGTAGGATAAGCGCCTAATAGAAATTGATTTACGGTAGAATTGTAAACATCCAACGGATTATTTTCGTCATTAAAAGTATTGATTTCAGTCCAAAGAGAATTTACGCTTTTCTTTTGTTGAAAAACCGCATCTAATGTCATCGGAATCTCCGCTTTAGGAGTATTTACCAGTTGATCAATTTTCAGATTGATTTTTTTGATGTTATTAAAAAAGTAATTATCTGCCAATCTTGCTGTACTATTTTTAGCCAGTTTATCGATAAGACTTCTCTTTACGTAAGGTCTGTATTTTAAAAATGGCTGAATACTGTCATTTTTAATTGCAGTCGGAAAATCACTTTCTTTTTGATAAACACCTTCGTAGAATTCCGGAAGAATTACATCTGGTTTAACCCCAATATATTGATGGCTTTTGCCTGTAACTCTATAGAATTTGTTGATTGTAATTTTTAAAAAGTCAGTATTTTTACTTTCGTCAAGCGAAAGAATAGTCTGCATTGTAGCTTTTCCAAGAGTATTGCTTCCTAATAATAATGCGCGATTATAATCTTGCAATATCGACGAGAAAAATTCACTTGCCGAGGCAGTATTGCTATTCACCAAAACCACAATTGGACCTTTATAAATCAATCCTTTATACGGATCATTAATCACAGATTTTCCGTCCTTATTATCTATCACAATCGACAGCGGACCATAATCTATAAACATTCCTGCCATTTTTATGGCTTCTTCCATAGATCCGCCACCATTATCGATCAAATCAATTACAAGACCTTTTATGTTATCTCTTTCAAGTTTTATCACTTCACGCGCAACATCATCGGCACAACCTTTCCGACTTGTTCCGTCTAAATCTGCATAAAAACTCGGAATCTTGATATATCCAATTTTACTTTCTTTTCCAACAATAAAACTAAAAACCGAATTTTCTTCGTCTTTCATCACTTGCTTTTCGATATAAACATCAAAGCTTTTACCAGCATTTCGCTTTAGCGTAAGCGTAATACTTTTATTCGATTCAGATAAAATCATCGTCGAAATAGATTCTAATGAAGCACAGGAAACCTGCAAAGTATCTTTTTGATTCGAAATCGAAACGATCTGATCGCCTTTCTTTATTTGTCCCGTTTTGTAAGCAGGACCATTTGGATCAATTTCTTCAACAATAATTTCATTTTTCTCGTTTAGATTTACCGTCATTCCCAGCGACAAATGCTCTTTGGACAATGAAGCGACAAAACTCGTTTTAGAATCATCACTAAAATAAGCCGTATGCGGATCAAAATAAGTACAGAAAAAATTGTAGAAATTCTCTTCTTGTTTCAGTTTAGTTTCCAGAAGCGTATTAATTCTGCAGATTTCATTCGTCAGAATCATTTTTCTCGCAGTAAGTTCAATTGATTTAAAATTGGCTTTAATCGAATCCAGATTCTCACTCGTTTCAGAGATTTCATCCAGAATTTGATAGCGAAGTTTTTTAAGCCAAACCTTCTCTAAATCTTCTTTTTTGAGATAAAACGGAAATGACTTTTTATAAAATCTAATCGTATCTTTCTTAGAATAATCAATTGGTCCCGCCTGAATTTTTTCTAAAACAGCTTTAGTTCTCAGAAGACCATTTTTGTATTTAGCCGTAATATCAGCCAGAAAACTACAATCGTCGCTTAAGATCAAATCGTCTAAATTCAGTCGGTATTTATCCGCCATTTCGTCGTATTCACTCTTGTAGAAAATGTTTCGTGAAGGATCCAGACCATTGATAAGATTATCAAAAACATAAATAGATAAACTATCGTCAACAGGTTTCGGTCTGATATGTTCTGCCTGAATAAGAGCGTTTATTTTGTTTACTAGTTCGCACGTTTCAGCGCTATTTTGACTAAATAGAACAGTAGTAGTCAACAAAAATACCAGCCAAATTTTTTTCATAAATAGAACATCTATCGTTTAGACTAAAGTTACACTTAATTTTTCAGAAAAGGTTACATATTTTCTAAAATTTCTTACAGCAAAGCAATTTATTTTAACATATTCAAATTAAGTTTTTAAAATATAAAGCCAGATAAAAAGCCACGAATTCACGAATTATTGCTTATCATACATTTACAATAATTCGTGAATTCATGGCAAAAAAAATGCGTTACTTTTTGAGTAACGCATTCTTAAAATTATATAGAGTTAAAAACTATTTCTTGTAAAAAGGTAATTTAACCACTTTTGCAGCAACATCATTTTTTCTAATTCTGATAAAGATATCACTGTCAACAGCACTATTATTTACCGTAACATATCCCAAACCAATACCTTTATTCATAGAAGGCGACATAGTTCCAGAAGTTACAACGCCAATTACTTCGCCAGAAGCATCAACAATTTCATAATCGTGTCTTGGCACCGCACGCTCTTGCATTTCAAAAGCAACTAATTTTTTAGTCACACCAACTTCTTTTTGTTTCTTCAAACTCTCAGAATTGGTAAAATCTTTAGTAAACTTAGTAATCCATCCCAATCCGGCTTCAAGCGGAGAAGTAGTATCATTAATATCATTTCCGTACAAACAGAAACCCATTTCTAAACGTAAAGTATCACGCGCAGCCAAACCAATAGGTTTAATTCCGAAAGCAGCACCAGCTTCAAAAACCTTGTTCCAAACTTGTTCAGCCTCGCTGTTTTTGCAATAAATCTCAAAACCTCCAGAACCAGTATATCCTGTAGCCGAGATAATTACATTTTCGATTCCTGCAAAATCACCAACTTCAAAATGATAATAAGGTATTGCAGCCAAATCGATAGACGATAAAGCTTGCATTGCTTCAACAGCTTTTGGTCCTTGAATTGCCAATAACGAATAATCATCCGAAAGGTTTTTCATATCAACACCCAAATCATTGTGCGAAGAAATCCAGTTCCAGTCTTTATCAATATTCGAAGCATTTACAACCAGTAAATACTCCTCATCTTTCATTTTATAAACAATCAAATCATCCACGATTCCGCCTTCATTGTTAGGCAAGCAAGAATATTGCGCTCTTCCAATAGTTAAAGTCGATGCATCATTTGAAGTCACCTTCTGAATCAAAGCCAAAGCATTTGGTCCAGTCAACAAAAATTCTCCCATATGCGAAACGTCAAAGACCCCCACACTGTTTCGAACCGTCTCATGTTCAGCATTTACCCCCTCGTATGTAATAGGCATATTGTAACCGGCAAAAGGTAGCATTTTCGCTCCCAAACCCTCGTGTATGTGCGTAAGCGCAGTATTTTTCATTGTGTTGTTTTAAAAAATTGTGTCGCAAATTTATTCAAAAAATATCAAAATGAAGCACACTAAATTATAAATTTCGTAAAGATTAGGAGCTATTTCCTGCTTTCCGTTACAAGTCCTCATAAAAAAAGCAAAGTTTCTAAAGTTCCAAAAAGAGCTTCCGTTGGTCGCTTTTTTAGAACAAGAAACTTTTGCTTTTTTTACTCCGGGCTTTTCAATTCAATCAGGACTAGGACATTCAGGCAATAAGAAACACTCTCTTCATCAATTTTTTATGTAACTTTAATAATCCAAATTTTTATCATTAAAATAAATCCAAAACATAGAAGATTCCATTAATTAAAAATCAGTTTTTATCCACGTCTTTGCGAAGTAAATCTGTTTCATCAGCGTCATATAATCACCTCAATCTAAACACAAAACATAAAAGAATCCATTAATTAAAAATCAGTTTTTATCCGCGCCTTTACGAAGTAAATCCGTTTCATCCGCGTCATAAACAACACCAATACAAAAAATCATCAATACAATAGATAAAAAAGCCCAATGAAAGATCCATTTCTAATCACAAAAGAAGACATTCTAAAATTCTACAAGCCCGTAAATCCTCACACACATAAAGGACTTCAAGGGCACGCAGTGATTATTGCCGGAAGTTACGGCAAAATTGGAGCAGCAGTTTTAGCCTCAAAATCTTGCTTAAAATCAGGCTGCGGACTCGTAACAACTTTTACACCAAAATGCGGTTATCAAATCCTTCAAATCTCAATTCCCGAAGTCATGGTTGTAACCGATGAAAACGCCAATTTTATCACCAATATTCACTTTCCCATACAACCACAAGCAATCGGAATCGGTCCCGGAATAGGGCAGGAGCTAGGAACACAAAAAGCATTATTCGAATTTTTAAGAATCAACAACACACCATTAGTTCTCGATGCCGATGCCTTGAATATCTTAGGCCAAAACCAATCTTGGCTAGAATTAGTTCCCGAAAACACAATCTTAACACCACATCCAAAAGAACTGGAACGTCTAATAGGAAAGTGGAATTCAGAATCAGAAAAGTTCCAAAAAACAATCGCCTTTTCAGAAAAATACAAAGTCATTATCGTCATGAAAGGCGCGCCAACCTACATCATCAATAAAGCCGAAATCTACGAAAACACCACCGGAAATGCTGGATTAGCAACAGCAGGAAGCGGCGACACCCTAACCGGAATCATCACAAGTTTACTTGCCCAAGGTTACGAATCCAAATATGCTGCAAAATTAGGCGTCTTCCTCCACGGATCAACCGCCGATATCGCTTTGGCAAAAACAGGATATCAATCGTTTATAGCCTCAGATATTATTGAGAATCTCGGGAAAGCTTTTATGGAGATCGAGAAAGTTTCTTGAGTTTTATGTTTCAAGTTTATTGGAATGTAATTTAACCGCAAAGTTCGCAAAGGGATACGCAAAGGTTCGCAAAGTTTTTACACAAAGCTTTGCGAACTTTGTGTTTTTGTAAAATTCTCAATAAATAAAATCTTTGCGAACTTTGCGGTTAAAGAAAAAATCTAAAATCAAAACCCGCATTAATCCGTGTCTTCGCTTTAGCGAATCCGTTTCATCCGCGTACTTATTACACGCCAAAAAAGCTTAAGAAATATATATTATTCTTCGCGCTCTTTGCGTAAAACTTTGCGAACTTTGCGGTTAAATAAACAAAATCGTAAGTTTGTATATATGAAAAACAATTTCGATCTAAGAACCGTAAATGTCACCCGTTACATCACACCTTTGCGTGAAGGCGGTTCCTTACCCGCTTTGGCAGAAGCCGATGACGATTTTAAATACGTCCTGAAATTCAAAGGAGCCGGTCATGGCGTAAAAGCCCTAATCGCCGAATTAGTTGGCGGACGAATTGCCAAAGCTTTAAAATTACAACTACCGGAATTGGTATTCGCCAATCTCGACGAAGCCTTCGGAAGAAGCGAAGGAGACGAAGAAATTCAGGATTTACTGCAAGGAAGTCAGGGATTAAATCTGGCACTTCATTTTTTGTCCGGCGCAATAACATTCGATCCGGTTGTAACAACAGTTGACGCCAAATTAGCATCGCAAATTGTTTGGCTTGACGCTTATATTACCAATGTAGATCGTACGTTTAGAAACACCAATATGTTGATTTGGCACAAAGAATTATGGCTGATTGATCATGGCGCATGTTTGTATTTTCATCATTCCTGGAACAATTGGGAACAACATGCCAAAAGTCCGTTTGCATTGATAAAAGACCACGTTTTATTGCCACAAGCCACACTTTTGAAAGAAGTTGATGCCGAATATAAAGCGCTTTTAACACCGGAAATTCTGGTAGATATTGTAAATACAATTCCGGAAGAATGGCTGCAATGGGAAGACACTGATGACACACCCGAAGCTTTGAGAAACGTATACTTACAGTTTCTACAAACGAGATTAAACAATTCAGAAATCTTTGTAAATCAAGCCCAAAATGCAAGATAGTCACTTATATGAGTATGCCGTAATTCGCGTAGTACCCAGAGTGGAGCGCGAAGAATTCCTAAATATCGGAATCATTTTGTTTTGCAAAAAAGCCAAATTTATAAAAGTATTACACCACATAAACGATGCAAAAATCGAAGCTTTATCAAATGATTTTGATATCGAACAATTGCATTGTAATATAACCGCATTAGAAAAAATCGCAAACGGAGCCAAAGATGGCGGTCCAATTGGCGAAATGGAGATTCCCGAACGTTTCCGTTGGTTAACAGCCATTAGAAGCTCAGCAATTCAGACTTCAAGACCACATTCAGGATTATCTCAGGATTTAGAAAAAACGATTCAACGTTTATTCGAAGAATTAGTGCTTTAGAGGAAGGTTCTGAGGTTCTAAGTTACAAAGGTTCTAAGGTTTTTTTGTAGAGGCGCACAGCTTTAAGGGAGGTGCAAAGGCACAAAGGTTTTGCGTAGAGGCGCACAGCAGTGCGTCTCACCTAATAATTTAAAAATCTCGCAAAGTCGCCAAGTCGCAAAGTTTTATTTTTCTTGGCGACTCCGCGACTTTGCGAGATTAAAAAAGACCATATAAGTAATTCAAGAAATCATAAGCCACCAGACTTAAATTAACTTAAATAACTTATATGGTTTAAATAAAAAAAAAACTAACTCAATTTTTATTAAAACGATCCACAGGTATTTCCTGTAAATGTTGCACCGGCACCTCCGGTAACATCAGCTTTAACAGCCGATGCAGCAAGAGTTATAATAGAATAGGGCGGAGTAAAAGCAGTATTGCTTCCTGCAGTATTTCCGGTAGTATTTGTAAATACGTTTCCAACTGCTGTAACGGCAGTATAACCAGTCATTAAATCTATTGGGGTTTTAACACCTTCAAATACGTTGTTTTCTACGCGAAGACTAGCTTCAAAACCTGCCGCAATACATTTGTTACTCACAGTACTATTAAAGTAATTGTTGATCAAATGTACTTTTCCAAAACGAACTGTAGGCATTCTTTCTTTACAACCTTGCGCCCACCAACAACGAGCAAAAGTAATTCTCAATTTTCCACGATCGGCAGTTGCACCATCGCTTGAACCAATTAAATTTGAATATCTGTGATCGTCAGAACCTCCTGGACCTCCAGCTTTAGGCGCTTTCAAATAACCAAATTTGCAATAAGAAACCGTTACATAATCTGATTTGTTTTTGATGTCAAAGTTTCCGTCAACACCATCTCTAAATTCGCAGTGATCAACCCAAACGTTTTGGCAATCGTCCAGAATTGCATTGTCCCAACCATCAGTATCGTACGCGCCGGGACCTTCGAAAATTAAATTTCTGATGATTAAATTCGTACATCTTTTGATGTTGATAATACCCGAACCATCTTTAGTTTGGTTCGTAGAAACTAATTTTGCTCCGCTTGCGCCATAAATGGTTTTCCCACTTTGGTCTTGCAATGATAATCTTGTTGTAACGGTAATTGTACCGGTTACTTTAATCACTTTTACCGCACTGTTTTCAATAGCCGATTTAAGTAGTGCGTAAGTGTTTACAACAGTTTCTGCCGAAGTTCCACCGCCGGTTGTACTTCCATTTTGAGAAGCCCAACCCGGAACCTGAGCACAGTTTCCAACTTTTGCAGCTAAATCAGTTTGAGGAGTTACAGGAGTTTCGATAATTGCAGTTTTACTATTTTCAATAGTTGCAGTTTCGTCGGTATTACAAGCTGTAAAACCGAAAATTAGTGTTAGTAAAAACACTGAAATTGTAGATTTGGATTTCATAATATTAAGTTTGGTTACATAAAGTTAAGAGTGCAAATCTGCTTATAATTAGAATGAAAAAAGTTGAACAAGTTCAATGTTTTGAAAATATTTTACTATTAATTGTGTTTTTAACACCAATTAATTTACAAAAACTATATTTTTGCGCAATCGATTACATTATTTTTGATTCATTCACCTACTTACGCCCCTGAGTAAGAATAAAATAAAAAACATGTACAAAGCCCTAAGATTAAATATTGAACGTAAAATACCACTAACAGACGAAGAATGGAAACTAGTTGTTGAGAAAACGGAGTTTATAAAACTCAAAAAGAACGAGTTTCTTCAGATTCAGAATTCTAATAGTTCCTATGAAGGATTTATTCTGAAAGGAGCTTTTAAAACCTACATTTTGAATGATAATGGTAACGAAAGTGTTATTTTTTTCTCCTTCGAAAATGAATGGATGTGCGATCTCGAAAGTTTCTATCATCAAAAGCCAACAACCTACAATATCAAGGCAATTGAAGACAGCGAAATTTTAGTGATTAGGAAAGCCAATAAAGCGCTCTTGTTTGAGCAAGTACCAAAACTGATTCAGTTTCACATTCTTATGGTCGAAAAAGCCAATATTGCGATTCAGCAAAGACTTTTAGATGTGTTAAACAAAACTTCGAAGCAAAGATATCTGGAGTTCATGGAGAGATATTCGCAAAAAGCAGATAAAATCAACAACAGAAATTTATCGTCTTACCTTGGAGTTTCACACGAGTTTTTGTCAAAGATTAAGAGGAGGTGCTGAGTGGAAAAGATGCTGAGGATCTGAGTTGCTAAGGTTCTAAGGTTTTTCGTAGAGGCGCACAGCAGTGCGTCTTGGCTATGATTAAAAAAACTTTTTATCTTTTTGCTTTCGTGGCAAAATGTTAATTCGATTAACGAGTGTATCTTTTTAAAATATGATCTTCTTCAGAATCCGTTTTTATAACTATTTCTTTTTGTGTTACAGTATCAATTTTCACACAATTTCGTAAACCTCCATCATTCGTGCATGACAAATTATTAAAATCTGTAATAAGTTTTTCAGTCTTGTTTTTTAGATCTAATAATCTAAGTTCTTGATTAGCCTCATGAAGGTTTTCAATATAGAGCAGCACTTTTTGGTCTTCTTTTAAGTCAACTATAACTCCTTCTTTTAGCGATATGCCATTTACCTTTTTTATTAATTGCATTTCATCAGGATTTCCAGAACCATACGATTGTACAAAAAGAAAGGAATCTCCAAAATCAGCCCCAATATATCCAAGGTTTTTATGAAGCATTGGATAGCTGCTTTCACTAAGTGTTTTTATGTCACGATTTCCTTTGACCAAAGTTAAACTTTGCAAAGAATCACCTTCAACACTGTCTTTATAAACACGATAAGATAAATGATAACCATTTTTTAAAATTGTATCAAAATCATAAGGTTCTATTTCTGATTTAACCAGTTTCGAAATATTTTCAGGTTCAGTAGTTTTTTTGTTTTCAGATTCAGTCACTTTAATTGGCGTGACATTTTTAATTTCTTTCTTGTGATTGGTACAGGAAAAAAGAATAAATAGTACAAAACCTAAAATTGTATTTCTTTTCATTTACTTAATATTTTAGTAAGCCCGTATTTAATTTGATTAAAAATCCAATATTCCAATGAGACATTCATTAGAAAAGTGAAGGATTATATTTTCCTTTTCTGGATTTTCAATGACTAATAAATCATAAGGTTCCAGATCGTACGGTTGCTCATTAATTTTAATAACGGTTGTATCCAAAGAAAATAGAATTATTATTTCAGCATTAAAATCCTGATTACTATTTGTTAATATCAGTTTGTGATGGCGTATTTTTTCAGAAACCATCCAATTGAAATCATTACCTTTTGTATAAGAAGTCACTTCATCATCCGAATTAAATTCCATGATTTCATATTTCTCATACATCTTTTCTTCATTGTTTATCTTAACATGTAAGCTATTATCAAGCATAACCAAGTATCGATAATAACCTTTGAATTTGGTAAACTTAGAAGGCACTTCCTCTATTGTAGCACTGCTTATTCTGAATTCAAAATCTCTATCGGCATAGTTTGCTGTTTCGGGATATATCATATATTCATATGTCAATCCGCCACTCCAAATTGAAGCTTTATAATCTTTTTTAGGAAAAAGGCTTATGTTCATTTTTTTATTTTTAATAAGAAATCAAAAGTAAAATGGATTATTTTCTAAACGCTTAAATTTTCTTCTCAAAATAAATAAACTCCAAAGGTTTTTCAGAAATCGTAACGTGAATCTCACTTTCAGGAAAAGCTTCTCTTTTGCCTGTATCAACATAACCGTGACGTTTGTACCAAGCAATAAGTTCCTCACGAACCGAAATTACCGTCATAATAATACTAGACAATCCTATAGATTTAGCATGATTTTCGGCTTCAGCCAACATCTTTTTACCAATTCCGCTATTTTGTAATTCAGGAGAAACGGTTAACATTCCTAAATATAATTGATGTTCTTTCTCGACCAATAAAACCGATCCAATAATCTGATTATCTTCAGTATATTTTAGAATAGTATTTTTAGGATCAAGAATCGTTTCTGTCAATTCTTCTTCGTTTGTTCTTTTTCCTTCTAATAAATTGGCTTCGGTCGTCCAGCCTTTTTTAGAAGTTTCACCTCTGTAAGCTGAATTAATCAATATGTTTAATGCGGGAATGTCTTGTAGTGTTGCTTTTGTAATCATGGGTAATATATTCTTGAGAGTGATTTTTCAAAGATAAAAAAAGCTACAAAATTATAGTTGTAGCTTTTGGTTTATAATAAGTGGTTTCTAAAATAGATAATTAAAAGGAAAGGTAAACTTTTATAAATGTTTTATCTAAGTGAATATGCTGTTATGGTTTTTTTGAAAAGAGAAGGGACATATACTATTTTTTTCTCATTGTCAAGTCCTATATCCGCTGAGTAATATTCCTCTTTTCTGGTATCCGAAAGAATTTCTTTTGAGCCATCTTTATTTACATGATAAACAACTCCAGTCCAGCAACTCACAATAAACTCATTGTCTGCTATCTGCTCAATTCCATCTGTATTTTCCTCCATGCCTTCTGCCAAAAGTTGTTTATTCTTTTTATCATCCATTTTGTATAATGACCCATTGTCTAAAAAATACAAATTATTATCGATAAATTTTAGACCATTAGGCTTGTTTAGGTTTTCTAAATAAACAGTTGCAATATTATTTTCTAATTTGAAAATTTTACCAACTTTTGGATCAGATACATAAACAACTCCTTTTTTATCAATAGTTACATCGTTTAATATTTTGGAATCATCAATGATTATCTTTTTTAGTATTTTTTGTTGTTTGATATCTATAATTACAATTTCCGTAAGGTCGGCTACAAATAATTTATTCTTGAATTTCGCCATTCCTTTTGGGGCATTTAAACCTGTTATCCAATTTAAATTAATGATTTTTCCATCAGTAGATAATTTTCCTATGCTTCCTTTTCCGTCACGTTCAGCCGGAGAACCATCCATTAAAGAAGTGTATAAAATCTGATCTGTTTTATCATATAGTACTGATTCAGGAACTGGCAGAATAGTATCTGTTACCCAAATTCTAGTTAGAGAATGTTGAGCAATACCTGAAAAACTTAAAATAAAAAGTAATAAAAAATAAATAATATTTTTCTTCATTAGGATTAGTTTTGAGGTTGTTTTTTCTATATTTAGAGAATGGCTTTAGCCAAAATCGTTTAATTATTTTCTTGCTTTTCGATTTAGTAAATAAGAATAAGTAAAATGAGTTAACAAAACTAGTGCTATTCCAATATTCCAATAAATTTTAAAGTAAGCAAATGCATTATAAAAGCAATATAAAGAATCTTTAGGTTCATCATCAACTTGAAAATAAATAGGAAAGACAATTAAAAAAAGTGATAGAAATATTGATAGAATTATGAGACGACCATATTTGATTTTAAAATGATCAACCAAGCCATAACATAACATTTGAATGATTAATATTACCAGAAAAAACTTCTCCATAGTTTTAAATCATTTTAATAATCATAAACGTGTTCGATCGTAACTCTTTCGTTTCTTGCTTTCTTAATAAAAGGCAATAATTTATTGACAGGCAAAAAGTAAACATTTCTTTTTAATTTATCATTAGTAACAATTTTTGATTGATATAATAATTTTGTGTCTGCCAGATTTATATCTTTCGAATTGTCCATTATTGTAGAAACTGCAATTTCGTCATTCCCGGAAATTTCATAAATTTTTACATCCTGATTCGAAAGTTTAATCATTTCAGTTGTAAAAGTTCCCCATCGCGTCACGGCAATAATCATTTTGTCGTCTCCTTTTTTAATGATTTTCAAGTCTTTACTTTCTTTAATAGTTTCAGTATTAGAAACTATTAAATAAATAACATTTGAAGGAGTTTCGTATGTCGATTGCGCTGCCCATTGAATAAGTTGCGAATAAAAAGCTTTAAACGAAAATTCAAAAGTAAATAATACTGTTCTTTCCCATTTTCTTAAAGTACTGCAATTCGAATTATCAGAGACAGTCCACACTTTTTTAATCCAATCTAAAAAATTAAATTCATACCACGCAGTTTGGTATATAAAATCGCTGTAAGCGCTTTGAGCTTCGATTATTGTTTCTTCTTGTTTTGATATTTGTTCTTCGGTAAATAACGAAAAGAAACGTCCAATCGTGTTTTCATAAATGATTTTTGCTCCGTATTCCATTGTCATACTTGCGCCAATGACTTGCAGCATTGTTTTATATTCACTGTTTTCGGGATAAGCTTCTGAAGTTAATTTCAGCGAACGATCATAAAGTTTCCAATATTCATCAATTGATTTATAGAATGGAAAATCAGATGGGTTTTTACCGCTTTTTAGATAATCAGCATATTCCTTCGGGTTATAAACTAAATACCATTCCGGAACCGTGAGAATTGTTTGTTCTTCGGCTCTGAAATATTCTTTTATCTTCTTTTTTTCACGCGTCAAATTATTTTGCGCATAAGGATTATACTTGTCCAGTAACTTGTTTGTAAAGCGCTGATCAGGATCGAGTTTGTTTTTTATTTCGAAATATTTAGCACTATTTGGATATCCTTTTTGAAACTGTTCAATAGTTGCATGAGGCTGATAGGGAAGATACCACGTTCCGTTTTCGCTCAAAATAGCGTCAGTCATTTCAAGAGTCCATTTCTTGACATCGTCTTTTGCTTCCTGATTTGTTCCTTGTTTGTAATAAATCACAAAAGCAAAAACCTCTTTGTTTGCCCACGAAAGATAACTTTCATGATCCGGCAAAGCATGTCTTAGTGAAACATTGATGACATTTACTTTGTTATTTTGAAAAATAGCACTCATTTTCGGGATAAATGACTTTATATTTTCAACCGGAATAAAGTATTCTTGCAAGACATAAGTTTCTTTTTCGCGAGAAGCAGGTTCTAATTCCTTAACATCATAACTTGCTTCCTTATTTCTCCAGCGTACTATTTCGGGAAAATAAAACAAAGGATCAATCGTATATTCGCGAATCCATTTTCCGGAATTTCCCCAGGAAACCATTCCCGAAACTCTTGATTCCAACAAATAATTTTCATCTTCGGGTATTAATCGTTCTGTATCAGTTAATGGTTTTGTGGTTTTTTCCCATGAAATACTCATTATTTTATCGTATTTCGGCGGATATAAATTACCATTTTGAAAAACAACATTGGTATTATTCCGAATGTTTTTGTCAAAATAAGCTTTATAATCTTCGATGTCCATTACCTGATGAAATCGTTCTACTTTTTCATTATCAACCAATTTTAAAGTAGCTTCGGCAATAACACCAATTCCTCCATAACCGCCAATTGCAGCATTAAAAACCTCTTGATTTACTTCTCGATTGGCAATTATAATATCACCATTTGCCGTAATTATTTTTAATTCTAAAACCGACGAAATAATTGGACCATGACCAATATATCTTCCGTGACAATTTACTGATATAGCGCCGCCAACGGTAAAATTAGAATAGGTTTGCATTATTTTTATAGACAAATTCAGCGGATCGATCACTTTTTGAATGTCTCTCCAGCGAATTCCCGCTTGTACCGTAATTTCTTTTTTGGTGGTGTCAATCTTTACAATTTTATTGAAAGATCTCATATCGATATGCAAACTGTTTTCAAAAGCAGTTTGTCCGCCCATACTGTATTTTCCTCCGCCTATAGAAATTGGTCCTGTCGTATTTTTTATGGCATCGATAATTTCATTTTCCGTTTTTGGTCTGATAATTTTATTCGCCTGAATAGGATTTATTTGTGTAATATCATTCAGCGTTTTGTTCTCAATAACGGTATTGAATTTTGAATCTCCCGAAAATTCAATCAGCAGGAAAATGTATAAAACGAATAAAATAAAACCATAGAATGGAATCGATCTGCGCTTTTTTCTATTAATAAACCGAATGGCTTTTTTAATCCCAGACCAAATCAGTTTTATTATTTTTAGCAAATAAGTAATTATAAGTCGAATAAAGCGGTAGATTTTCTTCATAAAAATGTGTCGAAAAATAATTAGATTTTTGTGAAAACCATTAAAGCATTTTTGGTAGGATCTCCTTTTTGATACAATGTTTTTTTTGTGAATTTGAATCCAATTTTTTCGACAAAATCACTAATAAAGTCTAAAGAATAAAAGTTTCTAACCTCTTTGGCATTGTATTCCCAAGTTTCATTTACGCCCAAATTAAAAACGTCGTGAGCAAGTGCCACTAAGACTTTTTGATCTTCGGTATCGCAATTATGATCTCTTAAAATAAGTTTTCCGCCAACTCGCATTGTATCTCTGATAGACGAAATGTATTGCGTTCGCAAATCTATTGGACAATGATGAAAACCAATATATACAGTTACAAGATCTAAACTATTGTGCGGTACATGATCTGCAAATTTGGTTTCGTAATTGGTAAACTGAATATATTCTGCGCCAACGGCAATTTGACCGCGCTCGACCATTTCGGTAAAGGAATATTTTGGTTTTCGTCCATCAGCATAATATCTTTTTCCTTTAATGGAAATACTTTCTTCCAGATAATCCAAATATCTGCCCGAAGAACCAATTTCTAAATAGCCATTATAAGAAGTTCCTTCGCCAAGTAAAGCGACGGTTTCTATAGACATTTCATTTTTTTGATGCATCAAAGCAGGAAGTTGATATCGAACGCTTGATAAAATGGGCGTAATGTCGTCTAGTTTTGATTGTGTTGCAATATAAATTTCTTTGTCTGTAGTTTTTGAAATCGTATTGTCGTAAATTAATTTATGGAATTCAGTTTCCGGATATAAATTAAATACGTTTTTCAGAAACAAAAAGAACTGATTTTTAAGCTTAGAATTGGTGTAGATATATTTGAAATTACTTCTGATTAACGAAGTTGAATTAAGTATTATATTCGGAAACAATTGTGCTGAGGTAACAAAGAGTAATGTTGTTTTAATGAAATTCCTTCTTATCATAATTGTTTTTAATATAAGTAATATAATTCTTTCTTTTTCTGGCAAATATAGACTTTAATTCAAAGGTTAATTATTTTTATTTGAATTCATATTGACTAAACAAATTAATTTCATCATTAATCCAATAATCCGCTATTCAGCACTATTTTTCGAATTTCAGATTCAAAATAATAAGCGATATCTAAATTGTCAAAAGCTTGGTTTTCGAGAATAATAATACTTGTCTGGGTTTTTGGATAATATAAATTTACCGATGTAAATCCTTGATCAGGAACAATTCCGGTATGACCAAATTCTTTAATTTTTGATTCATCGTTGATTCGGATTCCATATCCATAACCAATTTCTTTATCGCCAAATACCGAATGTTGGTTTGTGATCGTATAAGTAGTCATTCGGCCATAAGTTCCCACGTTCAAAAGTTTACCGTTATGCAACAAATTATTCCAAATAGCTAAATCTTCAACTGTGCTCACAAGTCCTGCAGCAGGAATTCTCTCTTTAGGAACAATAACACCTTTTATTTCTTTGGTTGTATTGTCTTTAGAAAAATGGCGACCGTTTACAACTTCATCTTTGTTAGAGTCATTCGGAAAAAAACTATCTCTCATATAGTTCTTCTTGAACAATTCGGTTACAACAGATTCGTATGTTTTGTTGGTTACCCTTTCGATAATTTGAGCTAATAAAATATAATTCAAATCAGAGTATTTAAATTGACTTCCGACAGGAAAAATCGTTGGTTTATCAAGATCAACAATTCCCGAAGTGTGATTTAACAAGTTCTCGACAGTTACAGTACTTGTCCAGGGTTGTTTTAGGTTTGGCAAATATTTTTTTATAGGAGTAATTAAAACTATTTTTCCTTTTTCGACTTCCTGAAGAATTAGAACAGCGGTAATTTGCTTGCTATTAGATAAAATAACAAAAGGATCATCTAATTTAAGAGGTGTTTTTTTTGCAAAATCAGAATAGCCATATGCTTTAGAATATTTGATTTTTCCTTTTTGAGAAACTAAGATTGTTCCGTTAAAAGGTCGAACCGAATTTGTTTTAATCAAGCTGTCTATTTTGGCACTATAATTATCTTTTTGAGCAAAAATAGTTTGATTCGATACAAAAAATAGGAGTAAGGCAATAGGAAGAAAAGGTAACTTGTTTTTCATTTTTTGTAAAAGTGGTTTGGTGTTTTATGATTAAGGATTAATTGTAAAAGTAATAGAATCTTTGTTTATATGTTGTATACTTTTTTGTTCCATCGGAACATCTCATCGGTAAAAAAAAAGATCGTGAAAAATATCGTCCTGTAAGGACGTTTGACAAATTGTGTGTTTAATCTGCATGTATTTTTGATGTAATTATCTATAAAATCAAACGTTCCTACGGAACGTAAAAAATGCCGTATTTATTTGGCTACCGATGAGATGTTCCGATGGAATAAATTGTTGTTATTTAACCAAAAAAGCTACAAGTTTTGAGTTTGTAGCTTTTTGTATGATTTGTTATTCGTATGTATATAAAGTTTTTAATACATATGGCACAGCAAGCGGATTTGCGATATTGGTTGTTGTACGTTTAGATTCGGTTAGATAACCATCAGCATCATAAACATATTCGTAGTCGTATCTTTGCTCATATTCGGTTACACCATTAGATACCGCTTTAAATTTCCAATCTACAATGTGCATCCAATCATAAATATAACATCTAAAGATTGGTTCACTAGAATAAATTCCCGCTTTTGTATAATCTACTGTTAGCTCATAAGTTATATTTGTGATTTTGTCTTTATACTCATATTCACTAGTTGTAGTTCCTGGTTTTAGAGTTGCGTAATTCTTTTCAGTCTGAACGATATTAACGAAAACTTTATTCCCTTCATAAGTATATAAATAAGTCGCCGTTAACGGATTTTCAACTTCAGTATAAGAGTATTCGCCGTTATCTTCCAGTTTTTCAATTTCCTGAATATAAGTTCCGTTTGCAACTTCTTTGATATCACGTCCAATTTCATCATAGAAAATATCAGTTATAGTTCCGTCGCTGCCAGTTACTTTCGAAATAAATCCTCCGCTATTAATTTCTGCTACAATATCAGCATAATAAGTACTTGTTACCTGATTTGCATCATTAAAATTAAACTTCGTAATGTTTTTGTACAACTGATTATTTCTATATCTGTCTACCGAATTCAGGCGACCTTTGGAATCATACGTATAACGATTATCAGTAATATTAGTTTGAACGTCATTTCCTGCCTGATCTTTGGACAATCTAAAGCTATACATTTTAACAAGATGTTTAGTTGTCGGAGCAGATTTTCCGGTACTTTTTGCCGTTTGTTTTTTTGGAACTAATTGTATCGCTGGTTTAAAAACTTCCTGATTTGGCAATCTAGGATCAATTGTTTCTGCCGTAGCAGTATCTTCGTTACTTTGGCAATTAACAAATAATAGCGCTGTAAAAGCAAGAAGTGTTTTTAGAATAATTTTCTTCATTTGTAGTTTTTGGATTTTGGTTTTTTTTTGATTTCTGAGTAATTCTCAATCTTGATTTATAGTACACAAATGTCGATTTTATTTTCACTATTTTTTTACGGGAAGCCGTAAAAACGCAATAATATTTAAGGAATATTATCTGTGTAAATTTGTAGTAATTTGGTTAAAATAATATAGAAAAATCCGTTTTTATCAGCGTTTTCGCTTTAGCGAATCAGTAAAATCAGCGTATAATTTTGACGCGGATAAAACAGATTTACTTCGTAAAAACGCAGATAAAAACGGATTTAATTTGTAATAAATTTACTTTTTAAAGCTTAACTTAATGACATTGAGCTTTAGCTGAAGAAATAGAATTGCATTATAAAATGACTCTAGGATAATCTTTGGTATTTTTTGGCTAAAGCCGAATTTGTCACTTTATATAAATTATGAAAAGCGTATCTTACAAAAACAGTTTGTTTTTTACCTAAATTTATTTTCGTCTAAGAATTTTAAATATCTTTGAATTATGAGTACAGCAATAAAACCAAAACATATCGGCAGAAATATAAGCCGTATCAGAGAGCTTAAAGATATGAAGCAGGAAGCACTGGCACAAGCTATAGGGACAAATCAGCAGGCAATTTCAGCTATTGAAAACAGCGAAACTGTAGACGAACAAAAACTAATTGAGATAGCAAAAGCTCTTGAGGTTTCTGTTGAAGCAATTAAAAGCTTTTCAGACGATGGCGTTATTAATTACTTTAATAGTTTTCATGATAATATTGTTACAACAGGAAGTATCTTTGCTACAAATTGCACTTTTAATCCTTTAGATAAAGTTGTAGAACTTTACGAACGTTTGGTGCAATCTGAAAAAGATAAAGTTGAATATTTAGAGAAATTATTGAACGGGAAGTAACTGTTTTTAAACATATATTAAATAAAAAAAGAGATCTTAATTTAAGATGTCTTTTTTTATTTATGTTCATGAGAGATGCTTGTGCATATTATTTTTTCTCCTTACCTAAAACTTCTTTTGGGATAAATTTTAATATGGTTTCAAAAATATGTCTAAACTTTTCCCAATTTTTATCAGTTATTTCAATATCTCCATTAAAAATTGCTTGAGCAAACTTTTCTTTCGAAAGAGCTTTATTTACGTTTGTTTCATCGTAAACATCAGTGTCAATTATTTCGATTTTGCCAGCTCTTTTATTTGAACCCGAACCAAGGTTCAATTTTTCAGTTAAATGTCTGTTTGTTCTTGGATCAAATTCGTTGCCAATAAATAACCTTTCGCCATTAATTTTGGATTTTATTTTTTCTTCTTCAAATAGGAATTCGGTAGAAATTCCACTCGGTTTAATTTTAAATGAATATACACCATATTCGTTTTTTTCTTTAATTTTTATATCCGTATCTGAATCAAAAATTCCAATTAAAACTTTCTTTCGCTTATTTTTATTTCCTGTTCGGCTACTTATTTCGTTTGATAAATAACTATTTAATAATGATTCGCCTAAATCAGCAATTACAATAGTTCCACAAATTTGATTTTCTACATCTTCTTTTGTTCCAAATCTATAAAAAAAGTTTTCATCAATTTCTAAAAATTCTTCTTTATTGTGAAAATAATGTAGAGCCTTTAAAATATATTTCCAATCGGTTTTTCCTTCAGTAATTATTAATACGTCTTCATCTGATTCTATTGTTGATTCTAATTCTTTAATACGATCAGCTTGGTTTTGAATCTTATCATAAAATCGTTTGTTAACTTTTTGTAAATCTAAATATTCATCTCTATCGATTTTGTAAATTCTTGATTCAGAAATAGATTTTTTAAAAACTTCATAATAAGAAGTATATTCAGGAGCTAAAGAAATGGTGGCAGGAGAATGCGTTGCTAAAATTACAGTTATACCTTTATGTATAAAATATTTTTCTATTACAGAAAAGAAACTATTTATTAAAGATGGATTTAGTACTGCATCAAGTTCATCAAATAATAATAACTTTTTATCTACATTTTCAATTCTTTTTAAAGATATAAAGCATAAGGAAATAATAGTTTTTTCTCCATCTGATAAATGTTCTAACGATCTATCTTCAGTTTCTATAATTTTACCAGTAGAATCTATTTGATAAAGGTGAGGAGTTTCATTAAGTTCTCCATATTTAACCTCATATGAATTTTTAAAGCGATAGTCAAATTTCAAAAAATCAAACAATTGATTTAATTCATTCCAAGGAGCTGGACCTAATGTTTCAGCATTAAAGGCTGCACCTCCCTTTTTACCAGTTTCTTGTTGACCTTGCGCAACTTCTAATGCATAATTATAAAAAATATTTCCAATAAAATCAGTAAATACGTCATCATTTTTCCATATAAATCCACCTTTTCTTAATTCATATTTAAAAATATCTTCTGGTATCTCAAATGAATCTGGATTATAAAAATTACCTAATATTTTTATCGCTTGCAAACATGAAGTTGCATAAGACTTGTTAATTTCAGGGTTTAATTTACCAAGTTTGTATTGTCTATATGCTTCATTAATCGAAGTATTATTTGTATTAGATGTAGATTTTATAATTTCTGGTATTGCTATATTATCTTTAAAAGATTTGTATTCTATTTCATGATTTTTTATTTCGATATCATTAATTAAAACTTTCCTTGATATATTTAAAGTTGAAAGACTTGAAGTTTGTGAAGTTCTATTAATTGAAGAATTTGGTGAGGTTATCTGAGTTTTGTTTTCTTTACCGTTAATTATATTAATAATTTGTGACTTTCCTGAACCATTAATTCCAGATAAAATTATTAAATCTCCTTCTAATTCAGTTTCAAAACTTTCATCAAAAGATTTATATTTTTCATTTAATTTTATAGAGATTTTTTTCATTGGATAATTCGGTAAGATTTTATGTTCTATCAAACATAACAAATTTTTCTTATAAAAAGCTAATCAATATAAAAAGCCACAAATTACACTTACATATAATTTGTGGCTTTAAAATTTTATAAAAAAAGATAAAAACTAACCCAAAAAAGCTTTCAATTCCTCATAACTAGAAATCTTCACGCTAACTTTCTCTTCATTAATAACACTTTTAATTTGTTCTGGAATCGGAAGTGTAATTCCTAAAGCAGGTTCAACAACGTCAAGAAATTTGATAGGATGTGCGGTTTCTAAGAAAACACCAATTGCATTTTCATGTTTTTGTAATTCTTTCTTTAAGCCTAAATACCCAACTGCGCCGTGTGGTTCTGCAATATAACCGTCAACTTTGTAGATATTTTTTAAGGCAACAAGCGTTTCTTCGTCAGTATAACTATAAGAAGAGAAATCTTTTTCGAAAGCTTTTAAATCATTATTATATAATTCCTGAATTCTAATAAAGTTACTTGGGTTTCCAACGTCCATTGCGTTAGAGATTGTAGCTTTAGAAGGTTTTGGATCGTATTTTCCGCTTTCTAAGAATCTTGGTACAGTATCGTTTACGTTTGTAGAAGCTACAAAATGTTCGATTGGTAAACCTAATTTCTTTGCCATAATTCCGGCACATATATTCCCGAAGTTTCCGCTTGGGCAAGAGAAAACTAAAGGTTTGTTTTGGCTTTTCAAAGCTTTGTAAGCAAAGAAAAAATAGAACATTTGCGGCAACCAACGCGCAATATTTATAGAATTTGCCGATGTCAGGTTTTTATGCGCCAAAGTTTCATCCAAAAACGCTTTTTTTACCATATCCTGACAATCATCAAAAACGCCATCAACTTCAAGTGCTTTGATATTTTGCCCTAAAGTCGTTAATTGTTTTTCCTGAATATCGCTTACTTTTCCTGACGGATATAAAATCACAACATCAACGCCGTCAACGCCTAGAAATCCGCTTGCAACAGCGCCGCCTGTATCTCCCGAAGTTGCTACCAAAACGGTGTTTTTACTGTCTTTTTTGTCTTTATTAAAATAGGCCAGACAACGTGACATAAATCGCGCTCCAACATCTTTGAAAGCCATTGTTGGTCCGTGAAATAATTCTAAGGAATAAATGCCTTCTTCAACTTTCACAACCGGAAAATCAAAACATAAAGTCTCAGCAATAATCTCTCTTAAATTTGCCTCAGGAATTTCGTCACCCACAAATTGCTGAATAACATCAAAAGCAATATCGTTATGGCTTAAATTTTCGATTACATTAAAAAACGCAGGATTTAATGGCGTAATATTTTGAGGAAAATACAATCCTTTATCACTTGCTAATCCTTGTATTACGGCTTCTTTAAATGAAACCTCGGGTGTATTATGGTTTAAACTATAGTATTTCATGGTTTATTTTAGATTTTAGACTTTAGATTTTAGAAAAAAGAAAATAGAGTATAGAAAATAGTCTTTTCTTTAAATCAAATTCCAATGGTTTGTTTTTATTTAACCGCAAAGAGCGCAAGGAAATTGTTTCTTTTGAAAACGCAGAGATCGCAAAGCTTTGTGGTGATATTTTTTAATTTTAATAATTGTTATTCGTTTTTTTTGTCATTTCGACGGAGGAGAAATCTTCGCAAGTAACTCCGTAAACTAAATCGCCAATCTTTGTCGAGCTTCTCGTGAGGATTTCTCTTTCCTCGAAATGACAAACTGTATGGTTACGTTTTGCGTTTATACTTTACGGGACTTCGACTTCGCTCAGTCTGACAAATGACAGAAACAATTTTTAATTCTAAATTTTTAATTTTTAATTCTCACCACCTTACAATATTCTAACTCCATCCGGATTAATTTTCGAAACGTGAATTTCATAAGGCAAATTCATGTTTTCGTAAACCTCGCTCATGGCTTTTGCGATTTGGTCTGCGGTATTTTTTCCTCTGCTTAAAGCAAAAATCGACGGGCCAGAACCTGAGATTCCAGAACCTAAAGCTCCGTTTTCAAGTGCCGTTTGTTTGATTAAATCAAAACCCGGAATCAAAACGCTTCTTAGAGGTTCAACGATTTCGTCATGAAGAGATCTTCCTATCAAATCGTAATCTTTTGTGTATAATCCGGCAATTAATCCGCCCACATTTCCCCATTGCATAATCGCACTTTTCAAAGAAACATTTTGTTTTAATACGGAACGTGCATCCGAAGTTTTCAATTCAATTTGCGGATGAACCACCGTTGCGAACAATTCCTCTGGACTATCAATTCTGATAATGTCAAGCGGCGCATAACTTCTTACCAACGTAAAACCGCCTAAAAGGGCAGGAGCAACGTTGTCAGCATGAGCATTTCCGCTGGCTAATTTTTCGCCTTGCATAGCAAATTGAACCAAATCTTTGCGGGAATAAGGTTTTCCTAATAATTCATTAATCCCAAAAACGGCTCCGGCAGAACTTGCAGCGCTGCTTCCAATTCCGCTTCCGGCTTTGATGTGCTTGTAGATTTCGATTTCAAATCCAAAAGTTATGGCTTCAAAATCTCTTTCGTAAGCTTCCAACATTGCAAGAGCCGCAACTCCCGAAACATTTTTCTCGGTTTCTAAAGGTAAATCGGCACCAACAATTTTTGTGATCCGAATTCCTTTTTGATCTACTTTTCGAACAATCATTTCATCGCCCGCATTGTCTAAGCAAAGTCCAAGTACGTCAAATCCGCAGGAGAGATTTGCAATTGTAGCGGGACAAAATAGTTTTATTTCCATTTTTTGTTGTTTCAGGTTTCAGGTTTAAAGTTTAAGTTGCCAAACTTTGAGAGTTTAACCGCAAAGTTCGCAAGGTTTTTTCGCAAAGGACACAAGAAAAAACAAAGCTTTGCGAACCTTGCGTAATCCTTTGCGTGCTTTGCGGTTAAACTTCAAGCCTGAAACAAAAATTTATATATTACCTATTCGGATAACGTCAGCAAAAATCCCAGACGCTGTAACTGCTGCTCCGGCACCGGCGCCTTTTATCAATAACGGTTGATCTACGTAACGATCTGTGTAGAACAAGACGATATTGTCTTTTCCTTCAAGATTGTAAAAAGGATGATCTTTTGGAATGAATTGAAGACCAACGCTTGCTTTTCCGTTTTCGAATTGTGCTACATATTTCAAGCGAGAATCTTTGGCTAACGCTTCATCATAGATTTTCTCAAAATGTGAAGCATGTTTAATTAAAGAAGCAAAAAAGTCTTCGTTATTTGTTGTTGCCAAACAATCTGCAGGAAGGAATGATTCGTTTGCAATCGCGTCAATATCCATTTCATAACCGCTTTCGCGAATAAGAATTAGAATTTTACGCGCAACGTCGATTCCGCTTAAGTCAATTTTTGGATCTGGTTCTGTAAATCCCTGAACTCCGGCTTCTTTTACAACATCGTGAAAAGAATTGTTCTTGTCGAAATTGTTGAAAATGAAGTTCAAACTTCCTGATAAAACTGCCTGAATTTTATGCACTTTATCGCCCGAAGCAATTAAGTTTTTTACAGTATCAATAATTGGTAATCCCGCACCAACATTCGTTTCAAACAAAAACGGAGCGTTATATTGACGTGATAAACTTTTTAATTTTTTGTAATTATCGTAAGCAGATGAACAAGCAATTTTATTACAAGTTACAACCGCAATACTTTCTTTTAGGAACTTCTCATACATTTCAGAAACACTTGCATTTGCTGTAATATCAACGAAAATACTGTTACGTAAATTCAGTTCTTTCGCTCGAGCGATAAATTCTGTTGGAATAGCTTCTTCTCCTTTTTCTAAAGTTGCCTGCCAGTCTTTTAAAGAAATTCCGTCTTCGTCAAAAAGCATTTTTCTTGAGTTTGATAAAGCAATTACGCGAACATTTATCTTTAGATTATCTTTTAAGAATTTTCTTTGATTGTGAATTTGCTCGATGAATTTTTCACCTACATTTCCAACTCCCATTACAAAAAGATTCAGCTGTTTTGTGTTTTCTTCAAAGAAGTTTTCGTGCAAAGTATTCAATGCTTTTTTAACGTCTCTTTCGTTGATTACAGTCGAGATATTACGCTCAGAAGCACCTTGGGCAATGGCACGAATGTTTACGTTGTTTTTCCCTAAAGTACTGAACATTCTTCCGCTTAAACCTTGGTGATTTTTCATGTTTTCACCAACCAAAGCAATAATGCAAAGATCTTTTTCTACGATTGCAGGATCAATTTTGTTTTGTAAAATCTCAACTTCAAAAGCTCTGTTAATCGCTGCTTCGGCATTTTCAGCATCCGAATTTAAAATACCGATACAAATCGAATGTTCAGAAGAAGCCTGAGTGATAAAAATAACATTGATTTTTTCCTGAGATAATACTTCGAATAAACGTTTTGATGAACCCGAAACTCCAATCATTCCCGGACCTTCAAGAGTTACTAACGAAATATGATCGATATGACTGATTCCTTTTACAACAGTATCTTTTGATGAAACCTGATTTGAAATTAAAGTTCCTATAGCTTCCGGCTCAAAAGTATTTTTGATTAAAATTGGAATATTTTTTCTTAAAACAGGCTGAATTGTTGGTGGATACAACACTTTTGCACCAAAATGCGATAATTCCATCGCTTCTTGATAAGAAATGTTTGAAATTGGTTGCGCTTGTTTTACGATTTTTGGATTTGCAGTAAACATTCCGTTTACATCAGTCCAAATTTCCAGTTGAGATGCATTAAGTGCTCCGGCAATAATTGCGGCAGTATAATCAGAACCTCCACGACCTAAAGTTGTAGTGATTCCGTCAAGAGTTTGCGAGATAAATCCAGGCAAAATATTGATTTGAGTGTGATTTCCGCCAAAATATTCCTGAATTAATTGGTTTGAAACTTCAAAGTTTACAACCGCTTTACTAAAGTTATTATCGGTTTTAATCAGTTCACGGCTGTCTTTGTAAACGACATCTTTGTCAATTTGCTGATATGCCTGAGCGATGATGTAAGACGATAACAATTCTCCAAAACTCAAAATTGTGTCAGCAGTTCTTGGAGATAATTCGCCTAATAAAAAACATCCATCCAGTAAAGTTTCTAAATGATTGATGATTCTTTTTACGTGACTTAATAAACTGCTTTGCTCGCTTACCGGAATTAATTCTTTTAAGGTATCAAGATGTTTTTTCTCAATTTCGACAACGATATCTCTAAAAGTTTCGTCGTTTGCAGCCGCTTTTGACGCTGCTAATTGCAGTAAATCAGTGACTTTGCTTAATGCCGAAACTACAATTGCCAGTTTGTCTTGTTTAGAATTTTGTTTTATTATTTCGAGAACTAATTTTATATTTTGAGCATTGGCAACCGAAGTTCCGCCAAATTTTAATACTTTCATTTTGATGTTTTTTAGTAAGGTGCAAAGATTTTGAGTAACAAAGGTTCAAAGGTTATCAACTGTGAACTGAAACTGAAAACTCCGACTATTTTTTTTTGTTGTAAATGTTTTTTATGTACCCATCGTCTTTCTTCTTTCAAGAGAAAAGTATAGATAACCTGGATTATATGTAAAATGTATACCCCTAAGGGGTAGTAGTTGTTGTAGTAGAAATAATTGTAGCAGCAATTGCAACTCTAGTTTGAGTTGTCATTGTAGATTGATATTTTGCGCTGTTACTTTTCATTTTTGATTTTTCAAAAGTACAGTTTTTTATAAAAGTTAAAAACTCTAAATGTCTTTTTACGAATATTTTAATAATTCAAATCTCATCAAATTAATATTGAGCTTTTGTCAGGATAGAATATGATAAATTGATGTATTCGTATATTTAAGCTTGTTTTTGCTGGGTTTGATAAAAGTTAACGCGCTGATTTTTAATAAAAATATTCCAAAATAAATGTAATTTAATCTATATGGTAAGTAGGGATTAAGTTTTTCAGACATTTGATACGAAATTCTGACAGTTTAAATTCTTAAACCTAAATAAGGAGTTGATTTTGTGTGATTAGTATTGTGAAATAGATAAAAGTGAAGAAAATGAATCAGTCTAATTTTAATTATTATGAACAAATGTTGCTTTTTAATATTGATTTGTTGAATTTTGGGGTCTAAAATTATAAACATCATGAATGAAATCCATTATATAAGTACTGAAACTTTAAGTTTAGAAGCTTTACAAGAAATTATTGTTAATCAAAAAACACTTGAATTATCAGAAGAAGCTAAAGTAAATGTGCAAAAATGCCGCGATTATTTAGATAAAAAAATGGCATCACATTCTGAACCTATTTATGGTATAAATACTGGTTTTGGATCACTTTATAGTGTAAAAATTTCAAATGAAAACTTGTCTAAACTTCAGGAAAACCTGGTAAAATCACACGCATGTGGAACTGGTGAAGAAGTTCCTGCAGAGATTGTGAAAATGATGTTGTTGCTTAAAATTCAATCTTTAAGCTACGGTCATTCAGGAATTCAATTGCAAACATTACAGCGTTTGGTTGATTTCTATAATAATGATATTCTACCTATAATTTATACACAGGGTTCACTTGGAGCTTCGGGAGATTTGGCGCCATTGGCACATTTATCTTTGCCATTATTGGGAGAAGGAGAAGTACTTTTTGAAGGTAAAAAAGTAGCTTCTGCCGAAGTTTTAAAACATTTTAATTGGGAACCAATCGTTTTACAATCCAAAGAAGGTTTGGCTTTATTAAACGGAACTCAGTTTATGAGTGCTTATGGAGCTCATATTTTATTGAAAGCTTATAAATATTCTTATTTAGCAGATTTAATCGGAACAATTTCTTTAGAAGGTTTTGATGGAAGAATCGAGCCTTTCAACGAATTGATTCATTTTATACGTCCTCACAAAGGTCAAATTGTTACGGCTCAACGTGTGAATGAGTTTCTTGAAGGAAGTGAAATCATTACTCAGGAGAAAAAACATGTTCAGGATCCGTATTCTTTCCGTTGTATTCCTCAGGTTCATGGAGCTTCAAAAGATGCGATTGATTATGTTCGAAAAGTATTCAAAACTGAGATTAATTCGGTTACAGATAATCCAAATATATTTATTGAATCAGATCAAATTATCTCTGGCGGAAATTTCCACGGACAACCTTTGGCTTTAGCCTTAGATTTTATGGCAATTGCTTTGGCAGAATTAGGTAGTATTTCTGAAAGAAGAACATATCAATTGATTTCTGGTTTGCGTAATCTTCCTGCATTTTTGGTTGATAATCCGGGATTAAATTCAGGATTTATGATTCCGCAATATACGGCGGCAAGTATTGCAAGTCAAAACAAACAATTGGCAACTCCGTCAAGTATAGATAGTATTGTTTCAAGCAATGGACAAGAAGATCACGTAAGTATGGGAGCAAACGGAGCTACAAAAGCTTTGCGTGTTATGGATAATCTTGAGCGTATTTTGGCAATCGAGTTGATGAATGCTTCACAGGCGATTGCTTACAGAGAACCTTTGAAATCGAGTGATTTTATTGAGATGTTTTTGAGCAGTTACAGAGAGGTTGTGCCGTTGGTAAAAGAGGATAGAATCTTACATTATGACATTGAAAAGACGGTTTCGTTTTTAAATAGTTTCCAAATTGAAAACGATTTGTTAACAATGGCTTAACATGGTAAAATAATATTGAAGTAATTTTGCACTATCAAAAATAAAAAAATGTCAATAAACAGTATTTTCCAATTTTTAGTTCCGAAAGACAAAAAATTCTTTCCACTTTTTGAAGAGGCTTCAAGCAATTTAATTGAATTAGCTTCTAATTTACACGAAGCTGTAAACCTTCCATTGAAAGAAAGAGAAGTTCTTTTTCAAAAGATTGATGAGTTAGAGCAAAGAGGAGAAGACATTACACGTCAGACCAATCTTGAATTGAGCAGAAACTTCATTACTCCATTTGATAGAGAGGATATTCATACATTAATTACTTCAATTGATAACGTTGCTGATTACCTTCACGGTGCAGCAAGCAGAATGAGATTGTATCAAGTTGATAAGATTACAAAATCTATCAGAAAGATGACAGAAATCAACCTTGAAGCTTGTCAAAACATTGACAGTGCTGTAAAAGAGTTGAGCAACTTAAAAAACATGAACATTATTAAAGAAGCTTGTGCCAGAATTAATAAACTGGAAAACAAGTCTGATAACGTTTATAACAAAGCAGTTTTTGAAATTTTTGAAAACGAAACAGACGCTAAAAATATTATTAAATATAAAGAAGTGTTATCTGTTTTAGAATCAGCAACAGACAAATGTAAGAGTGTTGCGAATATACTAGAATCTATTTCTGTAAAACATTCTTAAATTCAATTTATTTCATTCTGAAGTTATAATTTTATGACGCTACTTATAATTATTATAGTATTAGCTTTAATTTTTGATTACATCAATGGTTTTCATGATGCGGCAAATGCTATAGCTACCGTTGTTGCTACAAAGGTTTTAACGCCTTTTCAGGCCGTTCTTTGGGCAGCATTTTTTAACTTTCTGGCTTACTGGGTTTTCGGATTTGGTGTTGCGGATACTGTTGCAAAAACAGCCCACACTATGGAGATTAACCTTGTTGTTATTCTGGCTGGGGTTATTGCAGCGATTTGTTGGAATTTATTGACTTGGTGGTTAGGAATACCTTCAAGTTCTTCACATACATTAATTGGTGGTTTTGCCGGAGCTGCAGTTGCTCACGCAATCGCTGTACATGGTTTTTCTGGTTATGTTGGCGAAGATGGAGCTACTCATTATTGGTACGAAATCGTAAGCTGGTATAAAGCCGGAAAAGATGGCGGAATGCCGTCAGGGGTTATTATCATTATTGCTTTCATTGTTTTAGCACCATTATTGGGAGCGTTAGCTTCTTATTTAATTTCGATCTGGTTGCTAAATGCTTCTCGTAAAATTATCGGACCTAAAATATTCACAGTAGCTTTAATGATTGCTACCGTTTGGTTTGTTTATCATCAAATGGTTCCTTATGAAGAGATATTGAAAAACGGAAAACCTAGATTTGAATCTCACTTTTGGAGTGTAGCTTTTGATCCGCACAATATTAAATGGTTTTTAGTTGCTTTTATTATCTTAACAGTAAGTGCTTTTTGTTTAATATTCAGTAGTTTGAACCTTCATCAGGCAGATGCTGCTTTAAAGAAAATGCAATTGTTATCTTCTGCAGCCTTTAGTTTAGGACACGGAGGAAATGATTCTCAAAAAGTAATGGGTATTATTGCTGCTGCTGTAGCGGTGTATATTCACACTAATCCAGGTGTTCATATGGATTCTTGGTTAGATGTTGTTTTACCAAATGATGATTTGGGTGTAAAAGGAGTAATGCCGGGTTGGATTCCATTAGCATGTTATTCTGCTATTGCTGCAGGAACTTTGAGTGGTGGTTGGAAAATTGTGAAAACAATGGGTTCTAAAATCACAAAAGTAACTTCGTTTGAAGGTGTAGCTGCTGAAACTGCTGGAGCTTTGACGCTTTACTTTACTGAGCACTTAAAAATTCCGGTAAGTACAACGCATACAATTACAGGTTCTATTATCGGAGTTGGATTAACAAAACGTGTATCTGCAGTTCGTTGGGGAGTAACCGTAAGTTTGATTTGGGCTTGGATTTTGACTATTCCTATTTCGGCTATTCTAGCAGGATTGGTTTACTTTATCTTAAGCGTATTTATTTCATAGTAAAATGATTATTGTAAAATGTGAGATCTAAAATCGCATTTTGTCAACATAAAAAAAAGCTGGTTTCAATTTGAAACCAGCTTTTTTTATGAATAAATTCCAATCTTTTTAAATTCCAACTCATCAATACAAAAACCTGTGGGAAAACATAAAATATTTTGTGTAGGTTAATCATTTTAAACGCAAAGCACGCTAAGATTTTTGTCTAATGGTATGTTTAAAAACACAAAGTTCGCAAAGCTTTGTGTTGATTTAGCTTTGCGAACTTTATGTTTTATGAAATCCGACACCGATATGTATAAAGATAACTTTGCAAACTTTGCGGTAAAATCTATCTTTAATTTTTATAGCTCCACAAGTTTTTACATTAATCTATTTCAACTCTGAACGTTATCCTGTTGGAATGTGGAATTTAAAATTTGGAATTTTTATTCAAGATTGTTTTTGTAAATTCTTTCGATTGTGTTTTCGTTTATAATGCGTTTGTTTCAGATTCTTTTTATCTTCTGAAATAATGCTTATTGAGCCATCAATTTCTAACATAGCGAGCTTTACATCTGCGAAAAATTCAATTCCGTGTTCACGCATTGCTTCTTTTAATTCATCATGTGAGATGTCTAATTTGCTTAATGCTGAAAAATCAAGCTTTCCGTCATGGATTAAAATCTCAGGTTTGTCTAAAAGTAAATTGTTTAGAATTTTGTATTTGTGCGTTAGTTTTTTGATAATGTAATTAATTATGAATAAAGCCAAAGCAGCAATTAATCCTCCTGAAAGACTCGTGTCAGGTCCGACCATTGCATTTTGAACGGAATTACTAATTAATAAAATCAGAATAATATCGGCAGTATTTAATTGGGAAAGTTCTTTTTTGCCGAAAATTCGCAAAGCAATTGTCATGAAAAAATAGACAGCGAGACTTCTTATAATGATATCTAAATAAGGGGAAAGCATAATTGTTTTTTTTATTAAAGTTAAATAAAAAAGCTTTGTCAAAGTTTTAAACTTTGACAAAGCTGCTAAATTAATTATATGTTATTAAGTTCGAATGAACTTATTTTTAGTTTTTATATAAGCTTAAAGTTCTTTTCGATTGCTTTGATCATTTCTCCGGCAATATCTTTGTTTGTTGCGCCTTCGATTCCTTCAAGACCCGGAGAAGAGTTTACTTCAAGTAATAATGGTCCTTTTGAAGAACGAATAATGTCAACGCCGGCAACTTTTAAATCCATTGCTTTTGCGGCTTTAATCGCGATCTTTTTTTCTTCGGGAGTAACTTTTATAACAGAAGCAGTTCCGCCAAGGTGAATATTAGCTCTAAATTCTCCCGGCATTGCTTCACGCTGAATTGCTGCGACCACTTTTCCGTCGATTACAAAACAACGAATGTCTTTTCCGTTGGCTTCTTTAATGAATTCCTGAACTAATATGTTTGCATTTAAGCTTTTGAAAGCATTAATAACACTTTCTGCCGCTTTTTTGGTTTCTGCAAGAACAACGCCTTTTCCTTGAGTTCCTTCTAATAATTTTACGATTAAAGGCGAACCTCCAACCATTTTAATCAAATTGTCAGTATCCAAAGGTGAATTGGCAAAACCAGTTGTTGGAATGTCGATTCCGCTATTCAAAAGCAATTGAAGAGAATATAATTTATCTCGTGATTGTGTAATGGCTGTAGCCGAATTTAAAACAAAAACCTTCAAAGCTTCAAACTGACGCGTTAAAGCACAACCGTAAAAGGTAATACTTGGACGAATTCTAGGAATAATGGCATCGAATTGATTTAGTATTTTTCCGCCACGATAATGAATTTCTGGTGTCTTTGCATCCAATTTCATGTAACATTCCTTGATATTTAAGAAATGCATTTCATGACCGCGCATTTCGCCTGCTTCCATGATTCTTTTATTGCTGTATAATTCAGGATTACTGGCAAGAAGACCAATTCGCAATCCAGAAGTTGCTTTTTCAGAGTTTTGGTATAATTCTTTTAAAGATTCAGGAGTTGGCTGACCTAATAAGTATTTTTCTTCGGGATCAACCAAAACACGTCCGCTCATGGCTTCACGGCCTAAAAGCATACGGAAACCCATTGAATCTCTGTTAGTCAAAGTCATTTCGATTGGCCATTTGATATCGCCAAGTTTAATGTGAGTTTGGATAACATAACGATGTTCTCTGAATCCGCTTGAACTTTTTACAATTCGCTTATCAACCAGCGGAGCTTCACAATGAATAATGGTTTTGATGTTATTCTGAATAGGATTAATATCAAATTTTACCCAATTGGTATCATTTTTAATAAAAGGAGCTATGTTTATGGCGTGCATTGCCGAAGTTTTGGCACCAGAGTCCACACGAGCCTTGATCGTTGGAATTCCTAGTTCTGGAAATGAGCACCATTCTTCGCTACCTAAAATGACTTTGTTTTGAAGCATACGTTATATTTTATTATAGAATTTAATAGCCAAAAATAGCTATTTGCTTTTACTAAAGATAGTAAATTATCTAAAAAAAATACCCGTTATGTTATGAAAACGTAACGGGTTTGTTATTTCTGTTATAAAACTTAACTATCTTATTGATTTGTTGGTTCTTCAGCTTTATGTATTTCTACTGAAAGTTCTTGAGAATCATCTTTCAAATCCATTAAGATTTCGTCACCTGAATGTATTTTTGAAGTTATGATTTCTTCTGCTAACAAATCTTCAACATATTTCTGAATTGCTCTTTTTAGAGGTCTTGCTCCAAATTGTCTGTCAAAGCCTTTTTCTGCAATAAATGCTTTTGCTTTGTCAGTAAGATTAAGCTTGTAACCTAATTCAGCAATACGAGAATAAAGTTTTGCAAGTTCGATATCGATAATCAAATCAATGTCACCTTTTTCTAATGCGTTGAATACGATTACGTCATCAATTCTGTTTAAGAATTCTGGTGCGAAAGTTTTTTTCAATGCATTTTCGATAATGCTTTTTGAGTTTTCATCGGCTTGAGCCACTTTTGCAGCAGTTCCGAATCCTACACCTTGTCCAAAATCTTTTAATTGACGTGCTCCAACGTTAGAAGTCATGATAATGATAGTGTTTTTAAAGTCGATTTTGCGACCTAAACTATCTGTCAAATATCCATCATCAAGAACCTGAAGCATCATATTGAATACATCCGGATGCGCTTTTTCGATCTCATCCAAAAGAACAACACAATATGGTTTTCTACGAACTTTTTCAGTCAATTGTCCACCTTCTTCGTAACCTACGTATCCCGGAGGCGCTCCAACTAAACGAGAGATTGCAAATTTCTCCATGTATTCACTCATGTCAATACGAACTAAAGCATCTTCTGAATCGAATAATTCTTTTGCAAGAACTTTTGCTAATTGTGTTTTACCAACTCCGGTCTGACCTAAGAAAATGAACGAACCAATTGGTTTGTTAGGATCTTTAAGTCCGGCTCTGTTACGTTGAATAGAACGTGCAATTTTAAGAACAGCTTCGTTTTGACCAATTACTTTATTCTGAATCAATTCAGGTAATTTAGCTAGTTTATTACTTTCTGTTTGTGCAATTCTGTTTACAGGAATTCCAGTCATCATAGAAACAACATCGGCTACATTATCTTCTGTAACTTCAATTCTGTTGTTTTTAGAATCTTCTTCCCATTGTTCTTGTGCAACCGCAAGATCTTTTTCGATGCGTTTTTCATCATCGCGAAGTTTGGCAGCCTCTTCGTATTTTTGTTTTTTAACTACCATGTTCTTCATTTCACGAACTTCTTCTAACTGACGTTCTAAATCAAGAATTTGTTTAGGAACATCAATGTTAGTAATGTGTACGCGAGATCCGGCTTCGTCAAGAGCATCAATAGCTTTGTCTGGTAAGAAACGCTCAGACATATATCTGTTTGTTAATTTAACACAAGCTTCAATTGCTTCCTGAGTATAAGTTACATTGTGGTGATCTTCGTATTTGTCTTTTACATTGTTCAAAATTGCAATCGTTTCTTCAACAGAAGTTGGTTCAACAATTACTTTTTGAAAACGTCTTTCAAGGGCACCATCTTTCTCAATATATTGTCTGTACTCATCAAGAGTAGTTGCACCAATACATTGAATTTCGCCTCTTGCTAAAGCAGGTTTGAACATGTTTGAAGCATCAAGAGATCCTGTTGCTCCACCAGCGCCTACGATAGTATGAATTTCGTCAATGAAAAGAATAATGTCATCATTTTTCTCCAGCTCGTTCATCACGGCTTTCATTCTTTCTTCAAACTGACCGCGGTATTTTGTTCCGGCAACTAAACTTGCCAAATCAAGCGTTACTACACGTTTGTGGAAAAGAATACGAGATACTTTCTTTTGAATGATACGTAGTGCCAGTCCTTCTGCAATAGCAGATTTACCAACTCCAGGTTCTCCAATAAGAAGTGGGTTGTTCTTTTTTCTACGGCTTAAGATTTGCGAAACACGTTCAATTTCTTTTTCGCGTCCTACAACCGGATCTAGTTTTCCTTCCTCAGCCATTTCTGTTAAATCTCTCCCAAAATTATCTAATACCGGAGTTTTAGATTTTTTGTTTGACTTATTGGCGGGATTGTTAAAACTACTTTCTTTAAGACTGTCATCTTGTCCTGAATCGTCATTATACGATTCGTTTCTTGGCAAGTTTTCTAAGAATTCTTCTTCGTTTGGAGTCATATTTAAATATTGTTCTTTAGCTATGTCATAATCTATTTTTAGTTTATTCAACAGCTTGGTTGTTGGATCGTTTTCGTTTCGTAAGATGCATAGAAGCAAATGAGCTGTGCTAATCGACGAGCTTTGAAATACTTTAGCTTCAAGAAAAGTGGTCTTCAGGGCTCTTTCTGCCTGTCGGGTAAGATGAAGGTTTTTCTTTTCGGCATTCACTTCAACGCTCTGGTTGGCTGGACTCAGTATTTCTACCTTCCTGCGTAAATGGTCTAAATCGACTGCTAGGTTATTAAGTATATGAATAGCTTTTCCGTTTCCATCCCTTAAAATGCCTAGCATTAGATGTTCAGTACCAATAAAGTCGTGTCCTAAGCGAAGGGCTTCTTCTTTACTGTATGTAATAACATCTTTTACTCTTGGTGAAAAATTATCATCCATAATATATAATTGGTATTGTAAATTTAGTGAATTACAGTTTGAAAAACAAAAACCGTACCCTTCGAGATCTCCTGACAGCTAAGAGACAAAAAAAAAACAATAAAAGCGTTAAAATACGCTTAATTTATTAACTAAAAGCTAAAATAAAGTTGTTAATAAATCATTGAAATAAGTGTAAGTAAATAGCTGAAAAAATTCCAAAAAAACGTATCTTGGCACGCTTTGAAACTAATATAATTATTTAAACATAACAACTTATGTCTGAAGGAGAAAAGTTAATTCCTATTAACATAGAAGATGAAATGAAATCAGCTTACATCGATTATTCGATGTCAGTAATCGTATCGAGAGCGCTTCCTGATGTTAGAGATGGCTTGAAACCAGTGCATCGAAGAGTTCTTTACGGAATGTATGATTTAGGAGTAACCTCAAGATCTGCCCACAAAAAATCTGCGAGAATCGTAGGGGAGGTTCTTGGTAAGTATCACCCACACGGAGATACCTCTGTTTATGATGCAATGGTACGTATGGCTCAGGAATGGAGTATGCGATATTTATTAGTGGACGGTCAGGGTAACTTTGGATCTGTCGATGGTGACAGTCCTGCAGCAATGCGTTATACTGAGGCCAGAATGCGTAAAATCTCTGAAGATATTATGGCAGATATCGAAAAAGAAACAGTTGACTTTCAATTGAACTTTGACGATACATTATATGAGCCAAAAGTAATGCCTACAAGAGTTCCTACTTTATTAGTAAACGGAGCAACAGGTATTGCAGTTGGTATGGCGACAAATATGCCTCCACACAATTTAACTGAAGTTATCAACGGTACTTTAGCGTACTTAGATAATAATGATATTGAAGTTGATGAATTAATGACGCATATTAAAGCTCCGGATTTTCCAACCGGTGGTGTAATATATGGTTATGAAGGCGTTCGTGAAGCTTTTAAAACTGGTAGAGGACGTATCGTAATGCGTGCTAAAGTTGGTTTCGAAGAAGTTGACGGAAGAGAATGTATCATTGTTACTGAGATTCCATATCAGGTTAACAAAGCCGAAATGATCAAGCGTACGGCTGATTTAGTTAACGATAAAAAAATTGAAGGTATTGCAAATATTCGTGACGAATCTGATAGAAACGGTATGCGTATCGTTTATATCCTGAAACGTGATGCTACGCCAAACGTAGTTTTGAATACCTTATATAAGTTTACATCATTACAATCTTCTTTTAGTGTAAACAATATTGCATTAGTAAAAGGTCGCCCACAAATGTTGAATCTAAAAGATATGATTCACTATTTTATCGAGCACCGTCACGATGTAGTAGTTCGTAGAACTCGTTTTGAATTGCGTAAAGCTGAAGAAAGAGCTCACATTTTAGAAGGTTTAATTATCGCTTCTGATAATATTGATGAAGTAATTGCGATAATCAGAGGTTCTAAAAATACAGAAGAAGCTCGTGAGAAATTAATCGAAAGATTTAATTTGTCAGACATTCAGGCACGTGCAATTGTTGAAATGCGTTTGCGTCAGTTAACAGGTCTGGAACAAGACAAGTTAAGAGCTGAATTTGACGAATTAATGAAGTTAATCGAACATTTGAAAGCATTATTGGCAGATGTAGATTTAAGAACAAACTTAATTAAAGAAGAACTTGAAGAAATCCGTGAGAAATACGGAGATGAACGTCGTTCTACTATTGAATATTCTGGTGGAGATGTAAGTATTGAAGATTTAATTGCGGATGAAAATGTAGTTATTACAATCTCTCACGCTGGTTATATCAAACGTACAAACCTAACAGAATACAAAACTCAAAATAGAGGTGGAGTTGGGCAAAAAAGCGCCGGAACAAGAGATCAGGATTTCCTTGAGCATATGTTCGTTGCAACCAATCACCAATATATGATGTTCTTTACGCAAAAAGGAAAATGTTTCTGGATGCGTGTTTACGAAATTCCTGAAGGTAGCAAAACTGCAAAAGGTAGAGCAATTCAGAATTTAGTAAATATTGAAAGCGATGATAAAGTAAAAGCTTTCATTTGTACACAAGACTTAAAAGACAAAGATTATATCAATAGTCATAATCTTGTAATGGTAACGAAACAAGGTCAGGTTAAGAAAACTTCTTTAGAGAAATATTCTAAACCAAGGGTAAATGGTGTTGCTGCAATTACAATTAAAGAAGGTGATGAGTTACTTGAAGCGAAATTAACTAACGGAGAAAGCCAAATTATTCTGGCTGTTAAGTCTGGTAAATTAGTTCGTTTTGAAGAAACTAAAACACGTCCAATGGGAAGAACAGCTTCTGGAGTTCGTGGAATTACCTTAAAAGACGATACTGATGAAGTAATTGGTATGGTTACTGTTGACAAAGAGAATGTAAACGATACACAGATTTTAGTTGTAACTGAAAACGGATACGGTAAACGTACTAAATTAGTTGATGACGACGGAGAAGATGTTTACAGAATTACAAACCGTGGAGGTAAAGGTGTGAAAACACTTAATATCACGGAGAAAACAGGAAAATTAATTTCTATTAGTAATGTAACTGATGCTGATGATTTAATGATTATCAACAAATCTGGATTAACAATTAGAATGGCAATTGAAGATTTACGTGTAATGGGTCGTGCAACGCAAGGTGTTCGATTGATTAACCTAAAAGGTAAAGATTCTATTGCTGCTGTAACAAAAGTTATGAAAGATGATGTTGCAGAAGTTGTTGTTGACGAAGATGGAAATGTTATTGAATCTGCTATCGAAAGAGTTAAGCCGGATTTAGAAGTTCTTGAAGATGACGGAACTGCTGAGGATGACGACGACGATGATTCTGAAGAAGAAATAGAAGATGAAGACGACTCTGAAGAAGAGGAATCTGAAGAATAATAAATTTAACCCAGGAATAATTAAAATTAAATACACAAATTGAATATTATGAAAAGTAAGTATGTAATACTAGCATCAGCATTATTGATTTCTGTAGCTACTTTTGCTCAGAAAGATCAAATTAAGAGTGCTGAAAAAGCGTTAAAAGGCGGCGATGCTCAAGGAGCAATTACAATATTGAAAGACGCTGAAAACTTGGTAGTAAATGCCAAAGATGTTGAACAAGCGCAATACTATTTTGTACAAGGAAATGCTTATTTGGATTTAGCTAACAAAAAAGTTGAAGAAGGTGCAAACTTATTGAATGCAGCTGAAAGCTATAAAAAGTTAATTGAAATCGAGAAAACTTCAGGAAAACAAAAGTATTCAGTTCAGGCTGCTTCTTCAATTACTGAAATTAAAGGAAAGCTTATTAATTCAGCTATTGCTGACACACAGGCTAAAAAAGTTAAAGAAGGTGCGAAAAAATTGTATGATGCTTATTTGTTAGACAAAAAAGATACAATCAACTTGTATTACGCAGCTTCAACAGCAGTAAACGCTCAGGATTATGATAGTGCTTTGCCAATGTATGAAGAATTGAAAAAATTAAATTATTCTGGAAAAGGTACTTCTTATACAGCTGTAAATAAAGCTTCAGGTAATGAAGATGGTTTTAATTCTGCAAAAGAAAGAGATTTAGCTTTAAAATTAGGAACTCACGAAAAACCAAAAACAGAAGTTATTCCTTCTAAAAGAGGTGAGATCTACAAAAATTTAGCTTTGATCTTAGTTCAAAAAGGACGTACAGAAGAGGCTAAAAAAGCGATCGCTGATGCAAGAAAAGCGAATCCTGATGATTCTTCTTTGATTCTTTCAGAAGCTAATTTATATCTTGAAACTAAAGACTATGATACTTACAAAACATTAGTTACTCAAGCTTTAGAAAAAGAACCAAACAATGCTGATCTTGTTTTTAATTTAGGTGTAATCAGTGGTAATGCAAAAAATAGCGCTGATGCTGAGAAATATTACTTAAAAGCTATTGAAATCAATCCAAACTATACTAATGCTTACCTTAACCTTGCAGCATTAAAATTAGAGGCTGAGAAACCAATCATTGATGAAATGAATAAATTGGGTACTTCTGCAAAAGATATGAAACGTTACGATGTCTTGAAAGCACAAAGAGAAAATGTTTTTAGAGGAGTTATTCCTTACCTTAAAAAAGCAAACGAATTAGATCCTAAAAACGAAGATGTTTCTAAAACATTATTAGGAGTTTATAAAGCTTTAGAAATGACTGCTGAAGCAAAAGCATTAAAAGCTACAATGAACTAAGAATTTTAATTCTTATTACTATAAAAAAATATCCCGTCAAAAGCGGGATATTTTTTTGTTTAAAAATTACTGTATTGACTAAACTAAAGCAGCAGATAATGTAATTGTTGTATTTAAAAGTTTCGAGATTGGGCAGATTTCTTTTGCTTTTGCAGCTGTTTTTTCAAATTCTTCGGCAGAAATTCCTGGAACTTTTCCTTTTAAGTCTAAGTGAATAAGTGTTATTGTTCCGTCTTCAAAAGTTACTGTCGCTTCTGTGTTTAGATCATCTGCAGTAAAACCTCCTTCGTTTAATAAAAAACTTAATTGCATCGTAAAACAGCCAGAATGCGCTGCTGCAACAAGTTCTTCGGGATTTGTTCCTACTCCGTCTGCAAATCTTGTTTTAAACGATAATTGTGCATTATCTAATGTTGTACTTTGTGTACTTATAGTTCCTTTTCCTTCCATGCCGGTTCCTTTCCAGTTGGCATTTGCTTTTCTTGTAAATTTCATTTTATACTATTTTAGGTTTATAATCTTTTGATTCTCAAATATAATCAATATTTTAAAGAATAGTTTTATGAAATTTAATTAGAATGTTAAGTTTGGGGTTGGGATTAGGTAAATGTTGGAGTGGATTTTACCGCAAAGGCGCAAAGTTTTTATGTTCAGGATTGTGCTTAGTAAACGCAAAGTTCGCAAAGCTTTGTCTCGTAGAATTGCCAGCAATCTTAAAAATGGGGATAAAATTTTACCGCAAAGGCGCAAAGATTTCTTGTTCAGGATTGCGCTTAGTAAACGCAAAGTTCGCAAAGCTTTATGTTGAACTAGCTTTGCGAACTTTGCGTAAACCTTTGCATCTTTGCGGTAAAATGACTCCAACAAAAAAATGACCCCAACAAAAAAAAGGTGTAACGAAAATATCATTACACCTTTTTTTATTTATTGTAGAAACTTAGAACCTTATTCTTGTCCCAAATTACGTAATTGCTTCAATTTATCTTTCCAAACTTCAAGGCTTTCTTTGTGGATAGCGATGTTTTTGCGAACTTCAAGAACAATTGAGTTTTCTTTTTTCGCATTTTTAGTATTTGTAAAGAACTGAATGTTATTTTCTAATTGGAAGATTTCATTTTGAACTTCTTCAATTTTGCGCATTATGAATATCTTCTCGTTGTCTAATTTACGAGTATCATTGCTGTCAGATAAAGAATCAATTCTGTTAGCAAAACGCATCATTTCAGTTTCTTTTTTACTCAAACTTAATTTTTCAAAAAGAGCATCAAGGATTTTATTGAATTTTCCTTCGATATGACGTCTTGCAAAAGGAACTTTTCCGTAACCTTTCCAGATTTCGATATGTGCTTTTATAGCGTCTAAATCAGTTTTGTGATCACCAGTAAGTTGGTATGCTCTTAGAATATCTAAGTAAGCTTTTTTATTGTCAAAAGCAGCAACTTCATCAACGTTTTCTTCTGATTTGTGCTCTTTTAATTTATCAAAATAATGATTACAAGCGTCTTTAAATTCTTTCCAGATTTTATCTGAATATTTTTTAGGAACGTGACCTATTTGTTTCCACTCTTCCTGAATTTGTTTCATTACAGGAGTTGTAGCGCCAAAATCTGTGCTTTCTTGTAATTCTTTTGCTTTCGCAACAAGAGCCATTTTTTTGTTTAAATTGTCGTTTTGGTCTTTTTTAATGTCTTTGTAAAATGAATTTTTAAAAGAATTAAAGTTTCTAACGGCAGTTTTAAATGCAGCCCAAGTTTCTTCATTTACTTCTGATGGTACTTTTCCGGCAGCAAAAAACTCATTTCTAAGTGCTTCTACTTTCTGAATTTGTACTAACCATTGTGAGTGAGAATTTACTTTTTCAGTTCCTAAAACCTCAATTTTCCCAATGATTTCTTTCTTAACTTCAAGATTGTTTTGTTCGTTTGCTCTTTGGCTTTCGAATAAAATTTCTCTTTTGTCATGAATTTTTTTAGTCAGTTCACTGAATTTATTCCAGATACTATCACGGTGTTCTTTTGAAACCGGACCAATATCTTCTTTCCAGATTCTGTGTAAGTCTTGTAACTCACGGAATGCTTTGCTGATGTCAGTTTCGTTTACTAATTCTTCAACACGTGCAATAATTTTTTGCTTTTGTTCAAGATTGTATTTGAAATCTAAATCTCTTGCTTCACGATCTAAATGCAGATAATCATAAAAATTCTCTACGTGAAAGTGATAATTGTTCCAAACGTGATTGTATTTATCTTTTGGAATTGCTCCGGCATTTTTCCATCTTTCTCTTAAATCATTAAAATGTTTAAGCGTGTCTTTGATGTTTTCCTGCGGATTTATAAGCTCTTTTAGTTCCTCTACTATTGCAAGTCGATTGTCTAAATTTGATTTAAGGTTTGTTTGTAAATGTTTAAAGTGAGCATTTCTTTTTTCTCTAAAAACATTATAATATTCATCAAACTTAGATTTTAATGGAGAATGATATTCGAATTCTTCGTTAGGATCTTCTTTAGAAGCGTTGAATTCTTCCTTTTTCTCCTCTATAAGATGGTTGTATTGTAGTAAAAATGCTTTCTTAATTTCTTCGATATGCTCTTTTACAGACATCACTTTATCGTCGTTGATCAATTTTTTCAATTCATCAACAAGCGCATCAAGCGAGAAAGTATTATAATCCTGCATAGGAATATCATGGCGCTCTTTTAGCGTTTCATCTTCACTTTCTTCGGCATTCGAATTTGTTATAGCATCTAATGCTGTTTGATGCTCTGTTTCTGTAGATTCAGCTTCAACCGTATTTTCTGCTACAACTTCTTCATTTGAAATTGTATCTTCAGTTGCTGCTTCAGAACCAGTAGTTTCAATTGCATTATCTTGTGTAGAATCGTTAATCTCGATTTCTAATTTTCCGTCTGCTTCTTGCAGGTTATCATTCTTTTCTTCTAACATTTTAAATGTATAAGGTTTTTATTGTAAACAGAGCGAAAGATAGTAAAGGAGTTTCTAAATACAAAATAAATCGTTTGTTTATACGTGATTTTACGATGAAATTCCTATTTAATGAAGTAATTTAGGAATGTGATATCGGTTTTTTTGCTATTTTTTTTGAAGTTTAATTAAATGGGTAATTTATACACTTTTAAGGAAATTTATAGGAAGTCTCTATTTTAAATTAAAATGAGTTGTTTTTTTACAATAGTTAGAATTATGAAAAAATGTATTTGACGAGATTCTCTAATAGTTTGAAGCGGATTAAAATAAAATTAGCATTCCAACTTCGATACCATAGTTATAGGTTTTATGTCCGCCAAAAGCCACACTTGGATGGATGTAAGCCATATCGTTTTTAGTAATCCTTCTGCCAAATTCTACAAAAGCATTATTAGGATAACCTTTATTGGTGTTATTGTATTTAAAAGCAACATCAGCAGCAATCCAGTTTTTTCCCAGTATAAACATAAAGTAATTTTCGAATGCAGTAAGATTGATATCGCTTCTATTGTCAGATCCTGCAAAACTCATTTGGTTTTCTAGAGAAACGATCCATAAAATATGATCTTTCTTTATATATTTTCCGTAGAAAATAGCCGGAGCAAAGACCCATTTACCTGATCCAAGAGCTGGATCTACAGCGGAGTTTGAGATTATTCTGGCGCGAAAAGCAATTCCATCTTTTTTGTGTTTTAAATAAGGTATATAGCTAATGCCAACGCCAATATCACCAATACCGGTTTTGTTTATAGAGCTCGTATTTGTAGAAACTAAAGGAAGATCGACTCGCAAGTTCCACGCTTTATTAGCGATAGGATGCAGGAAACGAAGTTGTGTTGTATTAAATGAACCTGTTTCAGTATCTAAATACTCATTAAAGAGTAATATTGTTTTTAGATAATAATGATAACGTGCTTCTGTATATATGCTTTCTTTCTGCTCATTAATAGTATCCTGAGCCAAAAGTGAATTGTAAAATGGAAAAATGAGTAAAAAAAAAGGTAGAAATTTTTTCATAACCATCTATTAATGAATAGACTAAGTTACAAAAAGAATTCTACCGTTTTATTTGTAATTATATTTTTATTTATTCCAGATTTTCCACGCTTTTTCTGCCTGAAAAATTAGCATGTCGTAACCATTTTTTATTGTTGCGCCTTTTTCTTTGGCATTTTTTAAAAACTGAGTTTCTTCCGGATTGTATATTAAATCGTAAGCAATATGTTTCTCAGTAAAAAACTCATAAGGAAGATCTGGACAAGCTTCAATATTTGGACTTGTTCCTACCGGAGTACAATTGATAATAATCTGAAAATTATCAAAAGTAGTAGCATTAATTAAACTGTAATCAATGATGTTTTCCTTAGATTCTCTGGAAACAAAAGTATACGGAATATCTAATTCGTCAAGAGCAAAGGCAACACCTTTTGATGCGCCGCCGGTTCCCAGAATCAGGGCTTTTTTGTGATGCGGTTCTAATAATGGTTTTAATGATTTTTTGAAACCATAATAATCGGTGTTGTAACCTTTTAATTCTCCGTTTTTCGTGAATTTAATAGTGTTTACAGCACCAATTAAGGCCGCTTTTTTTGATAGTTTATGTAAGAACGGAATAACTTGTTCTTTGTATGGGATTGTAACATTTAATCCTTTTAAATCGGGATTGTTTTTTACTAATTCAGTGAAATAATTAATTTCAGAAATATCGAAGTTTTCGTAGCTGTTGCCGGCAAAAACTTCATCGCTGAATTTTTCTGTAAAATATCCTTTTGAAAATGAGTAACTAATATTACGGCCCAACAAGCCAAAACGTCTTCTTAAAATATCAATCATTATTCTTTTCTATGTTTTTCAATATAATTTTTAACCATTTTTTTTGACCAAACTACAGGAAATAAATCTTCGATTAAAATGTAGTTTTCAAAGTTCAAACGCAAACCATTGCTTAAATGAAATTTTGCTTTTGTATTGTCCTGAATCATAAAATATAATCCTGCTAAACGATATTCGATTTCGTTTTCTTCAGGAAAATATTCAGTTGCTTGCAATAAGGTTTGAATTGCGCTTTCGAATTCACCTAAAAACTGAAGTATGTCAACCCAGAATAACCAGGTATCTAATGCATAATCTCCAAATTCTACTGCTTTTCTGTATCCAAATTCAGCTTCTTCAAAAAAGTTCATTTGTTTGTTGATCGTCGCATAACGTTTCCAGTACAAACGATTTTGATTGTCGATAGCCAAAGCTTTATTTACAAAAAATAATGCTTTTTGAAAGTTTTTTTGACGAACATAAAAGTCAGTAATTGCAATCCAGCCTTTATCTAAAAGTGGATCTTCATGTACAGTTTGGTTGTAATATTGTAATGCTTTTGCCGAATTACCTAGCTTTTCGTAGCATTTTCCAATACGCAATAACGCATAAGAAGTTGCATCGTCTAACTCGATAGTTCTGTTGTAGCTTTCGATCGCTTCGCTGTATTTTTTAAGACGTTCGTAGGCTTTTGCTTTTTCCATGAAAGCGCCTAAGAATTCATCATCAATAAGAGTTGCATAGTCAAAAGCGCGAATCGCATTTTCGTATTCTTTTACGCCATAATGCAAACGTCCAAGCTGATGCCAGGCGATTTCGCTATATGGGTTTTTATTGATATAATCGTTAAGATATAGAATGGCTTCCTGATTTTGATCTAAAAATTCAAAACAATAAACCACATTATACAAAGCAGATTGATCTTCTAAATCTTCTTCAAGACATTTGATAAAACTGTCTTTTGCCATCTCAAGGTTATCCATAAACAGATATTCCATTCCAATCAAGTTGTACACATCAGCGTAGTCGTCTGTATATTGCAAGGCAATTTTAAGCAATTCTACCGCTTTTTCGTGTTGATCTCTCTTAGAACAAATATTGGCTTTTTGGATGTAAATTTCCTCGTTATTAGGTTCGATTGCATATAACTCATTCAGGAGTTTTTCGGCGATTTCCAGTTTGTCGTCGTAAACCAACATTTCTACTTGTACTAATTTTAAGCCCGTAGATTTTGGGTGTTGGTCTAATGCAAGTTTCAAGGCCTTTTTTGCTAAATTAGCCTTACCTATATCTAAATAATGAAGAATGATTTCTTCAAATTCTTCAGAATCAAAAAAGAGCACTTTGTTAGTTTTTAACATAGACTCAAATTTGGATAGGGATAGGTTATAATCTTCTTCTTCGTTGCTTAATTGCATACTTTGTTTATTTGAAATTAGCCTGTTATAAATTTAGGCAACCATATTATTGTTGTGGGGAAAGGAAATTAATTGTTTTGAACAATTTAATTAACAATATGGACAGAATTCCTATTCTGTTTTTAGTCATAATCTTCTTATTTTAAAAGAGATTACTAGTTATTATTATATTTTATTTTTAACCGGGAGTTTTAGCCCTGATAGAAGCGATATCCTTTTGTTCCGCCGCGACGGATTAAAGATAAAGCGTCCCGAAACTTCGGGAGCAGGAAATAGCTCCAAATTATGCTTTTTGCCCTTTTTTCAAGATTTCATCCATAACACTCAGGATTATGGCACAACCTTCTTTTATTTCTTCTTCAGAAATGGTTAATGGTGGTGTTATTCTAATGGCGCATCCTTCGAATAGCAACCAGAATAAAATGAGACCTTTGTCTTGACAGTTCAAAATAACTTCGTTGGTTATTTCGGCTGTTTCAGTCATTGCTGCGAGCATTAATCCTTTTCCTCTAACTTCCTTTATCAAAGGATGTACCAAAAGCGATCTGAAGAGTTTTTCCTTCTCTAAAGCCTCTGTCATAAGGTTAGTTTCAGTTAATTCCTGCAAAGTAGCCAGACATGCTGACGCAATGACAGGATGACCTCCAAAAGTCGTAATGTGTCCTAACTTAGGATTTTCTGTTAAAAGATCCATTTTTTCTGCCGAAGCTGTAAAAGCACCAACCGGCATTCCGCCACCCATTCCTTTTCCCATAACGACGATATCCGGAATGACATCGTAATTTTGGAAGCCAAAAAGTTTTCCGGTTCTACCAAATCCAGGCTGAATTTCATCGACAATCATCATCGCTCCAACTTCATCGCAACGCTTGCGAACTTTTTGTAAAAAATTATCATGAGGCTGAATAAATCCTGCGCCTCCCTGAATAGTTTCTAAAAGTATTGCGGCTGTTCTGGTGGTTATTTTTTCTAAATCGGCTTCGTTATTGAATGTAATAAAATCAACATCCGGAAGCAAAGGACGAAAGGCTTGTTTGCGTTCTTCGAATCCCATAACACTCATAGAGCCCATTGTGTTACCGTGATAAGCGTTATGACACGAAATAAGCTGACTACGGCCTGTTGTTCGTTTTGCTAATTTTAAGGCGCCTTCAATCGCTTCTGTACCTGAATTTACTAAATAGGTTTTATTTAAAGATTCCGGTAGAAGCGAAGCTAGTAATTTGCAATATTGAACGGCCGGACTTTGCGAATATTCACCATAAACCATGACGTGCGAATATTTGTCTAACTGATCTTTTATGGCTTGATTGACTCTTGGATGCTGATGTCCTAGTGTGCAAGCCGAAACTCCGGCTACGAAATCTAAATATTTTTTATCGTTTGTGTCGTAAACGTATGAGCCTATGGCATGCGAAACTTCCATTCCTAATGGATAAGGAGAGGTTTGCGCTTGATATTTTATAAAATCTGGATTCATTTTTTTAAATGTTCAAAGTTGCTAAGATTCTTAGCTTCTGAGTTTTTTTGTTTCAAGTTGCTGTAAACTTAGACGGTGACTGAATTTAACCGCAAAGATCGCAAAGATTTACGCAAAGTTTGCAAAGCTGCAATCAAGTTTACATTATTAAAATGCAAAGATCACAAAGCTTTGTAAACTGACAATTGCGACTGAATACTAAAACCTGATAACTATTTTACTGCTTTAGTTTTGACTTTCGCCGAAGGTTTTGCTGCTGCTTTTGCAGCCGGTTTCTTCTTGTCGTAATCTAAGGTTTCTTTCCTGACTTTCATCGGAGTGTCTTTATCCTTAGCTTCTTGGTCTTTTCCTTCTTGTATTAATTTGTCGTTGAGTTCATTGTCTTCGGCAGTAAAAATATCGTCTTTCGACTTTATTCGTTCATCGCCGCGCCAGACCAAACCTCTTAGTTTACGGGCGTTTTCGGGTAAGTCGGCTTCGGGGTAAATATCGCCATCGACTTTATTGAAAAAGCTAATAGTTTCTACGGCATTATTCTCCAGAAGCAGATTGATTTTACTGCTTACATTTTTATTGATTCCAATGAGTTCATGTGCATCATTCCGCATGAAATATATGACTTCGGTATTTTTTATAACATCTACATCATGGAGTTTTCCGTCTTTAAATTTTCCAAATAAATTGATTCCCTTGACTTGATTATAACCGGTTCCGAGTGTGTCCTTCGAGACGAGAAAGGTGTTATTGAGCACTTTTAGTGAATCTAATTTTCTGGTAGTCTGATCACCAATCAAATGGATTACTTCGCCGGTAATTTGGTTTTCGCCGTTCCATATAATTGGACTTCCAATTAGTTTTGTCAATGCAATTTTAGTCTCTGAGTGCAAAGAATCACATTTTCCGCTCATGTCGATTTTGTAAAAACGAACATTGTTAAAAGCTCTAATAATGCGTTCTCCTTCTTTACCGGTTACCATTAATTTTTTTCCGTGAATGTAAACGGAGTCATTTTCGACAAGGTTTATTGCAACCGCTCTTTTGGTTACAAACATGGAATCTTTAAGTTTATAAATCTCGGCATAATGTCCTTTTACAATTCCGCGATTTATAGAATCTGTAATTTTTACATTTCGCGTTGCCGATGCAAATTCAATATTCCGATTATAATATAAACTATCGCCTTCTATAAGTCTGTCATCATATTTTATATAGGATCTCCGTAAAAAGTGGGCGAGATTTTTCTTGGTATCATAAAAGCCTTTTTCTGTATAAATATAATTGGCTTTACTGGTAATCGTCGATGGTCCAAATAAATAGGTATGTCCGGAATTACTATAATAATCTAAGTGATTAGATTTTATTACGTATTTAGGATTTGTAATGGTAACTTCTGTTAAGAACTGAAATTTCTTTTCTGAAACATAATATCTTCCTGATTTACTTACTAAAGTGTTGTCTTTATTGACAATTGTACCTTTTGTATTGTAAAAAACCTGCTGAACATTTCGGTCAAAATTAATCGTATCGGTTTGCAAAGTAGCATCAGGCGAACTCATGACGGCATCACCCGTTGCGAAAGCTTTTTTCAAGTTTCCACTGTATTCGGCATATTTACTATTTAAAAACAAAGTATCACCTTGCACTAATTGCACGTTTCCGAAAGCTTTGATGTAGTTTTCTTTTTGAAAAAAATAGGCTTTATTACAAGTCAGGACAACACCATCATGATTTACTTTTACATTTCCGGTAAGCAAAATTCCATCTGGCACTAAAACCTGATTCACTTCTACGAGGTCAGAATTCTCAATATTAATTGTTTTTGGCTTTGGCGCTTGTGCAAAAATGGATTGTACGCTTAACAAAAGCAAACAATAAGATATGAAAAAGAGTGATTTCTTCAATTGATTAAATTTTTGTCAAATTTATGAAAAAGGTTACAACCTTATAATGTTATTAGGATTAAATTATAGATTTTAGATGCAAAGGTTTTTTTATTAGGTTCAAAGGTTCAGAGTAGCAAAGGTATAAAGGTTTGTTGGTGTTTTTTGTAAATGAATTTTATTCACAATGTATATCGTAGAGACGCACAGCAGTGCGTCTAGCATAGCGTTATAGGTTCAAAGTCAAAGATTCAAAGAGATAAAGGTTTGTAGATAGAGGATACGTAGGAGTTTAAATTGTAGCTTGAATTGTGCCGTTAGGCACTAAATATTGGTAGTAAAAATTACAATGATTACCCAAGCGTGCCGTTAGGTACGCAACAAATCGATAAATGTCAGGTACCTACGGCACGTAAAATCAATCCTGAATTCATTTACTACCAATATTTAGTGCCTAACGGCACAAAAATAAACTTATGCGGTTACTATGTGTTTTTAGATTTTAAAATCTTTAATTCATTTCAAAAAACCTTTTAACCTTTGCCACTCAGAACCTCTGTACCTTCTTTTAGTTACCAACAAAAAGTGTAACTATTTCGTTGTAGTTTGATTTTTAGCAATTGAAATTAAAGAGGTTTTCTTCTGAGTTTTAAAATTTAGTTTAAATTTAGAAAATGGTTTAAAATACCAGATTTACTAACTAGACCAAAAGTTCAGATTATAAAAGACATGATAAATAAAAGAATTGTAGTTGCAGGAATGGCCGCAACAATGCTGTTTTCAGCATGTAAAACAAAAGATTTAAAAATGAATACTACCAAAGAAGAAGTTCCTGCTGAGAAGAAAATTGTGGTTTATCAGGTTTTTACACGTTTGTTTGGAAATAAAAACACAAAAAATAAACCCTGGGGAACAATTGAAGAAAATGGTGTAGGGAAATTTAATGATTTTACTGATAAAGCACTTCATGAAATTAAAGATTTAGGCGTTACTTATATTTGGTATACCGGAGTTCCGCATCATGCTTTGGTTCGGGATTATACGGCTTACGGAATCTCAAATGATGATCCCGAAGTAGTAAAAGGTCGTGCAGGATCGCCTTATGCCGTAAAAGATTATTATAATGTGAATCCTGATTTGGCTGTAAATCCTGCGAATAGATTGCAGGAATTTGAAGCTCTTATTGCCAGAACTCACAAAGCTGGTTTAAAGCTAATTATTGATATTGTACCCAATCATATTGCCCGTAAATATGAAGGGAAAAATAATCCCGAAGGCGTAAAAGATTTTGGTGCCAATGATAATGTAAATGTTGAATACGACAGAAATAACAACTTCTATTATATTCCGAAGGTTCATTTTGAAATTCCGGATGGAGATATTCCGTTAAACGGAGAAAAAAATCCAATGATTGATGGCTATTTTGATGAAAATCCCGCAAAATGGACAGGAAATGGTTCCCGAAAAGTAAAACCGGATCAAAATGACTGGTACGAAACGGTAAAAGTAAATTACGGAATTCGTCCTGATGGTTCTAAAGATTTCCCTGAACTTCCAGCTGGATTTGATCAAAAATCATATCAGGAACATTTTGCTTTTTGGCAGGATAAAGACGTTCCGGATTCCTGGAAAAAGTTTAAATCTATTGCTTTGTACTGGACGGCAAAAGGAGTTGATGGTTTCCGTTATGATATGGCCGAAATGGTTCCTTATGAATTTTGGAGTTATATGAACTCTGCAATCAAAATGAAAAATCCAAATGCTTTTTTATTGGCAGAAGTTTATAATCCAAATGAATATCGCAATTATATCCGTTTAGGAAAAATGGATTATTTGTATGATAAAGTAGAAACGTATGATAAACTGAAAGATGTTATTCGAGGAAAATCTAATCCTGATGGATTGTCTGATATTCAAAAAAGAATGTCTGATATTGAACATCATATGCTTCATTTTTTAGACAATCACGACGAACAGCGTTTGGCAAGTCCTGAATTTGCAGCAACTCCGGAAAGAGGAAAACCTTTAATGGTGGTTTCAACAACAATTAGTACTTCGCCAACAATGGTTTATTTTGGACAGGAAGTTGGTGAGGCAGGAAATGAAAATGCTGGTTTTGGAACACATTCCAGAACTTCTATTTTTGATTATATTGGAGTTCCAAATCACCAACGCTGGATGAATGAAGGAAAATTTGATGGTGGAAAATTATCGGATTCAGAAAAAAGTCTTCGTGATTTTTATAAAAGATTGCTGAATTTTTCGATTAATAGTTCGGCTTTAATGGGAGATTTCCAAGAGATTCAATCTGTAAACCGTCAAAATAATCAAGGTTATGATGAATCAATTTATTCATATGTTCGTTGGTCTGAAAGCCAAAAACTGGTAATTGTTGCTAATTTTTCTTCTGAAAAAACAAGTACGTTTAATTTGAAGATTCCATCTGATGTTATTCTAAAATGGAATTTAAAAGATGGCAAATATGTGCTTACAGATCAATTGTATTCGAATAAGAAAAATGTTTTGGTTGTAAAGAATGGAGAAGGAACTGTTATCGTTGAAATAGCGCCTTCAGAATCATTTATTTATGAAGTAAAATAGTTTAACCTAACAGGTTTTTAATCCCGAGGCTTCGGGACTGTTAGGTTTGTTTTAATAGTTCTCTTTTTATAAGGCTTTCAAAATCTTATAAAAAGAGAACTTAATTTTTATAAACAATAAAGCTATTTGATTTTAGAGTTTTACTTCCCATTAATATTTTGGAATTCTTTGGTATTTGTATTTCCTTTTTTAAACCAAAGTTAATTATAACTGTAATTTTTTCTCCTTTGAAAGATCTTGTAAATGAAATTTGATCTTTTGAAGGTTCAAGATTATCATAAGTTCCATATTGCAAAACTTTTTCCTTATTTCTTAAAGCGATAAGTTTTTTATAACTGTTAAGAATAGAATTTTTTTGGTTTTCTAAAACAGCAACATTTGTTTTTTTATAATCGGAATTAATCTTAATCCATGTTTTTTCTTTTGAAAATCCTGCAAAAGAATTTGCATTCCATTGCATTGGGCTGCGTGATTTATCGCGATTATGTTCATTGCCTTCCAGAAGTGCTTCTGTGTCATTTTTGCCATTTTCGATTGCCAATTTATAATGTGTTCTTCCTTGAATATCGACCATTTCGTCAATGTTTTTGGCTGTAATATTATGCATTCCAATTTCTTCGCCATAATAAATAAACGGAACTCCTTTTGCAGTAAGTATCAAAGCGGTCAATGCTGTCGCTTTATTTACATTACCATTTGCTAATCGGTCGATCATTCTTGGCATATCGTGACTTCCGAAGAACAAAGTTGGATAATTGCTCATGTTTTTCTCCATACTTTGCAATTCATCGAAAATGCGTTGTGTTGAAAATTCTTTTATGCTTCCAAAATTGAAATTAAAAACGACATCTAATAAATCCTGTGATTGATATTGTTTTAAAACTTCGATTTTATCGCTTCCTATTTCGCCCACAATAAAGCGATTGTCATATTCATTAACGGTTGATTTTATAATTTTCATGGCATTTTTCACACCTTCCTGATCAATATCATTAATGTGATCTTGTTTTCCGTCTTTCATCGGATTATCTTGTGTGATTCCGTTTGTGGTTAAAAAGTTAATTACATCCAATCTGAAACCATCGACACCGGCATCGAGCCAAAAACGCAAAACATTCTGAATTTCAGCAACTACTTTTGGATTTGACCAATTTAGATCGGCCATTCTTTTATCAAACTTATGATAGTAATATTGATTGGTTAGATTGTCTTTTTCCCATGCCGTTCCTCCAAAAAAAGATTCCCAATTATTAGGTTCGTCTTTCCAAATATAATAATCACGATACGGATTGTCTTCTGATTTTCTGGATTCCTGAAACCATTTGCTATCAGTAGAAGTATGATTAAAAACCATATCTATAATTACTTTAATGTTTCGTTTGTGTGCTTCATTCAGGAAAGTATCAAAGTCAGCTTTATTTCCGTAAGTAGGATCAATTTCATAATAATCAGCAACATCATAACCGTTATCTACTTTTGGAGATTTGAGAAAAGGAGTAAGCCAAATACCTTTTATACCCAGATTTTGCAGATAATCCAGTTTTTGAGTCATTCCTTTAAAATCGCCATATCCGTCACCATTACTATCGGCATAACTAGGCATATAAATTTGATAAAAAACTGCTTCTTTCCACCATTTTTGGTCTGCTGTTTTTTGAGCATTCGTTGTGTTGATATTTAGCATTAACAGAAAAAAGAAGGCACAATTGAATAGATTATATTTCATAATACTTATTGTCTTTTTAAGTTATAATAGTATTGTTTATTCGCGCAAAGACGCAGAGGCGCAAAGAAAAAAGTTTATAAAACCTGACTTTACAACTCTGCGTTTTTGTATGAGAATTTAGAAATAAGCTACTTTTTTTGTTGTGATTTATAATCTACGATAATACCATCAACTAGCATTTTTTCACCTTCATATGTTATTTTTCCGCTTGACGGAACAATTACAATTATTGCTGCATTTAATGGATCAATTTTTATTTTAGAGGAAGAAGAAACATTTCTTGCTATAAAAGTTCCGGAAACGGTATTGTATAAATCTACTTTTTTGCCTTTTTCAGTTTTTATAGTAACAGTTTTACTTGTTGTATATGGATTATAATATAAGTATGATGGATAAGCTTTATCGTGATAAAAATCTGTGGCTAATAAATCAAGTTGCAATATTCCTGTTACGTTTGTAGCCTGAATAATACTTCCGAAAATCCCAACATGACCACTTCCATAAACGCTAAATTGAGATTCTTTTGGATTTTCTCCCAATACCCAAAGCGGACCGTCGCCTTGTGCTACGGGACCTTTTAAGTTTTCGTATTCTTTATAACTTGATTGTTTTATAATTCCTTCATAACCAATTACTCCTTTGGTAACTTCGGCAAGTTCAGGAATAGTCTGATGTTCTTTTGGCATATATTGCGGATAAAAAAAGCGTGAAGCATTTGCAGCGTTCAACATCCATTTGCCAATTGCAGTTGCATAGGATTGATCGTATCTCACCATTGGTACTAATGGCCAGGCAGCATCATAAGTATTCATTAAAAAGCCATATCCGCCATGATCTACAGTGCTTCCAAAAGTTCCTGAAATGTCAATTCCGTTCCAGTTTCCAACTAAAGCTCCCCAGCCTTCACGACAGATTGGTGTTCCGTCAAATGTCCAGTCAAGCATTTTGTTAGTGTTGTATTTAGTTCCATTTTCGGCATTAATTCTGGCGGCTAAATAAGCTCCAAAAGGCATTAAAACTTCATAAGTTGGATTTTTTGATTGTGATTCTAAAGCTGCTAAAGCACTTTTTGCTCCCTTTAAATATTTAGCATCTCCAAACTTTTTATACGCCATATACAAAACCCAAGCATGTCCTGCTGCTGCGTCAGGTTGTGTACAAATATGATTTGTCATTGGCGTCATTTTGTTGTAATCAAAATAGGAATATTCATAATTGCCATTTAAAATTACATCGGCTTCATAAAACTTGTCTGCAATACTTTTAGCGATTTCGGTAAAACCGGGTTCGTTAGGATATTTATCATAAACGGCAAAGAATAATAGATTCGGATATACATCATACCACCAGTCACGACCGTAACCACCGCCCAAAAGTGCAACTTCTGGACAGGTATTATTCATCATAATATTCCAATTCGTTTCCTTGTTGAAATAGTTCTTAAGCATTCCAACATAGTTTAGGTTTGGCTGGTTTTTGTCGATTCCAACCAAAGTTGCGCCTAAAGTTGCTCCCATTGTTGCAAGCGCTTCATGAAACATTCCGTTGTTATGATCAGGTCCTTGTCTTACATCGGCCACAGCCGTATATAATCCTACAACTTTTTGCGGGAAATTTTTCTGGGTATCATCCATCCAGACCATTGGCCAAAATTTACCTTTGGCATTAAAATCATAAACGGTTTTATCAAAATCTAAAGCCAGTTTTTTATAATCAATTATTTTTAATGGTTGTGGTAGATTTGGCATTTGATCTACACGAGGAATTTTTTGTTGTTTTACCTGAGCTGTGAGGCCTAAAGTAAACAAACAACAGACAGTAATTTTTATAAATGTATTCATTTTATGTTTTTATTTTAAAGTAGTTCTGCAGCTACTTTTTCTAGTACTTTTTTGTTTGTTTCAATTTCCGGAGAAAGTTCCAGTCCTTGTTTTATAATTTTTTTGCTGATAAAAATCGAGCATAATTGTAATAGTGCGATGATTCCTATGGCGTATCTTAAAGCAAAATCTTCTGAAACTACATAATATAAGGTTAGGAAAGTTCCGGCTCCAAAAAGTCTTCCAATATATAAACCTGCTTCATGATTTAAGATATAGGTAAACTCACCTCTTTTTTCGATGCGGGATACAATATCAATTACTTTTAACTGAATAGGGAAGTAGGCTAAATCCATCAAAGGTTTTGCAATAAGCAGCAATAATAGAAAGAGTATTACGCCGGTTTTATCAAAGAATAATCCGTTTATACAAGCTCCTAAAGCAAATAGAATTAGTCCTGCTGAAAAGATTTTGATTCGATCTGATGGTTTTGAAAAACGTCCGATAAAATAAATGATGATGGCGGCTAGTATTGCACCTATTGATTGTGCTTTGCCTAATGCGCCTTCTTCTCCTAATATTTTAAAAATAAGCATTGCAGGAGCTGTAACAAGGAATCCTTGTGCTAAACCTTTGAATGTAGCAAGCGACAATAGTTTATACCATAAGGGATGAAATTTGAAAAAGATGTACTTTTTTTGTGTCGGATTTTCAAATTTACCTCTGTAACAAACTATTGAAGCGGCGATTGTAATCAGAAAAACGATTCCTGTAATGATTACGTAGGCTTCGTGTTTTTGATCTTCACCTGTTTTTGACTGTATAAACCAGCCAATTGTTGCCGGGATTGCAATTGCAATTATGGTATAAATAAAGGTTTCTAAACCGTAATAATAGTTTCGGTTTTCATCGTTTGTAATTGCCAAAGCAAGATAATCTCTATTTGCCCAATACAAACCAAATGAAAGCCCCATAGTAATACCTGCGATACCAATTCCGGTAAGATCAAGTGTTTTTAAAGACATCATGATTATCATCGAAACACCGCTAAGCATCATTCCAATTGAATATAATTTTTTGATATTTAAATGTTTCAATAAGAATCCATTTAACAAAAATGTAAGCGGGATTCCGGTATAAATTGCTAATTGATAAATGACAACTTTTGAGGTATCATTTGAATTCCTCATAATATAAGCGGCAACAAAAATATCGATTACAGGCAATACCAGTGCATAGACCAGATTTGTGAATATTAGTATACGAAAATTATGGGTTTGGCTTTTAAAATGATCAATTTCTGATATAAGTTTTTTAAACATTAGTTGTTTTTTAGAAGTAAAAGAATCTCTTTGATCGAAAATTGCGCTCCACATACAAATTCGTCCGAAGCGCCATAATAGATCGTAACAGTATCGCCGTCAGGTTCAATAATATGACCATTTGTAAATACTACATTTCCAAAAAATCCGCTTAGTTCATAACTTGTTGTGGGGATCATAATTGGTTCTTCGGTTCTTGCGATTACTTTTGTCGGATCGTTTAAATCCATTAAAAATGCTCCTAAACAATATTGATGATTTTCATTGGCTCCATGATAGATTTCCAGCCAGCCTTTATCTGTTTTAATAGGCGAAGCTCCAGCGCCAATTCTTTTACTGTCCCAAAGTCGTTTTCGTGTTTTAAGAATACAATGATGATTTCCCCAGTGAATACCATCCGGAGAAGATGCGATCCAAATATAATTTCCGCCAATATCTACGCTGCTCGGGCGATGTAAAGCATAAAATAAGCCGTTTATTTTTTCTTCAAAAATGGCGCAATCTTTATTATGTGCCGGTAATATCATACCGTGTTTCTGGAAATTTTTCCAATCTGTTGTGGTACGTAAACCTACACCAACGCCATTATCTGATACTGAAGTAAAGGTCAAATAATAAGTTCCTTCGATTAAGGAAACACGACAATCTTCTATCCCGAATGTTTCTAAAATACCTTCTCCAACTAAGGATGGATAATTTTCAGGTTCATAAAAATCACGTCCATTTTCACTGCATAATAAACGCAAATGCGATAGCGTAGTTAAATAATCATTTCCTTTATAATTAATTACTCGTGCATCTGTTGCGATTAAATCAGGATCATCTTTTGGAATTTCGATAATAGTAATCTCACCTGTTTCAGTTAAGATTGGGAATGAAATTAAATTTTCTTTCTGTTTTGGTCTTTCTGCAACACGTACCCCTAACCAGGTTTTATTTTGGTATTGAAATACGCCCGGATTCAATAAACAGGTAATTTCTAATCCTTCTCTGCTTGCTGGTATATCTGTAGGTGATAATAACGGGTTTTCTGTAAAACGTTTTGCTATATCTTTCATGATTTTAGTTCTATATTATTGTGAATGGAGACCTAACAGGCTTTTAAACCCGTTAGGTCTAATATTTTAAAAAATTAATATCCGGGGTTTTGAGTTAAAAGCCCCGCAGAAGCATCTATTTCTGATTGTGGAATTGGATACAACATATGTTTGTCTAAGAAATTTTTTCCATGAGCAGTCATTACTTGTTTTGCAATTCCCCATCTTTTTAAATCACCCATTCTATGGCTCTCAAAACCAAGTTCGGCTCTTCTTTCTGAGATTAACCATCCTTTTACAACCGTTTTATCTCCAGAACTAGGTCTGTCCGGCAATGTTCCGGCAGGAGGCGGAGGTCCAACAGAAGTAACTGCAATTGTTTTGGTTGGATCATCTGGAAAATCAGGATCTTGAATTTTAACTGTAACGGTTGTTACTGTATTTCTGGCTCTTGTTCTAATTTGATTGATAATCCCAATTGCTTCTGAATAATTACCAGTTTCATTAAGTGCTTCTGCTTTCCAAAGTAAAACATCGGCATAACGAATCAATACTTTATTGTTTGGTGCATCATCATCGCCTTTATTCCCTCCGTTTGTAGTTCCTAAAAGTTTATTTACCCATTGTTCCGAAACATTTACGGTATATAATTTTCTCGGATCATTTGGTTCAAATGATGCTAAAAAATCTGTACTTGGAGCAAAGAATCCCCACCCAAGAGGTGCGCAAATTCCATTTCCTCGTCTTGGATCCGCTTGTTTAACGTGGTTATAAGAAAAAATAACTTCGTTATCTGTATATTCCGTATTCATACTAAAGTTATCAAAATAATTGGTATCTAAATTATAAAAACCGGTTGTTTGCAATTCTGATACTGAACTTATTACACCTGTCCAATCCTTGTTGTATAAAGCAGTTTTAGCTAGTAAAGCAATAACAGCTCCTTTTGATACTCTCCATGGCTCTTTATCAGATGAATATTTTGAATTTGGCAGCAATGTTTTAGCTGTTTCTAAATCGGTTTTAATTTGTTTCCATACTTCTTCTTTAGGAGCTCTTACGGCTTTGTCAAAAGCTTCCTGATATGTTTTTATTGAAGAAAGAATTAAAGGAACATCGCCAAAATTAGTTACCAGTGAAAAATAATAATAAGAACGTAAAAAATAAGTTTCACCTAGTAATTGATTTTTTCTTTCTGTAGTTATTCCCGTAATAGATTCAATATCTGGGTTTAATAGAAAACCCAGCGCTATGTTTGTTCTTATTATGCCTTCATAATTGTATTTCCATAATCCGTTTGGGCCTCCGTTGGTAGACGTAAAAGTAAAATTGTTGATTTCATCCATCCATGGCTGATCTCCATCAGGAGACCATTTTTTTTCCATATCATCAGATGCTATATCTTCTATTACAATATCATTTTGAAATACTAAACCTGCATTCCAGTCCCAATTTGCTAATTGATTTAACTTATTGGATAACATATCGTAAGATGAGGTTACAGATGTTTCTATAGATTTTAATGTTGGTTTAGAATTTGCCTGTTCAAGAGTCTGCCCGCCTACAGGATCTGTAGTTAGTTCATCCTGACAGCTTGTGAATGTAAGTAGCGAAATCATAATCGCTGTTATATATATCTTTTTCATGGTTAGCTTATTAGATTTTGAATTTTAATCCCATTAGTATTGAAGTAGATTGCGGGTAAGTTCCCTGATCTATTAAAGAAGTTGATTCCGGATCTAAACCTGTATATTTTGTAAAAGTCAATAGGTTTTGACCAGATATATATAATCTTAAATATCTGTCGCCAATTATTTTAGGGTCTAATGTGTATCCGATTTCAAGGTTTTTTAATCTTAAATAAGACGCATCTTCAACAAATACGCTTGAAATTTGACTTCCACCATTATCATTCATTGTATTTCGGGGAGTTGTATTACTTGTGCCTTCTCCGTTCCAAGCGTTTAATACTGCGGTTGTTGAATTGAAAGGACGGCTGTCATAATCTAAAATTTGTTTTAGATCATTGTATCGATCTACGCCTGAAACTCCTTGAAAAAGAAATGACATATCAAACCTTTTATATTCTGCATTAAATGAGAAACCGTATGTTATTTTCGGAATTGGACTTCCTATAAAAGTTCTGTCATTGGCGTCGATTTGTCCGTCTCCATTAAGATCTTTAAATTTCATATCACCTGGTTTTGCTCCGTTTGTGTTTGAATACAGAGTAGAATTTATTTCTGCCTGATTTTGATAAATACCATCAAATTTAAGTCCGTAATAAGAGCTTATTGGCTGTACTACAACTGTTTTAGTATGTGTTTTATCATCGGTAATCTCGGTAACATATTGTTGTAGCTCTTCAACATTATTTTTTAGAGTTGCGATGTTTCCGCTGATTCCGTATTTAAATTCGTGATCGTTGTTTTGAAAATTAGCTCCAAACTCAAATCCCTTATTGCTTACAACTCCTGCATTAACATATGTTTTATTGATTTGACCAACAGTTGCTGATGGTAATCCTACGGCTAATAAAATATCATTGGTAGTTTTATCAAAATAATCAACAGTAAAAGTCAGTTTGTTTTCGAAAACCCCTAAATCAAGACCCAAGTTAGTTTGCGTAGTAGTTTCCCATTTTAAATCCGGATTACCATAACGAATTACTTTAATGATTCCTCCAGTTTCGGTAACAAGAGTTTCGTAAGCATTATTAGGGATTTCCTGATTACCGGATTGACCCCAGCTGGCTCTCCATTTTAAGTTAGAAATCCATTTTGTGTTTTCCATGAATTTTTCTTTAGACATTGCCCAGCCTCCAGAAACCGAAGGAAAAAATCCCCATTTGTTATTTGGTCCAAAACGAGACGAACCATCAGCTCTTACAGTCCCTGAAACAAAATATTTATTGTCATATCCATAATTAGCAGAACCAAAGAAGGAAATTAGATTCCACATTTGAGCAGATCCAGAACTATTTTTATCAGTATCGCTTCCGTAATCAAGATAACGGAAAGGATCAGTCGTATTATTGTAATTTGTTCTGCTTCCGCCTACAGCAGATTGATTGTAATTAACAGTTTCTTCTCCTAATAATGCATTAATGCTATGTTTCTCTGCAAGAGTTTTAGTATAGTTTAACGTATTTGTAAAAGTAAAAGTTGTTGCTTCTCCGCGGTTTTCGTTTAAGTTCGAAGGTCTGTTTTGTCTGCCTTGACCCGGATATAATTCGTTTGGATCATTGTCGCTATCATCGCCATAATTTTCTCCAAAAGCTTTATTATGGTCAAAAGTGATTTCTGCTCCAAAATTACTTCTGAATTTCAATGATTTATCAGCTAAGAAAGTATATTCTCCGTATACATTTCCAAACGTTTTAAATAGAGATCTTACATCATCTGTATAATTAACTATCGCAATTGGATTTGACGTTAGTTCATAGTTACGACTCCAACCGCCATTAGGATTGTTGTTTAAGTAGAACGGAAGATCTGTATAAGGATTATTTGCTTTATATGTTGGATCATTTACATCCTTATAAACTCCTAATACAGAAGGACGCAATAAAGCGTGTCTAATGACTCCCGGAGCGTCTCCGCTTGAAGACATTTTATCTTGTTTGCTGCTTGTAATTTGAAAGTTTGTTCCAACTTTAAAACGATCAGTAACTTCGGTATTAATATTTGCTCTGAAATTTATACGTTGATAAGTGTCTTTATCTCCTACAACAATACCGTTTTGTCCAAAATAACCACCAGATATTAAATACTGTGTTTTTTCTGAACCTCCGCTAAACGAAAGCTGTAGATTGTCTGTTTTTCCTGCTCCAAATAATTGTTTTAACCAATTTGTGTCTGACAATGGTATTCCGTTAACTTTTCCATTGGCTCTGTCAATACTATAAGGACTTGCAGCATTTGCAGGATTATTGTTAGAATTATGCCAAGCCTGATCCATTACGGTTAGATACTGATTTGCATTTAGCATTTTAGGCAAGTTTGTGGCAAAGCTGGTTCCTGAATAGTATTCGATATCAATATTCGATTTTCCTTTTAGACCGCTTTTGGTAGTTAGGATTACAACACCTCCTGCAGATCTTGAACCATAAATAGCGGTTGCGGCAGCATCTTTTAAAACTGTCATTGATTTTACATCAGACATATTCAAGAAAGAAATATCTCGTGTGGCAACACCGTCTACAACATACAATACTTCATTGTTTCCCAATGTTCCTTCACCTCTAATACGTATTTTAAGTCCGTCACCAGGCGCGCCAGTATTTGCCGTAACTGAAACACCGGCAACTTGTCCCTGTAGCGCCTGACCAACATCGGCCACTTTTGCCTTGGATAATTCAGTCATGTTTATTGTAGCAACTGCACCTGTTATTGAAGATTTTTTTTCGCTTGTATATCCTACGATAACAACTTCGTTTAAAGTATTGGTATCTGTTGTAAGAGTAACATTTAGTTCTGTTTTGCCAGCTGTAGATATTCCAGAGTTTGGTAGCCAATATAACTGAAAATCAATACAGCATTTGAGCTTGTGGTTTTAATGGTATAATTACCATCAAAATCAGTTGTCGCATAATTTGAAGTCCCCTTTTCATTCACATTTACTTGCGGCATCAGTCCGTCGACATCTGAGACTATACCTTTAACAGTTTGGGCTTGTATAATGCCACCCAGCATAATCGTTCCGAATAGGAATAATTTGAATATAATTTTTTTAATCATCATAAAGAAGTGTTAATTGAATTACTAGTTAGATTGTTTTTTTTGTGGTTTTTTAAGGTTAATTCTGTTTTGTGGTTTTACGATAACGTTTGAATTAATTATCGTTTATAAAATTAGTTTGAGGGTATAGCAAATCATGTACACTATTTCTTCAAAAGTGTACACTGCTATTTTTGTTTTTGGAAATCAGTTGTTTAGTGGATTTTCAGCTCTTTGATATGTATTTGAGCTGATAATTTTTGGGTGTTAAATCGTATAGTTTTTTAAACTCACGATAAAAATAAGAGCGATTATTAAAGCCGGATTGATAACATACTTCAGATACCGTTAATTTGTTTTTTCTTAACAATTCGGCAGCATATTTCAATCGAATGGTACGAATTAAATCACCCGGTGTAAAACCAAAAAGTTGTTTGGTTTTTCGGTACAATTGTGAATTACTGATTCCTAATTCTTTTTCGATAAATAAACTTTGTAGGTTTTCATTATCAATATTATTACGAATAAGTTCAATAACTTTTTTTATAAAATCTTTTTCCTCGTTATTTATGTTCAGATTGGGTAGGTTTTCGGTAAGTGTATCTTGTTTAAAATACCTTGAAATCAATTCTTTTTCTTCTAATAGCTTTTGTATTCTTATAAGTAAATGATCAGGATAAAATGGTTTTGGAATATAAGAATTCGCACCGCTCTCTATTCCTTCGATTCTATGCACAACAGAGTCTTTTGCTGTTAGCATAATAAAAGGAATATGACAGGTTTTAAGATTAGTTTTGATTTTTTTACAAAACTCAACGCCATCCATAAAAGGCATCATTACATCGCTTATAATAATGTCTGGAAGAACATCTTCAATAATTTTTAAAGCTTCAAGGCCATTATAGGCTAGTAAAAGTTTATATTTCTCACTAAGTAATTCGTCAAGAAGTACATGAATATCTTTTTCATCTTCGACTATTAGTATTACTTTTCGATTGTCTGTAAGTTCTTCGAGCGACAAAATTTTATTTGGAGTATCTTCCGGTTTAACGGGATTTTCTTCCAGAATATTTTTTAAATGTTGTGATATTAAAATAGGACTTATCGCTGTGTCTAATTCCTTTTGGCTAAAAGCTTCTTTATGGCAAGGCAATAAGATTGTAAAGGTCGTTTCTTTATTAAGAGTGCTTGTAACTTGTATCTCGCCTTTTAATACACCAACTAATTTTTTTACATATGCAAGACCAATACCAGTTCTAAACATATTGTTATCAGTTTCTTTAGTATTTGTATCGGCTAAGAAAAATTGAGTAAATAAAGAATCTAATTCTTCTTTCGGAATTCCCTTTCCTGTATTTGTGATAGTTATGTTTAGCTTTTTAGAATCATTATCCTGAATATAAAATTTAAGATCTATTTTACCATTTACAGGAGTATATTTAAAAGCATTTGACATTACATTAAATACTATTTTTTCAATCTTATCTTTGTCGAACCATCCTGGTAAAGTAGGAGGGATGCTGAGGTTGTATTGAATGTTTTTTTCTAAAGCCCATTCATCAAATAACTCGGCAATTTGTTCGATTAGGTTTACCAAATCAAATTTTTTCACCGTTACTTCGAGATAGTCATATTCGGCTTTTCTAAATTCAAGTAATTGTTGCGTTAAGAATAATAAACGCGAAGAATTTCGTTGAATCATTTGTATAAATTTCTGATTTTTTTCGTTGAGATTTGTAGCTTCTGAAAGTTTTTGGATAGATCCCACAATTAATGTCAGCGGTGTTTGAAATTCATGGGCAATATCAGTAAAAAACGTAAGTCTGTTTTCGTGAAGTTCTTTTTCTCTTTGTCTGAAAAGAATATTTTGCGTCAATGACTGACGTTTTTTGTAATAACTAAGTACAAATAATGCAAAAGCCAAAAACAATAAAGAATAGATTATAAAAGCAAGATTTGATTGCCAAAATATTGGTTTAACACAAATATCAATAGCATGTACCGGTTTACTCCAGACACCATCACTATTTGACCATTTTATCCATAAAGAATAATTTCCTTTAGGCACATTTGTAAAAGAAATAATTCGTCGGTTATTAATTGTATTCCAGCCTTTGTCAAAATTCATTAATTGATAAGCATATTGACATTTTTCAGTATTGATATAAGTTAAAGCAGTAAGTTCAATATCAAAAAAGTTTTGATTATGGTTTAAAACAATTGATGGATGAGTATTTGAATTGGGTGTAATAACCAATCCTTGATAATACGGAATAGGTTGATTTTGACCACTAATTTTATCAATAAAAAGATCCGGAATTATAGTAGATTCTTTTATTTTTTGAGGCAGGAAATAATTAAAACCTTTAATTCCGCCCATAAAAATAAATTCAGAATTTAAGTCCTGATAGAAGGCGCCATCTGCAAATTCATTATTTTGTAAACCTTCATTTTTAGTGTAATTGGTAAATTTTAATCGATTAGGATTAAAATTAGACAAACCAAAATTGGTACTTAGCCAAAGATTGTTTTTTTTATCGACGACAATTCCGTGAATCGTATTATTGGGAAGCCCATCTTTTACAGTAAAGTTTTTAAAGATTGCTTTTGCATCCTTTTTTACAGGATTTAATAAATTAAGACCAAAACTGGTTCCTATCCAAAGTCTATTTTGGGTATCAGTTTGTAAACACAAGATATCATTATTAGATAAACTTGTAGCATCATCAGGATTGTTTTTATAAACTGTAAAATGCTCTGATTTTTTATCGAATAAATTTAAACCGCCCAATCGGGTTCCTATCCAAAGTTGATTTTTATTCTTGGGAATTATAGAGAAAACAATATTACTGCTTAAAGTGTTTTTCTGATTATTAGTAGCAAGATATCGTTTAAAATCAGTGATCTTCAAATTCTCTCCAGACCGATCGATCTTGCAGCGAATCATTCCGTATCCGTTAGTTCCGAGCCAAATAAAACCTTCTTCGTCCTGATAGATCGAGTAGATAGATTTAAAGTAATCACAGTCTTTATTACCTGCAATATTGATCCAATTAATTAATTTAGATTTTTTTAGATCAAAAATAGAAATTCCTTCACCATCAGTTCCAATAAAAATAAGGTCGTCTTGTCCTTTACATAAAGAAAATACGGCATTGTTAATGGCACTATTATTCTCGTTATAGTTTTTATATTTCAGTGGTTTTTCGGGATTGAGATAAAAGCTTGAAGAAAAACGGAATAAACCTTTTCCTTTTGTACCCACCAAAAAAGAGTTTTTATCTACTTGGAGAAACGTTCTAACAATCGCTCCGTCTAATTCCGGAACCTGAGATTTTGCAATAAGATTAAACGATTTCTTGAGCGGATACATTTTAATAATTCCGTCGCCGTCTGTTCCTGCCCAAAGGATATTTTCATTTCCTTTAATTATTGTAGTGGTTTTTTGCTTGTCTAGATGTTTTAACCAGTTATGATTAATTACATTACCTTTAATATCAATAATGTAATGTCCGGTTTTACTTGAAACAACAAGTCCTTCGGGAATATTACCAATACTATTTTCAATATCTTTTTTAGGAAGTAAAATGTTTTCTTTAGTAGTAAAAGAATATAAATTACTATTTCCGGTCACGGATACGGTGCATATTTTTTCTTTCGAAACGATTCCGAATGTTCGAATGTTATCCGAGACCAGTTCTATTTTAGAAATAACAAGTTTTTCGGTTGGTTTATTTTTAAAGGATAATGAATAGAGTTTGTTATCTTCAAATAACACCAGTAATTTACCGTTTAAAGTAAACTCCATTTTTTTTACGGCTTTTTTCGAAAGCTTTTCAGTGTTTAATAATTGGAAAGTATTACCATTAAAATAACCAATTCCCCAATCTTTTACAGCACAAAATACTCTTTTAGAAGAATCAAGCGCCATATTAAATTCAGATTCCGATAATGGCGGAATGTTTTCTCTTGAAAAGTAATAATGCTCAAATAAACCTGTTTTTTTATCATACCGATTAATTCCGTGTATGGTTAATATCCAAATTCTTCCCACGTTATCCTCCTCTATTTTGAGAATAACCTGATTGCTCAGACTATTTTTGTTATTTAATTCAGGCCTGAAAATTTCAAAGTTATTTCCATCATATCGATTTAAACCATCCCAGGTTCCTATCCAAAGCAAGTTTTCAGAATCTTGAAATATAGTATTAATAGAACTATTAGATAAACCCTTTGTATTGTCTAATTGTTCTAAAGAGTATTCAGCATTAACTTTTTTTACTGTATCAAAAAGTGATTCAGAATTTTGATTTTGAATTTTTAATTGAGAAGTTTCAGATAACTGATCAGTTGTAGATTTATTACTAGAAAATGTATTCTCTTTATTTTGACATGAAAAGGATATTATATAAATGAAGTAAAGAAGGATGGTTTTAATTTTCAATTTTTTTATTTATATCCGGTAGAATAATTTATGCATTTTTTCCTTGTGAAAAAACACGCTGATTTAAGGTCTTATTTTGTTGTTACTAAGGTAAGTAGATGTGTGGCATAAATGCATGACTTTTGTCATATTTGTTTTGCTTCTATCAACCAAAAGAATTGTAGGATACAATTTAAGCAAAAAAAAGCTGATACTTATTGTATCAGCTTTTTTGTGTTTTATACTTTTTTGACTTTCTTTAAAGCCTCTATGTAGTTTTCGTTTACTTTTTCCCAATTTATATGTTGATAAAAAGCATCAATATAACTTCCTTTTCTGTTTTGATAATCTAAGTAATAAGCATGTTCCCATAAATCAATTCCTAAAATAGGAGTTCCGGGAATCAAAGCGTTTTTCATTAACGGATTATCTTGGTTGTCAGTCGTTGTTACTTGTAGTTTTCCGTATCTGTCAACTACTAACCAAACCCAACCAGAACCAAATTGCTTTGTTGCTTGGCCTTTAAACTGATTTGTAAGGTTGCTAAATGAACCAAATTCTTTATTTATAGAACCAACCAAAGTATCTTTTGGAGTTGTTTCTTTTGGAGTCAGAATATTAAAATACAAAGTGTGATTGTAATATCCACCAGCATTTTGACGAAGTTTTGCATTGTTGAGATCCATTTTTTTTAAGATATCTTCAATTGGCAAGTTTTCAAATTCAGTATTTAAAATCTCCTTATTTAGATTATTCGTATACGTTAAATAGTGCTTAGAATAATGCGTTTCCATTGTAAGTGTTCTTATTGCCGGCGCTAATGCGTCATAAGAAAAAGGAAGTTTTGTTAACTCAAAAGATCCCGGATCTGCTTTTACATCATTTGGAGATCCAATCGTTATTTTTTCTTCTTTTGTAGGCAAAGGAACTTCTACAACTTCGGTTAGCTTATTACTATCATTACAAGAAAATAATAATAAAAATGAAGCTAAAATGCCAAAACGGGTAATGTTTTTCTCCATAATGTTAGTTATTTTGATATTAATGAATTAATAATTTCTATGTAGCATTCTTTAGCCTCATCGATTGATATACGACTTATTTGCATCCACGCATTTGTTTTGAAAGCATCGCGTAAATCAAAATTCTCAGATTGATTGTAAACAGCTGATCCAAAAGTTGCCTGTTTGTAATAAGCATAGAGCCTTAACTGCACATCTTGTGGCAGTGAGGCCTGAGTCATTTTTAAAGCAGTTTCTACAGCCTCTGAAAAACGAGTATCTAAATCTTTTTCGGTCATTTAAGCTTTTGTAGCAATAATGGTTTTTCCTCCAATTGCTTTTTGGTTTAATACCACATTAATTGGAGTACCTAAAGGTAAAAATAAATCTACTCTTGAACCAAATTTAATAAAGCCGGCATCAGTTCCCTGAACAACCTGCATTCCTTCTTGTGCATAATTTACAATTCTACGTGCTAAAGCACCTGCAATTTGTCTGTATAGAATTTGTCCGAAAGTTTCGTTTTCAATTACAACAGTTGTTCTTTCATTTTCCTCACTTGCTTTTGGATGCCAAGCAACTAAAAACTTACCAGGGTGGTATTTACTAAATTTTATAATACCGTCCATAGCATAACGTGTAACGTGTACGTTAATTGGCGACATGAAAATAGAAACTTGTAAACGCTTGTCTTTGAAGAATTCACCTTCATAAACTTCTTCTATAACCACAACTTTTCCGTCAACAGGAGCAAGAATATGATCGCTGTTTCTGATTGCAATTCTTTTAGGATTTCTAAAGAATTGTAAAATAATAATCAAAACCAATAAACCTGCCAGTTGCACTAGTATTCTTAACCAACTGATATCAATAAATTTTTCAGCAAGCAAAATTACGGCAACAGCAAATACAGTACCTAATAAAATGGATGGTCCTCCTTCTTTATGAAACATAATATAAAATTTGATAAAATAAAAATATAATTGGTGCTACAAATATAACACTATCTAGTCGATCTAATACACCTCCGTGGCCAGGCATTATCGAGCCACTGTCTTTTACACCTGCAACTCTTTTGAATTTTGATTCGATCAAATCTCCAATAGTTCCAAAGATGCTAACAATTAAAGCAATTATCATCCAGATTAAGATCGATTTACTGCTAAATTCAGGTTTAGGCTGTATGTATAATTTTGATATTAAAAAACCGGCAAAAGCAGCAAAAACAACTCCGCCAAGAAAGCCTTCTATTGTTTTTTTAGGAGAAATACGTTCAAATAATTTGTGTTTACCCATGGATTTCCCAACCAGATAGGCAAAAGTATCATTGGTCCAGATTAAGACAAATAACCCAATAATAATTTTTGGATTGTAATCTTTGATTCCGAAAGAAATTTTTGTGATAAAAAGAAAAGGCAACATGATATACCCAATCAAATAGATGTATTTTGAAACTTTACTAATGTTTTGAGTATCATCAAATAAAAAGAAAATACATTTTATAGAGACAATCAGAGTGATTATAAGTAAAACAGAAAATAATTTATCTGTATCAACTGTAATTTGGATATTATCTTTTAGAAATTTGTTGATGTAATTCTCTGTTTCAGTTCTGTAAAAACTAATTAAAGAAACCGTAGAGTAAAACACTGTAACAAATAAAATAGAAGCAACTTTATTGATGTTAACTAAATTGCAAAACTCATAAGTTGCAATAATTAGAAAAATACCAAAAAGAATGATAAAACTCTCTGTCGAAAACAGAATAGAAGTTAGTAATAAAGCGATATAAACAGCACCAGAAATGGTTCTCTTGAGTGTTTCATTCATCTTAAAGATCTTCTAAGAGCAATAAATAAAGATTCTTGGCAACACTTCCGTATTGTGTAAAATCTTCTTCTTTCGCTTTTTCGAAATATTTTATTGTGGTAATGTTAGTAGGATAATCTCTTTCGTATTTACGTTTAATGGCACTTAAACCATCACTTTTTATAGAAAGGATCTGACTTGTTGTAGCAATAATTACAATATTTGCGGGTAATTCGTTTGGTTTGTTTTGTCTAATTTGTTTTGAAGAGAACAAAATAGAACCTTCATCAGCAATTAGATTTTCGCAACTTGCTAAAAGGAATTTTGGTTTTGTTGGTGCAATATAAAGTAACTTGTTTTCATCTAATAAATGAAAAAGACCAGGTTCATAACAAAGAACTTCATTTTCGAACCAATCATTTTCTTCTAAAATATTTTCAAATTGTTCTGCTACTTCTTGTTTGTTTTCACAATACAAAAACTTTCCACCGTTTTTCTTAAAATTGAAAATGAACCTTTCGTCTATAGACAAATGGCTATCCTGAATGGAATTGCCTGCATATTCGCTTTCATTCTCTTCGTCAGAAGCGGCATCACTTGAACCAAATATTTTTTTGAAAAAATTCATTTTTATATGAAATACTTTACATGTTAATTGAAAACGTTCAAAGATAAAAAAATCTTAATTCAAAAGGCTATTTTGAATTAAGATTTTAAAAAATATTGCATATTTCTGAATAATTTACGAAACCACTTCTTCTAAATTTTTATCAAAAGTACGTTTTCCGAAAATTGTTTCTAAGTCATCTTTAAAAATAACTTCTTTTTCAATTAGTATATCAGCAAGCTGATTTAACTTGTCTTTGTTTTCTTCTAAAATTTCAATTGCTCTTTGATATTGACCTTCAATTAATTCTGAAATTTCTTTATCAATGATTTTTGCAGTTTCATCAGAATAAGGTTTAGAAAAGTTGTATTCACTTTGTCCTGTTGAATCGTAATAAGTAACATTTCCAATTTTATCATTCAAACCGTAGATTGTTACCATTGCACGCGCCTGACGTGTAACTTTTTCTAAATCGCTCAATGCGCCAGTCGAAATTCTGTCAAAAGTTACTTTTTCAGCAGCTCTTCCACCCATTGTTGCACACATTTCGTCTAACATTTGATCTGTTCTTACGATTTGTCTTTCTTCTGGTAAGTACCAAGCAGCTCCTAAACTTTGTCCACGAGGTACAATAGTTACTTTAATAAGTGGTGCAGCGTGCTCTAACATCCAGCTTACTGTTGCGTGACCAGCTTCGTGAATTGCGATTGCTCTTTTCTCTTCTGGAGTAATAATTTTATTTTTCTTTTCAAGACCACCAATAATTCTATCGACAGCATCTAGGAAATCTTGTTTGTCAACTGCAGTTTTGTTATTACGAGCGGCAATTAATGCAGCTTCGTTACAAACGTTTGCAATATCAGCACCAGAGAATCCCGGAGTTTGTTTTGCTAAGAAATCAAGGTCAAGACCTTCAACTTTTTTGATAGGTGCTAAGTGTACTGCAAAGATTTCAGCTCTTTCGCGAATGTCCGGTAAGTCAACAAAAATTTGTCTGTCAAAACGTCCAGCACGCATTAAAGCTTTGTCAAGAACATCAGCTCTGTTTGTTGCAGCCAAAACGATTACGTTTGAGTTTGTACCAAAACCGTCCATTTCTGTCAGTAATTGGTTCAATGTATTTTCTCTCTCGTCGTTTCCGCCTGACATATTGCTTTTTCCTCTTGCTCTACCAACAGCATCGATTTCATCGATAAAGATAATAGCAGGAGATTTTTCTTTAGCTTGTTTGAATAAATCACGAACACGTGAAGCACCAACACCTACAAACATCTCTACGAAATCAGAACCTGACAAAGAGAAGAAAGGAACCTGAGCTTCACCTGCAACCGCTTTTGCAAGCAAGGTTTTACCAGTTCCCGGAGGACCTACAAGTAAAGCTCCTTTTGGAATTTTACCTCCAAGATTAGTGTATTTTTCAGGGTTTTTCAAGAATTCTACAATTTCTTGTATTTCTTCTTTAGCACCTTCTAAACCTGCAACATCCTTAAATGTAGTTTTGATATCAGTTTTCTCGTCAAATAATTTAGCTTTAGATTTTCCAATGTTAAAAATTTGTCCGCCACCGCCACCTGCGCCACCTGACATTTTACGCATAATGAAAATCCATACACCAATAATAATGATGATAGGAAGTAAGCTGATTAAAATATCAGTCCAATTGTTAGCCTCTTTAAAGTCGTAATCAATTAATTTCTTTTCGGCTTTAGCTCTGTCAAGTTTTTCCTGAAAAGATTTTAAATCACCAAACTTGGTAGTATAATGTGGTCCCTTATTTGGCCTGTCAAACATATCTTTAGATACCTTTTTATTAGCAGGATCTTTAAGTCCGGCGTCAGAAAGGTAAATTTCAGCATCTTTATTATTAAAAATAATAACATTTTTAATTTCTCCTTTAGTCAACATATTGTCAATGTTAGAAGATTTAAGCTGAGCTGGTTCGCTCATACTTGATCCTCCTGTTGCAAAACTTATAAATAAAAAAACTAAAAGTATTGCAGTGTATATTAACCAAGGACTTATTTTAAATTTACTCGGATTTGGATTATTATCTTTAGCCATTAGAAAAAATTTTCTTTAGTATTTGTTTTCGATTGTAGTAATTTTGGCGTCACCCCAAAGGCTTTCGATATTATAGTATTCACGAATGTGTTTCTGGAAAACATGTACTACGATATGCACATAATCCATTAGAACCCATTCTGCATTATCGGTTCCTTCTACGTGCCAAGGTTTGTCTTTTAAATCTTTGGATACTGTTTTTTGAATTGAGTTTACAATGGCGTTAACTTGGGTATTAGAGCTTCCGTTGCAAATTACAAAATAGTCACAAACAGCCGTGTCTATTTCTCTTAAGTCAAGAATATCGATATCATTTCCTTTTACTTCTTCAATCCCTTTGATTATGTTCGCCAATAGAACATCATTATTAATAGTCTTTTTCGCCATGAATTATTTTATATGAATTTGTAAAGTTACCAAATTTTGTGATTATTTTTGAACCTTAACAAAATATTAAATTAAGTTATTTAAATTACTTAAATGAAACTAATCAAACTCGATGCCATAGATTCAACAAATGATTTCTTAAAATCATTGTCAAGCCAAGATGAGCTTGATAATTTCACTGTCGTAACGGCTGAAAATCAGACAAAAGGAAAGGGACAGATGGGAGCGAAGTGGCAGTCGGAATCAGGTAAAAACTTAATTATGAGTGCCTTGGTTAAGGATTTTTTATATGATAATGAACAATTTTTTAACCTGAGTATAGTAGTTTCATTAGCTGTAATTGAGGTATTAAAAACGTTAAATATTTCTGATTTAAGTATAAAATGGCCAAACGACATTATGTCATACAATAAAAAAATTGGTGGCATACTAATCGAAAATACCATAAAAAGTGATGGCAGGATCGTGTCAGTTGTCGGATTAGGACTAAATGTCAATCAAACTAATTTTGATCAATTGCCAAATGCTTCTTCCTTGTCAGTTATCGCAGGACATTCTTTTGATAAAGATGCTTTGCCTGTTTTAATTATCGAAAAAATGAAAGAAAAAATCGAATTATGGAACACTAATTCAGAGGATTTCTGGACAACTTACTTTGATACTTTATTCCGAAAAGGCGTTCCAATGCCTTTCAAAAATCTCAATTCTGAAAACTCAGGACAGAATTTTATGGGAATTATTCAAGGTGTTTCTTCCGTTGGAAAAATTCAAATTTTGCTTGAAGATGATTCTGTTTCAGAATTTGACATTAAAGAAGTTCAGATGCTTTATTAATGGTTCTGAGGTTTTGAGTTGCTAAGGTTCTAAGGTTTTTTATCGAATTATAATACGTCTGTCATTGCGAGGAACGAAGCAACCACGATATCAAATTACTTATCGATTCACAAAAGTGAGATTGCTTCGTTCCTCGCAATGACTAAAATCAGCATAAATCCGTTTAATCTGCCAAATCCGCGGGCTATTTCTTTTTAAACCTCAACTACTTTTATTGGTTTTGGCGCTATTTTTCGGTTCCAATAAATAATATAAAAAGTTCCTAATATTGAAGGCGTTATCCAGGCGATTACATTTCCAATTCCAATTCCGGCAACAATAAATGCGGTTACTGACGCAATTAAAGCTCCAATCATTTTTCCGATGTGTTTAGAAAGCCAGTTTTTATTTGATACTGAAAGCTTTTTGAAGAAAATGAAATCTTTAACTGTCATGTAAAATCCAAAACCACCAAAGAAAGTAAACAAAATACCATTTTCAATAGCATTTAATTGGCAATATATTCCAATAGAAATCATTATTACAGAAAAGAACAACATACTGCCGGAGATTAATTTATCTGTAAAATCAGCTTTTGATTTACGTTTAAAACTTAACGCTCGGTTTCCGGAGATAACCAGATAAATAGTAAACAATCCAATCAGGAATAAAAAGATATTCTGATGATTTGGCATCCAGCAAATCGGAATCGAAATAAGAGAGCTTGTAACCATTCCTATAGAAAATAGTTTACCCATTCTTTGGTGTAATACTCCACCTTTTTTGACCATAATACTTCCAATTCCTGTAATAAGTCCAATTCCGCCAAAGAAGGCATGAATGTAAATTAAAATCTTGATAGTTGCTTCCATAACTTGGTTTTTGTTAGTTGATGGATCAAACTTCGGTCAATAATTTAGGCTGGAATAATTAATAGTTCTGAACTGTATTTTTTTGAGGATGAAGTGTTTTTTTTAAGGTTCAAAGGAGCAAAGGTTCAGAGGTTCAAAGGTTTTCTGTAGAGACGCACAGCAGTGCGTCTTTTTTTTGATCTCGCAAAAAGATGCTAATTGTTTTTTTGAGGTTCTGAGACTCTAAGTTGCTAAGGAACTAAGCTTTTTTCTTTATGCATAAAAAAAGCCTGATCGTAAAATCAGACTTTTTAAATTTTATATAATTCGAAAACTAATAATTAACAATCAATAATCAATAATTATAGTTTTGTCATATTAGTTGCTAGAGTTTCGATGAATTTGCTAATTGGTCCTTTGATCATCATAGCCATCATAGCATTAAATTCTCCTTCGAATTGAAGTTGTACAGCACTTTCAGTATCAGAAACACTATCAATGTTTGAAACCAAAGTAAATGGAAGTTTATCACTTGCAGCTCCAAGAACAATTTTGTTTGGTGCTACTTTCTCCTTCATTTTTAGTTTTATTTCCGGCATACCTTTCAATCCAAAAATAAAAGCATCTTCGCCTGTTACTTCAAATTTAGCAATATTATCCGGCATTAATTTTTCAAAATTCTTAACATCAGTCAATAAATCAAATAAATCTTGAGCTGATTTCTGAACAGTAACTTTTGGACTTTCTAAGTTCATATTTTATTTTTATTTAAATAATATCGTGTTTTTTACCGCAAAGTGCGCAAGGTTTTTTTTATGTTGTAAACTTTATAGAAACGAAAAGTTCGCAAAGCTTTATCTTGAAAATTAATTTAGCAATCTAAAATTATTCTTCCTGTCCCCAAGTCGATGGAATTGCATTCCATTCCTGCAAAGTCGATTGTTGTTCTTCGGTAATGTATTGTTTTTGAACCGCTAATTCTAATAAGTTTTCATAATTACTTAATGTATACAAATCGATATTAGCATTTTTAAAGTTTTCTTCGGCAACACCAAAACCGTATGTAAAAATCGCTGCCATACCTTTTATATTGGCACCTTCGTTGCGTAAAGCTTCCACAGCCATTAAACTACTGTTTCCTGTGCTGATTAAATCTTCAACGACAACAACATTTTGACCTTTTTGTAAAAAACCTTCAACTTGGTTCTGTCTTCCGTGTTTTTTAGCTTCCGGACGCACATATACAAATGGTAATCCAAGGCTTTCGGCAACAAGAATTCCAATACCAATGGCGCCTGTAGCAACACCGGCAATGACATCTGGTTTCCCAAATTGTTTTTCAATGTTTTTCGCAAACTCATCACGAACATAGTTTCGGATGATAGGAAATGAAAGAATTAACCTATTATCGCAGTAAATAGGAGATTTCCAACCAGAAGCCCATGTAAAAGGATTTTCGGGATTCAATTTAATTGCATTTATTTGCAAAAGCAATTCGGCTGTTTTTTCGGCAGTATCTTTATTAAAAATCATAGTACAAATGTATAAAGTTTTTGTGAACGACAAACCACTTTTTTTGACAAATGAAATCTCAAGAGAGACTAATTTTCAATTATTCCTATTAGAGAGTATTGATATCGAGCAGCTTATAGTGAAAATTTTTCAAAATAAAATTCAAAAGGCTTACTTATATCATCCTGACGAAAAGGAAATAATGAAAACATTAAAAGCCAAAATTCCTGTACAAAAAGCGGGCGGAGGCTTTGTGTACAATAAAAAAGGTGAGGTTTTATTCATCTTCAGAAATGGAAAATGGGACTTACCAAAAGGCGGAATCGAGAAAGGCGAGGAGATTGAAGCCACTGCAATGCGCGAAGTCGAAGAAGAAACCGGTGTAAACCAATTAAGAATTACGAATAAACTTCAAAAAACATATCACATTTTTAAACGCAACGGAAAATACAAGCTTAAAATCACACATTGGTTCGAAATGTTTTCAGATTTTGAAGGAATTCCAGTTGGTCAAGCCAATGAAGGAATCGAAAAAGTAGCTTGGTTAAATCCGGAACAAATCAAAGAAGCGCTTAAAAACTCGTACGAAAACATCAAATTATTGTTTGAAGAAGAGAATGAAGTTAAAGTAGAGTAACTTTATAGAAGCAAGAAAAAAGATTATAGAAGAAAGAAGCAAGAAGCAAGACTTGAGAGAATCAAGAAGAAAGATTTATAAAAAAAGAAAAAACTTAGCACCTTAGCATCTCAGAACCTCAGCACCTTTTCACAGAAGCTTAAGAAAAATTAGCTATTTGCGTTAATCTTTGAATATTTAGTAATTGTATCTTGCGTCCTTCCATCCAGATAAGATTATCATCTTTAAAATCGTGAAGAACTCTTGCCAGTGTTTCATTTGCTGTACCGGCCATGTTTGCTAAATCAGCTCGTGAAAGCATAATAAAAACTATTTTTTCAGTATCACATATTTTGTATTTATCATGCAATATCAACAAACTAAGAGCAACTCGTTCTCTAACTGTTCTTTGTGATAATACTGCCATAAGATTTACCATAACACTAAATTCGTGACTTAAACTTTTTAATAATAGTCTTGAAAATATTACCGAAGTATCAAGTAAGTCAATAAAATCATCTTTTGAAATAAATGAAATTACAGCATTTTCAATAGTCACAGTAGTATCGCCATAAGATTCTTCGCTTAAAATGGCAGAATATCCAAAAAATTCACCAGAATTGTAGATGTATATAATTTGTTCCCGACCGTCATTATCGACCTTATACTTTTTAACTTTTCCCTCTTTTACATAAAAAATACCTGTAGGCAAAGTTCCTTCGGTAAAAACAGCTTCATTTTTGCGATATTTTTTATGTTGCATTACTTTTTCGAGCGATTCCTTATCAATTTTAGGAAGCTCATTTAGAAGATATTGATTATTGAAAATAAATTTTGAAATCATAGATAATCAAAAATACACTAATTTTCTTTTTTACCCATTAGACTTGATTTAAATCAAATTTTAAAAACATATTAATCTGTATGTTTTACTTCTAATCAACTTACTTTTACTTTAACGAAAAGTTGTTTTAATGTTTTAAGTTTTGATAGAGAAAGATATCTTATAAAAAGCGGAATATGTTCATACCTAAAAGTCTTTACTATACTAAAAATCATTTATGGTTACGAAAAATTGGATTATGGGATTTCTATATTGGTATAACAGATTATGCCCAGAAGGAAATTGGCAATATTGAATTAGTAGAATTAGAATTGAAAGGTTTTAATATAAAAAAAGATGCAAAATGGGGATTAATTCACGCAACGAATCATAAATTAACCCTTATTGCTCCTTTAGATTGCAAAATTAAGGCAACTAATAGTATCTTGCAGGAAAATACATCTATAATTAATTCAGATCCTTATTGTCATTGGTTTTTAAGAGTAACGGTTGATAAACATGATCATTATTTTTTATCCAATGAAGAATACAAAGAACATACATTAAATGATTTTTAAATCTCTAAGAGAAGACATAGACATAGAAGACTGCAAGTTTAATATGTTATACTCAACCCGAATTAGAAGACTTTCAGAACGCCATTGGACTCCGGTTGCTATTGCCAAAATTGCAGCAGATTATCTGGTTGACAAACCCAACAAAAAAGTATTAGATATTGGAGCAGGCGTGGGCAAATTTTGTTTAGTAGGCGCAGCCACAACAAAAGGCTTTTTTTATGGAGTCGAACAAAGAGCATCACTTACAAAACTATCCCAAAAAATAGCAGAAAAGCATAGTGTCAAAAATGTTGAATTTATTCATTCAAATATCACTGAGATTTCCTTTTCAGATTACGATGCATTTTATTTTTACAATTCTTTTTTCGAAAATATAGACACATCTTGTCCCATCGATAAAATCGTGATTCCCTGTCGCGAATTGTTTGCTTCCTATTCTAATTATGTGAGAGAGCAGTTAAACAAGATGCCCAAATATACAAGACTTGTAACCTATTGGAGTACGTGGGAAGAAATACCCGAAAGCTTTGATTTAGAATATTCTGCCTGTGACGGAATATTAAATTTCTGGAAAAAGAGGTCTTAAATTATTCATCAAATATAGTTTTATAAGGAGTTTTACTTGGGCGTGCCACCACTTAAAAAAAGGCCTAAGAAACTTTACGCACATTAGGCCTTTTCTTAAATGCTGTCGGGCTATTCATACTGCTTCGGCAGTTTACTTCTATCCCTCACGCGAGCTGCACTTTGTCATAAAAACTAAGAATAATCTTAGTAAGATTTAAAATTAAATTGTATTTTCGTTTGTATAGATTAATCAACTAAATAAACATTTATGTCATTTCAAGCATATTTAAAAACCATAAAAGAAAAAACCGGCAACGGTCCCGCCGAATTTCGAGCATTGGCAGAACAAAAAAGCTTCACACAAGACGGAAAACTCAAACCCGATGTAAAAGCAGGAGATATTGTAAATTGGCTTAAAGCAGATTTTGAATTAGGACAAGGACACGCAATGGCAATTTATGCATTGCTAAAAGGAATAAAAGACGAAAATAGCCAGTAAAGATTTTAAAATAGTAACTTTATAGGAGCACTTCGCCATCAAAAAAAGCCTAATGAATACAAATATTCATTAGGCTTTTTTTTAAATGCTGCCGATCTATATGTTCCGATGTGGCGGATAACCTTTCGTTATAAAAACATGGATTACAGTTAATAATTTTTCATATTTATTTGTAACATTTCTTATATTTTTCTACTAACTAAGTTCATTGTGAAAACTTTTCTCAGAGATATTAAGTACTCTTTTTGATAAGAATTTTACTTTAAAATAAAACTAACCAACCACTAAATCCAAAAATAACCATATGAATTCATCTTAAAGAAATAAAAAATTAAGTTTTTAGAGCAAACTCAACCGTAACAGCTCTCATTTTCCATAAATTATCAAAATAAAAAAAATAAAAGAATGATTAAAAAATTAAAAATTACTGCACAGCAATTATTCAAATATACAGGCATGTTGGCATTATTACTTGTAGTTGGTTATTCATGTTCAAATGAAGGAATTGACGAAGGCGTAGTAAAACCATTAAGTAGTGCCAAAGCAATTATCTCTTTTTCATTTGTAAATCCTGTAGTAAAAGGAACCATTGATGAAAGTGCACATACCATTTCGCTTACATTTCCTTCGGGAACAGATTTAACTAATCTCGCAGCTACATTTACCACAACAGGAACTAAAGTTACTGTAGCTGACGTTGTTCAGGTAAGTGGTACAACCAAAAATAATTTTAGCAAAACCATAACTTATACCGTTACAGCAGAAGATGGTACGAAACAAAATTACACAATAACACCTCCTAATTCGGCAGATATATTAGGTTTTGCTTTTGAAGGTTCTAATGACGAAACATATTGGGAACTTTCTGGACTAAAAGAAGGAACAAACACAATTTACAATGCTCCGGCTGGTGTTGAATTTATTACAGGATTTCCAATTTTGCCTCCAGGAGCCGAAGTAACACAATCTGGAAACAACGAAGAAAGTGACTATAATACAACAGGATTTAGTTTTACAGTAACTGCCGGTGACGGAAAGACCAAAAAATCATATATTATCAAAATACCAGCTTACGACAAAGATGCAAATCCTTACGGAATCTATACTCCAACGCATCTTCTGGAAGTAGACAATAATCTTTTGGCTAACTTTAAAGTAATGAATGACATTACTATGCCTGCGGTTAATGGTACGGAAATATTGGCTCCGGATTATGCAACTTCAGGTTGGATGCCAATTGGAGATTTCGAAAGTTTCAGAGGAACTTTAGACGGAAATAATCACGTAATCAAAAACTTGACTATCAAGAGAACCAGCCATGACGATGTTGCATTTATTTCGACATTAGGCGCCAAAGGAGTTGTAAAAAATCTAGGATTAACAGCCGTAAACATTCAAGGTAGCGGAAACGTAGGCGCTTTGGTTGCTAATAATGTTGGAGGAACCATTTCTCACTGTTATTCTACCGGAACAGTTACTTCTACAGGACTTTCGACTCAGAATCACGTGGGAGGTTTGGTTGGAATCAATAATGATGCTAACGGAAAAGCCGGTAAACTTTTAAACAGTTATAGTACCGTAAATGTTTCAGGAAAAGATTCATTTGTAGGAGGTTTAGTAGGCTACAATTACCTTTGCGCAGTCGAAAATTGCTACGCTACAGGTTCTGTAACCGGACCATACAAAAACGGAGGAGCACTTATTGGCAAGAACGCTACCGAAATCATCAATTGTTACGCTACTGGAAAAGTAGAAACTGGTGGCGGATTAGTTGGTTTAAATTTTAACTGGAGTTCAGCACCAAATTGCTTTTGGGATACTCAAACTACAGGACAAACGACTTCGGACGATGGAGGAGATGCAGTTGGAAAAACAACGGCCGAAATGAAATCAGGAACTCCATATAGCAATACCTGGACAGCTGCAAATTGGATATTTACTTCAGGTAAATACCCAACATTAGTAGGAGTTGGAGGGCAATAAAAATCGCTTTTTCTTTATAAATATAAAACCTCGTAATCATTTAGATTACGAGGTTTTTTGCTTTTTAGAAACTCATTTTAATAATAATTTGGGCGTGCCACCACTTAAAAAAAGGCCTAATAAACTTTGCGCACATTAGGCCTTTTCTTAATTGCTGTCGGGCTATACGTACTGCTTCGGCAGTCTACTTCTATCCCTCACGCAAGCTGCACTTTGAGATTTTGCGTGTTCATTTAATTTTTTAGTTTTAATTATTTCACGTCTCAAAAATCGTACTTTTGTTTAGCACACAATAAGTAATAGATCGTTGCGCTACAAATCATTTTGATGGTATCGTACATCGCAAAAGATGTTTTTTATATATTGTTTGTTATTACCCTTAATATTATCTTTGAATTATGAGCACACTTACAAAATCAAACCATATAGGGCGAAAAATTAGCCGAATTCGTGAACTTCGTGATATGAAGCAAGAAGCTTTGGCACAAGCTTTAGGTACAAACCAACAAGCAATTTCTGCTCTTGAAAATAGCGAAACCATAAGCGATGAAAAACTTATTGATGTAGCAAAAGCTTTGGGAGTAAGTGTTGAAGCCCTTAAAAACTTTTCAGACGAAGCCGCAATTAATTATTTTAATAATTTCTATGATAATAGCGCAAAAGGACAAATACTAAATAATTCTTGTAGCAATCTTACTTTTAATCCTTTAGATAAGTTGGTTGAAGCTTATGAAGAAAACAAAAAACTTTACGAACGTTTACTTCAATCTGAAAAAGACAAAGTTGAGTTTTTACAAAATATATTAAAGGATAAATAGTTTTTATTCTTTTAAAGAAAAAGCCTCAATAAATTTGTGTTTATTGAGGCTTTTTTTATGTTATTGGCTGTACGTTTTCACTAGTTTTAATTCCGTTTTGAGCGCGGATTTTAAATCTGTACTATTAAGTTTGATCTTAAGAATGTATTATATTTATTTAAAAATTTAATTTTATTTATATGCGTCATTGGTTTATAATTTTATTTTCGTTTGTTGTTGTTTCTTGCATGAATAAGAAAACAGATCTTGATAAAATTGATACAAAAAAAACAGAAGTTGTTGCTAAAAACACCAAAATAAAAGAACTTGAAAATCAGATTTTTCATAAAGTTCTTTATCAAAATGAATATTGTTATTTCTTAGGGAAAAAAGGTGATTTTGAAGATGTAACACTGAATTTCAATGTTAAACGACTTATTAATGATGCAACGATTGATAATGTTTTTTATGATGATGAGGCAAATCCGTATCAAAATCAATTGTATAGAATTAAAGATCATAATATTAAAAACAAATCAAATTATGAGATAATAGTATTTGATGAATGGGAAAAAAAAGAGGCAAAAATCTATTTCTCACTTATTAATAAAAATGATAATCTTTGGGAATTCAAATTTCTGCCCTCGTGGAAAGAAGAGGAATCGAGAAGAGATTATCTTGATAATCTTCATTTACGTCAGCAATATTTGTTTATAAATCAAAAAAGCGTAGACTCAATATTTGTTTTGACTAAAGGCTTACATAATGACGAAATAGATGGTGAAGGAAATGCATATCCGGTTTGTTATGAATTGCCATATTACTTTAAACTAAAAGAAAAATACAAACATTGGAAGAACTACAATCCAATTCGTTTTGTTTCTTCAAAGGAGCAAATTAATATTTATGAAGAGCCAAATGAAGCGTCCAAAATTGTTGCGAGTCTTAAATATAATGACTGGATTATTATAAATGATACTGTAAAATCACAATCAAACGAGGATGAAGAATGGCTTGATATTTATGATAGGGCAAATATTGAGAAAGGCTATATTTTGAATAAAAACTTAGCAGAAAAGCCAACTTACAACTTGCCCATAAAAAAGGTAAGATCCAGTGAAGAAGCGGAATAATTTAATTTTTGGATAGTTCTTAGTTTTCCTTAATCACGCTGTACAAATGTGTCTGACTTTGCGCAGCTTTTCATAAGAAACAGATTGTAGAACGAGACTTTTTTTACTAAGATTGATTTAGTTATTTGAAATTATCTCCATGAAAAAACATATATCTACTTTGAAATTCTAATCTCATTTTTAGAAATTCTGTCTCAATAAGTTTATTAAAACACTATCACTTACATTTTTATAATTAGAGGGTAATATCAGTTTAAGATTCAGTTTAAACTTATTATTGAACGTATCTCTGATTGCTATTAATTTATGACGATCTTTATATCTACTTCTTTGAAAATAATCTTCAAGTTTTAATTCTATTTTATTTAAACTATCATATCTTTTTTTATAAAAACTATTTTCAAGAGATAAACTGACAAAGTAACTTTCTTGTGATTTAATTATTGTTTTTAGATCTTTATTGTAATTGTTTAATTCAGAATAAAGAAGTTTATTTTCATCATTATTTTTACAAGATGAGAATAAAATAAAAACTATAATCCATTTAAATAAATTCATATTAAGAGTTGTTATTTAATCATTTAAACTTTTCAAATGCTTGATATAATTATCTAGCAAACTTTGAATTTGTCGCGCTGCAACAGGATTTGCGGAGTGAACATTGAATTTCAGATTTTCTAAATCAAGACCAGATTCATAAACCAGCCATTTTGCTGCGGCGTAACCATCTTCGGCAATATTGTCATTTTCATCTAATCCCAAATCATTGTCAAAACTAATCAATTCAGGAAGTCCGTTTTCGATTATAATTTTTTTAAAATCATCAAAATTCCGAACTATAACAAAATCATCGTCAGTTAAGTTTTTGTAAACCATTTTTACATCTCGAATATCATCAAGAAAAAGCTTGTATTTCATTAATTATGTTTCTTTAGAATGTAATTGTTAATATTTCAACTTTGTCAAAGTTCAAAACTTTGACAAAGTTCTTTACGTAAAGCTTTGTGATTTCTACGTTTTTCAATTCAATCAAAATCAATGAAACTTTGCGAACTTTGCGGTTAATTAGCTAGGTTTTTATAAACTATTTTTACTTTACTGATTTAAACTGATTAAGTGTATCATCAACTAAATGTTCGACTTTCAAAAAATTATTAGCAAGTTTTAAAACCTCTTCTTGCAGGTTTTCTAAGTCTAATTTTATCCAGCCTTCCATCAAAGTCAAAGGACCATGATTTACGCTAATATTCTTCCAGTCGTTTTCATGATCTTTAAAACTTTCTCTAAATACCTCAGCAAATTTTCGACTTTGTATTTTATAACCGCTAAGTTTTCTTAGTTTCAAAGCATGAATATTGTACATGATTTTTTGCTTTTGCAAAGTCGAATCATTTACCCAAACCGAAAAGAAAATTCTTGATTCGGCAGTTAATGGTTCCTGAGAATTACTTGCCCAGGACTTTTTATACAATTTTATAAAAACGGAATCCAAATAAATTCCAACTGAAACTTCAATTGATTTTGTACTCAATAATTTTGAATCAAGCTGATCGACTACTTTTTGAAAATTTTCAAGATAAAAAGAAGTATCCATTTGTATAAAACTTATGTTAGGAAAAAAAATGTATTGCAATCAAAAATGCTTTATTTCTATAAAGAAAATAGAAATTAAACCTGATTTTTATTCCTTAATTTGTCCTTGCAATTGAAAGAATCCAGTTAATTGCATTCCGATTATAAGATTTTCAAAATTCATATTTTGTTTATTTACAAACATTTCAATCGTAAAGAAATCAGGATAATCTTCGTTCGTTATTAGTCTTACTTTCAAAATAAAACCTTCAGATTTTCTATTTTCCATTACCTCAATTTCTCTAAAGTCTTCGAGTACACCTATAAAATCGAAACAACCAAAATCGGACATTTCCTTATTGGGCATATACATCGTGAAGTTTTCGCTAAAATTTGGACCATCCGGAGTATTTGATTCTGAAATATTAGAAATCTCTAAATGATAAATTAAACCACTTAATTCAATGTTTAATTTTTTATTGGTTTTATATTTTTCTCTATTTAGAGCGTAGTCTGTCGCAAAATAAGTCAGTCCAAAAGTATCTCTTCCATTTCCTGTAATAACCGCTTCAAGATTATTTATATTTTCCCATTCGTTTATTTGTTTATTTTCGACATCAATAAAAATATCAGTTTTAAGCAAAGGATAAGTTGTACGGGTTTCATCATTAGTTGTTTTGACACCTCTAAAAATAATATTGTCGAAGTTCATCTCTGAAATTAAAACCTCATCATTTGATTTTACGGTTTCCTGAATAAAAACCATGGCAGCATTATTAAGAAGGAAATTTTGAGCTCCCTCTTCTCTTAATCGCTCAAAGCCAAAAATTCCAGCCCACATATCGCCAACACTTCCGTGATTGACTTTTTTTATTTTTAAACCAATTTCATTTTCAGTAATTGGTGATTCGATGGTTACTCTCTCTTGAAAATAATCTTTCCCTTCTTTTAATTGCGTATTTAATATGAAGTTATTTTGTTCTGGCGAAAAACCAGAAATACCTTGGAAACCAATATAATCATCTTCAAACAAATATCTCAAGCCTGCAAATCCGCTCAAATCTGATGTTTTATATTTTATAGAAATTGCATTAAAGTCGCCATTTCTCTTAGCAATTCCGTGGTCATTATCATCCTTAAACCTGGAATGGTAAAAGATGGTATAAGATTTTATCGTTTTTTCGCTGAGTCTTTTTTCAAATTCAATTTCCATATCCGAAATCACTTCTTCAATTGAACGATTATAACTCATATCTTTTGCGATATACAAATAACCTATTATTTCGCCATCTGTTTTTTCATAAGCCGCAATTGGAGAATAATTACCTTGCATTTGCATTCCCATAAACCGAACGATATATTCACTGTAAATTTTGATAAAATCAAAGATTTTATCGGGATTTTCGATACTAACATTATTTAGTTTCTCAGCGTATATTTCATTCATGGACTTTCCACTGTGTTTAATTGTAGAAACCGGATTTTCTTCAGTCTCAAGTATTTTATTATCAATTATTTCAGCTTTTTTATTTTTCTTTAAGAAGTCAAAAATCCCCATTTTAGTATGTTTTAATTAGTGATAGTTTTTCTGAATGTAATTAACTATTTCGTTGCGTTATCGATCTTTGTCAAAGTTTTAAACTTTGACAAAGATTTTAGCGCACAGTTTTGCGATTAATTACGTTTTCAAATGTAAATGATTTAACTAACACAATATTACGTGAAGACGTAAAGGAATAGTAAATTTAATCTTTGCCAAATTTCAAAACCTTGGCTGTAAGGAGCTTTAGTTTTTCCCAAAATAACCACAATGATTGTCATTTTGACGAAGGAGAAATCTCCGTAAGTAACTCCGTAACGAAAGGCCAATCTTTGTAGAGCTTCTCGCGAAGATTTCTCCTTTGTCGAAATGACAAAAATGCGCAGACCAATTTTAAATTAAGTTATTATCATCAAAGTTCCTTATAGCCAAAGTTTTGAAATTTGGCAAAGATTTAGACGTACAGCTTTGCGATCTTAACGTTTTTCAGCACAATCAAGATCAAAAAAACTTAGCGAACTTTGCGGTAAAATTAGTCATACTTTACAAAACGCGATAAATAGGATATTGCAAATGCGCTTTTTCATAATAAACCGAATGTTTGTAAATCCAATCTAATTGTGCTGCAGCATTTTTAGCAAATTCAGCATCAGATTGTTTTTTAGATTCTAATTCGGCTTTTAAAGTTGGATTTTCTTTTAGGAGTTTTGCGGCAGTATCTTCAAAAATGTATTCCGAATAATGTTCTTTTTGCTGTAAAATTGGATCGAAGAAATTCCAGTTGAAGAAAGAATCAACGCCTTCAGGTTCAAAAGCTTCAACTAAGTATTTTACTCCTTTTTGATTTGTAGAAACCAGATAATCCCCTTTGGCAAAAGCTATTTTTACAATTTTAGAATTTATATTGGTATTATAATGCAAATAATGTCCTTCGTAAGCATTTGGAACTGTTTTATAATCAGCAATTTTATAGCTTTCAACTTCAATAATTGTATCATTTTTAAGTTGAGAATAGCTGATGTTATTATTCTTCAAAAGGTCAATAATATTCCAATAACCACGCGGAATGATATAAGTAGACGGAATAACAACATCTTTTTGCGATTTGAATTCTTTGATATAAGGAACGTCTTTTTTATACGGTTTGCTTCGGTCGTAATACAAACGATTTCCTGTTGTAGCCTCGCTTTTTTTGTATCCGGCTTCATATCCCAAAAAGGTAAATTTAGTAGCTTTTGTACTGTCCAATTCCCATTTTAAAGTATATGATTTTTTAGGCTGATATTGCTCCAGATTTTTAACTCGAAGTTCTTTGATTTTCTGGTAATTAGCGTCAATAAAATCTAAAGTTGATTTTGTGTATTCGTACGTCATTTTTACACGTTCGGCATACTTTTTTAGCATATGCGTTTCAACCACAAAACCAATCGTGTTAAACAACGAAGTATAACCCGTTGTATATCTTGGACTGTCTACAAACTGTCCAAAACCTTTGTCTGGCGTATCTTTAAAAGAATCTACATAAGGCGTAGTTTCGATTTTCTTTTGTTGCAAATCTTTAACCAAAGCCGGCATCATTTCGGTATTCATAAAATCACCCAAAACAGTTCCTAATTTATTATGTTGTGTCATAATATAGGTAAGTTTGTATTGATAATCAGATCCGTTACTTACGTGATTGTCAATAAAAACATCAGGATTTATTTTCTGAAAAATTTCGACAAAGCTCTTTGTATTTCGAGTATCCGATTTCATCAAATCACGATTCAAATCATAGTTTCTGGCGTTTCCTCTAAAACCGTAAATTTCCGGACCATCCTGATTAGCTCTCGTAGTCGAATTTCTATTTAAAGCTCCGCCAATATTATAAACCGGAATTGTTACTAAAACGGTGTTTTTTGGCGCTTTTAATTTACCAATTGCAAGATCTCTGTAGAATTGCATTGTAGCATCGATTCCGTCAGGTTCTCCGGCGTGGATTCCGTTATTGATAAAAAGTACCGCTTTGTTTTTCTGAATTTTGTCGAAATCAAATTCCTTTTCAGGATTATAAACCACCATATGCAAAGGTTCACCAGAATCTGTCAAACCCATTTCCTTGATTTGAATCGTTTGGAAATCATTGGCTAAAAGTTTATAATACTTGATCGTTTCTTCATACGAAGCGGATTGGTTTCCGTTTCCTTTCTCAAAAAAAGTATCGTATTTTTTATTGTTTTGAGCGAAAAGGGTGACTGTGAAAAGTAAAATAGAAAGCGTAAAAAGTTTCATGGTTTGGGTTTTAATAGAAAAATCAAATATAGAAAATTTAGTTTCAGGTTTCAGGTTTCAAGTTGAAATGCGATTATGCTTTGTGCGTAGATTTTACCGCAAAGGCGCAAAGTTTTTTTGTTGTTGATTGTATTTATAAACGCAAAGTTCGCAAAGCTTTATAAATATAGCTTTGCGAACTTTGCGTAAAAACTTTGCGCCTTTGCGGTAAAAATTCAAAGTTGCTCTACTCGCATTTCAACTTGAAACCTGAAACAAACAAAAACTTGAAACAATTTAACGTTATAAATATTTCGAAATCTCAATTATTCCTTCTTCGATTTGTTTTTCGGTCAAAGAAGCATAACCAAGTCTGAATCCTGATATTGGTTCATCAAAACTGAATTTCTCCGGAGTCATTATCTTGATTCCTTTTAGGAGAAGTTTATCGGCAATTTCAAAAATATTGATGTCTGAATTTGGAACAATCCAAAAAGCCAAACCGCCTTCTGGTTTTATAAAAGTGGTTTTGTCTTTTAGATATTTATTGCAAATTGTTTCAAAATAATCTCGTTTGGCTTTATAAATTAGCGTCGTTCTTTTGAGATGTCTTTTAATTTCTCCTTCGTTTATGAGTTGCAAAACGGCTTCTTCCATAATATTGTCGCCTTGTACATCGATCATTTTTCTGTGTTTTCCAACTTTCAAAATAGTTTCGGAATTACTGACCAAATATCCAATTCGTAAAGCAGGCGCAACGATTTTGCTTAAAGTTCCGATATAAACTGTGTTTTTGGCATTGCTGTAACTCGAAATAGGTAAAATTGGCCGTTGTCCAAAATGAAATTCATTATCATAATCATCTTCAATAATCGTAAAACCATATTGATTTGATAATTCTATAAGCTTTAATCTTCTTTTTGAACTTAGTGTAACCGTTGTTGGAAATTGATGATGAGGCGTTACATAAATGGCTTTTATATTGTTGAATTTCTTCAGATATTCTTCAATTTCATCTATCAACAAACCATCTTTATCAACATTAATAGGAAGTAATTTAGCGCCTGAATTTTCAAAAGTTTCCCAAGCTGGTTTATATCCGGGATTTTCAATCATTACATAATCGCCTTTCGATAATAAACAACTTGCGGTCAAATACATTGCCATTTGACTTCCGCGTGTAATGCAAATTTCGTCTGGAGTAATATTCATTCCTCTTTTAAAATTCAGCATCTGAACAATAGCTTTTCTGAATTCCAAATTTCCAAATTCAGTACTATAACCCATAATTTGCCAACGGGATTTTCGATTAAAAATCTGTCTGTAAGCTCTTGCTAATTCATTCATTGGTGCGATTCGGCTGTCAGGAATTCCGTCATCAAAAACAATTAACGGTTTTGGTTCTTCCTTAATAGCATTTGTTTTTTGTTGTTGTTTTATGCTTTTTGTGGCAATTGGTAAAATGTCGGCTACAAAAGTTCCTTTTCTTTCCATTGTGATCAACCAACCTTCGGTGATGAGAACATCTAGCGCTTCAATAACTGTATTTCGATTCACTTTTAATAATTCGGCAAGTTGTCTACTTCCCGGTAAAGCATTTCCGCTGTTGAGCATTCCGGTTTTGATAGCGTCAATAATAGCATCGGCAATTTGCAGATAAATTGCTTTATCAGAATTGGTGTTTAATTGAATCTCTAATTTCCAAGGTCTTAACATCTGGACTATTTATTTATATAAAAACTGTGTTAGTTGAGTAGTCCAAAGTTAAAATAATTTTGGAGAGCAATACTGCAGAAAATTAAAATTTATAAAACTTATGGAAACTAAAAAACAATTTTCATCAAAAGACTTTCATGAAACTTTTGCCCGACCAACTTTTGTAATGCCGGAGAAACTAATTCACAAAAATGTGGAACAAGCCGGAGAACACAATCAATTTTCGACAGAGCGAAAACATCCGGTTTTCTTTGTTGATCTTCCAAGTAAAAATGTGAGTATGACTATTGGCGGTTTATTGCCGGATCAATTGACAAATAGACACCGTCATACTTATGAAACCGTTATTTATGTTATTGAAGGACATGGATATACCGAAATTGAAGATGTAAAAGTAGAGTGGAAGGCAGGAGACGCAGTTTATATTCCGAGTTGGGCTTGGCACAGACATCAGAATTTGAGCAGTTCAGAATCGGCTAAATATATCGCTTGTGAAAATGCACCTCAACTTCAAAATTTGGGCGTTGCATTGCGAGAAGAAGAAGGTAGAGATCTTTAATTTAAACTGGAAACAAAATGAAAAATAACCTATTTAAAGGCATTATTGCTTATCCTATAACGCCATTTGATAAAGACGAAAAGGTCGATATTGAATTGTATAAAACATTATTAGAAAGATTGATTGTTTCCGGTTCTCATGCTGTTGCGCCGCTTGGAAGTACAGGCGTAATGCCTTATTTAACAGACCAAGAAAAAGAAGCGATAATAATAGCAACAATCGAGCAGGTTAATGGCAGAGTCCCGGTTTTGGTTGGTGTGTCAAATTTAACGACGGAGAAAACAATTTATCATGCAAAATTTGCAGAACAAGCGGGCGCAAATGCCGTAATGATTATCCCGATGAGTTACTGGAAACTGACTGATGACGAAATTGTAGCACATTATAATGCGGTTGCCAATCAAATTTCGATTTCTATAATGGCGTATAATAATCCTGCAACCGGCGGAGTAGATATGTCACCGGCTTTATTGAAACGACTTTTGGAAATTCCGAATGTGACGATGATTAAAGAAAGTACGGGAGATGTACAAAGAATGCATTATTTAAGAAGAGAATTGGGCGATGATGTTGCATTTTATAATGGTTCAAATCCGCTGGCATTGGCTGCATTTTCTGCCGGAGCTTCGGGTTGGTGTACGGCGGCGCCAAATTTAATTCCCAAGCTGAATCTGGATTTACATCACGCAATTCAAAATAATGATCTGGATGAAGCTCAAAAGGTGTTTTATAAACAATTGAATCTTTTAAAGTTTATCGTGAATAAAGGTTTGCCAAGAGCGATTAAAGCGGGTTTGGAAATTCAGGGAATTAACGGAGGTTTTTTGCGAAGTCCGTTAAAACCACTAACAGAATCTGAAATAGTTGAATTTAAATTGATTTTGGAAGAATTGGAATAAGTTTCTTAACCGCAAAGCACGCAAAGATTTACGCAAAGTTCGCAAAGTATATAAAACATAGCTTTGCGGACTTTGCGTTTTTCAACACAATCAAAAATAAAAAACCTTTGCGCCTTTGCGGTAAAATCTCAAAGTTACTCTATTCTCATTTCAAACCTGAAACAAACAAAACCTGAAACAATCAGTATTTTGACTACTTTTGCAAAATGAATAAAAAACACCATTCCAATAACATACTTTCGAATTTAGGAATTGAGAGCCTAAACGAAATGCAAGAAGTAGCGCAGGATGCTATTTTAAACGATAACAATATTTTACTGCTTTCTCCAACAGGATCAGGAAAAACATTGGCTTTTTTACTGCCTGTTTTAGAATTATTACAACCGGAGATTCTTTCGGTTCAATGTTTAATTTTAGTGCCTTCGCGCGAATTAGGTTTGCAAATTGAGCAGGTTTGGAAAAAAATGGGAACGCAATACAAAGTAAATATTTGCTACGGAGGTCACTCAATTGATACAGAAATCAAGAATTTGAGTAATCCGCCTGCGGTTTTAATTGGAACTCCGGGAAGAATTGCAGATCATATTGACAGAGATACTTTTCGCACAGATAAAATCCAGACTTTGATTCTGGATGAATTTGATAAGTCATTGCAATTGGGTTTTCATGAGCAAATGTCTTACATCATTGGAAAATTAACGAAGCTGAACAAACGCGTTTTGGTTTCGGCGACTTCAGATATTGAGATTCCAAGATATACAAGAGTTGTTAATCCTACGGTTTTGGATTTTATTCCTGAGGAAGAAGAAAAAGCAAATCTTTCGATGAAAATGGTTGTTTCGCCAGCTAAAGATAAATTGGAAAGTTTATTCAATTTGATTTGTTCGTTGAAATCACAATCGGCTATTATTTTTTGTAATCATCGTGATGCTGCAGAAAGAATTAGTGATACATTAAACGAAAAAGGAATTTACGCAACCTATTATCATGGCGGAATGGATCAGGATGAACGTGAGCGTGCTTTGATTCAGTTTAGAAACGGAAGTATGAGTTACTTAATCACAACTGATTTGGCGGCTCGTGGCTTGGATATTCCGGAAATGAAACACGTTATTCATTATCATTTGCCTTTAAAAGAAGACGAATTTACACATCGTAATGGTCGTACAGCTCGTATGCAAGCTTCTGGAACTGCTTATATTATTATCCACGAAAGTGAAAAAAAACTGGATTATATTGACTACGGAATGGAAGTTCTAAAAGTTGATAATGCTACAACTTTACCCAAGCCACCAGAATATCAAACCATTTATATTAGTGGCGGAAAGAAAACAAAACTGAACAAAATTGATATTGTTGGTTTCTTTTCTCAAAAAGGAAAACTGGAGAAAGGTGATTTAGGTTTAATCGAAGTAAAAGATTTTATTTCGTTTGCCGCTGTAAGATTCAATAAAGTAAAAGACTTGCTTAAAAATATCAAAGACGAAAAAATGAAAGGCAAGAAATTCAAAATCGAAGTTGCCAGAAAAGTGGTGAAGAAAGAGGAGGAAAGATAGTTTTTTGTTTCAGGTTCTCTCTGGTTTGTCGTTTTTGTACGGACTTTTTTGTCAAAATTGTAAACTTTGATAGAATTTAGAAGGGAGATTTGTAGTAAAATTTCTTTAATTTCGATACGTTTTCACGTTTTTTCAGTGCTAAATTTAAGTCTTTATCTTATTCATTTTGATGAGTTAAGTTATGTTTAATTTATTGAATTTCAGTATTTTGATTGCTTGTTGTGTTGTGCTTAGCCTAATTTTGAACAACAATCTTAATTGAATGTTGATAAATTAATGATTAAGGTTTTAATTTATCATAAATTCTACGTTTCTTGTGGTGGTAAATAATAAACCCCAAATTAATTATGAAAAGAATTATTACGATTGCTATTTTGTTGTTTAGTGTTGTGTCTTTTGCACAAATTAAAGTTATTGAAACTGTACCAGTTGAAAAATTAGGAAAAGTAAATAACAACTATATTCAGAAAATTGGAGATGAGTATACTGTATACTACACAAGTATTCAAAATGATGATGAATCTTCTTCTTTGAGAAAATTTACATTTAAAAATGTTAATAATGATTATTCTAATCTTTATAACATTATTGTAAATGGTTTTACTGCAAATCCATTATACGATATCAAATTAGAATTACCTAATAATTATATCTGGTTACACTACACAGGAAGTGTTATTCCTGAGAAAGCTACAGTTCAGTTTATGGTTGGATCTAAAGACGCTTCTTCTGCAACAAGCAGTGTTTCTGAGCCATTTGTAAAAGATCAGATTAATAAATTATTCCAAAAATAAATTTTAGTTTCAGGTTTCAGGTTTTATTTGTTTCAAGTTTAAAACCTTATTTAAGAAACTTAAGATATAAAAAAGGCTATTCAGATTTGAATAGCCTTTTTTGTTTTGTTTCAAGTTTGAAAAATTTTGTTTCAAGTTTCAGGTTTTCTTTGTTTCAAGTTTTGACCTTTGACAAAGATTAGAAAAACTAAGTAGCTTAGAATCTTAGCAACTTAGAACCTAAAAAAAGATTAAATCTTTTTGACATATTGAGTGATAATCACAATTTGCTGACCGTCTACTTTTCCTTCGATATATTCAGCGTTTTCGTGGTCTAAACGAATGTTACGCACAGCAGTTCCTTGTTTTGCGACCATACTGGAACCTTTTACTTTTAAATCTTTAATTAAAACTACAGAATCTCCGTGTTCTAAAATTACTCCGTTACTGTCACGGTGAATGATTTTGTTTTCGTCTTCTTCGCCTTCGCCAGTTGCTTGTGCCCATGCCAGAGTATCTTCGTCTAAATACATCATGTCAAGTAATTCCTGAGGCCATCCTGCAGCACGCATACGGCTCAACATTCTCCATGCTACAACTTGTACAGCTACATTCTCATTCCACATACTGTCATTAAGACATCTCCAGTGATTTAAATCGACATTGTCTGGGTTTTCGATTTGGTCAATACAAGTACTGCACGCCATTATACTTTCGTCAAGTCCGCCTTTTTGAGTTGGTAATACTTGATATACTTTTAGGTTTTCCTCAGCTCCACAAAGTTCGCATTTAGATCCGCTACGTTTGTTTAATTCTCTTTCGATGCTCATTATGATTGTTTATTTAAAAATGCGAAATTACTTATAATTTACTTCGCTTGCAAGTTTATGTTTTATCTGGTTTTGAGCCATGGATTTTACGGGTTGAAATAGATTGACACGGATTTTCGTCTTTGCGAGGAACGAAGCAATCTCAGTGCTATATTTTTTATTAAGATTCCTCTTTTAGTGTGTTTGCTTCGTTCCTCGCAATGACTTTGTGTATGTTATTTACTTCTTCACCCTAACCGCATCAGGAACCAACATTTCATATTCTCCGCCATTTCGTAATACATCACGAACGATGCTCGAACTTATAAAAGATGTTTTTGCAGCGGTTAATAAAAATACAGTTTCAATTTTCGAAAGTTTTCTGTTAGTATGGGCAATTGCTTTTTCGAATTCGAAATCGGCAGGATTGCGTAAACCTCTTAAAATGAAGTTGGCTTTTTGTTTTTTTGCTAAATCTATTGTTAGACCTTCGTAAGTGATAACCGAAATTTTTGGTTCGTCTTTGAAGGTTTCTTCAATAAAGCGTTTTCTTTCTTCGAGTGAAAACATGTATTTTTTTTCGGCATTGACACCAATTGCAATTACGATTTCATCAAAAAGTGAGATTCCTCTTTTGATAATATCTTCGTGACCTAAAGTAATTGGGTCAAATGATCCGGGAAATATGGCTTTTCGCATCTTTTTTTTATTGAGGTTCAAAGGTTCAGAGTGGCAAAGGAACAAAGGTTTTTTAGACTTCGTCTTCGCTCAGTCTGACAAATATTATGTTGTATTTATATAGTAAAAAAATAAGGTTCTAAAATCTTAGTGCCTTAGCAACTTAGTATCTTAGAACCTTTTTTAGTTAAGCTAAAGCTAACTCAATCGCGTTGGTGAATAAATCTTCGAGAGATATTCCGGCTGCGTGCGCTTGTTGCGGAATCAAACTTTCGGTTGTTAATCCCGGAATTGTATTCATTTCAAGCATGTGCGGTTCGTTGTTCACGATAATGAATTCGCTTCTTGAGAAACCTTTCATTTTTAAAACTTCGTAAGCTCTTTTTGCAGTTTCACTCACTTTTTGAGTCAATTCGTCTGAAATTCTTGCTGGTGTAATTTCTTGTGATTTTCCTTCGTATTTGGCTTCATAGTCAAAGAAATCATTGTCCGAAACAATTTCGGTGATTGGTAAAACTTTGATTTCGCCTTTGTAATTGATTACTCCAACAGAAACTTCGGTTCCGTCAAGGAAACTTTCGATGATGATTTCGTTATCTTCTTTATATGCAACTTCAATTGCGATTGGCAATTCTGCTTCTGTTTTTACTTTTGAGATTCCAAAGCTTGATCCTGCTTTGTTTGGTTTTACGAAACATGGCAAACCTACTTTTTTAACGATTTCGGCAGTATTGATAACGTCACCTTTATTTAAGTAATAAGAGATTGCCGTTTTGATTCCGTATGGTTTTAAAACCGATAATAAATCACGTTTGTTGAATGTCAATGCTGCTTGATAATAATCGCAAGATGATTGCGGAATTCCTAATAATTCGAAATAAGCCTGCATTAAACCATCTTCTCCAGGAGTTCCGTGAATGGCATTGAAAACACAATCGAAAGTGATTTTTTCTCCGTTTACCGTCACAGAAAAATCATTTTTATCAATTGGAAATTCTGCATCATTTTGATCTACATAAACCCATTTTTCTTTAAAGATATGAATGCGGAATCCGTTGTATTTTGTTTTGTCAAGATATTGGTGAACGACGTTTCCTGAGATAAGAGAAATTTTATATTCACTTGAATATCCGCCCATGATGATGGCTATGTTTTTCATTGATTTGATGTTTAATCGTTTATTTGTGTATTTGTTTAAATCGTTTATTTGTTTCAGGTTTCAGGTTTCATGTTTTCTTTGTCATCTTGTTCTCTTTTTTGTCAGACTGAGCGGAGTGGAAGTCACGTTTGCTGAATCACTTTGCGGGACTTCGACTTCGCTCAGTCTGACAAAACGATGTTTTATAAAAAAGAAAAATGTTCTTATGAAACCTAAAGCCTTAGCCCTGATGGAAGCGGCATCCTTTTTATTTTTTCTTTAAAAATAAAAAGATACAGCGGACAGCAGGAAACAGCTCCTGAAAATTATCCTTAGACTTCGATCAGGATTGCAATTGCAATACTTTCTTGTTTAAAACAAAATTATCATTTTTTTTGAAACGAAATAGCTTTATCTTTGCCTCTAATAAAAATAAATTTATGAGTTTACGTAAGTATTTAACTAGCCGAGTATTTTTTGTGCAAGTATTAAGTGCGGCTGCTATAATTGCCGTTTTAGGTTATTTGTTTATGCATTGGTTGACTTTTACAACTGATCATGGTCATGAAATTGCCGTTCCGAATTTAACTAAATTGACTGAGGAACAAGTTGAGGCAAAATTAGACGATTTGGACCTTGATTATGTGCTTTTGGATAGTGTTGATTACCGAAGTGAATTTCCTAAATACAGTGTTGTTGAGCAAGATCCGTTGCCGGGAACAATGGTAAAAGTAGGAAGAAAAATATATATTAAAATTAATGCATCAGGATTTTCATCTGTTAAAATTCCTGATTTAATCGAAAAAACATACCGTGAAGCGGTTCCAACTTTGAAAGCTTTAGGGCTTGAGGAAGGAACAATCACTTATATTCCGAATCTTGGAAAAGATATGGTTTTGGAGATGCGTTATAAAGGTAGAAACTTAAAAGTAGGAGATCGCGTGCTGAAGGCTTCTAAAATCGACTTGGTTTTAGGAGACGGAAAAGCATCTTATGTAGATGAAAGTCAGGCCACAGATAGTTTAGCTGCGCCAACTACGGAAACCCCAAAAGATGAACAATAATATTGAAAATTTAGATCTGGAAGACGAATTATTCGAACATTTTAGATTTGAAGTCCCTAAAGGTCAAGCGCTTTTGCGTATTGACAAATATTTAATGAATTTGATTCAGAATGCGACGCGTAACAAAATCCAGAACGCTGCAACTGAAGGGAATATTTTTGTAAATGATATTCCTGTAAAATCAAATTATAAGGTTAAACCATTTGATGTGGTGACAGTTATGTTGTCGCATCCTCCGTTTGAAAATCATATTCTTCCAGAAGATATTCCGTTGAATATTGTATATGAAGATGATGCTTTGTTGTTGATTAATAAGGAACCGGGAATGGTTGTACATCCTGGTCACGGAAATTATAAGGGAACTTTGGTAAATGCATTGGCGCATCATTTTGATAATTTGCCAATGAATAGCAGCGAACGCCCAGGTTTGGTTCACCGAATTGATAAGGATACGTCCGGACTTTTGGTGGTTGCCAAAACGGAAGCTGCAATGACACATTTGGCAAAACAATTTGAAGCTAAAACTTCTGAACGTGAGTATATTGCTCTTGTTTGGGGAAATGTTGCTGAAGAAGAAGGAACAATTGAAGGAAATCTTGCAAGACACTTAAAAGATCGCATGCAAATGGCGGTTTTTGCTGATCCTGAAATTGGGAAACCTGCAATTACGCATTATAAAGTTTTGGAACGTTTTGGTTACGTGACTTTGATTTCTTGTAAACTTGAAACGGGAAGAACGCACCAGATTCGTGCGCACATGAAGCATATTGGTCATCCATTGTTTAATGACGAACGTTACGGTGGACATTTAATTTTGAAAGGAACGACGTTTACAAAATACAAACAATTTATAGACAATTGTTTCAAAGCTTTACCACGTCAGGCTTTGCATGCTAAAACACTTGGTTTTGTGCATCCTGTAACAGGCGAAATGATGCGTTTTGATACAGAATTACCTCAGGATTTTCAGGATTGTATCGAGAAATGGCGCAATTATGGGAAATCTCATAATATGGAAGATGATGAGAACTAATTTTAGAAATTAGATTTTAGATTATAGAATAAAGAAAATAGAGAAAAGATTTTCTTGTATAAACAAAAAAGCTCCTAAAAGGAGCTTTTTTGTTATATCATATTTCAAATATAGCCCAAGGTTTCAACCTTGGGAGACGTAGCCAATGTCATTAAGTTAAGCTTTTAGAAAATAAAATCCGTTTTTATCTGCGTTTTTACGAAGTAAATCTGTTTTATCCGCGTCAAAATTATACCCTGATTTTGCTGATTCGCTAAAGCGAAAACGCTGACAAAAACGGATTTTTCTAATTACTGTCTTGATTAAACTGTCAAGTAATTTTGTAGATTTTTTTTCTAATTGGGATGTATATTTTATTGAAGAGTTTTAATAGTTAAATCAATAACTTTTGCTTCTCCATTAGTTAAGAAACCTAGTTTTCCTTGTTGGCTTAGATTGCTTTTTTCAAGGGAACATTCTAAGAACGTTTCGTTATCGACTGAAAAGTATAATTGATTGTTTGTAACTCTGATTTTGACCGAATACCATTTGTTGTTTTCTAATTTCATTGTCTTTTTAAACAAAGTTGGCCCGCCACGTTTGCCGTATTCGTCACTGTTTTTATTGTAAGTTCCGTCTCCAATTACAATGTTTTGGTCGATTTGATACAAATAAGTTCTTATGTATTTGTTCTTGTTAATATTGAGCATAACCTCAAATAGAGATTCTTTGGTCATGTTTACTTTAAAGTCAATTTCATAGTTTTTAGGAAGCTTTCTTTTAGATTCTATAACACCCCAATGCATCGGACCTCCGTTTCCTGTTAAGGTATCTTTTTGAAGAAACCATTCTTTTGATTCGAAATTCCAATCTCTTTTTAATGGATTAGTTTCTGTTATTTTGTATTCTTTTTTTGTCGTTGAAATTGTGCCGGAACACGAAGTGATTATTAGCGATAATGCTAATAATGCGATATATTTAATTTTCATTTTTGTGTTTTAATTTAACTCAGAGTGGTATTTTATTTTACCGATTGATCCTGTTGGGTTTGGTAAAAGTTCAAAAACCGAAGTAGGAGCAAGGCCAGATTCTATACGATGTGAAACGTACAAAATACTCACGTTAGTTTCTTGTTTAATGGTGTTGATAAGCTGAATTACCAAATCTACATTTTCGTCGTCCAGACCTTCTACAGGTTCGTCGAGAATTAATAATGGCGGATGTTTTAAAACGGCACGAACAATCAGCGCAACTCTTTGCTGACCAATTGAGAGATCTATAAAACGTTTTTTTCTTAAACTTGTCATTTCAACAACTTCAAGCCATTGCGCTACATTTTGCTTTTGTAAAGTGGTTGGTTCGTTATATAATCCAATGGAATCAAAGAATCCGGACAGAATCATTTGCTCTAAAGTGTGACCTTTTTGAAACAAATCTGTCATAGAAGTGGCGAAGATTCCGATTTGCTTTTTGATATCCCAAACGCTTTCTCCAGTTCCTTTTTTTCTTCCGAATAAATATAAGTCCTGACCAAATCCTTTTGGATTATCTCCTGTAATTAAAGATAGAATTGTGCTTTTTCCTGAACCATTTGGACCAATTAATTGCCAGAATTCGCCTTGTTTTATCGTCCACGAAATTTGATCTAAAATTTTACGATCGTCATAACTTACCGAAACATTATTCATTTTGATTAGTACACTTTCGTGAAAGGAATGCGGTTCAATCGCCTTTGGAATTGCGGCTGTATTTAAAGTTTTAAAGTGATTTTCGGTTTTTAAAAGAGGATGTAATTCGAAAGAATTGTCTTTGATTTGTGCTTTATTCGGAACAAATTCTAAAACATCAACGGTACGATTAAGCAATTGAATAATCGCAATATTATCAGTTAGTTTCTCCAGTGATTGAGCTAGAACAACTCTTGAAGCCTGATCTAAATGATCAAATGGATTATCGAAAATTATAAAATCAGGGTTTTGATTGATGCAGTATTTCAGAAACTCTTTTTTGCGTTCGCCAGACGAGAAAGTTCTCAATTGTCTGTGTGATTCCGGAGAAGCTTCGACAGTGTCATATTGATATTCTTTTTCGATGAATTTTTCAATAGCAATATCTGAAAACAGAATTCCTTTTTGGTTGTTAAAAACCGCTAATTCTCCTTTGGCTTCACCGGAAAGTAAAGTGTCAATAAAGGCTTTTTTATTTACCTGATTCGATAAAAGTATGTCCCAATGCTGCATTTTAAAATGTATTTAGTTGTGTTTTTTTTGCCACGGATTTCACAGATTAGAATGATTAATCTTTTTAAATCTTTTAATCTGTGGCTAAAAAAAAATATGAAAAACAGACTTTAAAGTATGTTTTTGCTAAAGTTATTTAGTTTCTTTTGTTGCCAATTCGCGATCGTTTCGTGACCATTCGCTCCAGGAACCTACATAAAGTTTTGGAATCGAAATTCCGGCATAATCCATTGCTAATAAATTATGGCAAGCTGTAACTCCGGAACCACAATGAACAATTATATTTTCAGAATTCTTGTCTTTTATAATTGCGGAATATTTCTCTGCTAAAACTTCAGCGGATTTGTAAAATCCATCTTCATTTAAATTTTCGCTAAACGGAACATTTATCGCACCGGGAATATGTCCGGCAATTAAATCCAGCGGTTCTGTTAAACCATCAAAACGATTTTTATCTCTAACATCAATTACAATATTTTGATCGTTATTTCGGGCTTTTTCGACTTCGTCGATATCGGCCAAAAGTAATTTCCATTCTGATATTGGGTAATTTTCATTTGCATCAAAAATCTCAGTTTCTGAACTTGTTGGATAACCTGCTTTTATTGTCCCCTGTAAACCTCCATTTAAAACTTGAACTTTTTCGTGACCAATTGCTTTCAACATCCACCAAAATCTTGCTGCGGCATTTGATCCGTTTTTGTCGTCATAAATAATGACAAAACTAGAAGGCGAAATTCCAAGTTTAGAAAGCACTTGAGAAAATTTTTCGAAAGAAGGCAAAGGATGTCTTCCTCCGTTTGCTGGATCAGTTTCTACTGTCGCTAAATCTTTGTTCAAATCGATATATCTAGCGCCTTTTAAATGTTCGTTTTTGTAGTTTTCTTCGGCATTGATTCCGGCTCTGGCATCAATTAGAACAAACTCAGAAGTATTACTTATTTGTAACAATTCTTCAGGATTTATAAGTGGAGAAAGTTTAGCTGACATTTTATTTATCTTTTTTACTTATTATGAACTATTTTAAACTTTACTAATCGGCGAAAGCCTGACCGTAAAAAACTAAAAATGTATTGTTTGTTTTGTCGTATCGCAAACAATCCCAACTGTTGTAAACAGCGCTTGTAGCAATACAAAGTGTATTGTCCAAATTTGTTTTTGATACCTTTTTTGCAAAGCAACCGCTTTTTAATATAAAGTTTTCGTCTTTTGAGATATCGGTAATTTTAACGGGCGTGTATTCTAAATACGATTCGGTACTTTTTGCAAGAGATTCTTCATTGCTGAATAAAAATTCATTTGCAAATCGATAATCTAATGTCCCAAAAGAATAGAAATTGCAATTTGCATTTTTTAAGCCGTTTATAACTTTTATATCTTTATATAATTCAGCGTATGTATTGGTTGTTCCGTTATAAAGCAAAATCGAAATTTTCACATTCTTTTTGTCATACACTATAAAAACAAAGTCGTTGCTGTTTTCCTGAAATAAACTTCCTTTTGCTGTATAAAGCAATTCGTAATCCGGCTTTGTTTTGAAAAAAGATTGTTGTTCTTCGTTTATGTTTTGAATTAGTTTATTATGAATTTCTAAGAAGATGTTTTTTTCTGAAAGACGTTTTAAACTTTCTTTTTCTTTGCTTATTCGTTCAGCATCTTCAGGATTATCATAAGATGAAATTTGATATTGAATTGAATCAACAGTTTCAGTTTTTATGCTGCTGTCTTTTGTAATTTCTTTTTTAGTGTTACTTGCGTGATTTATTTTATTCTCCTCTTGTTTTGAGTTACAGGAAATTTGTAATAGTGTAAAAATAACTAGGACAATTTTATTTCTCATTGAATTATATTTTCTCGGCATTAATTTTAAAAGTTCTTTAGGATTTATAATTTAGAAAAGTTTGATATTTAAATGATTTTATTTTTTAGAATTTCCTAGCCAAAGCAAAGCATTCAAAATTAATTGGCTTTCTACTTTGTTTTCAAATGTATATGAGAGTGTTTTATTCGTTCCGTGTTCATAATCAATATCATTATGCCCCATATTTACATAAAGCATTTTGTAGTTTTTATTGGTCCAAACGACAGGATAGTAACCGCTATGCCAGATTTCATGCGCTTTTGGTCCGGTTCCAAGTGGGAAACTGCTTTCGTCGATTGCCAAAAGAATTTTTATATCCGGATTTTTGGTAAGATCGTTATTCCATCGATACCATTCGTTTGGCGCTGATGAAAATGTTTTAGGAATATTTTTAGTAACAGGATGCTGATTTTCTACTCGCAAAACCGCCGATGTAGGTCGCCAGGTATTGCTTCCGTATTCGCCGGAACCTAAGAAAGTATTGTGATACCAATTCCAGTTTTGAAGATAATCAGAATCGTTTAAGGCAAAAGCCGAAAAATGAAAACCTATAAAACCGCCGCCATTTTCCATGTATTTCTGAAATGCTTCTCGCTGATTTGGTGTTTCAGGTCTTGTATCCAGAAATAAAACAACTTGGTATTTTGCGAGGAATTTAGCGTTTAGATTGTCCCAATTGTTGGTAGAATCATATTCAAAATGATTTTCTTCGGCAATTTTAGGAAACCATTTATTCGCTTCATGAACAAAACTTATATGTGCCTGATCATTTTTTGCGGTATAAAAAGCAATTACTTTAAATTTTGATTTGCTTTTTTTCCGTTGAGAATATCCTGTAAAACAACTTAAAAAAAGTATTATCAAGAGACTCTTTACAACAAGAATAGAAGTTTTTTGATTAAAAATTGACATTGAATGTGGTTTGGTTGGTTAGTTAATTTTTTGATTAATCAGGAATTTTTTCGATCAAAATTTCATTTCCGGATTTGTCATAATACGTACATGTCATTTCGATAATATCAACTCTCCATTTTGCAATACCACATTGAGCAGCATGATTACAGAAAGTCAGATAATCCGTTTGTCCGCTTTGGTGCATTACCAAAAATTCAATAAAACGTTCTTTATTGGGAAGAGCAGCAACCTCAATTTCCGGATATCTTTCCTCTGCTGAAACGGTATAATTATTTACGCCATAATATTCGACATTACCATTATTTACAAATGTGTCGTAACCTTTAACGCCCAAAATGATTAGGTCTTGTATATAATTTGGGAAATCTGCACCGCTTTGTACTTTCGAATGCGCTTCTTTGATTTGTTCTAGTGTAAACATATATTTTAGTTTTAGATTATTGATTTTAAAAGTGTTACTGCGAATTCACGAATTTCAATTCTAAATTGTTTAAATATAATTTGTGAATTGCTCCGCCAGTTCGCTGTCGCTAGGGTCGTGGCGGAAAACCTTATTGTTTATTTCAAAAATACAATTAATGGTTTTATAAATTGATCGAAAGATTCAATATGTGGCAAATGTCCGGTATTTGGAACTTCGACTAATTTTGAATTCGGAATCGCTTTTTGTGTCTTTTTGCCTAGTTCTAAATAGTTTCCCATTGTTTTTCGAACTTCTTCAGAAACCAATGGTTTTCCTAAAGCTGTTTTATCTCTTGTTCCGATGATTAAAAGTGTTGGACTTTTTATGTTTTTAAATTCATATAAAACCGGTTGTGTAAAAATCATATCATACAAAAGTGCCGAGTTCCAGGCAACGCGATCATAATCCGGAGCAGTGGTCCATCCAGCGCCAAGTTCAGCCCATTTTTGGAAATCAGCATTCCATTTTCCATCATAATAATTGGTCATTTGATAGGTTTTTATGTTCTGATAGTTTTGTTTTAATTCAGATTCATACCACCAATCAACAGGTTTGTAAGGAACAACGAGTTTCCAGTCTTCAAGACCAATTGGATTTTCAAGAACTAATTTTTCGGTAGTTTCCGGATACATTAGGGCAAATCTGGTTGCTAACATTCCGCCCATTGAATGACCGAGAATGGTTGTTTTTTCGATTCCTAAATGATCTAATAATTTTTTGGTATTTTCTGCGAGTTGCTGAAATGTGTATTGAAAATTATCCGGTTTTGACGATTTTCCAAATCCTATCTGATCCGGAACTATAACTCGAAATCCTTCGGCGCTTAATGCTTTTATAGTAGTTTCCCAATAAGCTCCGTTGAAATTTTTGCCGTGAAGTAAAACGATGTTTTTGTTGTTGTAATTCTGCGGAATAATATCCATATAAGCCATTTTTAGATATTGGCGCTGATTGCTCAATTCTATGAACTTTACAGGAAATGGATATTCATAATTACTCAGATTAATATCTAATGATTTGATTTTTACTTCTTGCGAAAAACAGAAAACAGGAAATAATAGGACTATTAACTTTATAATTTTCATTTTCGGACAGATTTTGAATTTACAGGATTATAAAATTACCGTTAAGCATCTTTAAATGCAAAAAATAGAGTCTTAAAGTTATCAGAAAATCTGAAAAGAAGAGATTTTAAAACTGTTTGCTATTATTTATTGTTGAATTTTTGGCGGATAAAGCATTATATTTTGTAAATTTAATACCCCGTAAGACACTGATTGTGAAAATGTTGCTTTTTAACGAGTAATGCTGCACTTCAAAGAACTTCTTTTATTAACAGGAAAATAGTCTGTAAATTAGAGTAAGAATGTTGTATGCTAAAACTGGTATTATGAAAAAAACTATACTTTTACTCTTACTAACAGCGCCTATATTTGCTCAGGAAGTGAATACATTTGATTTCGCTGTTATAAATTCTACACTGATATCTCCCAATATTGATCTCGATAAAGGCAGGAGCGTTGTTGCTGCTAATAAAGATGAATATTCGTCTTATTTTCAGTACGCATTTGATATGTGTGACGAAGATATTATTCTAGGCGCGGGAATTGATAAATCTGAGATTGACCGAACTTATATAGGTTATATTGGAAAAATCTGCAATAAGTTTAGAGCGACAATTGGTATTGGTTATGTTGATTCAAGGAGTGATTATCAAGGAACTTTTACAGGATTTAGTGTTTCGTACCATTTTGGTGAAAACACTTTTGTAGGCGCAAGTTTAGAGAATTTGCATTCTACAAGTGTTGATTATGAAACTGATGAGAGTTTTGATTACTACAAAAAACTGGTTCCAAAAGTTTTTGCGAGTTACGAAATTATTCCGCATTTGATTGCTTTTGGACAATTGAGCAGCAGAGTCAATGATATTGCTTTAAAATATCAAGTCGATAGATTTTCGACTGGCGGATTTTATTCCGGACATGGAGTCGGAGGTATTTTTGGAACTGTTAACATCGGCAGGTTTGCCGTTTCTTGCAGTACTACTTTTGATAAAGTGAATTTTGGTTTGAAATTTCAATAAATTGCCCACAGATTTTACTGATTAAGCGGATTGTCGCGGATTTTTGGTTTGTAAACTATTGTCTATTGTATTTTGTTTTTGAATTTAAATTTTGGTTACGAGGCTTTTATAGCAAATGTTTTGTCATTTCGACGAAGGAGAAATCTCCACAAGTAACTCCGTAACGAGAATCAAATCTTTGTCGAGTTTCGTACGAAGATTTCTCCTTCGTCGAAATGACAATATTGTGTTTAAAGAATAGAGCCTTGTGATATTTGTAGGTTTAGTTTTCAGTGTTCTTAATCGTTATTACTCTTTGCGGATATGGGATATCGATTTTAGCTTCGTCAAAACGTTTTTTTATACTTTGTAATAAATCACAATACATAACAAAACCATCTGTTGAGTTTTTGGCCCAAGCCCAGGCTTTTAAGTTTACGCTTGAATCTGCGAGTGCAACAACTCTTGCTACAACCAAAGGTGTTTTTTGCTTTTTACTTTCGGCAGTTCTGGTGTCGATAAAAAGCGGATGTTTGGCAATTTCATCTTGCATGATTTCTAATGCTTTTTCGACATTGGATTCATAACCAATTCCAATTTCAATGATTTTGCAGCATTTGGTATCGTGCATATTGGTGTTTACAATAATCTGATTGCTTATTACGGAATTTGGGATTATGATTCGGTTGTTTTCGGCATCTTTCAAAACAACTTGTCTCAGATTAATATCTTCGACAGTACCTATAAAATTATTGATTGTGATTTTATCGTTGATTCGGAAAGGCTTAAAAATAACCAGAAAAATTCCGCTTACAATATTACTTAAAGCTTGTTGAGATGCTAAACCTGCAACTAACGAAATAACGCCGGCACCTGCTAAAAAGGAATGACCAATAACTTTGAATTCGGGAATTTGTATTAAGGCAAAGGCAAACCCTAAAATGTAAATTACGGTTATAATTAAATGCTTTAAAAATCTAAATCCTGTCGCATCATATTCTTTATCGGTTAATTTTCGATACAAAAAATAGCGAAGTACTTTGTCTGTAACAGCGCCCAAAACGATTGTTACAAACGCAATTATAGCGATTATGATAATTATTCTGAAGTCTTTTAAGTAATCGATCATGAGTTTTGAATTTAAAAAATCCAAAAAACATATATTTAAAATTATAGTTTTTTGGATTTTATAAAGTTATGAAAAATGAAGTTTGTTTTTATAATCCAACAAAATCTTCGCTTTTTGGGAATATGCTCAAAGCTTCAATAGCAATTTCTGGTGTTGGAGATGCTAATTTGCGTAGTTTGGTATCCATCCATGCGCCATCAACTGTAATTACTGCACAAAGTGTATCGTCTTCTCTTCTAAATTCGTGAATGATTGACCAACGCGAAGCATCTGGTTTCATTTTTGAAGTTTTGGTATGAAGGAATATTTTATCTGAAAGTTTTAGTTCTTTTCTAAAGACACATTCTTCTCTAAATAAAACAGGACCAAAACCTTGTGTTTGCATTACTCTTAAAGTCAAACCAAGTTCTTCGAGGATTTCGATACGATGTTGCGCACCAAAATCGTAATAAGCACTATGACGAACGTGAAAATTTGGGTCAAGATCTGACCAGCGAAATGAAATTTCTTTAATAAATGAAGCCATTTTATACTTGTATTTTAATTTTATTCTGAATGTTTTTATATTGATTATTACTTCATAAAAACAATCATTTTCAGAAAACCGAAATTACAAATAAAAAAGCAAATTGAGGATATAATGGTAAAAAGTATTATTCGTGCATAGTAAATTGTTTGATTTACAAACATCTATTTCTACATTATTTTTTACTAGACTTTTATCATTACGGTTCCGCTCAAAATATCATGAATAGCTCTTTTTTTTGTGCTTGAAAAAATACTTATAAAGGAAAGCCATCCAAGTAATAATTTAAAGAAATAACGAATTATAGCTTGGACAATATTAATTGATTCATTTTCATCAGAATTTTTTCGAACTCTGATTCCTTTTATATTATTACCAATTGTTCCTCCAAAAGTTGTCATAATAGGCTCATATAAAAATATCGATATTAGCAGAACAGCTCTTAACCAATCAGGAACATTTTTGAAATTGGATAAAACATCTGAAAAAATAATCATGCAAGCAATTATTAAAACAGAATCAATTAGAATCGATTGAACTCGTTCAAGTATAAATGGGTATTTTTCTTTCATATATTTTTTAACGAATATAGATTAAATTTTAATATTATTTGTAGTAATAGATTTTCTCATGAAAACGAATGTCCTAGCCCTGATGGAAGCGGCATCCTTTTTTGCCGGTCCCGAAGCTTCGGGAGGCATAAAAGATATAGCGGACAGCAGGAACTAGCTCCTGATTAAAAAACTTATATTCACCTCGTTAATTTGTGTAGTCCCTACGGGACAATATTATTCTTGTGTTTATCGATCTGTTTTCTACCGACCTGTAACTCCTAACGGAGTATTTTTTGGGGCGCTTAATATACCTCGGAGAGGTTAGATGTTGGTAGAAAATTTGACAAAGATGATCGCTTCATGGAATAAAATGAATATTATTTAATTGAATTTATGTTTTTGATTATTATGGCTTTGTCTGCTGGAGAATTAGTGATTTGCAGTGCTTTTTCGAAATTTTCTATGGCTTTTTTATTGTTTATATCGGTATAGAGATTGCCTAATAAAGAGTAATAAAAAGGATTATTGGTCAGATTTAGTTTTTCGGCTTCGATAATGGCTTCTTGTTTGCCATTGGTTTTGGCAAGGGCAAAAGTTCTGTTTAAAGCTGCGATGGGTGAGTATTCTAAAATAAGAAGACGATTGTAAAGTTGTAATATGTTTTGCCATTTTTCGGGCGTGTCTTCTTTTTGTGTGTGCCAATAAGCAATTCCAGCTTCGAGATGATATTTCGAAAGATGATTTCCTGTAGAAGCTTTAACTAAATAATGTTGTCCTTTTTCGATCAATTCCTGATTCCAAAGTGTTTCATCCTGATCCTGATACAAAATTGTTTCGCCATCTTCATTTGTTCTGGCGTCAAATCTGGAACTGTGAAAACACATTAGAGAAAGCAAAGCATTTACGGAAGGTAAGTTGGTTGTTGGATTTTCGATCAATAAAAAAGTCAATCGCATGGCTTCTGCGCAAAGATCTTTTCGCAGAATAGTATTTTGTGATGTAGAATAATAGCCTTCAGAAAACAATAAATATAACGTTGTCAGAACGGTTTCTAGTCTATTATTGATTTCCGAAACTGTTGGTTGTTCAATTTTAATATTGGCTTCTTTGAGTTTTTCTTTGGCACGATTAATCCTTTTATAGATAACTTCTTTATTGGTTAAAAAAGCATCGGCAATTTCCTGAATCCCAAATCCGCATAATAAATTTAATGCCAATGCAATTTGTGCTTCGCCTGAATTTTCAGGATTACAAACCGTGAATATCATTGCTAACTGACTGTCATTTATATTTTTGTTTGACAAGTCAATTTCAATTTCTTCAGATTTATTTGCGGTATGTTTTATTTCTACGGAAAGCTTTTGCTCGAAAACAGCATTTCGTTTGAGGTAGTTTTTGGTTTTGTTTTTAGCGACGGTATAAAGCCAGGCTGTTGGATTTTCGGGAATTCCTTTTAAACTCCATAATTCGGTTGCAGCGAGAAATGTGTCGCTTGTAATGTCTTCGGCAATTTCGATATTATCAATTCCAAATAAATAACAGAGCACCGAAACTATTTTTCGGTACTCTGTTCTGAATAAATTGGGTAAAAGCTGGCTTTCTTCCATAATTTTCTATGCCACTGATTAAAAGGATTTTTCAGATTATTTGCTTGTATGAAAAACAATAAAAAATTTATACTGTAACAGCCATACGTATTTCGACATTTCCGCCCTGATCTAAGATTGGACATCCGTTTGCAATTGCTACGGCTTCGTCATAATCAGTGGCTTTGATGATGATTAATCCTCCAATTGCTTCTTTGATTTCGGCATAAGGTCCGTTGATTACGCTTTTGTTTGTTGTTACTATTTTTCCTTCGCCGTCCCAGCGCTGCAAAGGTCTTGCTAGTTTGTCTTGCGCTGCAATTCCGCCTAGCCAATCTTGCCATAATTTAAGCGAATCTTGCAATTCTTGTGGCGAAGGCTGTGTTTCTTTTGTGATATAATCTCTACGAAATATTAATAAAAATTCGTTCATGATATTATTTTTTGAGTGTTATAAAATTTTCTTTTGATGTTTTTAAATCGGTTTTTCAGATTGATCTTTTATATATAATGAATCTGAAAAACCGATCGATAAAGTTTTAATTAACCAAATAAACCTACTTTGTAAGTTCCAGGTTCGTTAGGAAATGCAAGGTTAATACGGTTCCATGTATTAATGTTTGTAACAGCTAAAGTTAAATCAATTAATTCTTGTTCTGAAAATTCTTTTGCAGTTTCGTTGTAAACTGAATCTGTAACGTCGCATGCTGTTAAAGCTTCTGCCCAAGCAAATGCTGCTCTTTCACGGTTTGTGTAATATGAGGTTTCTCTCCAGGCGCTTAATCCGTATAAACGTTGTTCAGTTTCGCCTTTGTGACGCGCATCTTTATAATGCATATCAAGACAATAAGCGCATTTGTTGATTTGTGAAACTCTAAAAAGAACTAATTCTATAAGTGATTGCTCTAATGGAGATTTTTTTAGATATCCGCCAACTGGATAAAGTGTTTTGATTGCTTCTTGTCCTTTTACGTGAATGTTAATTCGATTTTCCATTTTGTTTAAATTTAATGTTTATAAATGTTGTTATAATGGAATAACAATCGAACTTTCGGAATTGGACAAAATTTTTATCTTTTTTTGAAAATATTTTTATTTTTTGTTTAAAAAGTTTGTAAAGGCTTGATATTACTGGTTTCGTTGAAATGAAATATTTTCTAAAATTTCTAATTATTTTCTCTGGCATTTAATTTTTTGACAATCCAGGGTAGTGTTAATCCCTGACCAATAAGTGTCAGTAATACAACGGCAACCGAAATAAAGATAATTACGGTTCGTTCCGGAAAAGGAGTTCCGTCTTCGAGTTCCTTTGGAATACCAATAGCAATTGCCAGAGAAACGATTCCGCGCATTCCGGACCAACTTAGAATGACGCTGTTATTAAAGTCTAAAAGAGCATCTTCGGTGACTTTTCTTTTTCCTTTATTTCGAGTGCTTTTGAAGGCTTTTTGAAGATTGATTTTCTGAAGAAATATTCTGACCATTCTAATCAGTAAAGCTACAATTGTGATAATAAATGCATATCCGATATAAGGTAATATCATGTCGTTTTCGATACCTTTTAAGATGTAACGAAAATTAAGTCCGATGAGGATAAAGATTAATCCGTTTAGTAGAAATATAATAATGTCCCAAAGGCTTCGGGAGTGGTTTTTGAGGCTTTCGGGGAATATTTTTTTACTGAAACGTGCAATGGCAAGACCTAAAATAACTACTGCAATTACTCCGGAAACATGTAATTCTTCGGCAATAAGATAGGTAACAAAAGGCATTAAGAGCATAAAACTTATGGTAACTTCCGGATTTTTCTTGTGGACTTTGCCTAGTATGAAAGCCAAAATTTTTGCCATTACAAAACCTACAAGAAATCCGCCTCCTAATAAAAGAATAAATTGCAGGGTTGCTTTCCAGATTATAAATGCTGATCCCATTACGGCTGCAACGGCAAATCGATAGGCAACCAATGCTGAAGCATCGTTAATTAAACTTTCGCCCTCAAGTATGGTTATGGTTTTATGAGATATTCCAAGTCCTTTTGTGATACTTATAGCGGCAACGGCATCTGTCGCTGACAGGATTGCTCCGAGTAAAAATGCCAATGGCCAGGTTATATTCGGGATCATATAATGTGCGACTACGGCAATCCAAAATGTGGTTAGAAAAACTAATGTTACTGCCAATGTACCTATGGTATTGATATTGGTTTTGAAATCTTTAGGCGAAATATTAAACGAGGCATCATATAATAATGGTGGCAGAAAGAGCAGAAATATAATTTCGGGATTAATTTCGATCTCGTTCATTGTTGGAATAAAACCAATTGCAATTCCTACTATAACGAGCAGAATTGGTTGTGGTAGTTTTATAATATCAGTAAAGGCTGAAAGTCCGATAACAATGGCGAGTATAAAAATAATGATGCTGTAGTTTTCCATTAACAAGTTTTAATTTAATTTTTGGGATAGGCTAATGTAAGGATTTCGGGATTTAATTGAAAATATTGAAGGACATTAAAACATTAGATTAAGATAATTTTCTGATGAAACTGAGTGCCTAGCCCTGATAGGAGCGGCATCCTTTTGTGGTGGGGTTCACCACAAAAGATATAGCGGATAGCAGGAAATAGCTTCTAATAATGACACGTAAAGTACTGATATGCCACGATTGTCAGGCTTAAAAAATGTCATGTTGTCAGATGATTATTGTCGTGCCAATATTAAAACTGACAATTTACTTTGGTTTTTTATATTGGCACAAAGATTGACTTATGCCACCTGAGTTATAAAATGTATATCAAAAATTAAATATATAAAAAATGGGTAAAATAATCGGAATTGACTTAGGTACGACGAACTCTTGTGTTTCTGTAATGGAAGGTAACGAAGCAGTTGTTATTCCTAACGCAGAAGGAAAAAGAACAACGCCATCTATCATCGCTTTTGTTGAAGGTGGAGAAATTAAAGTGGGAGATCCTGCAAAAAGACAAGCGGTAACGAATCCTACAAAAACGATTGCTTCTATTAAACGTTTTATGGGACACACTTTTGCTGAAACTCAAGAAGAGGCAAAAAGAGTTCCTTACAGTGTTGTAAAAGGTGACAACAATACTCCACGTGTGGATATTGACGGTCGTTTATACACTGCTCAAGAATTGTCAGCAATGACTCTTCAAAAAATGAAAAAAACTGCTGAAGACTATTTAGGTCAAACTGTAACTGAAGCGGTTATTACTGTTCCTGCTTACTTTAACGATGCACAACGTCAAGCTACTAAAGAAGCTGGTGAAATTGCTGGTCTTAAAGTTATGCGTATCATCAATGAGCCAACTGCTGCTGCACTTGCTTACGGATTAGATAAAAAAGGAACTGATCAAAAAATTGCTGTTTACGATTTAGGTGGAGGTACTTTTGATATCTCTGTTCTTGAATTAGGAGACGGAGTTTTTGAAGTATTATCTACAAATGGTGATACTCACTTAGGTGGTGATGATTTTGACCAAGTTATTATTGACTGGTTAGCTGACGAATTCAAAACTGAAGAAGGTATTGATTTACGTTTAGATCCAATGTCATTACAACGTTTGAAAGAGGCTGCAGAGAAAGCTAAGATTGAATTATCATCTTCTGCTGAAACTGAAATCAACTTACCTTACGTAACTGCTACTGCTTCTGGACCAAAACACTTAGTGAAAAAATTGTCTAGAGCTAAATTTGAGCAATTATCTGATTCTTTAGTAAAACGTTCTATGGAGCCAGTTGCTAAAGCATTAAAAGATGCAGGTTTATCTACATCTGATATTGACGAAGTAATCCTTGTTGGAGGTTCTACTCGTATGCCAAGAATCGCTGACGAAGTTGAAAAATTCTTTGGTAAAAAAGCATCTAAAGGTGTTAACCCTGATGAGGTTGTTGCTATTGGAGCAGCTATTCAAGGTGGAGTTTTATCTGGAGATGTAAAAGATGTATTGTTACTTGACGTTACACCTTTATCTTTAGGTATCGAAACTATGGGTGGTGTTATGACTACATTAATTGAGTCTAATACAACTATTCCAACTAAAAAATCTCAAGTATTCTCTACTGCTTCTGATTCTCAACCATCTGTTGAGCTTCACGTATTGCAAGGAGCTAGAGCAATGGCTGCTGATAACAAAACTATTGGTCGTTTCCACTTAGATGGTATTCCACCAGCACCAAGAGGAGTTCCTCAAATCGAGGTTACTTTTGATATTGATGCTAATGGTATCATCAAAGTTACTGCTACTGATAAAGGAACAGGAAAATCTCACGATATCCGTATCGAAGCTTCTTCTGGATTAACAGCTGAAGAAATCGAAAAAATGAAACAAGATGCTGAAGCTAATGCTGACGCTGATAAAATAGCTAAAGAAAGAGCTGAGAAATTGAACGAAGCTGATAGTACTATTTTCCAAACTGAAAGTCAATTGAAAGAATTGGGAAGTAAATTAACAGACGATGAAAAAACAGCTATCGAATTTGCTTTAACTGAATTAAGATTTGCTCACCAATCTCAAGATCTTGAGGCAATCCAAAAAGGATTAGACAATGTAAATGCAGCTTGGAAAGTAGCTACAGAAGCAATGTACGCTCAAGGTGGTGAAGGTCAAGAAGCAGCTCCACAACAAGAGCAATCGCAAGGTGACAATGTTGAAGACGTTGAATTCGAAGAAGTAAAATAAGCAGAAAACTCCCGATTTATCGGAATGTGAATCGCTTATCCCGATTTTGATCGGGATCTTTTGAAGATCATAAATAAGGAAAAACCGAGTCAGAAATGGCTCGGTTTTTTTTATGTTTTATGATTAAGTTGTTGAAAAACGAAATTGTAGAAATACAGTATTTTATTAAATGGTTTTTATGAATTCATCTAAGAAAATATTTAAAAATTTATTTTGTGTAAATGTGGTTTTCCTCATATATGCTAGGTTTTTTATTATTTAATTTGTTAAAAATTAATCTAAAAAAATAATAACTAAAACCAATTTATGAAAAAGATTCTACCTATTGCATTACTTGTATTATCTGTAGTTTTCACCGCGTGCAGCAGTGATGATAACAATAACAAAGATCCTGAAAGTTCATTTTCGGCTACCATTAACGGTAAAGAATGGAAGCCAACAAAAATTAATATGGTTACTTTGATAAAAGTTCCGGGTTCTGGTCAACGTTTTGATATTAATGTTCAGGATGATTCAATTTTGCTGGCATTGGCGTGTGAAAGCGAATCAACCACCAATGATGCAATGCCATTGAAACAATACAACTTTTTTGAAGATCCAACAGATACTCAAGTTAGTAATGCTTTGTTTCTAAATACTTATTTATATGCAAATGGAAATTCTTTGACAGAGCATTTTCCTGTATCAGGAAAAATTACAATTACTTCTATGGATGCTTCCAAAAAAACAGTATCGGGAACATTTAGTTTTAGAAATGAAAAAAGTCAGGATGAAGGAGCTAAAATAAAAGTTACAACAACTCCAACACCAACAGTAGTTGAAGTTACAAATGGAGTATTTACCAATTTATCATATACAGTAATTAAAGCTCAGCAATAATTTAAAAAACTTAATAAAGACAAGCCGGATTAGCAATAGTCCGGTTTTTTATAATTACTAAAGTTATATTCAATCTTCTTCTGTTTTTGCAGTAACTACTTCTCCTATAAAATAATAATCTTTCATTATTGGTTTAATTTTAAGATCATTTCCAAGTTTAAATTCAGTAGTTAAAAAACCTTCATATTGAAATATTAAAATGGCCCCTTTTTTTGCCTTTATTGTAAACTCTCCATCAAAATTAGTTTTAGTTTCAGTTTTACTTCGTTTTACTTTGACTTTAGCTTCCGGTAATGGATTATTTTGAGAATCATATAAAGTCCCTGTATAAGTTATGAGTTCTTTTTTAGATTTTACTTTTATGCTGTCAGTAAGTTGTTTGCGGTCTGTTTGTTCTATTTTTACTTTTCCTTGGGCATTAGCTATTTGATTTCCTAATCCTAAAAATGCAATTATCGAGGCAGCTGCAATCATCCATATTGATTTTTTTTCTTTAGGAATAATCATTTCACGATCTAATTGCGATATTCTAAATCTGCCGCACAGTTTTTCCTCTTTTTTATAGGCTAAAATAATTTCTCTATCAGAAGATTTTGTAAAATCAATTACATTTTTTTGACAGCTGCTACAAAATTTACCTTTTTCGGTTGGAGACATTTCATGCCAGTTTTCGTGACAAGGTTCTGGAATTGAGATTTTTATTTTGTTCGTCATTTTTTTATACTTTATGATAACTAAAATTATATTTAATCATCTTCTGGATCTCTTATAATTGAGAAACCTTGTAATTCCACTTCGTCAATTTTCATTTTGATGGTTAGATTTAGATTTTTTTTCAAATGAATTTCAACTTCTTTATAGCCTACATATAAAATTCTTAATACATCGCGTTTATCCGCTTCTATTGAAAATTTTCCGTCAATATCAGTTGAAATTCCGTTTTTTGTGTTTTTAATTGAGACAAATGCGCCAGGTAAAGGATTGTTCTTTTCATCATAAATTACGCCTGAATATTTGGTTTTATCATTAGATTTAGAATTTACTGAATCGCTAAGTTGCTTTTTATCTGTTTGCTCTATTTTTATTTTACCTTGTGCTTTTGCTGTTTGATTTCCTAAACCAAGAAATGCAATCAGTGAAGCTGCTGCAAGTATCCAAATTGATTTTTTTTCTTTAGGAAGAATCATTTCACGATCTAATTGCGATATTCTAAATCTACCGCACAGTTTTTCCTCTTTTTTATAGGCTAAAATAATTTCCCTATCCGAGGATTTTGTAAAATCAATTACATTTTTTTGACAGCTGCTACAAAATTTACCTTTTTCTGTTGGAGACATTTTATGCCAGTTTTCGTGACAAGGTTCTGGAATTGAGATTTTTATTTTGTTCGTCATTTTATTTTATGCTTTCTAGATATATTCTAAAACAAATTGCTGTTTATAAAAGTAATGATTATTTTAAATTACGAGACAATAGATTCCTGCCAAAATGATAAATGTCATTTCTCATTCAGATTCTTTTTCGTAATATTACTATTGAAAATATTATTGAATGAGAAAGATAAAATACAAGAAGGGACGCAAGCTTCAGCACATTACTTTAGAGTATACAGGATCGCATAAAGAGCATCAGACAGAGATGCAGCTTTTTGTATATGATGATAACGATGTTGTTGAATATGATAAGTTTACGGTTCTGGCATTAAATACCTGTATTGATTATAATAAAAATAATTGGCTGAATGTTCATGGATTAAATAATATAGATTTACTCAAAACTATTGGTTCACATTTTAAGCTTGATGATTTTTTATTGGCAGATATTTTAAATACTGCGAAAAGAACTAAGCTTGAGGAACAAAAAGATATCTTATTCTTTAATATAAAATCGCTTTTGCCTTCTGAATATTCAGATAATATTAGCGTTGAGCAAATAAGTTTTATTCTGAAAGACGGAATTCTAATTTCTTTTCAGGAAAAACGAAGCGATTTCTTCACTCATATTCGCGAACGACTTCGTACTCATGCCGGAATTGTGAGAACTAAAAAGGTTGATTACTTACTCTATTTATTATTGGATGCCGTAATGGAGAATTTCTATATTACGATTGAAGATGAGGAAGATAAAATCGAAGAATTAATCAATTTAACTAAGAAAGGTGCTGATCCGGTTATTTTGGAAAAGATTGAAAATCACCGCGATAATTTTAATTTTCTGAAACGTTCTATTGTTCCGCTTCGGGATTCTTTGTATTATTTAAAAACGATTAAAGACGACGATACTTATAATGGAATCCAAAAAGAAACTTTTAGTTTCTTTATCAGATTGCATCAAAAAAGCCTTGAATTACTAGAGCAAATCGAATCGGATATGAGTTCGTTAGAAAGTGCTTCAAACTTTTATTTCTCGGAGCAAAGCCGAAAAATGAATGAGATTATGAAAACCCTGACGATTATTTCGGCCATTTTTATTCCGCTTACTTTTATTGTTGGAGTCTACGGAATGAATTTTGACTACATGCCTGAACTACGAGCAAAAAACGGCTATTTTATTGTCATGGGAGCCATGTTTTTATTGGTTATAGCCTTGATTATTTATTTCAAAAAACGACGCTGGTTTTAGCGTTTATTGTGCAATTAAAGACTTGAAGAGTTTTAAAATATAAATTATGAGTAAAGCAATATATATAGCTACAAGCGATCAAAATAGCGGAAAATCAATTATTACACTTGGTTTAATGAGTATTTTGATTGGTAAAACAGCCAAAGTAGGTTATTTTAGACCCATTGTAGAAGATTTTGTTGATGGAGAATTAGACAATCATATCGAAACTGTTTTATCGCATTTTAATCTTGATATTAAGTTTGAAGATGCTTATGCGATTACCAAAAGCAAACTGATTAAAAAGAAAAATAAAGGTAAAATAGGAGAGGTTTTAGATTTAATTATTGAAAAATATAAAAAGCTCGAAGAACGTTTTGATTTTGTTCTTGTAGAGGGAACAAGTTTTACAGGCGAAGGAACTTCTATAGAATTAGATCTGAATGTTTTAATTGCGAAAAACCTCGGAATTCCAACAATAATAATGGCATCTGGAGTTGGAAAAACTTTAGAAGAATTAGTAGATAATTTGTATTTAGTTTATGATTCTTTCAAAGTAAAAGATGTTGAGGTTTTATCGGTTTTTGCTAATAAAGTACAGCCAGAGAATATTGAATTAGTCACTAAAAGTCTGCAAAAAAGTTTACCTGCAAGTGTATTAGTAAATACGATTCCGCTTATATCAAGTTTGAACAATCCAACAATGCAGGAAATTGTTAATGCACTCGATGCAAAAGTATTATTTGGAGGTAATTATTTGAATAATGAAATTGGGCATTTTAGCGTTGGAGCCATGCAATTGCATAACTATTTAGTGCATTTACATGACAATGCTTTGGTGATTACTCCGGGAGATCGTTCAGATATTATTTTGGGTGCTTTACAAGCCAACGAATCTGCTAATTACCCAACTATTTCAGGAATTATTCTAACAGGAAATATTGTTCCGGAAGAAAGTATTCTTAAGCTTATTGAAGGACTTTCGGCCATTGTGCCAATTATTGCTGTTGATGGAGGAACTTATCATATTACCAATAAAATTGGTTCTATAAGATCAGAAATCTACGCAAATAACACTCATAAAATTGAAACGTCAATAACTACTTTTGAAAAGTATGTAGAAGTTGAAGCTTTGTCTGAAAGATTAATCACTTTTGTGCCGGAAGGAATGACACCAAAAATGTTCCAGTACAATATGGTAAAAAGAGCGAAACAACATCGCAAACATATTGTTTTACCGGAAGGAAATGATGAGAGAATTATCATTGCTGCGTCAAGATTATTAGATATGGATGTGGTTGATATTTCGATTATTGGAGATAAAAAACAAATCGAAAGTAAAGTTGCAGAACTTGGAATTACATTTGATTTTTCGAAAGTAAATATTATCAATCCTATAGAATCGCCACTTTACGAAGATTATGCAAACACATATTATGAACTTCGAAAAGCCAAAAATGTGAGTATCACAATGGCAAGAGATTTAATGGAAGACGTGTCGTATTTTGGAACTATGATGGTTTATAAAGGTCATGCTGACGGAATGGTTTCCGGTGCTGCACATACTACGCAACATACGATTTTACCAGCTTTGCAATTCATTAAAACCAAGCCAAATTCATCTGTAGTTTCATCTGTATTTTTTATGTGTTTAGAAGACAGAGTTTCGGTTTTTGGTGATTGTGCTATTAATCCAAATCCAACAGCAGAACAATTGGCAGAAATTGCAATTTCATCCGCAGAATCGAGTTCAGCTTTCGGAATTGAGCCTAAAATCGCGATGCTTTCTTATTCGTCAGGATCATCTGGAAAAGGAGATGAGGTTGATAAGGTAAGAGCTGCAACAGAAATTGTAAAACAAAAACGTCCGGACTTAAAAATAGAAGGCCCAATTCAATATGATGCAGCGGTAGATCGTGCTGTAGGAAAAAGCAAAATGCCGGATTCTGAAGTAGCAGGGCAGGCGAGTGTGCTTATTTTTCCTGATTTAAATACAGGAAATAACACGTATAAAGCTGTTCAGAGAGAAACCGGAGCATTAGCAATTGGTCCAATGTTGCAAGGTTTAAACAAGCCCGTAAATGATTTGAGCCGTGGTTGTACCGTAGACGATATTATAAATACGGTTGTTATTACAGCGATTCAGGCGCAAGGACTTTAGTCAATTAAAAATCTGGAATTAAAAATTAAAAATATTGAGCTAATAAAGCTTAGCAACTTAGGGACTCAGAACCTTAGCAACTATAAAAAGTAATGAAAATATTAATTATCAATTCAGGAAGTTCATCAATAAAATATCAATTAATGGTTATGCCTACAAACGAAGTGATTTGTACGGGTATGATTGATAGAATTGGATTAGAAACTTCAAATGTAACATTCAAAAGTGCTTTAAATACAATAGAAGAAACATTGCCTATTTCGAACCATAAAGTAGGTTTACAAAAAGTAGCAAGTATGCTTTTGGATGCGGAAAAAGGCGTTATAAAATCAAAATCAGAAATTGGAGCAGTTGGTCATCGCGTTGTACACGGAGGAAGCGATTTTAGTGATACTGTAAAAATTGACGACAAAGTAAAAGCAAAAATCAAACAGCTTTTTGAATTGGCGCCATTGCATAATCCTGCGAATTTAGAAGGAATTAATGTTGCTGAAGAAATTTTTAGTTCGGCAGAACAAATTGCTGTTTTTGACACCGCTTTTCACCAAACAATGCCTGAAGTAGCTTATAAATATGCTATTCCAAATTATCTTCTGACAGAGAATAAAGTACGTGTTTATGGTTTTCATGGAACAAGCCACAAATATGTTTCTGAAAAAGCAATTGACTTTTTAGAAAAGAATTCCAAAATAATAACCATTCATTTAGGGAATGGCTGCAGTATGGCTGCGATTAAAAACGGAAAATGTATTGATACCACAATGGGATTTTCGCCTTCAAATGGTTTGATTATGGGAACACGTTGTGGCGATATCGATCAGTCTGTGGTATTTTATATGATTAAAAATTTAGGATATACACCAGACGAAGTAAATTCAATTTTATTGAAACAAAGCGGTATGCTTGGTCTTACAGGTTATAGCGATTTGCGTGATATTGAGTCAGAAGCCGAAAAAGGAAATAAAGATTGCCAATTAGCTTTATTTATGAATGCCTATCGTATTAAGAAATTTATTGGTTCTTATACTGCTGCTTTAAATGGTTTAGATGCGATTGTTTTTACTGCCGGAATTGGAGAAAATTCTTCGTATATGCGTAAATTAATCTGCACAGATATGGATTATTTTGGAATTGAACTGGATCAGGATAAAAATCAGATTCGTTCAAAAGAAATCAGAGAAATTAATTCGGCGAGTTCTAAAACAAAAGTTTTGGTAGTTCCAACAGATGAGGAATACGAAATCGCAAATCAAGTTTATCATTTACTTCAAAACTAAATTTTATTAGAGAAGTAATGCATAAAATAATAAATTCAGGATATAAATGCCCTTAACAAAAACTTCGCTTACAGATACTGATATAGAAGCTGTAAAAAGCAAAAAAAAGAGTAATTCAGAAAAAAGATTTTGGATCTCGTTTTTTTCATTATTAATTCTTCTCATAGTTTATTTAAGTTCGGGTTTTGATACTTCGGGTTCATTTTTTAATTTTTTTATAATAGTTGTAATTGTAATAAACTCATTTCTTATAATAAGTTCAGTTAGAGATACTAATTATAATACTGATTTAAGTGAAAAGCAAAAATATGTTGGACTGGTTAAGGTAAAGAAGAAAGAATATTTCTATGATAATGATAATAACAGCGAATCCCATATCATTAATTTTGATGATTGGAGAATTGGAGGAAAAACCTTTAAAGTAGAATATTGGAATAAAATAAATGAAGGTGATGAATTTTATGTTGAACAAGCCGCAAACTCAGGTGTCGTTTTTAGATTAGAAAAAGAAAATATTGATTTTAAAACAGGACTGGTTTTTTAAAGGCGTAAAATATTTGTAAGATTTGTTTTTAAGCACAAATCATAGCGATCAGGCTCCACAATCGTGGAGCTTTTTTTAGACCTGAAAATTAAATATTTGTCAGTATCTTTGAATATAAAATACCAAATTTTGAAATCGATACTTATAAAAACATTATTCTTCTTTTTCATTGCTTTTCAAATACAAGCACAAGAATTACTTCCTTTTGTAGAAAATTATAATAAATCAGATTACCAGGGCGATAACCAAATTTGGAATGTCGTTCAGGGAAAAGATAACGCCATGTATTTTGCCAATAACCATTATTTACTAAGATATGATGGGGTTCTTTGGGAAAAATATTCTTTGCCTAATAAAACCATCATCAGATCTATTTTAATCGAAGGTGATAAAATTTATTCGGGCTCTTATAAAGAATTTGGATATTGGTATCGAAAGGATGGTAAGATGCATTATGTTTCTATTACCAAAAACCTGCGTTTGTTTGATGAAAAAGACAACGAAGAAATCTGGAAAATTTTCAGATTTAATGGTTCTCTGTATTTTCAATCTTTCAATGATGTTTTTATCTATGATGGAAAACAAATCAAAAAAATCAGATTTCCTTTTTTAATTTCCTATTGTTTTGTTGTAGACAACAATCTTTATGTTGCTTCTGTCGCAAAAGGAATTTTTAAAATGAACGGTTCCCGAATTGCAAATCCAAAAGGATGGGATGTTTTAAAAAAGACGGTAGTTCACGCCATCGAAAAATATGAAGGTAAAACTTATGTATTTACTCAGAAAAAAGGAATTTTTATTCTTGAAAACGGAAGTTTGCAACCTTGGAATAATCCTTTAAATGAAACTTTTAAAGCTGCTACTATTAATGTTGCAAAATTTATTAAAAACAATAAACTGGTTGTAGGAACAGGAAACAGAGGTGTTTTTATTTACGATTTTAATACAAATACTTCTAAGAATATCGATCGGAACAATGTGTTGATGAACAATTCTGTTTTGAGCATTGGTTTTGATAAAGAGAACGATTTATGGTTGGGATTAGACAATGGAATTGCTCATGTTGAGGTGAATTCGCCAATATCATTTTTCTACGATAATTCAGGTATTTTAGGTTCGGTATATTCTGTTGCAACTACGAATAAAGGGTATTTGATTGCTTCGAATCATGGTATTTATGAGTTTTATGCCGGTAAATTTAATATGCTGCCAAATACTCAGGGACAAGCCTGGAATATTACAAAAATTGACAATAAATATATCATTGGTCATAACGATGGAACATTTTCTTATGACAATGGTTCTTTGGTTAAAATAAATAATAAAAGCGGCGGATGGAATTTAGCAAAAAGCAGTATTAATAATACTTATTTTCAGTCTACTTATGACGGAGTTTTATTGTATGATAATCCGGCAGATCTAACTCAGAGTAAAGTTATTAAAGACCTTTCTAAACCTATAAAATATGTAGCTCAGAATAAAAAGAATGAAATTTGGGCGGCAGATAATTATCGCGGATTGTATCGTGTTTTATTTGATGACAATTATAAAACTAAAAGGGTAGAAAACGTTACACAACAAAGTAAAATAAAAAATGATTTTGGAGTTAAAATTTTTGAATTCCGAAGTGAAATTCTTTTCCTTATAAATAATATATGGTATACCTATAATTCGCTTAGTAATAAATTGGAAGAAAATAAATTGTTTAATTCTAATTTCAAAAACATTAGTGATGTTGTATCAATTGATGAAGATCATTTTATGGTATTGCAAAATGGTATTTTGTATCATATTTATGCTGATGGAAATAAATTTCTATGGAATATTATTCAACAGAAATATTATAAAGGAAAACTGATCAATGATAATCTTAGAATTTTTAAAACTCAGAATCATTATTTATTGAATCTTGATGATGGTTTTATTTCGCTTCCTCTGAAATATGAAAATCACCAAAATTCAGATGTTAAAGTAGAAGCGTTTAACGAAGAAAGCTTAGTAGAACAAGATTCTAAAATCAAATTCAATACGGAATTAAAGATTAATGTCATTTCCGGAATTTATGGAGCCAGTAAACCAAATTTGTTTTACAAGCTTACTAATAGTAAAGATTATACTCCGGTTTTAGACGGATTAATTGTATTGAATAATCTAAGCAGCGGTTATCATTCGATAACTATATTTAATCACAATGGTGCCAATTACGAAAAGGTAGCAAATTTTGATTTTAAAGTTGCTGAACCATGGTACTTTTCAATTTGGATGATTTTTTTGTATCTATTAGCAATTGGAACAATTTTGTTTTTCTATTATAGATGGAATAAATTTCGATACATGCAAAAATTAAAATTGCAGGCTGAAGAATTAAAGCATCAAAGAGAAATTCTTGAAATGGAATTGAAAGCAGAAAATGAACTGAATGTTCAGGAATATGAAAAACACATTCTGGAACTTGAGTTGCAAACAAAATCTTCTGAAGTTGCCGGCAAATCTTTGTCTATTGCAAAACAAAGTGAAATGATCGAAAACATTCAAAGCATTCTTGATTCAGAAAAAGATTTTAATAAGCTTAAAAGCGAAATCAAAAAGGCGATTAAGATAAATGAAGTCAATAAACACGAATGGGAAACTTTTGAAACAAATCTGAATCAAATTCACAATGAGTTTATCATTAACCTTTCTAAGAAATTTCCAAATCTTACTCCAAAAGATATAAAACTGTGTGTTTATCTTAAAATGAACCTTTCATCAAAAGAAATTGCGCCTATGATGAACATCTCTTTTAGAGGTGTTGAGCTACATCGTTATCGCTTAAGAAAGAAGTTAAATCTGTTGCAGGAAGATAATCTGTCGAAATTTTTACTTAATATCTAATTTCTATTACGGAATACTGGTTATATTTTATTTTTTAACCACTTTTTTTACGGTATTGCAATACATCATTAGTACATCATAATGAAACGTTAAAAGCTAGTAATTAACATTTATGTTGTTGATTTGTAATTGTTTACATTAATATTTTAACATAATGATGTATCTATGTTGTAGTGCTTTTGATGTACTACAACGTTGTAATTGTTTAATTTGGTCGCACTAACTTAAACGATTACGAACTGTATGAAAAATTTTATTTTTAGCTTTTTAGCGCTCTTGCTGCTTCCTGCTTATATGTCAGGGCAAGCAATTAAAGGAAAAGTAGTAGACAGTAGCGGAATGGGAATTCCCGGAGCAGTTATTAGTGCCCCGCAATCCCGAACATCTGTTGATGCTGATTTCGACGGAAATTTTACAATAAACGCCAAAGAAGGTGAGTCTTTAAAAGTCTCAATGCTGGGTTTTGATGCTGTTACTGTAACAGCAACATCTGGTGCAATGGTTATTACATTAAAAGAAGCGGGTGACACTGCTTTAAAAGAAGTAGTAGTTATTGGATACGGAACCAGAAAGAAAATTGATAATACTTCAGCTGTTAGCTCAATCAAGTCTGAAGAAATTACAAAAATGAAGGTAATTAATGCTTCTCAAGCCATACAAGGTAAGGCTGCAGGGGTTCAGGTATCTACTTCAGATGCTCCGGGAAGTACTCCTTCGGTTGTAATCAGGGGAGCCGGTACTGCATTAGGAGGAAGAAATCCTTTGTATGTTGTAGACGGTATGCCAACTGATAATATCAACAACATTAATACTAATGATATTACATCTTATGAAGTTTTGAAAGATGCTTCTTCATTAGCTATTTATGGAACAAGAGGCGCAAATGGTGTAATTATGATTACAACCAAAGCAGGAAAAGGAAAACTTACTGTAGATGTTGAAAGTTTTGCAGGATTTAGAACTCCTCTAAAAAGTGTAAAAATGGCAAATGCTGACGAGTATGTTCGTTACACTAATGCTGCTTTTAGCAAAGATTATCCAAGTGGAAGATTCTCTGCAAATCAGCCTTATAACACTAATTGGTTTGATGAGATCACAAGAACGGGATCTTATACTCAAAACAATATTTCGATCTCAGGATCTTCAGAAAATGTAAAATACTTCTTTAGTGTTGGAAATTATGAAGAAAAAGGAATCTTAAACGGTTCTGACTACGGACGTACAACATTCAGAAACAATAACGAATTTAAACTTTCTGATAAAGTTAAATTAACTCAAAACTTTAGTGTAAGTAGTATAAAAAATACACCAATGCCTTTGAGTGCTTTTACAAATGCTTACAGACAATCTCCATTAGTTCCTGTGCGTTATGCTGACGGTAAATATGGTGTACCATTTGTAAAAGATGGAATTGTAGGTGAAACTGGTGACTCTTTTAATAATGTTGGAAATCCTGTAGCTCAATTGGATTATACAAATGAGCAACAACAAACGGTTACTTTACAAGGTGGTTTGAAATTAGATTATGATATTATCAAATCTTTAAAATTCACATCTCAATTTAATGGAGAATTTTATACTTACAAACAGTATAATTATGTAGATAATATAGCTCTTTGGTCTGCAGCTGATCCAACTCGTATTGTAGCGGATTATCCAAAGGATTTGAATATAAACACTTTGACACGAAGTAGAGATCAATATTTTAACTGGAATTTATCTAATTACTTGACTTTCAATAAAGTTTTTGCAGATATTCATGACATTGAAGTTACAGCGGGTATTGAAGCAAATGTACAAGGAACAAGAGAAAAGCTTACGATTGACAGAAAGAACGTAAATGCAAACTCAAATTATTGGTCTTTAAAAGATGTTAATGTGGCAGGTAATGTTACAGGTTTAAAAGATGAGGCTTTAAATCAAAGAAGATTAGCATCATATTTTGCACGTTTTCAATATAAATTGATGGACAGATATTTACTTACAGGTACTGTTAGACGTGACGGATCATCACAATTTGCTGACGACAAACGTTGGGGAACATTCCCATCTGTTGGTTTAGGTTGGATTGTATCTAAAGAAAGCTTTTTAAGCAATGTAGAACCAATTAATTTATTAAAAATTAGAGGATCTTGGGGTAGATTAGGAAATCAAAATGTACCTCTTAATACACAATTATTAACTTCTGGATTAGATTATTCTAATTTAGGTTCTGGTACTACAATAAATTCTCAGGTAGATCCTAATTTATCTTGGGAGATTGTTGAAGAACTTTCAGGAGGTTTTGATTTTGAAGTGTTGAACAGCAGATTAAAAGGATCTTTTGATGTGTATGATAAAAACACAACAAATACAATCTTAAATGTTAAGCCATATTCTACTTCTGGAATTACGGTTGCTACACCTTCACATATTGGAGAAGTATCTAACAAAGGTTATGAAATTTCTTTGCGTTGGGATGATAAAATAAATGACAATTTAAGCTATTGGGTAGGAGGAAATTTTTCTCATAATAAAAATGAGCTTACAAGTCTTAAAAATGTACAGTTAAATCCAATTATTGGAGGAAGTTTAGGAAATGGTCAAAATACCAAAATTCTTGATAATACTTCAGTAGGACAGCCTTTAGGTAGTTTCTTCATGTATGAGTATGCAGGAGTTGACCCAACAAATGGTCAAATGTTGTACTACAAAGCAGACGGATCTAAAGTTGCTCAATCAGGCTTAGATGAACTTAAAGACAAAAAATATGTAGGTTCTCTTTTACCAACTTCTAATTATGGAGTGACTTTAGGATTAAACTACAAAAACATTGATTTTTCTGTTGACGGTTATGGAACAGGAGGAGCAAAAGTATATAACGGTAAAAAAGCACAAAGATTTGGAGGAGAAAACATTGAAGCTTCTGTAGCTCGTGATTTTTGGACACCTACAAATACAACGTCTTCTAATCCTGCACCTTCAAACGCGACACCAGTTGCTTCTACTTATTACTTAGAATCAGCAGATTTTTTCAGAATCAATAACATTACTTTAGGGTATAAACTACCACTTAGAGACGATCAGTTCATTAGCTTTTGCCGAATTTATGTAAATGCAATTAATCCATTTATCTCACAAAAATTCTCTGGATTTTCACCAGATGTTACAAGTGACGGTAAACTTGTTGAAGGCACTCAAGGGGTTGAGTTAGATGCTTACCCATCATTGAGATCATTTGTTATTGGTGCTAATTTAAAATTTTAATATTATGAAAAGATTATATATATCAATGTTTGTACTATCTGGGATACTTTTTTCCGGATGTTCAAATGACTTTTTGGATGTAGAGCCATCAGAAGCTATTCCTGCAGATCCTGCGTTGGTAAATAGCGATGCAGGAGCTACAGGTTTTGTAACTGCAATTTACAATCAATTTTTAGGATGGGAAATGTCATCTTTTGGATGGAATGCAGTTTCAAGTATTATCACAGATGACGCTGATAAAGGTTCTGACCCAGGAGATGCGGGTGGAGATAAAGATATTGTTGATGCTTTGACTTATAATGCTTCAACTCCTTCATTTCAATCTACTTGGGAAGCTAATTACGCTGGGATAAACAGATGTAATCAAGCATTAGAAATGTTCCCTAAATTAGATAAGGCAACACCAAGTTTAAAAGCAAGATTAGTAGGAGAAACGAAATTCTTGAGAGCTTTTATGTATTTTACTTTAGTAAAAGGATACGGTGGAGTTCCAATTGTTGATCATTTAGCTCTTGTTCCAATTTCTGAAGAGGACAGAAAAATGCAATTGACACGTAAATCAGTAGCAGAAGTTTATGCTTTTATCGAAAAAGATTTAAATGATGCTATCGAAGCTTTGCCTTTAAAATCGGCTTACACTGGTGCAGATGTTGTGAGAGTTTCTAAAGGATCAGCATATGCTTTATTGGCTAAAGTAAATTTATACCAAAAAAATTGGCAAAAAGTAATTGACAATTGTGATAAAGTAACTGGTTATTCTTTAGTTTCTGATTATTCTCTACAATATAAAAAAGAAGGAGAATTTGGTCCGGAATCTATTTTCGAAATCAACGGAGTAGGTTCTACTTCTACCCCTGGATTTGGAATTGGAAATTACTCTGTTTCTCAAGCGCCTCGTGGAGCTGGAGGATGGGGTTGGGGATTCAACACACCAACTGAAGGATTAGCTAATGCTTATGAGCCAGGAGATGTTAGAAGAGCTGCAACCATTATTTTCAGAGGTTCAGTTTTATATGATGGTAAAGTAATACCATCAACTGTAGCAAATCCAAGATATAATTATAAAGCATATTCATCAGCTTTTTACAATCAGGAATTTACAGATACAAATCTTAGATATTTAAGATATGCCGAAGTTATATTAATGAAAGCAGAAGCTTTGAATGAATTAGGAGATACTGCAGGAGCTATTCCTTTAGTAAATCAAATTCGTAAAAGAGCAGGTTTAGGAGATACTCCTTTTACTTCTCAATCAGATATTAGAAAAGCAATCTGGAAAGAAAGAAGATTAGAATTTGCTTTTGAGCACGACAGATGGTTTGATCTTGTTAGAACAGGACAAGCAGAAGCGGCTATGGCAGCAGATGGAAAAACTTTCATTGTTGGAAAACATGAGTTATGGCCTATACCAACTTCATTCTTAAGAGAAGCTGGTGGACTTTCTCAACAAAATCCGGGAGGTTACTAATTAAAATTTCAAAATCACTCCTTTCAAAACTTAGAAAGGAGTGATTTTTATTAATGGTTTTTAAATTTTTTATAATGGTTAGAATTTCAGTTTTATTATTAGTTTTTACATTTTTTGGTTGCGGATCTAATTCTGATAAATCAAAAGAAAAAGAAGGAGAAAATGCTGTTGCTGTAAAATTAACAGATGAACAACTTTTAGCTACTGTTCAAAAACAGACTTTTAAATATTTCTGGGATTATGCCGAACCAAATTCAGGATTGGCAAGAGAACGTTTTCATCCTGATGGAAATTATCCTGAAAATGATGCTAACATTGTTACAACCGGAGGTTCTGGTTTTGGCTTAATGGCGATCGTTTCCGGAATGTCTCAAGGATATATTACAAAAGAACAAGGAGTTGAACGACTAAACAAAATTGCAGATTTTTTAGGCAAAGCAGATCGTTTTCATGGAGCATGGTCACATTGGATAGACGGAAATACCGGAAAAGTAAAGCCTTTTGGAACCAAGGATAATGGTGGAGACTTAGTCGAAACATCATTTTTGGTTGCAGGAATGATTACAGTTCGCGAATATCTAAAAGAAGGTTCAGAAAAAGAAAAAGCTGTCGCTCAAAAATATGACGCACTTTGGAAAGGGGTTGAATGGAATTGGTACACAAACAAGAAAAATGTATTGTACTGGCACTGGTCACCGACATACGACTGGCAAATGAATTTTGCACTTGAAGGATACAACGAATGTTTGATTACTTATGTAATGGCTGCATCGTCACCAACACATTCAATTGATGCAAAAGTATATCATGAAGGTTGGGCGAGAAGTGGCGGAATTGTTTCGGCAAAAAAGAAATATGATATTCCGTTAATTTTAAAACATAATGGAGCAGAAGAATTTGGCGGACCATTATTCTGGGCACATTACTCTTATGTTGGATTGGATCCAAATCAGTTAAGCGATAAATATGCGAACTATTGGGATTTGAATGTTAACCAGACAAAAATCAATTACGAGTATTGTGTTCAAAATCCTAAGAAAGGCTACAGCGCTGATTATTGGGGATTAACAGCATCTTATTCAAGAAATCCTGATGGATCGATTGGATATAATGCACACATGCCAAGCAACGATCAAGGTGTTGTGTCGCCAACAGCAGCAATTAGTTCTATTGCTTATACTCCAAAAGAATCAATGGCAGTGATTAGAAATTTATACGAAAATCATAAAAAAGAAACTTGGGGAGAAGCAGGATTCTATGATGCTTTAAGCTTACAGAATAATTGGGTAGAAAAACGTTATCTGGCAATTGATCAGGGACCGGAAGTAGTAATGATCGAAAATTACAGAACTGGTTTATTATGGAAATTATTCATGAATGCGCCTGAAGTAAAACAAGGATTAACAAAATTAGGTTTCCATTCAGGAAAATATGGAATTTAATATGAGATATAAATTTGCATTAATTGCGGTATTATTTTCTGTATTGGGATTTGCACAAAGCGAATCAACGGGAACTATAAAAACTGAGGTAATTGTAAAACATGAATTAGGTTATGCTTTACACAAACCCGCCAATACAAAAGAAAATAAGCCATTAATAGTTTTTATTTCAGGAGATGGAGAAAAAGGAACCGACATTGAAAAAGTAAAAATCAATGGACCTTTAAAGTATTTAAAAACACATTCATTAGATGCCTATGTTTTGGCTCCGCAATGTAAATCAGATGAAAATTGGGATATTGAATCTATTAATGAATTGATTTTAAAAATTCAAAAAGAAAATAAAATCGATCCTAACAGAATTTACGTAACCGGTTTAAGTTCCGGAGGTTGGGCAGCGTGGAATCTGGCTTTATCATATCCTGATAAATTTGCGGCAATAGTACCAATTTCAGGTTTTGTTGATTTGATAGAGTTAGAAAGTGCTTGTAAGATTGCTAATATTCCAACCAGAATTTTTCATGGATTATTAGACGATGTTGTAAAAGTAGATTACGCTATAACAATTTACAAAGAATTAAAAAAATGCAATGCCAAAGATGTTCAACTGACCATTTTTGATGATGCAGGTCACGATAGTTGGACACGAGTTTATGACAATCCCGAAATTTATGACTGGATGTTTAAACAGATAAAAACAAATACGAACAAATAAATATAATAGAATGAAAAACAAATTAGTCTTACTTTTTTTAGGATGTGCTGTTTTGGGTTATGCTCAAAAAAAGACCACTAAAAATACAGTAAAAATTAAACCAAAATCAGAGTTTGTAGCTGAACTATTGTCAAAAATGACATTAGACGAAAAATTAGGGCAGCTTAATTTACCAACTTCTGGAGATATTACGACAGGACAAGCAAACAGTTCTGATGTGGCTAAAAAAATTGCTGAAGGTAAAGTAGGAGGTTTATTCAATATTAAATCTGTTCAAAAAATTAGAGAAGTACAAAAGATTGCTGTTGAAAAAAGCCGTTTAAAAATTCCATTGATTTTTGGTATGGACGTAATTCACGGTTACGAAACAACATTCCCAATTCCGTTAGGATTATCATGTACCTGGGATATGGGTTTAATCGAAAGAAGTGCTCAAATTGCCGCTCAGGAAGCAAGTGCTGACGGTATTAACTGGACATTCTCTCCAATGGTTGACGTTTCTCGTGATCCTCGTTGGGGAAGAGTTTCTGAAGGTTCAGGTGAAGATCCATATTTAGGAAGTCAAATTGCAAAAGCAATGGTAAACGGTTACCAACAACACGATCTTTCTAAAAATAATTCTATCATGGCATGTGTAAAACATTTTGCTCTTTATGGTGCGCCAGAAGCAGGACGTGATTACAACACAGTTGACATGAGTCATATTAGAATGTTCAACGATTATTTTCCTCCTTACAAAGCAGCAGTTGATGCTGGTGTAGGTTCCGTTATGGCTTCTTTTAACGAAATTGACGGAATTCCTGCAACAGGAAACAAATGGTTAATGACAGATGTTTTAAGAAAACAATGGGGTTTCAAAGGTTTTGTAGTAACAGACTTTACAGGAATTCCAGAAATGATCGAACACGGAATGGGTGATTTACAAGCAGTTTCTGCTTTATCACTTAATGCTGGTGTAGAAATGGATATGGTTGGAGAAGGTTTCTTAACGACTTTGAAAAAATCTTTAGACGAGAAAAAAGTAACAATCGAAACAATCGATAATGCAGTAAAACTTATTCTTGAAGCAAAATATGACTTAGGATTATTTAGTGATCCATATAAATATTGTGATGCTAACAGAGCAAAAACTGAAATCTTTACAGCAAGCAGCAGAAAAGAAGCAAGATCAATCTCTGCACAATCATTGGTTTTATTAAAAAATCAAGGTCAGGTATTGCCACTTAAAAAATCTGGAACTATTGCTTTAATCGGACCATTGGCAGATGCCAAAGAAAACATGCCGGGAACTTGGAGCGTAGCTACAAAAATGGAAAATGCTATATCATTATTAGCAGGAATCAAAGAAGTAGCAGGACCTTCTGCAAAAGTGTTATATGCAAAAGGAAGCAACTTAGATTACGATGAAACTTTTGAAACAAACGCAACAATGTTTGGTAAAACTTTACACCGTGATGGACGTTCAAAAGAAGAATTATTGGCAGAAGCTTTAAAAGTAGCGAACCAATCAGATGTAATTGTTGCTGCACTTGGAGAATCTGCAGAAATGAGTGGAGAATCAAGCAGCCGTACGAATTTAGAAATTCCACAAGCGCAAAAAGATTTATTAAACGCATTATTAAAAACAGGAAAACCAGTTGTTTTAGTATTATTTGACGGTCGTCCGTTAGTAATTAAAGAAGAAAACGAAACTGTTCCTGCAATTTTAAATGTTTGGTTTGCAGGTTCTGAAGCAGGTTATGCTATTGCCGATGTTTTATTTGGAGATGTAAACCCTTCAGGAAAATTAACTTCAACTTTCCCAAGAAGCGTTGGACAATTGCCAATTTATTACGCACACAAAAATACAGGAAGACCACTTTCTAATACAGAAGGAAAATTCGAAAAATTCAGATCTAATTATATCGACGAAAGAAATGAGCCATTATTCCCATTTGGTTTCGGATTAAGTTATACTTCTTTTGAATATTCAAACTTGAAAATTTCATCTGATAAAATGAATTTCAACGGAAAATTAAAAGTAACTGTTGATGTTGCAAACACAGGAAACTATGACGGAAAAGAAACCGTTCAATTATACATTAGAGATTTAGTAGGTTCAGTAACAAGACCAGTTAGAGAATTGAAAAATTTCCAAAAAATTACACTTAAAAAAGGTGAAAAACAAACCTTGACTTTTGATATTACGGTTGAAGATTTAAAATTTTATAACTCTGATTTACAATTCGTAGCAGAGCCTGGACAGTTTGATATTTTCGTTGGTGGAAATTCAAATGCCGACAAGAAAGTTAGTTTTGAATTAGCTAAATAGTTGGTTTATTTATTGTAATTAGCCCTTCGTATTTGGTTGACGAAGGGCTTTTTTTTAGTCTTTAGTTTTATAAAAAATATAAATTAAATTTCTATCTAATGAATAAAAATAAAATTTCTAAGACACTTTTTTTAATGTCGATGATGGTTGTTTTTTCATCTTGTAGTGTCAGTAAAAATGCTGTTGTAGCACATCGGGGAGCATGGAAAAAGAATAATTTGCCAGAAAACTCAATCGCTTCTCTTAGACACGCTATTGATTTAAAACTTGCAGGTTCTGAATTTGATGTTTGGAGAACAGCCGACGATTCACTTGTAATCAATCACGATGCACATTGTAATAAATTACTGATTGAAGACACAAATTATGCTGATTTGATAAAGTTTAAACTTTCAAACGGAGAGAAACTGCCAACTTTATACGAGTATATTAAAGAAGGGAAAAGGAACAATAAGCGAACACTATTAGTCTGTGAAGTAAAGCCTTCGGAAATAAGTAAAGAAAGAGGAAAAGTAACAGCAGTAAAAACGGTTGAAATAATCAAAAAACTTAAAGCAGATAAAATAACGTGTTACATAAGTTTTGATTACGAAATTCTGAAGCAAATTCAGCAATTAGATCCAAAAGCAGGATTGCAATATCTCGAAGGAAATAAGTCTCCAGCCGAAGTCAAAAAAGATAATATTTCTGGAATTGACTACCATTATTCCGTTTTTCAAAAGCATCCGGAATGGATAACAGAAGCAAAAGACAACAAGATTACGCTAAATGTCTGGACGGTAAATGATGCTGAGGTTATGGATTGGATTATTGGAAATAAATTTGATTACATCACAACCAATGAACCGGAATTACTTAAGGAAAGATTAAATAAAAAGAATTAACCTCTTTTTACAAAAAACAAGATTATGAAAAAATTATATTTAATACCTGTTTTGCTAATGATTATTGGTTTTAATACTAATATCATAGCGCAGAATACCATTCCCGGTAAAACAGAATGGTTTGACCCAAACAAACCCGCAACAACATATTGCAATCCAATTAATATTGGATACAATTATACAACGCATAATCATAACGGAATTCCCGAATCGCGTCGTTCAAGCGCAGATCCGGTAATTATTACTTATAAAGGCGAATATTATTTATTTGCAACCAATCAGGCAGGTTTCTTTTGGAGTAAAGATATGTCAGACTGGAATTTCGTTTATGGAAGTTTTCAAAGGCAACCAGGCGACGATGACCAATGTGCGCCGGCTGCGTGGGTTGTAAATGATACTTTATTCTACGTTGGTTCAACCTGGAAAAGAGATCATCCAATCTGGAAAACAGCTGACCCAAAATCTGGAAGATGGACACGTCACGTAGACAAAGCAATGTTGCCAACTTGGGATCCTGCGATTTTTCAGGATGATAATAAAAAAGTATATATGTACTACGGATCAAGCGGAAAATTGCCACTTGTTGGTGTAGAAGTTGATTATAATACATGGTTGCCAAAAGGAAATCAAGCAGATTACGCTCAATTATATAAAGCAACTGAAGTCGAAGATATTCAGCGTCCATATGGCCAAGTAAAAGAAGTGGCTATTTTAGATCCTGCAAATCACGGTTGGGAACGTTTTGGTCCCAATAATGATATGGAGCCAGCGCCTTGGGGAAATTTTATTGAAGGAGCTTGGATGACCAAACATAACGGCAAATATTATATGCAATACGGAGCTCCGGCAACTGAGTTCAAAGGTTATGCAAATGGTGTTCATGTAGGAGATAATCCGTTAGGGCCTTTTGTGTATCAAAAACACAATCCAATGTCTTATAAACCCGGAGGATTTGTAATTGGAGCCGGACACGGAAATACTTTTGCAGATAATTACGGAAATTATTGGAATACAGGAACCTGTAAAATCTCCATAAAAGACCGTTTTGAGCGTCGTATTGATATGTTTCCTGCAGGATTTGATAAAGATGATGTGATGTATTCTATAACTTCTTATGGAGATTTCCCGATTGTACTTCCAACTTCAGAACGCAATCAGGAGAAAGGAGCTTCTTCAGGATGGATGTTACTTTCTTATAAAAAGCCGGTAACAGTTTCTTCTTCAGAAGAATGTATGGAAGTAGAAACCCACAGAATGGATAATGGCGGTAAAAAAGTATATGAGAAATTTTGTTACGGAGCCAATAATCTAACCGATGAAAATATTCAGACTTATTGGTCAGCAAAGACAGATAAACCGGGCGAATGGCTGCAACTTGATTTAGGCAGACAAATGCAAATAAAGGCGTTGCAGATTAATTATGCAGATCATAAAGCAACGCAATACAATAAAGCAATGGATATTTATTATCAGTATAAAATATTCATGTCTGACGATGCTGAAAACTGGACATTGGTTGTCGACAAATCTCAAAATGCAAAAGATGTTCCGCATGATTATGTTGAATTAACAAAAGCAATAAAAGCACGTTATATCAAAATGGTCAATATTCATAATGCTTCGGGATTATTTGCGATTTCAGATTTTAGAGTTTTTGGAAATGGATTGTCAGAAAAACCAAAACCAGTTTCGAATTTTAAAGTAGATAGAAATGCAAAAGATTCGCGAAACGCAATGATTACATGGAAAAAACAAGCTGATGCAATTGGTTATAATATTTATTACGGAATAAGCCCTGACAAATTGTACAACAGTATTATGGTGTATGATGAAAGTTCTTATGATTTTAGAGGTTTAGACAAAGGCACTAAATATTATTTTACAATAGAAGCTTTTAATGAAAATGGAATTGGAGAAAAAAACAAACTAAAAGAAGTAAAATAATTATAGTTTATTTTGAGAAAAAGGTGCAGAAAAATCTGTCGCAATTCTAAAGAATTTTGTTCCTTTGTCTTACAACCCAAAATGCTATAAAAACCATGAAAAAAACGATTCTTTTGACTGTTTTGGTCTTAAACGGATTGACATCATTTGCACAATCAAACGATGGAAAAAACATTAAATTATTTTATAAAAAAGCCTTAACCGAAGCGAAATGCTACAGTTGGTTAGAATATTTATCTAACGATATTGGTAGTCGTTTATCAGGTTCTGCAAGTGCCGAAGAAGCAGTTCAGTACACAAAAAGACAATTAGAAACCCTTGGACTTGACAAAGTATATTTACAAGATGTGATGGTTCCGCATTGGGTTCGTGGCGAAAAAGAAACGGCTTATATCTTAGACGGAAAATTAAAAACTGTAGTGCCAATTTGTGCTTTAGGAGCATCTGTTGCAACACCAAAAGCAGGAATTACAGCGGAGATAATTGAAGTAAAAAGTATTAAAGAATTAAAAGAACTTGGAGATAAAGTAAAAGGCAAAATTGTGTTTTACAACAGACCAATGGATCCTGAAAATATACCAACTTTTATATCTTATTCAGAAGCTGGAGATCAAAGAAGAAGCGGAGCTGAGGAAGCTGCAAAACTTGGCGCAGTTGGTGCAATTGTTCGTTCTTTAAATCTACGATTAGATGATTTTCCGCATACAGGAAATCAAAGTTATGGAGATTTACCAAAAGAGCAATATATCCCGGCAGCAGCAATTAGTACAAATGGAGCTGAATTATTAAGCAAATCATTAAAAAGAAATCCGGGTTTGAAATTTTATTTCAAACAATCTTGCGAAACATTGCCTGATGTATTGTCACACAATGTAATTGGTGAATTAACTGGAACAGTAACTCCGGAGAACATTATGGTTGTTGGAGGACATTTAGATTCTTGGGATTTAGCAGATGGTTCTCACGATGACGGAGCAGGAGTAGTGCAAAGTATGGAAGTAGTTCGTATCCTTAAAAACCTAAACTACAAACCTAAAAATACAATTCGTGTTGTATTATTTATGAATGAAGAAAATGGTGGAAAAGGCGGAGCAAAATATGAAGAAGTTTCTAAAGAGAAAAAGGAGAACCATATTTTTGCTTTAGAAAGTGATTCAGGCGGATTCACACCAAGAGGATTTACAATAGAAGCAGACGATGCTAACCTAAAGAAAATTCAAGGATACAAAGACTTTTTCGAACCATATTTGGTTAATACTTTTATAAAAGGACACAGTGGTTCAGATATTGAACATTTAACTTCTAAAGCAATTGTAAAAGCAGGTTTAATGCCAGATTCACAACGTTATTTTGATTATCACCACGCAGCAAATGATAAGTTTGATGCAATAAACAAAAGAGAATTAGAACTTGGAGCAGCAACAATGACCTCATTAATTTATTTAATGGATCAAAACGGAATTGTTCTTCCAACAGTGAATTAATCAAATTAGTTTATAAAAAATTAAAGCCCTTCGAGAAATCGGAGGGCTTTTTTTTATGCTACATTTTCGTTACAATATTATAGTATAAATACACAATAGGAATATTAACCAACAGAATTAATATTTTGTTGAGGATATATTTTCTTTGATTCGGTCGTTTTATAAAATTGTCAACCAAATGAATAAACATGATAAAATTGACCAATATTGCCGAAAACGCAAAAGGCCATGCAATAACCAAAATATTTGGACTTTCATTTGAAGCAACATAAAGTATAAATAGAATTGTGCTTATAACAAGAGTTCCAACTGCTAATGCGGTGGCGTTTTTTTCTTCAAAAGGTTCTTCGATAATAGTTTTCATAAGTTTAAATTTTAAAGGTTTCCTGAATAGAGTGAATTGGAGTAAATAACATTTTTGAAAAATCCAGATAATAAAACGGAAGCGCTTGCTTTCCTCGTTTGTATTGTTGTAAAAAATAAGAGAATTGATTAGGATAAAATGGAGTGCCGGAAAGTATAACGACAAATAGATACAAGCTTTTTTTTCCGTTTCCTAAAAGATAATATTGCATTCCAATTTCTTCCGTTACAGATACTCCTGTATTAGTCAAAACATGAATAATATCATGATCTTCGAGTTTTGGCTGAATATCAAAATGATTTTTGGACAGAAACGTGCCTAAACCAAATCCTAAACTTTCTTTAGGATATTGACACAATTCGGATTGATTAATTTCCCAAGGAGTATTTTTCTTGAAATATTTTTGATATGGTTTTCTAGTCCATTCATACATCTTTTCTACAAGAATATCTTTCATATAATTAAAATTAAAAGTTCTTTGAAATTCAAAGTGAAATAATAAATAAAAAAGCTAATTGTTCTGAATTAGCTTTTTTGATAATTCTTAGTAACTTAATAGTTGTCTATAATAGTTTTTAATAAATCCGAATCGGCAAGATCAACAGGAGCGATCACTTTTTCTTCTAGCGGAATATTATTGCCATATCTTTCTTTTAATATTTTTTGAACTCGAGCATCGGTTAAATTAAAATCTTTCAATTCTCTTAATTTTGAAAGCTCAATACCAGCCGCATTTTTATATATTTTCCAAACCAGTTCAGAGCAATATATTTTTGTATCGGTCCATTCAAAATAAGCATCATATTGTTTTCCATCAAACTGCTGACTGTAATTTTGCATCTTTTGCACTACAATCGGAGTCAAAACCTGATCAGCATTTTTTAATCGTTTTACAACATATTTATTGTCTTTTCCGTGTTGAATCCATTCGTCAAACGGAGTCAGTTTTACCGGTTGAACAGCTTCAAAAACAAACCATTTTCCGTCTATATTGTAGATAATTCCGCAATGAGAAAATTTTGAATTAGTCGCAATTCTTACCGCTTCACATTGAGGAGATTGTGAGGTTTGAAAAATAATATCACCGTCTTTGAGTTTAGTTTCTGCGACATTTTCAGTTTTTTCCTTCTTAGTTTTCGAAAATGGATTATTCGGAAAAACAGACATTGCAACAAATAAAGCAAGACCAAAACTTAGCAGAAATGTAATTCCCAGAAACAGATATTTTTGTTTTTTCATCTTTTTATTTTTGAATTCTAAAAGTACTTTATTACGCTTTATGTCAATTATCTTTTTTAAATAATTTAACACAACATAAAAAGAACTTTGAGTTACAAAGTAAAACATAAAAAAAATAGCTACCAAATAAATGATAGCTATTTTTAAAAGTATTTTTAAGAAATATTAGATTCTGAAAATTCCACCCACAGCGATAATTCTTTGGAAAAAGAAGAAATCTTGCGAAGCTTTGTCTTCATTGCTTGTTGTAGTTCTAATATCCTGCATGTTGATATAACCGCCTTTTAACTCACCTTGCAAATAGAAATATTTGAAGAATGTAAAGTTAATTCCCGCTTTCGCAGATAAACCGTATCCAGAAATGTGAAAATCATCATGACGTTCCATTCCTAATAAAGTTGTATTTGTTTTTGGGTATAAAAGTCCCGCACCTAAACCTTCAGTTAAGTTAATCTGAACTTTATCTGTATTTGGCAAACCAAACCATTTCGAAATATCGTCATGTCTGGAAACCTCAGTATTGATATAGTTCAAACCATCTGTATGTTCGTACATTAAAAACGCAGTACCATTTGGATTAGTAACACCTTTATCATAACCACCTTCAATAGCACCACCTTGAGACATATCTACAGGAGTATTATTGTAAACTCCGTTGTAAATAGATCCAGCCTGATCAGCAGGTAAGTTAATATAACCAGTAACATTTGCTGTCTGATTCTGAGTCATCACATATTTCATGTGATCCCAACCAATCGAAACACTGTAATGATCGTTAATGAAATACCCCATTCTAAAATTAGTTTGCGGAATCGTCATGTTTGCCGGATTTACATAATCAATATGATACCCTTTTGGTTTATCATGAGCTTTCATATCCGCAACGGTAAAGTTGTAATCCTTACCTCTGAAATTTACATCAGATTTAGTGTAACTGTCTCTATTACCACCCCATGAAATGAAGAATTTACCTTTATTATGTGCTGTGTATTTTTCTACAGCGATTTGTTCTTGCGCAAAAGTGTTTAATGAAAAACACAATAAGGCGAAAAATAAAAATTTAGTTTTCAATGAACGTAATGTATTAAATTTAAAATGAGTTAACTGTTTTTCTGATAGCAACCAACTTGGTCATTAGGCCTTCAAAATAGTCTAAATGAAGCATGTTAGCGCCATCACTTTTTGCATTAGCAGGGTCAAAATGAGTTTCGATAAAAATACCGTCAACACCAACAGCGATTCCCGCTTTGGCAACAGTTTCGATCATATCAGGTCTTCCGCCCGTAACACCTGCAGTTTGGTTAGGTTGCTGCAACGAGTGCGTTACATCAAGAACCGTAGAAGCATATTGTTGCATAGTAGGAATTCCTCTAAAATCAACAATCATGTCCTGGTATCCAAACATAGTACCACGATCCGTAACCATAACATTCTCATTATGACAATCTAATACTTTTTGAACCGCGTGTTTCATGCTTTCCGGACTCATAAATTGTCCTTTTTTCAAGTTCACCACTTTTCCAGTATTTGCAGCCGCCACAACAAGGTCAGTCTGGCGAACAAGGAAAGCTGGAATTTGCAATACATCAACGTACTGCGCAGCCATTTCAGCATCTTCATTAGTATGAATATCTGTTACAGTTGGAACGTGAAAAGTTTCAGAAACTTTTCTTAAAATTTTTAATGCTTTTTCGTCACCAATTCCAGAAAAACTATCAATTCTAGAACGGTTGGCTTTTTTAAACGATCCTTTAAATACATAAGGAATCTGAAGTTTGTCGGTAATACCAACTAATTTTTCAGCAATTCTAAGAGCCATTTCTTCTCCTTCAATAGCGCAAGGTCCCGCCAATAAAAAGAAGTTTCCACTATCAGTATGCTTAATTTGAGGAATATGTTGTATGTTCATAATATGATTTTTTGACAGTGCAAAGGTAGTTATGATTTATGAATAGCGGATTAAGATTTAAGTTTTTTTTAAGAATCCCGATAGCTATCGGGACTGCCCGTTGCAATCTTTTTTTCTAAACCCTTTTTTTCTTGGCACTTGCAGGAGCTTCTTCTGGTCGCTCTGCAAAAACCAGAAAAAATAGGCTTTCTCAAAAAAGGATTTCCTCCCGAAGCGTCGGGACTATCAGGGCTAAGACTTTACTGGAATTATAGTGTTTATTGAGCAATTTTTTTATATCCATATATATGTTTTAAGAAAGAACAATGTTAAGATATTACAAAAAAGCAATCCATGATATTTATCAGTTTTTACCTGTTTTTTTATATTTTTTTAAACGCTTTTCTTTTGATATACGTACAAAAATTTTCGGCGCTATTTCTCGATAACAATTCTGGTTCTTTGTAGTTTTATATAAAATATCCAAAATAAAATCTGCCCAATAAAAAACAGAATATTAAGAAGCATATTAATATATACGACTTTTTTAATTTGAGATAGAATGATATCCGAATCGTTTAAATTAAGAGGAACAAGTTCATATAAGTTTAATTTAGCAACTACAACCGCTGGAATTGTCAAGGCTAAATGGATAATAAATTTTTTTAACTTTATTTCATTACTAGTTTTTGAAAGTTTCCAATAGTAAAAACTAACAATGCTTAAAATTATAAACTTAACTAGATTTGAAATTAATCTTACAGGAATTATAGTAGTATTCCAACCAGGAATTATCGAATTAAAAAAATCAGAGTTAATAGAAAGAACAAGAATATAATATGGAAATATAATTGTCGATAAAAGCAAGAAAATTATAAAAGCTGTTTTTGTTTTGATCATTTATTCCTCGTAAGATTTTTTAATATAATACTGTACAATTATAACAATTACAAGGATTATTGAAAAAAGGAAAGAAATCATAAAGATTCCTATAAATCCCATTCCACATCTGTAGGGTTGACCTTGAAGTTGCTCTTGAAAGTTATTTGAAGAAATTATAAATGCGATAATTGTTAATGCAATTTGTAAAATAACGCTGATCATAGAAACAGTTCCAAATTCTAATGTAATAGATTCAGCAATTGCTTTTCGACCAAATATAATCTGAAAAACTAAGGGTAAAATGATTAAAATTAATGGAGATATTCCGAACATTTCTGGATCGCTATTTATTAAATATTATTCTTAGGTTTGAAAAAACTATTCTTTCTTCAAACCTAATCCCATTGGAACCATTAAAATTCCTTTTTCGTAAATATTCAAATAAAGAGTAACAGGTTTCTTTTGACCTTCCCATCTCAGCTCATAAACATTTAAAAAACCAGCGCCCATATTACTTCTTTTAGTTGGAAAAGGACAACAGGTTTCTAATCTTTTATAGGTTATTTTTTCACCATTTGGACCGCAAAGAGCATTTAAAAAACGAGTTTCATTCAAAGCTTCATCAGCAGTATTTCTATAGAAAATATTAACGGGATAATCAGGGTCATAGCCGTATTTTTTGTCTTTACTAAAAAGAGTAATGGCAAAAGTATTGTCTTTTTTCAGAACTAGATCCGGCGCATTATCATCTACATTTTTCAAAGTAGATCTTGTACTCACACAAGAAACTGTAGTAATAAGTAAAACAATAAAAAGGGCTATTTTTTTCATGGGTTATGGTATTGGTCGTACAAATATAAAAGTAAATTGGTTTTTGCCACAGATTAAAATATTAAAAAGATTATTGATTTAGAAAATCTGTGCAAATCCGTTTTATCAGTTAAATCCGTGAACTATTTTTATTCTGCTTTTTTAGGATTCAGTTTTAATATACCAACCACAATCAGATATTGTGCCACAAGATACGTTAGCATAATAAAAAAAGAACTTTTCTCGATTGGAGTATGAAATTTATTTACAGCCAAAATACTATCAGAAAGAACAAATACAATTGCACCCAGAAAAACATAAGAGTTTCCAGGTTTTTTCCAGACTAAAAAGCCATTAAATGCAAACAAAAGCATAATCGAAATCACAGAAGCATATACCGTTACCGGAATTTTTAAATCGCCTAAAGTTGGCAATAAAACAGAAAGCATTCCGATGAGATAACAAGCGATTAAAATACTTCCGATACCAAAAGCGGCAATATTTTTTTTGATTGTTCCTTTAATTTGCTTGTTAAAAAGGATACAATATGTGATATGAGAAATCAGAAAAGCAACTAATCCCAGAATAAAATAGATCTCGGCAATATCAGTAAAAAGTAAAATTACATCGCCAATCCATGAAAACAGTAAAGCGGTTAGCAATGTGTTTTTTGAAGGGAACTTTCGATAAAAATAAACACCAAAACCTAATAACGGAATCAAAAGTGGCTTTAAAAACAGGTTTAAGCTTTCATATCCCCAAAATAATACAAGCAAATAGAAAGCGCTAAATGCAATATAGATTTTAAAAAATGTAGAATTTCTCATAAGCGGTTTATGAATTGATTGGTTGAAGTTGGTTAGTTCTAAAATCTATTTTTACAAAGTAAATCGCAGTTAGTAACGATAAACTTAAATAGGTCAAAATGATATAATTGCCAAGGTGTTATTTAAACCAAACCAATCGCCATAATAAGATATAATTCCAATTGCAACGGCTAAACGCAAAGCTTCCCAAAAAGGAGCATATTTACTTTTATCCATTAACTCTGTATAACTGTAAATCGTTAATAGAATAAAAAAGCCGTAGAGAAAGATATTCGGCAAACCAATTTTTGCAATATTATCAAACAAGTAACTCACAAATAAAAGTGTAATTAAAACCTGCGTAACAGACCAATAAATTAGTTTTTGAGAGTTTTGTGTGCCATATTTATCAAAATCAAAAACGTTCTCGATTTTATTTACTGGATATTTTTCTTCAAAATTTTCCGGACGCCAACCTGTTGGTTTGAACCAAATTGTGAGTTTGTCCTTCCAGTTTTCTGCTCTCCATGCGTCTTTGATTAACAAACTAAGATGCTGAAAATTAATCCGGATTGGATTCCAGGTTTGTGCCGGTCTTGTGATTCCAAAAACAGGCGGAACATCTTCTAATTCAGCTTGAAAAGTACCAAAAAGTTTGTCCCAGAAAATAAATATCTGCGAATGATTTTTGTCTAAATATTCGGGATTTATCGCATGATGAACGCGGTGATGCGAAGGCGTAACGAGAATGTTCTCTACAAATCCCATTTTTTTAATATGCTTGGTATGATACCAAAATTGAAGAAATAAATGCAATGGCAAAGTAATCGCAATAACCGATGCAGGAACACCAATTATAGCTGCGGGAATCAATAAAAAAGTAAAGAGATTCACTAAACTTGCAATAGGTTGTCGCAAAGCGCAGGCAAGATTAAATTCTTCGCTGCTATGATGAATGGCGTGTTTGTTCCAAAGAAAATTGATTTGATGTGCCAGTCTGTGGCTCCAATATCCATAAAAATCAATGACGAAAAAAGCGATGCAGTAGGAGAGAACATTAGCTTCGAGATGGTAGATTGCTAATTTAGAAACCAACCATTCATAAGAGATAAAAGTCAGACTTAACCCCAAAACATCCTTTACAGAATTGGTAATTCCAGAGCTTATGCTCGACACGCTGTCTATTAAAGGCGCAGTGTCGTCTTTTTTATAAATGCCGTATGCTTTTTCGATTATAATTAGTACTAAAAAAATCGGCATGGCGATAATCAATATCTTTCCGTATTCTTCCATAAAAAAAACATTCTATTTTATCCAAATATAGAATAAAATAGAATGTTTTTTAAATTATTTGCAATTAAACAATTTCAGCGCTTAATCCGGCTTCTAAAAGTTGGGTGCATTGCGGTTTTAATTTGTCAATTGGACCAGTCTTTACGGTGCATTTTCCGTTGTAATGTACAATTAAGGAACATTGTTCTGCTTGTTCTGCCGTATGGCTGCAAACGCGCATTAATGTGTCAATTACGTGATCAAAAGTGTTTACATCGTCGTTATAAACAATGATTTCGTTATTGAAAGCTGTAGCTTCCTTTTCGCGTACTCTCTCTCTTACTTTTTCTTTAGTACTCATTTTTTTAAGGTTTTTGTACTGATGTAATTAGTAATTTTCTCGCCACAGATTTCATAGATTAAAAAAGAATAAAACCAATGTAAACTCTTTGATAGTTCAATCTGTGAGCTATTTAATAAACAGATAATCAACTATCTAATTTACGTATTTTAATGAAACCCAGTTGTTTCTTTCAAATTTTTTAACATATGTTAAGCCTTTTTCCGTGCAGGAAGCATCAATAAATGGAATGTCTTCTACATAGAAACCGCTAAACAATATAATGCCGCCTTTATTTAAGCAATCAACATAACTTTGCATATCATTCAATAAGATATTTCGGTTGATGTTAGCAATGATTAAATCATATTTTTTACCGGCTAATAAAGCTGCATCGCCTTCATAAACGGTGATATGTTTGCAATTATTGCGTTCAGCATTTTCGATAGAATTCAAATAACACCAGTTGTCAATATCAATAGCATCGATTGGCTCAGCGCCTTTCATTTCGGCAAGAATAGCTAAAATAGCAGTTCCGCAACCCATGTCTAAAGTTTTTAAACCTTTGACATCAATTTCTAATAAATGCTGAATCATCATGTGAGTCGTTTCGTGATGACCAGTTCCAAAACTCATTTTTGGTTCGATTACGATATCAAATTCAGCATCAGTTTTTTCGTGAAAAGGAGCGCGAACATGACATTTTCCGTCAACATCAATTGCTTCAAAATTCTTTTCCCATTCCTCGTTCCAGTTTACCTGATCGATTTCTTCAATTGTATATTCAATTTTAAACTCCTCAGATTCTAAGATATAAATGTCATCAAGAATATTTTCGTCCCATAAATCTTTTTTCACAAAAGCAGAAATTCCAGTTTCTGTTTCTGTAAAAGTTTCAAACGCTTTTTCGCCTAATTCAGCAATTAAAATTTCTGAACCCGGTTCTTTTGGTTCAATCGTAAAATGGTATCCTAAATATATATTTGACATAAAAAAAATTTTTGCAAAGGTAAGAATAGAAAAGAGAAGTTGTTCATAAATAATCCATATCCTTACATATATTAATGTTAATTTTGATCAGAATTTGTAAGGATTTTTAAAATATGAAGAATATCATTTTTATTTTGCTCTTTGTGGTACTTAATGGAGCAACTTGTGAGAAAGAACACGAAATAGTCAGATCGTTTTGTTATTGGAAAACCGATTTGAATTTTGAAAATCAAGATGATTCTCTATTTAAAGATTTGAAAGTACAGCATATGTATGTACGTTTTTTTGATATCGATTGGAATCCGTATGCCAAAGAACCTTTGCCCGTTGCAACAATCAGAAACACAAGTCTTAATGAAAGTAATCCTGAAATTACACCAAGTATTTTTATTACGAATGAAGTTGTTTTGCAAGCCAATAAAAAACAATTGGATAGTTTGGCGGTTAGAATTGCAAAACGCGTTGAACAGATTGGTGTAAATATAAAAGAAGCTAAAGCCGATAAAATCGCCAATGCAATTGTCTATCCAAAAGATTATTACAAGCAGGAAAACTATAAACGCATCAATTATGATTCTGTAAAATCGATTGAATTAGCAAAGCTAAAAGTTGATTTTAAAGAAATTCTGATCGATTGTGATTGGTCCGAAAAATCAAAAGACAATTACTTTTATTTACTGAAACAAATCAAAAAAGGATTTCCAAATGCTCAGATTTCGTCTACAATCCGACTTTGGCAATATAAATATGCTTCAAAAGCTGGAATTCCTCCAGTAGACAAAGGTTTATTAATGTGTTATAATTTGGCGAAACCAGATGATTTTAGCACTAAAAACTCCATTGGAACAAGCGAAGAATTGGCGCAATATATTACGCACGATCAATATAAGTTACAATTGGATATTGCTTTGCCGCTTTATAGTTGGGCAGTTGTTTTTAGAGGAAATCAGTTCAAAGGGATTTTATCAGATTATGACCAATTACGAAATGATTCTATAAAATTGAAGAAAGTGTCCAACACTAAATATGTTTTGCAAGATGATATTTTGGTGGGACAAACTTATTTGAGAAACGGAGACGAAATTAGAATCGAGAAAATTTCTGAAGAAGAACTTGAGAAAATGATTTCTATTGTGAAAAGTAAAATCAAGATTGATAATCAGACCAAAGTGACGTTTTTCTCTTTCGATAAAAAATACATCAACGATTATGGAACCCAAAATATATCCAGCTATTATGAAAGTTTTTAGTAGTTTATTTTTAGTTTTTAGCATTCAGGTTTCTTTTGCCTGCGGTTGGAGTGTTTCGCCAGAAACCAGTCGGCTAGCATTGTTTAAAGCGCAAAGAGAAGGCTTTTTTAAACTGACACCGTTTTATTATTCGGCAGATTATTACTATTCGACCAATACAGTTTCGGGTGTTGATCAGGAATTAAATTGCTTAGAATGGAAGAAAAAATTAGGTAATAAAGTCGATCCAAAAGATGTTCATACTATTTTGTATGAAACAGATTCAGAACAATTTGAAAATGCTTTTGAATCTAAATCACTGAAAAAAGTATTCGGAAAAAACACCTTTATTGAAGCGTTATTATTATCGAAAAATAAAGCTTTTCTAAACTACATTTTATTTGCTAAAAAACTCGAATACAATAGTAATCAGGATGTAAAATGGGAATCTTGGGAACAAATAGGTTACGGAAGTAAAGATCATAAACTTGCCGATGTAAATAATTTTGAAAAGAAAATTAATTCAGCGAAATATTCTTTTTTGAAAGAACGTTACGCATTTTTAATTCTAAGATATAGTTTTTACGCTCAGGATAAAGCAGAAGTTATTCGTTTGTACGACACTTATTTTGCCGATAATAAAAACACCATTTTGCAACCTTGGGCTTTGTATTATAAAGCTTTATGTATTGAAGATTTTCCGTTACAGAATTACTTATTGAGTAAAGTTTTCGCTTCATGCGAAGAAAAATCTTTTGCCGTTTTACAACATTATAATTGGAAATTAACGGAACAAACTTTGGCTTTGGCCCAAAATGACGAAGAACGAAGCGTGATTCTTTCAATCGAAAGTTTCCGTAATCCTGCACCGGATTTAAAAACAATTGAAGAAGTTTATAAACTAAGTCCGAATAGTATTAATTTGAGTTTTTTGATAGGAAGAGAAATCAATAAACTCGAAGATTGGATTTTTACGCCACAATATACCAATAACGGAAGTCCGTCTATAACATTCGAAGGCACAGATTGGTATGGAGATTATGCTAAAGCCAAAGAGGAAAACTTAAGTAAAGACATTTTGCATTTAAGAGCATTAGAATATTTTTTAATTTCGATAAGAGAACAAACTTCAGGCGAGCAAAAAGAATATATCACGTCGGCAATTGCACAACTTTGTTTTATGGATGATGATATTGAGTTGGGTAAAAAATATACCAATATGATCACGGATAAAGCTAATGCATCGATACAAATGCAAAAGAACATTCAATTGGCTTTGGTTTCTTTAAAGCAAGACGATTTAAAAAGTGAAAAAGTTCAAAATCAGCTTTTTAAATATTTTGATTCTATCGAAAATCTGGTTGAAACAGATTATGGTTTATTTAAGAATCTGTATAGTTTATATAGAATTGCAAGCGCTGATTTTGCTAAAAAAGATGATCGCGTTACAGCAGGATTATTAATGATGAAATCAGATCTTAAAAACGAAGGAGAATATTCAGCTTACAATAATCCTTATTTCTATAGTTATATTGGTTATTTTGACAGAATTGCAACTGTCGAAGATGTAGATCGTTTGATCGCTTTACAGCAAAAGGAAAATAAAACACCTTTTGAGAAATACATTTGTTCCGGAACAATTTCGCCAAATATAAATTATTATAAAGACCTAAAAGGAACAATTGCTTTTAGAAACAATAATCTGGAATTGGCTTATGAAACCTTTTCGTCAATGCCAAAAGATTTCTGGGATAAGAATTATGCGTACAAAGATTATTTAAATGAAAATCCATTTACGCCTAAAATTCTGCAAAATGATAAAGAAAGAAAATTCGATTATCATTTTAATAAAGCTGAGTTTATTGCAAAACTAATTCAGTTAAAGAAACAAAATACGGCAACAAGTAATTTGCAATTGGCGCACGCCTATTTTAATGTTTCGTATTTAGGAAATTCCTGGATGATGGTTGCTTACGATTGGACATCTGGAGAATCGTATGTTGATTATGTTTATGGAGATAATTCTGAGAATGAAAAAACATATCAGAAAGGCAATTATTACAGCTTAACAATAGCTAAAATGTATTACGAGAAAGCCTTGAAAATGTCTAAGAATAATAATGAAAAAGCAATGGCAAGTTTAATGATTTTCGAATGTAATTATTACAATCATTACGCAAATATCATTTCTGCCGAAGAAGAAGCTAAAAATCCGTTTAAAGCAGGGAAGGAGTTAGTCAATTTCTATTCGGTTTACAAAAACACACCAAATTTCAGAAAATACAATTGCCCTTTGTTAAGAGCATTTATAAATTAAGTTTTTCACCATATAAGGGATATAAGAAAATTTAAGCTTGACTTTGCGCAAAACTTTAAATGAACTTAAATCACTTATATGGTAAAAAAAAACGTTCGCTGATGCGAACGCTTTTATTATTTTATCTTTTGTTAGATGTTTCTTAGATAGCAGTAACAATTGCTAAAAAGTCATCTGCTTTTAAAGCAGCACCACCAATTAAACCACCGTCTACGTCTGGTTTACCAAAGATTTCTTTAGCGTTGTCTGGTTTTACAGAACCACCGTATAAGATAGAAACTTCGTCAGCGATTTCAGCTCCGTAAGCTTTACGAACAACTTCTCTGATGAATTCGTGCATTTCCTGAGCTTGTTCTGGTGAAGCAGTTTCTCCTGTTCCAATAGCCCAAACTGGCTCATAAGCCAAAACAATTTTAGACCAAGATTCTTTTCCAATTTGGAATAATCCGTCACGTAATTGATTTTCAACAATATTAAAGTGATTTCCTGATTGACGATCTTTTAATTCTTCTCCAAAACAGAAAATTACAGTTAAGTCATGTTTTAATGCAGTATCAACTTTACTTGCGATTAAAGCGTCAGTTTCGTGAAAAATAGCGCGACGCTCAGAGTGACCAAGAATTACGGTGTTTACACCAATGCTAGTTAACATATCAGCAGAAATTTCTCCTGTAAAAGCTCCACCTTCAGCTTGGTGAACGTTTTGAGCAGCAACACCAATAGTTGTGTTTTTTACTTTAGCAACAGCTGCTTGTAAGTTTACAAATGTTGGAGCAACAATTACCTGAGCAGTAGTTTGTGCTGGTATTTTAGTAATTAATTCGCTTAATAATTCTTCAGTTTGAGCTGCGTTTTTATGCATTTTCCAGTTTCCTGCAACAATCTTTTTTCTCATTTTGGTAGTTTTTATTTTTTTGTTTTATTGAAGTAAAGTCAAAAAATGATATTGATTTTTGACATTGATATTTTTATTGAAAATTATTTTAAACCTTTTAAAGTTTCGTTGATTTTATCAAAATCAGTTTCAATGGCACGGTACAATACAATTTTTCCTTTTTTGTCAACAATGATGTATCTTGGAATCCAATCTAAATCAATTGCTTTTCCAAAAACACCTTTCATACCGTCATTCATCATAAAATGATCGCCTTTTAATTCGTGTTTTTCGATTCCTGCTTTCCATTTATCAGCCGTTTTATCAGCAGAAAGGAATAAGTAAGAAACATCAGGATTGTTGGCTTGTAATTCTTTTACTTTTGGCATTGCTTTTACACAATCGCCACACCATGAAGCCCAAACCTCGATTACCAAAGTTTTACCTTTGTATTTTTTTAAAATGTTTTTGAAAGAAGTCTGACCTCCGTCAACGGTTAATAATTTTTCAGACAATGCCTCTTTAGAAAATTCTGTTTTCTGAGCCTGAGTGCATGAAAAAGTAATAAATGCAATAACAACTAAAGCTATTTGTTTCATATTATAATTATAGTTTTTAAATATTATGAATTGTCTTTCCTGAACTGAATCTGCAAATTCAAATCAGAGCAATTTCATAAATTAAGGTTCCGAACAAAGTTAAACAAACAAATCGAAAGCCAAATGGAGATTAACAAAATTTGAAGAGTCGTTTATTTTATCACAAATCTGGAAATTTCGGTTAGAAAAAATGGAATGAAAACGTAATAGTTCTTTTAGAAAACTTCATTTTTTAATGATTTTTCAAAATCAACTTTTCAAAAGCTTAAAAAAGAAGCACTTTTTTAAAGAAAAAAATCATTTTGAAGGAAGAAAAACGTCTGATTTGCATTAAAAAAGCCTTCAATATATTCTAAATTCAGAATATTTATTGAAGGCTTTTTTTGCGTTTATTTTCGAAAATTTAATTCAGATCGTAATTTCCATTTGCCCATTTTTTACATGGTACAATCCAATTGTCAGCAGCTTTGTATAAAAAACCATGTTTTAAATTGGTGTTCAATTCAATTTGTTTGAAATGATTTATTTTAAGTTTCGAAGTTTCTTTTCGTTTGGTAGCATCAACACCATTAATATCTGATTTTTCATAAATTGTCAAGATATTTCCACAGTAATTAATGTCCGGAATTTGTTCTATATCAGTATCAATAAAACATCCAATAAAGACAAAATTTACATCAGGATTTGCTAAAAATGTTGAAACAAATTGTGCTATATAACCGCCTTTTGAAGTTCCGATTACCGTAATTTTATTTGGTGGAACTCCATTTTTAATCTGCTTTTTAATTTGTTTTGCTATTTTTTCAGCGTAGTCATATGCATTTGTGTTTTTCTTTCTGATTTCGCTAAACACAATAAAATTATCTTTTCTAAATGAAGCTAAAATCTCGTTGTATTCTGCTTTTCCATATTCCGGATGCGCAACATCTAAAGCATTTTCTTCAACAAATTTATTATGGAAAAAATAAATATAACGTTGGTCTTTGTTTGGTGTTTTATTTTGGCTAAAAGCTGTAAAAGTGCTAATTAAAGTGAATAAGAAAGCAAAGAATAGTTTTGATAATTGATTCATAAGATTAGTTTGTTTTTTTAAAATGGTTTCGACAAATGTAAAAAACAAAATGCTCTGTTTTAATATTTTTCTTACGATTTGTATTTTTATTCTAAAATATTTTTAATTTGAACTTCTAAATCTTCAATACCTTTGAACTTTTGAAATTCTAGTTCTTTTTGGGACTTTTTTAATTCTGTAATTAATTCTAAGATTAAATCATAACCTTCGATTTCGTAGCCAAACATATTTTGGTCGAAATTTATTCCAATAAGTAATCCATCATTATCAATACCAATGCACCAGTTTTCAATAAAATCATTTAGTTCTATTTCAACAGTCTTATAATTTTCCCAACCATTTTTCGCACAAATTCTCGCTCTAATTTCTTCTGACCAAAAGCATATTATCTCAATCGGTTCTCCATCTTCTTCTTCAAGTTCATTAGAATTGGAAGTTGCAAATCCAACTTCGTTTTTTAAACCATAAACGATATTTGTTTCGCAAACTTTTTTTATGAATTTTTCGTGATTTATTTTTATATCAAGATGGTTTTTAAACATTTCAGTGAAAGTTTGATTAGAAAAAAACGCCAATAAATCTAAGTTAGAAATATTGGCGTCCTTTATGTTTTATTATTTTTTAAAGATCATACGATACATCAGATAATTTCAAATCGTCGATATCATTATAATGTACTTTTTGAACAATAGTTCCTTTGTGTATTACAACAATACTTGGATTTGCTCTTTCGACAGTTTTTAAAGCTGTAGCATCGCAGAAATAAAAGTCAACATCTAAACCATATTGTTTTTTAGCTTTCGCAATTTCATCAGCTCCAGAAGCTGTCATTGCAATTACTTTGTATCCTTTTGCCTTAGCATCTTTGGTTAAACCTTGTAATTTTTTCATTCCGTCAGGATTAGATAAAGCCAAATCATAAGTTACATAAACTAGTAATTTAGGCTCTTTTAATAATTCTGCTTTATAATCTGAATCTTCTTTTACCATTGTAAAGTCATGAATTGGCGGAATATAACCTTCAGTAATTACTTTGTCTTTACGATCTACAAATGTTGCTCCTTCAGGAATATTTCCAAGGTCTTTTTCTGTGAATTCTTTATCAACTCCATTTACTTTGTAGATAAAAATCATTTCAACTACAGATTTTGGAGCTCCTTCCGGAATTTCCATTCCTTTCTCGATGTTTGTTCCAACTTTATAAGGACGGAAATCTTTTATAGGATTATGATTCAATACCCAAACTGCCATAAATACACATAAAATTATAGCAAGAAGCGTAACTAAATTGGTTGCCATTTTTGGAAATAAAGGTTTTACCAGTTTTTTATTGATGAATAAAATCACAATAAAGAATAGTAAAACAATATCTTTTGTAAATGATTGCCAAGGTGTTAAATGCAATGCATCTCCAAAGCAACCACAATCTTTAACTACGTCAAAATAAGCAGAGTAGAAAGTAAGGAATGTGAAGAAAACAATCAATAATAATAAAGCCCAAATAGTAAGTTTAGATTTGTAACCTACTAAAAGCATTACACCCAAAACTACTTCCAGAATTACTAAAAAGATCGCTAAACCTAAAGCTAATGGCTCTAAAAATGGCATGTTAAAAACCGGTTCGCTAAAATATTCGGCTAATTTATAAGAGAAACCAACCGGATCATTTAGTTTAATTAATCCTGAAATTATAAAAAGAACGCCGACAAATAATCGGGAGAATTGAGTAATAATGTTTTTCATATCTTTTATTTTTTTGCCACGAATTTCACGAATGAGCACGAATTAATTTGTGTTAATTCGTGGCTTATTTTTATTTAAGTGGATTTAATATTAAAGCAAATACAGAATAATTGATCATATCCTGATAATTAGCATCAATGCCTTCAGAAACTAAAGTTTTACCTTTATTGTCTTCAATTTGCTTTACGCGAAGTAATTTTTGCAGAATCAAATCAGTTAAGGAGCTTACACGCATATCACGCCAAGCTTCACCATAATCGTGATTTTTGGCTTCCATTAACTCTTTGGTTAGTTTAATTTTAGCATCATATAATTCCGTTGCTTTTTCAAGATCCAAATCCGGCTGATCAACAACGCCCAATTCTAACTGAATCAAAGCCATAATCGAATAATTGATGATTGCAATGAATTCTCCTTTTTCATCTTCATCAACTTTGCGGACTTCATTTTCCTGAAGACTTCTGATTCGTTGTGCTTTTATAAAAATTTGATCCGTCAATGATGGCAGTCTTAAAATACGCCATGCACTACCATAATCTTTCATTTTGTTGATAAATAAAGTCCGGCAAACCGTAACTACATTATCATATTCAAGGGAAGTATTCTTCATTTTATTGCTGTATATTTGCTAAAATTTCTTCAAAAATAAGGATAAAATTAACGAGTTTCAAGTTTCGGGTTTTCTTTGTTTCAAGTTTTTTCTAAACAAATTGTTAATGCCAATAACTTGACAACTGTAAAAAGTTTCAAGTTTCAGGTTTTCTTTGTTTCAAGTTCAAGTGCTTGCGCAATCTAAGTCAACCTGAAGCTTGAAACCTGAAACAAAAATAACAAAACATATGCTAATTAACTGCAAAGGCCAACTTATAGATTTGTCGATTCCTAAAGTAATGGGAATTCTAAATGTTACGCCCAATTCTTTCTTTGATGGCGGAAAATATAAAAACGAAGATGAAATTATTTCTCAAGTAGAAAAAATGCTATCTGAAGGCGCTACATTTATTGATATTGGTGCTTATTCGAGTAAACCAAGCGCTGAGTTTGTGACTGAACAAGAAGAGATTGACCGAATTGTTCCGGCAATTGAATTGATTCTAAAGCATTTTCCGGAAACTTTATTATCGATTGATACTTTTAGAGCCGAAGTTGCAAAAGCGAGTATAGAAAGCGGTGCAGCGATTATAAATGATATTGCAGCGGGAGAATTAGACGAGAAAATGTTTGAGGTAATTGCAAAATATAATGTTCCGTATATCATGATGCACATGCGCGGAAATCCGCAAACGATGCAAAGTCTCACAGAATATGATGATATTGTAAAAGAAATGCTGTTCTATTTTTCAGAGAAAGTAAAAAAGGCAAGAAGTCTCGGAATTAACGATTTGATTCTAGATCCAGGTTTTGGATTTGCAAAAACAACAGATCAAAATTATGAAGTTTTACAAAAAATGGAACTTTTTAATTTACTGGAATTACCAGTTTTGGCAGGAGTTTCAAGAAAATCTATGATTTATAAAACACTTGACATTACGCCACAAGAAGCCTTAAACGGAACAACGTTTCTTAATACAATTGCATTAACAAAAGGCGCAAAAATCCTTCGCGTTCATGATGTAAAAGAAGCAATGGAATGTGTTACTTTGTTTGAGAAATTGAGTTTTTAATATTAAGAAATCGCGTAGTTTGTTATTTCGACGAAGGAGAAATCTTCGTTGCTAGATCGCCACAGATTGTATTCTCGTTGCGGAGCTACTTGTGAAGATTTCTCCTTCGTCGAAATGACAAACCTCGTGCAAAAAATAATAAATAACATGAAATATTTTACTATAATTTTAGCTTTCTTTCTTTTCTCCTGCGAAGAAAAAAAAGATGTTCTACTTCCAAAATCTAATGTTTCTATTGTAAAAGATGTACAAGATCATTCGCCAATTTACATTTTTTTTAAAACAGAAGGAAAAGATACAATTGCCGATGTAAATAGAAAAAATAGTATTATTTCGACCAATTGGATTTTCAATATAGACAAACGTTTGCCTTTAAGATTGGTAATTCCGGAAGTAATAAAACTTCAGGAAAAAAAGCGAGCTGAAAAAGCACACAAAAACGAAAAAGCCGAAAACTACTATTCTTACGCAGATTCTATTGGAAAAAATATGGCTTTTCTACCTTTCACGAAAGTGTATTATAAAATGCAAAAACCGAGTAGGGAAAATTTTGTCTTTTATTTTAGAAAAGGAAAAGAATATGTTTTGATGGGAAATAAGGAAATAAAAAAATCAGAAATATTACAACATTTTTATAGTCTAAAATTTGAAAAAGTACCAAATGTGGTATTTTTATTTGATGAGGATATGAGTTACGAAGAATATATCCAGAATAAAATTTTACTGCAAAAATATGTGTCTTATAATCTTGATAAACTTCCAGTAGAATTTATTTTCTAAAACTTGAAACAAAGAAAACCTGAAACAAAAGAAACAATTTTTTTTACTGATGATGATAAGGTTCATTCCTTAAAATTGTAAAACCACGATACAATTGTTCGATAAAAAATAAACGAACCATTTGGTGTGAAAACGTCATTAGCGAAAGCGAAATTTTGCCTTGCGCTTTGCTATAAACCGTATCTGAAAATCCATAAGGACCGCCAATTACAAAAACAAGAGTTTTGATTCCAGAGTTCATTTTCTTTTGTAATTCTTCAGAAAAACCAACGCTGGAGAAGTTTTTGCCGTTTTCATCCAATAAAATCAACTGATCCGTTGGCGTTAATTTGGACAGAATCAATTCGCCTTCTTTTTCCTTTTGCTGACTTTCAGATAAGTTCTTTACGTTCTTAATATCCGGAATAATCTCCAAATCAAATTTGATGTAAAACGACAAACGTTTGGTATAATCGTCAATCAAAGTCTGAAGCGATTTATTATCTGTTTTGCCAATGGCTATAAGTTTGATATTCATTTGTTTGTTTTTTTTGCCACGAATTGCGCGAATTTGTACAAATTTTAAATTTTAAAATGAATACAAATTATTGTGAATATTTTTTTGTTTTTACAAGAGTTGGTCAAGCCAAGTTTCTCTTTCTTTTACTACTCCAAGATTTTTATGATACCTTAAACCTGAAATTTCAGCAGTAGCATTTTGTTCTGCTAATCCAGCATACAAATTTGCAAGCTCTTTATTCCCGTTGAATTTGTTTATGATTGATAAAATAGAATTTACTTTATACTTTTCAATTGGAAACAATAGTTTAGGTTGTCTCTCTAATAAAATCTTTTCAAGTTCTCCAAAACTTGAGGTCTTATTTGTTTTAATAATTAATTCAGAATAATCTAAATAGGCTTGAGTTTTTACATTTGGATAAACAATTTCAAAGTCGAGAGCTTTTTTATAGTAGTCAATAGCTGTTTTTTCTTCTTCAAGTTCTCTGTAAATGTTTCCAAGTGTATGAAGTGCAGAACCTTTATTAAAGTTATCATCTGGATATTCTGTCAACATTTTGTTAAGCAATGTTTCGGCAATTTTTAAAAGTTTTTTATCTTTAGTAGCTACTAATTCAATAGCTTGGATTTTTAGGTATTGTGCTCGACCATCCTTTCTCGCACGTGAAAGTTTCGCAAAGAACTCTTCTTCGTCAGTTTTTGTCCAAGTTTTTCTCCTATACCAATCTACCATTATTATATCTTTTTTTAAATAAAAAAATCTGTGTTCATCCGTTTAATCAGTATAATCCGTGGGCTATTTTTTATTCTCAAAAACTGTTTCAAAATGTTCTACAACAGGAAACGGTTCATAATAATGATGCAAGATCTTTTTCCATTCCAAATAAGCTTCAGAAGTTCTAAAACCTACGGTATGATCTTCGAGTGTATTCCAATCTACCAATAAAAGATACTTATTTTCGACTTCAAGACATTTCTCTAAACGATGCCCAAGATAACCATCTATCGAAGAAATATATTGACTTGCTTTTGCAAAATCAGCTTCAAATTGAGTTGCTAAATTTGGTTTTACATAAAGAAATGCAGCTTCTAGAATCATATAAATTATTGTTTTTTTATCTGCTCGATGTGTTAAATCTGCGTGAGATAATTTTTTTCTTGCAGATTTAGCAGATTTTATTTTAAGTATTCATAAACAAAAAAATCTGCGTTAATCCGCATTAATCTGTTTAAATCTGCGTGCAATTTCTCAACGATTAAACATTTTAATTCTTAGAAAATTTATCTTCAAAAGTTTTAAATCTTGCATCTAAATCTTTCACTAATTGTTTTTTTACTGATGCATCCTGTATAAAACTATAATTGATACTGTTGTAAACATATTGTTTTATGATTGCATACGAAACATCAGGATATCTTTTTGCCAATAAAACATATTGTTCAGTCATATTTGTTCTTAAGATTCCAGCGTCGTCAGTACTAATTACAATTGGCACATTGAATTCTTTGTAAAGTGTAAAAGGATGTCTGTTTTCTTTTACTTTCAAAATGAATTCATTACTCGTTAAATTAATCTCAATCGGAATGTTGTTTTTTGCCATATAACGCAACAAATCATATGAATTTGCTTCGTAAGCGATATCAACTCCGTGGCCAATTCTGTTTGCTCCGGCAATGTGAATGGCATCGTTTATATGCCACGTTAAATCTTCGGGCTGAACTAATCCTAAAGTTAATTCTCCCGCATGAAGCGTATATTTTACGTCTGGATATTTAGAATGACAGTATTTAAACATTACCATGTGTAACCAATAATCTTTCATAGAGTTTTCGCCATGTTCTGGAGAAACAATGTTTACACCGGCAACCAATTTACTGTCGTTTGCAGAGATAAAAGCGATTGTCAGATTTTTGAATAAATCAACCGGATCCATAAAACGAAGTACAAAATTTTGATAACGCATTGTAAAACGGTCATCGTCAATTTTTAAGTCTTTATGCAGTTTTGCTATGAAATTAGTATTGAAATCTGCAGCATATTTTTTAGCATCTTTTTGTTGAAGTGATTTATACAATTCGTCTAAAAGTTTTAGAACTGCTTTTTCATCTTTTTGACTTGCCGCCTTGCGTAATTTTGTGTTGAAATCTGTTAAGTCAGAAACATTCATATCACACGGAATCGTTGATAATTGGGTTTCGATATAACTTACATTTTCAGCAAGAGCACGTTTTTTTAATTCTAACATTCCTTCAGCAAAATGACCTTGGATTGTAGTTTCGAATTTCATAAAAGAATCAAAAAACAAATCATCAGAAGGTACAGAACCATTATAATCTTTAGCCGACCAGGTTTGCATTACTTGTTGCTCGTATTGTTCAAGTTTTCCGTTGTTTTTAAGAGAAGAAAATGTTTCCCAATTGCCTTTTGCAGGTTTTGTTTTAGAAACTGCCATTGTTTCTAAATTTAAATAAAAATCTTCTGCAATTGCTCTTTCTAGAAGAGGTTCTGCATAAATTGATCCTGAAAAATGATGGTGTAAATCGCCGCCTTTTGGCATTTGTTGAAAGAAAGCTGTTAAGAGAGCTTCGTTATTTTTGATCTTTTGTAAATAATTTTCAGCCGTTTGAGAAAAGCCGATTTGTGCTATGAAAATACAGAAAAGTGTAATTATCCTCGTCATACTCTAAGTTTAAATTACATGCAAATATACAAGTTTCTGCGGAGATTTTAAAATTCAATTTTTTGATGTTGAGATTTAACCGCAAAGAACGCAAGTTTTTTTATCTGCCAGGCTTAATACAAACGCAAAGTTCGCAAAGCTTTGTATAAAAAACTTTGCGAACTTCGCGTAATTCTTTGCGCGCTTTGCGGTTAAAAAAAACTTAGTCCCGAAGCTTCGGGATAGCAACTCAGAACCTTAGTAGCTTAAGAAAAAAGCACATCTCGAATTTCCTCTGTTTTATCAAAAACGCTTTTTGTAAAAGGGCAAAGCGGAATAATTTTTACATTGTTGGCTCTGGCGTAATCTACGGCTGCCATAACCAGTTTTTTGCCAACACCTTTTCCGTTAAAATCAGGACTTACTTCGGTGTGGTCGATGATAAATTTTGAATCTCCAGCCCAAGTATATGTCATTTTTCCTGCTTCTTTTCCGTCTTCGATGGCTTCAAAATAGCCTCTTCTTGTATCGTTTGTTTGTTGAATTTCCATGAATAATTATATTAATGTAGTTTTAATTTCGATTGAATGTGTAAGTGTTTTATGAATTGGACAACTGTTTGCAATGGTTTCTAATCGTTGTCTTTGTGTTTCGTCGACTTCACCAATTACTTCGATTTTTCGGGTAAATACGGATACACTTCGCTCAGAATCTCTTTCAAAGTCAATTTTTACATTTATTTCTGATACGTCCCATTGTTTGCGATTGATGTACATTCTCAACGTAATTACGGTGCAAGAAGCCAATGATGCTGCTAGAAGTTCGGTTGGGTTTAAACCTAGATTTTTGCCTCCTAATTCCTGAGGTTCATCGGAGATTAAAACATTTTCACTTGCTGATGTTATTTCCGTTCGATACAAACGAGTATCTATTTTTGCTGATATCGTATCCATATTTATTTAATTCTGGGTTGAGGTAAAGGCACAAATTCAGTTTCGCCCGGAACTTTTGGGAAAGTTTGTTCGGTCCAGTCTTTTTTAGCTTTTTCGAGTAGTTCTTTGTCTGAGGAAACGAAATTCCAAAAGATAAAATGTTCTTCCGGAAACGGAGTTCCTCCAAAGATATAAACGGTAGAATTTTCGGCTAATTCAAATTCACACAAAGTACTGTCATTTGTAATAAGAATCTGTTTTGGATCGTAAACGTGTTCGCCGCTTTTAATGCTTCCTTCAAGAATATACAAACCGCTTTCGCTAAATAAGTCTTTACCAATATTGATCTTTTTAGCTTCGGTACTTTTTATTTCTATAAAATATAACGGACTATAAACTGGAACCGGTGATTTTTTTCCGAATGCTTCTCCAGCAATTAATTTATATGAAACTCCATCTTCTTCCCAAGACGGAATATCATCTGCTTCGACATGAGCAAAATTCGGATCCATTTGTTCGAGTTCTTTCGGTAACGCAACCCAAATTTGCAATCCGTGAAGCATTTTATCCGAATGTCTTAAATATTCAGGCGTTCTTTCAGAATGTACGATTCCTTTTCCGGCAGTCATCCAGTTTACGGCGCCAGGTTTTATTTCTAATTCGGTTCCTAAACTATCGCGGTGCATGATGCTTCCTTCAAACAAAAAAGTCAGCGTCGAAAGTCCGATATGTGGATGTGGCGGAACATCCATATTCTCGTGATCACTTAAATGTGCCGGTCCCATATGATCGATGAAAACAAAAGGTCCAACAGCTCTTTTTTCACGGAATGGCAATAAACGACCTACCATAAAATTGCCAATGTTGGCAGCACGTTCTTCGATAATTAAACTAATATTTGACATGGTTATTTTGATTTGATTTGAAAACAAAATTACAGTTGTGATAGAAAACTGTAACTTAATTTAGATTAAGAAAACTTATTTTTAGTATTATTTATAAAAGTAAGGAAAATGTGGAATAATTCAAATTCATTTATTTGATGCAGTTCTGTTTGTCATTTCGAGGAACGAGAAATCTTAGCAAGTAACTCCGTAACGAAAATCTAATCTTTGTCGAGCTTCTCGTGGAGATTTCTCCTTCGTCGAAATGACAAAAATGCGAGCAAAATCCGTGTAAATCTGCGTTTTCGCGATAGCGAATCAGCGTTATCCGCGTGCAATAAAAGCACAATGACAAAACTGTGAGAATTGGTATTTAATCAATAAGTTCAAATTCCAAAACTTCACTTTCAGTTCCGTTAATAATAATCGACAATTTATGTATTCCGGTATGGAAAACACGCGTTGTAATTAGTTTGAAAGATTGATTTCGATCAACTTTAATTAATTGATTTGGCTGATAAATTTTCTCGCTGATTTTGAAGACTTTTTTAGCCAAATGTCCTTTTGATTTTTTGTAATGAACGGCGTATTCTAAACGAACGGTTTTGGCTTCTTCATTTTTATTATTTAAGTGAAATTGAAATTGCAGATAATCTCCAATTTTCACGATTGGTGTTTTAATTTCGAAAGAAGAAAGTTCAATATTAGTACTTTCTAAACCATAATGACTTAGAACTTCCGGATGTCCTTGTTTTAATAAAGTTCGGCAACCATGTTTAATAATTCCGTCGGTTTCTTTACTGAAACCTTTCCATTTGCTGGCTATTTCAAGTACAATTTGCGGATTATCTTTTGCGATATCATTTAAGTTATTGGCAACGCTTCGGCGAACATATTCGGAAGGATCATTTTTCAGGTTTTCTAAAATGGGAAGTATAGAAGTTGGATCTTTCTTTAAATACGGAATTGCCATTGCCCACGGTAATCTCGGGCGGCTTCCTTCGCTTGATAATCTACGAACGTGATGATTTTCATGTAGCGACCATTTGATCATTTCGTCAATCATTTCTTGTTTGTATTTTAAAACAAAAGGACGAACGGCAAATTCGCAGCTTATAAATTGAGTTATGGAAACAAAGGCTTTCGCCGAAGTTTTGAAATCGTCTAAACCGTACATTTCGATATAATCGGCAAAAAATATGAAAGCGAGATTTCCGTCTGTAAAATTATTTTTCTTGAGATTATTAATGATTTTATCAATCAAAGCGACGGCTTCGGGAAAATTTTGAGGCATAAACTGATGCAAAACAACAGTGGTATGTTTCATGCGATCTTTCCATTCTTTTTGAGCAAAATCGCCTTCATAAATGGTTTCGATAAATTTTTGTTTGTCGAATTTTGGATGCACTTCGGCAACAGCCTGACCAAATTTTTCGTAAAATGTAACCGAGTAAATATCTTTAATTAATCCCATGATTTTGTTTGAATGAACTTCAAAGATATTTAATGTTTCTGAATAAAATGGAGAGATTTAAAATGAAATTTTAACGCATAGATACATAGAATATAAAGGATAAATTGTAGATGGTTTTAAAAAATCAAGATTTTATCGCATAGATATTCCCGAAGCATCGGGATGAATTTGAATTGATTGAAACGCCTTATATATACAATCAAAAACTATGTTTCTGTGTGTTAGGGAATTTTAATACTTTTCTTCCAAATATTTTCAGATATTTTGATGTTTATAAATTTTTGGCAGTCGTTTAACTTTCAAATGCCCAAAATATGTCCTACTTTAGCATCTTATAAAATTTAAGAAAAATGATTAGCGAAGTACAATTTCAAACAGAATTAGAACTATTGATTAGTAATGCAATTCGCGAAGATGTAGGCACGGGAGATTATAGTTCATTGGCGTGTATTCCGGAAACGGCACACGGACAAGCTAAATTATTGGTGAAAGATCAGGGAGTTATTGCTGGTGTTGCACTGGCAAAAAAGATTTTTGAATTTGTAGATCCAAAGTTAAAAATCAAGACTTTTATTGAAGATGGAACGCATGTAGAATATGGTGATGTGGTTTTTGAAGTTTCGGGAAGTTCTCAGTCTATTTTAAAGTCTGAAAGAGTGGTTTTGAATACGATGCAACGTATGTCTGCAATTGCAACAAAAACAGCTCAATATGTACAGCTTTTAGACGGAACAGGAGCTAAAATATTAGATACTCGCAAAACAACTCCAAATTTCAGAGCTGCTGAAAAATGGGCTGTAAAAATAGGAGGTGGAGAAAATCACCGTTTTGCACTTTATGATATGGTGATGCTTAAGGATAATCATATTGATTTTGCAGGCGGAATTACGCTTGCAATTAAGAAAACTAAAGAGTATTTGACAGCAAATAATCTGGATTTGAAGATTATTGTTGAGGCAAGAAATCTGGATGAAATTCGCGAGATTCTTTTAAGTGACGGCGTTCACAGAATTTTGATCGACAACTTTAATTATGAAGATACTAAAACTGCTGTTGCGTTGATTGGTAAAAAATGCCAAACTGAATCTTCTGGAAATATCAACGAAAAAACGATTCGTGAATATGCTTTATGTGGCGTAAATTATATTTCATCCGGAGCATTGACGCATTCAGTTTACAACATGGATTTGAGTCTAAAAGCTTTTTAAATTAATTGTGAATTGAAAGTTATGAGTTTGTAAATCTAAAATCTGAACTCAAAAATCTAAAATTATAAATATGTCTCAAGAGATAGAAGACCGGATTGAAAGAATTCCTATAGTACGTCATTTAGTCCGGTTTTTAAAAAGAATAAAACTGCCTTGGCTGGAAGGTTTTTCGTTGTACGATTTACTCGAAATGTATACTATTGGTATCATTGACGGTGCATTTTCGTATCATGCGAGTGCGGTTTCTTTTAGCTTTTTTATGGCTTTGTTTCCTTTTGCGCTGTTTATTCTGAACTTAATTCCGTTTATTCCGATTGAAGGATTCCAACAGGATTTTTTGCAATTTGTGCAGCAGGGAGTTCCGCCAAATACTTACGACGCAATCAGTAAAATTATTAGTGATATTTTAAATAATAGTCATTCGGGATTGTTGTCTTCTGGATTTTTGCTTTCTATTTTTTTGATGGCAAATGGTATTAACGGAATTCTAAGTGGTTTTGAATCTTCGAAACACGTTTTTGACAAACGAGGTTGGTTTAGTCAATATTTAGTAGCGCTTGCAATATCGCTTGTTATGACAATTATATTGTTTATAACGGTGGCAACAATTGTCGTTTTTGAGGTATTTATTCAAAAAACCATCATTCAGGATGTGTTGAGTGATCGAATTCCGCTGATTATTTTGGGACGATATTTGTTTGTTGTTTTGATGATTTTGATAACATCTTCAATATTATTACGTTATGGTACTAAGCAGTATAATAAAGTGCCTTTTATAAGCATTGGATCTGTTTTTACAACCATCTTAATTGTTATATCTTCGTTCTTTTTTGGGATTTGGGTTATAAAATTCTCAAAATACAACGAACTTTATGGCTCAATTGGTACATTATTGATTCTAATGTTTTATATTTGGATAAACTGTATGATTCTGCTTTTGGGATTTGAATTGAATGCCTCTATCAGAAAATTAAAACAAAAAAAAAATAAATAATATGAAAAATTGGATGTTAACAATTGGTGTTTTCTTTTTAACCTTAGGTACAATTCAAGCCCAAAGCGTTATTGGAAAATGGAAAACAATTGATGATGAAACAGGTGAAGCAAAATCAGTTGTAGAGATTTATGAGAAATCTGGAAAACTTTATGGTAAAATCGTAGAAATACTTCGTGCCGATCATAAAAAAGATGCTTGCGTTAAATGTGATGGTGCTGATAAAAACAAGCCAATTTTAGGGTTAGTAATTATTAACGGACTTAAAAAAGACGGTGACGAATATAGCGGAGGAACGATTTTAGATCCTACAAACGGTAAAAAATACAAATGTTATATTGCTTTAGAATCTGCAGATAAACTTAAACTGCGCGGTTATGTTGGGATTTCTATTATGGGAAGAACACAATACTGGACAAGAGTGAAAAATTAATTTTTTTGAAAATAAAAATGCGAAAATTAGCATCGATAATTTTATTTCTGACAATACTAACCAATAGTTTTGCTCAGTCTAAGAATTCGCCATTACAAATAAGTCATCTTACAGGTGACTTTTATGTTTATAAGACGTTTCATGATTATAAAGGAACATTAATCTCTGCAAATGCCTTGTATCTGGTTACTAATAAGGGAGTTGTTTTGTTTGATGCGCCTTGGGATAAAACACAATTTCAGCCTTTATTAGATAGTATAAAAGTAAAACATCATAAGGAAGTTGTGATGTGTTTTGCGACGCATTCTCATGAAGACAGAGCAGGAGGTTTGGGATTTTATGGTAAAAAAGGAATCAAAACTTATACTATAAAATTAACGGATCAGATTCTTGAAAAAAATAACGAACCAAGAGCTGAATTTGTGATTTCAAATGATACAACATTTACAGTTGGACAACATACTTTTGAAGTTTATTATCCTGGAAAAGGTCATGCGTCTGATAATATTGTAGTTTGGTTTAATAAAGAAAAAGTACTTTATGGCGGTTGTTTTGTCAAAAGTATCGAAGCAACAGACTTAGGATATTTAGGCGATTCTGATGTAAAAGAATGGGAGAAATCAATAGCAAAAGTGCAGTCGAAATTTAAAAATCCTAAATATATTATTACGGGACACGATGATTATAAAGACCTAAATTCTTTAAAACATACACTGAAATTGGTTAAGGAATATAATACTGCAAAAACTTCAGATAAAAAATAATCTTTCAAATCTTATACTATCATTTCCATGTTTTTTGTCGAAGTCGTTTTACCACTTTCCCTAGCCAAAACTTTTACTTATCGTATTTCAGAGGCCGAATTTCATTTCATTAAAAAAGGAATGCGCGTTGCGGTGCCTTTTGGAAAAAGTAAAATATATACAGCATTGGTGATTGATATGCATCAAAATGAACCGAGTTTATATGATGCTAAAGAAATTCATCAAATACTGGACGAAAAACCTATTGCAACCGAAACTCAGATTAAACACTGGCTTTGGGTTGCAAATTATTATATGTGCGGAATTGGCGATGTATATCGAGGCGCTTTTCCTAGTGGATTATTGCTTGAAAGTGAAACCGTTATTTCGCATAAAGTTGATGTTGTTGTAAATGAAAATGAACTTTCTGATGAAGAATTTTTGGTTTACGAAGCTCTACAACATCAAAGCTCTCTTAAAGTTCAGGAGATTATTTCGATATTAAATAAGAAAAATATTCTTCCGACGCTACAAAAAATGATTGCTAAAGATATCATTGTTTTAGAAGAAGAAATTAAGGAAGGTTATAAGCCTAAGTTGGTTCGGTATGTAAAATTGCATGCAAAATATGAATCCGATAATGGCCTAGGAGAATTGCTGGAAGTACTGAAAAGCGCTAATAAACAAAAAGAAATTGTTTTGGCATATTTTCAAATCATGGCTTCTGAAAAGAAACCAATTACGGTAAAAAAACTTGTTGAGGTTTCAAATTCAACTTCGGCGACTGTAAAAGCTTTGATTGATAAAGAAATTTTTGAAGAATATCTTTTACAGCAGGATCGCGTTTCTTTTACTGGTGAAGCTTCAGAAAAACAATTACTTTTAAGTGAAGCTCAGGAAAATGCTTTTACAGCAATTAAAAATAGTCTTTTAGAAAAAGAAGTTTGTTTGCTTCATGGCGTAACGTCAAGCGGAAAAACAGAAATTTATATCAAACTAATTGTGGAATATTTAGCAACAGGAAAACAAGTTTTGTATTTGTTGCCTGAAATTGCTTTAACAACACAATTGGTTTCGCGTTTGCGACTTCATTTTGGAGATAAAGTTGCAGTTTTTCATTCTAAATACAGCAATAATGAAAGAGTAGAGGTTTGGAAACAAACACTTGAAAATTCAGAAAAAGCGCAGATTGTAATAGGAGCGAGGTCGGCTTTGTTTTTGCCATTTAGTAATTTAGGATTGTTGATTGTTGACGAAGAACACGAACAGACTTTTAAACAATCAGATCCTGCGCCGCGTTATCATGCGCGAGATTCTGCTATTGTTTTGGCTAATTTTCATAATGCAAAAGTTCTTTTGGGATCTGCAACGCCAAGTATTGAAACCTATTTTAATACACAAACAGATAAGTATGGTTTGGTGTCGCTTACGGAACGTTATAATAATGTTCGAATGCCGGATATTGTTTTGGTTGATTTGAAAGACAAACATTTCAGAAAACGAATGACCGGACATTTTAGTGATGTTTTAATCGAAGAAATTACAGAAGCTTTGTCTTTAGGCGAACAAGTGATTTTGTTTCAAAACAGACGTGGATTTTCGCCAATAATAGAATGTATGACTTGTGGTCACGTTCCGCATTGTCAGCAATGCGATGTGAGTTTGACTTTTCATAAACATAAAAATCAATTGCGTTGTCATTATTGTGGTTATTCGATTGCAAAACCTACGCATTGTCATAGTTGTTCAAGTATTGATTTAACGACAAAAGGTTTTGGTACAGAACAAATTGAACAAGAATTAATGTCTCTTTTTCCGAAGGCTAAAACCGGAAGAATGGATCAGGATACGACTCGTGGGAAATATGGTTTTGAAAAGATTATTGATTCTTTTAAAAACCGTGAGATTGATATTTTGGTTGGAACTCAAATGCTTGCCAAAGGTTTGGATTTTGATAATGTAAGTTTGGTTGGAATCATGAATGCGGATAATATGTTGCATCATCCGGATTTTAGGGCTTTTGAGCGCAGTTTTCAAATGATGACACAAGTTGCAGGAAGAGCTGGAAGGTCAGAAAAACAAGGGAAAGTTGTAATTCAGACTTATAATCCAAATCACAATACAATTCAGCAAGTTACAATGCATAATTATATAGGTATGTATAAGGAGCAGTTGTACGACCGTCAAATCTATAGATATCCGCCTTATTTCAGAATCATAAAACTGACTTTGAAACATAGAGAATTTGAAAAATTAAAAGAAGGTTCAATGTGGTTATACCAAGTTTTGAGTCAGAACTTGGGGATTCCGGTTTTAGGACCTGAAGAACCTGCAATTAGCAGAATCAGAAATGAATACATCAGAACCATTCTGATTAAGATTCCGCAGAATATGCCATTAGCGGGCACAAAAAAAACTATCCAGAAAATGTTGAATAGTTTTGAGGCTGTTGCTCAATACAGAGCTATAAAGGTAATTGCCAATGTCGATTTTTATTAAATTATGACGATGTTGACAATGCTTTTACTAAATCTTCTTTTTTGTTTCGGCTAAGCGGAATTTTGGTAATACCAATTTCAGCAAATTTACTGTTAAAGCGTTCTACTTTGTCAATATTGATAATGTAGGACTTGTGTACGCGTATAAATTTGTCTTTTGAAAGATCATTTTCAAAAGATTTCATTGTTGAAAGTACCAGATTGCTGTCGTCTTCCGTAACCACTCTTACATAATCTCCAAAAGCTTCAATCCATTTGATTTTTGCAGTGAAAATTTTAAGTTTTTTAAGGTTACTTTTGATAAATATATGCTCGCCTTCTTCTTCTTTTACCTCTTTTTTAAGTAAATGCATGTCTATTGCTCTTTTTACAGAAGCGTTAAATCGATCTACCGCAATAGGTTTTTGCAGATAATCGGTCGCATCATAGTCAAAAGCTTTCAAAGCATACTCAGCTTTAGAAGTGATAAATATAATTTGCGGTTTTGATTTTAATCCATCAAGGAAGTCAAAACCATTGATAACAGGCATTTCAATATCTAGAAATATTAAATCGATATTATTTAGAGAGATACAACTTTTTGCTTCTATTGCATTAGAAAAGTCCCCGATTAAGTGCAAACCTGGGTGATTATTAACTAATTTTGCAATAATTGTCCTCTGTATAGAACTATCATCTACAACAACACAGTTTAGTTTCATAACATTTAAATTTAGAATAAATTCAGGATAGCAGTAGTAAATGTATTATTTTTTTGTAAAAAAAACTAGAGTGAGCGTGTATTTTTTGCATTACGACGAATAAAAGTAAAAAAGTGTTGTATATTTAAATTTAATGGTTACTTTTGCACCCAATTTTAACAAATAAATATTGTATTTATGAATCATTATGAAACTGTTTTCATTTTAAATCCCGTTTTATCTGAGGTTCAGGTGAAGGAAACAGTAACGAAATTTGAAGAATTTCTTACTAGTAGAGGAGCTGAAATGGTATGGAAAGAGGATTGGGGTCTGAAAAAAATGGCTTACGAAATCCAAAACAAAAAAAGTGGTTTTTACCATTTATTCGAATTCAAAGTAGCAGGAGAAGTTCTTATTGCTTTTGAAACTGAATTTAGACGTGACGAAAGAGTTATGCGTTTCTTAACTGTAAGTTTAGACAAACATGCTATTTCATGGGCGGAGAGAAGAAGAGCTAAATTAAAATCTACTAAAGCGTAATTATTATGTCTACAATTGAGCAATCTGCAAAAGGAAAAAAAGACGGAGATATCAGATATTTAACGCCTTTAAACATTGAAACTAACAAAACTAAAAAGTACTGTCGTTTCAAAAAATCAGGAATCAAATATATCGATTATAAAGATGCTGATTTCTTATTGAAATTCGTTAATGAGCAAGGAAAAATTCTTCCTCGTCGTTTAACTGGAACTTCATTAAAATACCAAAGAAAAGTTTCTGTAGCTGTAAAAAGAGCTCGTCACTTAGCTTTAATGCCATACGTGGCCGATTTATTAAAATAATTAAAAACTCTAGTCGCTGGTTTCTGTTAAATCAGAACCTAACTTCTAAAATATAAGGACAACAACATGGAACTTATTTTAAAACAAGACGTACAAAACTTAGGATTTAAAGATGATGTAGTATCTGTAAAACCTGGTTACGGTCGTAACTTTTTAATTCCTCAAGGTTTTGCTGCTTTAGCAACTCCTTCTGCTAAAAAAGTTTTAGCTGAAAACCTAAAACAAAGAGCACATAAAGAAGCTAAAGTTGTTGCTGATGCTAAAGCATTAGCTGAAACACTTAAAGCTCTTGAAATTAAACTTACTGCAAAAGCTGGTGGAGAGAAACTTTTTGGTTCTATCACAAACATCGACATTGCTGAAGCTTTAGAGAAATCAGGTAACGCTATTGATAGAAAATTCATCACTAGTGGTATCGTAAAACGTACAGGAAAATATTCTGCTAGCATCCGTTTACACAGAGATGTTATCGTTGACTTACCATACGAGATTATCGCTGAAAAATAACATTTTGTTAACTTCTTGTTAATAAAATATAAAAACCACTCTTAGGAGTGGTTTTTTTTTGTCTAATTTTGATTTAACCAACTAATTCAAAATCAGCAAAATGAGAAAAAACCTTGCATTATTATTGTGTTTGTTTGCATTAACCGTCGTTACTGGGCAAACAACGACTTCGAGTATTAAGGGTATTGTAAAAAGTTCATCAAACGAGCTATTGCCGGGCGCTTCTATTTTGGCAGTTCATACCCCAACAGGAACTAAATATTCAGCTGTATCTAATGAAGATGGAAGATTCAGTATTTTGAATATGAGAATTGGAGGTCCGTATAAAATTACGGTGACTTTTGTAGGGTTTCAAAACCAGGAATATAATGACATCAATCTTGATTTAGGGAAGCCTTTTAATCTTGCGGTTCAATTAGAAGATGCAAGTCAGGCTTTGGAAGAAGTTAAAATTGTTTCTAAAGACAAGGTTTTTAAAAGTGGAAAAACCGGAGCAGAAACTACAATTGGAAGACGAGAATTAACGGCATTGCCAACTATTTCGAGATCGGCTGAAGATTTTACCCGTTTAGAGCCAACTGCGAGTGGAGGTTCATTTGGAGGTAGAAATGATCAGTATAATAATTATTCTTTGAATGGAGCAGTTTTTAATAATCCTTTCGGATTAGACGCTGCAACTCCGGGTGGTCAAACTGGTGCTCAGCCAATATCATTGGATGCGATCGAGCAAATTCAAGTTGCAACTGCACCTTATGATGTTACGTTGTCTGGTTTTACGGGAGCTTCTGTTAATGCGGTTACAAAATCAGGAACAAATGAGTTTCATGGTACTGCTTATGTATTTTACAGAGATCAGGATTTAACGGGAAATAAAATTAAAGGCGAAAAAATATTTGTACCAACATTAGAACAAACTCAGGCAGGTTTTAGTTTAGGTGCGCCAATTATTAAGGATAAATTATTCATTTTCGGAAACTTTGAAATTGACAGAAGAAGTGATTTAGGATCTAATTTCGTAGCAAATAATAATGATGGAGTTACGGGAATTAATGAATCCAGAGTTATGGAGTCTGATTTGATTGCAGTTTCGAATGCTTTGAAGGGTTTAGGATATGACACTGGAGCTTATCAGGGTTTTATTCATGAATCGAATTCAAATAAAGGTATTATTAAAGTCGACTGGAATATTAATGATAATCATAAACTTGCAGTTATTTATAATTTCCTTGATGCTTCAAAGGATAAACCGGCGCATCCAACGGCGCTTGGATTTAGAGGACCAAATGCTTCGATTTTGCAATTTCAAAATTCGGGATATCAAATCAATAATAATTTAAGTTCCTTTTTGGCGGAGTTAAATTCAAAATTCAGCGAAGGCGTTTCGAATAAGTTACAGGCAGGATATTCTCATTTTAATGATTATAGAGTTCCGTTTTCGGTTCCGGCGCCTGTAATTACTATTCAGGATGGAGGAGGTTCTAATTATATTATTGCGGGTCATGAGCCTTTTTCTATCAATAATACTTTAGATCAAAAAGTAATTCAAATTACAGACAATCTTACTTATACAGTTGGAAAACATGCATTTACTTTTGGAACTTCTTTCGAGAAATTCGGATTTAAAAACTCGTTTAACTTAGCGGGTTATGATAAATTCCGTAATCCTGATACTGATCCGGTGCCTTATTATGGTACATTTAGGCCTTATGCAAGTGTGACGGATTTTTTAGCGGATGCGGCTTTACCATTGGCTTCTAGTTCATTGAAGCAAAATTTTCAACAGGCGCAAAATGTTTTTAATACTAAAAGTCAGTTTGAAGTTGGAACTGATGGAGGATGGAAACTGGCAGAATTAAATGTGGGACAATTGGCGTTTTATACACAAGATGATTTTAGTGTGAATGATAATTTCAAATTGTCTGTAGGTTTAAGAATTGATAAACCTTTGTATTTTAATACTGCCGATTTGATTCAGAAGTATATTGATACTGATAATGGAGGCGCTGGCAGAAATAATGATATTGATTATTATGATCCGCAAACGGGTAAGGCGGTTAAGTTGATTTCTACAGATTTACCAAGTGATAAGATTTTGTGGTCGCCTAGGATTGGTTTTAACTGGGATGTAAAAGGTGATGCGACTTCTCAGCTTCGTGGAGGATCGGGAATTTTTACCGGAAGAATCCCTTTTGTTTGGTTAGGAAATCAGGTAAGTGGTGCTGATGACAGCTTTTTGCAAATTATGGATCCGGATTATAAATGGCCACAGGTTTGGAGATCAAGTTTGGGTTATGATCACAGATTTAAAAGCAATTATATCGTGACGCTTGATTTTTCTTATAATAAAGATATTAATGCGGTACAGGTTCAAAACTGGGGATTAAAACCTCCAACGGGAACTTTGGCTGGTGTAGATAACAGAGCGATTTATGTTGCGGCAGATCATGGAGTAAATAATGCTTATGTAATGACGAATTCGAATAAAGGAAGTGCTTTTAATGCAACAGTTAAAGTGCAAAAGAATTTTGAAAATGGTTTGTATGCAAGTATTGCTTATAATTATTTAAAATCAAAAGACGTAAACTCTATTGAAGCTGAAATTACTGGCGACGCTTTTGCATTTAATCCGGCTTTAGGAAATGTGAATAACGCTGTTCTTTCGAATTCTAAATACGGAGATAATCATCGTTTTATTGGTGTAGGTTCTAAAAAATGGAAATACGGAAGAGATAAATGGGCGACAACTGTTTCGGCTTTCTTTGAATATGCTCAGGGCGGACGTTTTAATTATACTTATGGTGGTGATATTAATGGTGATGGTTCTGCAGTAAATGATTTGATTTATATTCCAACAACTGCCGAAATTGCTTTAATGAATTTTAGTGCACCAGGACAAGGTGAGGCATTTGATAAATTTATTTCGCAAGATGATTATATGAAAAACAGAAGAGGGCAATATGCGGATCGTTACGGTGCTATATCGCCTTGGAGAGGAAGATGCGATCTTAAGCTTATGCAGGATTATAATTTCAAAGTTTCATCGGCATCAGAGAAAAAGAATACGATTCAGTTTAGTATCGATGTATTGAATTTTGGAAATTTATTAAATTCAGATTGGGGAGTTGTTCAGGTACCAACGAGTGTTCAGCCAATTGGTGTGACAGTTGTTGGAAATACTCCGACGTATACATTCAATAATACTCAAACTAAAACCTTTAGTTATGATGCGAGTTTAACATCAAGATGGCAGGCTCAATTTGGTATCAGATACATTTTTTAATAAAGCAAAAAAAGTTATAAATTTGCCCTCGCATTTGCGAGGGCTTTTTTTTGGATAATGAAATTTTATTCAGGCTCTTTTAAGAGTGTTTAAACGCAAAAATAAACAATGAAATACGCAAGATTAACAAAAGAGCAATTTGATGAATTGCACGCAGAATTCGCTAGTTTTTTAGCTACTCAGGCAATTGATAAAGCAGAGTGGGATTCTCTTAAATTAAATAAACCGGAAGTTGCAGAACAGGAGTTGGATGTTTTTTCAGATTTAATTTGGGAAGGTGTTTTGTCAAGAGCTGAATTTTTAGAGCATTTCTCTAAAAATCATATCTTTTTGTTTCAATGTTTTGAGGAGCATGTTCAGTCAATAGTGCTGAAATCATTGGTTCCTGAAACAGATTTCTTAACGAAAGATGGTTTGCAATGGCTGAGTGATAATATGTTTACTGAAAACATCGAAATGAAGGTTGGAAAAAAAGTATTTACAGAAGATAGAAATGCATCTATTTTTGAATTGATTCAGCAAGGAGCATTTTTAAGTGATGGACAATTATTTACTCAAATTAATACTATTATTGAGTCGTAATTTCCATTAAAAGATTTTTAAAAAGGTAAATGATTGATATTAAATTGTTTACCTTTTTTTTATGTTTTTAACTTTTGTTTAGACTTTTATATTTTTTTTACCCCGTATTTATACCTGTTTTTTTTGAATTGTTTAAGAAATTCACATTTGCATATAAAAATGTAGGTTTTACTTTTCATTTCGGCTTTTTCACCTCAAATTCAATCGATTACGAATTTAAAAAAGTAGGTTTTTATTTACTTTATTGAAATATTATGAAATATTTTGATTTTTTTTATGATAATCATAAGAGCTGTTATTGGCTTAAAACTATTGGTTTTTCTGATATTTTGTAGTTTTCATGGTATATCCATTTATGTTAAAATTAAAAACATAAGAATTTTACGCTTGTTTTGTAAGTTTGTTTTTTCTAATTTTAGGATAAGAAAGTTAAACAAAATGTTTTTTTGTACTTTTTCAAAAACAATAAGAATGAAGTGATTTGATTACTTTTTATAAATTAATACAAATTACAGTTTTAATGTTTTTGCCGAGAAATTTAAAGTTGAAAATGTTACTAATAATTTAATTAGTCTGCTTATGGAATTGACAATTACTTTCTTCATCAAGTTTGCATTAGGTATCCATATTATTTTAGCTTTATTTTTTATTCTTTGGAATAAGATTAAGTTTATTCCTAAACTTGATTTTACTTCTATAGTAAGTTATTTTCAAAAAGTTTTTCATTTTAAGATTTTTTCATTTCCAAAACCCAGTCGGTGTTTTAGTTAATGAATAGTATTATTGTGTTTAAAATTTTTTAAACTTACAAAATACTCTAATTGAAAAATAATGTATTCAATTTTTAGAATTTATTCTAAATAGACAAAATTTATAGACAGAGTAATCAACTTTCTATAGATATTGAATCATACTCTATATATTTTAATAGAATTCTCCCTCAGTTCTATCTAAACGTAAATTTTCTTTTATGAAAATTAAGCCTGCAACAAATCACTCCTCTTGGAAGCCTGATTCGGATCAGTATTCCTCAAAAGTTTCGAGTTATTATCTGTTTATTATAAATAGAAATAGCTCCTTAGTATACTTCGGTATACTCAATACAACATGATTTTTTATTACGGAATTTAATTTATTACCCTACTTGTCAGGGTTTTAAGTTGTGGTTTAACTAATTGAGTTTTAACGTTTTTTTGAATTGCCTAAGCATACGTGCTTATCGCAAGAGGTATTTTATTGTCCATTTTCTAATCTTCCAAATTATGAAAAAAAAATTTACTTTCTATGATCTCATCGTAAAGAAGAGATTATTTGGTTTGTTGTTTTTATTGCTTTTTTGCAATAAAAACTTCGCACAAACTTTTTGTAGACCAGACTCTCAGACGAATAGTACTGGCGGTCTTTTATGTGTAGGAATGAGTGTAATGAATCCAGATAATGCATGGGATTCGAGCATGACAACTTATGCAACGATCTCAAATGTGCTCGGTTTGGCATGTTTTGCCCAGGAAACATTACATTTTAGTCAGACTGCAAAAGCAGGAGACCAAATAGTAATATATTTTGGTGAAGGAAACGGATTGTTGGATGTTGATGTGTTAGCAAATGCAACAATTCAGGCAAGAAACGGTGTGAATCCGGTAGGGGGTCAGGTTACTATGAACAATCCCTTATTGAATCTTCAATTATTATCTGCTACTAATTCGGCTGTAATAAAATATACGTTACCAGGAGATGCAGATCGAATTCAAATTCAATCTGGTGGGCTGTTATCTGCATTAGTAAATTTAAGAATTTATGATGTGCGACTGCAGTTTGCAAAACCAACTATTGCGGGAGGAGAGACACAATCTGTTTGTTATGGTCAATCTGTATTACTTACAGCAACTCCTGCTGCAGGAACAACTGTTGCTTGGTATGATTCTCCAACATCAACTACGGCACTTTCGACTCTTAATACATTTACTACTCCAAACTTAACAGCTACAACTACTTATTATGTAAGTACTTCGAGAGTGGGTGGTTGCGAAAGTAGTGAACGATTACCAGTTACTATAAATGTTATCAATCCTCTATTGCCAACTATAAGCAGTACGGGAACGACGATTTGTTCTGCGGGGGCAACTCAGGCAACTACATTATCAGTTATAAGTCCGGTGCCGGGAACAGTATATTCCTGGTTTAGTGCACCAACTGGAGGTGTAGCTCTAGCAACGGGAACTTCTTATACTCCAACAGTACCAACAGGTGCTACTAATTTTTATGTAGAAGCATCTATTGGCGCATGTAAAACAGCAACAAGAACTGCGGTGACGGTTACTTCGACACCAGTTCCTGCCGCTGCCACGATATTGACACAAAGTGTAACGATATTATCAGGACAAAATGCAACTCTGAGCGCTTCTACAGCTGAAGCTAATGTTGCTCTTGATTGGTACGATGTACCTACGGGAGGAATAAAATTATTAGGAGATTCTAATACTTTTACAACTCCAATTTTAACTGCTACTAAAATATATTATGTTGAGTCACGTAGTACTGTTGGCGCTTGTGTTAGCGCTACGAGAGTACCTGTGACGGTGACAGTTATACCTGCTGCATTAGGAGGTTGTCTGGAAGCAAATAGTCAGCAGACAAATCAAAACGGACTTTGTTTGCTTTGTGCTTCTTCCAATCAAAACAATTCTGTAGATGGAAATAGTGCTACAGCTGCAAGACTTACGCTTCCGGTAGGTTTGCTAAATGGCTATATTCAACAAACATTACAATTTAATAATCCTGGTAAAGCGGGAGATATCGTAGATGTAGAATTGGAATTGCCAGGTGGAATTGCCGATCTTTCTTTATTAGGGGCTGTTAGTTTAGCAACTTATAATGGAGCAACTTATAATAATGACCGAGTTTCTACTAATAATAATGCTTTGGTAACTTTGCAGTTATTAACAGGAAATCGCTTTAGAGCTAGTATTGTTGCGGGTGCAAATTTTGATCGTGTCGAAATAAGATTGGGTGGTTTGGTAAGTGCTTTGACAAATTTAGATATTTATCAGGCAACTTACAGATATAAAGCGCCAGCTATAACTGGTAACGCTACACCAATTTGCGGTACACAGACTGCAACTTTAACGGCTGCAACAGCTTTAGGAGAAACTATAAAATGGTATGATGCTTTAACTGGAGGAAATCTCTTAGTTAGTACTGCAGCTTATACAACTCCGGCATTAACTGTGAATACAACTTATTATGTAGAACTTACTCGTAATGGTTGTGTGAATAGTGAAAGAAATCCTGTTCTGGTTACAGTAAACAATCCTGTAGCTCCGTCGACAGTTACTGCTTCTCCTTTGAATATATGTACTGGTGATGCTACAACAATAACAATTCAATCTCCGGTTGCGGGTACCACTTATAATTGGTATGATGCAGCTTCGGGAGGGAATTTGGTGTTTACGGGAACTGCTTTTGCAACACCAGCTTTAACAGCTACAACAACTTATCATGTTGAAGCTGTAATTGGAAGTTGTTTAAGTCCAACACGTACACCGGCTACTGTAAACGTAAATCCAAGACCTTCGGCACCTGTTCCTGCGAATTCAAGTGTTATTATTCAGTCAGGTCAGACTGCAATGTTGTCTGTTACACCTAGTGCGGGAGTTACCTATATGTGGTATAGTGCCCCAACAGGAGGAACACTCTTACAAGGTACAGGAAGTAATACCTATACTACTCCGGTTTTGACTGCTAATACAACATATTATGTTGAAGCGGTAAATACTTTAGGAGCTTGTACAAGTACTTCAAGAGCTGCGATTAATGTATTGGTAACGAATGGGGTTAGTACTTGTTTGCAACCAAGTACACAAGCAATAAATGTTGACCCTGGTTTATTATGTGTTTTATGTAATGGAATTAACGGACCTAACGCTGTTGATGCAAACCCAAATAATTTTGCTTCTTTGACTATAACTGCGGGAGTACTTAATTCATACATTCAACAAGAATTAAATTTTCTAACACCTGGTCAGGCGGGAGATATTATTGATGTCGAATTAGAGTTACCTGGAGGTCTTGCAGATCTGTCATTGTTAGGATCTGTAAGTATAGGAACTTCTAATGGAGGGACAGAAAATCTTCTTAGACTTGCAGTGAACAATAGTCTATTGAATTTGCAAGTATTATCAGGAAACAGATTCAAAGTTAGTTTACCTACAAATGCGGCATTTGATAGAGTTGACATTAGATTAGGAGCTTTAGTTGGCTTATTAACTACTTTAAATGTTTATGGAGCTTCTTATAGATTTCCAAATGCTACAATAACCGGAGCAACAGCGCCAATTTGTGCAGGACAAACTGCAACATTAGCGGCTTCGTCTACAGGAACTGAAACATTTACATGGTATGATGCTCCTACAGGTGGAAATATTGTGGCTGTTAGTCCAACTCTTCCATTAACGACTACTACAACTTATTATTTAGAAGCTACTCGTGGTGGAACTTGTATTAATAGTGTTCGTCAGCCTGTTACGGTAAATGTTTTACCTATTCCAACAGATGCGGATATTACAATTACAAGTCCTTTGACTGCTTCTTGTGCGGGAGGTATTGTATTGGCTCCAACATCAGCTTTAGCTGGAGCTAAATTTAAATATTATACTGATCAAAATAAAACAACAGAGATTACTACAGGAACTGTAGCGGGTGTAACTTATGTAAAAGATGGTACAACTGATGCATTAACTATTAGCGGACTTATTGCTGCTAATGCTCCTTATACTTATTATGTTTCTGTACTTAACGGAGGAACTTGTGAGAACGTAAACGGAACATTAAAAGAAGTTGTTGTAAATTATCCTACAGGTTCTGCTTTAACCGTTCAAACGCCATTTGTTCGTTGTGCGAAAGTAAATCTAAAAGATGCGATTACAAATTTTGATTCATCAGGAAATACAACTTATACTTTCTTTGATCCGTCAAATAATCCAATAACAGATCTAGCTGCGTCGAATATTACGCTTAGCGGAACTTATTCAATTCAGGCTCAAACAGTAGGTTCTGCTTGTCCATCTGTTAAGTTACCGGTTGTAGTGACGGTAAATCCGTTGCCAACATTAACTGGGGTAACAAGTTCTATTGTAATTACAAAAGGATCTTCGCTAGCATTGGCTGCAACATCAAACGGTACAATTACCTGGTATGATCCTCAAGGTAATGTTTTACCTTCGAACAATACAGGAATTCTTAATACTGTAGGTGTTTATACTTATACAGTAATCGCCACTAGCGCTGCATCTTGTACAACTAGCCAAACGGTGACTGTTAGTGTTATTGATCCAATAGATTGTGATCCTTTATTCGAAAGAGTATATGCTACGACAGAATTATCAGGATCTATTCTAACTGGTGGTGTAACAAGCGGACCTCAGGCGGTTGATGGCGATCCAAGTACATTCTCTACAATAACTACTGGTTTAGGACTTTTAGGTATTGGAACTACCTGGCAAAATTTACAATGGCCAACAACTATTGCTAAAGGAACTCCTGTAACAGTAAAATTAGGCTTAGCCAATAGTGCAGTTGCAGTTGGACAAAGCATTTCTGTAGTAGGAACAAAACGTGATGGTTCTAATAATCCTATTGATATAGGACCTTTACAATCGGCATCAGGTTCATTGTTGAACTTATTGCCAGGTCAAAATTCATTTGAATATACATTTGTTCCTTCTAATACTTCTGGACCTCAGGATTATGATGGTATTAGAGTACAATTGGGATCTGTGCTTAGTCTTGCACAAAATATCAATGTTTATGATGCACACTATAGTAAACAAGTAACTCAAATTGCTTGTGGAAAAGGTGATATAGAAGATATTTTCTTTGGCGTAAGAGATTTAGGAGTTGGAGCATTGACATCTACTGTTGGTGTTTCTAATGCCTGGAACGTTGCCGATGGCGATGTTGCTACTTATGCCACAATGTTTAGTGGAGTAGGTGTACTTGCTGCTGCTGAACTTACTACTAAATTCAGAACACCATCTATGGTTGGTGATAGTTTAAGAATCACAATTTCTAAACCGGGAACAATTTTAAATCTTAATTTGCTTACTGGATTCACGATTCAGCTTTATTCAGGAAATATTGCGGTTGGTGCACCAATACAAAATACAAGCAGTTTATTGACTTTAAAATTACTTTCGGGAGATACAATGGCGATGACAATTGTTGCGCCTCAAACTCAGCCATATGATAAAGTTACTATTAGATTTGGAGGAGTTGCCAGTGTTTTAGATCAGCTTAGAGTTCATACGATCGATCGTGTAACTAATACCGAAGTCATAGGAGGTGATCCTGATAATAAAATCACGGTCTGTCCCGGAGCTGATATAACGCTCACGGTTCCACCAAAAGCTTGTGCGAACTACGTTTGGTATGATTCTCCAACAGGAGGAAACTCTGTAGCTACAGGTCAAACGTTTACACTTCCTGCAAATTTAGCTGCAGGTACATATAAATATTATGTTCAGCCAATTCGTTACGGTTGTCCAGCCTTAGAAAGAGGTGAAGTTACTGTAGTAGTGAGAGCAACAACTCCAGCTGCTAAAATAGCAAACGTGACAATAAACGGAGGAAATAACCCAATAATTTGTGCCGAAGATGGAAAAGTAACATTAGATGCGGTTTTAGCTGCCACACCAACAGTTACAAATCCTGTATATCACTGGTATAAATTTAACGGAACAACAAGTGTGGTTGTTGCAGGCGAAACTACTTCTAAATTAGTATTGACCGGATTAGTTCCTGGAACTTATACTTATTATGTAGGACTTAGTTCAGATGAATTTTGTGAAACTGCAGTAGCAGATAGAAAATTAGTAACATTCACAATTTTACCAACTTCTCTTGTAACTGATATTGTGGTAGACAATATTACAATTTGTCACGATACAGATGCTGTATTAACGCCAACAACTACTTTGACAAGTCCTGTGTTCTCATGGTTTTTAGATGCCAATAAAACACAGCCTATCATAAATGGAGTAATTGGCGGAGTAACATATACAATTAGTGGTACCGGAGTTTTAACAGCTTCAGGTTTAACAACTGCTATGAGTCCAATTACTTATTATGTAGCTGTTTCAAGCAGTACTACATGTCCTAATAAAAACGGAGAACTTAAAACAGCAACCGTAATTGTTAATGATCCAGCTACACCAACAACTGATGATACAACACAAGATTTCTGTTTAATAAACAATCCAACAGTTGCAAGTCTTCAGGTAAATGAAGCAGATGTAGTTTGGTACACCGCATCATCAGGAGGAACAGCATTGGCAACAACAACTGCCTTAGTAACTGGTCCTTATTATGGAGCGATCAAAAATCCTGCTACTGGTTGCGAAAGTTCAGTTCGATTATTAGTAACTGTAACTGTAACAGATCCTGGAACGCCAATAATTACTAAAACAACACAGGATTTCTGTTTAGTAAACAATCCAACATTTGCGACAATCGACGTAAGTCCGGCGACAAATATTATTTGGTTCAATGCAGCAACAGGCGGAACAGCAATTGCTCCAACTACAGTATTGACAACAGGAACATATTATGCATCGATCAAAAATCCAACTACTACTTGTGAAAGTAAAGTTAGATTAGCGATCACAATTAATGTGACTGATCCTGGAACACCAATAATTACTAAAACAACACAGGATTTCTGTTTGATAAACAATCCAACATTTGCTACGATCGACGTAAGTCCGGCGACAAATATTATTTGGTTCAGTGCAGCAACAGGCGGAACAGCAATTGCTCCAACTACAGCATTGACAACAGGAACATATTACGCAGCGATTAAAAATCCAACAACTACTTGCGAAAGTAAAGTTAGATTGGCGATCACGATTAATGTGACTGATCCTGGAACACCAGTAATTACAAAAAACACTCAGGATTTCTGTTTGATCAACAATCCAACATTTGCGACAATAGATGTAACTCCAGCAGTTGCGGCAAATATTGTTTGGTATGCTGCAGCAACAGGCGGAACAGCAATTGCTCCAACTACAGCATTGACAACAGGAACATATTATGCATCGATCAAAAATCCAACCACTACTTGTGAGAGTAAAGTTAGATTGGCGATCAATATCAGCGTAACTGATCCTGGAACACCAGTAATTACTAAAACGACTCAGGATTTCTGTTTAGTAAATGCACCAACATTTGCGACTATAGATGTAACTCCAGCAGTTGCAGCAAATATTATTTGGTTCAATGCAGCAACAGGCGGAACAGCAATTCCATCTACAACAGCATTGACAACAGGAACATATTACGCATCGATCAAAAATCCAACAACAACTTGCGAAAGTAAAGTTAGATTAGCGATCACAATTAATGTGACTGATCCTGGTACACCAGTAATTACAAAAACAACTCAGGATTTTTGTTTAATAAACAATCCAACATTTGCTACAATCGACGTAAGTCCAGCGACAAATATTATTTGGTTCAATGCAGCAACAGGCGGAACAGCAATTGCTCCGACTACAGCATTGACATCTGGAACGTATTATGCAGCGATCAAAAATCCAACAACAACTTGTGAAAGTAAAGTTAGATTAGCAATCACGATTAATGTGACTGATCCTGGAACACCAGTAATTACAAAAACAACACAGGATTTCTGTTTGATCAACAACCCAACATTTGCGACTATAGATGTAACTCCAGCAGTTGCAGCAAATATTGTTTGGTACAGTGCAGCAACTGGTGGAACAACGATTCCATCTACAACAGCATTGACAACAGGAACTTATTACGCATCAATCAAAAATCCAACAACAACTTGTGAGAGTAAAGTTAGATTGGCGATTAATATTAGCGTAACAGATCCTGGAACGCCAGTAATTACAAAAACAACTCAGGATTTCTGTTTGATAAATAATCCAACATTTGCCACAATCGACGTAAGTCCAGCAGTTGCAGCAAATATTGTTTGGTACAGTGCAGCAACAGGCGGAACAGCAATTCCATCTACAACAGCATTGACAACAGGAACTTATTACGCATCGATCAAAAATCCAACAACTACTTGTGAAAGTAAAGTTAGATTAGCGATCACAATTAGCGTGACTGATCCTGGTACACCAGTAATTACAAAAACGACTCAAGATTTCTGTTTGATAAACAATCCAACATTTGCAACTATAGATGTAACTCCAGCAGTTGCAGCAAATATTGTTTGGTACAGTGTAGCAACAGGTGGAACAGCAATTGCTCCAACCACAGCATTGACAACAGGAACTTATTATGCATCGCTTAAAAATCCAACAACTACTTGTGAAAGTAAAGTTAGATTGGCAATTACAATTAATGTGACTGATCCTGGTACACCAGTAATTACAAAAACCACTCAGGATTTCTGTTTGATCAACAATCCAACATTTGCGACAATCGACGTAAGTCCAGCAGTTGCAGCAAATATTGTTTGGTATGCTGCAGCAACAGGCGGAACAGCAATTGCTCCAACGACAGCATTGACAACAGGAACTTATTACGCAGCGATCAAAAATCCAACAACTACTTGTGAAAGTAAATTTAGATTGGCAATCATGATTAATGTGACTGATCCTGGAACACCAGTAATTACAAAAACAACACAGAATTTCTGTTTGATAAACAATCCAACATTTGCTACGATCGACGTAAGTCCAGCAGTTGCAGCAAATATTGTTTGGTATGCTGCAGCAACAGGCGGAACAGCGATTCCATCTACAACAGCATTGACAACAGGAACTTATTACGCATCGATCAAAAATCCAACAACTACTTGTGAAAGTAAAGTTAGATTAGCGATCACAATTAGCGTGACTGATCCTGGAACACCAGTAATTACCAAAACAACTCAGGATTTCTGTTTAATAAACAATCCAACATTTGCAACTATAGATGTAACTCCAGCAGTTGCAGCAAATATTGTTTGGTATGCTGCAGCAACAGGCGGAACAGCAATTGCTCCAACGACAGCATTGACAACAGGAACATATTATGCATCGCTTAAAAATCCAACCACTACTTGTGAAAGTAAAGTTAGATTAGCGATCACAATTAATGTGACTGATCCTGGAACACCAACTACAACAGATACTACACAAGATTTCTGTTTAGTAAATGCTCCAACTATAGCTAGTATTCAAGTTAATACACCAACAACAGGAACTATAGTTTGGTACAGTGCAGCAACAGGCGGAACAGCAATTGCTCCAACTACAGCATTGACAACAGGAACTTATTACGCATCGATCAAAAATCCAACAACAACTTGTGAGAGTAAAGTTAGATTGGCGATTGCAATTAGCGTAACAGATCCTGGAACACCAATAATTACTAAAACAACTCAGGATTTCTGTTTGATAAACAATCCAACATTTGCCACAATCGACGTAAGTCCAGCGACAAATATTGTTTGGTACAGTGCAGCGACAGGCGGAACAGCAATTGCTCCAACTACAGCATTGACATCTGGAACTTATTATGCAGCGATTAAAAATCCAACAACAACTTGTGAAAGTAAAGTTAGATTGGCGATTACAATTAGCGTAACAGATCCTGGAACACCAGTAATTACAAAAACAACTCAGAATTTCTGTTTGATCAACAATCCAACATTTGCCACTATCGACGTAAGTCCAGCGACAAATATTGTTTGGTACAGTGCAGCAACAGGCGGAACAGCGATTCCATCAACAACAGCATTAACAACAGGAACTTATTATGCATCGATCAAAAATCCAACAACAACTTGTGAAAGTAAAGTTAGATTGGCGATTAATATCAGCGTAACTGATCCTGGAACACCAGTAATTACAAAAACAACTCAGGATTTCTGTTTGATCAACAATCCAACATTTGCAAGTATAGACGTAACTCCAGCAGTTGCAGCAAATATTGTTTGGTACAGTGCAGCGACAGGCGGAACAGCAATTGCTCCAACGACAGCTTTGACAACAGGAACTTATTATGCATCGATTAAAAATCCAACAACTACTTGTGAAAGCAAAGTTAGATTGGCAATTACGATTAATGTAACTGATCCTGGAACACCAGTAATTACTAAAACAACTCAGGATTTTTGTTCAATAAACAATCCAACATTTGCCACAATCGACGTAAGTCCGGCAACAAATATTGTTTGGTACAGTGCAGCGACAGGAGGAACAGCAATTGCTCCAACTACAGCATTGACAACAGGAACTTATTATGCATCGATTAAAAATCCAACAACAACTTGCGAGAGTAAAGTTAGATTGGCAATCACAATTAGCGTAACAGATCCTGGAACACCAGTAATTACAAAAACAGCTCAGAATTTCTGTTTAGTAAATGCTCCGACTTTTGCGACAATCGACGTAAGTCCAGCAGTTGCAGCAAATATAGTTTGGTACAGTGCAGCGACGGGCGGAACAGCGATTGCATCAACTACAGCATTGATAACAGGAACTTATTATGCATCAATCAAAAATCCAACAACAACTTGTGAGAGTAAAGTTAGATTAGCGATTACGATTAAAGTAACTGATCCAGGAACACCAACTACAACAGATACAACACAAGATTTCTGTTTAGTAAATGCTCCAACTGTAGCTAATATCCAAGTTAATACACCAACAACAGGAACTATAGTTTGGTATGCTACAGCAACAGGCGGAACACCAATTGCACCAACAACAGCTTTAGCAACAGGAAACTATTTCGCATCGATCTCAGATCCTGCAACTACTTGTCAAAGTGCATTAAGATTACAAGTTGCAGTAAGTGTAACAAATCCAGCTACACCAACTACAACAGATACAACACAAGATTTCTGTTTAGTAAATGCGCCAACAGTAGCTAATATTCAGGTGAACCAAAGTAATGTCGTTTGGTACAATGCAGCAACAGGCGGAACAGCAATTGCTCCAACAACAGCATTGGCAAATGGAAATTATTATGCAACACTAAAAGATGCAACTACAGGTTGTGAAAGCTCAGTTCGTTTACTGGTAGCTGTTAGTATAAAAGACCCTGGAACACCTACAACAACAGCAACAACTCAGGTTTTCTGTTCAGGTGATTCTCCTAAAGTTTCTAATATTAAAGTAAATGAAGCTAACGTAGTTTGGTACGCCACATTAAAAGGCGGAACAGCAATTGCGCCAACAACAGCATTAGCAAATGGAGATTATTTTGGAGCCATAAAAGATCCGGCAACGGGTTGTGAAAGTAACACAAGATTAAAAGTTACGATTACTATTGGAAACACAGTAAATCCAACAACAACTAATGCAGCTCAAAGCTTCTGTACAGTAAGTGCACCAACATTTGCAAGCATTCAGGTAAACGAACCTAATGTAGTTTGGTATACAGCTTTAACAGGCGGAACAGCAATCGCATCAACAACAGCTTTAACAACTGGAGTTTATTATGGAAACATAAAAGATCCGATTTCAGGATGCGAAAGCACAACTCGTTTGAAAGTTACTGTTACAGTTTCAGGACCAAGTCCTACACCAACAACTACAGACGCTTCACAAGACTTTTGTTCAATAAATACACCAAAAGTTTCTGATATTCAGGTAAACGAAGCAAACGTAATTTGGTACAGTACAGCAACAGGCGGAACAGCAATTCCTGCAACGACAGCTTTAGCTTCAGGAACATACTACGGAGTTGTTTCAAGCGCTACAGGTTGTGAAAACCCTGTTAGACTAGCAGTTGTAGTAAAAGTAAATACACCAGGTATTATTACTACACCAAGAACAACACAAACATTCTGTTTATCAGCATTGCCAACAATAGCAAGCATTGTAGTAAACGAACCTAACGTTGTTTGGTATACATCTGCAACAGGCGGAACACCTTTAGCAGCAAACACACCATTGATAGCAGGTACCTATTATGCAAGTGCTTTAAACAACACAACAAATGGTTGTGCGAGCGCTACAAGATTAGGAGTTACTATTAATTTTGAAAACGATGCTTTAGTACAATTAGCAACTACAGACGATACACCATGTGTTTTCAAAGGAGTTACTTATTCTATAGCAAACGGAAAATCAAATTATGTATGGTCAATTACTAACGGAACAATAGTTTCAGGCGGAGGAACAGCAGATGGATCTGTAACAGTTTCATGGTCAGATATCGGACCGGGTAAAGTTGAGGTAACTTATATAAATAACTGTGGTGATACAACAACAAAATCACTAAATGTTACAGTTGCCACATGTTCAGATATAACTATAACCAACACAGTTAGCAATCCAACACCAAACTTTGGTGATGTAGTAACATTTACCGTTACAGTAAACAATGTTGGAGAAGGTAGTTTTATCAATACGATAGTTAGTGATTTATTACCAAGTGGATATAATTTAGTAAGTTCTAATACAACATTAGGAACATATGATCCGAAAACAGGATTATGGACAATTCCAAATTTGAATTCAGGACAAAGTGTTGTACTTACAATTACCGCCGAAGTTTTATCAAGCGGTACTTATACAAATGTTGCCACTGTCGAAATTTCAACTCCATTAGATGTTGATGCATCAAATAACTCGGCTTCCGCTTCGGTAGAACCAATTTGTTTGACAGTTTATAACGAGTTCACTCCAAATAATGATGGATCAAATGACCTCTTTAGAATTGATTGTATTGACACATATCCAAATAACGAGTTGAAAGTATTTAACAGATACGGTTCATTAGTATATAGTAAACAACATTATGAAAATGATTGGGACGGAACTGCCAATGTATCAGGAGTTGTTAATAGAGGAGATATGTTGCCAACAGGTACTTATTTTTATGTGATAACCATTGGAGATGGAACGGTTAAAAAAGGATGGTTATCTATAATGAGATAAGCGTGCTATTAATCATCTAATTAATTAAACTAAATAAGTATCGTTATGAAACTATATATAAAATCATTAGAAACATATTTTATTTTGATATGTTCTTTTATCACGTTTTGCGCCAGTGCGCAACAGGATCCTGAATACACACAGTATATGTATAACACAATGGCCGTAAATCCAGCTTATGCTGGGTCTACTGGCGCATTGGAAGCTACACTTTTGCACCGTTCACAATGGGTTGGTATTTCTGGAGCGCCAGAAACACAATCATTCTCCATTCAATCACCGCTTCGAAATGAGAAAATTGGTTTAGGATTAAGCGTCGTTAACGACAAAATTGGTCCATCAAACGAATTGTATCTTGACGGAAACTTCTCTTATTCAATACCATTAGGTTACGAAAAAAGATTAGCCTTCGGGTTAAAAGCAGGAATGAGAATGCTGAACATAGATTGGTCAAAAGGGAGATATTATGATAATAATGATGTTTTGCTAAATCAAAATATTGATAATCAGGCAAAATTAGCCGTTGGAGCAGGAGTTTACTATTATACTAATAAATGGTATTTAGGATTTTCAATTCCAAGCTTTATTCAAAGTGATTACTACGATGACGTTCAGGAATCTATTAATTACGACAGGTTACATTATTATTTAATGGGAGGTTATGTTTTTGATTTGAATCCAAATTTGAAATTTAAACCGGCATTTTTAGTAAAGGCAGTTAGTGGAGCACCGCTTTCTGCTGATATTTCGGCGAATTTTATGATTGCAGAAAAATTTGTAATAGGAGCTTCTTACAGAACAGACGATTCAGTAAGTATTCTGGCAGGTTTTCAAATATCAAAAAGCTTCTATCTCGGATATGCTTTTGATTATACTGTAAGTCAATTGAACAAATACAATGATGGAACACACGAATTCATCTTGAAGTATCAGTTCAATAAAGGTGAAAGCAAAATTAAATCTCCTCGATTCTTCTAAAAGTACAACCTATGAAAAAAATATATATCCTAAGTTTCGTATTGAGTTTTACATTAGGTTTTGCTCAGACGAATTTAAAGAAAGCGGATGCCTTGTTTAGAGATTATTCCTATCTGGATGCTTCAAAAGCATATGAGGAAATTCTACAAAACATAAAAAATCCATCCGCTCAAACGATAAAGAATGCTGCCGACTCGTATTATTTTATTTCAGATGCCAGAAATGCATTAAAATGGTACAGAAAATTATACGAAGTACAAGGCAACAATTTAACCGACATTTACTATTTGCGTTACATCCAAACCATGAAAGCAGTTATGGATTACGATGAAGCAGATAAAATCACAAAAGAATATCTGAATAAAAAAGGAGATAAAAATGAGATCAATCGTTATGTTGCCCAAAAAGCACAAATGGATAGTCTTGCAAAAGCAAAATCTCTTTACACAATAAAAAATTTAGATATTAATACCAGTAAATCTGATTTTGGAGCTGCTTTTTTTCAGGACAAAATAGTTTTTGCATCTGCCAGAGATACTACGAAATTCAGCGAAAAGCTATACAGCTGGAACAATCAGCCGTTTCTAAGCTTGTATGTGGCGGAAAGAAATCCTGCAGATGGAAGTTTGTTTAATGAAACAATATTTCTTCCAAATGTAATGACCAAGTATCACGAAGCAACAGCGAGTTTTGATGCCAGCGGAAAAACAATTTATTATTCTACCAATATTGTAAAGAAGAATAAATTGGTTATTGATCAGGACAAAGTCAATAATTTTCAGATTATAAAAGGCGCTGTAGTAGATAATAAGTTAGATAATCCGCAGAAAGTTTTCTTTGACAGTGATGATTATTCAGTTGGTCATCCTTCTTTGAGTGACGACGGACAATATCTTTTCTTTGCATCAGATATGCCGGGAGGTTATGGTGAAACCGATTTGTATTATGTAAAAATCGCCAATGACGGCACAATGAGTTCCCCGGTAAATTTGGGACCAAAAATTAATACAATTGGTAACGAAGTTTTTCCTTTTTACCGAAACGGAGTGCTTTATTTTTCTTCAGATGGACATTACGGATGGGGAGATTTAGATGTTTATGAAAGCAATTTTTTAGCCGATGGAACTTTTACAACTCCAAAAAATTTAGGAGCACCGATAAATAGTAACAAAGACGATTTTGCTTTTATAATTGATAAAGCAGACAGTTATGGTTATGTTTCTTCAAACAGAGCCGAAGGTAAAGGAGACGATGATATCTATTCTTTCACCAAAGGAAAACCGGTTTGTAATCAAAACATTTCAGGTGCGGCATTTGACAGAAAAACAAAATTGCCACTTACAGATGTTTCCATTATGGCGTACAATTCTTATAGTGAGATTCTTGGAGAAACAAAAACCAATTATGATGGTAAATATGCGATCGTAGTGCCTTGCGGAAAAGTAGTTAAAATGATTGCGGCTAAGCCAAATTATAGCAGCGACGAAAAAACCGTTGAAACTACGATGGAAAATGAAGGCGAAATTAAAGATGTAAACTTCGAGCTTAGCAATTACGATGATTTAGTAGTTAAGAAAAAAGGAGTTGAAAAAGTTGACGTTAACCCAATTTATTTTGATTATGATAAATTTGATATTACCCCATTGGCAATTGAAGAATTGACGAAAGTGGTTTTTATCATGAAAAAATTTCCAAATATCAGGATCAAGATAGAATCACACACAGATTCTCGCGGGAAAGACGCTTACAATTTAAAATTGTCTGACAACAGAGCCAAATCGACTCGCGATTATATTGTTTCACAGGATATAGATCCTTCAAGAATAGAAAGCGCGATAGGTTATGGTGAAAGCCGAATAATAAATAAATGTAAAAATGGCGTAAAATGTACCGAAGCCGAACATTTAGTAAACAGACGCTCAGACTTCATTATTATCCAGAAATAGTTTTTATATTTGCACTCTAATAATCTGATTATCAGCGGTAAAATATAGAACGAAGAAACCATTTGGAAGTTGGTTTTTATTAATTCTTTTTTAAGAATAATGGACAAGAAGAAAATCAGGCTGCATCGTTTTGCAGCTTGATTTTTGATTTTATAAAACTTTAGGGTTTTAGTGTTTTTGCACAAAAAAAATCCTAATTTTGATATTCAATTATTCTAAATTACAACCAGCACCATTTTATTATCATATGAATATTCAAGAAACAATCCAGGCTTTACGAAACGAACTTAATCAGCACAATCACAACTATTATGTGTTAGATAACGCCACAATTTCTGATTACGAATTTGATATTAAACTAAAAGAATTACAAGATTTAGAAAATAAACATCCGGAATTTTTTGATGAAAACTCGCCAACACAGCGAGTAGGAGGAACCGTTACAAAGAATTTTAAGACCATCGCGCATCAATCCAGAATGTATTCGCTGGACAATTCTTATTCTAAAGAAGATTTATTGGATTGGGAAACCAGAATCCAAAAAGTATTAGGAAATGTCACTTTGCAATATACATGCGAGTTGAAATATGATGGAGCATCAATAAGTATAACCTACGAAAACGGAAAATTAGTTCAGGCTTTAACACGCGGAGACGGTTTTCAGGGAGATGAAGTAACCAATAATATTAAAACCATAAAATCAGTTCCTTTACAGTTAAAAGGAAATTTTCCGGAGAGATTTGATATTCGTGGAGAAATTATTCTGCCATTTGCAGGTTTCGAAAAAATGAATCAGGAACTAATTGAAATAGGAGAAACACCTTATTCAAATCCTAGAAATACAGCTTCCGGAAGTTTAAAATTACAAGACAGTGCTGAGGTTGCAAAACGACCATTAGAATGTTTATTGTATTTTGTAACCGGAAATAATTTGCCATTTTCTACACAATATGAAGGGTTAGAATCCGCTAGAAAATGGGGATTTAAAGTGCCAAACGAAGCAAAACTAGTCAATAATATGCAAGAAGTTTTTGACTTCATCGATTATTGGGATGTTCACCGTCATAATTTACCTTATGAAACTGATGGAGTTGTTATAAAAGTAAACAGCATTCAGCATCAGGAAGAATTAGGATATACAGCAAAATCACCACGTTGGGCAATTGCATATAAATTTAAGTCAGAGCAAGTTTCGACTAAATTAAAGTCAATTTCATATCAGGTTGGTCGTACAGGAGCAATTACGCCAGTCGCCAATTTAGAACCGGTACAATTGGCAGGAACTATTGTAAAAAGAGCTTCTTTGCACAATGCAGATCAAATTGAAAAATTAGATATAAGAATAAATGATACTGTTTTTGTTGAAAAAGGAGGCGAAATTATTCCTAAGATTATTGCAGTAGATTTATCACAAAGACCAGAAAATTCAGAAGTAACACAATATATCACACATTGTCCGGAATGTCAAACGGAATTGGTTAGAAACGAAGGCGAAGCAAATCATTATTGTCCTAATTTTTACGGATGTCCTCCGCAAATTATCGGACGCATTCAGCATTATATTTCAAGAAAAGCAATGGATATTGAAGGACTTGGAGGAGAAACAGTTGCGCTGCTTTTCAAAAATGATTTGGTTCACAATTATGCCGATTTATACGAATTAAAAGTCGAAGATATTTTGCACCTGGAAAGAATGGCGCAAAAATCAGCTGAAAATTTGGTAAAAGGCGTTGAGAAATCAAAAGAAATTCCTTTTGAAAGTGTCTTATTTGCACTTGGAATTCGTTTTGTTGGAGAAACCGTAGCTAAAAAATTAGCCAAACATTATAAAAACATAGACGCATTAAGTAAAGCTTCATTAATGGATTTGATTTTGGTTGATGAAATTGGCGAACGAATTGCTAAAAGCGTAATTGAGTTTTTTGAAAACGAAGAAAACAAAACAATAATTGAACGATTGAAAAATCATGGAGTTCAATTTGAAATTGTAGAAAAAATAAATCCGAATGCTACCGAGAAATTTATCGGAAAAACATTTGTAGTTTCTGGAGTCTTTGCCCAATTCTCAAGAGATGAATTAAAGAAAACCATTGAAGATAATGGTGGGAAAGTAGGAAGTTCAATTTCTGCTAAAACTGATTTTGTAGTTGCGGGAGATAATATGGGACCGGCAAAATTAGAAAAAGCAAGTAAATTAAATATTCCTATACTATCAGAGCAAGATTTTATAAACAAACTAAATGAAAGCGAATAAACCATCGTTGATTTTATTCTTTCTCGCATTACTGTTTACAATCATCTTCGATTGGACGGGACAAGATTTCTTGGGCGTTTACGCTAAAGCTATTGTACTTCCGTCAATTTTTATTTATTACTTAATTAGCAGCGAATTCAAAATAGGGAAAACAGAAGGTTTAATCTTTCTGTTTTGCTTTATTGGTCAGGTATTCGATTTAATGGATATCGAGGTTTCCGAAATTGGTGGAGTATTAAGTTTCTTAGTAGTTTATCTTTTGATAGTGAAACTTTTTATGCGGGAACACGAACGGATAAAATTGGCAAAAAAAGATATTTTGCCAATCTCTATCGTCGTTATTTTTATTGTTTATCTACTTGTTTCAGTGCTGAGTTTACAACTCGACAGCATGAAAAAATTCAATATCATTTATACTTTCTACGGAATCGTTCTCAGCGTTTTAAGCTGTTTCTCTTTTATAAGTTATATAACAAAAGGTACACATCTCGCATTATTAATGTCGTTAATGGCTATTAGTTATATATTTTCAGATATCTTCTATATCTTCAACGAATACTTTTCTTATTCCGTAGTTTTAGTTTTAATTCGTGATGTAACACAAATTCTGGGATACTTTTTTATGGTCGAATATTTTCTTGAAAAAGCCAGAATTCAGAAGAAAATATTATACAACAATTGATCTTCCTTGATTAGTGTGTGCTTTATCCTTATCGAAATAAAAATCTATTCTTCCTAAATTAATTCCGTAACAACCAACTTGATTCACCAAAACATCTTGTTGCGCTTTATTTTTTACAATAGTTGGTTTGTCTAAGAAAGTGTGCGTGTGTCCGCCAATAATCAAGTCTATATCCTGAGTTTGTGCAGCGAATTTTAAATCAGAAATTTTAGATTCATCATCCTTATATTTATAACCTAAATGCGAAAGGCAAATTACCAAATCACATTTTTCTTGTTTCTTCAGTAATTGCGTCATATCCTGAGCAATTTCTACAGGATCATTATAAACAGTTTCCTTATACATTTGTTTGTCAACCAAACCTGCAAGCTCAATTCCTACACCAAAAACACCAACTTTAATTCCGTTTTTGTGGAAGATTTTATAAGGTTTTACAAGTCCGTTCATGACCGTGTTTTTAAAGTTATAATTAGAATTGATGAATTCAAAAGTAGCGTGAGGCATTTGAGCATACAAACCATCAAGACCATTGTCGAAATCGTGATTTCCAATAGTAGATGCATCGTATTTCATCATACTCATTAACTTAAATTCAAGTTCGCCGCCGTAATAATTAAAATATGGAGTTCCCTGAAAAATATCTCCTGCGTCTAATAAAAGTACATTTGGATTTTCTTTACGAATAGTTTCTATAAGAGCCGCTCTTCTCGAAACGCCACCTTTATTAGGATTACGAGGATCATCAGCCGGAAAAGGATCGATGTGGCTGTGAACATCATTAGTATGAAGAATCGTTAAGTGTTTTATATCGTTAGTTTCAAAACTGCTTAATGACAAACCTAAACTTAATAAGGCAGTACTTGCGGCTGTTTTTTCGATAAATTCTCTTCTTTTCATTTTATATATTTTTTTACGAAAACTGTAATGTAATTTGCTAATGTTTCTTTTGCCACGAATTTTACGAATTTCAATTAGTGTAAATTCGTGAAATTCGTGTTTTACTTTTTATTCTTCTGTAATTCGGATATTTTTTGCTATCGGAATTGTATCAACTTCTTTAAAATAATCAATCAATACATCTCTCAGTTTGTAATTCAAATCAAATTTCTGAACACCTTTAGCAAAGAAAGTCATACTATCACCACCATTTGCCAAATAATCATTTGTAGCTACATAATAAATGGTATTAAGATCAAGAGGTTTTCCCTGAATTAAAATGTTTTTTGCAGTATTATCTTTTGCAATCGTAAAAGTCATCCCTGATAAAGGCTGAGGTTTTTTCTCCTTAATAATATAAGCAGCTATATCCAGAATTTGTTGTCCTTTTAAAGCTACAACAACCAGATTGTTTTCAAAAGGCATAATCTCAAAAGCCGTTCTTGTTGTTACATTACCTTTAGGTAAAATAGCACGGATTCCGCCATGATTTAATAAACACAAATCAATGCTCTTTTTCTCGCGAGCTTTAAAAACAATATTTCCACGTTCTACACAAACATCGGCTAATAAACTTCCGATACTTGTTTGCCATTTTCCCGTACTTTTATCAAGAGTTTCAGGACAATATGCAAGCACGCTGTCCAGGTCTTTGTTGATATGATCGCGATATGGCTTTATAAATTTTTCAATTTCAGGAGTTTCTGCGCCCTTTTCTGTAATTGGAAGCTGTTTTCCCTCTATCTTCGTTAAATTATAATTTTTCTGACTACAGGAAAATATAAAAAAAAGTGTTAAGAATATAACAAAAAGTTTCAAAAATCCGTTATACTTTTTTAGTTTTACCATCTTAAATGCGACTTAAATAATTAATTTTGTAATCTGGTAAAAGTACTATGTTTTTAAATTATATAAAGGAAATTTTTGTAAAAAAATCATTAAAAAATAACCTGCATAATGTCAAAAACGAAGTCTTTACAAGCAATGTGCAAACAATTGGTTTATTGATTGATGAGAGTGAATTTAGTCATTCGCAAGAGTTAATAAACGAATTAATACAACAAGGAATATCGCCTGAGAGTATAAAAGTTGTTGCGTACAGAGATAAATTTAAGCAGAAAGAAACGTATTCGAAGCCTACTTTTGGTAAAAAACATATCAAATGGAACGCAGAGATTACAGAAGATTTTCTGAATGAGTTTACAGATACAGAATTTGATCTTTTGATTAGTTATTATGATATCGAAAAAGTGATTTTGATGATGATAACCAGTAAATCGAAAGCTAAATTTAAAGTAGGATTTTCGTCAATCGATAAAAGCTTAAACCGCTGGATGATGAATACTGCTATAGAGGATTACAAACTTTTCGTCACAGAATTGTTTAAGTATTTAAAGAGTATAAAATAAAATATAAATTAGAATATGCAATCATTAATAGGAACTGGTGTTGCGCTTGTAACTCCATTTAAAAAAGACTTTTCAGTAGATATCGAAGCTTTACAACGCATCGTTAATTTTTCGATAGACGGAGGAGTTGAATATCTTGTAGTTATGGGTACAACAGCAGAAAATGCTACCTTAACACAATCCGAAAAAGAATTGGTTATAAAAACAGTAATCGATGTCAATAAAGGAAGATTGCCTTTAGTTCTTGGAGTTGGAGGAAATAATACAATGCAAATTGTAGAAGAATTGAAAACAGGAGACTTTTCTGCATTTGATGCGATTCTTTCTGTTTCTCCTTATTATAATAAGCCAACGCAAGAAGGAATTTATCAGCATTTTAAAGCAATTGCAGAAGCATCGCCAATTCCGGTGATTTTATATAATGTTCCTGGAAGAACATCAAGTAATATGTTGCCGGCAACAGTAGTGCGTTTGGCAAAAGAATTTACTAATATTGTAGCAATAAAAGAAGCTGCAGGAGATTTGGCTCAGGCTATGCAATTGATAAAAAATGCACCAAAAGATTTTCTTGTTATTTCAGGAGATGATATGATTGCATTGCCAATTGTTTTAGCTGGTGGAGCAGGAGTAATCTCTGTAATTGGACAAGGTTTTCCGAAAGAATTTTCAGAAATGATCCGTTTAGGATTGAACAGAAAAGTAAATGAAGCATTTAAAACTCAATACTTTTTATCAGATTGTATTGATATGATTTTTGAGCAGGGAAATCCTGCCGGAATCAAACAAATCTTTCAAGCCCTTGATATTGCTGAGAATGTTGTACGTTTGCCATTAGTAACCGTAGACGAATCTCTGGCAAACAGATTGAATGAATTTGTTAAAAACAGCATTAAATAAGAGTCAGATTACCGGTATTTTAATATACCAAAAAATATTTTGTAGTAGCTAAATTAATAACTAAATTTGCCACCGGAACTTCGGTGTGATTTTGCTTTGGCATAATTGTCTAAGAAATCATAATAAAAGTAAGAAAATGAAAAAAATAGTATCTCTATTAATTGTTGTTGTCCTTTTTTGTTCTTGTAGTGATTACCAAAAAGCATTGAAAAATGAAGATGTTGCGGCAAAGTTTGATATAGCAACAAAGATGTATGATGCAGGGAAATATTCAAAAGCGATTCGTCTTTTTGAACAATTAGCGCCTACATATAGAGGTAAGCCTCAGGCGGAGAAATTGTTTTATATGTTTTCTCAGTCTTATTATAAGTCAAAACAATATTATTTAGCTGGTTACCAGTTCGAAAGCTTTGTTTCGGGATATCCTCGTAGTGAGAAAGTTCAGGAAGCAGCTTTTTTGGGTGCTTTTAGTTACTCAAAATTAGCTCCTGTATATAGTTTAGATCAAACAGATACAGTAAAAGCTTTAGAGAAATTACAAGCATTTATTGATAACTATCCAAACTCTGAATACATTGCTCAGGCAAATGAAGCTGTTAAAATTTTGAACGGTAAACTAGAGAAAAAAGCATACGAAAATGCTAAAGGATACAATACAATTTCAGATTACAAATCAGCATTAATTGCGTTTGATAATTTTATCGCTGATTTTCCAGGAACACCATTCAAAGAAGATGCGTTGTTCTATAAATATGATTCAGCATACCAATTGGCAATAAACAGTGTTCCTTCAAAAATGGAAGAACGTTTAAACGTTGCTAAAGCAGCTTATAATAACTTAATAAAGTTCAACAGCGCTACAAAATACAAAGTGAAAGCAGACGAAATGAATGCTAGAGTTGAAACTGATTTACAAAAATTTACTAAAATAAAATAAAGTCATGGATTTAAAAAAGACGAATGCTCCTGTAAATACAATAACTTACAATAAAACAGTTATTGAAGAGCCAACAGGAAATGTGTATGAAGCAATTACCATTATGGCTAAAAGAGCAAATCAAATTAATTCTGAAATTAAAAAAGAATTAACTGAAAAATTAGAAGAGTTTGCTACTTACAATGACAGTCTTGAAGAAGTTTTTGAAAATAAAGAGCAAATTGAGGTTTCTAAATTTTACGAAAAATTACCTAAACCACACGCTTTAGCAGTACAAGAATGGTTAGATGGTAAAACTTACCACAGAGGTTCAAACAAATAATAAATAATATAGTATAAATGTCAGTTTTAAACGGGAAAAAGATTTTACTGGGAGTTTCTGGTGGAATCGCAGCCTATAAAACAGCTTCATTAGTACGACTTTTTATAAAAGCAGGTGCACATGTCCAAGTGATAATGACACCTGCTTCTAAGGATTTTGTAACTCCACTTACGTTATCTACGTTATCAAAAAATCCTGTACATTCCAGTTTCTTTAATCAGGACGATGAAGATGCTGTTTGGAACAATCATGTTGATTTGGCACTTTGGGCCGATTTAATGTTAATTGCTCCGGCAACAGCCAATACATTGTCGAAAATGACCACTGGAAACTGTGATAATCTTTTAATTGCAACTTATTTATCGGCAAAATGTCCAGTTTACTTTGCTCCGGCAATGGATTTGGATATGTATAAACATCAGTCTACTTTATCCAGTTTTGCTGCTTTAAAGCAATTCGGAAACGTAATGATTCCTGCTGAAAACGGAGAATTAGCAAGTGGTTTATCTGGAGAAGGCCGAATGGCAGAACCAGAGAATATTATTGCTTTTCTTGAAGCTGATTTAGAAAGTAAATTACCTCTTAAAGGAAAAAAAATACTAATTACTGCCGGACCAACATACGAAGCAATAGATCCTGTACGTTTTATAGGAAATCATTCTTCGGGAAAAATGGGGTTTGATATTGCAAATGAAGCAGCTAATTTAGGAGCACAAGTGATTTTAGTAGCTGGACCAACACATTTTAAGGCTAAAAATAATCTGGTTGAAGTTATCAATGTAGTTTCGGCGCAAGATATGTATGATGCTTGTCATTTACATTTTAACGATGTTGATGTAGCAATTGCTGCGGCAGCCGTTGCAGATTATAAACCTAAAGTTGTGGCTTTGCAAAAGATTAAAAAAGCAGCTGATGATTTTACGATCGAATTAGAAAAGACAAAAGATATCTTGGCATCATTGGGAGCGATCAAAAAAAATCAATTCTTAATAGGTTTTGCTTTAGAAACCGAAAATGAAATTGAAAATGCTAAGTTGAAAATTCAGAAAAAAAACTTAGATTTGATTGTTTTAAATTCCTTACAAGATGAAGGAGCCGGTTTTAAAAAAGAAACCAATAAAGTTACCTTTATTGATAAGGATTTTAAAATTGAACCAATGGAATTGAAATCAAAAGAATTTGTAGCTGTTGATATTTTAAACAAAGTTGTTTCGCATTTTGTGAAATCATAAAGAGTTAAAATACGAATTAAAAGCAAGAATAGTATTACTTTTGCAGTAGAACCCAAATTAACTTTCGTATGAATAAAATAGTTACATTCTTAGTTTTCTTTATTTTTGGCTTTACGCAGGCACAACAGCTAAATTGTACTGTAACTATTAACACAGAAAGATTACCAAATCCTAATCAGCAAGTTTTTAAAACGCTTCAGACTTCTTTGGCTGAATTTGTGAATAAAACAGATTGGACAGGATCAGTGCTAAAACAGAACGAACGTATTAATTGTTCAATGTATATTACATTGTCTTCTAATAGTTCAGATCAGTTTTCGGGAACAATCCAGGTGCAATCATCACGCTTGATTTTTAATTCTACTTATTCATCTCCTGTTTTAAATTATAACGATAAAGATTTTAATTTTAGATATACAGAATATGAGCCATTGTTGTTTAATCCGACAACATTTGATTCGAATTTAGTTTCTGTAGTTTCTTTTTACAGTTATTTAATTCTGGGAATGGATGCGGATACTTTTCAAATGGGGGCAGGAAATCAATATCTTGAAACCGCTCAGAATATTGCAAATGTTGCGCAACAAGGAGGGTCTAAAGGCTGGAGTCAATCTGATGGAGTTCAGAATCGTTACTACTTAATAAACGATATGATTTCTCCAATGTACAGCGATTTGCGTCAGGTAATGTATGCTTATCATACAGGTTTAGACTTGATGAGTCAGGATTTGAAAGCATCAAAAGAAAAAATAAAAGATGCGCTTCTTATTATTGGTCGATTTAATACTGTAAAACCCAATGCTTTTTTGACAAGAGTATTTTTTGATGCAAAATCAGACGAAATCGTTTCTATATTTTCAGGAGGTCCAAGTATTCCTGTTACAGATTTGACAGATGTTTTGAATAAAGTATCGCCATTGAATTCTACAAAATGGTCGCAAATTAAATTTTAATTATTTAATTTCACACCCATCATTAACTTTTATATTACAAATTTTCTCTATGATTACTTCGCTGTCAATTAAAAATTATGCTCTAATTGAAAAACTTGCCATTGACTTTTCAAAAGGTTTTTCTATAATTACAGGTGAAACAGGTGCGGGGAAATCAATTATATTAGGTGCAATTGGACTTGTTTTAGGGAAAAGAGCCGATCTTACTTCATTAAAAAACAAAGAAGAAAAATGTGTAATTGAAGCGCATTTTGAAATTTCTAAATACAATCTAAAAGAATTTTTCGAAACCAACGATCTTGATTACGAAGATGAAACTATTATTAGACGCGAAATTTTGCCTTCGGGGAAATCTCGCGCATTTATAAATGATAGTCCTGTGAATCTTCAGGAATTACAAGATTTAAGTTTGTTTTTGATTGATATACATTCGCAACAGCAAACTCAGGAATTATCAGACGAAAGTGTTCAGTTTAAAATTATTGATGCAATTGCAAATAATGGAGAAACAATAGTATCATACCAAAAATTACTGAAAGAATATAAAACAGATAAAAGCAAACTGAATGCTTTGTTGAAGAAACAAAGTGATTCAGGAAAAGAATTGGAATACAATACTTTTCTATTGAATGAATTAGTTGTTGCTAAACTAAAATCTGGTGAGCAAGAAGAGCTGGAAGCTGATTATGAGAAACTGAATAATGTTGAGATTATTAAAGAATCAATTGATAAATCATTGGTAATTGCCAATGAAGAGCAATTTGGTGTTTTTCATAATCTAAATGAAATTAAAGCTTCTTTGCAAAAAATCGCGACATTTTCACCGGAATACCAAAGTTTATTCGAAAGAATAACAAGTGTAGCAATTGAAGTGGATGATGTTTCGAGAGAATTGCAAAATGCATCAGAAAAATTATTAAATGATCCGGCGCAATTAGAATTAGTAAGTCAGAAATTGCAATTAATTTATAATTTACAGAAAAAACATCAGGTTAAAACTGTAGATGAATTATTACAAATTCAGGCAGACTTAGAAAATAAAGTGCTGGAATTGGATAATATTGAAGAAGAAATAGCAGTTTTATCAAAATCAATAGAACAAAAAACTTCAGAATTAGATGCTTTTTCAGGAACAATTCATCAGGAAAGAATAAATGCAATTCCGGTTTTATCGAATCAATTAGTTTCAATATTGGAAACTTTAGGAATGCCAAATGTTCGTTTCAATATGGAATTATTGCCTTCTGAAACCTATTTCAATAATGGAAAAGATGAATTGCAATTTTTATTCTCTGCCAATAAAGGAACTGATTTTGGTTTATTGAAAAAAGTTGCTTCAGGAGGAGAAATGTCTCGTATAATGTTGGCTGTCAAAGCAATTTTGGCACAATATTCAAAATTACCAACCTTAATTTTTGATGAAATTGATACAGGAGTTTCAGGAGAAATTGCGATTAGAATGGGAGAGATCATGAAAGAAATGAGTGGAAAAATGCAAATCTTTGCCATTACGCATTTACCTCAAATAGCAGCAAAAGGAGATTCGCACTTTAAAGTTTCGAAATCTACAGTTGACGACGATACACAATCAGAGTTGAAACTTTTGTCTCAGGAAGAAAGAGTTACTGAAATTGCTCAAATGTTATCAGGAGCAATCGTGTCAGATTCGGCTTTAAATCATGCTAAAGCCTTGTTGAACTAAAGAAATAATTTATATTTGTCATCTTAAAGCTAATTAAACAAACGTAAATTAGGTGAGATCTCTTTAATAAAGAAAGAATTACCCAATTGCGAATAAAAAGGAAAAAAATGATTATAGAACCTAGAATGAGAGGATTTATTTGCTTGACATCTCACCCAAAAGGAGCCGAGCAAAATGTTAAAAATCAAATAGAATATATAAAATCAAAAGGTCCAATTGCCGGAGCAAAGAAAGTATTAGTTATCGGAGCTTCTACAGGATTTGGTTTAGCTTCAAGAATTACAAGCGCTTTTGGATCTGATGCTGCAACAATTGGAGTTTTCTTTGAAAAACCACCAGTTGAAGGTAAAACAGCTTCACCAGGATGGTATAATTCTGCAGCTTTTGAAACAGAAGCTCACAAAGCAGGTCTATATGCAAAAAGTATCAACGGAGATGCTTTTTCAAACGAAATAAAAAGAGAAACTTTAGATTTAATTAAAGCAGATTTAGGACAAGTTGATCTTGTAATTTACAGTTTAGCTTCTCCAGTGCGTCAACATCCTGTAACAGGAGTTTTGCACCGTTCAGTTTTAAAACCAATCGGACAAACTTTTACAAATAAAACAGTAGATTTCCATACCGGAAAAGTTTCTGAAGTTTCAATTGCTCCGGCAAACGAAGAAGATATTGAAAATACGGTTGCTGTAATGGGTGGTGAAGACTGGGCAATGTGGATTGATGCTTTAAAAGCAGAAAATTTATTGGCAGACGGAGCTACAACAGTTGCTTATTCTTATATCGGGCCATCATTGACAGAGGCAGTTTACCGTAAAGGTACAATTGGTCAGGCAAAAGATCATTTAGAAGCTACAGCATTCTCTATCACAGATAGTTTAGAATCAATTGGAGGAAAAGCTTACGTTTCTGTAAACAAAGCATTGGTTACACAAGCAAGTTCTGCGATTCCGGTTATTCCTTTATATATTTCTCTTTTATATAAAATTATGAAAGAAGAAGGAATTCACGAAGGTTGTATCGAGCAGATTCAACGTTTGTTTCAAGATAGATTATACAATGGATCAGAAGTTCCTGTTGATGAAAAAGGCAGAATCAGAATTGACGACTGGGAAATGCGTGATGATGTTCAGGAAAAAGTGGCTAAACTTTGGTTAGAAGCTACAACTGAAACATTACCTGCTATTGGTGATTTAGCTGGATATAGAAACGATTTCTTGAACCTTTTTGGATTTGAATTTGCAGGAGTTGATTATGCAGCAGAAGCAAATGAAGTTGTAAATATTGAAAGTATCAAATAAATAGAAAAAAATACCCTTATAAATGAAAACCATTCGTCACAGCGAATGGTTTTTTTATGAATATAACATATCTTTGTTAAAATTTTTAATTTTAAAATATTTCCACTTTAATACGCACATCCCATTATGATTTTTTCTTTAATTATACCCGTGTATAATCGTCCAGATGAAGTAGATGAACTTTTAGAAAGTCTCTCAAAATCTGATTATAATGAAGCTTTTGAAATTGTTCTAGTCGAAGATGGATCATCAATTCCGTGTAAAGACGTCGTGATGACCTATCAGGGAAAATTGAATATTTCATATTACTTTAAGGAAAATTCAGGACCTGGAGATTCCAGAAACTTCGGGATGCAAAAGGCGAGAGGAGATTACTTTATTATTTTTGACTCAGATTGTATTATTCCGTCTAACTATTTAACAGAAGTTAGAAAAGCCTTAGATCAGGAATATGTTGATTGTTTTGGAGGTCCGGACAGAGCATTAGATAGCTTTTCGAGTATTCAGAAAGCAATTAATTTTGCAATGACATCTTTCTTGACAACTGGAGGAATTCGTGGTGGTTCTGAGAAAATTAATAAGTTTCAGCCAAGAAGTTTCAATATGGGGATTTCAAAAAAGGCTTTTGAGGCTTCAAAAGGGTTTGGAGATATTCATCCGGGAGAAGATCCGGATTTATCAATTCGATTATGGAATTTAGGATTTGAAACCAGATTGTTTTCAGAAGCCTACGTTTATCATAAACGAAGAATTGACTGGGAAAAATTCTCAATACAAGTACATAAATTTGGAATCGCCAGACCTATTCTTAATAGCTGGTATCCGGAACATAATAAATTAACCTTCTTTTTTCCGACGTTTTTTATCCTCGGATTATTATTAGCTTTTTTACTATTAATTTTCAATTTTGATATATTATTACAATTATATTTTGTATATTTCGTTATAATTTTTCTTACAGCTAGTATTCAAAATAAAAGCATTAAAATAGGATATCTTTCTGTAATTGCAGTTTGGAAACAATTTTATGGTTATGGAACGGGATTTTTAGAATCATTCATAAAAATCATCCTTTTAAAGAAAAAACCGCAAGAGGCGTTTCCTCGTATGTTTTTTAAGATATAGTATGACAAAAGTTATTGGCTTAACAGGTGGAATAGGAAGTGGCAAAACAACTATTGCAAACTATTTTGCAACAATGGGAGTTCCGGTCTACATTGCTGATGATGAAGCCAAAAAAGTAATGCAATCTCAAAGTATTGTCAATGAAATAAAGACAACATTTGGAGAAGCCCTTTTTGAAAATGATATTTTGAACAGAGCAGAACTGGCTGAAATTGTTTTTAATAATGCGGATCAATTAGCAAAATTAAATACAATTGTGCATCCGGCTGTAAAGAAGGATTTTGAAATTTGGTTATCAGAACATAAAAAATATCAATATGTGGTGTACGAAGCCGCAATTTTGTTTGAAAGTGGTCGTTATAAAGATTGCGATGTTATTGTAACAGTTACTGCCCCGGAAGAAATTAGAATTGAAAGAGTTCTAAAGCGAGATAATACCACACGTGAACAGGTTTTAAGCAGGATAAAAATGCAGTGGAATGACGAAAAACGAATTTCCTTAAGCAATTTTGTAATTAATAACAGTAATCTTAAAATTGCTAAAGAAGAAGTTGTTAAAATTCTTAAAATTTTAAATATAAAACAAAATCAGTCTTAAATGTTAATATTTGGTTAATGTATTATTTAGTATATTGTTAAAATATTAATTTTGTTTCGATGAATAAATTATTTTTTAGAATACTTGTTTTACTGATGAGTTTGTCCTTAATAGGGATTATTCTGGTTCAAGTATATTGGTTCAATTCTTCGTTCAAAAATAATGACGAGCAATTTAAATACCACGTTACCCAAGTAATCGGTAATGTTGCTGATAAACTTGAGCAGCAAGAAGAGTATAGTTTTTATGATAAATGGAATCGTTTAAAAGACAGTACTGGTAAAATTCCAAAGAAAGAAGATTTACTTGAAGTACTATATGTACAAAGAAATACCAAGACAAATAAAACGATCGTTTATTCTAACACACTTACATCTGAAGATTATGATATAAGTGGTTCACTTTTCAATAAAAAGTTTAGCAGCGAAAGATTTAAAAATTTTAGTTCAAAAAGAGTAACTGAAGTTTATAACAATAATAACAATATTGATAATAGTACTTTAGGACAAAGTCTAATTCCGGATTTAAGAGTCGAAAAATCAGGTAGTTTAGATCTTTTGAATAAAGTTCAAATGGAAATTTCGATAAAGGATTTTGCAGATGCATTGCCAATCGACGAAAGAATTTCTAAGATTAAATTGCAAAACCTTCTAAAGAAAGAATTAGAAGAATACGGTGTAAAAACCAAATTTGAATTCGGAGTTCTTAATAGTGGTTTGTCGACAAAAATAAAGTCAGATGGATTTCACTATGATAAAGATGCAAGTTATCATGTACCGATATTCACGGATAATGAAGGAAGCAGTAGATATGAATTATATATAACGTTTCCTCATAAAAAGAAATTTTTACTTTCTGAATTGTTGAGTATCACTATATTATCGATAATATTTACATTGATTATAATAGTTGCCTATACAAGTGCATTGAATCAATTGATACGTCAAAAACATATTTCTGAAATCAAGACTGATTTTATTAATAATATGACACATGAGTTTAAAACTCCAATTGCAACAATAAATTTAGCACTCGATGCGATTAGAAATCCTAAGATTATTGAAGATAAGGAGAAAGTTTTTCGATACCTTCAAATGATTCGGGACGAAAATAAAAGAATGCATGCTCAGGTTGAAAACGTTCTTCGTATCTCTAAATTAGAAAAAAGAGAACTTGATATAACAAAAGAACCAACTGTAATTCATGATATTATTGATGATGCAATTGAGCACGTAAACTTAATTTTGGAAGACAGACAAGGTACAGTTGTAAAACACTTTAATGCAGCAAGAACAACGTGTTTGATTAACGAAGTGCATTTTACAAACGTATTGGTAAATATTTTAGAAAACGCTATAAAATATTCACCTGATGCTCCTGAAATTGAAATTTTTACAGAAAATGTCAAAGACATGATTCTGATAAAAGTAAAAGATAATGGTCTTGGTATGAGTAAGATAGCTCAAAAACGAGTTTTTGAAAAGTTTTACAGAGAACATACTGGAGATTTACATAATGTAAAAGGACACGGTTTAGGTCTTGCTTATGTAAAAAGAATCGTAGAAGATCATAATGGACAAGTATATGTTGAAAGCGAAAAAGGAAAAGGTAGCACCTTTATAATAAAAATACCATTAATAAATTAAAATATGGAAAATAATAACAAAAGAATACTTTTAGTAGAAGATGACCTTAATTTTGGGGCAGTTCTTAAAGATTATCTAATGTTAAATGACTTTGAAGTTACTTTAGCTAAAAACGGTATGGAAGGTTTCGAGAAATTCAAGAAAGATGTATATGATTTATGTATTCTTGACGTAATGATGCCTTATAAAGATGGTTATACTTTAGCCAAAGAAATTAGAGAGAAAAATAGCGAAGTGCCAATTATCTTTTTAACGGCAAAATCTATGAAAGAAGATGTGCTAAAAGGATATAAAGCCGGAGCTGATGATTACTTGAATAAACCTTTTGATTCAGAAGTTTTATTGATGAAAATCAAAGCAATCATTCAAAGAAAATCTGCTGATACAAAAGCAGAACAAGTGCAATTTGAGTTTAATATTGGTAAATTTCACCTAAATTCTAAACTTAGATTCTTAACATTCGAAAATGAAGAGCCAATAAAATTATCTCCAAAAGAGAATGAATTACTTAAAATGTTAATTCTTCACGAAAATGATTTAATGCCAAGAGAATTAGCATTAACAAAAATCTGGAGAGATGACAACTACTTTACTTCAAGAAGTATGGACGTTTACATCGCTAAACTTAGAAAATACCTAAAAGCAGATGAAGATGTTGAAATCCTTAACATTCACGGAGAAGGATTTAGATTAGTTGTTAAAAGTAAAGTTACAGAATAACAGAAAACAAAAAATTCACCAAACAAAAAATATTAAAGCTCTGAGAAATCAGAGCTTTTTTTATGCTTATATTTTTTCAGATCACAATTATACAGAATCTTGTTATTTCGACGAAGGAGAAATCTTCATGAGTAGCTCGACAAAGATTAGCGCTGTTCGATACGGAGTTTCTTGCGAAGATTTCTCCTTCGTCGAAATGACAAATGCAGCAAAAAGATTGGAATTTGGTCCCGAAGCTTCGGGATAAAAAATTAGACTTTTAATTTGAAAATATTAGTTTTTCATATAATTTGGAGCTATTTCCTGCTATCCGCTATATCTTTTTAGGGCAAAAAAGCCCTAAAAAGGATACCGCTTCTATCAGGGCTATGGCTTTAGTTTTCAATTAGATAGTCTTAGGTTTGTAGAGCTGTAAAAAAGGAAGAATATTTTTTACACGAATTTTCTCTATTATTATTTGGAAAATCAAAAAAGTATTCTGAATATTTGCAAACGAAAAAATTAATAACCCTTTAAAAACGAAGAAAAATGTTTGTACTTACATTGACATCTCAGAGCTTCACACCAAACGGATTTGGTGCAGTGCTTCTTCGTGGCTTATTTCAATCTTAGAAATTCATTTTTAGATATATAAAAAAGCCCGAAGACATTTAGTTTCGGGCTTTTTTTATTCTAGACACTTCAAATTTTCCCGAATAATTGATTTTATTATTTGTCCGAAAGGATAAAATGTTATAGCCTGTTTTGGCTATTAATTTAATGCACTATAATTTTTTATGGAAAATTATACAGCAGAAGAGTATGCTTTGTGCTCTCGCTTTAAAAATAAAAGAACAAAGAAAAGATTAGTAAAAGAAGATTTTGAAAAACAATTAATTCAATCAAGAAAATTTGAAGTTGAACTCTGGAAAAAACGACAAACTTTACCATTGGTTCCTTTAGCAACACCTTATCAAAAAGGTTGGGAACGGAGCTTTGTGCTTAGAGAAGATATAGTAAGATCAAACGAAGCTTCATTTTATAAAACATTGCTGGAGAAGATAAATACATGGCAATATTCTTCCGAAAAATCTTTTAAGAAAAAGAAAAAGAGGAAAAGAAAACATGTATATATCGAAAAGCTTCAAACCGTAAAAGAGTTTTCTGAATCAGAATGGAGAGGCTCTAAACTAACATTAACTGAAAAAGAGAAAATGCATTTTTATAAAAGGGAACGATGGTGTCCTAATTGTAAACGCTTTAAAATTCATTATATATTTAATGAGCCATGGCGTTATGTATTTCGCGTTAAACCGTATATGATAACGCACACTAAAATGGTTGATGCAGATTTAGAAAGTGAAATTCAGCTTCTTGACAATTACATTACGAATCTTAATTTACGACATAAAATAAACAAATTAGTAGATGGTTTTTCTTATCGTTGGAACTATTATCAAAATGAAAATCCACGAGAGATAAACCCAATTAAAAATAAAAGTTTGCATGTATTGTATCAACAATATGTAGACGAAATGATATAAATCATGGGAAATAAATTATCCGGAAAAGACCTGATTAAGTTAGGTTTTCCAAAAAACAATTCAATAAACATAGCCTTAGGGCAAATAAACAGATATAGAAAAAGAGAGAAAAAGGAATCCATTCTAACAGAAGCAAAAGAAGTTTTGCTTCATCCTGAAAAATTTGATGGACACGGAACATGGGGAAAAGTGGCAGAAGGTTTGATAAATCCCGTTCATGTAAGAATGCATCAGTTGAAAACTACCAGAGTTCCTTTTACCATTTTTGGAGAGAATGAAATCGATCAGCAGGCTAAGTTTCAGTTGTATGATTCTTTAAAATTGCCAATTTCAATTGCGGGAGCTTTAATGCCAGATGCGCATTCAGGTTATGGATTGCCAATTGGGGGAGTTTTAGCAACAGATAATGCCGTCATTCCGTACGGAGTTGGTGTTGATATTGGCTGCCGAATGAGTTTGTCAATTTTTGATTTACCAGCTTCCTATTTCAAAGGAAAAGAGCATCAATTGCAAGCAATTTTAAAAGATAATACCAAGTTTGGAATGAATGAAACTCACACTACAAAAGCGGATCATGAAGTTTTTTACAAAAGCGAATTTCAGGATATTCCGTTGCTAAAGAATCTTTTACCAAAAGCTTACAAACAATTAGGAAGTTCTGGCGGAGGAAATCATTTTGTAGAATTTGGAATCGCCAAAATTGATAATCCGGAGAATGAATGGAAACTTGGCGCAGGAGAGTATTTTGCCGTTTTATCACACAGTGGTTCTCGGGGTTTAGGCGCAAACATTGCGAAACATTATACGTATTTGGCAACTAAACAATGTCCGTTGCCAAAAAATGTTCAGCATTTGGCATGGTTGGATTTGAATACACACGATGGTCAGGAATATTGGCTGGCAATGAATTTAGCCGGAGAATATGCAAAAGCCTGTCACGACGATATTCATAGACGAATCGCTAAAGCAATTGGAAAAAGAGTTGTGGTTACGATTGAGAATCACCACAATTTTGCCTGGAAAGAAATGTTAAACGGGCAAGAATGTATTGTGCATAGAAAAGGTGCAACTCCTGCTGCTGAAGGTCAATTGGGTATTATTCCGGGATCGATGACTGCTCCGGGATATATTGTAAAAGGCAAAGGAAATGCTGAGAGTTTAAACTCGGCTTCACATGGAGCCGGAAGGTTATTTTCACGTGCTAAATGCAAAGCTAATTTTACGCAAAGTGAAATTAAAAAAGTGCTGAAAGCTAACGACGTAACCTTAATTGGCGGAAACATTGATGAAGCACCAATGGCTTACAAAGACATTACAAAAGTAATGGGAAATCAAACTGGTTTGGTTGAAGTTCTTGGAACTTTTACTCCAAAAATCGTTAGAATGGACCGATAAGAAATTAAAAAATGGAAAAAATAATACAGATAACAGCGGGTCGCGGACCAGCAGAATGCACTTGGGTTGTCGCCCAAGTGCTTAAAAAAGTTTTGGACGAAGCACAAGAACAACAGTTAGAAACTATTTTGCTGCAAAGAGAAGTTGGTGAAGAAAACGGAACAGTTGAAACGGCAACAATTTCTATAAAAGGTAAAAATGCTGAAACATTTGCAAATTCCTGGATCGGAACTATTCAGTGGATTGGTCAGAGTCAGTTTAGGAAAATGCACAAACGTAAAAATTGGTTTAGTGGCATTTTTGAGATTGAAGCGCAAAAGAATACATCGATTTCAGAAAATGATATCCAATATCAAGCGATGCGAAGTTCAGGCGCTGGCGGACAACACGTTAATAAAGTGAGTTCGGCTATTCGAGCAACTCATATTCCGACAGGAATTGCCGTTGTGTCGATGGACAGTCGATCACAACATCAAAACAAAAAACTGGCAACAGAAAGATTATTAAAAAAACTAGAAGACGAAACTTTGCAACAGCTTAAAAATCATGTTGGAAAACAATGGGAAAATCAACTGAATATTCAGCGTGGAAATCCTGTTAGAGTTTTTGCCGGAACTGATTTCAAAAAGAATAAAGTAGAGAAAAGTTACAAAGGAACTCGTCAGAAATTAAAAACCGATTTACGAAATGAAAACAATTGATAAATACCTTTTTCAGGCTTTGGATAATTATCCGTATTCGCTTGAAGAAACTATTGAATCGTTAGATTATGCTTTTTCATATGATGCCAAAAATACAATGGTTTTGTGTTTGTACGGTAGAATTCAGGCAGAGCAATTATGGAATTATGAAGAGGCAAAGCAGTATTTTCAGGAAGCTTTAGCGATTAATATTCATGCTCTTGAAGTTTATCCTCATTATTTACAGACTTTGATTTTGAACGAAGATTATGAAGAAGCTCAAAAACTAATTGATTTTGCCTTAACCATAAAAGGAATTAATAAATCTGAAATTTATGTCAAGAAAGCAATACTTTATGAAGCTCAACATGAATTTAAAAATGCATTGAAGGAAATTAAAAATGCTAAACTTCACTTTTTGCAATTTGCTTTTGATTCTGATATTACTGATGTAGAGAAGCGGATTAAAGGAAAAATTGATTTGATTGAAAATAAAAAGAAGTCAAAGAAATCAAAAAAAGATTCAAAAAAGAAATCAAAATGATTTTTGATCTAAAACTAAAAACGATGCAATTCTATTTGAGTTGCATCGTTTTTTTTATCTCAAGTTTCACGAACTAACATGAATTAAAAATGGAATTATCTGTGTTAATCTGTTCAATCCGTTCAATCCGCCAAATCTGTGGGCTAATATGTTATTTCCAATGCAATTCTAATGCAAAACACGTTTTCTCATTTTTTGTAATACTGAATGTTGCCGTAGTATGATCGTCGTCTTCACTTTCGTGAATTACTACATTATCTTTTAGTGAAAGTTCTTTCATGAAATTCATTTCAAAACTTTTTACTTCTTGTTTTAAAATTCGTTTTTCATCTACATGATCTAAACACCATTCTAAATATTTTACATTATTTACGTGATTTACAATATCTAAATCTGATAAATAAACCGTTTTTTCAAAAATAGCTCCTTTCTCGTGATTGATGTTTATCTTAGAAAAACCTTCGGTTGTTGCTCTATTATCCGGAAATAATTCAAAATGTTCGTATGGCAAAGCCAATGGTTCCGGGCGACGCGCTTGAGTATTAAATACAGCCCAATAGGTTTCGCAGCCTACTATTTTTTTACCATTTACATACATTTCAAGAGCACGAACAGAACGGGAATTTTCTAAACTATTGATCCATGTTTTTACGGTTACAACATCTTGCCATTTCGGTAAGGCTGAAATTTCAACACGCATTCTGCTTAAAACCCAGGCCTGGTGAAATTCCTGCATATCAAAAAAGCTAATGCCTCCAACTTCTGAATGTGCTGCAGCAGTTAGTTGTAGAATATTACATAAATCGGTGTATTTTAAAAAACCATTTGGAGTACATTGTGTAAAATTGATTTCCCAGTCTTTGCTTAAAACCGATGTGAAATTTGGTGATATAGGCATTTGTAATTTTAGAATTTAGATTGTTGATTTTAGATTTTCTAGAGAATAGAAGAGCGAGTATAGAAAATAGATTTTACTTTAAAGAATTTTCTACATAACCTATAATTTCTTTTCTATCTGTGGCGTAATCAAACCATTTTGTGTTTTCATTTCTTTTAAACCAGGTAAGTTGTCTTTTTGAGAAACGTCTGGTGTTTTTTTTGATTTCTTCGATGGCAAATGGCAGCGTGAAATCTCCGTCAAAATAACTAAATAATTCTCTATAACCGACGGTTTGTAACGCATTTAACGCTTTATTAGGATATAAAGCTTCTGCTTCCTGCAATAAACCTTCGTTTATCATGGTATCAACTCGTTGGTTGATTCTGTTGTAAATAGTAGATCTTTCGGCTTCTAAACCAATTAAAATAGGAGTGAAGTTCCTGTTGTTTTTCTTCTGATTTAGAAATGATGAATACGGTTTTTGAGTTCCGATACAAACTTCTACAAAACGCATCATTCGTTGTGGATTTTGAAGTGTTTGTGGGTTTTCTTTTGTTATTTTTTGATAATAATCAGGATCTAAAAGCTGTAATTGTTCTTGTAAATATTCAATTCCGAGGTTTTCGTAATTAGAATTTACCTGAGAACGTATGGCTGGGTTAATTTCGGGGAATTCATCGAAACCTTTTAAGATTGCGTCAACATATAATCCTGAACCACCAATTAGAATGGCAAAATCATTATTTTGGAATAATTCTTCCAGTTTAATAAGTGCTTCTTTTTCGTAATCGCCAACGGTATAATTCTCAAAAATTGATTTATTTTGAATAAAATGATGTTTTGCCGCTTGTAATTCTTCCTGATTGGGAACTGCTGTGCCAATTGTCATTTCTTTAAAGAACTGACGACTGTCGCAAGATATTATTTCGCATTTGAAATATTGTGCCAAAGCAATACTTAAGGCTGTTTTTCCTATAGCTGTTGGTCCGACGATGGTTATTAAGTATTTCATATTTTTTAGCCCAGATGGCAATGGAAACCCCGGACTTATATTTGTTAGTTTTTTTTGGGATAAAAAAGCGACTTTAGAAGCTCTTTTTATGCCTTAAAAAAACAACAAAGATAAGGAGGAGTTGGGATGTACAGCTGGAAATAGCTCATTAAATTAATTATTTGGTAACTCGGTTCCGCATTCATGACAATATTTTGCGCTATCAAAATGTAATTGTGAATTGCACTTTTGACATGTTTTTTTTGTGCTAACGGCATTATTTCGTAAGCTGCTTTTTGCAAATTCGGCTGTTACGATTCCTGTTGGTACGGCAATTATTCCGTAACCCATAATCATAACAAGTGAGGCTAAAAACTGACCTAATGGAGACGCTGGCGAAATGTCGCCGTAACCAACGGTAGTTAGGGTTACAATTGCCCAATATATCCCGACAGGAATGCTGGTAAAACCACTTTCTTTGCCTTCGACAACATACATTAATGAGCCAATAATTACTGCACTAATAATTACAAAGTAGATAAATACCAGAATTTTTTCTTTGCTGGCTTCCATAGCTTCCCTAAGTTGTTTGGATTGCTGTGAAATCTGTGGTATGTGTAAGATTTTAAACAATCGAAAGAAACGCAGGATTCTAACAATGGTTAAAACATTTGTAGCAGGAAAAAATATGGATAAATACATGGGTAATATTGCCATTAAATCGATGATCCCGTAAAAGCTAAAAATATATTTTAGGGGTTTTTGTATCGAAATAATACGTAAAATAAATTCTATGGTAAAGAAAATAGTAATGATCCATTCACAAACAAGAAGTTGTGAGTGATATTTTTGATTGATACCTTCAACTGTGTCCAACATTACTAAAAGGACACTTAGTAAAATAAGTCCCAAAAGTATCAAATCAAATAAACGCCCTAAAAATGTATTACTACCGTAAATAATAATTTGGGTTTTTTGTCTGAAAATATCGTATTTTGATTTAATTTTTTTCATATCTACAAAGATAATGAAAGTTTTGTTGTGTTAAAAATGAAGAATTTTAAGCGATTTGCTTTTTCGGATGTAGTTTTGAATAATATTTTTTACATCTCGATTGTGTTGCATCGGGATTAAAATGTTTTTTAGGATCTCAATATTGGTAATTTGATAATTCAGGTCGTAATAAGCGTAACCTTTATAAATTCCGTTTTCGATTAATACAGCACTTCTTTCATTAACGTTTCTACCTCTGTCAAGTAGAATCATACTTTTGTTTTCAAAGCTATTTTCGGATATAAATTGCTGAACACGAACGTTGTATTCTTCTGGACTAACTTCGCCAATACAAGCGCCATCGCATTCTTTTATTTTATATTGAAAACACTCTTTTTTGGTTTGGTATAATCCGGTAAGCTTTTGGCACAAATGATATTTTGATGTAAATCTGAAAAGTGCATTTTTCCCTTCTTGTAAAGTAGCAAATGAGGTGATTTCTTTTTTTCGTCCATCTGCTTTTTCAAGCTTAAGGTTAATATAACCGTTTGCATCTTTCTCAGCATATAATGCGTAAAGAAAAAGTGTTTTTCTTTGAGAGCGATTATGTCTTGGACGATTTATTTTTATTTCTTCACTTTCTTTTAAAAGCGCGATTAATTCGCTTCCGGTTTCATCATAAGTTATGGTGAAAACTTCGGCTTGAATTTTTTTACTTTTAGTGGTGATTCCGGTAAAATGCTGATTGATTCTCTTTTTAATATTTTGGCTTTTGCCAATATATATAAGGTTTCCACCTTCGTTATAAATATAGTAAACGCCAGTTTTTGCAGGCATTTGCGCTAAAAGATCCAGTAATTTTGGAGCAATTCCTTTTTCAACTTCAAGTTTTATAAAATCTTTTACGATTGTTTTTTCCAAGTCTTTTTCGAGAAGCATTTTAAACAACTTTGTGGTTGCCATCGCGTCTCCGCTGGCACGATGTCTGTCGGCCATTGGAATTCCAAGTGCACGAACGAGCTTCCCTAAACTATAAGAAGGCTGATCCGGAATTAATTTTTTGGCAAGTTCAACAGTACAAAGTGTTCTGGCTTCGAAATCATAACCTAAACGTCTGAATTCGGTACGCAAGATTCTGTAATCAAATGAGGCATTATGCGCCACGATAATACAATCTGAAGTTATTTCGATGATTCTTTTGGCAACTTCAAAAAACTTTGGAGCTGAGCGCAACATAGCATTATTGATTCCGGTTAATTTCACCACAAAAGGCTGAATCGGAATTTCGGGATTAACAAGGCTAATGAATTGGTCAACTACTTCATGACCATCAAATTTATAAATGGCGATTTCAGTAATTCCTTCTTCATTAAACTGGCCTCCAGTGGTTTCTATGTCTAGTATTGCGTACATATTCAATGTCAATTTCAAAAATCAAAAATCAATGCCAATGCTAAAAATCAATATTAAAAATTGAAATTTGCAATTGCTATTGTAATTGCCATTGAAAAATTATCTTTTATTTATTATCATTTTTGATGAAATTGCAACAAGTTGTTCTACTTCAATCAGAAGTTTACTTCTTTTATCGTTATCACCTTCTTTTATATAATCTAAAATTTTTAATGAGTTTCTGGATTCTTTTAGCTCTTTTACAACTAATGAAACTTTAAAAATAAAATCTTTATCGGTTATTGTACCTTGTGCTTCTCCAAAATTTAATGAAGCACTCCCGGATGATCTAATTAATTGATTTTTATAATATTCATTTTCAAATAGTCTTTCTAATTGTCTTGTAAAGAAAATACATTCTCCTGCAAAGCGAACTAATCGATCTTCAAAATTGAATATTTTCTCCATTTAAATTATTGAATTATACTTTTAAAATTGAATATTGTTTTTTGCAATTGCAATTGATATTGAAAAATTACCTTCCTCCAAAAATGCTGCTTCCAATGCGAACCATTGTGCTTCCACATTCTATGGCTAGTTTGTAATCTCCAGACATTCCCATAGAAATTGTTTTTAGATCGCAGTTTTCAGTTTTCGATTCTTTAATCGAATCAAAAATAGACTTTAAATGTGTAAATTCTTTTTTAATTTGGTTTTGATTTTCTGTAAAGGTTGCCATTCCCATTAATCCTAAGATACGAATATTTTTCATCTCTTTGAATTCTGTTGAAGATAATAATTCGTTTAGTTCGTTTTCATCCAAACCAAATTTAGATTCTTCTTCGGCAATATATATTTGAAGCAAACAATCGATAATTCTATTGTTTTTTAAAGCTTGTTTGTTGATTTCCTGTAATAATTTTAAGCTGTCAACTCCATGAATCAAGCTCACAAATGGTGCCATAAATTTGACTTTATTCGATTGCACGTGACCAATCATGTGCCATTGAATATCTTTTGGCATTTGTTCGTGCTTATCAGCCATTTCCTGGATTTTATTTTCTCCAAAAATACGTTGACCAGCTTCGTATGCTTCCATCAAATCCGGAACGGGTTTAGTTTTAGAAACCGCAACCAGAGTTACGTGTTCAGGTAAATTGTCTTTTATTTGAAGCAAATTTTGCTTTATTGCACTCATTATTGATTGTAATACTTAATTATTTGATTATTTTTTTCAGCTACCCAACTTTTAAGTTCAAATGAAGATAGAGTTTGTGTTTCTTTCAAATTGTTTAATTCGGCAATACTATAATTGTATGTTTCTGAAATATCTTTTTTATTATCTTCAGTTCGTTTGATTTTAATTTTTGCATAGAAAAGTTTTGTATCAAAGTAATAAAATTCTCCAGTAATATTGTCTGAATAAGAATTTAAATAATGAATACTTTCATGATATTGACCTTTTATTAAATTGGTATATTTCTCAAAATTATATTTTCTTTTTTCAATATTCGAAAGTAAATTATAATTATCTTCATTGAAATGGTGGAGATAAAAGCTATATGAATATCCGCCTCTTGCACTAAGAAATTTTGTTTTAATTTTATCGACTTCAGTTTCCGTTTCAATTTTTATTACACCGTCTGAAATAAAACCATGTCCATTTTTTTCGCAAATGCTGTCGATTTGATTAATGGTAAATTGTTTATTAGAATCTGTTTTTAAGTTTTGAGAAATACAATTAGCTGTTGAAAACAATATAAATGCCAAAATGAAATTTCTCATGTTTAAATTCGCTGTTATTGATATTTTTCTATTTTCTCTTGAATTTGCAATATTATCAATTTTTCGTCAATGATAATTTTTTCTTCCTTTAACTTCTTAAACTCATTAAAGATCTTTATAATGCCTTCGTCAGAATATGTTTCGAATGAATTTATGAGGTACTTATCTTTTGTACTTTTTAATTTTAAATAAAAAGTAGTACCTCTTAGTCCTTGTCGAGAGCCGATGCACTTTATCTGGATATAAGTTTCTTTAATATTCAATGGTTTTGTCCATTTCTTATTAAATGTTTCGCCATGTAATATAATATTATTTTCTTCGAATGCTATTATATGAATATTGCTTTTACTTTTATTTATAATTGTATAGATGCAAATTGCTACCAAAAAGATTTCAATTATAATTGTAAAAAAGATTGAAAGGTTAAAAATTATAATTATCGGCGAAAAGAGAATAAATTCAATAAAAAAAAACAAATTATTTATACGGAAAAATCGCTGATTAAAATTTTTGTATTCGCTTTCAAATGTTATCATATTAAAAAAATCTTAAACAAACTGCTTAGAGATTTTCTCTGCTTTTTTACTTTCACTATAGTCATAAAAACCTTCACCAGATTTAACGCCTAATTTTCCGGCTCTAACCATATTTACTAATAATGGGCAAGGAGCATATTTAGGATTTTTGAAACCTTCGTACATAACATTCAAAATAGCAAGACAAACGTCAAGACCAATAAAATCAGCTAATTGAAGCGGTCCCATTGGATGTCCCATTCCTAATTTCATTACAGTATCAATTTCGTAAACACCGGCTACTTTATTATATAACGTTTCGATTGCTTCGTTTAGCATTGGCATTAAAATTCTGTTTGCCACAAAACCAGGATAATCATTTACTTCAACAGGAGTTTTTCCTAATTTTTCTGATAAATCCATGATAATTTTAGTCACTTCATCGCTGGTGTTGTATCCACGAATGATTTCGACTAATTTCATAATTGGCACCGGATTCATAAAGTGCATACCTATAACACGCTCAGGATGTGCGACAACAGATCCGATTTGTGTAATTGAAATCGAAGAAGTATTAGTCGCCAGAATTGTATTGTGAGAGCAAGCTTCGTTTAATTGTTTGAAAATATTCAGTTTTAACTCTACATTTTCAGTAGCAGCTTCAACTACTAAATCTGCACCAACAACACCATCTTTAATATCTGTATAGGTAATAATATTGGTTATCGTTTTTGCAACTTCTTCCTGAGTAATTGTTCCTTTCGAAAGCATTCGATCTAAATTGGCAGCAATAGTCGCCATTCCTTTGTCTAATGATTTCTCAGAAAGATCGATAAGTTTTACGGTAAAACCACTTTGTGCAAATGTATGAGCAATTCCGTTACCCATTGTTCCTGCACCAATTACAGCGATAGTTTTCATTTAATTTGATATTTTAATTTTAAAAGTTAAGGTTTAAAGCTACTTAGAAATACGCTTTAAACCTTAAAAATAATGAGTTATATTTTTGTATTATTTTTCGAAACAATCAATAATCTGATATGCTACTCTTAAAGCATCTGTTGCTTGTTCAAGAGTTACAACTGGCGTAGTATTAGTTTTTATTGCATTTGCAAAAGATTCTAATTCGTCCAGAATTGCATTGTTTTGTTCAACGTCAGGATTGGTAAAATAGATTTGTTTTTTTACACCTTCGGCATTTTGCAGAATCATATCAAAATCTCCGGGAACTTCAGGAGCATCTTTCATACGAACAACTTCACATCTTTTCTCTAAGAAATCAACTGAAATGTAGGCATCTCTTTGAAAGAAACGTGTTTTACGCATGTTTTTCATCGAAATTCTGCTTGCTGTTAAATTGGCAACACATCCATTTTCGAATTCAATTCTTGCATTGGCAATATCCGGAGTATCGCTGATTACAGAAACTCCACTTGCGTGAATGTCTTTTACTTTTGAATGAACAACACTCAAAATAGCATCAATATCATGAATCATTAAATCGAGAACTACAGGAACATCTGTACCACGCGGATTAAACTCAGCCAAACGATGCGTTTCTATAAACATTGGATTTTCGATCATGTTTTTTGTAGCAATAAACGCTGGGTTAAAGCGCTCAACATGACCAACCTGGCCTTTTACATTGTATTCTTTTGCCAAAGCAATAATTTCTTCAGCTTCGTCTACAGTATTGGCAATTGGTTTTTCTATAAAGATATGTTTACCTGATTTGATCGCCACTTTTGCACATTTGTAATGAGAAAGTGTTGGTGTAACAATATCGATTACATCCACAGCGTGGATTAATTTTGCAATAGTACTGAAGTTTTTATAACCGAATTCTTTTGAAATTCTTTCGGCATTTTCTTGATTTTCGTCGTAAAATCCAACTAATTCGTATTTGTCAGATTGTTGTAATAAGCGTAAATGTATTTTACCTAGATGACCTGCACCTAAAACTCCTACTTTTAACATGAGAATGTATTTTAAACAAAAATATAATTTATTTGTCGAAAGTGAAAGTTAATGCAATAAAGATTTAGGAATTTAATAATTAAAAATCAATATTTGATTTACTGTTTTGTTTCCTATTTTTGCAAAAATAAAACCTACCCATTTTGAAAGACACTGCCAAACATCAAGGACTTCGTAATCAATTAGTAAGCACTTTAGAGCAAAAAGGAATTACTGATAAAGCGGTTTTGGATGCGATAAAAAAAATCCCAAGACACCTTTTTTTAAATTCTAGTTTTGAAGATTACGCTTATCAGGATAAGGCTTTTCCTATAGGAGCGGGGCAAACTATTTCGCAACCTTATACAGTTGCTTTTCAATCTCAATTATTAGAAGTTAAAAAAGAACACAAAATTCTTGAAATAGGAACTGGTTCCGGTTACCAAACTGCAGTTTTATGCATGTTGGGCGCTAAGGTATATAGCGTGGAAAGACAGAATGAGTTGTTTAAAACGACTTCAAATTTATTTCCAAAGTTAAATATTCGTCCTAAGCATTTATCATTTGGTGATGGATATAAAGGATTACCAAGTTATGCACCGTTTGATAGTATTATTGTAACGGCAGGCGCTCCGTTTATTCCTCAGCCATTAATGGCACAGTTAAAAATAGGAGGGAGATTAGTTATTCCGCTAGGCGAAGATGTTCAGATTATGACTTTACTAATTCGAAAAAATGAAACACAATTCGAAAAACATGAGTTTGGAGAATTTAGATTTGTTCCTTTATTAGAAGATAAAAATTAAGAGAAAAGCCCAATTTAGTTGGGCTTTTTTATTTTGAAGTAAGTTTTATTGCGTGTAATAAATTTTCTTTTTCTATTCGAAGAATATATTTAATAAAAAAGGTCTTGTCATTTTTGTTCTCACATTCTTTTAAAACAGATAAATATTCGCTTTTATCTTCTTTTATAGTTGCAAACACGTAACCGTTTTGCAATAATATCCAGTTCATCAATAAATTAGCAATTTGTGCATTTCCATTTTCAAAAGGATTTAGAGTAAGGATTTTTAAATGTGCCTCAGAAGCTAAAAGTATTGGATGTAAGCCATTTTTATTGGTTTCGTACCAATTAAAGAACAAGTTCATTTCTCGAATTACTAATGTATCATTTCTGTATTTTCCTGAGTTTTCAGGTTTTATTCCTCTAAGGATTAGGTTGTGTACAATAAGGAATTCCTTTTCTGTAAGAGAGGTTTTCTTTTGAATTAAGTCTTTTATATAGGCAATTGACTCCTGAAGATTTACTGCTTCAAGATGTTCGTTCATGCTTTTTCCGGGAATCGTCAAGCCTTCGTTAATTACTGATTTTGTATCTTCAAATGTCAGTGAGTTTCCGTTTAAACGATTGCTTTCAAAAATAAATTCTAATTCTAATATTTTCGAAATTCTCCGTAAATCAAAATGCTGAAATGATTGAATTTGTTTTTTTAGAGTTTCTATTTCGTCCAAAATCAACTGAATCGTCGATAAAACGGTAGAATTTATTATTTTTTTACTGTTCTGAATTTCTTGTTCTGCAAGTAATAAAGCCTTAAGAGCAAATTCATCATCTCCAATTTCATAGAGGATTTTTTCTTTAAGCCACGCAATCATTAAGGTTTCAAAATCAATTTCTAAAAGTTGAGAAAGTTTAGATATTTGATCTTTAGTTGGTTTTCTTATTCCACTCTCAAATTTGCTAATTAGAGCCTGATCAATACTTAGAATCTGTGCCACTTCTCGAGTCTTTAGCCCTTTTTGTTCTCTAGCGTTTTTAAGAAGCGTTTTCATTTAAAAATATGTTTAAAAATGTCTTGACAAATTTAGTCATTTTTGTTTTCATAAAAAAAGCAACAGATAACTATTGCTTTTAGTAATACTTTTTATTTAGGAGGAAGTGATCCGTCTTTTCTCATTTCTTTTACCACTGTTTGCATAATTGCATCAACGGTTTGACCTAAATCAGTAACGTAATCTGATTTTGTAGTTCCTGTCCAGATTAGTTTATTTTCTTTTAATGAAAAAATATTCGTTTCTACCATATACGAAGTTGTTTCCTGATAATACCCCGGATCGTAGAAGTTAGGAGAGTACATTCCGTACCAATTTCCAAAACCGTAACCATACATTCCAGTGTACATTCCGTCAAATCCACCGTAATACATTCCTGTATAAGTTCCGGGAACATATGTAGTTTCTTTATCCTTACTTACTAATCGCATTGTGATTACTCCATCAAAATTCTCGTCTTGTAAAATTTTTAGTTTTTGTTCCTTAGTAAGTTCCTTAGTAGTTTCGTTTAGATATTGATAAGAAGTCTTAAAAATAGGATTACTTGCTGCAATTCTATTCTCTGCAACTCTTCTTGAAGCTTCGTCTTTTACTAAAACAACAACTAATACTTTTTTGAAATTCTCCTGAGCAACAGTTATTTTAGGATCTCTCCAACTATTGACAATAGAAGTATTGCTACCACAACTTGAAAGTGCAAAAACAGTAATCAATAAAAATAAGTACTTCTTCATATTACATTTTTTTAGAATTATTGTAGTAAAAATACGTATAAAATGATAAAGAATACTAGTTCTGGTAAAAATAACTTTTAGTTATAAGCTTTTTTTATTCGATCTAAATCACGTTTTGTGTCTTGTTCTTTAAGAGATTCACGTTTGTCGTAATTTTTCTTTCCTTTACAAAGACCAATTTGCAATTTTGCCAATCCTTTTTCATTGGTAAACAATTTTAAAGGAACTATTGTAAGTCCTTTTGCCTGCACATTTTTATGAAGGGTTTTTAATTCTTTTTTATTCAAAAGTAATTTTCTCTCGCTTCTGGATTTATGATTAAATTGATTTCCAAAAGAATATTCTTCTATGTAAGTATTAATAGCAAAAAGTTCGAGATTACTAAATTCGCAGAAACTTTCGGTAATATTAGCTTTGCCTAATCGTATTGATTTAATTTCAGTTCCGGATAAAACAATTCCGGCAGTATAAGTGTCGATTATCTCATAATCAAATCGAGCTCTTTTATTAAGTATATTGACTGTTTTTAACATAAGTACAAATGTAAACAAAATTGGAAAACTTTGATATGTCTAAAGATAATTAAAGATTTAATTGATTTAGATTTCAATTTACTAGTTTTGTAAAAAATAAAGACCGTACTTTTTTAAAGCACGGTCTTTTTATTATTATTTAAAAAGTATAAAATGCAGAATCAATCTAAAGATCCTTTACACGGAATTACACTTCAAAAAATTTTAGAATCATTAGTTGATTATTATGGCTTTGATACATTAGGAGAATTAATTCCCGTAAAATGCTTTTTATCAAATCCTAGTATCAAATCGAGTTTAACTTTCTTAAGAAAAACGGATTGGGCTCGTAAAAAAGTAGAAGATTTATATGTAAAATCACTACCTAAGTTTACGAAGTAATTACAATTTGTAAGAAATCATAACGCCGCCACGATACGGAAGCCATTCGCCACTTTTGTTCCAGTTTGGAGATTTTTCGTATCTTCCAGGAGTTCCATCATTGTAATATCCATGATAAAAACCTTGATGCCAACCACCACCTGCAAAAATATCTATTAAAAATTTATCGCTTAATTTGATATTGTATCCGATGGTTACACCTAATCGATAACCAAAACCGTGTTCGTATTTGTTTGTGTCCCAGTAATTCCATTTTTGAATTTGATAAAAGTCAGGACCAGCATTAATACCGGCATAAAATCCATTATACTTTTCTTTGAAATGATAACGAATTTCAGGAGTTAGCGTATAAAATTCCATTGGATTATGTCCGTTAAAGGATTTCCAAAAAGAAGCCATTACATCAAAACTAAAAGTAGTTTTCTCTCCAATACTGGTTTCTATACCAACATTTGGCACACCTATTAAAGCTGTAGCAGCATTAAATTTAATAAAAGTTTGACTTTGTGATTGTATTGTAAAGAAAAGAACAAGAAGAATTAATAATTTTTTCATGGGTATATTATAAACAAATGCAAATTGCATTAATTATTTTGCGTGCAAATATAACGCATAAGAATAGTTACTATTGTTCCTTGTTTTCTTTTTTAATAAAGTTTTTTCTGTAAAAAAGAAGTCAGTGAAATTACTTTTCTAATAATGAGTAAATTACCTTATCATAAAAACGACCTTCATAAAAATCAGATTCTTTAAAATGAGCTTCTTTTACAAAGCCGCATTTTTGCAGTACTTTTTCAGAGGCAAAATTCTCAGGATCAATAACAGCTTCTATCGAATGTAATTTTAAATCTTCAAAACCAAATTTAATTAATCGGTTTACAGCTTCCGTAATTATTCCTTTTCCGTGAAATTCAGGTAACAAAATATATCCAATTTCGGCACGATAATTTTCAGGCTGCATTCTGTAATAGCCAATTATACCAAGTAGTTTAGGACTGTCTTTTAGTGTAATTGCCCAATTGATACCAACATTTGTATTTATTTTACCTTCAATCTCGGCAATAAGAACAAGAGCATCTTCGGCACTTTTCAACAAAGGCCTTGGGATGAATTTCATTGTTTCAGGATTTGAACGCAATATGAAAATATCATGTGCATCATCATTTGTAACCCTTCTTAATATTATACGTTCCGTTTCTATAACCGGAAACGGATTAAAATTGAATTCTAGCATTTCTTTACTATTTATAATATTTGTAAACTAAATTTTGCTTGGAAAGTTTGCTTGGCATTCAAAACTAAAACTCCTTCTTTTTCAAATAAATCACCAGAGTTTTCGGCAGTATCTGAATATCCAAGCCAAGGTTCAATACATATAAATGGAGCATTTTCTTTGGTCCAAATCCCTAAACTAGGAAAATCTTCAAAAGCAACCTTAATATAAGGCTTTGAGTTTTCAAGAATTGTAAGCGAATTTGACTTTAATGTTTTGAAAATTAAAGCATCGTTCTCAAATAATTTATAATTTAAAGGAACTAAACTCTCGTTGCTTTCTAAAACTTTTGTTTTGTTTGAGATTAAATCATTTTCTAAAATATAATATTCCAGAACTTCATTTTTTTCAAAATCAAGAGTATAATTTTCAAAAGATTCAGGTAATGCTATTGCAGGATGCGCTCCAATCGAAAAAGGCATTTTAGATTCACCTTCATTAATTACTTTATATTCAATGTCTAATGTAGATTCCTGAAGCGTATAGATAAGTTGTAATTCAAATGAGAAAGGATATTTTTTCAATGTTTCTTCATTATATTTTAATGAAAAAACGGCACTATTTTCGGTTTTTTCGATCAATTGAAAATCCATGTCACGAGCAAAACCGTGTCTTGGTAATTGATATTCAGTTCCGTTAATAGTATAAGTATTGTTTTTTAAAGTCCCAACAATTGGAAAAAGAACAGGCGAGTGTTTCCCCCAGAAATCAGGATTACCTTCCCAGATATATTCTTTATTCTGATTATTTTTTAATGAAAATAATTCTGCTCCCGCGTGTTTAATAGAAGCACTTATCTGTGAATTTGAAATAGTTGTATTCAATTTTTTATAGTTGAAGTAGATTAATTTTATAGATATGTAAATGTATTTTATAAATTTTATTTTTCTAAGAAAAAGCTTTAAAATATTTTTTTGATAAAATTATGCTAAAATTAAATTTATCTTTTAGGTTTTCTCTAGAAATAGCTTTTTTTTTCATTAATTTGCTACATAAACAGCTAAAAAATATGAAAAAGCATTCCTTTAAAAGCCTTTTAACCATGGCTTTCTTTGTTGGAGTTTCTTCTGTTTGGGCGCAACAAACGCCTGCGGGGACAGCAGTAAATCCAGTAAACAATTATAATTATCATGATGCGTTTGCACCAAATTTTTACACTAAAAATGGTACGCCAACGCGATCTGCAAGCGGTCAGCCAGGAGTTGAGTATTGGCAAAACAGAGCTGATTATCAGATTACAGCAAAGCTAAACGGGACTACAAACGAAATTATCGGTACAGACGAAGTTACATATACTAATAATAGTCCGGATAAATTGTCATTTGTTTGGATGTATTTAGACCAAAACTTATTCAAAGCAGATTCAAGAGGAAATGCTGTTGTGCCTTTAACAGGAAGTCGTAACGGAGCTCAAGGTCAGGTTTTTGACGGAGGAAATAAGATAAAATCAGTAAAAGTAATTTCTGTTGGAAAGAAAAAAACAGAAGTTGATGCAAAATATGTAATTACAGATACCAGAATGCAAGTTTTTCTTCCAGAAGAATTAGCTTCAAAAGGAGGTTCTGTAAAAATTAAAATCGAATTTTCATTCATCGCTCCTTTTGAAGGATCTGATAGAATGGGAGTTTTAGAAACTAAAAACGGTAAGATTTTCACAATTGCACAATGGTACCCGCGTATGTGTGTGTATGATGATGTAAGAGGTTGGAATACTGCTCCTTATTTAGGCGCTTCTGAGTTTTACTTGGAATATGGAGATTTTGATGTAAAAATTACAACTCCTGCAAATTATTACGTTGTAGGTTCTGGAGAACTATTAAATGGAGCAGAAGTATTACCTGCTGAGCAATTTAAACGTTACAAAGAAGCTTCTCTAAGTGATAAAACAGTTTCGATTCGTTCTGCTTCTGAAGTTGCTGCAACGGCGACTGCAAATGCAACGGCCGTAAAAACATGGCATTATCAAATAAAAAATGCACGTGATTTTTCTTGGGCATCATCTCCGGCTTTTATTTTAGATGGAGCCAAAATTAATTTACCAAGTGGTAAAAAAGCATTGGCATTATCAGCTTATCCTGTTGAAAGTGACGGAAAAGATGGTTACGGGCGTTCAACTGAATATGTAAAAGCAGCGATTGAAAACTATTCTAAAAGATGGTTTGAATATCCTTATCCTGTAGCAACAAACGTAGCAGGAAACGAAGGCGGAATGGAATATCCAGGAATTGTTTTTTGCGGATGGGAATCTAAAGGAAAAGATTTATGGGGAGTTACAGATCACGAATTTGGACACATTTGGTTTCCTATGATTGTAGGTTCAAACGAGAGATTATTTGCCTGGATGGATGAAGGTTTTAATACTTTTATAAATTCATTAAGTACGGCAGAATTTAACAAAGGCGAATATAATGATCCTCCAACAGATTTGCATAAAAATGCGGAGCCTTTTACAAGACCTGATTTAGAAACTATCATGAGTTCTCCTGATAATATGAAGGAAGCAAATATAGGTATGTTATGTTATTTCAAGCCAAGTTCAGGATTAATAATCTTAAGAGAGCAAATATTAGGAAAAGAGCGTTTTGATACTGCTTTCCGTACTTATGTAGAGCGTTGGGCTTACAAACATCCACAACCAGATGACTTTTTCAGATCTATGGAAAATGTTGCTGGTGAAGACTTAAGCTGGTTCTGGAGAAGCTGGTACGTTAACAACTGGCGTTTTGACCAAGGTGTAAATTCAATTAAATATGTAAAAAACGATCCGTCAAAAGGAGTTGTAATTACAGTTGAAAATTTTGATAAAATGCCAATGCCAATTGTTTTAGATGTTAAAACAAAAAGTGGTAAAGTTTCAAGAGTTACTGTTCCTGTAGAAATATGGCAACGTAACAATGTGTGGTCATTCAAACATGATTCTACAGAAGAAATTCAAAGTATAACACTTGATCCTGATCATGTTTTTCCAGATCATAATGAAGCAAATAATATCTGGACAGCCGGAAAAAGTACAATAGAAAAAGACATAATTTTAGACGGTTATTTAGGAATATATTCAACAACTAAAGCACCACTTAAAATTGAATTTACAGAAAAAAACAGCACATTAAATGCTGAGATTACAAACTATCCAAAGTTTCCTGTATCACCGGTAGAGAACGAAAAAGATACATTTGAATCAACTGGAGCTGGATTAAAATTTAAGTTTAATGAAGCAAAAACAGGATTTGATATGATAATTTTAGGCAGCGGACAATCGATTCCGTTTACTAAATAAGAATTAGAAATATACAATACTAAAATATTTAAAACCCGATAGTTATTCTATAGCTATCGGGTTTTCTTTTTGTTTCAGGTTTTCTATTTTGTTTCAAGTTTCAGGTTAAAAAAGAAACCTCAGAACCTCAGTATCTCAGAACCTTAGTAGCTTACAAAAAATAACATTACATTAAAAAAATGTTAGAATTTTAATTTTTTGTTTTGAGAATTAAAAAATAGTGTACTTTTGCACCAATGAATAAAATAAGTTTACATATAACTTCTTTGTCACGGACAAACTCACCTGTAACTTCTCCCGAAGTACGGATACTATCTCTATAGTATTCACAGAGTTTTTCGCCGCGTATTTATTTATATTCATTTTTCATTTTGAAATCACATAATTTGTCCATTGGACAAACATATCCTAAAAGTATATATTATTTTTTGAATTTTCTTAGTCAAGTTTTTGATTTTGAGAATGTTACTTCTTTTTTGTCTATTTTTATTGGATTGAATTCAGGATTTCAAACTAAACAATACGTTTTAATTTTTAACTCTAACTTCAACTATTGAAATGAAAATCTCTATTGTTGTTACTCAGGAAGAACACTTCAAATTCGCACAGGAAATTTGCGATACAATAGAATCATCTGCCTTGTTAAGAGGTACAGGGATTGCTAAAAGAACTCCTGAATACATTCAGAAAAAAATGTCGAACGGTGATGCGATGATTGCTTTGGCAGATGGAAAATTTGCAGGTTTTTGTTATATCGAAAGTTGGCAACACGGCAAGTTCGTGGCGCATTCAGGCTTAATTGTACATCCGGATTATAGAAGTTTGGGCTTGGCAAAAAAGATCAAATCAAAGGTTTTTGATTATTCTCTAAAAAGATATCCAGACGCTAAAATATTTGGAATTACAACCGGTTTGGCTGTAATGAAAATCAACTCTGATCTTGGTTACAAACCCGTGCCTTTCTCTGAACTTACGACAGATCCAAGTTTCTGGTCTGGCTGTAAAACCTGTACCAATTATGAAATTCTAAAAAGCAAAGAAAACAAAATGTGTCTTTGCACAGGAATGTTGTACGACCCGAAAGAAAAACAAAAAGATCCGCCAAGACATCCTTTTAACGAAGCCGTTTTAAGCAGATTAAAGAAAATAAAACAAGCCTTATTCTTAAATAAACTATTGTCGTTTATCTTTTTAACCTAAGAATAAATTAAAAAAGAAATCTCAAACTTGCTACATACGAAAGTATTAGCCTAAATTATAAAAAATGAAAAAAGTTGTATTAGCTTATAGTGGAGGATTAGATACCTCGTATTGTTTGAAATATTTAAAAAATGAAAAAGGATACGAAGTTCACACCGTACTTGTAGATACAGGAGGATTTGATGCTGAAGAATTATCAGCAATTGAAAAAAGAGCTTACGAATTAGGAAGCGCACAACACGCCAATTTGACTATCATTGACAAATATTATGATAAAGCTATAAAATATTTGATTTTTGGAAACGTATTAAAAAACAATACATATCCATTATCAGTAAGTGCAGAACGTGTTTTTCAGGCAATTGAAGCTATAAAATATGCTAAAAAAGTAGGAGCAAGCGCGATCGCACACGGAAGTACAGGTGCAGGAAATGATCAGATTCGTTTTGATTTAATTTTCCAAACCATCGCTCCGGAAATTGAAATTATTACACCAATTAGAGATTTAAAACTTTCAAGACAAGAAGAAGTAGATTATTTGGCTCAAAACGGAGTTCACTATTCTTGGGAAAAAGCACAATATTCTATCAATAAAGGACTTTGGGGAACAAGCGTTGGAGGAAAAGAAACCTTAACTTCAAGTCAACCGTTACCAAGTGAAGCATATCCGTCTCAATTGCAAAAAGAAGGAGAAGAAAAAGTGACTTTGCATTTTGAACAAGGAGAATTAGTGGCATTAAATGGTAAAAAAGATGCACCGGAAAATAATATTGTAAAACTTGAAAAACTGGCAAATGTTTATGCAATTGGTAGAGATATTCATGTTGGAGATACAATTATAGGAATTAAAGGAAGAGTTGGTTTTGAAGCTGCAGCTCCATTAATCATTATAAAAGCGCACCATTTATTAGAGAAACATACACTTGGTAAATGGCAACAATACTGGAAAGAACAATTAGGAAACTGGTACGGAATGTTATTTCACGAAGGTCAGTTTTTAGATCCTGTAATGAGAAACATCGAAACTTTCCTGCAAGACACACAAAAAACAGTAAACGGAACCGTAACGGTTTCATTAAAACCATATCATTTTTCGCTTGACGGAATCGAATCTAAAAATGATTTGATGAACACAGGTTTTGGTCAATACGGAGAAATGAACAATGCATGGACATCTGACGATGCAAAAGGATTTATCAAAATTCTTGGAAATGCACAAAATATATTTTCATCAGTAAACCATTTAACTCATGATTAATGTTGGAATAATTGGTGGTTCGGGCTACACAGCCGGAGAACTTATCAGAATCTTGATGTATCATCCCAATGTAAACATCGATTTTGTTTACAGTACAACCAATTCTGGTAAACCACTTTCAGTGGCGCACCACGATTTGATGGGAGATATTGAAATGAATTTTACGGATGTTGTAAATCCAAATGTAAATGTAGTTTTCTTGTGTTTAGGTCACGGAAAATCGATTTCATTTTTGGAAGAAAACAAGTTTGCAAGTCATACCAAAATCATTGATTTGGGAAATGATTTCAGATTAACGAAAGATGCTAATTTCGAAGGAAAAGAATTCATTTACGGATTGCCTGAATTAAATAAAGCGGAAATTAAAAAAGCAAATTTTATTGCAAATCCAGGTTGTTTTGCTACAGCTATTCAATTGGCTTTATTGCCTTTAGCAAAAAATAATCTATTGAAATCTGACGTTCATATTAATGCAACAACTGGAAGTACAGGTGCGGGTGTAAGTCTTGCCGAAACTTCTCATTTTAGTTGGAGAAACAATAATATGTCGCATTATAAAGCTTTTGAACACCAACATTTGGGCGAAATCAACCAAAGCGTTAATCAATTGCAAGCGGATTATTCAGATGAATTAATTTTTGTTCCGAATAGAGGCGATTTCACAAGAGGAATTTTTGCAACATTATACACAACTTATGAAGAAAGCTTAGAAGATTTAGTTGCCAAATACGAAGATTTCTATAAAAATGAACCTTTTGTAACCGTTACAACGACAAACATCAATATGAAACAAGTCGTTCAAACCAACAAATGTATCATTAGTTTATTGAAAAAAGGAAACCGGATTTTAATCACTTCAATCATTGACAACTTAACCAAAGGTGCTTCAGGACAAGCGATTCAAAACATGAATTTAATGTTCGGATTAGAAGAAACTACAGGTTTACATTTGAAACCAAGCGGATTTTAGGAAAAATTGTTTCAGGTTTAAAGTTTCAAGTTTCACGTTCTGTACGTAACTTGAAACAAGAGATATGAAACTTAACAATAGTTTCAAGTTTAATGTTTCACGTTCTCTATATAACTTGAAACATTAAACCTGAAACAAAAAAAACAAAAATTGACATGAATTTATTTAACGTATACCCACTTTATGATATAACTCCTGTAAAAGCGCTAGATTGCACAATTACAGACAATAACGGAGTGGAATATTTAGACTTATATAGCGGACATGGTGTAATTTCGATTGGCCATACGCAACCTGATTATGTAGAAAAACTAAAAAATCAATTAGATCATTTAGGATTTTATTCGAATGCAATTCAGAATCCTTTGCAGGTAGAATTGGCTCAGAAATTAGGTAAACTTTCAGGATTAGAAGATTACGAATTGTTTTTATGCAGTTCTGGAGCTGAAGCAAATGAAAATGCTTTAAAATTAGCGTCTTTCCATAACGGAAAATCAAGAGTTGTAGCTTTCGATAATTCTTTCCACGGAAGAACTTCTGCAGCCGTTGCTGTTACAGACAATAAGAAAATTGTAGCACCAATTAATGCACAACAAGTAGTTACTTTTTTACCTTTAAATCAAATCGAATTAGTTGAAGCAGAACTTGAAAAAGGAGATGTTACAGCAGTAATTATTGAAGGAATTCAAGGAGTTGGAGGTTTAGATCAAGGAACAACAGAATTTTTTCAGGCTTTAGAAAAAGCATGTAAAAAACATGATGTTGTTTTGATTTTAGACGAAGTACAATCAGGATATGGAAGAAGCGGAAAATTCTTCGCATTTCAACATCACGGAATCAACGCTGATATTATTTCAGTTGCGAAAGGAATGGGGAACGGATTTCCGGTTGGAGCCATTTTAATTTCTCCAAAATTTGAAGCAAGTTTCGGATTATTAGGAACCACTTTCGGCGGAAGCCATTTATCTTGTGCAGCAGGAATTGCGGTTCTTGACGTAATTGAAAAACTAGATTTACAAAAAAATGTAAACGAAGTTTATGAGTATTTCTTAGAAAAAATTAAAGAAGTTCCCGGAATCAAACAAGTAAAAGGAAAAGGATTAATGCTTGGAGTAGAATTTGATTTTGACGTTGCTGCTTTAAGAAAAAAACTAATCATCGAAAAACACATTTTTACAGGAAGTGCTAACAACAAAAATCTATTAAGAATTTTGCCACCATTGACAGTGAAAAAAGCTGATATTGATACTTTTATCGTAGCTTTAAAAGAAAGTTTGCAAGAACTTCAAAACTAAAGTTTACCAAATACTTTTAATTCGTTTAATCGTTTAACTGGTTAATCGATTAAACGAATTAACGACTAACCAATTAAACCAAAAAAATGAATCCATTATCAATTGAAAAACGCAATCTGGTTTTGCGCTCTATGGCAAAACTGGTCGAGCAGGAGCGGAGTCAGATTATCTTGACCAATCAGGAAGATTTATTGGCATACGACGGCTCAGATTTAGCGATGGAAGAACGCCTAAAAGTAGATGATAAAAAAGTCGACGAGATGATTTTGTCTTTGAATCAACTAGCTTCTCAGGAAGATCCGGTTGGAGTGGAGCGTTTTCATTTTGTTCATGATAATGGAATAAAAGTCATAAATAAAACAGCCGCTTTTGGCACGATTTTAATCATTTACGAATCTCGTCCGGACGTTACAATCGAAGCTGGAGGAATTGCCTTTAAATCCGGAAATAAGATTTTATTAAAAGGAGGAAAAGAAGCTTTAAAATCAAACCTGAAAATTGTTGATTTATGGCATCAGGCTTTAGCAGAAAACGGAATTTCGAAAGATTGGGTAGAATATTTGAATTATAATCGAACAGAAACTCAGGCTTTTTTAGAAAAACCAACTCAAAAAGTAGATTTAATTGTTCCAAGAGGAGGAGAAAAATTAATCGAGTTTGTAAAAGCACACGCCACTTGTCCGGTAATTGTAAGCGGACGCGGAAACAATTTTGTTTACGTTCATAAAGATGCAGATACAGATCTAGCTTTAAAAATAATTTTGAATGCTAAAACCTCTAAAATCTCGGCTTGTAATGCAGTTGACAAGGTTTTAATAGATTCTAAATTGCCCAATTTTGAAGGTTTTACAGCTATTTTAATCGAGACTTTAAAAGAATCTAATGTAGAAGTAATCGTTGATGAATCATTAAAAAGCTTTGAAGACACAGAAACACTTCAAAACGAAGATATTTGGTATGAAGAATTTTTGGATTATAAAATCGTAATCGGAACCATTGATTCTGAGGAAAATGCAATCGAAAAAGTAAATAAATATTGTGGCGGACATTCAGCAGTAATTATTACAAGAGATGACAAAGCAGCACAAGAATTTATGGACGCCGTTGATACAGCAGCCGTTTATCAAAATGCTTCAACCCGTTTCACCGATGGAGGACAATTTGGTTTAGGAGGAGAATTAGCGATAAGTACAGATAAATTACATCAAAGAGGACCAATTGGTTTGCAACATTTGGTAACCAACAAATGGTACGTGTACGGAGAAGGACAAATTAGATAATTGAGATAATTGGATAATTTGTCAATTAGATAATTAAAACTTAATTGTAGACAAAGCTTTGCGAACTTACCGTTTGTAAACACAAACAGAATAAAAAAAACCTTGCGCCCTTTGCGGTAAAAATAATACAGCATGTCAAAAAAAAGGATTTTATTAAAAATAGGAAGTAATACTTTAACCAAAGAAACCAATCATATTTCGCGGGGAAAGATCGAAGATATAGGTATGCAAATTGCTGCTCTAAATAAAGATTACGAATTTGTAATCGTAAGTTCCGGAGCCATTGCAGCCGCCAAACAATTTGTAAAACTTGAAAGCAAAGGAAAAGAAATTGCATTAAAACAAGCTTTAGCTTCAATTGGGCAACCCCATTTAATGCGGATTTTCCATGAGAATTTCAGCGATTTAGGTTTATTGACATCACAATGTTTATTGTCTTATTCAGATTTCGAAAAAGAACAATCGAAAGTAAACATTGTCAATACAATAAACGTTTTGGTCGAGAACAATTACATTCCGATTATTAATGAAAATGATACCGTTGCAACGGATGAGATTCGGTTTGGAGATAATGATAAATTAGCAGCTTTAACCGCGGTGCTGCTAAATGTTGATATTCTGATTATTGCCACCAATACAAACGGAATTTATACAAAAGATTCTATTCATGATGAAAATCCTGAAACGATTCAATTAGTAAAAGACTTAAAAGTATTAGAAAAAGAAATAGGCGAATCAAAATCATCACACGGAACAGGCGGAATGCAATCCAAAATCGAAGCAGCAGGAATCGCAAAAGCTGCCAACATCGAAACTTGGATCGTCAACGGATTAAATGATAATTTTATTCTGAAGGCATTAAAGGACGAAATTCCTTTTACGAAAATTGTGTAGAAATGTTTATTTGTTTAATCGTTAATTCGGTTAATCGATCGGGCAAATAAACAGTTAAACAAATTAACGATTAAACAATAAAAAGACATGAATTATATTTCAATAAAAGATATAGACTCATTATCAAAATGGGTAAAAAGCGCATTAAAAATCAAAAAAAATCCGCTTAAAAATCAAGACCTAGGAAAAAACAAAACCTTAGGAATGTTATTTTTCAATCCAAGTTTAAGAACGCGTTTGAGTACTCAAAAAGCCGCTATAAACTTAGGAATGAACGTTATGGTGATGAATTTTACCAACGAAGGTTGGACATTAGAATTCGAAGACGGAGCAATAATGAATTCTGGAGCTTCAGAACACATCAAAGAAGCTGCAGAAGTAGTTTCTCAATATTGTGATATCATTGCAATTCGTGCTTTCGCAGGTTTGGTAGACAAAGAAAAAGATTATGCCGAAACTGTAATTTCAGGATTTTTAAAACACGCAACAGTGCCAATTGTAAACATGGAAAGTGCTGTTCGTCATCCAATGCAATCTTTGGCAGACGCAATTACAATGGAAGAATACAAAACGAAACACAAGCCAAAAGTAGTTTTGTCTTGGGCTCCGCATCCAAAAGCATTACCACAAGCCGTTGCAAATTCATTCGTAGAAATGATGCAAATGCAAAAAGATATGGATTTTGTAATCACACATCCGGAAGGTTACGAACTAAGTCCTGAAATCACGAAAGATTGCAAAATCGAATACGATCAAAACAAAGCTTTCGAGAATGCCGATTTCGTTTACGTAAAAAACTGGAGTAACTTCAACGATTACGGAAAAGTAACCAACATAGATCCAAGTTGGACGGTTACAGCCGAAAAAATGGCATTAACCAATAACGGAAAATTCATGCACTGTCTTCCCGTTCGTCGTAACGTAATTGTAAGCGATGAAGTGATTGACAGCGAAAACTCAATCGTAATTCAGCAAGCGAATAACAGAACGTATTCTGCACAATTAGTTTTACAAAAGATTTTGAAAAAATTGTAATTTTTTGAGGTACTAAGGTTGTAAGTTTCTAAGATGCTTAGAAACTGATGAATAAAAACCTTAGTCCCTTAGAACCTTAGCAACTTAGAACCTCATGAAAAAAGTTACTTTAATAAAAATTGGTGGAAATATTATCGATAATCCAACCGAATTAGAACAATTCTTAACCGATTTTTCTAAAATCGAAGGACATAAAGTTTTAGTTCACGGCGGAGGAAAATCGGCTACAAAAATGGCACAAAGTATTGGTTTGGTTCCGCAAATGATTGACGGACGCCGAATCACAGATGCGCCAATGCTTGATGTTGTCGTTATGATTTACGCAGGACAAATCAACAAACATATTGTAGCGCAATTGCAAGCCAAAGACAATAACGCAATTGGTTTTTCTGGAGCTGATGGAAATTTAATTCAATCCACAAAACGAAATCACCCAACAATCGATTACGGATTTGTAGGCGATGTAAAGCAGGTTAATACCAAATTATTAGCGACTTTATTGGAAGCAGGAATTGTTCCGGTTTTCTGCGCCATCACACACGATAAAAACGGACAATTGTTAAACACAAATGCCGACACAATTGCAAGTGAATTGTCAATCGCAATGTCTGAAGTTTTTGACGTTACGCTTACTTATTGTTTTGAAAAACAAGGAGTTTTACAAGATTCAGAAGATGATTCATCGGTAATAACCCAAATCAACGAAGAATTATACAATAAACTAAAAGAAGAAAAAGTAATCCATTCCGGAATGATTCCCAAACTGGACAATTGCTTTAACAGTTTATCAAGAGGCGTTCAGAAAATCAAAATTGGGCATCATAAAATGCTCCAAAATTCAGATATTCCGCATACGACTATAACATTATAAAAAATGTTGCCACGAATTGACTCTAGTTTTTTCTTTTAAAAGATAAAATAATTTTAGACGTACGGTAAAAAGTTTATTTTGATTTTAAATCTTTGACAAAAAGATAATTTATGAAAATTGGTGTAATTCGTAGCAAAAAAGCACAACTGCGCAGTACTTTTAAATTTTAATTTAAGAAATTTGCGCAAATTAAAAATGTCACAGATTCAATTAAAAAACTTTGTGACTTCGTCCCGATAGTTATCGGGATCACGGCAGAGAACCTACACAACTATGAAGAATATAGAAACGCTTACCAAAGAAGCCATAGAATTATTAAAAAGTCTTATCGAAACCCCTTCATTTTCAAGCGAAGAAGATCAGACGGCACTTTTAATAGAAAATTGGTTCAATCAAAACGAAATTCCTTTTAAAAGAGAAAATAACAATGTGTGGGCTTTCAATAAATATTTCGACGAAAACAAACCGACACTTTTACTGAATTCTCACCACGATACCGTAAAACCAAACCAAGCTTACACAAACGATCCGTTTAAAGCGATCGTAAAAGATGGCAAATTATTCGGTTTAGGAAGTAATGATGCCGGAGGATGTCTGGTTTCGTTATTGGCGACTTTTGTACATTTTTATGAGAATCAAAACCTGTCTCATAATATTGTAATTGTAGCTTCCGCAGAAGAAGAAAGCAGCGGAAAAAATGGTTTAAACAGCGTTTTACAGCATTTACCAGAATTAGATTGCGCGATTGTTGGCGAACCAACTTTAATGCAACTAGCTGTTGCAGAGAAAGGTTTGTTGGTTCTTGACGTAAAAGTAAAAGGAACTGCAAGTCACGCCGCACATCAAAACGATGATAATTCAATTTACAAATCAATTCCTGTAATGGAATGGTTTAAAAACTATAAATTCGATAAAATCTCGGATGTTTTAGGTCCCGTAAAAATGACCGTAACGCAAATTAGTGCTGGAAAACAGCATAATGTAGTGCCGTCAGAATGTGATTTGGTTGTAGACATTCGTGTAACAGATCGTTATACAAATACTGAAATTCTGGATGTGGTAAAAGCAAACGTAAATGCCGAAGTAACGCCAAGATCAATGCATTTAAACGCTTCGTCTATTCCGGTTGAACATGGTTTGGTACAAGCCGGAATTGCTTTAGGAAGAACAACTTACGGATCGCCAACACTTTCAGATCAATCTGTTTTGAGTTGTCAATCTTTAAAACTTGGACCAGGCGAAACCTTGCGTTCACATTCAGCAGACGAATTTATTTTCATCAACGAAATCGAAGAAGGAATCGACTTGTATATCAAAATATTAACTGATTTCTTTAAATTATAATTTTGTTTTTTTAGAATTAAGATCTTTGTTATGAGAGAAAAATTTGATAAGTGGATACAAGTAAATAAAAAGTCTATTTCTAAATCTGAGAAGTATTCAAAAACTATAACTACTATTTCAAATCATTTTAAAAAGTCTTTAGAAAGAAATATTGATTTATATAAAATTATAAAGTCTGAAGAAATTCTTAAACTTAAAGAAGAATATTTTAGTTACGCTGAATTTCTTTCAAAAAATAAAAGAGGAAATAGAATGTATAGTCGTTCATTAGATTTATATATTGAATTTCTAGAAGATGAAGGAATTTTGCTGGAAATTGAAAAAATTGAAAATGATCCTAATTTAAGAGAGTTAGAAAAAAAAGCAATCATTTTAAGCAGAATTGGACAAGGTAAATATAGAAATGATTTAATAAAAATTTGGAAAGGCTGTTCATTGTCAGGTTATAAAGATGTTAGGTTTCTAATAGCATCACATATAAAGCCATGGAAAGTATCTAACAATGACGAAAAAGTAGATAAATTTAATGGACTTTTACTTTTACCGACTTATGATAAATTATTTGATTTAGGATTTATCACTTTTGATAAAGGTGGATTTATTAAGATTTCAAAAGAATTAGAAGACATTGAAAAAATTGGTATAAATGAAAAGATGAAAATCAAATTAAAAGAAGGTAATTTAAAGTATTTAGAGTTTCATTACAATAACATCTTCAAAAAAACAGTAATATAATAGAAACATTTGTTTCCAAAAAATCTAAAAAACTAAGTTATGAAACTTTGGGAAAAAGGAATACCAACAGATAAACAAATCGAGCATTTCACAGTAGGAAACGATCGTGAACTGGATTTGGTTCTTGCAAAATACGATGCTTTAGGTTCTATTGCACACGCTAAAATGTTGGGTCAAATTGGTTTATTAACTAAAGAAGAAACAACTTCTCTGGTTGATGCCTTAAACGAAATCATTGCTGACGTTGCAAAAGGAAACTTCGTAATCGAAGACAGTTTTGAAGACGTACATTCCAAAATAGAATATTTATTGACTGTAAAACTTGGCGATGCCGGAAAGAAAATCCACACTGCACGTTCTCGTAACGATCAGGTTTTAGTAGATGTTCATTTATATCTAAAAGACGAATTAAAAGCCTTAAAAGAACAAGTAAAAACATTGTTTGATTTGTTAATGGAATCGGCAGAAAAACACCAAAATGTTTTATTGCCAGGATATACGCACTTGCAAATCGCCATGCCATCGTCATTCGGAATGTGGTTTTCTGCTTACGCTGAAAGTTTTATTGACGATATTACAATGTTGAATGCAGCTTCAAAAATCGTTGATCAAAATCCGTTAGGTTCTGCTGCAGGTTACGGAAGTTCGTTTCCAATCAACAGAACATTTACAACTCAGGAATTAGGTTTTGAAACCTTGAAATTCAATGCCGTTGCAGCACAAATGAGCCGCGGAAAAGCAGAAAAAACTGTTGCATTTGCAATGGCAAGTGTTGCAGGAACCTTATCAAAATTCGCAATGGACGTTTGTTTGTACATGAGCCAAAATTTTGATTTTATTGGTCTTCCGGCGCATCTTACAACAGGATCGAGCATTATGCCACACAAGAAAAATCCGGATGTTTTTGAATTAATCAGAGGAAAATGCAACAAGATTCAGGCACTTCCATACGAAATCACTTTAATTACGAATAATCTACCAAGTGGTTATCACAGGGATTTGCAACTTTTGAAAGAAGGTTTATTTCCAGCGCTTCAAAATCTGAAAGCATGTTTAGATATTGCGATTTTCTCAGTAAAAGATATTACAGTAAAAGACAATATTTTAAAAGATAAAAAATACGATTATCTGTTTACAGTAGATACTTTAAACGAAATGGTTGTTGCAGGAATGCCATTCAGAGATGCATACAAAGCCGTTGCAGAACAATTGGAAGTAGGAACTTATCAATCGCCAAAAGAAACAAAACACACACACGAAGGAAGTATTAATAATTTGTGTCTGGATGCTATTAAAGATAAAATGAAAGCAGCTTATTAATTGTTGATTGTTAATTGTAAAATGTAAAACGATTACTATTCATAAAAAAACGAAATCCCGAATCTTTGATTCGGGATTTCGTTTTTAAGCATAATCTATAATCTATAATCTATAATCTATAATCTATAATCTATAATCTATAATCTATAATCTATAATCTAAAATATTTCACAATATTCATCTTACAAATAAAAACACTATTTTTGATTTGCACTTTTATAAAAGTAACTATGAATAAGTTTGACGACCAAGCCACTAAAACGCTTTTCGATAGAAATTTAATAACAGAGAATCAGTATCAGGAAATAAGTTCCTATCGCAATCTGAATATTTTTTCGCTAAATGCCGAATTAAAGTTTTTCCTCTATTTATCGGTTTTGTTATTTACATCAGGAATCGGAATTTTGATTTATGAAAACATCGATAGTATTGGTCATATTGCCATACTTTCGTTATTATTAATTGTCATTGCAGTTTGTTTTTATTACTGTTTTAAAAACGCAAAAGGCTTTCAGAAATCCGAAACCACTTTTGAACATCCTGTTTTAGAATATTTAGTTTTATTGGCAAATATCTTGACTTGTATTTTTATAGGTTATTTGCAATTTCAGTACAAACCATTCGGAACACATTACGGATTAGCAACTTTAATTCCAACGGTTGTCAGTTTCTTTTGTGCGTATTATTTCGATAATAAAAGTGTTTTAACTATTGCTATAACTGGTTTAGCGGCTTATATTGGACTTTCGGTAACGCCCCAGGATTTATTGAATAACAGTTATTTTTATGCAAATCAAACTTTAAGTTATTCTGCAATAATGCTGGGAGTTTTACTCATTTTATGGACAGTTTACAGCACAAGAATTCAGTTAAAAAAGCATTTTACTATTATCTATCTAACATTTGCTTTGCACATTATAAGTATCGCATCAATCAACAGCTTAGTTGATTATTACAGTGAAGGTATTTGGTTGATTTTTGCTTTTGTTCTGGCAGGTTCATCGTATTATTTTTATAAAGTAAGTCATAATCTCAAGGCGATTTCGTTGTATGTTTTTATGATCGTCTATGCTTATATCGGTTTTAATATCTTCTTGTTCCGAGTTTTTGAGCATGTTGATTTTTCAGATATTTGGGAGTTATTTATTTTAATTCTTCCAATTTATTTCATTGGCTCGATAGTCTTATTTATTAAACTTATTAAAAACTTCAATAAAGAAATTGCAAAATGATAGTATACGATAAACAATTTTTAGATGATTTAGCTTTGCTTGGAGAAGCAAATTCTTTGAAAGAAGCGGGTTTTATAAGTAAAGAACAAAGAGATTTAATCAAAAAAGAACTTCCGGATTTTAGAGGAAATAGTAATATTTTGGTTCGATTAGGATTCTTTTTGTTGGGAGCATTTCTATATTTATCGGTATGTGGCGCAATTTCGTTATTAGGTCTTAGTGGAGAACAATCCTTTTTCAATGTTTGTTGTTATATTTTTGCTATTGTTGGTTTTGTCGGAGCAGAATTTTTAGCCAATCACAAATATTATGGACACGGATTAGAAGATGCATTTTGTCTCGGAGCGATTCTAAATGTTGGTTTTGCGATTGCCATCACTACAGAAGGATATGAATTGGTAATTGCGGTATTTGTTGCAATTGCTTCTTTCGTAATGTACATAAGATATTTACATTTATTGTCTTTGCTTGTTTTTTGTTTAGCTACTTCGGCTGTTTTATTTTATGGATTATTTGAATTTGGTCCTGTCGGAAAAACTATTTTGCCATTTGCAGCAATGTTAGTTTCCGCTGCATTTTACTTTTTAACTAAAAAAGCGATTAGTAATCTCAAGGAAAGGTATTACTATAATGGGCTTTTGCTTGCCAATAGTTTCTGTTTAGTATTATTTTATCTTTCTTGTAATTATCTTGTAGTTAGAGAACTTTCTGTAATGCTTTTAGGAAATGAAATACTTCCAGGAAAAGATATTCCGTTTGCCATATTTTTTTATGCGTTTACTTTTATTGTTCCCGTTGTTTATTTGGTGCAAGCCTTAAAAACAAAAGACAGAATCATGCTTTGGATTAGTTTTCTGGCTATTGGATTTTCAATTTATACGATCAGATTCTATTATTCAGTTTTACCAATAGAAGTCGCATTAACTCTGGGCGGATTGGTTTTGTTTGCAATCGCTTATTTTTCTATTAGAAATTTAAAAAATAAAGAAACTGGATTAACTTTTAAACCGGACAGAATTAATAGTTCGAATGCGTTTCTAAATGCCGAAGCCTTAATTGTAGCTTCAACAGTTGGTTTAAAACCAGAAATGAAATCAGAATCTCCAATGGATTTTGGAGGCGGAGGTTTTAGCGGAGGAGGTTCAGAGGGAACTTTCTAGTGAATTGTTAATTGTTGATGATTGATTATTAATTATAAAAATAGAAAAGTGAGATGTAAATTGATTTACATCTCACTTTTTATATTAAAAGTATTTAGGATTAAGAGATTAACTTAATTTTTCTTAATATCTAAATGGTAAAATTTTTTAAACTTTTTCCTTTAAAGCGATTGCATCAATATCGCTGTGCGAAACATCGTAAACAGCTTTTCCGTTTTTGATTAGAATAAGTTGTGGAGATTCGTGATAAACGTTGAATTTGTTAGCAATTTCATTAGAGATATCGCGATGGGCAATTAAATCTAAAAAGTAAGCATCAACGGTTTCATTCAAATCAAATTCGCGTTCAAATTGTTTCAAAGCCATTCGGCTAATGCTGCATCTTGTGCTGTGTTTGAAAATTACAACAGGTTTTTCATTAGATAAAGCTTCTATTTCTGATAATTGAGCTAAATCAGTTAATTCTGTCCAGTTTACATTGCTTTTTGGAGAATCTGTATTCTCTGAATTTCCGAAGATTGAATTTAAAAAACTCATATTTTGGCGTGTTTTTATGACTTTTTGGCGTTAAAAATTGGTTAAAAGCTGATTTTTAGCGACATTTTGTCTGTATTTTTAGTATGGAATATATTTTGAAAGATCTGAAGCAAAGTTATATCATTTAAAGTTAAAAATTTAATCCAATAAATTGTAATTTTAATGGTATCGAAATTTATTAAGTAAAATCAATCATAAATCACATACATATGAACATAAATAAATTTACAATTAAGTCGCAGGAAGCCATTCAGCTATCACAGCAATTGGCCCAACGCAACGGACAGCAACAGATAGAAAACGAACACATTTTTAAAGCTATTTTTGAAGTAGATGAAAATGTGGCGCCGTTTATTTTGAAAAAGCTGAATGTTAATGTTCCGTTGTTTTTACAAATATTAGACAGTACAATTCAGAGTTTTCCTAAAGTTTCAGGAGGAGATATTATGCTTTCCAGAGACGCAAACAAAATGCTGAATGAAGCTGAGATTATTGCTCAGAAAATGAACGATGAATATGTTTCTATCGAACATTTAATTTTGGCAATTTTCGATTCAAAAAGTAAAGTTTCACAAATTTTAAAAGATCAGGGAGTTACAGGAAAAGGTTTAAAAGCTGCTATCGAAGAACTTCGTAAAGGAGAAAGAGTAACATCGGCATCAGCTGAAGAAACTTATAATTCCTTAAATAAATACGCTAAAAACTTAAATGAATTAGCACGTACCGGAAAACTCGATCCAGTTATTGGTCGTGACGAAGAAATCCGTCGTGTGCTTCAGATTTTAACGCGTAGAACAAAAAATAACCCAATGTTAGTTGGAGAACCGGGAGTTGGTAAAACAGCTATTGCCGAAGGTTTGGCTCATAGAATTGTTGATGGCGATGTGCCTGAAAACTTAAAAGATAAAATCGTTTTCTCACTTGATATGGGAGCGCTTATTGCGGGTGCGAAGTTCAAAGGAGAATTTGAAGAACGTTTAAAATCAGTTGTAAAAGAAGTTACCGCTGCCGAAGGTGATATTGTTCTTTTTATAGATGAGATTCATACACTTGTTGGTGCAGGTGGAGGAGAAGGCGCAATGGATGCTGCAAATATTCTGAAACCAGCTTTGGCTCGTGGTGAGTTGAGAGCGATTGGAGCAACGACTTTGGATGAATATCAAAAATATTTTGAGAAAGATAAAGCCTTAGAGCGTCGTTTCCAAAAAGTTTTAATTGATGAACCGGATACAGAAAGTGCAATTTCTATCTTACGTGGAATCAAAGAAAAGTATGAAACGCATCATAAAGTTCAGATAAAAGACGAGGCAATTATTGCAGCAGTTGAACTTTCTCAACGTTATATTACGAATCGTTTTTTACCGGACAAAGCCATCGATTTGATGGACGAAGCAGCTTCGAAACTGCGTATGGAAATCAATTCAAAACCAGAAGAATTAGATGTTTTGGATCGTAAAATCATGCAGTTAGAAATTGAGATTGAAGCCATTAAACGTGAAAAAGAAGAAAGCAAATTGAAGATCCTACGCATGGATTTGGCGAACTTAAAAGAAGAACGCAACGAAATCTATGCAAAATGGAAATCTGAGAAAGATGTTGTTGACGGAATTCAGGCTGTAAAATTAGAAATTGAAGATTTTAAATACGAAGCAGAACGTGCAGAACGTGACGGAGATTACGGAAAAGTAGCCGAAATTCGTTACGGAAAAATTAAAGAAGCGCAAGAACGTCTGGATGTTTTACAGAAACAATTGCAAGAATATCAATCTGGTAATTCTTTGATTAAAGAAGAAGTAACCCGCGAAGATATTGCAGAAGTTGTAGCAAAATGGACCGGAATTCCAGTAATGAAAATGCTTCAGACAGAAAGAGAAAAACTTTTGCATCTTGAAGACGAATTACACAAACGTGTAGTAGGGCAGGAAGAAGCGATTGAAGCGGTGAGTGATGCCGTTCGTAGAAGTCGTGCAGGTTTACAGGATTTGAAAAAACCGGTTGGAACTTTCTTATTTTTAGGAACAACAGGAGTTGGTAAAACTGAGCTTGCAAAAGCTTTGGCAGAATATCTTTTTGATGACGAAAATGCGATGACACGTATCGACATGAGTGAATATCAGGAACGTCACAGTGTAAGCCGTTTGGTTGGTGCGCCTCCAGGATATGTTGGTTATGACGAAGGTGGTCAGTTGACTGAAGCTGTGCGCAGAAAACCGTATTCTGTTATTTTGTTAGATGAGATCGAAAAAGCGCATCCGGATACTTTCAATATTTTATTGCAAGTTTTAGATGAAGGTCGTTTGACAGACAACAAAGGGCGTTTGGCTGATTTCAAGAATACAATTATCATCATGACATCCAATATGGGAAGTCAGATTATACAAGAGAAATTTGAGAATTTTAAAGGAAGTATTGAATCTGTGACTGAATCTGCAAAAGTGGAAGTTTTGGGATTATTGAAACAAACCGTACGTCCGGAATTTATAAACCGTATCGACGAGATTGTGATGTTTACGCCTTTAACGGTCGATAATATCTCTAGAATTGTGAGTTTACAACTTAAGAGCGTTACAAAAATGTTGGCCTTACAAGGTATTACAATGGATGCTACGCCAGAAGCAATCAAGTATTTGTCAGACAAAGGTTACGATCCGCAGTTTGGTGCAAGACCGGTAAAACGTGTCGTTCAAAGAGAAGTGCTGAATCAATTGTCGAAAGAAATTTTGGCTGGAAACATCACTACAGACAGTATAATTTTGATTGATGCTTTTGATGGACAATTGGTTTTTAGAAACCAAACTCATATAGAGAAATAATTTATTGCAGACATACAGATTAGTACGTCTTTATAAGCTAATAAAAACACCATTCGTTGCGGCGAATGGTGTTTTTTTATGCTTAAACGCGAACCAAAATTCGAAAATAATATAACTTTTTTTTAAAGTAATATAAAATAATCCCAAATAAAGTCTTGACCTTTACAGTACTGATTTAACGATCAATCAAAAGAAAGATAATCTTAATTACAAAACGATGAACAATATTTTTAGAGGATTAATAGCAGGTTACGGCGCTAAGAAATTAGGCGGAGGATGTTTTGGAACTATTTTAGTTTTCATAATTATATGGGTGCTTTTAGGACAATGCAGTTAATTTTTAGTTAGAAAAATCAACAAAAAGTCTTAGATTAGCACTAATAAATAACCAAACTTACGAATTATACTGGATGCTAAAAGTCAGTGAATTACGTAGTTTTTTAAAATTAAAAAAGTATAATGGCATCAGGTTTTTTCGTACTATTAGACGATATCGCAGCAATTATGGATGATGTTGCAGTAATGAGTAAAGTTGCAGCAAAAAAAACAGCAGGTATTTTAGGAGATGATTTAGCAGTAAATGCTGAAAAAGCTTCAGGATTTGCTTCATCCAGAGAACTTCCGGTATTATGGGCAATCAGCAAAGGTTCACTTCTTAATAAAGTAATCATTTTGCCGATCGCGTTTTTATTAAGTGCATTTTTTCCAGTTGCAATCATTGTAATCTTAGTACTTGGCGGACTTTTTCTTGCCTATGAAGGAGCAGAAAAAATCTACGAATTTGTATTCCCGCACGAACACGAAAAATCAGAAGGAATTACTGATGAAGTTTTAACCGAAGAACAAATTCTGGAAGCTGAAAAAGGAAAAGTAAAATCAGCTATTGTAACTGATTTTATATTATCTGTAGAAATCGTAATTATTGCCCTTGGAACCGTAATTGGCAAACCAATTGCACAACAAATTGTAGTAGTTTCAATAATTGCTATAATTGCAACAATTGGAGTTTACGGCATCGTTGCGCTTATCGTAAGAATGGATGAAGCTGGATTTAAACTAATTCAAATTAGCAAAAAAGACAAAAGTGTATTTAAATTTATCGGAAACATATTGGTAAAAGCGCTTCCATTAGTAATTAAAAGTTTGACTGTTATTGGTACAATCGCATTACTTTTGGTCGCTGGCGGAATATTCGTGCATTACATTCCGTTTTTCCATCATTACGTTCCGCAATTGCCATTACCTTCAATTATTAAAGAATTTGTGATTGGACTTGCTCTTGGACTTGTAGTTTTGGCAATCGTAAATCTGATCAAAAAGATACTTCCAAAGAAAGCTTCAGCAGAATAAACTCATTATAAAATTATTCAGAAACACCATTCGAAAGATTGGTGTTTTTTTTTGGAGCAAAATAATCAGTTCCAAAAGCCCACCAGTCCCGTCATTCACTATATCTTTTTTTCCGCAAAAGCGGCAAAAAAAGGATGCCGTTTCTACCGGGGCTATGCGATAATTTTTAATTTTCATAAGAAATAACTGTAGTTGCGTAAAATTTTTTAAATAAATAATCTTTTGATTTACAATGATTTAATTGTTTTTGCTGTTTTTTTAACATTTAGGCAAAGCAACCAAAGCAACCTATCTGCATCTTCATAGTAATTAACAATTAATTATAATTTTATATGAAAAATTTTAAACTTAAATCAGTTTTAGTAGTATTATTTTTAGGAATTGCATTAACTTCATGCAGCAGCGACGATGATAAACCAACTCCTCCTCCTACATCAAATACAAAAATTTCTTTTGTATCTGCAGTTACAGGACCGGCAACAGGAAAAGTAAATGACGAATTAAGCTATGAGGCAACTTATACTCCTGAAACTGCTTGTGGTGTATTCAGTAAATTTACAGAAGTGTCAATTGGTGCATCAAAAGGATTTGGAGTTGAAGTTAAATATCCTGCAGAAGTTTGTACACTACAAACTCCACAACCTCAAAAAGCGGTTTATAAATTTAAAGCGACAGCAAAAGGAACTTTTGAAATTAAATTTCAGAAATCAGCAACTGAATTCTTAATTCAAAAAGTGGTTATAAACTAGTTTTTTAGTTGATAAATTTTTAGGTTAGGAACCATTTTATAAATATTAGATTCTGTCAAGGAATAAGATATTTGTAAAATGGTTTTTTTTTAAGTGAGTCACATTCTAATTATTGTAAACGTTTGTTTATAATCTTAAAAAGATAAATTTTACATCTTGTGATTTTGCGAGCAAACAGTAAAGACTATTTTTAAGCGAACTTTGCGTAAATCTTTGCGAACTTCGCGGTTGATAACAACACTTTGTCATTCCTCTAAAAATTACTATTTTTGCACTCTAAATTTTATGTCATGCCGAAAAGAAAATATAAAATCGCCGTTATTCAGTTAAATCTAAATGACGTTGCCGAAAATAATCTAAAAAAATGTATTAGTTGGGTAAAAGACGCTGCCAATAAAGGCGCAGAAGTTATCTTACTTCCGGAATTATATAGCAGTCATTATTTTTGTCAAAGTGAAGATGTAGATAATTTTGCTTTAGCAGAACCACTTTACAGTACTTCGTTTATTGCTTTTAGTGCTTTGGCAAAAGAATTAGGAGTAGTGATTATTGTTCCTTTCTTCGAGAAAAGAATGGCGGGAATCTATCACAATAGTGCGTACATTATTGATACTGATGGAACAGAAGCTGGTTTATACCGTAAAATGCACATTCCGGACGATCCACATTTCTACGAAAAATTCTATTTTACGCCAGGTGATTTAGGATTTCAGGCAATTGAAACTAAAAAAGGAAAAATTGGAACTCTAATTTGTTGGGATCAATGGTATCCTGAAGCAGCTCGTATTACTGCTTTAAAAGGTGCCGAAGTATTGTTTTATCCAACAGCAATTGGTTGGCATCCAAAAGAAAAAGAACAATACGGAGAAAACCAATATGGCGCGTGGATGAACGTTATGAAAGGTCACGCTGTTGCAAATGGAGTTTTTGTTGCCGCTGCAAACAGAATTGGTTTAGAAAAATATATTGAAGGAACAGAAGGAATTCAGTTTTGGGGAGCTTCGTTTATTGCAGGTCCGCAAGGTGAAATTTTAGCTCAGGCTTCTCACGATCAGGAAGAAATTCTAATTGCAGAAGTTGATTTGGATTTGCAAGAAAATGTGCGTCAAAACTGGCCGTTTTTCAGAGACAGAAGAATCGATGCTTTTGGAGATATTACAAAAAGAGCGATAGACTAGTTCAGTCAATTTATAAATACAAAAAAGGACGAAATTTATATTTCGTCCTTTTTTTGTAAGCTTCGGAGAAGCGAAATATTTATAGCAAAAAATAAAAGTTTACAATATAAAGCTCCAGCGGAGGGATATGTATTAGATTGAAAAAAAGATGTCGCTCCGCTGGAGCTTTTTTTATTTGTTTTATTCAAGTTCTATAAAAATTTTGCTCCGCTGGAGCTTTAAATAAGGTATTGAAAATCTAGATTTTTTAAAACTCTGAGAATATTTATAATTTATAACAAAAAAGGAGCAACTTCAAATTTGAAGTTGCTCCTTTTTATTCTTATTAATAATAAGATTATTTTACTTGGAAAGTAACTCTTCTCACGATTTGACGTGCTTCTTTAGATTTTTTATTCACAGAAGTGTCTTCACCATTTGCAATTACATTCAATCTTGAAGCATCGATTCCAGCATTTTCTGCTACTTTTTTCACAGCTTCAGCTCTTTTTCTTGATAATTCAATATTGTAACTAGAATTTCCAATTTCGTCAGCATAACCAATAATATCGGCAGTTTTACCAGGATTGTTTTTCAAGTATTTCACTAAGAAATCAACACCGGATAACGAAGCATTTGTTGGTTTTGAAGAATTAAAATCAAAATAAACATTTACATATCCACCGTTAATCAATTCTTCAACAGTATTGTTTGTTGCGCCTTCGCTGCCTTTTTTAGCATAAGTTTTATCTAAATAACTTTCTAATTCATCAGGAACTCCATTTTGATTGTTATCAATAGATTGTCCTTTAGTATTTACAGCAACTCCTGAAACAGTATTAGGTTCTAAATCATACAAATCAGCAACACCATCTTTATCAGTATCAATAAGATTAGTTTCAATTGTAGTAACTCTATCTTCCAATTTATTTAATCTTTCATTGTCTTCTGAATACCAGTCTGCATGTTTTTCGTTTTTACCTAAGTAGAAGGTCAAACCAACAGAAGCATTTAATAATACTCCTTCTAACGAACTATTATTTGGAATTCCATGCCCATCAAAGTTATGGTTTTGTCTTCCGTTAATAATTCCCGTTAAATCTCCGGTTAAAGCAACTCTATTGCTTAATCTAACTTGTCCAGTTAATCCCATGATTCCATGAGCCATGTAATCTTTTCCATCAAAACCATCGTCGTTACTCAATTGAGAAACACCAAAACCACCATGCGCTAATAAACCAAAAGTGTTCGTCCATGTTTCAAAGTTTAAAGCTCTACCAAGGTTAACAACTCCTTGTAAACTTGCTCTGTAATATTTGCTGTCGAACTCAGGTGTGTCATTGCGTTCCTGAAGTTGATCATAACCAACATCCAGTTTTAATCCAAATTTAGGATTAAACATATATCTCACACCTAAATCTGTGTGAAAAAGACCAAAGGTTTCGCTGGAATAACCAGGAGTCATTGATCGCATTGGTTTGTTTACACCACCATTTAATTCAATAGACCATTTATTGTATGCAGGTTGATCAACTGAAGATTGAGTTGAAGTAGTGGCCATATTTTGAGCATTTGCTGCAAATGATAGTAATACGAGGGATAGGGAAGCTAATTTCTTTTTCATGATATCTAAATTTAATTCGGTTTTTATTTTAAACTCATGACAAAATTATGCGACACATTTTAGAATGCGTTCTATAGCCTCTTACATAATTCCCACCTTTTAGCTTTTAATTATGTAAATAAGTTAAAATAAGCACAATAAAAGACAAAAAAAAAGGATAAAACTAATGTTTTACCCTTTTTTGAAATATCAAATGTGAAAATTATTTTAAATCCGGCTGAAAGATTTTTATCGTTCCGTCGCCTTCACTGCTAACTACTAATAAACTTCTTTTTGTTGGACTTTTAGAAGCCGGAATAAAAAGAATTCCTTCTGGAGCATCACCAGTTTTTACAGTTTGCAAATATTGTGGAGAAGCAGGATTTGTTACATCATAAGTCATAAAAGCATCAGATCTTTCTAAACCAACAAATAGAATATTTTGAGTTCCCATTTTAACAGCAACTACAGCTTCTGGCTCAGAACCCTTATCATCACTACGTTTGTCATCATAAGTTCCTAATTCCTGAGTCTTTTTGTCTACATCATTTTTACTGTCAAAAACAATTTTACCAGTGTTTCCATTCCAGATAGAGAAAGAACGAGCACCAAAAGCTACTAATTCATCTAGATCTCCATCACCGTCAGAATCTCCCATATCAGTAATAAGATTAAGTCTTCCTAAGTTTGGCTCTAGTTTTAAAGTTGCAGCATCAGGAAAAACAGTTGCGTCTAACTTCATGTCTTTCATTCTTTTAATATCTGAATAAGCAGTATATTCTCTTGCGTCACCTTCGTTTGCAGTAACAAAATATGGAGTGTCATTTGCTGTAAAATGGCTAATTCCGTCAGGCATATACATACCTTTAACTTTCCATGGATTAAAAGCAATTTTGTCATCTTTATCACTTACGTCAATTGCATTAGCAGCAGTATTGAAATCTTTAAAACCTAAAGGATAAATTGCAGTAATAGTTTTAGATGTTAAATCTACTTTTGCAACACCATTATTTTCTTGTAAAGTTACCCAGGCAGTTTTAGAATCATCAGAAATAGTTACATATTCAGGCTCGATATCCTGAGCAAAACTTTTTGCATATTTCGAAATTCTAAAACCGTCTTTTTGTAAAGTTGCTGCCTGAGCGCTAAAAGACTCAAAATTTAAAGTCGTAACGGCATAACCATTTGCAACTTCAATTATAGAAATACTTCCGTTTGGATCCTGCAAATAATCTGTGCTTGGTTCTCCTTCATTAGCAGTCATAATAAATTTTCCGTCAGGCGAAAAAGTAATCATGTCAGGCAATGCGCCAACTGTAATTTGTTTGACAAGACTTAAATCGCTGGTATTAAAAACAACAACTTTTCCGTTTCCTTGTTTGTTAACCGTTGATTCTAAAGCCACAGCAAGTTTTCCGTCAAAAACAGAAACACTGTTTGAAGCGCTTTCATATGGAGTTAAATCTATTTTACCAATTTTGGTTGGTTTTGTAGGATCAGATAAATCAATTACATCGATTTGATTTGTTCCGCTATTGTTTACTGTAAAAAGTTTTTTTGTTTTTTCGTCATATGCAGAGATTTCTGCAGCTCCTTCGCCTCCAATTGTAATCGAACCGATTTCTTTAAAAGTTGCAGGATTTTCGTTGCTTCCAATTTCTGGTTCGTTTTTTGAATTTTCATCATTATTACAACTTACCATAATAGATAAAGCTGCTAGTAATGTGATGCTTAGTTTTTTCATTTTAATGTTTTTTAGTTTTGCCAAATTTAATTCGCAGAACTTCGTCCTATATTAAGCCTTCATTATTTAATCTTTAACTTAATTTTTATCAGATATTTTGGCATAAATCCAATTTGATTTCATTGTACTATTTTATAATCCTCCCGAATGCTTATCTTTGTACACTTTTAAATTTTAGAACCTCTTTATGTCAAATAATAGAAGATTTCCAGCAGAATGGGAAAAACAACAAGGAATCGTATTGTGTTTTCCGCATAATGGTAACGACTGGCCAGGAAAATACGAAGCAGTTCAATGGGCTTTTGTAGAATTTATTAAAAAAGTAGCCACTTTTGAAACTGTTTTTTTGGTCGTAGCCGATGAAAAATTAAAAGAAAAAGTTGCTGAAATGCTTGAAAGAGCACGAGTAAATATTGCAAATGTTTCTTTTATTATTCATAAAACCAACAGAAGCTGGATGCGTGATTCTGGACCAATTATTGTTAAAAATGGTTCGAAAAGAGAGGCTTTAAACTTTAATTTTAACGGTTGGGCGAAATATAAAAACTATCAATTAGATAAATTTGTTCCGGGTAAAATAGCTGATTTTATTGATGTTCCTTTAACACAAGTAATGTACAAAGGAAAACCGGTTATTGTAGAAGGCGGTGCAATTGATGTAAACGGAAAAGGAACTTTATTAACCTCAGAAGAATGTTTGATGCATCCTTCAATTCAGGTTCGAAATAAAAACTTTACTAAAGAAGATTACGAAGCTGTTTTTAAAGAATACTTGGGAGTTACAAACGTAATTTGGCTTGGAGATGGAATAGAAGGTGATGATACGCACGGTCACATCGATGATTTATGCCGATTTGTAAACGAAGATACGATTGTAACAATTGTAGAAACAGATAAAAACGACTCAAATTACAAACCATTACAGGATAATTTGAAGCGTTTGCAAAATGCAAAACTTGAAGACGGAAAATCTCCAACAATTGTTGCATTACCAATGCCAAAACGTGTAGATTTTGAAGAATTAAGATTACCGGCGAGTTATGCGAACTTCTTAATCTTGAATAATTGTGTTTTGGTTCCAACTTTTAACGATAGTAATGATAGAGTTGCACTAAATATATTGTCAGAATGTTTCCCAGACAGAGAAGTAATCGGAATTAGTTGTATCGATTTTATCTGGGGATTTGGGACATTACATTGCTTGAGTCAACAGATTCCAGCTTAATATTAGCCACGGATTACACAGATTAAAAGGGTTTTTGCAGGTTTCTTTAATTCTTTAAAGTGGTTTTGTCAGGCTGAGCGAAGTCGAAGCTTCGCAAAGTTTTAAGTTAATAATTTTTTGAATAGACTCCTGCTTTAGCTGGAGGTCAAAATAAAGTCAATATAAAGGGCTTTAGCCAAATTCTTATTTTGGCTAAAGCCTTTTTTTTTGTTAGCATACAATACCTCCAGCTAAAGCGGGAGGCAATTCAAATAAAACTTTGCGACTTTGCGTCTTTGCGCGATTAAAAATAAAAATCTGCGAAAATCAGTTTAATCTGTGGTAAAAAGGCATAAAAAAACCTTGGCGATAACCAAGGTTTTATATTTTCTATATCTCTTCAGATATTTTATCTTCTCTTCAAGCTCTCACAAAAGGAGCTAATAATTGGCTTGAAACTTCTCCAAAACCAATACGAACTTCATTGCTTTCGCAGAAACCTCTTATAATAACAGTATCATTATCTTCGATAAATTTACGTTCAGTTCCATCTTTTAGCTTAATTGGGTTTTTCCCGCCCCAAGTTAATTCTAACATAGAACCAAAACTATCAGGAGTTGGACCAGAAATCGTTCCTGAACCCATCATGTCACCAGAATTTACACGACATCCGTTTGAAGTATGATGCGCTAATTGTTGTGCCATTGACCAATACAAATATTTGAAATTTGATTTAGAAACAATAGTTTCTTCTTGGTTTTCCGGTTGTATTGAAACTTCTAAATGAATATCGAATGCCTTTTTTCCTTTAGTTTGTAAATAAGGAAGCGGCGTTGGATCTTGTTTAGGACCTTTAGTTCTAAAAGGTTCCAAAGCATCCATCGTTACAATCCAAGGAGAAATTGATGTTGCAAAGTTTTTGGCCAAGAATGGTCCAAGAGGCACATATTCCCATTTCTGAATATCGCGCGCGCTCCAGTCATTCAATAAAACCATTCCGAAAATGTAATCTTCGGCTTCATGATTTGGTATGTTTTCTCCCATTACGTTTACATCTGTAGTAATGAAAGCAGTTTCAAGTTCAAAATCTACTGAACGGGAAGCACCAAAAACAGGTAATTTTTCCCCATTTGGTAAAGTTTGTCCCATTGGTCTGTGAACCGGAATCCCAGACGGAACAATAGTTGAGCTTCTTCCGTGGTATCCTACCGGAATGTGTAACCAGTTTGGAAGTAAAGCATTTTCCGGGTCGCGAAACATTTTTCCTACGTTAGTCGCGTGCTCTTTACTAGAGTAAAAATCAGTGTAATCACCAATTAAAACAGGCAATTGCATCTCGACATCGTCAATTTTAAAAATAACAATATCGCGATCTTTTGTTGAATCTCTTAGCTGTGGATTGTTTTCGTCGAATATATCAGCGATACGATTTCGAACGAGACGCCATGTTTTTTTTCCGTCAGAAATAAAATCATTTAGCGTGTCCTGCATGAACATATCATCGGTTAAATCTATTCCTTCAAAATAGCTTAATTGTTGTAAAGCCCCTAAATCAATGGCATAATCGCCAATTCGCGTTCCTACTGTAACGACATTTTCTTTAGTAAGAAATACACCGAAAGGAATATTTTGAATAGGGAAGTCACTATTTTCTGGTACTTCTAACCATGATTTTCTTTTGGTATCGTTGGCGGTTATTGGCATGTGAATGTTAATTATTTGTTGAAAAATTCTATGTCAAATATATCATAATCTAACAGTTTGACAAACGTTTTTTTGTATTTTTGCAGGAAATTAACGAAAAACGAAAAAATGCAACGCGACGAACAAATTTTTGACCTTATACTAGAGGAACAAGACAGACAAATTCACGGATTAGAACTTATCGCTTCAGAGAATTTTGTAAGTGATGAGGTAATGGAAGCAGCTGGTTCTGTTTTAACTAACAAATATGCAGAAGGATATCCTGGCAAAAGATACTACGGCGGTTGCGAAGTAGTTGACGTTATTGAGCAAATTGCAATTGACAGAGCCAAAGAATTATTTGGTGCTGAATATGCAAACGTACAGCCTCACTCAGGTTCTCAGGCAAATACTGCAGTTTACCACGCATGTTTAAATCCTGGTGATACTATTTTAGGTTTTGATTTATCGCACGGTGGTCACTTAACTCACGGATCTCCGGTAAACTTTTCAGGTCGTTTATACAAGCCTGTTTTTTACGGTGTAGATGCTGAAACTGGTCGTTTAGACTATGATAAAATTCAGGAAATTGCTACTAAAGAGCAACCAAAATTAATCATCGCAGGAGCTTCGGCTTATTCTCGTGATATGGATTTTGAGCGATTCAGAGTAATTGCTGATAGTGTAGGAGCAATCTTATTTGCTGATATTTCTCACCCTGCAGGTCTTATTGCAAAAGGATTGATGAATGATCCAATTCCACATTGTCATATTGTTTCTACAACAACTCACAAAACATTACGTGGACCACGTGGAGGTTTGATCTTAATGGGGAAAGATTTCGAAAACCCACAAGGATTAAAAACTCCAAAAGGAGAAATCAGAATGATGTCTTCATTATTAGACCTTGCTGTTTTCCCAGGAAATCAAGGTGGACCATTAATGCATATTATCGCTGCTAAAGCTGTTGCTTTTGGTGAAGCTCTTAAAGATGAGTTCTTTACATATGCAATGCAATTACAAAAAAATGCAAATGCTATGGCAGATGCTTTTGTAAAAAGAGGATACAAAATTATTTCTGGCGGAACTGATAACCACATGATGCTTATTGACTTAAGAAATAAAAATATTTCTGGTAAAGAAGCTGAAAATGCATTAGTAAAAGCAGAAATCACAGTAAATAAAAACATGGTTCCATTTGATGATAAATCACCATTTGTAACTTCTGGAATTCGTGTTGGAACAGCTGCAATCACAACTCGTGGTTTAGTTGAAGAAGATATGGAAACTATCGTAGCACTAATCGATAAAGTACTTGCTGATCACACAAATGAAGCAGTTATTGAAGAAGTAGCAAACGAAGTAAACGAAATGATGAGCGAAAGACCAATTTTCGTATACTAAAAAATAAAATTTAAAACTTAATTGTTTTAAGTTTCAGGTTTCAAGTTTAAAGTTTTGTGCCGCGTAAAAAAACGTAAAGCAAAACTTTAAACTTTTTTCGTTCCTAAAAGAACCTGAAACGTGAAACTTGAAACAAAAAAACTATAAAAGAATGGGCGTATTAAGATTACAATTACCAACAGATCCAAGATGGGTAAATATTGTAGAAAAAAATATTGAAGAAATCCTGACAGACCACGCTTGGTGCGAGCAAAAAGCAGCAACAAACGCAATAACTATTATTACGAATAACTCAGAACATCAGGATTTGGTTAAAGATTTATTGGCTTTAGCCAAAGAAGAAATCGATCATTTTGAGCAAGTTCACAATATCATTATCAAAAGAGGATTAAAACTAGGACGCGAGCGCAAAGACGATTATGTAAATGAACTTTATTTATATATGAAGAAAAGCGGAGACGGAAGCAGAGTTTCAGGTTTGGTAGAAAGATTATTATTCTCGGCAATGATTGAAGCAAGAAGTTGCGAGCGTTTCAAAGTTTTATCAGAAAACATCCAAGACGAAGAATTAGCCGTTTTCTACAGAGAATTAATGGAAAGCGAAGCTGGACATTACACGACATTCATTACATACGCCAGAAAATACGGAGTAGGAATCGACGTTGAAAAACGTTGGAGAGAATGGCTTGCCTACGAAGAATCAATTATCACAAACTACGGAAAAGGCGAAACGATTCACGGATAAGAATTTTTGTTTCAGGTTTTTCTTGTTTCAGGTTTCAGGTTTCAGGTTTTCTGTTGCAGTCAAAAATTTCACGTTTGTCACGTTGAGCGAAGACGTGCTCCAATTAAAAAGTTTTCAGTTTCAGTTTACGTTTGTCACGTTGAGCGAAGTCGAAACGCGCTCCAATAAGAACATTTCCAACAAAAAAATCCGTTTTAAATCCGCGTCTTCGCGATAGCGAATCCGTGTCATCCGCGTCAAAAATTAAACGCAAAGTTTCACAATCAATAATCAACAATTAATAATTAATAATTGAAGAGATTGTTGATAAATGAATAATTAGTTTTCTATTGATCTTAAAAACGTCATTTTCAAAATTTATATCTTTGAGAGTAACAGAAAATTTAAAACCATGAGAATAGAAACTGATCTGAAATTAGGGTTTAAAGATGTGATGATTAGACCAAAAAGATCAACGCTCAAAAGTAGATCTGAAGTCTCACTAGAACGAAATTTTAAATTTTTGCACAGTACCACAATCTGGACAGGAATTCCAATTATGGCTGCCAATATGGATACTGTAGGGACTTTTGAAATGGCAGAAGTTCTCGCTAAAGAAAAGCTTTTTACAGCTATTCACAAACATTATTCATTAGAAGAATGGAATAACTTCCTGCAAAAAGTAACACCGGATTTCTATAATTATATTGCAATAAGCACCGGAACCGGAAAGGAAGATTTTGCGAAAATCGGTCAAATTATAACCGCAAATCTGTTACTGAAATTTATTTGTATCGATGTAGCTAATGGATATTCAGAGCATTTTGTACAGTTCTTAAAACAAACCCGAAAACAATATCCTGACAAAGTTATTATTGCCGGAAATGTTGTGACAGGCGAAATGGTTGAAGAATTATTATTGGCTGGAGCCGATATTGTAAAAGTCGGAATTGGACCAGGTTCAGTTTGTACAACTCGTGTAAAAACTGGTGTTGGATATCCGCAGCTTTCAGCAATTATCGAATGTGCCGATGCTGCTCACGGTTTAGGCGGACACATAATTAGCGACGGCGGTTGCAGTACTCCGGGCGATGTAGCGAAAGCTTTTGGTGCAGGTTCAGATTTTGTAATGTTAGGCGGAATGCTTGCCGGACATACAGAAAGCGGAGGAGAACTGATCGAAGTAAACGGCGAAAAATTCAAACAGTTTTACGGAATGAGTTCTACAACCGCAATGGATAAACATGTTGGAGGAGTTGCAGAATATAGAGCAAGCGAAGGAAAAACGGTTCAGGTACCTTTCAAAGGAAAAGTTATAAATACAATATTGGATATTTTGGGAGGTTTAAGAAGCACTTGTACATATGTAGGCGCTTCAAGATTGAAAGAATTAACCAAACGCACCACTTTTATTAGAGTAAGCGAACAGGAAAATCAAATATTTACTAAATAATAAACAGCATTTAAAATACAATATGATCACAATTTCAGAAGCAGCTATAGGCGACATCAAGCAAATTCAGACTATAGTACATATTACATGGCCAATTACTTATGGTGAAATTTTATCAAAAGAACAATTGGATTATATGTTGGATCTTTTTTATTCTGATGAAGCTTTAACGGAGCAATACAATAAAAGAGAACAATTGTTTTATATGATTTACGAAGGTGAAACTAATATAGGTTTTATCGGAATTGAACATAATTATAACGGAGAAGCAGTAACAAAAATTCATAAAATCTATCTTTTGCCGGAAACCCAAGGAAAAGGAATCGGTAAAAAAGTTATTGATGAAATCGGGAAACTAGCTTCAGAAAATAACTCAACAGCTTTATCTTTAAATGTAAACCGCTTTAATTCGGCATTAGGATTCTACAAGAAAATAGGTTTTGAAATTATCGATGAAGTAAACATTGATATTGGAAAAGGTTATTTAATGGAAGATTATGTGATGAAGAAACCATTGTAATAATTCATTCGAAAAATACTTATAAAATACAAAAAGACCTGATTTCGTTATTAATTGAAATCAGGTCTTTTTGTATTTAGTTTCTTCTGTATTACTTCTTTAAATCATATTCTTCATCAATTTGTTTGATGATAGTTTCTCCGGATTTAATCAGATTATTGTATCGTTCGTAAATCTGATTCCATGGAATTAAATTCCTTGATAATTCTTTTCCTTTTGGAGTGCTTAAAACTCTCCAATTATCTTCGATACTTTCAGGATTAGTAAGATTGTCTTCAAGATAACGCTCTAATTTGTTTTGGTTTGACATCCAGCCAGACTCAGACGAATTTACTTCTGAAAGTGTTTGTTGGTAGAATTTCAGGATATTTAAAGAAAGAGAATCGTTCTCAATATTTCCAATTCTTCCTGAAGATACAAAACCGTTAAATCTGTAAATATTAGGTCTTAAATAAACATTCATATTAATAATCGGAAGTTGCTTTTTTAAGCTATCCTTATCATAAGGTTTGTTTTTATCTAATTTACTTAGAGAAGTATATAGTTTTCCAAATTCCTGATATTGTTTGATAATAGTTTTGCTGTCATTAACATCACTTTGAATATCAGACTTTAATCCAACTAAAAACTTTTTAACCTGATCTTGTTCGTGTCTGTGTTCGCTCCATCCGTGAAGCCAAATCGATAAGGAAACTGCAAAAACGATAATGAAAATCTCTAAACCAATTTCTTTTACTTTTTCTACAAAACTATGTTTTTTGCTTGTTGCTACTTCATGCATTTTTTTGGTATGTTTAATTACTTCTAATTCTGCCATTTTGTTTGTAAATTGGATTGTATGGTTGCAAAAATATGTTAAATGAAGTTAAAAATTTAGATGTTGTTGAAAAAAAATATAAAAAGATAATTGATAAAATTTCTTTGAGGAAAAGTATTTCTATCAAAGGGACCTTTTGCACTTTACAAGTGCAATAATTAAAAAAAAACAATACTTTACTTGTTAAAATTTAAAAATGTATATTTGTCGAAATTAATTATTTAGATAGAAATGCAAGAGATGATTTTAGGAATACTAATCAGTATTATTACAGGTGTAGTATCATCGTATTTATTTTTAATGTATTTCTTGAATCGGAAAAGAGTAAAAATTGAAATATCTTCACATATAAGTAAAGTAACTTTTGAGGGACAAACAAACTACTTTTTTAAATTCATCAATAATACAAATTCAGAAATATTTGATATTAGAGTCGAACCAACTTTTTACAAGCAAGTGGGCGGAGTTGGCGGAATGAATATTCAAGGAAAAGATATCATTTTGAAAGATAATTTCATTTCTTATATTCCTTGCAAAAAGAGTAGTGATACTAATGGTCTTCATGCTATGCGAGTTCGGACAACTGAAGATATTGAATTAAATTGGACCGATAATTCATCCTATATTCGACTTACGGTAATTGCGAAGCATTCATTGTCCGGTTTTACGAATGTTTTTGTGAAAGATTTTTATTCTAAAGACGCAATTACAGATAAGAAATTTAAATCAGGTGATGATTTAGGTGTTGGCTAACAATTAACAGTAATAATTAGGTTACATATTATTTAATCAATAATATTGTTATATAAATTAATTTAAAATTATTTATTATGAAAAGAGATGTTATAGTAGGGTAATTTCCCAAGTAAAAAATATATTAATCAAAGCCAGTTTTATAACTGGCTTTTTTATTTCTTTAACTCACAATAATATCATGTTTAAACAGCAATCCTTTCAACTCTTTCAAAGCAAAAACAGCTTTCTTCAGTTTGGTCTTTGAAGGATCAATAGTATAATTGTAACTGGTTTTAAAATCCGCTTTGTTGGCGATCGCTTTATCAAATTCTGAGCGGTATAAATCGCAATTATCAAATAAAACACTCGTAAGATCAGTTGCCATAAAATCGACTGCAATCAAGCTGCAATTGGTAAATGTGGTACCTTTTATTTTTAAAGTATAAAACTTCGAAAAATCCAGAATGCAATCGTGAAAGTGAACTTCAAAAATAAGTTTATCACACATTGCAAAATTCACTTCTTTGATTTCGCAACGGTTAAAAGTTGCCGTTCTAAAAGCTACATAATTAATTTTGGATTCATTAAAAATGCAATCATTAAAAACGCAATCAATAAAAGTAACCGCTAAAAAAGTACAGGCAGAAAAATTACAATTATTAAAAACACAACATTCAAAATCCTTAAAATTAAGATCGTCTTTACCATAAGTTTTGGTATTGTATTCTTTATCAAGGAAATATTCGGACTCTTTTTTCAATGCTGTTTTTTAATCTTTATTTGAGTCCGAAAGGTACTAATTTTAAGTGTTATTCTAAAAGCGTTTTTTTATAAAAACAGAACTAAAAATCAATTTGATGTTTTTCAGAAACTTGCATTTTTGTAATAATGACATTCTTAATGATTTGAGGTTTTGAGATCGTTTGAATATTGGTTTTTTATATATTTAATTAAATTACTGAAAATTCTATGATTTTTTTAAGATTCAATATTTTATTGTAGTTCTAATTTGATGTAGCTTTACGCTGATTTTTAAAGTAAAAACGAAACAATTTATATCATATGGGATCAACAAGAAAAGAACATGATTTTTTAGGAGAATTAGACATTCCGGATCATCTGTATTATGGTATCCAAACTTTTAGAGCTGTAGAAAATTTTAATATTACAGGAATTCCAATTTCAAAAGAGCCATTATTTATCAAAGCTTTAGGTTATGTAAAAAAAGCCGCAGCTCTTGCCAATAAAGATTGTGGCGCACTTGACGCAAAAATTGCCGAAGCGATTTGTTACGGAAGCGATCAGGTAATTGCCGGTAAATTTGATCAGGAATTTGTAAGCGATTTAATTCAGGGCGGAGCAGGAACATCTGTAAATATGAATGCAAATGAGGTAATCGCAAACATAGGTTTAGAATATCTTGGGCATAAAAAAGGAGAATATAATTTTCTACATCCCAATAATCATGTAAACTGTTCACAATCTACAAATGATGCTTATCCATCGGCGTTTAGAATTGCTCTTTATTTAAAAATGGAAAGCTTCATTAAAACCTTAGAAGGTTTAGAAGTAGCTTTTACAGCAAAAGGCGAAGAGTTTAAAAGCGTCCTGAAAATGGGAAGAACGCAATTGCAAGACGCCGTTCCAATGACTTTAGGGCAAGAATTTAAATCTTATGCTACAACAATTGGAGAAGACGTTAGAAGATTAAAAGAAGCTCAAAGTTTGGTTTTAGAAATCAATATGGGAGCAACAGCAATTGGAACAAGAGTAAACGCGCCAGAAGGATATCCGGAAATCTGCGTGAATTATTTAGCCAAAGAAGTAGGAATTCCGTTGACACTTTCACCAGATCTAATCGAAGCTACAGTAGATACCGGAGCTTACGTTCAAATTATGGGAACGCTTAAAAGAACGGCGGTAAAAATTTCTAAAATCTGCAATGATTTAAGATTGTTGAGTTCAGGACCAAGAACAGGTTTCAACGAAATCAATTTGCCGGCACGTCAGCCAGGATCTTCGATTATGCCGGGCAAAGTAAATCCTGTGATTCCAGAAGTTGTAAATCAGACTTGTTTTTATGTAATTGGGCAGGATTTAACCGTTACAATGGCAGCAGAAGCGGGACAATTACAACTAAATGTAATGGAACCAGTTATTGCTTTTGCAATGTTTACATCGCTGGATTATCTTTCGAATGCAATTCAAACTTTAATCGATAAATGTATTACAGGAATTACTGCAAATGTTGATCATTGTTATAATATGGTCATGAACAGCATTGGAATCGTGACGCAACTAAATCCAATTTTAGGTTACGAGGAAAGCGCAAGTATTGCCGGAGAAGCTTTAAAAATGAATAAAAGCGTTCATGAAATTGTTGTAGTCGAAAGAAAACTAATTACTCAGGAAAAATGGGATGAAATTTATTCTTTGGATAATTTAATTCATCCAAAATTTATCACAAAGTAAGTTTTGGTATAAAAAATATAATAACAAGCCGTCAGTAAATCGACGGCTTTTTTTATTAACAGTGGGGTTTTTATGGCACGCGGATGATACGGATTCGCTATCGCGAAAACGCGGATTTACACGGATTTTCATTGTGTTTTTGCTGTTTTGATTTCTATCTTTTGTGTCCGCTGCGGCGGACACAAAAGGATTTTCTCCCGACACTTCGGGACTATCGGGGCTATCGGGGCTATCGGGGCTAGGTCAATCATTTCCATAAGAATATTTTCGTATAGTTTGTCATTTCGACGGAGGAGAAATCTTCGCAAGTAACTTCGCAATGAGAATCTAATCTTTGTCGAGCTTCTCGTGGAGATTTCTCCTCCGTCGAAATGACAAAACTGCGAGCAAAACCAGCGTAAATCCGCGTTTTCGCGATAGCGAATCCGTGTCATCCGCGTGCCATAAAAAGTACAGTTACTAATCTTTGTAGATTTACGTGTGTGATTTTTCCTTTCTCGAAATGACAAAACCTTTACGATTTTACATCTCCAAAGTATATTTAAATTAATTACATATCGCATTGTTCTTAATAAGAATTGTTGTGTAAAATGTTGAAAATTAGCTATATATTTACATGAGGATTGAATGTTATTTAGAAAATGAAATTTTAAAATGATAAAATCTTTAAAAAATATTTACTTCCATTATCAATATAAAATCTTAGGGTTACTCTTTTTTATTTCATTTCATTCGAACGCACAAACCGAAACTTCTAATCCGGAAATATGTCCTCCAAAAACAATATTAGAAATCTTCAAAAAGAAAGATTCAGCTTATGTTGTCAAACCCACAAAAAATGATTTTTTCTTAATAATTCCTGCTATTGGTTCTCAGCCGGCAACGGGATTCTTTTTTGGAGCCGTTGCGCAATATACCTTTAAAGGAAAGCAAGAAGCAGACAAATATTCTATCGCTAATTTAGGCATAACATATACCGTTAAAAAACAATGGCTTGTAAATGTCAAGAATAATATATTACTACGAAATAACAGGATTTTTTTAAGCGGAGATTATAGATTGTATATTTTTTCGCAGCCCAATTACGGATTAGGAACAGATATTATTCCGCATCACAGCAAAAAAGCAGGATTTAGTATCGATTCTATTGCAGAACCTATGGATTATAATTATTTCAAGTTTCATCAAACTGTTTCGTTTGAAGTCGCTAAGAATTTTTATGTTGGCGGCGGAATAAATCTTGATTGGTATTCGAATATAGAAGATGAGGATTTAGATGTCGAAAACGGACAATTTACGTATCATTATAACTACAGCCAAAAATATGGATTCAATAATTTAGAGTACTTTTTGAGTGGAATGAGTCTTAATTTAGTTCACGATTCAAGAGACAATCAGGTAAATTCGACACATGGCTGGTTTGCCAATATCAATTATCGATTTAATCCCGTTTTGTTTCATAATCAGGAATATAGTAATGTTTTGTACGCAGAATATCGAGGTTTTTTTCCACTTTCGAGCAAGAACAAAGGATATATATTAGGAATCTGGACGTATGGACAATTCGTAACCAGAGGAAAAGTTCCGTATTTGAATTTGCCTGCGATTGGTTGGGATCAGCGAAGCAGGAGTGGAGAAGGATACACGCAAGGATTGTTTAGAGGAAACGGATTAGTATATCTTTCGACAGAATTCAGGTTTCCAATTACTTGTAATCAAATGTTTAGCGGAGTCGTTTTTACCAATTTTGTAACCGCAAGTAATAGCGACACAAATACAGCACTGTTTAGTTCGGTTCAGCCTGCGGCGGGCGTTGGTTTGCGTATTTTAATTGATAAAAAAACGAGAACCAATCTTATTGTTGATTATGCGTGGGGAAATAATTCTAAAGGATTTTATCTAAATGCCGGAGAAACTTTTTGAGATATAGACTATTGTTGACACTTTTTTAAGACACAAAAGTTGCACGCTTCACAATTAAATCATAATTATTAAAATATTCTGAGGCTTATTTTAAACTCAATTCTTATTTTTGTTAACCATACACAAATTAAGATGAAATTACTTATAGTCGAAGATGAACCAAATCTTTTGTCGATTTTACGAAAAGGTTTTGCCGAAAACAACAATGAAGTAAGCGTTGCTCTTGATGGTAAAACAGCTCTTGAAATGATTCATAATTACAATTTTGATGTTGTAATTCTCGACGTTATGTTACCGGATATTAACGGAATCGAAATTTGTAGAAGATTGCGTGCCAGCAAGAATTTTGTTCCCGTTTTGCTTTTAACAGCGCTTGGAACTTCAGAAAATATCGTAACGGGATTAAATGCCGGTGCCGATGATTATTTGGTAAAACCATTTAAATTTGGAGAACTTGACGCAAGGGTAAATGCATTAAACAGAAGAGCAAATCAGGATACCGAAAAAGTAGATACTATTGTAATCAGCGATTTAGAAATAAACGGAAAAGCCAAATCTGTAAAAAGAGACGGAGAATCGATTATTTTAACCGCAAAAGAGTTCAAATTACTGTATTATTTGGCTAAAAACACGGGTAGAATTGTGTCTCGCGATCAGATTTTGGACAATGTTTGGGATATTAATTTTGACATGAATACCAATGTTGTCGATGTTTATATTACGTATTTAAGAAAGAAAATAGATAAGCCTTATTCGACTAAACTTATTCATACAATGAAAGGTTTAGGTTATATTTTAAAGCCATAAAATGGATGTAAGAAAAAAAATAACTTTTACATATGTAGCACTTTCTACCTTTAGTACACTATTATTGTGTATCATCGTTTTTGTTTTATTTCGCGAAAATAATCGCTATCATTTCTTAAAACGACTGGAAGACAGAGCTAAAATTGTGGCTTCAATTCATTTTCAAAAAGATCCTGAAAAAATAAAGTATTATAAAAATCTGAAGAAAAACGGGTTAGAGGAACTTATTGAAGAAGAAGAATTTGTGCTGAAAATAAACAGCGCCAATAGTTTTGATTATAATACAAAATTGAATCTTCCGAATGAGTTTTATACCAATGTTCTAAAAACCGGTGAAGATTATTATGAAGTAAATAATAAGTATTATTTAGGACAAGTTTTCACAGAGAATAATCAGCGATATATTGTAATTGTTGGCGCACGCGATCGTCGAGGTCCAACAACGACAATTTATATCGTAAAAATTATGCTTTTTGGAGGAATAGGATTTGTATTTTTAGCCTTCTTTTTAGGACGTTTTCTGGCCAAACGTGTTATTAATCCTGTTGCAAGAATTACCAAAGAAGTAAACAGAATTAGTGCCTCAAACCTGCACAACAGATTGCCGGAAGTTAAAAACTCAGACGAAATATCAGATCTTACAGAGACTTTTAATGATATGTTGGATCGATTGGAAACCTCTTTTGAGATTCAGGCGAATTTTATCAATAATGCTTCTCACGAATTAAAAACGCCAATAACAACCATTATTGCAGAGTCGGAAATTATGCTTCTTAAAGAAAGAGAAGTTCCGGAATACATTCAATCTTTAGAGAATATTTACAATCAGGCTTCGAGATTAGGAAACTTAACCGAAAGTTTGTTGAAACTCACTCAAACGGGTTACGACGGAAAAAAACAAGTATTGGATATTGCCCGAATCGACGAATTATTAATGGATGTAAAATCGGATTTAGATAAAATTTATCCGGATAATCGTGTGAGCATCAAGCTTAATTTTGCGCCAAAAGATTCTAATTTACTTTTAATTCCCTGCAATAAACCGCTTCTTGAATTGGCAATAAACAATATTATTACGAATGGAGTTAAATATTCGGATAATAATGAAGTTTTCGTTACGCTTTCTGCTAATCAGGAATGGATTAAAATTTCGATTAATGATATCGGAATCGGAATTCCGCCAGAAGATATTCCGCATTTGTATGAACCTTTTTTTAGAGGGAAAATTGCAGCTAAATATATAGGTTACGGTTTAGGGCTTCCTTTGGCTTCAAAAATTATCCGCATGCATGATGGTGAAATTCAGGTACAATCGGAACAAAATAAAGGTACAATTGTAACGATTGTTTTTAACAAATCAAACATCAAGAAAAACAACATTAAAAATTCTAATGTTGAATCTTAGAAAAATCTAATATTAGATTAAGACCCTTCTAATTTGCGTGGAGTTATTTTGTATGTATAAACTAAAAGATTATACATATGAAAAATTTCCTTATACCAACCACTCTAAAAGATGATACTATTTGTGCTGTAAAATCTGCAGTTAACCAAGCAAAAGAATCAAACTGTGAAATCATTTTAATGATGGTTTCTGATACTCCGGACGCTTTTTCGTCTTCGCATTTTTTACGCGAAATGAGAACCGGACTTACTACAAGTCAGGAAGAAGTTCTGGAAACTTGCAGATATATTATAGAACACACACCAAACTGTAAAATTAAAGTACACAATCAATACGGACTTTCTTCACCAATTTTTAGACGCATAATTGAGGTTTTCTCTGTTAAATTGGTAATTCTGACACATTCTTATAAACAAGAAACAAAACGTATTCATCAATATTTGATTCAATTAGCTGGAAACCAAAAATGTCCAATTTTACATTTAGGACTTGAACAGGCTAAAAACGATTTCAATAAAGCACTTTATATCGAAAACGGAAATGCGAATATGCATGTTAAGGATGTTCAACAATTTTTGAACGACAACTTCTCTTATGAAATCGTAAGCCAAACAGCCAATTTTGATGATAATTACGAAAATTTTGCCCCTTATTTATCCGAAGCAATTTCTAAATATGACATCGATTTGTTGGTAGAAACACGCAAAGGCGAGAAAATCAAATTCAAGAAAACAAAAAAAGAAAATATAAATGAAAAACTCGGACTTCCGGTGCTTTCATTATACGAAGAGTTGGTTTAAAACCGAATCTTCTTTTAAAATATAGTTTTAATTAAAAACAGAAAATATGTTATTAAAGAAAAGAATACCAATGCGATATGTACTGGGGAAAATCAAGGTCGAGCTGGCCCTGGTTATGACTTATACGATTTTGTTTGAAATTGTTCACCATTATTTCAGAAGCGTAGCAGTCGAAATACCAATTGCGATTCCAACAATGGTAGGTACAATTATCTCTTTATTATTAGCTTTCAAATCAAATCAAGCTTATGACAGATGGTGGGAAGCAAGGATTATTTGGGGATCAATTGTAAACGAATCGAGAACTTTGGTAAGACAAATGCTGACTTTTTACAAAGACCCAGATTTTTCTGTAGAAGCAAATGAATTCAAAGAAAATTTCACCAAAAGACAAATTGCTTGGTGTTATAGTCTTGGGCAAGCTTTGCGAAATAAAGATGCTATAAAACCCATCAAAGAATTTATTAGCGAAGAAGAATTGAATTTTGTAAAAAATCATCAAAACATTCCAAATGCGATATTGTTGCTTCACGCAAGAGATTTAAGAATTGCCAGAAAAGACAAACGTCTTAATATGTATCAGCAAGTAGAAATTGATAGCACTTTGACAAGATTATGTGATGCAATGGGGAAATGTGAGCGTATTAAAAACACGATTTTTCCAACGACTTACAGCTTGTATATTAGAATGACATTGTATTTATTCATTCTATTATTGCCTTTTGGTTTGATTAGTTTGTTGAGCTGGTTTGCAGTTCCGTTGATTACAATGATTGGAGGAACTTTCTTTTTGATCGAAAGAATGGCAATTCATTTGCAGGATCCTTTTGAAAACAGACCAACAGATACGCCAGTTACAGCGATTTCGAATACAATCGAGAAAAACTTAATGCAAATGCTAAACGAGTTTCAAAGTGAATTTGATATCATCAAAGAATTTAATCTGAAACCAGAACCTAAAAAAGCGGAAAACGACGCTTACTTCGTTTTATAAATTAATATTGGTTTTAATTTGTTAGTTAGACAACATCTTTATAGGTGTTGTCTTTTGTTTTTTATAATACTTTTGGATTTATTTTGACGAAATTCAATGTCATTCAATTAAGTTTTTTTTCTAAATAAAATTAATCTCGCAAAGGCGCGAAGTCGCAAAGTTTTGTCATTTCGACGGAGGAGAAATCACACGCGTAACTCGACAAAGATTGATGATTTTCTTTGCAGAATTTCTAGTGCGATTTCTCCTCCGTCGAAATGACAATATTGTGTTTAGGTTTTGTGATAGATTTATTTCCCCGCCAATCTTCCAAGTGTTTGTATCGATTGACGCAATTCATTTGTCCACGGCAAACCAAAACTCAATCGCATACAATTAGAAAACTGATCCTGCAAAGAGAAAATTCTTCCGGGCGCAATACTAATATTGTGTTTCATTGCCAAATGATAAAAAGCCGCCGTATCAAAGCTTTTGTCCATTTCCAGCCAAAGAAAAAATCCACCTTGAGGCTGACTTACTTTTGTTCCTGTTGGGAAAGATTCCAAAACCGTATTGATATAATTATTACAATTCTGATTCAGGATTGTGCGTATTTTTCTAAGATGGTTTTCATAACGTCCGTTTTTAAGAAAATCTCCCACAACCTGATGCGTAATAGTAGGCGAGGAGAGCGTGTGATAAATTTTGTTTCTTAAGATTTCCTTTTTAAATTTCCCCGGCGAAACCCAACCTACGCGATATCCCGGAGCCAGAGTTTTAGAAACCGAACTACAGCAAAGCACAATTCCGCTTTCGTCATACGTTTTACAATTCGTTGGTCGGCTTGAGCCAAAGTACAAATCGCCGTGAATATCATCTTCGATTAAAGGAATATTGTAAAATTCCATTAATCTCACAACTTCAATTTTATGCTCATTTGGCATCATACTTCCAGACGGATTACTAAAATTGCTCATCAATAAACAAAGCTTTACTTTCTTCGACGAAAGTGCTTTTTTCAACGCATCAAGTTCTATTCCCGTTGTCATGTTTGTAGGCAATTCCATGATGTATAATCCAAGAGATTTAGCCAATTGCAATATCCCAAAATACGCCGGACTTTCAGTAATAATAGTATCTCCCGGTTTAGTCAGCGTCATCAAACAATGCGAAATTGCGCTTGTACATCCCGGCATTGTTATGATATCTTCCTCCGTTAGAGATCCACCCCAGGTAAAAGACCATCGGGCAATTTCCCGTCTTAAATTCGGATTCCCTTTTACCTCCTCATAACTTGTTCCGCTATTTGGGAGTTGTCGCATTGCCTGAACCATTCCTTTGTTTAATTTGGCGATTGGCAACAATTCATTAGAAGGAAATCCCAGCGAAAGCATCGTAATATTCTGATCCGTCATGTTACCATAAACCTGATCGATTAAATCTTGTCTGTCAACGTTTTGACATCTCAAAATAGGACTGCTTGGCGAAGGTTCAGTAATTATTCTGGCCGAAGTATTACTTACATAATAACCAGATTGCGGTCTTGATTCGATCAAAGAACGGCTTTCGACTTCATAATAAGCCTTACTAACCGTGCTCATACTATAACCGGTTTCTGCACAGACTTCGCGGATTGAGGGCAATTTGTCGCCAACATTTAAAACACCGGATTTAATCTGTTTTTCGATTCTGTCAGCAAACTGAAGATATAAGTAATTTGAGTTTTTCATAATAAAAATAAAAACTGTTATGGTGCAATTTACAAAAACTGTATCTGTATTGCTGTTTTATTTTTTAGAAATTTGTTTTATCAGAAAATCATTTAAAAATAACTTTCCGTGAAAACAACAAAATACTACATAGCAGCGATTACATGTTTTGTAATCTGGGGATTTTTTAGTTTGGTTTTAAAACCAATACACGACTATGCCTCTTTAGATATTTTATTTTATCGTGTCTTTAGTTGTAGTATTCTAATGTTGCTGATTGCTTTTACATTCAGACGAAAAAAAGTCAAAGAAGCCATCGAAACCTTCAAAGGATTTACGAAAGCAGAGAAGAAAAAAACTGTCTTATTAAATATCGGCGGAAGCGTTTTTCTAATGGCAAACTGGTTCACATTTATTTATGTAATGAATCATGTTAGTGTAAAAGCAACTTCTTTGGCGTATTTAGTTTGCCCAATTTTAACGACTTTATTAGCGTATTTTATTTTGCATGAAAAACTAAGCAAAACGCAATGGATGGCAGTAGGATTAAGCATTTCAGGATGTTTACTTTTATCGTATGCCAATATTATGGATATGTTTTTTAGCATCATAATTGGTTTTACATATGCATCCTATTTAGTAAGTCAACGTATCAATAAAGGCTTTGATAAATTTATAGTTTTAACGTTCCATATTACAATGGCTGCCTTATTTTTAGTACCATTTTATCCGGCTTATAGCGGTCCGGTTCCAACAGAATTTAAGTTTTATTTCTGTATCGAAACCATCGCAATTCTGTTTACAATCTTTCCGTTGTTCCTTAATTTATATGCCCTTTCGGGAATTAATTCATCAACAGTTGGAATGCTTTTAAATATTAATCCAATGATTGCTTTTCTATTAGCAATGTTCCTATACAAAGAACAATTTGGACCAATACAGATTCTGGCATACGGAATCGTTTTTCTTGCAGTATTAGTTTTTAATTCACATCACATTTTTGCTATTAAGCAAAGATTATTACAATATCCAAAGGCTCTAAAATAACGAAAGGTTGTTTATATTTTTTATTGGTTTAGAAGTTAAATTACCAGAATCTTTAGGATATTCAAAACAGGAATGATTAATTTCATTCCTGTTTTTTTATGGCTTTTTGTGATTTTTTTGCCACGAATTGCACGAATGAACACGAATTTTTTTCTTTATTTTGTCAACCTAAATTCATTCCTATTCGAAACATAGCCCAAGGTTTTAACCTTGGGAAACAGATTGCGATAATTTATTACGTTCCAACGGTTGAAACCGTTGGCAATGTTCAATATAATTTGCAAATTATCTCCAATTATAATTTAGTTAATCAAAGGAAAAATTCGTGTTCATTCGTGCAATTCGTGGCAACATTTTTTTCTTTTGATTAAAATTACCAGAATCTTAACAGGATATATAAGCAGGATTGAGTATTTTCAGTCCTGTTTTTTTATATAATAAATTGTAGAAAAAAACTAAGCCTAAACGGGCAATTAACTGAAACTATATTTATGAAAAATACCAAGCTCCAAGCCTTTACTCCGTTGTTTTATTTAGTGTGGTCAGATGATTTGCTGACTCAAAAAGAGTTTACCACAATTCAGAAATTTATTAATGATTTGTCGTGGCTTTCGCCCGAAGAAAAACAGCAACTTCTTTCGAAAGTAGACATTTCAAATCCGCCTTCGCGAAATGAACTCTCTCAATGGAAATTGGATATTGAGAAAAGTATTCAGAATAAAACTGACATAAAATCACTTTTTGATATTGCAGAAGCAGTTTCAGAAAAAGACGTGGATATTTCGGATTTGAAATCCAGTTTTATAAAACTAGAGAATGATTTAGGAGTTTTAGGAGAAGAAGTAATTCAGAATTTCAAAACAAAAGCGGGTTCTTTTACTGCAAATTCCCAAACCAATAGTGATTTTGATATTCAGAAAATAACAGAACTTCTGGACGGAAAAGAAGCTGCGATTATTAAAAAAGTTAAATCGATTATTTCAAAACCCGAATTTGCTTACGAAACTTCAACAGATATAAATGTCTACCGACAAACAGTTTACAATTGGTGTAAAATCCTGGCAGAAGAAAACCTAGGAAATATGGCATATCCAAAACAATACGGCGGAGGAGAAAATATAGCCGATTATTTCGCGATTATGGAAACTTTGAGTTACCACGATTTAAGTTTAGTGATAAAATTTGGCGTTCAGTTTGGACTTTGGGGAATGAGCGTTCAGTCTTTAGGAACCGAGAAACATTATGCTAAATACCTAAAAGATATTGGAACGTTAAAAATTCCGGGTTGTTTTGCGATGACCGAAACACATCACGGTTCAAACGTAAAAGGTCTTGAAACTACAGCAACTTATAATCATAGCGATCAGACATTTGTAATTCATACACCAAACAAAAACGCGCAAAAAGAATATATTGGAAATGCTGCGGTTCACGGACAAATGGCAACTGTTTTTGCTAAATTAATTATTGACAATCATGATTATGGCGTGAATGCATTTGTGGTTCCGCTTCGAGATACAAACGGAAATACTTTAAATGGAGTTACTATCGGTGATTGTGGTCATAAAATGGGCTTAAATGGCGTAGATAATGGAACCATAAGTTTTGATAACGTTGTAATTCCGAAAGAAAATATGCTAGATCGTTTTGCTTCTGTCAATGATAAAGGCGAATTCGAAAGCCCGATTCCAAGTGATAATCGACGTTTTTTTACCATGTTAGGAACTTTGGTTGGAGGACGAATTGGAATTCCACGTTCGGCTTTGGCTGCAGCCAAATCAGGATTGACAATTGCCATTCGCTACAGCGATCAAAGAAGACAATTTGGACCGGAAGGAGGTTCAGAAGTTCCGATTTTAAATTACAGAATGCACCAACGTCGTTTGATTCCGCCTTTGGCTAAAACTTATGCCGTTCATTTTGCTTTACAATATCTTACGAATCGTTTTCTAAACAGAACCGAAGCAGAAATGCAGGAAATCGAAGCTCTCGCAGCCGGAATGAAATCATATTCGACTTGGAGTACAAGAGATATTCTGCAAGAATGTCGCGAAGCTTGCGGCGGAAAAGGATATTTATCTGAAAATAGAATCGATGCGTTAAAAAATGACACCGAAATTTATACCACTTTTGAAGGCGATAATACCGTTTTGATGCAATTAGTAGCGAAAAACCGTTTGTCTGAATTTAGAAAATCGTTTGGAGAAATGGGGGCTGCAGGAATTATAAATTATGTATTTGAAAATGCAAAAACGGCAATTACAGAGAAAAATCCAATTGCAACACGTAGAACAGATGATGAACATTTGCTTGATGGAGAGTTTCATTTGCAGGCATTTATTCATCGTGAAAAGGCGATATTAGCTTCAGCAGCAAGACGTATCAAAAAACTGGTTGATGGCGGCTTAGAACCTTATGATGCTTTTAATGTTGTTCAGCATCAAATGATTGATGTTGCTCAGGCTTATCTTGAAAGAGTGGTTTTGGAACAATTTCAATTAGCAATAAAAACCGTAGAAGATCAAAAGACAAAAGAAATATTGACAAAACTGAATCATTTATACGCTCTTTCGCAATTAGAAAAAAACAAAGCGTGGTATCTTGAAGACGGATATATGGAAGCGGTAAAAACTAAAGCAATCCGTAAAATTGTGAATCAGCTTTGTTGGGATATTCGACCAGATGCAGTTTCGCTAGTAAATGCATTTGATATTCCTGAGAGTTGTTTGGCGGCGCCAATTGCGGTTTAGTTCTTTTTAATTTAAACCATATAAGTGATATAAGTTCATTTAAAGTTGCAACGATCTTTGTCAAAGTTTTAAACTTTGACAAAGGTTTGAGCATTTTTGTCATTTCGAGCGAAGGGAGAAATCACACAAGAAGCTCCACAAAGAGAATCGCCAATCTGTGTCGAATTACGTGTGTGATTTCTCCCTTCGCTCGAAATAACAGTATTGCGATACTTTGGTTACATAAAAAACATTAATGATATAATTATTTTTATATCATTAATAAATAAAATTATAACTAAAGCATTGCTTTATTAAAATAACTCGCTTTTTCGAAGTCGCTAATATTAATTGAAATAATTGGAACTTCGGGAATAATGGCATTTAGTTTAGATACAATTACGTTTGATAAATTGACCTTTTGATGGGTATTTCGGCCTTCCAGAATGTATGCGAAAACGTGAATAAAATCTTCCAGGGAATTTCCATTATTATAATATGCAAAAGGATTGATACGAACCTTGATTTCAGAAGCAGGAAAAAGTCCTGTTGATAATGCCGAATTATAAACTTCCTGCATGATATCGTCTGCAGATTTTATTCGGATAACATTTTCAGAGCAATCAATAACAAAGTGTGGCATAAGTGTTTATTGTTTAGATTAGATAAAAGAATAGTCTAAACAAAATTATAAAAACATTCTCACGAAAGCCTGAAAACTGCTTTTTTATAATGGTTATTATTCCAAAATTTTGTTATGTTTTTTAATATTTTATAAAATGACCAGACTTTATAAATAATTCAATTTTATACCATGACTTTATTATATTTGTAAGTCTCATAATATCTTTATTTAGCTTGAAAAAATATTTTCTATTTCTGTTAATCGTTCTTGTCAATCTGCCTGTTTATTCATTGGATAGTACAGATGCTATTTTAGCACAGTTAAACAATGCTTTAAAAAATAAGGAACGTTATGTTCAGTTAAAAGAAGAGCGTATTTTGAACTTCAAGAAAATCAAATCTGATAATTTAACTAAGGAACAAGAGTACAATTACAATAAGACATTATATACAGAATATTTAAAATTCAATTCAGATTCGGCGATTCATTACGTCAAGAAAAATCTGAAACTTGCCAATGAACTTCAAAATAAAGAACTGGAAGATTTGGCAAATCTTGAATTAGCAACACTTTATTCTTCGTCAGGAAAATATCGGGAATCAGAAGCTATTCTGAAAGCGATCAATAAAAACCAATTATCAAAAAAGGTACTTCCGGAGTATTACGAATCGTATCGGGAGTTTTATGAGCATTATGTAGCCAATAGTTACGACAAAAAGTATATCACTCAAATTGCGATGTACCGCGATTCTTTATTGACAGTTTTAAATCCTCAGACGCTTAAGTATAAAATCAATCTGATTCAGCGTCATATTCATCATATGCAATTTGGCATTGCGCAGAAAAAATTGATGCGTTTATTAGAAACCGCAAATCAGGACGATACACAATATGCAATGATTGGATATCTTTTGGGAAGTATTTATGAATCTACACATCAATTAGAATTAAGAAAAAAATACTATGCACTTTCGGCACTTTCAGATATTAAACATGCCATAAAAGACAATGCATCTTTGCAGGAATTGGCGCTCGTTTTTTATGAAATTGGCGATGTAGATATGGCTTACAAACTAACACAATCGGCTATTGCGGATGCTTTGTTTTGTAATGTACAGTTTCGAACGCTGCAAATGTCTGAAGTTTATTCGATTATCAATACCGCTTATTTAGAAAGAGAAGCCAAAAGAAAAATGCAATTGCAAATGTATCTTTTGTGCATTAGTATTTTAACGGCATTTTTGATTGTGGCGATTATTTATGTTTACAAACAAATGAAAAAAGTATCCCGAATTCGTGGAGAGCTTTTTATTACAAGTCAAAAATTAGCCGAATTAAATCAGGATATTACCCAGACTAATAATCAGTTGCAGGAGCGTAATGCACAATTATCAGAATCTAATCATATTAAAGAAGAATATATAGCGCATTTCTTTAATTTGTGTTCGACTTATATCAATAAACTGGAAAATTACCGCATCATTTTAAACAAGAAAGCTACGGCAAAACAATTTGATGAGATTTATAAAATTTTAAAATCAACAACTTTAGTTGATAATGAATTGGAGGAATTGTACAAGAATTTTGATATTATCTTCCTGAATTTGTATCCAACTTTTGTAAAAGATTTCAATGCTTTACTAATTAGTGAAGAACAAATTGTTTTAAAACAAGGAGAATTGCTAAATACAGAGCTTCGTATTTTTGCTTTAATCCGACTTGGAATTACAGACAGTGTCAAAATCGCAGCATTTTTAAGATACTCTTTAAGCACAATTTACAATTATCGCACAAGAGCAAGAAATAAAGCGGCAGTTTCAAGAAATGATTTCGAGGAAATGGTCATGAAAATTGGCTTAATTACCTTAAAAATCTAATTGTTTTTTTTAAAACCACTACTTTTTTCGCCTATTATTTTTTGTTAAATAATTGATAGTTAATGTTTTGTATTTTTATTTCACTACTTTTTTTCGTTTAAAAATTCAACACGAACTATAACGTTTTAGCTTTACAATATTATTAAAGGTGTTTTCGAGAACAGCAACCTTTAATTATATAAATGCTTTAATAAATTAATAGTTATGTTTAAAAACGTTAAAACAATTGTTGTTTTACTTTTGCTAGGCTCTTTCTGTGTAAATGCACAGAATAAAGTTCCGGTTTATCTAGATGATAAAAAGTCAATTAATGAACGTGTAGAAGATGCGCTTTCTAAAATGACAACCGATGAAAAAATCGCCATGATTCATGCGCAATCAAAATTTAGTTCACCTGGTGTACCGCGTTTGGGAATTCCTGAAAACTGGATGACTGATGGTCCACACGGAATTCGTACTGAAGTTAAATGGGACGAATGGGATCAGGCTGGTTGGACAAATGATTCTTGTATTGCATTTCCGGCTTTAACGGCGCTTTCTGCAACATGGAATAAAGAATTGTCTTCTTTATATGGAAAATCAATTGGAGAAGAAGCAAGATATCGTAATAAAAATGTATTGTTAGGACCTGGAGTTAATATCTACAGAAGCCCATTAAACGGTCGTAACTTCGAATATATGGGAGAGGATCCTTTCCTAACTTCAAAAATGGTAGTTCCTTATATTAAAGGAGTACAATCAAATGGAGTTGCAGCTTGTGTAAAACATTTCGCTTTAAACAATCAGGAAACTGGTCGTAATTCTGTAAACGTAATTGTTGATGATCGTGCTTTGTACGAGATTTATTTGCCTGCTTTTAAAGCTGCTGTCCAGGAAGGTGATGCTTGGGCAATTATGGGAGCATACAACAGATATAAAGGACAACATTGTTGCCATAATGAGTATTTATTGAATGATATTCTTCGCGGAGAATTGGGCTTCAAAGGTGTTGTAGTTTCTGATTGGGGAGGAGTTCATGATACAAAACAAGCGATTCACAATGGTTTGGATATGGAATTTGGTTCTTGGACAAACGGACTTTCTTGGGGAACAAGCAATGCTTATGACAACTATTATTTAGCAAAACCATATTCGACTATGATTGCTAAAGGTGAAATTGGAACTAAAGAATTAGACGAAAAAGTACGTCGTATTTTACGTTTATCTTTCTTGACTACAATGGATAGAAACAGACCTTTTGGATCTTTTGGAACTGCAGAACACGCTCAGGCAGGTTTAAAAATTGCTGAAGAAGGAATTGTATTGCTTCAAAACAAAAACAATATTTTGCCAATTGATCTTTCTAAAACTAAGAAAATTGCAGTTATTGGAGAGAATGCTATTAAAATGATGACAGTTGGTGGAGGAAGTTCTTCGCTTAAAGCAAGATACGAAATTACTCCGCTTGAAGGTTTAAAGAAAAGAATTGGAAACCAAGCTGAAATCGTTTACGCTCGTGGTTATGTTGGAGATCCAACAAGTAACTATAATGGAGTTGTGGCAAAAGTAAGTTTAGAAGACAAACGTTCTCCTACTGAATTGACTGCTGAGGCTTTAAAAGTAGCTAAAGATGCTGATATTGTTCTTTTTATTGGAGGAACAAATAAAAGCGACAAACAAGATGCTGAAGGATTTGATCGTGCGCAATTAGGACTTTCATACGGTCAGGATCAGTTGATTAACGAATTGACTAAAGTAAATAAAAATATAGTTTTTGTAAATATCTCAGGAAATGCTGTGGCGATGCCGTGGGTTAAGGAAGTTCCGGGAATTGTACAAGGTTGGTTTTTAGGTACAGAAGCAGGAACTGCTTTGGCTGCTGTTTTGGTTGGAGATGTTAACCCTTCCGGGAAATTATCATTTACTTTTCCTGTAAAATTATCGGATAACGGAGCACATGCATTAGGAGATTTTCCTGGTGGAGATGATGTAACTTACAAAGAAAGCATTTTTGTAGGATACCGTTGGGCTGACAAACAAAAAGCAAAACCATTATTCTCTTTTGGACACGGTTTAAGCTACACTACTTTTGAATACGGAAAAGTAACAGCAGATAAAAAACAAATGTCGGCGGGAGATCAAATTACATTCTCTGTTAAAGTTAAAAACACTGGAAAACGTGAAGGTTCTGAGGTTGCTCAGCTTTATATTAGTGATTTGAAATCATCATTGCCACGTCCGATAAAAGAATTAAAAGGTTTTGAGAAAATTTCGCTTAAAGCGGGAGAAGAAAAAACAATAACTTTTACAATTGACAAAACTGCTTTAAGCTTTTTTGATGATAAAAAACACGACTGGGTTGCTGAACCTGGAGACTTTGAAGCAATTATTGGTGCATCGTCTACAGACATAAAATCTAAAGTGGGCTTCTCACTTAAATAGTTTTTATTATTTCTAAATTGGTTGGTTGTAAAGCTGCAATTGTAAAAAGTTGCAGCTTTGCTTTTTTAGAAAATAGTTAGATGTAAAATGTTTATTGTTAGAAATTTTTCATCTTAATAAATTAAAATCTTATAAAATCTAATATGAAAAAAATTATACTAAGTGCTTTGGTTTTGTTTTTAGCGCAAAACCTTTCGGCGCAGACTTTAAATAAAATGCAATGGTTTAATGAACCTGAAAAATGGGAAATTAAGAACAATGCTTTGATTATGAATGTTACTGCAAATAGTGATTATTGGCGTATTTCGCATTACGGATTCACGGTTGACGATGCACCATTTTACTACGCAACTTATGGTGGAGAATTTGAAGCCAAAGTAAAATTAACGGGTAATTATATCGCTCGTTTTGACCAAATGGGATTAATGCTTCGTATTGACGAGAAAAACTACATTAAAACCGGAGTTGAATTTGTAGACGGAAAATTTAATATAAGCACTGTTGTAACGCACGATAAAAGCGATTGGAGTGTTACAACATTAGAAAAAGCACCACCTTTTGTATGGATAAAAGTCGTAAGAAGATTAGATGCTGTTGAAGTTTTCTTTTCGTATGATGACAAAAATTATATTCTAACCAGAAATGCGCCATTACAGGATAATACGCCGGTTATGGTTGGTTTAATGGCTGCGTCACCGGACGGAAAAGGTTTTGAAGCTAAGTTTGAGAATTTTAAAGTAACACATTTACCGGATCAACGCAGATTAGAGTGGCTTAAAAATCACCAATAATAAGTATTGATTGTTAATTATCAATTATTAATTATAAATTGTAGCGTAAAAACCACAAGAATTCTAATTAACAATTAATCATTTATAATTAACAATTAGAAAAACTAACCATTTAACCAAAAAAAAATATTTTTATGAGTTCAATTTCAATGGACATTAAACCAAAAAAACATTATGAAATTCTGGACGGTTTACGTGGAGTAGCTGCTCTTTTAGTCGTTATTTTCCACATTTTTGAGACTTTTAATGAAGGAAGCCGTTTCAAACAAATTATGAATCACGGTTATCTTGCCGTTGATTTCTTTTTTCTGTTATCAGGATTTGTTGTCGCTTATGCGTATGACGATCGTTGGGGAAAAATGGGGCAGTGGGAGTTTTATAAACGACGTTTAATTCGTTTACAGCCCATGGTAATTATGGGAATGATCATTGGAGCAATATTTTATTATTTTCAAGCTTCAGACACTGTTTTTCCACAGATTGCAGGAATGGAAGTTTGGAAAGTAATCTTAACAATGGTAATTGGATTTACATTATTACCAATTCCGCCTTCTTTAGAAATAAGAGGCTGGGGCGAAATGCATCCGTTAAACGGACCGGCATGGTCGCTTTTCTTTGAATATATTGCTAATATTCTATACGCATTAATTTTCCGTAAATTCTCTAATAAAGTTTTAGGATTTTTTGTTTTAATCTTCGCAGCAATGCTGATTAATTATACGGTTTTTGGACCAAAAGGAGACGTAATTGGCGGTTGGTCATTAAACCTGGAACAAATGAATGTTGGTTTTACCCGTTTATTATATCCGTTTTTTGCCGGAGTTTTACTTTCCCGTTTAGGAAAATTAATTCACATAAAAGGCGCTTTCTGGGTTTGTAGTATTATGATTTTCGTGATATTCAGTATTCCAAGAATTGGAGACGAAAATAGTTTATGGATGAACGGTTTATACGAATCTGTTGTTATTATTCTTTTGTTTCCATTAATTGTTGCAATTGGAGCAGGAGGAGAGATAAAGAATCCGCTTTCGCTAAAAATATGCAAAGCTTTAGGAGACATCTCATATCCAATTTACATTATACATTATCCACTAATTTATTGGTATACAGCTTGGGTATTCGAAAATAAAATCCCTCTAAAAGACGGTTACGTAATAGGAATCGGAGTTTTGGTTTCTAGTATTGTAATTGCTTATTTATGTTTGAAATTCTACGATGAACCTGTACGCAACTGGCTTCAAAATAAATTTCAAAAAAGGAAATCAGTTGTTACTAAAACTGCTGAATAACGAATTGAATTTCTAAATTTTGTTAGTTATAGATATTCAAAAAAGGGATGAAACTTTTAAAGTTTTGTCCCTTTTCTATTTATTCCAATCTTAACGTAGAGATGCACAGCAGTGCATCTTTTGGTTTAACCCAAAGATTATAAAGATTACAATGATTTTTTAACCCATGTTTGTGTATATCCATTGAGTAGACGCACTGCTGTGCGCCTCTACGGAGAAAAAATGACAATAGAATGGGAATGACACAAAGACAAAAAAGGGTGGAACTTTTAAAGTTTCACCCTTTTTTATATTTAGCCCAATTAGAAAAAATTTTGTCCCTTTGTCCCGAAGCTTCGGGATTGCAACTTTGAACCTTTAAAAAAACTTATTCTAAAATCAATTGTCCTAAAGCTTCTTTGCTAAAACCTTTTAATTCTTCTGTTTTACCAGCTTCAATTTTTGCAACCCAATTAGGATCAGATAAAAGAGGTCTTCCAACGGCAACTAAATCAAAGTCACCTCTGTCGAAACGTCTGTTTAATTCGTCTAATGAAGTTGGTTCAGAACTTTCTCCGGCAAATGCACCAAAGAAATCACTTGAAAGCCCAACAGAACCAACAGTAATAGTTGGAGCTCCTGTTACTTTTTTAGCCCAACCTGCAAAATTCAAGTCAGAACCTTCAAATTCAGGTTCCCAGAATCTGCGTTGTGAAGCATGTACAATATCAACTCCGGCATCAACAAGAGGCGTAAGCCAAGCTTCTAATTCCTGTGGATTTTTAGCCAATTTATAATTGTAATCAGAAGGTTTGAATTGAGAGAATCTCATGATAACAGCAAAATCGTTACCTACTTGTTTTCTCACTTCTTTTACAACTTCAATTGCAAAACGGTTACGTTCCGGAAGAGTTTTTCCACCATAAATATCAGTACGTAAATTAGTTTCTGCTCTAAAGAACTGGTCGATTAAATAACCGTGTGCACCGTGAATTTCGATCGTGTCAAAACCTAATCTTTTAGCATCAGCAGCAGCTTTTCCAAATGCAATAATAGTGTCTTCGATATCTTTTTCAGACATTGTTATTCCATTTCTGAAATCTGGTCTGTTTAATCCTGATGGTCCTTCAAAAGGAACTGGCGGAACCCAACCTGAATGGTGATTATCCATGATTCCCATATGCCAGATTTGTGGTCCCATTGAACCTCCGGCAGCGTGAACTTCATCTATAACTTTTTTCCATCCTTTTAGAGATTCATCTCCATAAAAGTGAGGTACATTTGCATCATTTGACGATGAAGGTCTGTCGATAACAGTTCCTTCAGATAATATTAAACCAACTTGACCTTCGGCTCTTTTTTGGTAGTAAGAAGCAACTTCGTCAGTTGGAACTCCGTTTGGAGAAAATGAGCGCGTCATTGGCGCCATTACGATTCGGTTTTTAAGATTTAACGATTTTAAGTTAAATGGCGAAAACAGGTTGTTTGTACTCATAGTAATTTACAAATTAGATTGGATTAATTTACTGAGTGCTTCAAAGGCACCTTCGTTACGTTTATAATAGGTCCATTGTCCAACGCGTTTAGATTCTATAAATCCGGCACGTTGCAAAATAGACAAGTATTCAGAAACTGTTGATTGCGTCAGACCGGCTTTGGCTTGAATTTGACCCACACATACTCCGTGTTCAAATCCGGCATGCTGAAGTTGATCCGGAAAGTTTATTTCGGGTTCTTTTAACCATTCCAGCATTTGCAATCTGGACTTATTAGATAATGCTTTAAAGATTTCTATATTTTCCATGGCGCAAAGATATCGACTTTTCCCGATATACCAATTAAAGAAAAAATATTTAGCAAAAATTTAAGATAGGGGAAACAAAACAGTGGAAGATTTAATAAAGAAAATATATATTTGCTTGTCTAATAATCTCGCAAAGTCGCGAAGTCGCAAAGTTTTTACAGAAAGACTTAAAAAAGAATTAAACTTTGCGACTTCGCGACTTTGCGAGAGTTGAAACACGCCCCCAATTAAATAAACTTAATCAATTATGAAAAAAACTTTACTCATTTTAGGATTCTTATTTTGTTTTATAACCAACTCAAAAGCTCAGGTTGTTGGAGTTGAAGTAGGAGATATTACGCCTGAAATTGATCTTCCGGATACAAAAGGAAATAATGTTGTACTTTCTTCTTTTAGAGGAGAATTAGTTTTGGTTGATTTTTGGGCTTCCTGGTGCGGGCCATGTACTAAAGAACATCCCGAATTAATAAAATTGTACAATGCTTATCCTGATAAATTTGCGATTTATAGTGTTTCAATGGATACTAAAAAGCCACTTTGGTTAGGTGCAATCGCAAAACAAAAACTTCCGTGGACTCAAGTAAGTGATTTAAAATATTGGAAATCTCCGGTTGTTGCTGATTACATGCTTCAATCTGTGCCATTAAACTTTTTAATTGACAAAAACGGAATTATTATTGCCAAAAACATTCATGGAAATGCATTGAATGATTTGGTTAATAGTTTGTTATCTCCAAAATAAAAAGGAAATTAAAAGTCAAATGCAATCAAAACTCAACTTATCTGAATTCCGCACAAAATTACAGGATAATACAGAGATTGGTTCTCTAAAATCAACATTAGGACAGGTTAGAGTATTTCCCGTATCTGGTGCAATTAAACCATTTTACGGACTTTTTGATGATAAAAGTTTTCACTTGACCATAAATTCAATACAATCGCCAACACCTTATATTATAAAAGGAAAATATAAGAATATTAATAATACAGTTAAAGTAGATTACGTTATTGAACTAAACAATAAATTTCAGCTGCTTTGGACTAGATATTTTCCAATAGTTTGCATAATAGCCATAAATATATTTTTTCTCTTTTTTGCTAGAGGACTTCGGCGAGCGTCAACAATTGTCAATTTGTTTTTGCTTTTTATGGCTTTCTATTCAAGATGGAATACAGAGCGAAAGAGACAGAAACTAGAAAAAAAATTTCTAAGAATTTTTGAAATTCGAGCATAAAAAAGTCCGATTTGTTTAGATCGGACTTTTTAATGAGAATCAGTATGAGGTTTCTTGACACCTCCAAAATTTGTTTTGAGAATTTCTCTAATTTGGAGCTGGGTTTTATTTCTGGTACTGTTTTTCCATTCGTTAAAATCAAAAATATGAATTTGATCTGCATAAGGATTGGTAACAAAAAAGAGTCTTGAAATCGAAAACTTATAATACTTCAATTCGTGCGAGATATGACGATCCGGCACCACAATAAGAATCGTTTCCCAACTCAGGTAATCCTTTGGTACATCTTCTCTTTCCGTTAATCCAAGGGATTCGAAAAAGGCATTTATCTTTTGATCGTTGATCTTGTCAATCTTCTGATCAATGCGTTTAATAGTGCTAAGAAGTTTATCTTCATCTTTAATAACACTCATGATAGGCTTATTTTTATTTGAATTTTAATATAAAATTACATCAAAAGAAAATCATTTAACAAAACATAGCCAATAGAATGATTCTAAATTTTAATTCTCGATTTTCAGCCCGAAATTAAAAGAGAAATCGATCACCTTTTGATAAAATACTATTAACTTTTAAGAGTTAAAAAAGCTATTTTTATCATCACTAGCTCACCACTTTAACTTTACTTATGAAAACCATTTTTCCAAAAGAAATTCTGCTGTATTTTATTTTTTTGATTTCCATTTGCACTTTCGCACAGAACAAATCAGAAAGAGAATTGATTTTGATCGATAAAGAATGGCGTTTTTCATTGGGACATTCATACGATAAACAAAAAGATTTTGGTCACGCCGAAGGTTATTTTTCTTATTTGGCGAAAACTGGTTTTGCCGACGGTCCTGCATCATCGCAATTTGACGATCGTGCCTGGAGAATACTCGATTTACCACATGATTGGATCGTAGAACAATCTTTTAGCGAAAGCGCGAGTTATAGCCACGGATTTAAAGCTGCGGGAAAAGGTTTTCCTGAAAAAAGTATTGGTTGGTACCGAAAAAAAATCTCAATTCCCGAAAGCGATCAGGGAAAAATTATCTCTTTAAAATTTGACGGCGTTTTTAGAAATTCCAAAGTCTTTTTCAACGGTTATTTTCTTGGAACTGCCGAAAGTGGTTATAATGGTTTTGAATATGATGTTACTTCTTATGTTAATTACGGCGGTCAAAATACAATTGTTGTTCGCGTTGATGCTTCAATGGAAGAAGGTTGGTTTTATGAAGGCGCGGGAATTTACAGACATGTTTATCTCCAGAAAACAAATCCGTTACATGTTATTGAAAACGGAACTTATGTAACTTCAGAAATAAAGACTAATAATGCCGAAGTTAGTGCAGAAGTTTCAATCGAAAACAAAGGAAATTATAAAGGTGCAATTGAAATAATCCAAACTATTCTGGATCCTTCGGGTAAAGAAATTACGAGTAGTTCTGAAAATGCTTTGGCACCGGATTTTTACAAAACAGTCAAATATTCTTCAAAACTAAAAGTAAATAATCCATTTTTATGGGATATTGATTCGCCAAATTTATATCGTTTAGTTACGCAAATAAAGCAAGAAGGTAAAATTGTAGACCGTTATGAAACTTCTTTCGGAATTAGAACAATTAAGTTTGATCCTGAAAATGGTTTTTTCCTTAACGGAAAAGCCTTAAAATTAAAAGGAACCAACAATCATCAGGATCACGCCGGAATTGGAACTGCTTTGCCGGATGAACTTCAATATTACCGAATAAAAAAGCTTAAAGAAATGGGTTCAAATGCCTATCGTTGTTCGCATAATCCGCCAACGCCTGAATTGCTCGAAGCTTGTGATAAATTGGGAATGCTGGTAATTGACGAAACACGTTTGATGGGAATAAATGAGTATCATCTCGATGATTTGAAGCGAATGATAGAACGCGATCGAAATCATCCAAGTATATTTTGCTGGTCTGTGGGCAATGAAGAATGGAATATTGAAGGAAATATTGTTGGTGAACGCATTACAAATGTCATGCAGGGATTTGCAAAAAGTATAGACTCGACAAGACCTGTAACGGTGGGAATTAGTAGTGGTTTTAAAAGCGGAATTTCGTCTGTTGTCGAAATTATGGGCTATAATTATATGGGTAACGGAGATATTGATGCACATAGAAATGAGTTTAAATCCCAACCCGGAATGGGAACGGAGGAAGGTTCGACCTTTGCAACGCGCGGTGTTTATTTTACAGACGATACAAAACATTATCAAAGTGCATATGATAGAAAACCGCGTCCAACATTTTACAGTATCGAAGAAGGCTGGAAGTTTTATGCAACGCGTCCGTATCTGGCAGGAATGTTTATCTGGACAGGTTTTGATTATCGCGGCGAACCAACTCCTTATGGCTGGCCGTCGGTTACGTCTTATTTTGGAATGATGGATGTTTGTGGTTTCTCGAAAGACAATGTGTTTTATTTGAAATCCTGGTGGGGAAATGAACCAGCTCTTCACATTATGCCACATTGGAATTGGAGCGGCATGGAAGGACAAGAAATCGATGTTTGGGTACATTCTAATTGCGATGAAGTAGAACTTTTCCTAAATAAAAAGAGTTTGGGTAAAAAGAAAATGGAGCAATATGGACATTTAGAATGGAAAGTAAAATATACTCCGGGAACTTTGGAAGCAATTGGATATAAAAACGGCAAAAAAATCCTTTCGGATATTCAGAAAACGACCGAAAACCCAGAAGCTATAAAACTTTCCATAGATAAAGAAAATAATGTGAATGCCAATGTTTCTGTAATAACGGTTGAGGTTACAGACAAAAAAGGACTTCATGTTCCAATGGCAAATAATGAGATAACATTTGCTATAAAAGGCGGAAAAATTTTAGGCGTTGGCAACGGAAATCCAACTTCTTTGGAAAAAGATCAATTTATTGACGAAATTCTGCTTACTCCAATTACGGATTTTGAAGAGCAAAAAGTAACTACAGAAATTTTACCGCAACAATTACCTGTGTATTCAGATAATGATTGGACGACAGCTTTTAAGGATAGAGATTACAAAAAACAAGCGCCTTCTTATGTTTATCGCGGTCAGTTTGAATTAAAAGATTATTCGGCTATTAAAAACGTAAACTTCTTTTACAAGAAAATAGGAGTAGAAGTTGTGGTTTTTGTCAACGGAAATAAAGTGAATTCAAGTGCCGAAGATCCTCAGAAATACATTCTGAATTCTAATATTTTAAAAGAAGGTGAAAATTCCCTCTATATTATCGCAACACCATTGCAAAAAATAAAAGATTGGGATGTTATGAATACAGATCCGGGAATCATTCAGGTCGTAACACCAAGTAAACCTTGGACTAGACAGCTTTTTAATGGTTATGCTCAAGTTATTATTCAGAAAGAAAATAATAATAAACCCGTTATTTTGTCCGCTTCTGCGAAAGGATTAAAGTCACATACCATTACAATTTCAGGAAAAGAATATCTATAAGGTGTTTTATGTCAATGTTTTACGTTTGAAGCTTTGGATGTATTTTATATAAAAATATTTCCTAATATTGATAGTTCAAAGACGATAGCGTAATTCTATATCGTTTTTAATCAATATTATTTCTCAAAAAAGTTATTCAAATGCTGAACGATTTTCCGTTTTATTTAATCCTTGTCATCGTTATTCTTTTATTAATAATGTTGAGCAATAAAATCAAAGTTGCATACCCTGTTTTGTTGGTTTTAGGAGGATTGGCAATTAGTTTTATTCCCGGAATTCCAGTGTTGCGCATCGATCCGGAACTTATTTTTGTGATCTTTCTTCCGCCATTATTGTATGAAGCAGCGTGGAATATTTCATGGAAAGAATTATGGCGCTGGCGACGCATTATTTGCAGTTTTGCCTTTTTGGTCGTGTTTTTTACGGCATTTTCTGTGGCTTTGGTTGCCAATCATTTTATACCCGGATTTACATTAGCATTAGGATTTTTGCTTGGCGGAATCATTTCTCCTCCAGATGCCGTTAGCGCAGGAGCAATTCTTAAATTTGTAAAAGTACCACGGAGATTATCATCAATTTTAGAAGGCGAAAGTCTTTTAAACGACGCATCATCACTTATTATTTTCAGATTTGCATTGATTACAGTTGGAACAGGACAATTTATCTGGCAAGATGCTATTACAAGTTTCGGATGGATGTTATTTGGCGGAGTTGGTATTGGCGTTGGAATAGGTTTTATTGCCATGAAATTGCATAAATACTTGCCAACCGACGCTAATTCTGATATCATACTTTCTCTCGTTACACCTTATATCATATACATTGCGGCCGAAGAAGTTCATAGTTCAGGAGTTCTTGCCGTTGTGAGCGGAGGTTTATTATTATCACATTTCAGACTTTCGTTTTTAAGCAGCAGTTCGCGTTTGCGTGGCGTGAATGTCTGGGAAAGTTTCTGTTTTATCTTGAATGGATTGATATTTATGTTTATCGGACTTGATTTGCCCGAGATCGTTTCCGGATTAGAAGGCGTGAGTCTTTCATCAGCAATTGGTTACGGATTATTAATTACAGCCGTGCTTATTGTGGGTAGAATTTTATGTGCTTTTGCTGCTGTTTTTACCACTATTATTGCCAGAAATTTTATTAAAGTGGCCGATGCGAGACATCCGGGATTCAGAGGTCCGATTTTAATTGGCTGGACCGGAATGCGCGGCGTAGTTTCTTTGGCTGCAGCCTTATCAATTCCCGTACAATTGGATGGAGCGCCGTTTCCGCAGCGAAATCTGATCTTGTTTATCACATTTGTCGTAATCCTGACAACGCTGGTTTTGCAGGGATTGACATTGCCTTATTTAATTAAGAAGTTCCACATGAAAGATCCTGATTATACAAAACCGGAAGACGAAATCTATAATCAGATTAAAAGAGAACTTGCAGATCACGCTTTAAATCATCTGAAAAGCACTTATAGCAACGAATTAGAAAGACAGCCCATTTTACAGCAAATTGCTCGTAAATGGGAAGATATTCATGTAAATACGGATGATAATATTCTAATGTCTGATGAAACCAAGATTATTTATCTCAATTTACTCGAGCATCAGCGTAATTGGCTTTTGGATAAAAATCACGAAGAAATTCTGGATGAAGAAATTATCCGCAGGCATTTACTTTATTTGGATTTAGAAGAAGAGAAATTGCAGTTTATGTAATCGCCGGAAATGCTTTTCTATTCTTTAACATTTTCAAAACCTAACTTTTGTTTGATTTTCATAACTTTGCGGCATGAAAGATCAATTAGAGTTTCAGGCTTCTGAACTTGGTACAAACGATTTAAAGCTAAAAGGCTTTAAAGTATACGAAGTAAACGATACAATCAGTAAAATTCCGACTTATAACCGCAGGGATTTTTACAAAATCTGTATTAATACGAGTAAGAGTTTAATTCATTATGCAGACCGTGGTATAGAAACTGATGGTACTATATTATTCTTCGGAAATCCGCATATTCCATATTCATGGGAAATTATTTCGCCTGAATATGAAGGATATGCTTGTGTTTTTACCGAAGAATTTTTAAGAGCCAATGATCGTTCTGAAAGTCTTCATGAATCGCCTTTGTTTAAAATTGGCGGAACTCCTATTTTTACCTTATCTGCTGAACAAAAGGTGTTTATAGATTCGTTGTTTAAGAAAATGATTGAAGAACAGGAAACTGATTATGTTTTTAAAGATGATTTAATTCGAAATTATATCAATCTGATTATTCATGAATCAATGAAAATGCAGCCTTCAGAAAATTTCTTTAAACATAAAAATGCTTCTTCCCGAATCACTTCTTTATTTTTGGAATTATTAGAAAGACAATTTCCAATAGAAACCAAGAACGAACCATTGGCTTTAAAGACGCCACAAGATTATGCACAAAGCCTTGCGGTTCATGTGAATCATCTAAATCGTTCTGTAAAAGAAATCACAGGAAAGCCGACAACGGCGCATATTACCGAAAGAATTATCAGTGAAGCAAAAGCATTATTGCATCACACAGATTGGAGTATCTCAGACATTGGATATTCTCTTGGATTCGAATATCCGAGCTATTTTAATAATTACTTTAAAAGACTTACAGGAACAATTCCGAAATCATTAAGAACATAAATTGTTTCATATTCTTAATTTTTTGTTTGATTATTGTTATTTCTAATTGTCGTTGCTAAAGTAATTTTGCCTTCAAATAATTAGTATTAACCACTTATCGGTTTTTAGCTGACTAAATATAACTTCTATAAAGCGCATTCTAGCTTTCTGATTTAGTTTCCGGCACTGATATTAAAAAACAAATAATTATGAAAGAACCAGAAAATCAATTAAATGAATCTATTTTCCCAAAAGGAGACTTAGCTTCAGCGGATTATTTTACAGGAAAAGCATGGGTGAAGATGTTGGTTCCAAATGATCCGATTTTAAATACGGCCGTAGGAAATGTGGTTTTTGAAGCCGGCGCACGCAACAACTGGCACACACATCCCGGAGGTCAAATTTTAATAGTTACCCAAGGAACAGGTTTTTACCAAGAAGTAGGGAAGCCAATTCAATTGTTAAAAGAAGGCGATGTTGTAAACATTCATCCTGAAATTAAACATTGGCACGGAGCTTCTCCAGATGGCGAATTTACTCATATCGCAATCAGTACAAATACAGAAAAAGGTATTGTAGACTGGCTTGAACCGGTAACAGACGAACAATATAATAGCTTTAAATAATTAAAGTTAAAGTGTTGTTGGTTGATCTAACGATGATTAACGGTATTGTTAGATCTTTTTTTAAATAAAAATCAATCTCAAAAAATCAATTTTATGTCAACACTTTATACTTCCGCTATTGAAGAGGGCAAAGTCCCAAATACATTTATGACTGGTGATGTTTCTTATAAAAAACAAACCAGCAATATTCATCCGGACAACACCATGATTAAAGAAGTTTCCTTCGAACCGGGTGCAAGATGCAAATGGCATATTAATGCAAGTTTGCAATTGTTTATCGCTACTGACGGAATTGGCTATTTTCAGGAAAAAGGCGCTGCTATTCGTTTACTTCATAAAGATGAGGTAATTACGATTTTACCTGGCATAGAACATTGGTATGGCGCAACACCGTTCAGCCGATTTTCACACATTAGCATCATTACAGAAATCGACAAAGGAAAAGGAATCTGGCTGGAAAGCGTTACAGATGAAGAGTACTTTAGTTTTGGAAAATAATCTAATTAGATAATTCTTTAATGTAGAAACTTATTCTCTTTTTGACTTATTAATGATGAAATTTTTCTCGCAGATTTGGCAGATTTTTTTTTGCACACTTTTTACTACTCTTGATTAAAAGGATTTCTATAAAAGGAGTAAAAATTTACAAATTCAATGGTTAATAGTATTATTAGAATCAGAAAAATCTGCTCACCCGAGCGATAGCGAACAGGCGGAGCAATCTGCCAAATCTGCGAGAAACAAAAAAACATCTTCGAAAGAAACAAAAATCGGTTTAGATCTGCTTAAATCAGTAAAATCTGCGTGAAACTCATTTAAGATTACAATTATCAAACTTGAAACCTGAAACAAAGAAAACCTGAAACAAAAAAAACAAAAAAATGGAAACAAAAAACATAAAAGCCTTTGGTACAGAAGCTGCAGAAGCACCATTACAAACATTAGACATCAAACGTAGAACAGTTTTGGCGCATGATGTAGAAATTGAAATCTTATATTGCGGAATCTGTCATTCAGATTTACATTCTGCCAGAAACGAGTGGCATGGAACAGTTTATCCAATAGTTCCGGGACATGAAATCGTTGGACGAGTAACAAAAGTAGGAGATCACGTAAAACATTTCAAAGTTGGCGATCTTGCCGGAGTTGGCTGTATGGTTGATTCTTGTAGAGAATGTGAGCATTGCAAAAATGATTTAGAGCAGTTTTGTGATGAAGGAAGTACATTGACTTTCAATTCTCCGGACAAACATTTAGGCGGACAAACTTTTGGAGGATATTCTCAAAGTATTACAGTCGATGAAAATTATGTATTGCATATTTCAGATAAACTGGATCTTGCAGGAGTTGCACCTTTACTTTGCGCAGGAATCACAACATATTCGCCATTAAAACACTGGAAAGTTGGTCCTGGACAAAAAGTCGGAATCGTTGGTATTGGCGGTTTAGGACATATGGGAATCAAATTGGCAAAAGCAATGGGCGCTCATGTTGTAGTTTTCACAACTTCATTATCTAAAACCGAAGACGCAAAACGCCTTGGAGCAGATGAAGTAGTTTTGTCTACAGATGCTGAACAAATGGCAAAACACGCCAAAACACTTAACTTTATCTTAGATTGCGTATCTGCAGAGCACAATATAGATTCGTATTTGAATTTACTTAAAGTAGATGGAACGTTAACTTTGGTTGGCGCGCCTATGGAACCACTTCCTGTAACTTCATTTAGTCTTATATTAGGAAGAAGAAGTTTTGCCGGATCTGCTATTGGCGGAATCGCAGAAACTCAGGAAATGCTTGATTTTTGTGCTGAACACAATATCACTGCAGATATTGAAATAATTGGCGTTAATGAAGTAAACGATGCTTACGAAAGATTGCTTAAAGGAGATATTAAATATCGTTTTGTAATTGATATGGCTTCTCTTAAGTAACGAAGAAGAGGTTCAGAGGTACAGAGATGCAAAGGTTCAGAGGTTAAAAACTTTGCGACTTAGCGCCTTTGCGAGATTTTAAAATTTTTATATAAATACTTAAAAGGCCTGACTTTAATAACGTCGGGCCTTTTTTTATTCTTTTATAGACTTATATCATTTAATTATTAATTTTGAAAAGGAACAACCAAATCCTATTTTGCTTTGAATAAACAATCGATTCCTACTTTATCAGTTGGTAATATACTTGGAGAAGAAACTTTAGATATTACTTTGTTTCGCCATAGCGTAAAGGGACGAAATGAGTTTGAGCAACCTCATAAACACGATTTCTATCTCGTTTTTTTTGTCGAAAAAGGTTCTGGTGTTCACAATGTCGATTTTACAAAACATAATGTAACCGATTATCAGGTTTATTTTATAAGACCTGGACAAGTTCATAATTGGTCTTTAGATGTTGATACAACAGGATTTCAGCTGATGCTTTCGGGCGAAATAGTTACTATTTTTCCAAATTTGGTTCAGTTTCCGTTTTTCGAACAAAGCGTTCCTGCTTGTCTTTCTTTAAATGAGGAAGAATTTTTGGGATTTAAAAACCAATTACAGGAAATAGAATTGATATTGCCTCAAAATGATCAGCTTACAAAAGAAATTGTATTGCTTCGTTTGCATTTATTATTGAAATTGCTGCAAAAGGAGTTTTTAAGACAATTTCCCGAACATGAATCGGCTACAAAACCTGAAAAAGTGATCAAAAATTTTATCGCATTACTTGACAGTCATTTTAATCAGGAATCATCAGTTAACTTTTATTCGAATAAACTAAATATTACGCCTAATTACCTTAATATCCTTTCTCAGAAATACTTGAAAATGCCCGCTGGCGATGTTATAAAAGAGAGAACCATACTTGAAGCCAAGCGTTTACTGACCAGTACAGATTTGTCTATAAAAGAAATAGCGTATCAGCTTGGCTTTAATGATAATGCTTATTTCAGCAAAGTATTTAAAAAGTATGCGGGGAAATCACCCGGAGATTTTAAAGAAAGTTATAATTTTTACCATCCTTATCCGTAATATTACCGTTCTCATTTTAAATTCTATACGATTTTTGCAAAGCAATGTTTTTATTGCTAACAGGATTTTTTTAAATAAAACCAAACTGCAAAATTCAAATATAATTTATGGAAGAAAATAAAATAAGCAGAAAGAAATTCTTAGGACTTGGAGCCGCAGCCACCGGAGCCGCTTTGTTTTCAGGAATTGGCGCAAACGCAATGACAAATGTGATGTCTTCAGAAAATAAAGGCGGAGATTTGAAAGAATATATTTTAATCAATGTTCGATTAGAAGACGGTTTTGAATACAATGAAAAAAATGAAGTTGTAGCGACCAAAACAGCTTTGTATAATATTCATATTGCCAATGGTAAAATTAAAAGTATTACGTCAGGAAAGCCAGCTTTAAAAATAAAAACAGTTGATGCAAAAGGACTTTTGATGCTTCCCGGATTACGAGATATGCACATTCATATCGATAAAACGTATTATGGAAGCGGAACCTGGAATGCCGCACCACGAAAAGGCTATACGGTAAAAGACATGATTACGCTGGAGCAAACATTGATTCCGAAATTATTGCCAGATTCACAACATAAAGCCGAAGAAGCAATTAAACTAATGCAAAGTCAGGGAAGTTATTTTGCGCGTTGCCAATGCAATATTGATCCTGTAAGCGGATTGAAAAGTTTGGAACATCTACAAGCAGCTTTAGAGAAAAATAAAGACAGTTTTGGTTGGGAAATAGTAGCTTTTCCGCAACATGGAATCCTTTATTCAAAATCAGAACCTTTGTTGAGAGAAGCTGCCACAATGGGAATTGACTTTATTGGCGGACTTGATCCCACAAATGTTGACGGAAATATGGAAAAATCACTTGATGTGATGTTTCAAATTGCACTTGATAATAATAAAGGTGTCGACATACACTTACATGAATCGATACCATCTGGTAAAGCTGCGATTGAATACATGATTAAAAAGACCGAAGAAAACAAACAATTACAAGGGAAAACATATATAAGTCACGGTTTTGCGCTTGCCAGAATGGATCCAAAAGATTTAGAGAAAATTGCCGAGCAAATGGGAAATCTTGGAATAGGAGTAGTGTCAGGAATTCCGATTGGGAAAACGGTTATGCCAATTCCGACTTTGAAAAAATACGGTGTAAAACTTATGACTGGAACAGATAGTATTGTCGATCATTGGCAGCCTTTCGGAAGTTGCGATATGCTCGAAAAAGCAAAATTATGCGCACAACTTTACGGTTGGACAGACGAATATAATCTAAGCAGATCTTTACACATCGCTACAAAAGACGAAATATTACCGCTTAATGACGCAGGAACTCGTGTATGGCCGGCAGTTGATAATGAAGCCAATTTTATTCTGGTAAAAGCAAGCTGTTCCGCTGAAGCCGTAGCACGTTTACCAAAAAGAGAAGGCGTTTTTTATAAAGGTAAAATGATTGCTGGGGAGCTTTCTTGATAGGTACAGAGGTTCAGAGTAACAAAGGGGCAAAGGTTTTGTAGAGGCGCACAGCAGTGCGTCTTTTTTTGTGTTTATTTGACATTCTTTGCGTATGATGGATTAAAATCCATCCCTACAATATATCTTGTTCCTCCGGAACGGCTTGACAAAATTGCGGATTCAGCCTTTATCTCTTTGCGCCTAAAAAAGAAAAAACTTAGTACCTCAGAACCTCAGTAGCTTAGAACCTTAAAAAGGAAAAACCCCTCAAGCAATTCAACTCTCAAGGGGTTTTGGAAAATAAATAACAATCGATTATTTTTTTGAGCTTCTAAGTAAAAATCTTAGAATCTCAGTTCCTTAGTATCTCAGTACCTTTAAAAAAGTATCTCAGTACCTTTAAAAAGATCACTTTTTATCTAAATCTTGTTTTAGCAATTTTGCATGCTCTAAATGAGCTGTAAGCGGTGCTATATTATTTGAAGCCCAAAGCTTAACGTCTTGGTCTTTTGCATCTTCAGTTGCTTTTTGCAATTCTTTAATTGCTTTTTCGTGTCCGTCGATCATCATATCAGCGAACTTTTTATCAAAATCAAGACCCGATTTTTCATTTAGTTTTTTGTATTCCTCTTTTCCATCTTCGGTAATCGAAATTGGTAAAGTGAAGTTTTTAGCTTTAGCTAAAGCACTAACTTCAGAAGCCGATTTGGTATGCTCATCAACAAGCATTTTTCCAAATTTCTTCACCTCAGGATTGGTACTTTTTGTTTGAGCCAGTTTTCCGATTTCGATTTCAGCAAGATTCACTTCTGCGATATCTACTAAAAAATCCGAATCATCTTTTTTCTCCGCAATAGAGTCAAATTTGGCTTCGTTTGTGTCTTCAGCAACTTCTTTTGGATCTTCTTGTTTAGTTTCATTTTTACAAGAATTCAGAAATATTATAATTAGTCCTGCTCCCAAAATTGCTTTTCCGGCTATTAGTATTCTTTTCATGATTTTATAGTTTAAATGTTATAATGTAAAATTATTCAGATTGTAAAGGAATGTCTTACAGCATTTTTGGATAATGTTACAGGATTTGGATATTATGCTGTTATTGTAAGTTATTTTGTAATAGAAATAGTTTTATATTAGCACAAGAAAACCGCTTTTTAAGCGAATTGCCTATTAAGGATTATGATAAAACCATTACAATTGACTTTACTTTTTATGATACTTCTCTTTGGGAGTTGTCAAAAAAAGATTAGTGATTTAGAATTCGAAAAAAATGTAATGACTGAGATTTTTCCGGATTTGATTGACAATACTTCGGTTTCATGACATTAATAAAAAAGATTATAGGTTTGTTTTTAATTTTTATTGGAGGCTTATTATTCATTGTGACCTATGGAACTTTGTTAGAAGCAGTTATAAGCTATATAAAAGCATCGACGAATGAAGATTTTTGGTATCTAATAGCTTTCATAGTGCTAGTTTTTTTTCTCACTATAATAATAATCTATATGATAAGATTTGGTCTAAAATTAATTAAACGAAAAGCTATTCCGGAAGATTCAATTGACGATATTGGATCTTGAAATAATATAGAATAAAAAGTATTAAACTTAAAGAATACCGTAATTAATAAAAAAAACAAACAAATAATTGAACCTAATATTTTATGAATGCTATAGCAAATCCCACAATTCAGCAGAAAATTTTAATAGCATTACTTTTTTTAGCTTCAATTCAATTAACAGCACAAACAACTTATACGGGATTTATAGACAAGTATCCGATAGAATTTATCACGGATATTAGTTCAGATGGATCTGGAAATGCCATTTATACCTATTCTAATTATAATACTCCAATAGAAATAAGCGGAACTTTAAAGAATAAAACCTTAACCTTTTATGAAAAAGATAAAACGGGTAAGAATACTGCTAAAATGACTTTTGAAAATTTTAATCCTAAAAGCAAGAATCTGGAAGGAATCTGGGTGGATTTAAACACAAAAAAAGAGCTTATCATTACTTTATCAAAAACATTTGAAATTAAAGATGGAGATGCCTCAGCATGGAAAAACAAAGAAATTCTGCAACCGGTTTCACTAAAAGGTAAATACTTTAAGTTGATTATTTCGAAAACTAAAGGTGATTTTGCGAAAGTGACAGGAGTCAAAATTTTAGAGAAGAAGACCAATAAACTAATTCAGAAATTTGATTTAGAATGTCAGCTTTTGGGATTGAATAATATAAGTATTGGAGATTATAATTTTGATGGTATAGACGATTTTTCTGTTTATGAAGCAGGATCTGCCGGACCAGATTCTTCGAGTTTGTATTTTCTTTTTGATTCTCAGACCGGAAAATATTTTCAAAGTACTTTTAGCGGAAGCTCGTTAGAATTTGATAGTAAAACGAAAAGAATTACCGAACATAGTGAATGTTGTGCAGGATCGAAACAGAGAGACGCGGAATACAAAGTTGTAAATAATAAAATGGTTTTAGTAAAGCAAACCTGTCTGGAATTAGACATGAAATCCGGAAGTTTAAAAAAGGTAAAGTGCGATTAAGTTAACTTTTAGGTGTTCTAGTTTAAATATAAAGTAGTCCATATAGTAAAGGAATGTCTTACAGCATTTTTGGATAATGTTACAGGATTTGGATATTGTGTTTATAAACAAGTATAAATGTGGGTTGTCGTTTTTTTTATTTGATAGTATACTTACTATTAATAAAATTTTATATAAAATATGGTTTTCCGTAAAACAGATATTTATAAAAATCTAATATTTGTTTTGATTTCATATAATTTTAATCAAACTATAAATAAAAAAAATAATCATGAAGAAATTAATACTATTACTAATAATAATTGCCACATCAATTTCTTGTAATCAATCAAAACAATCAAAAACACAAAGTCCCAATGTAATCGATATTAAGAGTCTTGCAAGTAAAAGTAAAACGGAAGTTGAAAAAATACTTGGAAAACCTAATAAACTAGAACCGTTTTCTGAGAGTTCTACACCATGTAAAAATACTGCTTGCCAAAAAGGTTATTATCAAAATAATAAATTTGAAATAATATTTGTAAATGAGAAAGCTGATTGGATAACCATTAATGACTTAGAAAAATATGATTTTAATGAAGATAATATTGAAATATTTGGATTAACAAAAGTAGAGCCTGAATTCAAAAATCCAAAAGATCTAATAAGATGGAAAAATATTGAGGGATTTAATGAAATTACTATTTTTAATAATGGATCAGATAAGATTTCGTATGCGTATATTAAGGTTTTAGCAGAGTAAAGTAAAGTAATGGAAAGGGCAGAGTATAATAATCAACATAATATTAGTAATCAAAAGATTTAAATTAATTATTGATTTTGATAAAAATATAATCAAACCGATAAAAAAATATAAAACAAATAATCTAAATAATATGAATAAAATTGTAAGAATTTTAAGAGTTACCTTTAATTTTAAAATAGGTAATTTGACATATAAAATTGCCTATTTAAGGAATATTAACGATAATGATTACGATATGGAGAATGGTGATGTTCTAGACCAAGCAATCTTTGTTTTATTTTCCGCAAAGAATCCTACGAATATTATTTGGGAATATTTTGGTAGACATAATCAAAATATTGATCTATCTCGTTATTCAATTGGTTTTTCTTCAAAAAATATCCCATTAATTATATCAGCTAAACTTAGCGAATCATTAAGTTTATTTGAATTAGATGATTTAGCAAATAAAGGAACAGTATTTACCGATCAAAATCGTACAGTAAAACTTTTCTTCCGAACAAATGTTAATGAAGAACATGATTTTTACTCTTTTTTACCAACATCTATTAGAGTTGCAATAGATCGTTCAATATATATTGACCTTGCTCAAACAATTCTCCCATTAGTTTAATAGTTTTAATAAGTATTAAATTGAGTTATAACTTGAACATATTGAGTTAGCTTCATAAAGGTAATTATTTACTAGCACAAGCTTAGTGTAAATTGATTTTAAGTTTTAAGCATTCCTTATAAATACCCTAATAGATTATTTTTCGAAATCAGAACTTTAATTTGTATTTTCGTTTAGCTAAAAACTAAATGTAATGTCTTATGATAAAGTGTTTTATGTTTAAAGTTCTGCCTTTTAAGATTCTTCTTTTGTTTCCTTTTTTATGTTTTTCTCAGGTAAAATCAGATAATAATTTAAAAACTTCATTAGATTCTCTGATAGACAAAAACGTAAAAACGTATTATAAAGACCCAAAAGCGGTTGGGCTTTCATTAGGAATTGTTCTCGACGGGAAAAAATATTTTTATAATTACGGTTCAATTGAGAACGGAAAAAATATTTTGCCTACAAACAAAACTATTTACGAATTAGGTTCTATCACAAAAACTTTTACAGGAATCGTGCTTGCGCAAGCCACTTTGGATAAAAAAATCAAACTGGATGATAATCTTCAGAAATATTTAAAAGGCGATTACCAAAATTTAGCCTACAATGGCAAATCGATAAAGATTCAGGATCTTTCTAATCATACTTCGAGAATAACAAGAATATTTCCGAATTTATGGAAACGAGCAGAATGGGATTCGCTAAATCCATATGCCAGTTATACAAAAGAATTGCTTTTTGAGGGACTTCACGAAATGAAAATGGATACTTTGCCCGGAGTTAAATATACGTACTCAAATATGGCCGTGGGGATATTAGGAATAGTTTTAGAAGATCAATATCAGAAAGATTACTTTTCTCTCGTACAACAATTTATTCTAAAACCTTTGGAAATGAGTTATACAACTAAAGATCTTTCAAAGGTTGATAAAAAGAATATTGCGCTGGCACATAATAAAAAAAGAGAAGTTATTCCGTTTTGGGACAATGCAATAATGCCTGCGATTGGGGGATTGCGTTCAAATACTTTTGATATGACTAAATATATTATCGCAAATAATAAAGATGTTTTACAAAGTATTAAGCTATCTCATCAGTTTACATTTAGCGGTACAGAGGGCGATTTGGGATTAAATTGGTTTCTTCACACAACTCCCGAAGGCTACAAAATATATGAACATACAGGAGGTACAGGAGGCTCGAGATCATCAGTATATTGTTTTCCGGATCTTGATTCGGGTTTTATTATCTTGTCTAATAGTCTCGCTGATCGGAAAGGTTTGGAAAAAGAATTATCAGCGATCATTATAAAGTTAAATTCAAAAAGTAAATAATGATTGTAATAAGAATAGTTCTGCTTAAATTAGATTTTAATTTTTAATTATCTTTTCAATGAATACATCAAATACAATCATAAAAGCAGCAACACTTGCAGATTTACCTGGAATTGTAAAACTTCAGAAAGAGAATCAAATCGCTCAAGGCGGAAGTTTATCGGCAGAACTTACGTCGGAACAAATTCGGGAAATGATGAGCGATATGCCACAGATTGTTGCAATTGTTGATGATGAGGTTGTTGGTTTTTTATTGACGACTTCGCAAGAGGTGAATAAAAAACGAAATTTAGCGATTGTAGACGCAATGTTTACTTCGTATAAAGCTAATTCGGATTCTTATATTTATGGTCCTGTTTGTGTTAGCAATACGCAACGCGGAAAAGGTTTGGCGCAACTAATGTTTAAAGAACTTTTGCAGAAAGAACCCAATCGAGAAGGGGTATTATTCATAAAAGGCGATAATGAAGCTTCTTTGAGAGCGCATGAAAAAATGGGAATTAAAAAAGTAAGCAGCTTTAAATTTAATAATGCTGATTTTGACGTTTTTGCTTATTCTTTCTCATAATATAAAATTAGAAATAGATAAATAACTTTAAAGAACTAAAATTGACAATGGAAAGCATTACTTCGGAAAAAAATCTAAAAGATAAGATTGCTAATATTTCAAATCAAAAACTCTTTTTTATTACGTTGGGTTTGATAATTCTAAATTCAATTTTTATGATTCTTATGTCAAGAATAATGGGAACTTACAATTTAGATGGTACTTACAATTCAGCAAATAGTTCTGCAATGATAATTAGCGGAATTGTAGGGCTTGTGATCAGTTTTCCTGTATTGTGTCTGTTTTTAGCATTTATTACAACAATTTTTATTAATAAAGATCTGCCTTATAAGAAACGCTATTTAAAAGGATATTTATTCACTTTGATTATTATAAATACAATTTTTGCAATTAGGCTAGCTTATAATGTATTACAAGGATAACGTAATAGTGTAATTACATAATTTAGTAAAAATCCCAATTCTTATTGAATTGGGATTTTTTTTATGTCTGAATTTTAATAATATGACATAGAGTTAATTATGAAAATTATTACAGGAATTGTATAACGACTCGCAATTATTTATAAACGAATTTTGGAATACCATATTGACAGAATTATTAATCTCAAAAGTTTAAGTGATGCCAGATTCAAGAATTAAAAATGAAGAACAATATCGAGCACTTTTAGAAATAGGATATAGTAAAGAAAAATCGGCTCGAATTGCCAATACGCCAGATGCCGGTGTAAAAGGCGGACATGCAAAACCATATAACGAATGGACAAAAGCCGAATTATATCAGCAAGCACGACGAGTTGGTATTCCGGGACGTTCGTATATGTCGAAGAAGAATCTTATTCATTCTTTACGAAATAATTAAAATTAAAATACGCCACTCCTGATAGTTAGCGGGAGGAAAGATAAGTTGAATATCGGAAATAATCTTTTGAATCTCTAATCCCGATAGCTATCGGGCGTGGCTATATAAACCAAACGACCATGAATGCAGCAGCCAAAACCGAAAAACTAATGAATCAGCTTATCAAAACGCCACATTTGGTGATTGATAAATTGGATTTAGTGTATATAAACAATCAAAAATTACCCATTGAACGTTGTGAAGGCGAGGAGGGTTTTGTGTATAAAAAGAACGGACGCTGTATTAAGCAAAAAAGCGAATTGAAACGTTTTAGCAGTTTGGTACTTCCGCCGGCTTGGGTAAATGTTCAGATTTCGGATTTGCCAAACGGTCATTTACAAGCCGTTGGTTTAGACGATAAAAACAGAAAACAATACAGATATCATCCTAAATGGAATTTGATCCGAAATCAGACTAAATTTTACAAAATAGCTGAATTTGGAACCAAATTGCCTTTAATCAGAAAACAAGTCGACGAAGATTTAGAACAAAAAGAATGGTCGAAAGAAAAAGTAATCGCTTTGGTGATTCGGTTAATGGAAGAAACGCATATCAGAATCGGAAACGAGAAATACGCCAAAGACAATAAATCATACGGACTTTCGACTTTAAGAAAACGCCACATCAATATCAATAAAAATTCCCTGAGATTTGAATTCATCGGAAAAAAAGGAAAAAAACACACGATCACAACCCGAAACAAACAATTGGTAAAGTTGGTGAGTCGTTGTGAGGAAATTCCGGGTTGGGAAGTTTTTAAATATTACGATAAAAACGGAGAAAGAAAGGTTTTAGACAGTCACATGGTCAATGAATATCTGCATGAAATTTCAGGAAAATATTTTAGTGCCAAAGATTTTAGAACCTGGGCGGCATCGATTGTGTTTTTTGAAACTTTAATGGATATTGGAATTACTTCTGACGAAAAAGAAATAAAAAAGAACATCTTATCTGCTTTTGATACTACGGCCGAAGCTTTGGGAAATACCAGAAATGTATGCCGCAATTATTACGTTCATCCGTTGTTGGTTTCGACTTATGAAGACGGTTCGATTCAGAAATATTTTGATCGCGCCAAAAAATGTCGAAGCAATAAATCTAATTTTTCGCATAGCGAAATTGCTTTTTCAGAACTTATACAGAACTATCAAATCAATTTGGCTTAAAAGAGATTTAATAGCGCTAAAAATAGAATGTTTTGAGTTAATGCATCTCTTTAAAAAGCATGAAATTTGAGTAACAAACAAAATCATTATCAACTAAAATCACAAGCTTATGTTACGTTATACAGTTATCTTTATTATTCTCGCTATCATAGCCGGAATATTTGGTTTTGGCGGAATTGCCGCTGGAGCAGCAAGTATTGCTAAAGTTTTATTCTTCATATTCTTAGTTTTATTCATTATATCACTAATTAGCGGAAGAAGAAGCGTTTAGCCTCAGACAAATAAAAAAAAAGTAAAAAAACGGCACATATATCTCGGTAAATGTGTCGTTTGTATTTTCAAAAAAAAATAAAAAATATAATTATGGGAACAAAGAGCGGTGCTTACCAGGATGTTTACATCAAAAGAGACAATGAAATGGTAAGCTTAAAAAACGATGTAACGGATTTCTGCGAAAAATACTTAAAACCTGTACATCCACAAAACTGGGATTGGTCGACGCGTGATTTCGAAAATCCTAAAAATGATCCAACAATTGCCGAAGCAAGAGCAATTGCAAACGTGGTTTTTAAGGATTTAAACGATAAAAAAGAAACTGACGTTGATTTGTCTACAATGAATAATGTCGAAGCGATCAAGGCTTATTTAAATCCGAAAAGCAAATATGAAGCTTTTAATATGGAAGAATTTGCTTTTGCCTTGAAAGTAGAACTCGAACACGGAAAAATTAAAGACGTCAACGTAACCAATAATCATCCGTTTTTGACCGCTATGATTGCACTCGCACATATGACCGAAAGCCTCACGTATTACAAAAGATTGAAAGTAATGGAAGCTGAAGGTGAAATTTATGAAATCATGCGCAAAATCGAAAATTCAAAAACCGGAAAGGATAAATGGTACAAAGAACTAATCAAAGCCGAAGAAGAATTAATAGAAGCCAGAACAGGACTCGCAGAACGTTTAGAAAAAATGGATGATATACCGGTTCTTGAGATTATTGGGGATTAGGAAAAGAGAATAGAAAATAGAGAATAGAGCCAAGATGAAAGAGGCAAGATTATAGATTATAGAAAATAGACTAAAGTTTACTTACAGGAGCTGAGGTAATAAAATGTTTTGTTCCTGCGGAACCATCTCACACAATCTTGTCATTTCGATTTCTATTTTAAAAGTAATTATGCCATTCTTTCTTGATGGATCGAAATCCTAATTTTAAAAATAAAGAATTCCTACGGAATTTCATAAAAACGTTCCGGAGGAACAAAATATATTGTAGGGATGGATTTTAATCCATCATTCGCAATCAAAACACAATCATTCGCAATTGGAACACAATCATTTGTAATCCTGAATACAATCATTCGTAATCGGAATACAAACATTCGTAATCCGGAACACAATCATTCGCAATTTGAAAACAATCATTCGCAATCAAAATACAATCATTCGCAATCCGGAACGCAATCATTCGCAATTTGAAAACAATCATTCAGAACCATATCACACAATCTTGTCATTTCGAGGAACGAGAAATCTTCGCGAGAAACTCTACAAAGATTGGCGATTTTACTTATCGAGCTACTTACGAAGATTTCTCTCCCGAAGCTTCGGGATCGAAATGACAAGATTACTCACAAAAATAAAAGATTTCCACATAAAAAAACCGTTAAGCAATTAACGGTTTTTTTAACGCAACAAAGTTGCAAAGCAATATCAATTCAAAGTTTTTTAAAATTAGTCCTTTTACTCCTTCAAATCTTCAGTCTATTTTCTATAATCTGTAATCTTGGTTCTTTCATCTTGCCTCTATTGTTCTTTCATCTTGCCTCTATTTTCTAGCATCTATTCTCTATAATCTATTTTCTCAGCTTTCTCAGCGTCTTCTTCCTCCTGAACATCATCCTCAATATATTCTTCTTCCTCTTCATCGTCCTGGTCGAGATCTTCTAAATCATCCTCGGTTTCATTAAAATCATCTTCCAGAACATCTGACGGATTATCGAATTCATCGTTAACCTCGTCGGCGATGTTGTTGCCGCTTAAATCCAGTTTTTCCAGATATAAATCGTCACTATCGTGTTTTAGGTCTTTTTCAGAATGAAAATCATCGTCTAAATCCTCTTCGTCTGCAATTTGATCCGGATTTGGTTTATTTGGGTTGTGACCATTTCTAATTGTATAACCACGCTCAGCGATTTCTCGGGTATTATCATCGCTTTCTTTCATGTCATCGATATCATATAGCTCTTCGTTCATAAGAGTGCTTCTATCGGCCTTATTTTGATTCTGATTTCTAGGATCTTTATTTCCTTTAATCGTGCTGTATTTATTATCTGTAGTATTCATGATATTTAGTTTTAATGTTACATATACAAATCTAATACTGAAACGAGAGGATTGCATTATAGAATTATAAATCGTAATTGTATAATTAACAGATTGTTACTTTGCTGAAGATGAGTTTCTGCATAAAAAAAGACCGTTAATGATTTAACGGTCTTTTTAATGGATTTATAGTGCTAATTCAAAAATACTAATTGTCGTTTCTTTCTAAATCATCGTCATCAAAATGATCTTCGTCTTCAATATGTTCTTCCTCGTCAAAATCGTTTGGTTCAGGAAGAATGTTGTCATCTTTCTCCGTTTTTTCGATAAAATCATCTTCATTTATAACTTGTTCCTCATTCGGAATATTTTCATTTCTCGTAATACTATCTTTTTTCAGAAGATTATCAATCGCATTATCAATAAGAATTGCAGTATCTACGTCTAAATGACCTTTTTGATATTGTTTATGAAAAAAAAGTATCGCTTCCTGATAAATAGTATCTGTAGTATGTGATTTCATTTTAGTATGTTTTTTTAATTTTCAACAATACAAACCTATCTTACAAAACAAAAAAAAGTCTTACAGAATTCTAAAATGTCGTTGCATAATATACAGGTGTTTAGAATGCAATTTTAGTCTATAATGATATAACTAGTCTGATAATCAAGTGGGTAATTTTATCAAATATTAATCTTATAAAATTATTACCATGAAAACTACTGATAGTAAAAAAGCAACTACTTCGAAACAAGAAGTAAAAAAAGGAGCAACAAAACCAAAATCAGATGCAGCATCCGGATTAACCGAATTATTCGAAAACGGATTAAAAGACATCTATTGGGCCGAAAAAGCGTTGACGAAGGCAATCCCTACAATGACCAAAAATGCGACGTCAGCGGACTTAATAGAGGCTTTAAACGCCCATTTGACCGAAACCGAAGAACATGTCATTCGATTAGAGAAAGTTTTTGAGCTTATTGATCAAAAAGCAGTCGCTAAAAAATGCGATGCAATGGCAGGTTTAATCGAAGAAGGCAAGGGGATTATTGAAGAAACTGAAATTGGGGTTGTACGTGATGCGGGTATTATCGCAGCAGCACAAAAAATCGAACATTACGAAATCGCTACTTACGGAACTTTAAGACAATTTGCCGAAACACTTGGCTGGGCCGAAGTTGCCACTTTGTTAGAGCAAACGCTTGAAGAAGAAAAAGGCGCCGACAAAAAATTGACCATTATTGCTGTAGACGCAGTAAATCTTGAAGCTGCAGAAGCAGATTAATTACAGAATAACAACTAAGAAAGTGCGACTGTTAAGTGGCACTTTTTTAGTTTATAAAAAGAAAATATTATGCCAGAAGGTCCGTCAATAGTGATTTTAAAAGAAGAAGTGCAGCAATTTACCAGACAGAAAGTGATTTCGGTTTCCGGAAATAGCAGTATTGATATTCAAAGGCTTAGCGGTAAAACAATTCTTGAGTTTAAAACCTGGGGAAAGCATTTTTTAATATGTTTCGAAGGTTTTACAGTCAAAACCCATATGCTCATGTTTGGTACGTATCGCGTTAACGAACGCAAGGAAACCGAGCCAAGACTTAGTATGGTTTTTAAAAACGGAGAACTTAACTTTTATACCTGTTCAATTAAAATCCTTGAAGGCGATATTAATGCGATTTATGATTGGGAAGAAGATGTGATGAACGAAAATTGGAACCCTAAGAAAGCAAAACAAAGTCTGGATAAAATTCCGAATGAGATGATTTGTGATGCTGTTTTAGATCAAAACATTTTTGCAGGAGTAGGGAATATTATTAAAAATGAAGTTTTGTACCGTTGTAGAATTCATCCCGAATCTTTGGTTGGTAAAATTCCATCGAAAGATCTGAAACAAATTATTGAGGAATGTTCGATTTATAGTTTTGAATTTTTGCATTGGAAGAAAAACCACGAACTGAAAAAACATTGGCTGGCATATACAAAAACAACTTGTTTAAGATGCAATCTTCCAATGAAAAAAAAGCAAACGGGAAGGAGAAATCGCAGAAGTTTTTTCTGTAACAACTGTCAAAAATTACATTTATGAAAAATGAAGTTTTAATAGGATGTTCAAGTTACAATAATCGGCTCTGGAAGGGAATTTTCTACCCTGACAATTTGTCTGGTTCAGGGTTCTTTGAGTTTTATAGCCAGTACTTTAGCACGTATGAGTTCAACGGAAGCTTTTATAGGTTTCCGACCATAAAAATATTTGAAAACTGGTACAAAAAGACACCTGAGAATTTTATTTTTTCGGTAAAAGCGCCAAAAGAAATCACTCATATTAGAAAATTTACAGATTGCGAAACGCTAATTTCTGACTTTTATAACGTTTGTAAAACAGGCTTAAAAGAGAAATTAGGATGCGTTTTATTTCAGCTTCCGCCGAGTTATCACTTTAGTTCTGAAAAACTTCATCAGATTATTGGCAATTTGGATCTGAAATTCAAAAATGTAGTCGAATTTCGCCATGAAAGTTGGTGGAATCAAGAAGTTTGGGACGCTTTTCGAGAACATAATATCACGTTTTGCAGCGTTAGTCATCCGCAATTACCAGATACAATTTTTAAAGATTTTCCGTTGATTTATATTAGACTTCACGGAAAACCAAAGATGTTTTATTCGAGTTATTCACTTGAAGAATTACTTTATATAAAGAATGAAACTAATTTAAAATCAGCATTTATATATTTTAATAATACCGCAAGTGAAGCAGGGATTCTCAATGCTTTAGAGTTACAGAAAATGATGAGGTAAAAAAAATTAACCGCAAAGTTCGCAAAGAAAAAAAACGCAAAGAACACAAAGAAATTAAACTTTGCGAACCTTGCGTAAATCTTTGCGAACTTTGCGGTTAGGTTTTTAATGCTAACTCTGCAATTTCAAGTTTCCTTCAATTCCATCGTCCATTGTTTTACCGGTTACTAAGGCTGCGGCCATTTTTGCAATTGCGGCCATTTTCCCGTTTTTAGTATCCCAATAATAACCGTCTTCCGGAACTACTTTGATAACGCTTAAGTTTGGATCGTCTTCGCCGCCTGGCATCCAGACTTTAACGATTGGATCCCATAATTCTTTGATTGTTTCGCGATCGTACGAAATAGTTGCGGTTCCGTGTAGCGTCAGGAATTTGTCGTGTGGTTCCGAAAAGAAAATCTCAACCTGAGGATTCAGTGTGATTTCGGCATTATGACTGCTGTTTCGGTCTGATAGAAACCAAAGCTGTCCCAAATCATCAATTTTCTGAACAGACATTGGGCGCGATAGCAATCTGTAATCGTTGTAAGTGCAAAACATACATGTTTTTATATTTGCTGCAAGATCTTTTATTTTATCTACAGCAAACTCATTCGTAAGGTCTTTATGATCTCCCATGACTTTATAATTTTTAGTTAGTTATTCGTTAACATGAATTTGTTAAACAGCTCATATATTGAGTTATATGTTAATCAGCTTCATTTAAAACTTAAGAATGGTAAAGTTGGCTTTTTTATATTTTTTTGAGTTATAGAATTTGATTTAAAACTTATTATATTCCAATTTAAAAAACTCTTTTTACAGAAAATAAAACAAAATATTTTAGCTATATTTGAAGAATATTTCAACCCCATTTATACAATACCACATGACTGAATTTACTATTTTTTATACCGATGATGATGAAGACGATTTGAGCATTTTTTCAGATGCCGTCGAATCATTACCAAAAAAAATAAAGCTTCAGACTTATACTGGGGGAGAAAAGCTATTGAATGCAATTTACAATCCGCCGCCAACGCCTCATGTTGTATTTTTGGATTTGAATATGCCTGGTAAAAATGGTTTTGATGTTCTGACTGAACTTAAGAATTCAGAAGAGAAAAATGATATTCCGGTTATTATTTTCTCTACTTCAAACGAGCCAAGTATCATTGAAAAGTGTCGAAATCTAGGCGCAAGTTACTTCATCACAAAACCTATTTTGATGAAGGATATCGTAAAATCTATAGAACACGCAATTGAAATCGATTGGGATAAATTCGATCCAGGCGAAAAAGACTTCGTTTATAAGTCATAAACGAAAAATTGCGATAGATTTGATTATTTTAAAACTATTGTAATTCAGGAATATAAATATCGAAAGTGGCACCTTTGTCTTTTTCGCCATTTGCTGTTATAATTCCTTTATGATTTTCAACGATTTTTTTAACGATTGCAAGACCAATTCCGGTTCCGGCGAACTCAGTTTCAGTGTTTAAGCGTTGAAAAACCTCAAAGATGCGTTCCTTGTATTCTGGATCAAAGCCAATTCCGTTATCCGAAATTTTAAGGTGATAATAAATCTTATCCGGAAAATCAACAGGCTGTTTTAAGCTATTTCCTTTAATTCTCTCCGCTTTAATTTCTATAATTGGCACAATGTCCTTTCGGGAGAATTTTAACGCATTACCGATCAAATTATGCAATAATTGTCTAAATTGAAACGGAATTACAGTTACTTCGCCCAAAGGCTGAAAATTGATTTGAGCATTTTTCTCTTCAATACGTTCCGAAAAATCGCTTGTAATTTCCTCAGCAATATCATCAAGATTAACGGTCACAAAAACTCTTTCTGCCGAATTTGTTCGTGAATACGTTAACAAATCCTGAATCAAAGTTTGCATTCTTTTTGCTGCAAATTCAATTCGGCTTAAATAAGTTTTGGCATTCGCCGAAATATTTTGCTCATCTAAATCCGCTAATCTACTGGCAAAAGTTTGAATTTTTCGAAGTGGTTCCTGCAAATCATGACTAGAGATATAAGCAAAAGACTGAAGTTCAATATTCATATTGATCAAGTCTCTGTTTTTAATTTCAAGCTGTTCCGTTCGTTCATGAACTTCTTTTTCCAATCGATTGGTAAAATCCTTTTGATCTTGAATATCAGTACTTGTACCAACCCACATTTGAATCTTTCCTTCTGAATCTTTCTGAGCAATGGCGCGGCTTAATTGCCATCTGTATGCACCATCAAAACGACGAAAACGATGTTCTAATAAAAAGTCATTTCCGGTTTTTATAGATTCCATCCACGTATTTACGTTCTCTTCGCGATCATCAGGATGAATAATTTGCAGCCAGCCATGTTTGTCAATGTCGTTTTTATCTAGACCTGAAAAGCTGTAAACAGATTGGTTAAAGTAATTCAGATTTCCCAGAGCGTCACTTGTCCAGACAAATTGCGGCATCGAATCGGCCAAAAGCCTGAATTTTTGCTCACTTTTCATCAAGATTTCCCGACCTTCTTTTTCATCCGTAATATCCATTACGGTTCCAATCATTTTGATAGGTGCTTTATTTTCATCAAAAAATATCTTGCCATGCGCTCTAATCCATGCGATAGAATCGTCAGGTTTAATAATGCGGCATTCATATTTGTAAATACTTGATTTAAGAGCTATTGTATACGCTTTTTCTAAAATAGGAAGATCTTCGGGATATATCTGATTTAAAATCTGCGGACGCGTAATTTTTACAGCTTTATCCAGGCCAAAAACAGTCGGTAAATTCTCAGAGTATATTAATTTCTGATTCGAAACATTCAAATCCCAAGTTGCGATTTCAGCTATTTCGGCTGCAAGACGCGCTCTTTGTTCTGCATTTTCTACCTTTTTTCGAGCTTTGACTTTATCCGTAACATCATTTACCGTAACCATAACGCCCGATATTTTGCCTTCTTTTTCGAACAAAGGCGTGTATTGATAATCAAGATAAAATTTTTGCAGTTTTCCTTTGATATCAACATAAGCAAGCGCTTCTTTTTCTTTGACAATTTTTCCTTTATACAAAACTTCATCAAGAAGTTCAGGGTATTTTTGTCCTCGTAATTCAGGGAAAACATCAAGTAACGGTAGGCCAATAGCTTCATTTTCTTTTTTCTGCCAGATGGTTTTCATCATTGTATTATTGGCCAATTCAATCGTATGATCTTTACCTCTAAAAATCGCCATCGCAATAGGAGAGTCCATAACCAGTTTTCTAAAAGCAGTTTCACTTTCAGTCAAGAGATATTTTGCTTTTACAGCTTCTGTAACTTCATGCGAAACAATTATAACGCCGGATATACTGCCATCTTCTTCCCTTAACGGATGAAAAACAAGATTAAAATAACAATTTTCTTGTCGGCCATAACGGTTTAAAGTAACCGATAATTCATCTGTATAATATGGGATTCCATCCTGATAAACCTTTGATAGCAGCGGATAAACAGTATCTCTGGCTTCCGGAACAGAAGTAAAAACAGGTTTGTCTAAAACTTCTTCTTCGGTTTTATCTACAATTTGCAAGTATGTTGCATTAGCCATTTCTACAATTAAATCAGCGCCTCTAAGAATTGCAATTCCCAGCGGAAGCTGCTTTACAGTATCTTTAAATCGTTTCTCACTTTCTTCAACAGCATTGCGGGAAACCACCTGAAGCGTCACATCATTTGCAATTGCGACAATTCCAGAAATCGTTCCGTCAGGTTCTTTTAAAGCTTCATAAACGACATTTATAAAGGTATTTACGATTTTGCCTTTTCGGGTCAATTTTACAGGAAGCTCGTACGCCATGAATTTCTCGCCGGTTGTAAAAACGTTTTCGAGAATATCCTCAAGACCTTGACCTGTGGCTTCTGGTAAGGCTTCAAAAACGGGTTTATTAATTACGTCATCGATTTTGCGTTCCCAGATTTCAAGCATCAGTTCATTGGCGATTTCGATAACATAATCTTTTCCTCTAAAAATGCACATAGCATTTGGCGTCTGAAGAATGTTGTTTCGATAACGTTCATTACTGTTTTCAAGCTTTTTTAGAATATTTACTTTATCGGTTGTTTCATTGCAAATTACAAGTACACCGCCAATTTTTCCTTCATCATTACTAACCGGACTATAACTAAAAGTCCAGTAAACATCTTCCATTTTTCCGTTTCGGTATATTGGCAAAAGCTGATCTTCGTGCCAGGTAGCTTCACCTTGAATGAGAACCTGATCGATCAAAGGCTTAATAAAATCCCAGATCTCAGACCAGAATTCGGCACCTTTTTGACCCAAGATTGCAGGATGTTTTCCGTCGTTTCCAAGACTTGGACGATATGCATCATTATAAAAACAAATATGATCTGGTCCCCAAAATAAAAACATCGGAAATTTTGAGTTCAAAAGAATTCCCATAGTTGTACGCAAGCTTTGTGGCCATGAATCAACACTTCCAATCGGAGTTTTGCTCCAATCTTTTGCACGTGTTAATGCGCCCATTTCGCCTCCGTTTGCCAGGAAATCTTGATTTTTTGTACTCATTCTAAGGTTATATTTTGATTTTGATATGGTCTTCTAACTTTTTAAGAAATTAGATAATTGTTAAAATTAGTAAAATATCCTAATGATTTCCTGTCAATTTTTGAATGAGCTAATAATTAAATCTATTGAGTTAATTTTATTTGGTTTCAATCCTGAAATTTGAATAAACAATAGATTCAGGAAATCTTAAATGGAATAAAATCATGAAAAGAGAGCAAAAACACGAAACCGACTATATAAAAAAGTACCAAGACGAAGGCTATACTTGTAATTATTTATTTGCAGATGGATCGCTTTTAGATTCTGAAACTAAATATGCTTATCAGCCTGACGAAATATACATCGTGGCGCATCATCGATATGAAGGTATGAGTGATCCGGATGATATGTCGATTTTATATGTCATCGAAACAAAAGATCAAAAAAAAGGAACGCATTTATTAGGATACGGGCCAACCGCAGATCTCGAAGAAGCCGAATTTTTTAAAGATATCCCAAAAGCGAATTACGCTAAAAACGCCGATATCAACGAACTTACATAAGATAAAATAGAGAAGTATTTTTTATTTTGCTGGGGAGCAGTTGTTTCAGATTTATCTGGAGCAGCTGCTTTTTTTCTTTAAAGGTACTGAGGTTCTGAGTTGCTAAGGTTCTGAGGTGAGAATGTGTCAATTATATAATTAGTGAATTAGATAATTCATTGAATGCTTAAATTTTGATTCTTCGCATTAGCAGGTTTTACATTTTACATTTCACAATTCACAATTTACCCTATTCTAATAATTATGAAATATCTCTCTGAAATTGTATAAGGGTTTGATTTGCAATATGTACGAAATTTGACTTATAGAAATGCAATAAAAACCAAAGTTGTTTTTTGTACGTAAATAAGTACTAACCACTTTATTTAAACTGAACCAAAATGAAAAAACTTTACTTAAATACAGGAGGATTTGACGCTATTTTTAACGATCTTAAAGATAGTTTTAATGGGGAATTGACTACCAATAACAATGAATATAATTTGGCTATCAAGTCAAAATGGGCAAAAGGAACGATTACAGGCGTTTGTTTTGAAAACAGAATGTCACATTTGACTTTTGATCTTATATTTAATTGTGATGTAAATTTAAGTATCGAATCTTTTCAGTCGGCGCCAATATTTTTTGCGCATTGCGAAAAAGGAAATCTGACACATAGTTTTGGTATAAATGGAGAGAAAAAGAGTCTTTCAAAGAATCAAACCGGTATTTTGAATAATACATCATTGGTAAACAGTCTTTTGTCTTTTGATAGTCACAAACATATTCAGTTTTCATTGATTGGAGTTCCAACAGAAAATTTAGGAACAGAAGAGAACCAGGAATTAATTACTGACTTGAAAAAAAGGTTTATGAATGAAACCGGAAATTACATTTATGTAGCTTCTGAAAATTTTAAAGTTGCCGAAAAATGGCAAGAATTAAAAACGCTTTCGCAACAAGGAATCGTTAGAAATTTAGTCAAAAAATTGATTCTCAAAGAAATTGTAGACTTAGAGATAGCCCAACATAGTTATAATTACTTAAAAACGTTTGATCAAATTTTAAATTTGGCAATCAAACCAATAAACGAAATCAGAAGAATATCAAATATGAATCTTACAGAAGTAATTTATACTGCCGGATTAGCTAGCCGAAACTATTTGCCTCGTATTTTCAAAGAAAAATACCATTTATCTTATAAGCCATTCAATCAAAAATTAGTTAGCTAACAAGCATTAAATACACTTCTTTATTTCGAAAAAAACAGCTTTAACGAGCTGTTTTTTTATTTGTTGTAAGTTTGAAATGGCAAAATAGCACGCGGATGACACGGATTCGCTAAAGCGAAGACGCGGATTAAAAACGGATTTTTTTTATAAGATAATGTAACCCCAGTTTTGTCATCCCGAGGAACGAGGGATCTCCGCAAGAAACTCCACACAGTAAGTTGCCAATCTTTGGCGAGCTACTTGCGGAGATCCCTCGTTCCTCGGGATGACAAGATTGCGTAAACCTCTCTAAAAGAATAAAAATTCAGAACCTTAGCAACTTAGCAACTTAGTACCTCAGAACCTTAAAAATCACTCTTTTTCGTAGTAAATAATAAAGTAAACCATAATCAAGTTCAGGCACAAAGAAACGCTATTTGTTATTATTATAGGTAAATCATTTTTTAAGAAGCCATAGATAATCCATATCAAAATTCCGAAAGTCAGAATTCCGAAAGTTTTAAGCGAAATCTCTTTTACCTTCTTGGTTTTCCAGACTTTTAAAATCTGAGGAATAACTGAAATGGTAACGCAAGTTCCTGCAAAAAGACCGATGATATCTATGAAGTTCATTTTTTTTGAGGGTCTAAGGTTCTGAGGTACTAAGGTTCTGAGGTTTTCTGGTCACAGTCGCAGTTTCAGTCGCAAAGCAACCTGAAACTTGAAACCTGAAACATACAATTTGAAACAAAAAATTTATCCACTCACTAATTCGCCACCATTTATATGTATAAATTGTCCGGTGATATAACTACTATCCTCACAAGCCAGGAATACATAAGCTGGAGCAACTTCTGATGGTTGACCGGCTCTTTCCATGGGATTGTTTTTTGCGAAATCTTCTAAATTATCGAAAGTAGCAACAATCAAAGGCGTCCATATTGGGCCTGGAGCAACACCATTTACACGTATTTGCCTTTTGACTAACATTGTAGATAATGATTTTGTAAAACTCACAATCGCACCTTTTGTACTCGCATAATCAGCAAGATGTTCGCTGCCGCGATATGCTGTGACTGAACTTGTATTGATAATAGTATCGCCTTCTTTCAAGAAAGCCAATGCAGTTTTTGTGACATAGAAATAGGGATAGATATTGGTTTCGAATGTTTTATGTAGTTGCGCAGCGGTTATTTTTTCTATTTCGTCTTGCGGAAATTGTATCGCCGCATTATTCACCAGAATATTTAACTTTTTAAAGAAAGTATGGCATTTTTTTACGGCACTTTTACAGAATTTCTCGTCTTTTAAATCGCCGCTTATTAGCAAACATTGCTGACCTTCTTTTTCTATAAGTTCCTTTGTTTTCAAGGCATCTTTGTCTTCTTTTAGATAAACAATCGCAATATTAGCGCCTTCTCTTGCAAAATGTACGGCAATGCTTCGGCCAATTCCGCTGTCACCTCCAGTTATAAAAGCAACTTTTCCTAGAAGTTTTCCGCTTCCTACGTAGTTTTCTCTAATAATTTCGGGTTCGGGATTCATTTTATATTCATGACCCGGAAGTTCTTGTTTTTGTTCTGGGAATGTCTTTATCTTTTTCATGATATTAAATTTTAGCGAATAATCTAATCCTAAGTTAGATAAAGGTTCAGGAAGATATTAACTGATATAAATTAAAGATTATCGTAATAAAACTGAATGCATAAAATAGAGTCAAACATGGGAATTATGTAACGATTTTTATTCTGAATAAAAAAGGACTAAAATTATTTTTCCTAAATTTGAGGGTTTATCTGACGTTATTTAAAAATAGGATCAGCTGTTTTTAAATAACATTTTTCAGGAATAATTTCCAAACCAAGAATAATTTTAACCCTAATGCTTTATTCCCCACAACAGCATGGTATTAATCGTAGATGATATAAAGGCAAATATTATTGCCTTAAAAAAAACATTAGAACTGCATAATATCGATGTAGACACTGCCGAGTCGGGTGAAGAAGCCCTTAAGAAAATTCTCAAAACAAATTATTGCTTAATCATTATGGACGTTCAGATGCCTGGACTTGATGGTTTTGAGGTTGTAAAAATTCTTTCAGGCAACAAACGAACAAAAGATATTCCGGTTATATTTCTTTCGGCACTTAATATCGAAAAGAAATACATCTTTAAAGGATACGAAACTGGTGCTGTCGAGTACATTACGAAACCCGTAGATACTGATTTGCTGATTTTGAAAGTAAAGACATTCATTAAGATTTACGAACAGCAAAACGAACTAAAAGGCATAAAAGACCTGCTTTCTAAAGAAATCAAAATTAGAAAAGAAGCTCAGGACAATCTCGAAATCAAAATCGCAGAAAGAACCAAAGAACTGGTTTTGAAAAACGAAGAATTAGAGATGAAAAATCATGAACTACAACAGTTTTCCTGGGTAGTTTCGCATGATTTGAATGAACCAATCCGAAAAATTCAAATCTTTATAAAAATAATCAAAGAACTTTATCTTGCCGATGACGCAAAAGCGGTTGATTATGTTGACCGAACGATTAAATCTGCGGAAAGAATGCAGACTTTAATTACGGATCTTTTGGCATATTCGAGATTATCATCGCAGGTAAAACCCGAAATTACAGACCTGAATGTGGTTTTGCAGGAAGTACTTTCGGATTTTGATTACTTGATCGAAAGAAAAAATGCTACGATAAAAACCAGCGAATTGCCTACAATAGATAGTATTCCGAGTCAGTTAAGACAGGTTTTCCAGAATTTGATTGGAAATGCTTTGAAATTCTCCGGAAACGCTGAACATCCTTTGATCGAAATTACTTCTGAATTGATTGCAAACAAATCATTTGACAGTCCAACTTCCCCGGAAGGGAAATTTTGTCGAATCATTGTAAAAGATAACGGAATTGGTTTTGACGAGATTTATCTGGATCGAATATTTATCATTTTCCAAAGTTTAAACGATCGTCAATCTTATGAAGGAACAGGGATTGGTCTGGCTATAGCCAAAAAAATAATCGAAAAACATAACGGATTAATCACAGCAAAAAGTCAAGTAGGCAAGGGCGCAAGCTTTATTATAATATTGCCTTTGAAATATGAATAAACAAAGGAAGCCCACGGATGAAACAGATTAAACGGATTTACACTGTTTTTTTTTAATCATCGCAATCTGTGAAAAAAAAATAACAGGATTCAACAATTTCAAAACAACACAAAGTGTAAAACGTGAAACAAAGAAAACCTGAAACAAAATACCAAAAACAAAGAACACCTGAAACAAAAAATATATGAAGAGTAATTTTAAAAGGAATTTATTAATAAGCTCATTCGTTTCATTACTGGTTTTGATGATCAGTTCGACGGCTTCTTTTTTGAGCATAAAAAGCTTATTAAGCAGTAATTTTTGGGTAAACCATACTCAGGAAGTGATTTATAATCTGAACGAAGGTTCTGCGATTATAACTGAGGCTCAAACAAGTATGCGTGGTTATTTAATAACCGGAGACGAGCAATTTGTAGAAAGATACAATGATGCTGAAATAAAATCTAATGGTTATTTCGAAAAAGTAACAGAGCTTACTGTTGATAATGAGTCGCAGCAAAAGGAACTAAAAGAGCTAAAAGAACTTCGTGCCAGCTTCTTTAAATACTTGAATAATCAAATCGTCAAAAAGCGATTGGGCAAGGACAACGTTGTGTTTGATCTCAATGAAGGGAGAAATATGATGAATGATTTGCGTGCGAACATTAAAAGAATTGAAAATACAGAACAAAACCTTTTAAAAGAAAGAAACGAAAATTCTGAACGTTACGGAACGTATAGTATCGCTTTAATTATTGTTGCGTTTATTATTGCGTTTTTGATTTCGATTGTTTTCTTGATGCGTATTTTAAAAGATTTTAATGAACGTGCTTTACTTCAAAGCGAATTAGAGAAAAAAGATCGCGAAACCGAAGAGAGAATCGAGGTAATTAGTAGCATTGCCAGTAATATTTCGAGTGGAAATTATGACATTCGCGTAGACGATACTAAATCTGATGCTTTGGGAAGCGTTGGTGAATCACTGAATAATATGGGAGTTTCGCTAAAAAGCTCTTTCGATTTATTGTCTCAAAAAGAATGGCTTCAAAGTGGTATTGCGAGTCTTAATAATGTAATGTTGGGCGATAAAACCCTTCAAAAATTATCAAAAGACGTTATTGAATTTGTATGTCAATATACCAATAGCAGCGCGGGAGTTTTGTATATTTTGGAGGATAACGAGCTTTTTGTTTCGGGCGGATACAGTTATATTCCAAGTAAAAACAGAGAACGTATTCGAAAAGGCGAAGGATTAATTGGTCAGGCGATTACTTCCGGAAAAATATTAGAATTAAAGACTTTATCTCCGGATGATATTCAGATAAATTATGCTTTGGGGCAAATAAAACCAACACATATTGTTGCTGTTCCGTTGATTGATAACAGAATCGAAGGCGCACTTGAATTGGCAAGTATTTATGGTTTTTCGGACTTGCATTTGGAGTTTTTAAAAACGGTTTCGAACAATATAGGAATCGCGATTAAATCGACTCAAAACAGAAAAAGAGTGATGGAATTGTTGGAAGAAACCAAATCTCAATCTGAGGAACTTCAGCAACAACACAGTGAATTGGAAGCTATTAACGCCGAATTGGAAGCGCAAACGGAGAAACTTCAGGCTTCTGAAGAAGAACTGAGAGTGCAACAGGAAGAGTTGGAGCAAACGAATGAAGAGTTATCTGAAAGAAGTGTTTTATTAGAAGAAAAAAACAATGAAATTCAGAAGAAATCAGAAGCTTTGGAACTTACGACACGTTATAAATCAGAGTTTTTGGCGAATATGTCACATGAATTAAGAACGCCTTTGAATTCGATTTTGCTTTTGAGCCGTTTACTTTCTGAAAATAATAACAAAAGCATGGTTGCTGAGGAAATTGAATTTGCAAAAGTGATTCAGAGTTCCGGAAACAGTTTATTGGGCTTAATCGATGAAATTTTGGATTTATCTAAAATTGAAGCCGGAAAAATGGAGCTTGAATTCCTTGACGTTTCTACAAAAGAAATCACGGATAATTTGTGGAATTTGTTCAATCAAGTGGCAAAAGAAAAAGGAATTATATTCGAAATTATTTCTAAAGACGCACCAATTGTTATCAAAACAGACAAAATGCGTTTGGAACAAATTTTGAAAAACCTGATTTCGAATGCGATTAAATTCACAGAAAAAGGAACGGTAAGTTTAGAAATAAAAATCAATACTGACGACGATAAAATCATTTGCTTTATTGTAAAAGATACCGGAATTGGAATTCCGTTAGATAAACTGCCTTTGGTTTTCGAAGCTTTTCAACAAGCGGATGGTTCTACAAAACGTAAATATGGCGGAACTGGTTTAGGATTATCAATTAGTAGAGAATTGGCAAAACTGCTTAGAGGCGAAATTATTCTGCACAGTAAAGTCAAAGAAGGAAGTACGTTTACATTGTGTCTTCCGGTGTTTGGATCTGCGATTACTAAAATTAATGTCGATAAAATTCCTCCAACGGAATTTACTGAAGTTGAAGCTGAAGAAAAACCTACAACTAAAAATAAGTATTTAAGCGCTACGATTCCTGATGAAATTGAAGACGACAGGGATACTATTAAATCCGGCGATAAGGTTATTTTGATTGTTGAGGATGATATCAATTTTGCAAAATCACTTTTGGCTTTCACCAGAAAAAAAGGATATAAAGGAGTTGTTTCCGTACGAGGCGATTATGCTTTGAATTTTACCTTACTTTATAGACCTGTTGGCGTTTTATTGGATATAGAATTACCAATAAAAAGTGGTTGGGAAGTTCTGGAAGAATTAAAAAATCATGCACAAACCAAACATATTCCGGTTCATATTATGTCTTCGCATAAATTGAAACAAGAAAGTTTGCTAAAAGGCGCGGTAGATTTCTTAGACAAACCGGTTGCTTTTGACAAAATTCCGGATGTGTTTTTGAGAATCGAACATATCATAAGTAAAGAAGCTCAAAAGGTTTTGATTATCGAAGACAATCCAAAACATGCAAAAGCATTGGCTTTTTTCTTAGAAACCTATAATATTAATTCGGAGATTAAAAGCGAGGTTTCTCAAGGTTTAGAAGCTTTAAATAAAACTGAAATTGATTGCGTGATTCTCGATATGGGAATTCCGGATAAACATGCTTATGAGATTCTGGATGGCGTAAAGAAAAGTCCTGGATTAGAGAATCTTCCAGTAATTGTATTTACAGGAAAAAGTTTATCGCTGAAAGAAGAGGTTAAAATTAAGAAATATGCGGATTCTATTATCGTAAAAACCGCACATTCGTACCAAAGAATGCTTGACGAAGTTTCACTTTTCCTTCATTTAGTCGAAGATAAAAAAGACGTAAAAGACAAAAAGGAAAGTTATAAAAAGCTAAATTTACTAAACAATATTCTACACGAGAAAAAAGTGTTGATTGTAGACGATGATGTTCGTAATATTTATTCGCTGACAAAAGCGCTGGAAGTATTCAAAATGAATGTTATCACGGCTTTTGATGGTAAAGAAGCAATTAAAATATTAGGCGAACATACTGATACTGATGTTGTTTTGCTTGATATGATGATGCCAAATATGGACGGTTATGAAACGGCGGAAAAAATAAGAACGATGCCGAAATTCTTAAATCTGCCTGTAATTGCTGTTACGGCAAAAGCGATGACGGGTGACAGAGAAAAATGTATCAAAGCTGGAGCTTCGGATTATATTACAAAACCTGTTGATATTGATCAGTTGTTGTCGCTATTGCGAGTTTGGCTTTATGATAAGATTTAAGAGAGTTTTATTGTAGAGGAAAGATTATAGAAGCAAGAAGCAAGAAGCAAGATTATAGATTATAGAAGAAAGAATTTTGTTGTGAATTGCACAAATTGATTATTTAATTTATTTATCTGGAATTAGTGAAAATTTGTACAATTCGTGGCAAAAAACCGTGACAAAAAAACTTTAAAAAGAAGACGAAAATGAATAAAAAAAGACTCTTAATTATTGATGATGATTCTAGAAATATTTTTGCTTTAGAAAACACTTTACGTGCAAAATCATTCGATTGTTTGTCTTGTTTAAGTGCTGAGGAAGCTTTGAAATTATTAGAATCTGATGAAATCATAGATGGTGTTTTAATCGATATGATGATGCCGGAAATGGATGGTTATGAAGCCATTCCGTTAATAAAAAAGATTCCGTCAAGAGAATCAACTTTTGTAGTTGCAGTAACCGCTCAGGCGATGGTAGGCGATAAAGAAAAATGTTTGGAGGCGGGAGCAGATGAATACATTTCGAAACCCGTTGATGTAGATAAATTACTGCTTATTTTGGGTAAAATTTGAATGAATTATGATTGAGGATATCGAATTAGAAACGCTTATTAATGATGTTTACGAATATTATGGTTTTGACTTTGGAAGCTATTCCAGAGCTTCATTAAAAAGGCGTGTTACCCGAGTAATTCAGTTAGATGGCTTTAAGCATTTTCATGAATTTCTCTCGAAAGTTCGTTCAGATCCTGAATATTATAAAAGAATGGTTGATGAAATCACGGTCAATGTAACAGAAATGTTTCGTGATCCTGGTTTTTATGCTGTTGTGCGCAATGAAATTTTACCTTTATTAGGAACAAAACCCTTTATCCGATTATGGCATGCAGGCTGTTCTACAGGCGAAGAAGTATATTCGATGGCAATTATGCTTAAAGAAGCCGGTTTACTTCATAAATCGTTACTTTATGCAACTGATATAAATGCAACGGTTTTAGAAACGGCCAAAAAAGGTATTTTCCCTTTGCGAATGATGAAAGAATACTCAGAGAATTATCGTACTGCGGGCGGACAAGAAGACTTTTCGAACTATTATATTGCCAATTATGGTATTGCTAAGTTTAATGAAGAACTGGCGGAAAAAATGGTTTTCTCACAACATAATTTGGTTTCAGATACTTCATTCAATGAATTTGATATGATTTTATGCCGAAATGTTTTGATTTATTTTGATAATGATCTTCAAAAAAGAGTTATTAATTTATTCGATGAAAGTTTGGCTGTTTTAGGATTTTTAGCGCTTGGAACAAAGGAAACGATTAAGTATTCGATTGATTTGGGCAAATACAAACAGCTGGACAAAGAGAAAATATGGAGGAAAGTAAAATAATATCAGGCTGTAAAGTTGTAATTATAGGTGGATCTGCAGGAAGTTTGAATGCTTTGATGCAAATCTTGCCGGAATTGTACCAACTAAATGATTTTGCGATTGTAATTGTAGTTCACAGAAAAAGTACTGACGATCAAACATTGGAAGATCTTATCGCTTTGAAAGCAAAAGTTACCGTAAAACCTGTTGAAGATAAAGTGCCGCTTTTACCCGGATTTATTTATATCGCGCCCTCAAATTATCATTTATTATTCGAAAATAACGAAACACTTTCTCTGGATACTTCAGAGAAAGTAAACTATAGTCGACCAAGTATAGATGTTTCGTTTGAATCTGCGGCAGAAGTTTATAAAGAAACTTTAGTTGGAATTTTATTATCAGGTTCAAATACTGACGGAACTTATGGTTTAAAGAGAATTAAAGCTTCGGGAGGAACTATTGTAGTTCAGAATCCTCTTGCTGCAGATATGCCTTTTATGCCGAATAATGCAATCGAAAAAACTTCTCCTGATTTTATCTTAGATAATGAAGAATTATTAGCATTTATTACTTCAATCAATACTTAAAAATAAAATTGATTAAGTATAATTGTTTTAACACATAGAAACATAGCTTTTATTTACTTAAAAAAAGGCGTTTCACTTAATTTAAATACACATAGCACTATCTATGTGAAAGAAATATATTTCTTTTATTATCTCCTTTTTGCACACATAAAATCTATGTTTCTATGTGTTTAATTTTTTATACATCAAGCGGAAGGAAATAGAATGAGTAATTAAACTCAACGGGTCAAAAATTACTTTTTGAGCTGAGGCGCTTCGTCTGAAGGAAGTACAATCTTGTTGAGTTCAGCTTCTTTTTCAGCTCTTTTTTGTGCTGCTTTTCCTCTTCCAATTGGGATTCCTGCTGTTATGTACAAAGATCTGTTGTAAACATTTGGACCGTCGCCTTTCATTACAGGAACCAATCCGTAGTAATATTGAACGGTAAAATTCAATCCGTTTCCAACATTCATATGATAACCCGCGCCCAGAGCAACTCCGGCGTCAATAACACGAATTTGATCTCGGATATTCTTTTTATAAATCACATCATCTTTATCATATTCTTGTTTGAATTCATCAAAAGCTTTGGCTAATAAACCAAATTGAGGTCCTGTTTTAAAGTAAATTCCGTTTTTGAATTGGTACTTTATTAAAATAGGCACATTAAAATAGCGTAATTCACGATTTACACTTCCGTTGGCAAACGTATTATCCAGATTTACATCGTCTAGTGAATACACAGGCAATCCATGCGCTCCCATTGGCGATTTTACGATAACGCCAGTATTAATCATCCATGAGGGATTTTTATGCGATCGAATATCAAAATAAAAACCAAGATTAAATCCAGGTTCTGTCCCTGAAGTATCCAAACCAGAAATCGTGGAGAGATTAATTCCGCCTTCTAAACCAAATTCCAGAAATGGCGAATTCAGTTTATCTCCAAAAATCAAGGAAATTAAAACTTGCGAATGAGCAGGAGCAAAGCAAAGCAGTGCAAAAAGCAATAATAAACCTTTTTTCATATAATTGGGTTAAAGTCCAAAACGATATTGAAGACCACCTAAAACTTGTGTACGACTGCCTAAAAATCCAACTTCGGCACGGAACATAACATGTTTATTGTATTGAAACTGAGTTCCTATTAGAAAGTTCCACATATCTTTTGGCGCTTTCTGAAGCGAATATTGTACTGATGAATCGCCGGCAGTACTCAAGGCTCCGTCTAAAGTTGTTAAGAAGGTTCCAGCTTTTTCTAGCGCTCGGTTTGCAGTATTGTGTTTTGCAACATTTATTGGATTTGCTTGTTGCGCAGGCGTCAATCCATCCCACCAAGTATTGACTTTGGTTTGATTATCAGAGACTTTTGCCAATCCATCATCCACTTTTTGTTGCGCAGTACTTAGATCAAATATATCAGACATATCAATGTTTCCGTTGGTATCTCCTGAAATATGTACTCTAAAAGCACCAACCCAAAAAGCAATATTTTGATCTTGCTTATGAAATTTAAAAGTTTTACCCAATCGAGGTCCAAAAATATAAGAGAACGCTGGTTTATCAAGAGAACTTATATCCGTCCATGCCATGTTCATGTCAAGAGCCAGCCAGCCACCGCCAATACCAATTGTAGGCGTCATACCAAATCCAAATGTAGTAGCGTTAAAATCTGCTTTTGTACTAAAACTGGCAACTTGCGACCAGTTGTTATCAGCGTCTGGAACCCATATACCTGCATTTATTTTGGTCGAAGTAGAAGCTTTTCCAAAAATTCCATAAATATTTAAAAAAGGCAATAACCAAATATCAGGTCTGATAGTAACAGAACTTGCCTCTACAGAAGATTTATCAAAACGAACAATTTCATCTAAATTATATAAAGGACCATTGTTAAAACCAACTTCAAGATCCTTGATCGTAATCTCAGAATCCTGCCAAAAATAATTTACAGAAAGTCCGGCAGAATAAGGCAGATTGTATCCTTTTTGAGCCACTTTTTCTCCCCAAATTGGTAAAGCATATGGATAACTTTCGATTTTAAGACTGTCTTTTAGAACTTGATTTTTTTCTCCAACGATTTTATCGGTGTAAACCTGTCCAAAAATCTGTATACTAAAAAGTAATAATAAGGCTGATATTAGTGTGTTACATTTCATTGATTTTGTAGTATTATAAAATTAATTAATATAGGACTGCGTAAAATAAATATGTACTAATGTATTCTTATGTAAAAAGTCTTCTTATCTTTTGTATTTCAATGTATTGGATTAAAATTGGAGCGGTATTTTGTTTTTAGATTATATGTTAATTATTGTTAAAGTTAAATAAATTTTCTTACCAGTTGCAATATTTTTCAAGAAAGTACACTTTTAAACCGAAAAAAATCAATCGGTTTTGTAAGGCATTTGTTGTTCTTCGGGAATAGCATTTTTAATTATTTAAGTTTTTGAATAGAAATAAATAGTATTTTTGTACCGTGAAATGGATAACAATTATATTGTCAGTTTATTTAATGGCGCTTTCAAATATGCCTTGTGCAGATATGGAAGTAGATAGCGCCGTTCATAAAACAGCCCAATTTTCATCAGAAGCAAATCATTCTCACGATAAAGACAATGATTTATGTTCCCCGTTTTGTGCTTGTAATTGCTGTGGAGCGCAGGTTTTAAGTTATCAAACCGTTGCAACTTTTGATTTTCAGGCAGTAAATCCTATCATTTCGATTCAATTACCAAGTTATAATTCTGTTTTTGCTTCCAATTTCTACGGAAGTATTTGGCAACCCCCTCAAATAGCATAATGATGCCCAACCCAATAAAATGGGCTTTGGGATAGAGAGTTGTGGATTTTCCACAGTATTCAAATAGGCAAAACTTTGCCTCATTTCTCATATCATTATACCAATAAAATGTTAGATAAAATCATACAGTTTAGTATAAAGAACAAGTTTGTTATACTATTATTTACCCTTGTTTTAATAGCTTGGGGAAGCTATTCGCTCAAACAATTGCCACTTGACGCCTTGCCGGATATTACCAATAATCAAGTACAGATTATTACAACGGCGCCAACATTGGCAAGTCAGGAAGTGGAGCAATTAATAACATATCCTCTGGAACAAGCTGTAAAAACAGTTCCGGATATTATAGAACTCCGCAGTATTTCTCGTTTTGGATTATCAGTTGTAACCGTTGTTTTTGAAGACAATGTTGATATTTACTGGGCTCGTGAACAAATATTTCAACGTTTAAAACAAGCCGAAGAAAATATTCCCGCTTATGCCGGTTCGCCGGAATTAGCACCAATTACAACAGGTTTAGGCGAGATTTATCAATATGATGTTTATGCCAAAAAAGGCTATGAAAACAAATACGATGCAGTAAAACTAAGAACCATTCAGGATTGGATAATTATTCCGCAATTGCAAGGAGTCAAAGGCGTTGCCGATGTAAGTACGTGGGGCGGAAAACTTAAACAATACGAAATCGCCGTAAACCCAAATACACTAAATAGTTTGGGCGTTACGATTACCGAAATTTTTGAGGCTTTAGAAAAAAACAATCAAAATACCGGAGGCGCTTATATCGAAAAAGATCAATACGCTTATTTTATTCGTGGCGTTGGAATGGCAAAAGACACTAAAGATTTAGGAAATGTCGTGGTTAAAAACCGAAATGGTTCGCCCGTTTTAGTTCGGGATGTTGCCGAAGTCAGAGAAGGTGTTGCCTTGCGTTACGGAGCTTCTACAAAAGACGGTAAAGGCGAAATTGTTTCGGGTTTAGTTTTGATGCTAAAAGGTGAAAATTCAAGCGCTGTAGTCAACAGAATCCACGAGAGAATGATTCAGATTAATAAAAGTTTGCCGGAAGGTGTTGTTGCCGAAGCTTTTATCGACCGAGGAAAATTAGTTGATAATGCGATAGGAACCGTTACAAAAAACTTATTAGAAGGAGCTTTAATCGTAATTTTTGTCTTGATTTTATTTCTGGGGAATCTTCGCGCTGGTTTAATCGTAGCTTCAGTGATTCCGCTAGCGATGCTTTTTGCTATTATTTTAATGAATGCCTTTGGCGTAAGCGGAAATTTAATGAGTTTGGGCGCAATCGACTTTGGAATAATTGTCGATGGAGCCGTAATTATTGTTGAAGCCACAATGCATCATCTTCAAAAACTCAAACTCAAAAAAGAATTATCGCAAGGCGAAATGGATGCCGAAGTCTATAATTCGGCTTCAAAAATTAGAAATAGTGCCGCTTTTGGCGAAATCATCATTCTGATTGTCTACTTGCCAATTCTCGCTTTAATAGGAACCGAAGGAAAAATGTTCAGACCTATGGCGATGACCGTTGGTTTTGCCGTTATTGGAGCTTTTATCCTTTCGCTGACTTATGTGCCAATGATGAGCGCTTTATTCTTATCTAAAAATACAGAACACATAGAAAATTTCAGTGATAGAATGATGGCTTGGCTAGAATCCATTTATACGCCATTTCTAGAGAAAGCGCTGCAATTTAAAAAGATCGTTTTAGGAATATCACTTGGTTTATTTGCGTTTGGATTAGTAGTTTTTAATAATATGGGAGGAGAATTTATTCCAACAATCGAAGAAGGTGATTTGGCTATAAATGCTACAATTATGACCGGAAGTTCGCTTACGCAGATGGTTGAAACGACTACAAAATACGAACAGATTCTAAAAGCTAAATTCCCTGAGATTAAAACCATCGTAACCAAAATAGGAAGCGGTGAAATCCCGACAGATCCAATGCCAATTGAAAGTGGTGATTTGATTATTGTTTTGAAAGACAAAAAAGAATGGAAAGGCAAATATCATAATTGGGAAGATCTGGCGAATGCAATGAAAGAAGAAATGGAAGTAATTCCGGGCGCTAATATTGAGATTTCGCAACCTATACAAATGCGTTTTAACGAGTTAATGACCGGAAGCCGAAGCGATATTGCCATCAAAATTTTTGGTGATGATCTGGAAATTCTGGACACAAAAGCAACAGAGTTAATTTCGAAAATAAAAAACATCAAAGGAATTGGTGACTTAAAAGCCGATAAAGTAACGGGTTTACCGCAAATAACGATTAAATACGATTACAATAAAATCGCATTATACGGATTGAATATCTCAGACATTAACCGAATCATTCGTTCGTCGTTTGCCGGAGAAAGTGCCGGAAAAATCTATGACGAAAGCAAACGATTTGATGTTGTCGTGCGAATGAATGAGAACAATCGCGCTGATATTACAGATGTGAGCAATTTGTTTATTCCGTTGCCAAATGGTCAGCAAGTGCCGCTTTCGCAAGTTGCGACGGTAGATTATGAGCAAGGTCCGGTGCAAGTCGTTCGCGAAGATGGAAAACGTAGAATCACAGTTGGATTAAACGTTCGTGGACGAGATATTAAAAGTGTTGTCGAAGAAATTCAGCAAAAGCTGGATAAAAATTATAAACTTCCGGCAGGTTATTATGTAACGTATGGCGGTCAGTTTGAGAATTTAATCGAAGCTACAAAACGACTTTCGGTTGCGTTGCCAATTGCATTAGGATTGATATTGGTATTGCTTTATTTCACTTTTAAAAGTTTCAAACAGGCAGGATTAATTTTTACAGCAATTCCGTTATCGGCGATTGGGGGAGTTTTTGCGCTTTGGTTACGCGGAATGCCTTTTAGTATCTCGGCAGGAATTGGTTTTATAGCCTTATTTGGAATCGCGGTTTTAAACGGAATTGTATTGATTTCGTATTTCAATCAGCTTAAAACCGAAGGAATTCTAGATCCGCTGCAAAGAGTTTTAATTGGAACCAAAACCAGATTACGTCCCGTTTTAATGACCGCAGCCGTAGCTTCTTTAGGCTTTTTGCCAATGGCATTATCGACAAGCGGAGGAGCAGAAGTTCAGAAACCTTTAGCAACCGTAGTTATTGGAGGTTTAGTTTCAGCGACTTTATTGACATTAATCGTTTTACCGATTTTGTATTTGTTGTTAGAGAAGAAGTTTAACCGCAAAGAGCGCGAGGATTTACGCGAAGAACGCAATGAAGATTAAAAAGAGACAAGATGAAAGACACAAGATATAATTTAAACACAAACCCCTTTGCGAACTCTGCGAATCTTCCTTTGCGAGCTTTGCGGTTAAACAAGTTCCAATTGGGCAATAAAACTTTCTGGTTAATCACGTTCCTATTAACCGCAATGTTATCGCAAGCACAAGAAAAAATTAGCTTGGAAAAAGCAATAGAACTTGCCAAATTAAACAACATCGAGTTAAAAATTGCTGATAAAGAAATAGAAAGACAAACAGTTCTAAAAAAGACAGCATTTCAGCCGGAACCGCTTCAGGTACAATATCAAGGCGGACAATTTAATAGTGCCGATTTTGATCATAATGTTTCCATTCAGCAGTTTTTTCCGATAGGGAATATTACAAAAGCGAATAGACAATTGCAGGAAGAACTGGTAAAACTGGCGGAAAAACGAAAAGCTTTGTCTTCTTACGAATTAGAAAAAGCAGTTACGTTGGCGTATTATCAGTATTTGTATGGAGTTTCGATTCAGAAATTGAACTCGGAATTAAATGATATTTATACCAAATTTCTAAAGAATGCTGAACTTCGATTTCAAACCGGAGAAAGCGGAAACATTGAAGTTATTAGCGCTAAAGCGAAAGTAAAAGAAATCGAAACGCAAAAAGAACAATTAGAATATGATTTGGCGATTTACCAAAAACAGTTGCAGTTTTTTGTTGAAACGGATCAAAATATTGTTCCGGATGAAAACACAGCTTTGCAATATTCGATTGTAAAAGAAGAAGGAAATTTGAAAGTCGAAGGTTTAATGACGGATTATTATCAGCAACAAATTTCGGTATATCAAAAAGAAGCGAATACGTATAAAGCAATGCGAACGCCTAAATTAGGTTTGGGTTATTTTGCGCAAACCATTAATACCGAATCTTTGTTTCAGGGTTTTACGGCTGGATTGCAAATTCCGTTGTTTGGAGGTGTAAATACTGCAAAGGCGCAGGCTTCGGCGATAAGTATTTCGCAATCGCAATTGGCTTTAGATAAAAATAAATTAGCGCTGAATCTGCAAAAGCAAGAATTAGAAAACAACTTCAAAAAGCAGCAAAAAGCATTAGATTATTATCAAAAAGAAGGATCGCAATATGCCGATCAAATCATAAGTACGGCGCAAAAGAGTTATGCCAATGGCGATTTGAGTTATTGGTCGTACATCAGTTTTTTAAATCAGGCAATTGATATTAAAAAACAATATACAGAGGCGACTCATAATTATAATCAAAGCGCTATTGAACTTCAATTCCCAACCATCAAAAACAATTAAAATGAAAAATATAGTTAAAAACTTAACCGCAAAGAGCGCAATGGATTTTTCGCAAAGTTCGCAAAGTTTAATTTCCTTGCGTGCATTGTGCTTTTTCCTTGCGTGCCTTGCGGTTATATTCTTTGCATCTTGTAATGAAAAGAAAACCGAAGAAGCTCCTGAAGAAGAGAAATCGCAAACAGAAGTCGCTCTAAACGAATCTCAATATAAAACCGTTGGAATCGAAACCGGAATTGTCGAAAACAGAAACCTGAACAAAATTATAAAAGCAAACGGTTATACAACGGTTCCGCCGCAAAATTCTGCCGAAGTTTCGACTTTGATAGGAGGAACTGTAAAAGATATTTTTGTTCTGGAAGGCACTTTTGTGAACAAGGGCAAAGTTTTGGCTACGATTCAGAATCTTGAAGTAATCGAAATGCAGGAAGATTATCATTCGGCTACAGCCAATATCGAATATTTGCAATTAGAATACAATCGTCAGAAAACGTTGAGCGACGAGAATGTGAATCCGAGGAAAGTTTTTCAGGAAGTAAAATCAAAACTGGCAGCAGAAAGAGCGAGAGCACAAGCAGCAAAAAACAAATTAGACGCTTTGCATGTGAGCACAAAAGGCAGTACTTCGTTAGTGCCAATCGTAGCGCCAATAAGTGGTTATGTGGGAAATATAAAAATTGCAAAAGGAGCGTTCGCACAAAGCGGAGTAACATTGTTTGAAGTCGTTGATAATACACAGATGCATCTTGATTTGAATGTTTATGAGAAAGATTTAGGTTCGATTTCGGTTGGACAAGTTATTGATTTTGTGCTGACAAATCAGTCGAATAAATCTATTAAAGGAAAGATATTCGGAATCAATAAATCTTTTTCTAATGAAAGTAAAACCGTTGCTGTTCACGCCAAAATTGATCCGGCAGATGCCAAAGGATTAATTCCGGGAATGTATGTTTCGGCAAATATCAATATTACAAATACGACGGTTCCGGCTTTACCAAAAGATGCGGTTGTTCGAAATGCAGATAAATATTTTGTGTTTGTTCAGGAAGAAGATCACGAAGAGAAACACGAGGAAAAGGCAACAGAAAAGGGAACAGCGCATGAAAAAGAAATCCACTTTAAAGCAATTGAAGTGATTCCGGGCACAACAGATCTTGGTTTTACAGAGGTAAAGTTTGTGGACAAAATTGCGCCTGAAGCTAAAATTGTTACAAAAGGTGCGTTCTATTTATTATCGGCATTGAAGGGCGGAGGAGAACATGAGCACTAGAAGAGTTTCAGGTTTTTCTTTGTTTCAGGTTTCAAGTTGGTTTAACCGCTAAGTTCGCTAAGATTTACGCAAGGTTCGCAAGTTTTGAACCTTGAACCTGAAACTTGAAACAATATTTTTAATTTCAGTACATATAATATTTAAAAAAACTTTGCGACTTAGCGTCTTTGCGAGATTAAAATAGTCTAACATAAAAACATTTGAGACAAAATCCGTAAATTTAGAAGCTATTTAGATAAAACTTGAAACCCATTTTATGGAACATATACATACAGAAGAAAAAATAATAAAAAAGAAACCGAAACAATCTACTTGCTGTTGTTCACATGACGAACCCGTTCACTCTGAAAATGACGGACATGATCACGGAGACGGACACGATCATGAACATAATGCGGATAGCGGTTTATTCCGAATGTTTTTGCCAGCGATAATCTCATTTGTTTTATTGCTTATTGGGATTGGCTTAGACAATTATTTTCCGCAAAGCTGGTTTACAGGTTATGTTAGAATTGCTTGGTACGTAATCGCCTATTTACCAGTTGGAGTTCCTGTTTTGAGAGAAGCGTATGAAAGCATTATGAAAGGTGATGTTTTCTCGGAATTTTTCCTGATGTGCATCGCAACGATTGGTGCTTTTGCAATTGGAGAATTTCCCGAAGGAGTTGCCGTAATGTTGTTTTATACCATTGGAGAAAACTTTCAGGGATTGGCAGTTAGCCGGGCAAAATCAAATATCAAAAGCTTATTAGATCAACGTCCGGATGAGGTAAATATTTTAGAAAATAATGTTGCTACAAAAGTCAAAGCTGCCGATGCAAAAATAGGATCGATTATTCAGCTTAAAGCTGGAGAAAAACTAGGATTAGATGGCAAATTATTATCAGATACAGCTTCGTTTAATACGGCGGCACTTACCGGAGAAAGTAAACCTGATACTAAGGTAAAAGGAGAAACTGTTCTGGCGGGAATGATTAACGGAAACACGATTGCGCTGGTAAAAGTAACAACGGCTTATAACGATAGTAAACTTTCTAAGATCTTAGAAATGGTACAAAATGCCACGACTAAAAAAGCGCCAGCCGAGTTATTTATTAGAAAATTTGCGAAGATTTATACACCAATTGTCGTTTATTTGGCGATTGCAATATGTGTATTACCATGGCTTTTTGTAGATAATTACGTCTTTAGCGATTGGTTGTACAGAGCTTTGGTTTTCCTGGTAATTTCATGTCCATGTGCTTTGGTTATTAGTATTCCGTTGGGTTATTTTGGCGGAATTGGCGCTGCGAGTAAAAACGGAATCCTGTTTAAAGGAAGTAATTTTCTCGATAGTATATCAACGATTCAGAATGTTGTGATGGACAAAACCGGGACAATGACCGAAGGCGTTTTTAAAGTTCAGGAAGTTATTATTGCCGAGGAATTCGATAAAGAAGAAATCTTAAAATTTGTCAATGTTCTCGAAAGCCAAAGTACACATCCTGTGGCAACGGCGATTCATAATCATGTTGGAAAAATTGATGCTTCGATCGAATTGAAAAATGTCGAAGAAATCTCTGGACATGGATTAAAAGCTGAAATTAACGGGAAAGAATTGCATGTTGGGAATTTCAAATTATTGGATAAATTCAATATTAAATATGATATTGATCCAAATTCAGTTGTTTATACGACGATTGCAATTGCATACGATAAAAAATTTGCAGGATATTTGACCATCGCAGACGAAATTAAAGAAGATGCACAAGAAGCTGTAAATAAATTAAAAGCTTTGGGCGTTAAAGTAACAATGCTAAGTGGCGATAAAACCAATGTGGTACAGTTTGTTGCCAATAAATTAGGCATTACAAATGCGTTTGGAGATTTACTTCCGGAAGGTAAAGTCGATAAACTAAACGAGATAAAAGCAAAAAACGAAACTGTAGCTTTTGTTGGCGATGGTGTAAATGATGCGCCCGTTATCGCTTTAAGCACCGTTGGAATTGCAATGGGAGGATTAGGAAGTGACGCCACAATCGAAACCGCCGATGTTGTAATTCAGGACGATAAACCAAGTAAAATTCCAATGGCAATCAATATTGGAAAACAAACCAAAAAGATTGTCTGGCAGAATATTACACTTGCTTTTGTTGTAAAAGCTTTTGTATTAATTCTTGGCGCCGGAGGATTAGCCACAATGTGGGAAGCTGTTTTTGCCGATGTTGGCGTAGCATTATTAGCGATATTAAACGCGGTAAGAATACAGAAAATGAAGTTTTAATATAAAAAGAAACCGTTTCAGAGTAAAATTTGAAACGGTTTTTTATTTCTTTTTAATTATTATCAGGAATTACAATCGAAGTGTAAAGAGAATACACTTCCCAACCTAAAGACTGGTACAATGATTTGCCTTCTTCGGTTGCAACCAAAAAATTATTATGAATGTTATTTGCTAAAGCAATATTCTCCAATTCTTTCATAAGTAAAGTAGCGAGCCCCATCCTTTTATGTTGAGGTTCGGTTGAAATTCGATCATAAACTGCTAAATCATCAACAAGAACAACGCGTCCTGTTGAGGCTAATTGACCTTCTTTAGTAACAATTCGGACAAGATAAGTAGTGTTATATTGTTCAAATTCTAAGGTATAATTATCGTTTAAACTGCGGTTTAAAATATTCATTGGATGAAAACAAGTCATCATATAACCTTGAGGCTGAATAATCCATTTATCAGAGATTCTGTTTTTTAATTCATCAGCAGAAGCGCAAACTTTTAGAAAAATCCAAGGCTGATTTATAGATTCTGACAATTCAATAAAATCATCATTAAGTTGAGGAAAAACATATCGTCTTTTTTGATTTTCATAGCCAACTTCGGCCACAAATCCTGATTTGTATTTGTCAGGCAAAGGTAAATTTCTTGATAATGTCCAAGCTGTAAGCCATTTTTCGACAATACTAAAAGGAATGTTTTCTTGAGTCATAATACTAAAAGCAGAATTGTAAATGTAAAGAAATAATACAGAGATTGTAAAAATTACTTTTTCAGATCATCCTGTTTTTCGAACAATTTTAGATTTAAAAACTTGTAAAGATGGTTGCATTTTAGAATATGAAACACAAGATCAATTAAATTAAAGAATTGTTTTTCAGTGAAGTATTAGCTTTGTTTTTATACCTCAAAAACAAAAATATGAAGAAAGTACTTTTCCTTGCAATACTATTATTCTTAAGTTGTTCGGCGGCGTGGACACAAACAAAAATTTCGGATAGTACCAAAACAGCCAAGGCAAAAAATAAGAACATTGATTTTAATGTGATGCCTTATCTTAACTACAATCGTACTCTTGATTTTATGTTTGGAGCGATCCCAATGATGATGTACAAATTAAACAAAACAGATACTATTTCGCCTAAATCGCTATCGGGAATTTCGGCAGTGTATACGACCAATAAATCTTATTTTATAGCTTCATTCAATAAATGGTATATCAATGAAGATCGCTGGCGCGCGCAATTTTTCGTGGCAACAGGCAACCAAAACGCGCAGTATTATGTGGATGATATTGATACTCCGGATTTTTATAATTACGGAACCAAAACTACGATGGTCAACTTTAGTCTACAGCGCAAAGTGGTAAAAGCTTTGTATGCAGGACTTGGTTATGCCTATGCGCATTATGACACAAAATACGAAGACGATGTCCAGCCAACTTCGATAACACATACAAATGGTTTGCAGTTACTAACGATGTACGATACACGCGATGCCGTTTATTATCCTACCAAAGGTGATAAAATCAAATTGCGATGGTTAAGTTATCCCGAATGGTTTGGAAATGATGTTAGTGCGAATAAAATACTATCAGAATTTAATAAATATTTTCCAATGCGAAATGGTGTCGATGTTCTTGCAGCTCGTTTTTCGGGTAAATTCGGATTAGGGAATATTGCTTTCGAACAGCAAGTAACCATCGGAAATGAAGATATCAGAGGATATTCTGAAGGGAAATACCGTGGCGACGGACTTATGGATTTACAAGCAGAATATCGATATAATTTTGGTAAAAAAATGGGACTTGTCGGGTTTGCAGGTGTTGCTACGATTTATGGTTCTGATACCGAGAATTTCAATTGGAAATTATATCCCGGAGCCGGAGCCGGTTTTCGCTACAGAGCTTTTAAAACTGAAAAATTTAATGTTGGACTTGACGCCGCTGTCGGAAAAGGAGATTGGGGACTTTATTTCCGAATTGGCGAAGCTTTTTAGAAAATCTATAACATTATAAAATACCTGTTGAACGTAATGTTTTAACACAAAGAAACATAGTTTTTGTTTTTTTAAAAGGAGTTTCACTTATTTAAATGCATTCTAACGCTTCGGGCAATGTCGTTAAATTTAAGCTTTTAGAAAATAAATTAATCTCGCAAAGGCGCTAAGACGCGAAGTTTAAATACAATGTTGTCATTTCGACGGATGAGAAATCTTCGCAAGTAACTCCGTAACGAGAATCCAATCTTTGTCGAGCTTCTCGCGAAGATTTCTCCTCCGTCGAAATGACAAAATCTTTGCGATTTTGTGTCTTTGCGAGGGATTTATTCACCATATCTAAATGTGTTTAATTTTTTATACGCCAAGCGAAACAAACGGATGAATTATATTCTGCCAAAAAATTATAAATTCATTAAATGTGCAGAGATTTGAATTTCTCCATTTCCAAAAGACCAATTTTCAAGACCATTATTTTCTAATAAAACAATAATGACATTGTTGATCTGGATTTCTGTTGAGGTCGAAATTTTGGTTGCAATCTGATGGTATAATTTCTTCTTTTGTTCGCGGGTTCTGCCTTGTCCGGCTGTTATTTGAACATATACAATTGAATCAGAATGTGAAACACCAAGATAACTTTCAGGATATTTTATTTGATGAGGTTCTAATTCTTCAATTACATGAAAATAATCATCTTTCGGAATATGAAATTCTTCGACTAAAGCCTGATGAACAGATTCTGAAATATTGTTTTTAGTTTCCAGCGAAAGTATCTTAGGAAGGCTGATTCGTACAAATGGCATTTGGATTTTTATTTAAGGTTGAAATATAAAGATAAATCTTCTTTTTTAAAGAGTAATAAAATTTAAAAGAAAACCCCGAAAATTTCTTTCGGGGTTTATATTTTATTAGAAAATTATCTTTCTATCTGTGGTTTCGGCAGTTTTGCAATTACATCATCTATTGAGAATGTTGCCGGAGCCTGACGTGGCGGAAACTTACGGTAGGTTTCCAGATATGCTGCGACTTTTGATACTGCCGGCAAAATTAGAAATGCACGATCCATCATCCATTTTTCATATCCAATAGAACCATCTACAGAATATTCGAAAGGATCTGCTAATAAGTCAATTATAAACGGTCCTCTTAGTTTTAGCATTGGGTCACGCCATATTTCCATTCCTTTGGCATATTGAGCGGCAAAAGTATATTTAAAACGGTCATCACGATATGCAACTAAATTTCCATCATCATCAAAATAAACAAAATCATGACGATTACTTCCGCTTTCACCTTTTAGATACGACAATTGATTGTAACCATCTAAGTGAACTTTGAAGTTTTTGCTTCCTTCCTGCACACCATTTTGAGCACTTTGTACTAAATTTTGATCACCTCCTGCCGCAGCGACTAAAGTTGGTAACCAATCTTCTGCCGAAAATAATCCGGTTAAATTACTTCCCGGTTTGATAACTCCCGGCCAGCGAACCACAGCGGGAGCACGATAAGCGCCTTCCCAGTTGGTATCTTTTTCTGAGCGAAATGGAGAAGAACCTCCGTCAGGCCATTGATTTTTCATCGCACCATTATCAGTAGACCAGATTACAATCGTATTGTCGGCAATTTTAAGATCGTCTAATAGTTTTAAAAGTTCGCCAACCATTGCATCGTGTTCAACCATTCCGTCAGCTTGAGTTCCAAGACCTGTTTTTCCTAAAGAAGAAGGTTTTAAATGGGTGAAAACGTGCATTCTGGTACTGTTAAACCAAGTGAAGGAAGGTTTTCCTGCCTTAGCTGATTTGGTGATAAAATCTTTGGCTGCAGCCAAAAATTCTTCGTCTACAGTTTCCATTCTTTTTTTAGTCAAAGGTCCTGTATCTTCTATTTTTCCGCCTGCAGTTGCTCTTAAAACACCACGAGGTCCAAATGCTTTTTTGAATTCTGCTCCTTTTGGATAATCAGCATTTTCCGGTTCTTCTTCAGCATTTAAGTGATAGAGATTCCCGAAAAACTCATCAAATCCATGTTCGGTTGGTAAGTATTTGTCCTGATCTCCAAGGTGATTTTTACCAAATTGTCCGCATACATAACCTAGTGGTTTCAGGAATTCGGCAATTGTTGGATCTTCTTTTTGTAAACCAACGGGAGATCCCGGAAGTCCAACTTTTGTCAAACCGGTACGATAAGGAGATTGTCCTGTAATAAGTGCAGCACGACCGGCAGTACAGCTTTGCTGTGCATAATATTGAATAAAAACAGCTCCTTCATTACCAATTTTGTCGATATTGGGAGTTGTAAAGCCCATTAAACCACGGCTGTAAGCGCTTACGTTTGTAACTCCCACATCATCACCAAAAATAATTAGAATGTTAGGTTTTGATTTGTTTTTTTGAGCTACAATATTTGTAGAAATTCCGAATAACAATAAAATAAGTAAGGACAATTTCATCGTTATTTCAATCCTGTTTAATTTTTTTGATGAATTCATGAAAATTGTTTTTAAGGGGTTCTATTTGTGTTAGGGACTAAGTTCTTGATTAGGTAAGAATTAGTACACGTAAAGTTATTTATTTTTAAGGTTTGGTTTTTAAGGTATTATGTTTCAAATTATAAATTGAAACATAAAAAAAGCCCAATTCATAAGAATTGGGCTTGGTGTTTTTTTTGAAATTTTAGCATTAGAAAGATAATTCTATAGAATCGCTATTATTTTCAATCCTGACTTTTGTTTTATTTCTTTGAGAAGGCGTTTGCGTTGGATACCAATTGCGATAAGGTTTTACAATGATAAGCAAGCCTTCGTCGTCTCCAATTGCAGCAAAATTTTCGCTATTAAAATTTTTAGCAAAAAAAGAAAGACCATAATCTTCTATTAATTGTGTTCCTAATTCTATTGGATTTTCATCGACAATACCAATTTCGCTAATGTTTAATATTGATTTATAACTGAAATCTTTTATCTGTGAATTATCAAGATCATGTCTGGCAATAAACTCTAATAAATTGCCATTGTTATCATAAAAATAAACTGCATTTGCATTCCAGGTTTCAAAATTTGCAATTACACGTTTATCTTCAATAACTACTAAATCAATTTTGTCGTTACACCATTTTATTGCTTCCTCAAGTTTGTTCTCCGGAATATTGAAAGCAAAATGATACATAGAATTAAAATCAGGGTTTTCCACAAATTTCAAGATTGAATTTCCTGCTTTAATGGTAACAGATTTTGATGTTTTTTCTATGATTGGCAATTCGAGAATATCTCTATAAAATGCAACAGTTTCCGGAATATTGTTGGTTTGAATTTGAATATGTTCTAACTTCATAATAATAGTATTTTATGTTGAGGCAAAAAACTTCTTTTCGTTTCAAACAAATTTAAAAAACGGTTATAGAATTCTGAATACGCTACGATTTTATACTTCAATGAAAGAATAAGAAATTATTATGAGAAAGGAATCTATTATTCGAAAAGGAGAGTTTTATCAATAAAAAAAGCCAATTCATATGAACTGACTTTGGTTATTAACTGAATTATGGTCTTTAAAAAGTGGCAGGATTTCTAAGATTCTTCCCAATTTTATTATTCAAATCATCGCCCAAATCTTCTCGGGCAGTTTCTGCAATTTTTTGTATTTGCTGTACAATTTCAGGATATAATAATTGCACATCACGAGCTTCTCCGGGATCATGAGACAAATCATAAAGCGCTAGAGGAACTTGCATTGTTGCACCTTCGCCACGAAGTCCGTCTTTGCCTTGCAGTTTTTGATTGTAAGTTGTTGATTTATGCGGAAAAACTAATTTCCAGTGTTTATATCGAATTGCTTCAAGATTATTGCTTCCAACTCCAAAATAATAATAAAAAGTATCTCTAGGTCCGGTTGCTGTTTTTCCGGTAAGAAGCGGTAAAAAGTTTAAACCGTCAATTTGTTTTTCCGGCAAAGAAGCTCCAGTAATAGCCGCAATAGTTGGCAGTAAATCCATATTAGTCATTAGGGAACTATTTACGGTTCCGGCTTTTATTTTTTCGGGCCAACGAATTAAAAAAGGAACCCTCGTGCCGCCTTCCCAAGTAGTGGATTTTCCTTCTCTAAATCCTCCCGACGAACCTGCATTATCTCCAAATATCAACCACGGACCGTTATCGCTGGTTATAATTAGTACCGTATTTTTGGCAATTCCTTCGTTATCCAGTGTTCTTAATATTTCGCCAATTGACCAATCGAGTTCCATAATTACATCGCCAAAAAGTCCTAAATCGCTTTTGCCTTTAAACTTGTCTGAAACCGCGAGTGGGGCATGAGGCAAAGGATGTGTCAGGTATAAAAAGAAAGGATTTTTTTTGTTCTTTTTTATAAAACCAACTGCTTTTTCTGTAAAAAGTGTAGTCAAAGCCGAAGCATCTTTGATATTTTTAATAGTATCAATAATAGTCGTATTACTTATTAACGGAAGAGGAGGAAAGCCCGATCGCATATCTTTCGCATCTGTTACTTTTGAGTAACCATCATAATCAATTGGCCAGACGTCATGCGAATACGGAATACCAAAAAATTCATCAAAACCATAATTTGTAGGCCAATATGGAAGTTGGTTTCCTAAATGCCATTTGCCATAATTAGCGGTTTTATATCCTGCTTTTTTCAAAAGTGTTGCAATAGTTTCTTCATTTGGATTTAGCGCACGTTTGGCTCCGGGAAGCAACACGCCGGACATACCAATACGATTGGGATAACATCCTGTTAATAAAGCAGCTCTCGATGCGGTACAAATGGCTTGTCCGGCATTAAAATTAGTAAAACGCATTCCTTCCTGCGCAATCTCATTAAAATGCGGAGTCGCAATTCCCGTCATTCCATAAGGTTCCGTATCGCCGTAACCCATATCGTCCATGTTGATAATGATGATATTGGGTTTTGAATTTTGTGTTTTATTTTGAGCACTAATATTCAGGATAATGGTAAAAAAGAATAGGATTATCAAAACGAAACCTCTTTTCATAATTGATGGTTTTTGAGATAGTAAATAGTAGTTTGGCTTTTATTTAGTCAAATACAAATATATTCAAAAGTCAAAACTTAAATTGTTTTATAAAAGCATAGAACGAAGGTTTTATGTTAGAAAAGAAAGAGCTTTTTAATTTTTATTAATAGTAATACTAATAATTAATTTTTAGTATGTTTGAAAGAAAAAACGGATGAATGAATATCTAAAGAATTATTATAATATTATAAAAGAGAACATAACTATGTTTGCTATTGTGCCAACAATATTAGGCGGAATATGGCAATTATGGATGTTAGGTTCTATTTCATCAAATATGATTCGTTTTTTCTCGATTTCGCAGTTGATTTCTGATGGTTTGCTTGTTTTAGGTTTTTTCGTTTTTCCAGTTTCAATTGTTTTTCAAACTATTAAAAATAGGAGGAAAACTGAAAAGGTGAAAACAGAACCGACAAGTAAATTTGTAGATGTTTATGTCGCTTTTATTGTTTTAACAATTGTGCTGGTGATTATTACGGTTTTACTTCTTGTTTGGATCATTAGTGACATTCGAGAGATTATACAATTAAAAGAGCTTAACTCTTTATGGAAGCTTTTATTTCTTTTAAACGTATTAACGGTTTTGGTTTATACCTATTTCGGGAAGTTTATTGAAAGAAGACTAACTTTTGGTTTATTTGTAGCTATTGTGTTAATAATGAATATGATAATTACCTTGAGATGTTTTTCTAAAGTTTCAAAAGATGTTTCAGGTATAGAAAACATTCAGGTTTTGCTTGATGATATTGAGAAAAAGGATTGTTATTCTAAAGCTCCTGAAATCTTATATTTTAATGACAAATACATTTTTATTGCTTTACAGAAGAAAAACAAACAAAGCATTTTGATTAAAAAGTTTGATGCTCTATTTGAAGAATAAACGTTATCTGAATTAAAAAAAGTTTCAATAACTGTCACAAAAACAAAAAAGTAGGGTCTATTATACTTGAAAACCATTTACTATGACAAAACTATTTATTTCGCTTACCGCAATATTATCTTTTTCGTTTTTAACGGCGCAAGAACAGACAAAGACAGCAAAGGAATTAAATACTAAGATTGATCAATATTTAACTGAAGTTACAACCAAGTATAATATGCCTGGAATTGCTGTTGCGGTAATTAAAAATGGCAAAATCATTCACCGAAATAACTACGGAAAAGCAAATATTGAATTTGATGTTCCAGTATCTGACAAATCTATTTTTAGAATTTATTCTTTGACAAAAACGATTATTGTTACAGGAGTTTTTCAATTAATTGAGCAAAATAAACTGGCATTAGAAGATCCTATTTCAAAATATCTTCCTGATTTACCAGCAACATGGAATTCAGTTCAAGTAAAACATTTAGTTTCACATTCATCAGGACTTCCTGATATTGTAAATTACGAACAATTGCCGGAAAATGAAGCTAAAGCAAAAGTATTTGTCGATGCTATTCAATTTGAGAAAGGCGAAAAATACGAGTACAATCAAACTAATTTTTGGCTGCTTCAAAAAATTATAGAAACCATAAGCAAACAAAATATTGAAACGTTTATAATTGAAAATCAGTTTGGAAGTCAAGCGGATAATAAAGATGTTTTTTTCTCTACAGATTCACGAGATATTTTTGCAAACAGAGTTACACCTTACAATAATTTTTCGGGAGGTAAAATGCAAATCGGACTTTCTAATAACGGAAGTTACCTAAATAGCTGCAATGGTATAAATATTACTATGGATGAGTTTATAAAATGGGATAGTAAATTCAACCAAAATAAACTCATTAATGAGAAAACTAAAAACACAATGTGGACTTTATTTCCGTTCACAAAAACAGATTATAAATTTACTTTAGGTTGGGATTAACGCAATATAAACGGACACATTTCATATGGTTTTTCGGGAGGAAGAAGAGTTGCGTACAGAAATTTCCCCAAAGACAATTTGAGTATTATATTCCTGGCAAACGGAATTGGAAGCGATGCAAATGTCGAAGATATAATCAATCATATTGCTAATTTTGTGGATAATGATATCATAGATTATGGTTTTGTGGCGTATGAAACTTTAATGAAAAGTGCGCAGGAAAACGTTTCAGGTTTAAAAAATACTTTTGCTGCTTTGAAAAAAGATCCAAAATATGCCAATGTCAATTTAGAAGAACATCTTAACAGAATTGGATATGTACTTTTATATCATGATCAAAAAGTGCCCGAAGCAGTTTCGGTTTTTAGTTTGAATGCCAAAGAATATCCTAAATCAAGTAATGTTTACGATAGTTTAGCAGAAGCTTATGAAGTAAATAAGGATATAAAAAATGCTTTACTGAGTTATACAAAAGCAGCAGAATTAAATACTGACGCAGATTATCGCGCCAGAATCAGCAAGAAAATAACAGAGTTAAAACAATTGCTTAAATAAAACGAAAACTCAAATTCAGAACTCAGTTCTAAAATAAAAAAAGCCTATTTCCAAGATCCGAAAATAGGCTTTTAAATTTTAATTCAACAGCAATTAAGAAATTTGTAATGCGCTGCAATATTCTTTAATCATTTGTCTAACACGTCTGAATTCGTTTAAAATTTCTTCTTCAGTTCCTGTCGCTTTTGCAGGATCAGGGAAGTTTTGATGTAGTTTTTTGGCTTTTGTTGGCAAAAACGGACAGCGTTCTTTGGCATTATCACAAACGGTAATTACGATATCAAAATCAATATTTTCATATTCATCAACGTGATTTGATGTGTGATTTGATATATCAATTCCATCTTCTTTCATTGTTGTAATCGCTCTTGGATTTACACCGTGTGTTTCAACTCCGGCGCTGTAAACTTCGGCTTTATCATCAAAAAAATGCCTTAAATAAGCTTCGGCAATTTGACTTCTGCAACTATTTCCGGTGCAAAGTACGAGAATCTTCTTTTTCATAATTTTAGACTAATAACCAAATGATATTGATAATGCAAAACTTTGGCTCAAAGCCAAAAATAAGCTGCAACACAATAACAGATGTGGTGATGATAATTGGTTTTTTGTATTTAATTAATAGATCGAACATATTCAAATCAAAATTTCGAAGATTTTTTTTATGCCTTTTGGCACAAAATATTGGTTAAAAAAAAATCGGAAATGTATCTAGCGTGCCGTAGGTACGCAATGGTCATCGTTTTGTTGCGTACCTACGGCACGCTGTTACTTTTTTAATCTAAATTGCTACCAATATATAGTGCCTAAAGGCACATTTCAATTTTTGTTTTGAATATGTTTCGCTCAAAATTTTGAAGGTTTTTTTGTGCCTTTAGGTACAACAGATTGGTAAAAAAAAAATCGGAAATGTATCTAGCGTGCCGTAGGTACGCAATGGTCATCGTTTTGTTGCGTACCTACGGCACGCTATTACGTTTTTAACCTAAATTGCTACCAATATATAGTGCCTAAAGGCACATTTTAATTCTTGATTTGCACATATTATTAACAACAACCCGAATCTGGTGAACAAGAATTTGCTGAGTCACTATGCAATTGAGTCAAACTTATTTTTTGCTTTTGCGAAGGAATTCCGCATGCATCTTGCGCTAAACAAGCTGTAGTTTTACTTTTCAGAATAAAATTTTTGCCATTGAATTCTAGGTCATATCTGCCAATTGTTTCGCTTTGATATTCAACTTCAATCTCTAGATCTTCGATGTTTAATTTTTCTTCAGAAAGAGTAATGATGTTCAAAAGTTTAGTTGGTTTTAAACGATGTTCAAAATCATCTGCATTCCAAAGTTGAAAGTTTACTGCTTTTTCATGACGAATTACACCGCCACAATCAATAAAGTTTTTTGAGATCATTCCAACTTCTGTAACATGGAAATGTTCTGGAACAAAAGTCCCGTTTTCTAATTGAAATTCTACGTTTTCAAGTGTCGGAAGTATACGTTTAATGTCTGATAGTTTCATTGTTTTTTTGTTTTATAGTTATAATGCAATATTACGATATAGGTAATTAAAAAAATGCTTTAGCAACATTTCTGATCTTTGGTGACAGCAATAATATTCGAAAAGTAAGTTTTTAAAACATCAAAAGTTTCCTCGTTGATGCAATAACAAATCGCATTTCCCTCGATATTTCCTTTTATAAGCCCGGCATTTTTAAGTTCTTTAAGATGTTGAGAAACGGTAGGTTGCGCAAGTGGCAATTCGTTTACAATATCACCACAAATACATTCGTTTACCTTCAAAAGATATTCAATAATGGCGATTCTTGCGGGATGTCCTAATGCTTTGGCAATAGTTGCAATTTGGTTTTGCTTATCTGTAAAATGTTCTGTTTTAGTCGCTCCCATAGCTTTTATTTTTATATTGCAATATTACGATATAGTTTTTGAAATACAAATATTTTAGACAGTAATTTTTATTCGGAAATAATTTAGTTGTGAATAAAAAGTAAAAAAGCCCATTTCAAATTAATGAAACGGGCTTTGCAGGTTTGAAATTTTATGGGGCAAATTACAAACTAAATTATTTCGGTAAAGTTGGAATTATAATTCTTCGGGTTGGTGTACTCAAAGTTTCTATAAAAGCCAAAAGATCATTAATTTCTTCTTTGTTTAAATCCAGTTTTTTAAGCATCGGATCTGCTTTTGGAATCAAAGAATCGCGTTCTGTACCCAGATATTTTTTCTGAACAGGCGAGGGATTTCCCAAATTGTATAATTCAACAACATCCAATAAAGACGGAAAATGTCCGTGATGCATCCATGGTTTTGTATTTACGACTTCACGTAGTGTTGGCGTTCTGAATTTCCCAATATCTGCTTTGTTTTTGGTAACATTATAACGTCCGAAATCTTCATTTTTTGTTCCAAATAAAGTTTGTCCGTCATTATGAAATTGATTGTCACTAAAATAAGGTGTATTATGACAATTGATGCATTGCGCTTTGGTTCTGAACAAATGCAAACCTTTTACTTGTGAATCTGTATAAGCATCAGATTTTCCGCTAACAAACTGATCAAATTTACTTTTAGGACTATTTATTGATCTTTCAAAAGTTGCGATGGCATATTGTATGCGTTGCAAGGATACTTCTTTATTTCCAAAAGCAGCCTCAAAAAGAGCGTTATAGCCTTTAATTTTTGCAATTTTATCAACGGCAATTGTTAGTTTTTCGTTCATTTCAAGAGGATCTCCAATCGGAAATTGTGCCTGATCTTCTAAACTTTTTGCACGTCCGTCCCAAAATAAAGATGTGGCATACGCCGAATTTAAAATCGTCATCGAATTTCGTTTTCCCGTTTGGCGATCATGACCAAAAGAACGCGTTAAATTATCTGTCCAGCCCAATTCCGGATTATGACAGGAAGCGCACGCAATTTGTCCGCTTGTAGATAACCTCGGATCAAAAAACAATATTTTACCCAGACTTTCTTTTTCCTTAGAATACGGATTATATTCAGGATAAGGCACAGTAGGAAGCACTCCAATATCACGGAATGTTTTTTTGTCTACATTTTTATCCAATTCAGCCTTTGGCCAAATGGATGGATCTCCACTTGAATATAATTTTCGTAATTCCTGAACATCGATATAATCCGGTTGATCAATGCTTTTGTAAGCCGTTAAACTTAACAGGAATAAAAGAGGGATTATCGTTTTTTTCAATTTCATTTTTGTTTTTTTAGACGTAAACCTTTGTCAAAGTTTTAAACTTTGACAAAGGTGATTTGCGTTTGACTGCGACTGAAAACTTAAATTACGGTAAAGTAACTTCCTTAGGACAAGACTCGTTTAAAGGTGCTAATTTTGGGTATGTTTTATTGTTATACATTCTATATTGACATGAAACAGTTCCTCCAAAAAGTAACTCGTTTGTTAGTTTTAATTCAAAAGAAATCTCAAACAAACCGGCGCTTATTTCTTTATAAGTTCCTTCTCCTGAAATCTCGATAACATGACCGGGTTTATCTTTTCCGTCGGGACCTTTTCCGCTTGGTGCAATTGTTATCGATTGCGGATTTACAAGCACGCTCCCGTTGGTTTTACTAGTTCCGTTTTCTGGGAAAAATTCAAGCGCTGATGTGATATTAAGTCCCGGAGAATTTGCTCCATTTACATTTTCGTTTGTAAACCATCTTTTTAAGTTAAAGGAATTTGTAGTCGAATTTCCTGTAACTACGTTAAATCCTATTTTAAAAGCATCGTGATAGATATCATCATTTGTATTGCTTGTACCGTTATCACTATATAATATGGCATTTTCTGAATCTTTTGCTACAACAACCGGAAACGTAAAGGCATTATAAGATTGCCAACCGCAAGTACCGCTTTTATCAAACCAGTTTTCGCCATAAGTCAGGTAAAATTTATTCGATAAATCGTAGAATTTAGAAGCCGGATTAGTTTGTATATCTCGCGGTGATTTGATTGGTTTTATGATTTGTAAAACGGTATTTCCGGCTGCAATATAATTGGTGGAATTAATCAGTGTAATTTTGGTTTCAAACCTGACATCGTCGTTTTGTATGTCTTCCAAAAGTGTCAAATGATAGGTAACAGAACTTCTGTTATCACCAAATTCGTCATGACTTAATGCGTATTCAAAACCATTTACAAATTTAAAAATAGATTGATTTTCAATTTCCGATGGAATAAATCCGTTAGGGAAATTTACTTTAAAATCGACTTTTTCGCCAGCAATTCCTTTTATGGTAATTTGTTTGTCAGGAATGGTATAAGTTGTACTTATTTCTGCCAAATTAATGGTAAAAGTATTGTTTGGTGCTGCTGTATTCAGGTTTCCAATATGAATTGCAGGATCAGAAGTATTTTCTAATTTTAGGGTTATAGCTTGTTTGTCTTTCCATCTTTTATCAAACGAAAGATAAATAGTATCTGTCAGTTTATTGCCTTCAAATAATAATTGATTTTCCGGTTCTACGCTAAAAGTATTGACATCTCCGGATGTTACGGCGCTAAAATTGACTGTAACAGGCGATTTTAATGTTGTTGAAGTTAGCGTTACCGGAACTTTTAATTTTTTAACTGATTTATTGTCATACGTTGTTGCTGGCGCCAATGTGGTACTTACAGCAGGATATTCGAGCGGAACTCCTGCAGCAGTTGCCAGAAAATTGAAGCGTACAAAAGGTTCAACATTTTTAGAATCTAACCTGTAATCGTCCTTAGAACAAGATGCAAATAAGGCAACAACAATGCTTAATACGGATATAATTTTAGTATGATTCATTTTGTTTCAAGTTTGGATTAAGGTTAATGTTGTAGCGCGGTATTGGCATTATATATTTTGGCGACGGGTAGGTAAGCGAGCAGTTAAGCGAAATACAACCGTCATTGCGTGAAATGTCTTTTTTGTTTCTGGCAATGTCAAAAAGTAAATGACCTTCAAAACACAATTCTTTTCTTCTTTCGATAAATAAAAGCTCTTCGAGGTTGTTTGTATCGGTCAATAAAGTGGCATTAGATCTTGCTCTTATTGTATTAATATCTGCTTTTGCCTTCTCCGGATTGTTAAGTTTTAATGCAGCTTCGGCACGAATTAAATATTGTTCACTTAATCTAAAGGCAACATATCCGGGGTTTCCCTGAAATTTTTTGGTAAAATAATACTTCTTGTTTTCGAATTGCAAATTGACAAGAGTTGGAATTGTTTTTTCCAGAAATAATTGTTTTCTGATATCATTACTTTCGTATAAATCCAATAAATCCTGAGAGGCAGCATAATCGCCATAAACAGTTGCAGAAGTATATCCGAAAGGAACAGATAATGATCCGCTGGCAGTTCCGTCAGTAGTTTTGGGAATCGTAAATTCAAGTAAAATTTCAGAAACTGGCAAATCTGGTTGTTCCCATTGTGCGATATAATCAGCTGAATTCACTAAGCTTACGCGTGAGTTTAAAATAATATCATTCGAAGTTTCGTAGGCGTTTTTCCAATCTTTTTTAGACAAATAAACCCTTGCCAATAATGCTTTTGCACTTGTTTTATTAAAATAAGAATAAGCAGGACCAGTCAAAAGCGAAGCGTCAGCATATAGATTTAAAGCCTTTGTAATATCATCGATTATCAAAGTATAAGTATTGGCAACGGTTTCTCTCGCCGGATAGGTAAGACCTTGTACCAATGAAGCTTTGTTGTAAACGATTCCTAAATGCGATGCGTCATCTGTATAACTGTAATTTTGGCTGTAAACTTCGCTTAATAAAAAATGAGAATACGCTCTAACAGTCAAGGCTTCGGCTTTTATTTGATTTTTTTCAGCTTCAGTAGCATCCGGCAATGCATCGACAAATTCTAAAATCAAATTTGATTGATTGATAGTGCTGTAACTATTGCTGTAAAAAGACGAAAAATTAGAATTATCAGATTGATCTTCAAAAGAATAAAGGTTTGTAATAGGCGACGGAATACTAATTAAACCTAGTGAACTGGCTGTCGTTGAAGGTGTAAATTTTAAATTTCCGCCCTGAACATCCGCATAAACAGGAAAAACACCTCCACGTACATTAGCTTCAAGACCACGATACATACCATTTACTGCTTGTAACATACCTTGTTTGTTTTTTAGCTGTTCTGTAATCGAAATTTGTGTACCAGGTTCTTGCTCCAGAAAATCACTACAGCCTTGCAAGGAACAAAGTAAGGTGAAAAGCAGTGCAAATTTAAACGCTGTTCTATTTTTAAAATATTTCATCTTTTTAAAATTTAGTATTAATTCCGCAGGAGATTGTTCTGGCTTGCGGATAAGTGTAATTAAATTCTCTGATACCATTCATTCCCGCCGGACTTTTTTCTTTGTACCAATACAATGCATTCGAAACATCTGCAAAAAGGGTCAAAGTATCCAGAAAAGTATTTTTTAGCGGAACATTATAACTCAGGTTTATATTGCTGATTTTGATATAAGTAGCGTCATAAACATATTTACTCATATTAGGTAATAATGTATTGTTACTAGGCGCAGGCTGCGAAACAACATCGCCCTGATTTCTCCAGTAATCGTATGCATTTACAGACATATTTCGGTTTGAAGTCGTTCTGGGTTTTGAGATCATTTCATCCGAAATTAATTTATCGCCACCCCATTGAAAAGCGCCTGTTACAGATAATGTAATATTGTTTAGCGTAAAACGATTGCTAAAACCTCCAAAAGCCTTGGGTTGTGTATCACCAATTGGTTCCCAATCAGCATTGGTAAACAATCTGTTGTAAGTCGCGGCATCATAAACTTGTCCATTTTTTTTAACCAAATCTCTTCCTGTTGCGGGATCAACGCCCACCCAGTTTATACCCCAGATAGTTGAAGTACTGTAACCAATTTTTTGAGCAAGAGCAATATTAGCCAATGAATAATCGCTTCCTAAACCTACCAAATCCGTTACTTTATTATCTACCGTCGAGATATTAAAAGAAGAAGTCCATTTGAATTTTCCTTTTTGAAACCATTTGATTCTTGTCGTAAATTCAAAACCTTTATTGTACATATCTGCCGCATTTAATTGCACAGAACTATAACCGGTTTCGGTTGGAATATCGCGTGCAACAATCAAATCAGATAAACTATCATAATAATATTCTAATGAAAGTTCGATTGTATTGAATACATTAAAATCGATTCCGGTATTGAATTTTACATTTTTCTCCCAGCTTAAATTTCCGTTAGGAGAAACGCTTGATGATGCACTTGTATCGCCATTATAACCATTTTGCAAAACAGTATAAAGACCTTTTGATCGATAAGAACCTATGCGCGAATTACCGGTTGAACCATAACTTATTTTCAATTTTAAGAAATCAATCCACGAATTTGATTTTAAGAAATCTTCGTTGCTCGCAATCCAAGCTAAACCTGCACCGCTATTGTAAGCAACATTTGTATCGTCGCCAAAAACAGAACTTTCGTCACGTCTGAAATTGACTAAAGCATAATATTTTTTCTTGTAATTGTAGTTGATCTGCGAGAATAAAGAAACTCTTGAATTATAATTAATGTCAGATCCGTGAACCTGTCTCGTTTTACTTTCATCTACCAAAGGAGTTGCAGGATTATCATCTTGCATCGCATCTTCAACGCGATTAATTACGTTAGGATTTACAAATCCTGAAGCCGATGAATAATCAAAATTGGCCTTTTCTTCAGAAAGTTCAAAACCTACAACGCCGTCTATCGCATTGTTTTTATTGATTTCTTTATTAAATAACATTTGTCCCTGCCAGTTCCATTTGGTAGCATTTCGGTTATTTATAAGGCGTCTTCCCCAATTGGGATATGTTTTTTCGTTCAAGACGAAAGTTCCATTGTTTTGTCCGCTTTCATTTTCTCCCGAAAAATAGCGATCCTGAACTTTATCGATATAATCCAGACCAAATAAAGTCCCGAATTTTATATTTTTATTTAATTCATAACCTAAATTCAAACTTCCTAAAATTCCACGGCTTTCCGTTTCATTCTTATTTTGTTCAATTGCTGCCAAAGGATTTCCACCGGTATTTCCTCCCGATACACCAAGATTTGAGTAAGTTTCGTCTTGATTATAAGGCGAAATTGTTGGCAAATAAGCAAAATCATAATAAATATTAGGAGCATCTTTTTTGATATAACTAGGATTTAATGACAAATTAATATCCCATTTTGAATGTCTATATCCTAAATTAATTCCTCCGTTAAGCTGTTTTGTAGTATTGCCTAATTGCGGTTCATCGATATTTAGATAAGTGATTGTGCTTCGATACGAGAAATCCGATGTAGCTCCGGAAACACTAAAATTATATTTATTATAAATCCCGCTTTGGTTCAATAATCCAAACCAATCCGTGTTGATTCCATTATAAGGAACCGGAACATAATCTGTAGAACTATTTTTTAAATAATCATTTCGCAAGTCCGTATATTGCGCGCCATTCAAATATTTAATTTGATTAATAGCCGATGAAACTCCAAGTTGGTTCGAAAATCCAAATTGAACTTTCCCTTTTTTACCCTTTTTTGTCGTAATCAAAATCACACCATTTGCACCATCAGCACCATAAATTCCAACAGCAGCGGCATCTTTTAAAACCGTAAAATCTTCAATATTATCAGGCGAAATCATCGCTAACGGATTCGATAATCCCTCAGATAATCTTCCTCCGTTAAAATATTCATTATCAATACCAGCTTGTTCACTCATAATTACGCCATCAACAATAATCAAAGGCTGAGTAGAAGTGCCTAAAATAGAGTTAGATAAAGATTTTAAAGTTCCCTGACCACGAATATTAATTTTAACCGGACCACCAATTCCGGAAACATTTTCGACCAAAACCCCGGCAATTTGCCCTTCGACCATTTTATCAATACTTTCTGAGGCTTGTTGTACCGGAATATCTTTAGTGTTTAAGCTCGAAATACTTCCAACAACTTCTTCTTTAAGTTTTTTAGTTCCGTAAGAAGACGTAATAACAACCTGATTTAGTTCATCTGTAAATTCTTCCAGATAAAATGTAAATTCTTTTTTATTATCTGCCTTAATAGCTTGAGATTCCATTCCTAAAAAGCCAGCTTCAAGCACCATATTATTGATGTTATTTCCTTTTAACTGATAAACAAATTTTCCGTTAAAATCAGTTATAGCGCCCATTCCAGTACCTTTTATACGTATTGTTGCTCCGGCAAGCGGTTGTTTTTCTTTGGCACTATAAACGATTCCGCTAATAAATCTTTCCTTTTCATCAGGATTTGAAGAAGTTGGAGCAGGAGCAGAGTTCGTTAACAAAACCTGCTTTTTCTGTATGTAAAAAGAGATGTTTTTACCAGTAAATAATTGCGTTAAAACAACTTCTAAAGACGCATTTTGAACATTAATATCCGCGAGTTGATCGGCATCAATTTTTCTTGCATTATAAATGATTCTAAAATCAGTTTGATCTTCAATTGATTTGATAATGAAACTAATAGGTTTATTTTTTAGCTGTAATGTTATGCCTTTATTTTGAGAAAAACCTTTAAAACTGGATATGAGAAGCGCTAGGAAAAATAGAATTTTCCTGAAATTTGGTATCGTAAAAGTCATGTTTATTTAGTTATGGAAGGATTGGTAATAGTAATAGTATTTTCTTCGATCGAATAATTAAATGGCGTGTCACGTTTTAGAAGTTCTAAAATGTTTTCGACACTTGATTCACTAATTTTAATCGTACCGGTAAAATTCTGTTTGGCCAAAACAGTATTTTCGTTGATGATTTCGACATCGTAAGTACGTTGAATTATTTTAGCGATCGTTGAAAATGGAGTATCTTTAAAAGCAAGTTCGCCCTTTGTCCATGCCGAATAAAAACTTGGATCAACTGCTTTTGTTGTAATTTTTTTAGCGTTATTTTGCCAGGTTGCCATTTGATTTGGTACAAGTAAAACCAAATTTTCTTTGTTCTCAACCTCGTACATCTTAATACTTCCTTCGATCAAAGTACTATTAACCGTTGGGTTTTCAGGATATGCACTGATATTAAATTTTGTTCCAAGAACTTCAATATCAACCTTATTAGCGTTTACAATAAACGGATGCTGTTTGTCTTTTGCAACTTCAAAAAAAGCTTCACCGGTTAAGAATACATTTCTTTTACCGTTGATACCAAATTGTTCCGGATAACGAAAAGTTGTCCCGGAATTTAAACTCACAATCGTTCCGTCAGAAAGCGTAAGTTTAAAGCGTTTTCCGTATGGAACTTTAAGCGTATTATAAACCACTTTCTGATCCTGAACTTTTCCGAAGTAAATAATATGGTTTGGAAATTTCTTTGCGATCAAACTTCCTTTGTCGTTTATAACTTGAGTTTGATTACTTTTTGTGATGATTTCAGAAGTTCCATCCGCTAATTCTAAAACAATTTCTTTTGATGATTTTGTTTTTTGACTAAAGTCGAAAGCCAGTTTTCCTAATCCGAATAAAACTAAAAATACTGCAGCATATTTTAAATACTGAACTGCATTATTCTTTGGTTTCATCGAAATTACCGAAACCGATTCAGTTGTAATTGTATCCGAAAGAGATGTTAAAGCCCAAGTTTTCTTTAAAGATATAAAGTGCTTTTTGTTTTCTTCAGAAGCATCAATCCAATCAAAAAGAGATTGAACTTCTTGTTCTGAAGCTTCATTAGAAAGATATTTATAAATAAGTTCCGATGTCATTATTTTGGTTTTAAACTTCTGGTTATAGTAAGTACACTTCAGAAATAAAATACCCTACCTTTTATTTTTAATTATTACAAATAAGGATAAAAATTAAGAATAAATAATCCGATAATTTGGTTTTTAAAATCTTCAAAGCCTTTGTCATGTGGGCTTCAACGGCTTTTAGCGATACTTGCATTTCTTCGGCTATTTCTGCATTTTTTTTATTCTCGAAACGCTTTTTTATAAAAACTTCTCTGGTTTTTGGCGGAAGATCGCTTATTGATTCCTGAATTAAACGTTCTAATTCCGTTAATTCTAAAGTATCAAATTGTACCGAATTTAAGATTTCGATATCCAATTCACGTTCTTTCTGATTTAAAACTTCACTTTTAAATTTATCCTTTACTTTATTATGGCGAATCATGTTCAGACATTTCGATTTTGCATAAGTGTACAAGAAAGATTGTATTCCGTTTATCGATTCTACAGTTTCTCTGCTTTGCCATAAATGCAAAAAAGCTTCTTGCGCGAGATTTTCGGCTTCATCTTTATCGTAAATAAATTGAACACTAAAAGCGGTAATTCGACGGAAGTATTTGTCGTAGAAATAAGTGAAAGCAGTTTCGTCTCCTTCTTTGAAAGATTCAAAAAGATTTAATTCGAAACTGTTATTAATGTTCATCAAACGAAATTTACTTTGGAAAAGCAATATCGGTAAATTTAGAAAACTACCAGAATTTGCCAAGAAAGCGGCAAATATAAAAGTTTATTTATATTAATTCTAAATAAAATTTAAATAAAGATTGTTTGAAAAAATATTAGTCAGAATAAGAAGAAAAAATCTTAGCAACGTGGATTTTACCGCAAAGCACGCAAAGTTTTTTGTTATGCTGGTTTTTATAAAAAAGCAAAGTCCGCAAAGCTTTGTCTAATACCTTTGCGAACTTTGCGTAAACCTTTGCGTTCTTTGCGGTAAAAAAAATGCACAAAATCCGCAAAGCTTTGTCTAAAACCTTTGCGAACTTTGCGTAAACCTTTGCGCTCTTTGCGGTTAAAAAAAACGGTTAAATAATATTGCTTTTAAAATTCCTCCATCCAAAACCAATCAACAATAAATTGAAAAGTAATAAAGGCAAAAACGCTTTCATAAAACTTATTTCTGAAGGATCACTAAATGTTTCAACTTTAAATTTAGACCAGTTTTCTTTATTTACAGCTGCATTATCGAAGATTTTTGGATAGAAATACAAACGGAGTTTTTCATGAAAATGCTTGGTTTCTTTCAAAAACAAAAGCTGATTTCCTATGTCGGATTTAGCAATTTCGTTCAATTGAATCTGAGTATGTAAAGTGGGAATAAATTGCGCAATCAATTGGCTTGCTTTGTTTCGTTGTTGCAATTTAGACTCTAATTCTCTCGATTGTTTTGCCGAATCGTCGTCGCCCGCTTGTTGCATCGCATAATACCAAAGCCAGCTAAACTCGGCGTTTGGCAAAGGATAATGCTTGAATTGTGGATAATGATTGTAGAATTTATCCATCGTGATTTTTTTATCCATATCCCATTTTTCATGATAAGCATTTCGTTGTTTTACAGTCAATTCGAGAGCTTCGGGAATTGGATATTTATTGACAATATAAGTGTTGATTGTTGCTGGTAAAATGATAATTAGAAACAACCAAATCGTCAATAAAATAACCGCATTAAAGTTCGAATGTTGTTGTAATGAAACGATAAAAAAGCTTACGGCAAACCAAAAAAGAATGTAGAGAATTGCTATTGTGTAAAAAGTAAAAAGTGCTTGGTTAAATGGAATATTCAGAAACAATATTGCTATAAAAAGTACGATCGTCAATAACGCAATCAAGGTTAAAATTCGAATATAAAATAACTTCAAAATGTATAGAAAAGTGTTTTGGCTTTGAGTCGCGACAATTTTCCAGGTTCCGCTTTCTTTTTCTTCCGAAATCAAATTATAAGAGAAAGCAATAATCAAAAGTGGAAAAAGGTAAATCAATACAAAGCCAAAATCGATATTTCCGGACAAAAGATTATTCGGATTATTGAGTTCTGAATCATATTTCTGAGCTTCAAGACCACGAATTGTAACACTTTGAATCGACGGATTTACATCGCGCTGACCAATTGCCAAACTATTAATTGGCAATGTTTTATTGACCAAAGAAAACTTGATATAATAGAGTAGAAGTCCAATTTCGTCTTTGTGAAAAGCAGCATTTCTCGCAATATGTTCTTTTTGATAAATTGCCGCTTCGGTGATATTATTTTGTTGTTTTTGTTGAAACTGTTGTCCAATTAAAAGACTTATAAAACAGATAATCAATAGAAATATCAGCCCAATTTTGGTTCCTTTTGATCGGATGAAATTTTTAAAAAGTAATGCTAACATATTAAATGGCTTTAAGGTTTTTAGCGGCAATTCGGATGAAAATAAACAACAATATAATCCAGAGAAAAATGGAGATAAGCGCAATAATTTCAGATTTCAAAACATCCTGAATTCCTTTTGGTTCATAATGAAATTCCTCGAGATCAGCCCAATGTTCTTTGCCAATTGTCAGAGGTTTATCCGTTGGTTTTGGCTTATTATTACTGATATATTTTACCTGCAATGCATTCATTTTTTGCGCCATTGTATAGCGATAATCTTCAGCTTGTTTCTGGAAATCGATATACGAATCATAATCTGTATTGGATAATCCCATCGATAAATTTTTGATTGCGATGTACGGATTTATAAAAGAAATCGTCTTAGAAAAACTGTTTTGCTTTTCATAAACCTTCAATAGATTTTCTAAATGCTGATTGTAAATTTTAGAACTTATTTTCTCGCCTTCGGTCATAATAAATCCCGAATAATTAAAAGGAAGTTTCTGTACAGAATTGACTTTGTAAATACGCAAAAGCGAATCTTTAATAGCTTTATAATGCAAATCATTTGGATTATGACTGTCGCCTTGTTTCAGAATATCTTTCTCAATATCGCTATTGAATGGTATTTTAGAAGGCGCTTCATAAATATAAGCTCCGATTGCCTGAGTGGTTCTTGGCAGAATTATCGTGAAAACCAGCCAAATTCCAATCAATGAAATCAGCGCTTTTTTTGATGTTTTGCTTGACGCCGAAATTAAAACGGAAATAACGCAAAAGAACATCAGATAGATAAAATGAAAGAGAATAAATAATACCATTTTGATTGTTTCATCGGCAGAAATGCTAAAATTTTGAAGTAATAACCAGATAAAAACAAGTACGATAATTGTTGGCAGAAAAAGCATCATAATAACAGAAGCAATTCCTAATGTTTTACCAATTAAAAGCTGTTTCCAATTGATTCCCTGACTTAAAAGCAGTTTTAAGGTTCCGTTTTCTCTTTCGGCTGCGACCGAATTAAAGCCTAAGAAAAAGATCAATAAAGGCAATAAAACCTGCAAAACCATCGCAATACTGATTTCTCCAAAACGAAGCATACTATTTGAAAATCCCGCTTCAGAGAAATTGGCTGTATTTTGTTTGTGCGCTTCCAGAAATATTGCATTTCCAAAAAACGGTTCCATTCCAAATTCAAAAACACTCAAAGGCGTACTTTTTCTGAAGGCAAAATTTCCGTAATGCGCCATTCTATGTGGGTTTTTATCTGGATTTCTCAACCAGTCTTCTCTTGATTCATGTTGGTATTTCTCGCTGGTTTCGTTTTGGTTGGTATAATTTTCCCAACCCGAAAACGCAGCATAAAGCAAAATAAGACCAATAAAAAGCGTGATAATAAATACCGCTTTATTCTTAAATACCGAGTTCTTTAAATGCTTGGCGATTAAAATTTCTATGTGTAATGATTTCATACCAATTAAAATTTATAAGTTACAGTAAGGCTGAAATTTCTTGGTGCTCCGGGAAATAATCTCAAATAATTCTGTGCACCTAACCAATATGTTTTGTTGAATAAATTGCCTGCATTCAAAGCAATTTGCATATTACTTTTGTTGGGTTTGTAATATAAAGCGGCGTCAAAAACGGTGAAATCCGGAAGCGTGAAAGCTCTTGTAAACCAAGGCACTTTGCTGCTTTGATATTGCATCCCAAAACCAACGCCCAAATCCTTCAAACCTGAATCTGAATTAAAATTATAGCGCGTCCATAAATTGGCGCTATTTTTTGGTGTGTTTTGTTTTCTGGCACCAATTAATGAAGGATCGCGATCGTTAGTAATTTTAGCATCTATATAACTGTACGAAGCATTTATTTGCCAATCCGGAGTGATATAACCCGCAAGATCGCACTCAAAACCACGGCTTCTTTCAGCGCCTCTTGTTACCAATAAATCCGGATTTGCAGGATCGTTGGCATTCATTAGAATATTACGCTGATTGATTTCGTAAACCGCTGCATTAAAGCTTATTGAATTATTAAAGAATGTCGCTTTTACACCAACTTCTTTCAGATTACTTTCAAGGGGATCAAATAGACTTCCAGCGGGTAAACTTCCCGTTTGAGGCATTAAAGTCACCGTATTCGATTGTGGCTGATAACCTTCAAGATAAGTCGTGTAGACATTAATTTCGTTGTTAATCGCATACGTAAGTCCTACACGTGGCAACAATGCCGATTTTTTGACCGTCAATTCCTTGTTGGTTTCATAATTGGTAATGTCCTCAAACCATTCGTTTCGTAAACCCAACAAAAAGGTGAATTTTTCCCACTGAATCTGATCCTGAATATAAATTGCATTTGTAGTCGTCAACGCAGACGGCAATGCAGTTCTGACATTTAGCGTGTAATCTTCAGGACTTGTTAAGGTGTAAACAGGATTGTTTAAATTGAAATAATTGACATTTGGTTTTGGCAAAACGACGCCATCAATTGTTGTCGTTTGGTAATTGGCAGCGTTTGCGGCAACAAAAGTACTTGCCACAGTTCCGTCTTTTAGCAAATAACCTCTTGCCGCATTTTGTCCGCCGCCTTTGGTTTTGTTCCAACTGCTTAAATCGTAACCTGCCAGTAGTTTATGTTTTAGTTTTCCTGTTTTTAAATCAAAATTAAAATAAGTACTCAAATTGTCAATGTCCCAATATTGTTGACGTTGTACAAATTGCATCATCGCCAGACTTGTAACAGGTTTATTGTTCATATCGACCGCAAAAGCATTTGTAGTTCTGTGTTCCTGAAGGTTTTCGGTCCAGGTTTGTTTCATATATTGGGCATTAAATCCAATTTTAGAATTGAATTTATGAGTGAAATTCGTCATCAAAATCATTTCTTTCGATTTAAAGAAATCACTTGGAGCGCCTAGATTTAAGCTAATTGGTGTTTGATTTAGATTCGTAACTCCGGCAACAGCGCCAAAAATTGGTTGTCCGCGATCTAGAGTTCCTGTCATGTTGCTTAAAATCAATTCGGTATTAATCGCTGTTTTCTCATTCGGAATATAACTGAACGATGGAGAAATCAAAAACGATTTATTACTCACCAAATCCCGAAATGATTTTGCTTCCTGATACGCACCGTTTACACGATATAATAAGGTTTTAGATTCGTTAAGCGGTCCTGTAAAGTCAAGAGTTCCGCGTAAAGTGCTAAAACTTCCTACGCTCAAACTCACTTCTTTTCGGTTAACTGCCAGAGGTTTTTTAGTTACCAAATTAATGCTTCCGCCAGGATCAACTGAAGAAAATGTGGCGCTCGAAGGACCTTTTATAACTTCGACGCGTTCGATATTATTGGTTAAAGGCTGCAGAAAATAATATTGGCGTGTTCGCATTCCGTTTACAATCTGACCTTCTTCGTTTTGACTAATTCCGCGAATGGTATATTGATTGTAATAACTCGCCGGAATTACGCCACTTGCCATTTTTACGGCGTCAGCAAGATAAAAAGCGCCTTTGTCAGCAATTAATTCCTTTGTTATTGTCGAGATAGATTGCGGAATATCTTTATTCAAAGCGGCCGTTTTTGTCGCTGCAAAAGAATAATCGCTATTGTATTTTTTAGTCGAACGACCAATGATTTCAACAGTTTGAAGTTCATTTCGTTTAATAGAATCCTGGGCAATACTATCGTTTACTTTTTTATTTATGTTTTGCGATTGAATAAACTGCGAACTGCTGAATACCAATAGCATTAAAATTGTATGTTTCATTTTTTTGGTTGGTTTTGAAAATGCTATTTCTTTTATACAGTTTGTAAATACAAGTTTTCGAGTTCGTTTGCCGATATTTTATCAGCTTCGATCACCGTTACTAAATTGCCTTGTTTCATGATTCCAATATGTGTAGCAACTTCTCTGGCTCTGAAAATATCGTGCGTTGCCATTAATATTGCCGTTCCGTCTGCCGAAAGTTCTTTCAGGATTTGAGAAAATTCGTTTGAAGCTTTCGGGTCTAATCCGCTTGTGGGTTCGTCCAGTAATAATACTTTGGCTCTTTTGGCAATCGCAATGGCAATGCCTACTTTTTGGCGCATTCCTTTAGAATATCCGCCAAGATTCTGGTCGTGCGCTTTGAGTTGTAAACCAGCTTTTGAGAGAAAATAAGTCAATTCTCCAGATGAATATTTGAATCCGGCGAGTGAGGAGAAGAATTTCAGGTTTTCTAAACCGCTCAAATTTGGATATAACATTACCGTTTCAGGAATATAAGCGACATATTCTTTGGTTTTTGAAGCATTTTCTATAACCGATATATTATTGATTTTAAGTTCTCCGCCTGTTGGCTCGATAAAACCTAAAAAGAGATTAATTGTTGTTGTTTTTCCGGCACCATTCTGACCTAAAAGCGCAAAGATTTCGCCTTGTTTAATGGTTAAATTTAATTTGTTTAAGGCAACATAATCGCCGTATTTTTTCGTAAGATTCTCAGCTATAAGCATAGTTTTTATGTATTTGGGTGATTTTTTAGTTTTCGATCGCAGGATTTTAGTCGCTGTTTTTGATACAACGATGATTTTAAAATTGGAGTAGGAGGAATGGATAGTTTACAACTATTGTAATAGAAGAATTTCTATTGGAAGATGAAGAATAAGGATTTGTTGTTTAGATAAATTAGAAAGAAATAACCAATCACTATAAAATATTGTCACATAGCCAACGGTTTCTACCGTTGAAGCGCATTTCATTTCTTGCATTTTATTATCAATTACAAGCTCTCCCAAGGTTGAAACCTTGGGCTATGTTTGAAATAGCATAAATAGAGAGAATTTGAATTCTTTCTTTGGCTTTGAATAATATAAATGCTTAATTTTTATGGTTTAACATTTACTGCTGAACCATAAGAGATATTCTTCTTCTTCGAATAAAATGTAGTAAACTATAAAATAGAAGGTGGTGCTCTAAGGGCAAAAAGACTGCCTTTAAAGAAGTTTGAAGACGCTTTTGTATAAAAGAATACATAAGAGGTTTCAGTAATTACTTTATGAAATGATAAAGTTTGAAATGAATTGGGAATAAAAGTGCTGAACGCAAAATGACAAACGTGACAATTATTGTCTACAGAATGGCTGTGTGTAATTTGCTTTTGTCCATCAACAGAATTGTGGTGACACTGTTTTTCAGTTAGTTGTCTGTAAACATGTTCGTAAGAATGTATGGTCTGAAACAGCATTGCGAACAATACGGTTAAAGACATAAAAAGATTAATTAAGACAATTTTCTTTTTCATTCTTGTTTTGGCAATCAGCGTGTTTACTCGACTTTCTGAGTTATTAACTAACGCAACTTGGTTGCAAATATAGTTTTCTTATTTAGAAATACACTAAAAAGGAATAATTTTTTAGCTATTTTCTCAGACGACTATATCAGGTTTAGAAATTACTATACAATAATTGAAGCGTATGAAAATCTGAAGAACCATCAAAATATTTGTCCAATACTTCTTCAAATATTGGTTCAGAATTTTGAATACTGGCGAATAATGTCATGCACGATTGCAGTTTTTCATCATCTGGATTTCCGAATATATCTGCAGCAGTTTTTTCGTCTGTTTTGATTAATTCAGATGTAATTTCCAATAGATGTTTTCCCAGAATTGGATGTTCTAAAAACGCAATTGCTTCGTCAGCATTTTTAATTTCGTAAAATTTTGAGGTATCGCAGGAACCAAGCCCTTTTATCTGAGGAAAAATAAACCACATCCAAGGAGATTCTTTTTTTCCTTTTTTAATTTCGGAAAGTGCCGATAGGTATAATTTATTTTGTGCGTCTAAAAAACGTACTAATTCTTTATTGTTGTAGGCCATTATTTGCTGATTTTATTTGGGGTCAATCAGGTCGTAAAACTACTGAAAATATGTTAAGTTGTACATTCGTATTAACATTTTTGCATCTATTTTTTTAAAATATAGTAAGTAAATAATATCCTGTAGTATTAATCGGAAAATTTTATTTTAATGTCAAAGATTAAAAGTTTTTTTAGTGATTTATGATAATCTCGCAAAGACGCAAAGTCGCAAAGTTTTTTTTGTAAGTTATAAATTTGGCGACTTTGCGACTTTGCGCGAAATTCTCGGTGCTACATCAAAAAAAACTTAATAAATAATCTCGCAAAGGCGCAAAGACGCAAAGTTTTTTTATTCTAGATTGTAAACTTAGCGGCCTTTGCGAAAAACCTTTGCAACTTTGCGGTTAAAAAAAATTCACAATATTATTCCTATTAACAAGGCTCTTTTTTGTTACAAAACTCAATAATAGTTAGTCTTCCCGTGATAATATCCCTATTTTTACTAATAGAGGATAATTATCGACTTAGATAATAATTAAATTTTTGATTTGGCATGAACTTCAAAATATGTCAATTTCTATTAACGAGCATATCGCTCAATAAAAAAATAAATTATGAAAATAGGACTAATCGGATTCGGAAAAACTGGAAAATCAGTAGCATCAATACTACTCGAAAACAATAAATTTTGCCTGGAATGGGTTTTAAGACAAAGCACTGTTTTAGAACACAGATCAGTTCCGGAATTTTTTGGTGTTCAGTCAGACGAACCGGGATTAATTTACTCTAGTTCCAAAACTTCGGTAGAAGAATTGCTGGACAAACATCCGGTTGATGTAATTATCGATTTTTCGTCAAGCGAAGGAATCTATACTTATGGTGAAATTGCAGCAAATCGAAAGGTTAAAATTATCTCGGCAATTTCTCATTATAAAGATAAAGAACTTCAATTATTAAAGAAATTAGCGCATAAAACAACCGTTTTTTGGTCTCCAAATATTACTTTGGGAGTGAATTATTTACTTTTTGCAGCCAAGTTTCTAAAGAAAATTGCGCCTTGGGTTGATATTGAAGTCAATGAAGAACATTTTAAAAAGAAAGAAGGAACTTCAGGAACGGCGGTTAAAATTGCTGAAGCTTTAGATGTTGACAAAGACAATATAAACTCAGTTAGAGCTGGAGGAATCGTCGGAAAACACGAAGTTATATTTGGATTTCCGTATCAAACGGTTCGTCTTATTCACGAATCGATTTCAAGAGAAGCATTTGGTAACGGAGTTGTTTTTGTTGCAGAAAACTTAGAAAACAAGAAAAAAGGATTGTATAATTTTGAAGATATTTTGACGCCTTATTTTGCAATTTAATTAAAATAAAGCTCAAGAAATAATCTCGCAAAGTCACGAAGTCGCAAAGCTTTTTATTGTAAGTTTTGAATTTCGCGCCTTTGCGACTTTGCGTGCAATTCTCGATGCTGCGTCAAAAAAACTTAAAAAAATAATCTCGCAAAGTCGCGAAGTCGCAAAGTTTTTTGTTTTAAGAAACTTGTTGGGATTTACTTTGAGATTGAAATATAATTTTTAAAAATATTTATTTAACACATAGAAACAGAGCGAGTATGGGGCAAAAAGGCTTCAAAAAAAGAACTGCATTTCTCTCAAAAAGATTGTTATGCTTATTTTTATTAATTGAAATGCCATTTTTTGAGTTACAATATCAATGTTTCTATGTGTTTTAAATAAATAATATGTTGTTATTTTCTAAAAATTAAAGCTTTAGCATATTCTGAATTCATTTTTGCAATGGAAAGAATGGAAATACCTTGCGGACATTCTATTTCGCAAGCTCTTGTGTCTGAGCAATTTCCAAAACCTTCTGCATCCATTTGACTTACCATCGTTAAAACTCTTTTTGAAGCTTCAATTTTTCCTTGCGGAAGCAAAGCCAAATGCGTGATTTTTGCTCCAACAAATAATGCGGCACTTGCGTTTTTGCAAGTTGCAACACAAGCTCCACATCCTATACAAGCGGCAGCATCAAAGGAAGCTTCAGCAGTTTCATAAGATATCGGAATACTATTTGCTTCGGGCGCCTGACCCGTTGAAGCGCCAATAAAACCGCCTGCTTCAATTATAGAATCAAAAGCGGATCGATTGATTTTTAAATCCCTTAAAACCGGAAAAGCTTTTGCTCGAAAAGGTTCAATATAAATCGTATCGCCATTTTTAAAACTTCTCATATGAAGCTGACAAGTTGTAGTGTTTTTTAATGGTCCATGCGCTCGTCCGTCAATCATAACGCCACATTGACCACAAATCCCTTCTCTGCAATCGTGATCAAATTCTATAACGCGTTCTTTTTTCTGAATAAGAGATTCATTCAAAAGATCGAGCATTTCGAGAAAAGACATATGCTCAGAAACATTATCAATTTCATAATCTACCATTTCTCCTTTGGAAGAAGTATTAAGTTGTCGCCATATTTTAAGATATAGTTTCATAGGTAATTATTAATTATAAATTGTTAATTGTTAATTATGAATTATTGGATCTTTAATTAACGTTCAATAATTATTTGTAACTTCTCACAGCAAGTTGAACGGATTCGAATACTAAAGGTTCTTTGTGTAATTCCGGTAATTGTTGTTTTCCTTTCCATTCCCAAGCCGAAACGTAACAGAAATCCTTATCATTTCGAACCGCTTCGCCATCAGGAGTTTGATATTCTTCTCGAAAGTGCGCGCCACAGGATTCTTCTCTTTGCAGAGCATCGTGACACATTAATTCGGCGAGTTCTATATAATCTGCAATGCGTCCGGCTTTTTCAAGTTCACTGTTAACTGTATCATCTCCAGTAATTAAAAGGTCTTTTTCAAAAGAATCTTTTAGTAATTTGATTTCGTTTAAGGCATCTTCCAGTTTTTCTTTACTTCTCGAAAGACCACATTTTTCATAGAGTAATCTTCCAATTTTTTTATGGAAATAATCTGTCGAAAGTGTTCCTTTACTATTCAAAAATTTATCTAATTGTGCTCTTACTGAAGTTTCGGCTTCGTCAAAAGCAGGATGATTTATATCAGATTTTGGAGCATTTAATTCTCCTGCCAAATAATTCGGAATTGTGTAAGGCGCAATAAAATAACCGTCTACACAAGCTTGAAGCAATGAATTTGCGCCAAGTCTATTCGCGCCATGATCGGCAAAATTAGCTTCTCCAAGAGCAAATAATCCTGGAATTGTACTCATTAATTCATAGTCAACCCAAAGTCCGCCCATTGTAAAATGCGCTGAAGGCGAAATTAGCATTGGTTCTTTGTAGGCATTGATTCCGGTAATTTTCTCGTACATCGCAAAAAGATTGCTGTATTTGGCTTCGATTTTATCTTTTCCCTGCGTTTTTATAGCATCGGAGAAATCCAGATAAATAGCATTTTTCATTGGTCCAACGCCATGTCCGGCATCAATTTGTTCTTTTGCAGCTCTTGAGGAAATATCGCGTGGAGCAAGATTTCCAAAAGAAGGATATTTGCGTTCCAGATAATAGTCGCGTTCTTCTTCGGGAATTGTATTTGGATCTCGGTCGTCTTTGGCAGTTTTCGGAACCCAGATTCGGCCGTCATTACGCAAAGATTCCGACATTAAAGTCAATTTAGACTGATTTTCTCCATGTTGCGGAAGTGAAGTAGGATGAAACTGAATCCAGCTTACTCCAGCCATATAAGCGCCTTTTTTGTGTGCCCGCCAAATTGCCGAACTATTACAACCCATTGCCAATGTTGACAGATAATATACTTTGCCATAACCTCCGGAAGCTAAAACGACAGCATCAGCAACGTGACGCTCGAGTTCTCCGGTTTCAAGATTTCGTGCAATAATACCTTTGGCTTTTCCGTCAATAACGACCAATTCCAGCATTTCATGTCGCGTATGCATCGCTACTTTTCCTAATGAAACCTGACGTAATAAAGCCTGATAAGCTCCCAGTAAAAGCTGTTGTCCCGTTTGTCCGCGAGCATAAAAAGTTCTCGAAACCTGAACACCTCCAAAAGAACGATTATTAAGATATCCGGCATATTCTCTGGCAAAAGGAACGCCTTGTGCAACGGCATGATCAATTAAATGTGCAGAACATTCCGCCAGACGGTAAACATTTGCTTCACGTGATCTAAAATCGCCACCTTTTATAGTGTCGTAAAACATTCTGTAAGTACTGTCTCCGTCGTTTTTGTAATTTTTTGCAGCATTAACTCCGCCTTGAGCAGCCACAGAATGTGCTCTTCTTGGAGAATCCTGAAAACAAAATGATTTGATATTGTAACCTTGTTCAGCCAATGATGCAGCGCATGAAGCTCCTGCAAGACCAGTTCCTACGACTATAATGTTTAGTTTTTTTCTATTTGCGGGGTTTACAAGCTTAGCTTTTGCTTTATAATTATTCCATTTTTCAGCTAGAGGACCTTCTGGTATTTTTGAGTCGATCATTTTGGTTTTATTTAAAATGAAACTTGTCTTTAAGAAGCTGTAATTTACTACAAAAAAATGAATTTTAAAACAAAAAAAGGTTATGATTTAAAAAATGCCCTGAGAAAAATAAGAATTCTTTACAGGGCATTATTTGTATTTAGAAAAGTAAACTATTATTGTTTGCCTATCGAAATTGCTTTACTGGCAGCATTTGTTTTTACAAAATAGATTCCTGTTGGATGTTCTGAAATCGAAATTACACTTCCGCTTCCTTGTTTTATTTTAGTTCCTGAAGCCGAATAAACGGTCCATTCCAACTCTTTTGACAAATGAAATATTCCCGTTGATGGATTTGGAAAAACGATGATTTTATTCGATTCTCCATTTGGGTTTTCAATACCAAGATTGCAATTGTGTACCATATATGCAACTTCTTTTTTATTGTCTCCAGCAGTATTACTAACGGTTAAGGAAACTGTTTTTGTTCCTTCGGTTGAATAAATTACGCTGTGAGGGCCAATTCCTGTTGCGGTTGCCGGTGTTGCGCTTTCGCCAAAATTCCACAGATAATTATCAACAGTTCCAAGTGAAACAGACGTGAAAGTAACTGCCGTATTCAGACATCCCATTTGAGTATTTACCTCAAAATCTGCAACTGGAGCGGTTGTACTTCCGGTTAGGACAAATTCCATTTTATTGACGTTGATATCTCCTTCTTCAAAAAATAAAGTAATAACACGTGTTCCTTGCGTTAAAGCAATATTAGGAATTGTAACGGTTTGCCACGCCTGAAATCCTGTAGTATTTGGAATATTTACAGTTCCTGTAACATTTACTCCGTCAACTTCAAGATGTAATTTTCGATTTGCATAAGGCGATGCAATTCTTAAAAGGATATTGTAAGTTCCGGTGGTATTTACTTTTGAAGTGTATTTAAGCCATTCATTTTTGCCAACATAAGCAAGGTTAAATCCGCCTTCATTGCAAGCTTCAGTTCCTACGCCATCTCCAGCTCTGTAAGCAGTATCGCCACCGCCATTAATGTCAAGAAAAGCGCTTGGACCAACATCGTAATTTTCGGCTTCAATTGTACCCGGAATTTGCGCTACGGTTCCTAAATATGGTGCATTAAGAAGTGTTGTTGCAGTATAAACAGCGGTATAAGTTGCAGTTCCTGTTGCCGGAGCTTTGAAGGTTTGATTGGCAGCTCCGCCATGATCCCAATGGTCAAAATCATATCTGATATTATTGATGTATTGTGGAGTAGGAGCGTTTAAAGTTTGCAATGCTGCATTTGCCACAACTTGTTTTGTTAACGGCGCTGTAACAGGTTTCTGATTGAATTCGAGAGCTAATAAAGCCGGCGAACTTGTAACCGTCACATCGACTAAATTAGGTTTAATATCAACAAAAGTTGAAGCTGTTAAACCATTGCTATCGGTAACTTTTACTGTAAATCGATACCATACATTTGGCGTTTTTTCACCTTGATTTGATGCTGTAAAATCACCTGATTTTGCACCTTGCGGACTTGCTCCGGGATGCGAATGACCTGAACCTGGAATGTCTTCGTGAAAAAGATCAATATTCCATGAAAAAGCGCTTGCAGGTAATGTTCCGTCTTCTATATCTGTTGCTGTTGCTTCAAAGTGTATAAGATCATCAGCATTCCATTTTAAAGTTGGCAAAGGTGAAACGATCGTAACTGTTGGCGCATTGCTAAAAGGTGTCACCGTTAAAGTCGCGGGATCACTAGTTGCATTGCCAGCAGTATTAGAAACTATAACATGATAATCGCCTGCATTTGCATTGGTTACATTTGCAATAGTATATGTTGCGGCGTTTGCTCCGGGAATATTTACATTGTTAAATTGCCATTGATACGAAAGTCCAACGCCACTTGCAGAAACTGTAAAAGTTACGGGAGTTGTTTGCATAATGGTTTGCGAAACGGGATGATTTACGATAGTTGGAGCGGCAGTTGCAATATAATCCAGCTTAATTAGTGAACCGTTATTTCCGTAAGCACAATAATAAATGTACCCGTCGTTGCCCAACATCATTCCGAGTGCTTGCTGTTGTGGCGCCGAATAGAATTCGGTAGAAACAGGATCAGCAACGTTTGGATCAAACCAACGAATTGCATTTCGAACAAAATCTTTGATAATAAATTTCCCCTGAAGATCAGGATAACGAGAAGTTGTCGGGTTATAAAGTAAGCCGTTTGTTAAAGCATTTCCAATACTTCCGGTTGCGTATGTAAAAATCGGATTGGTAAATAAATTGGTTTCAGTTTGTTTTCCGTCACCGCCTTGAGGATGTCCCCAAGCGTAGTTGCGAATTGTGGGATTGCTAATTTCGTTGATTTCTTCCCAAGAAGTTCCAACATCCAAAACAAATAATTTATTGGACGTTTTATTGGCTACAAGTCTCCACGGATTTCTGAAACCATAAACCCAGATACTTTGTCTTTGTACAGAACCACTTCCATAGAAGGGATTTCCTGGCGCAGGTTGTCCGTCTTCGGTTAGTCGAAGTATTTTACCTTTGTAAGTGTCAAGATCCTGAGAATTTGTGTTTTGCTGACTATCTCCAACGGTTACGTAAAGAAATCCATTAAAGAATTTCAGATCGCCGCCATTATGAAAACCGCCACCAATAGGCTCTAATAATAAAATTTCCTGTCGGCTTACAACCTGATTGGCATTGTCGATTTTTATTCTCTCTATTCGATGTCTGATTACGCCATCATTTATAGAGTAAAACACATAAATATAACCGTTTGTAGCAAAATCAGGATGCAAAGTTAAGCCAAGTAAACCTTGTTCATTATCTGTTACGGTTTGAACGGTAAAGACGGTTGAAACGGCATTATTTTGAAATACTTTGACAATTCCGCCTCTTTCAGCAATAAAAATTCGTCCATCAGAAGATTGTTCCAGCGAAAGTCCTTCTTTAATAACCGCTGTAGGAGCAAGGTTTTGTGTGATATATTGACAAGTTCCGTGCAGGGAAAGCAATAAAAAGAAAGTGCACAATAAAGGCGTTAACATTCGCCTTTTTAGAAAATAAGCAAGTAGATTTTTTTTCATAATTATTAAGAATGAATTTATAATTTGGGTAACCAAATGTAAACTTTTCTTAATAATTATTTTAGTTTCTTATATTGTGTTTTTTTGTAATTTATTGATTATTAGGTATTATTGATTTTGTTGTGTAAGGATTTGATGTATTCTTTAGCTAAAAATATTATTTGATAAATTTTTCTACATTCGGAATTTTCTTTAATGATTTGGTGTTTTCTTCGAGAATTTTGGCTGCAGCCTGATTTATTTTACTTGCCGGAATTGTTTTCCATTTGTCTAAGTTCTTTTCGTAATCAGTATTAAATAAAAAACGGGATAAATCTCTGATAACACAGTAAGCCGCAATAGAATGGCCGTTATCGCTGTCGTAATTTCCATTATTTATAAAAGACTGTATTCTTTTGTAAAGTCCGTCCTCAGAGTAAAGTGATAACTCCGTCAGTTTTCCTCTGTATTCTAAATCGGCAGAACCAACACCTTTTAATTTTGGGAATAATTTATAATCAGCAAAATGTCTGCCTTCATGGCCAATATAACTTACTCTGAAGGTTTCTGATTTTAAATCGTATGCTTTTTTTACACAAAATAAAGCTTCCTGAGTTGCCCAACCTGCAGGATAATAACGTCCTAAAGTGGCGTATTCGCTCCAGCCTAAGGTTATAAAATCATCCATAAAGTAGATTTTGATTGGAGTTTCTTTTCCTTCATAATTCACTTTATAGACTGTATCTTTTTCAGTTTTCCAGACTAATAAATCATAAAGTCCGCCGGTTTTTCCAAAACCAGTTGTATGATAGCCTAAGTTTGAGATGTATTTTTTTTGATAGACATTGATACTGTCTTCGTTAAGTGGTAAGTTTTTTGCAGCCGGAAGATTTTTTTTAAGAAAATTGGCAACATTTTTCATAATCAGAGTATCAGTTTTCTTTTCTTTATTTAAGAAAGAGAATCTCCAGTAATCTCTGTAAATTTTTAAAAGCTCGTCTATTTTTGATTTTCGGGTTTCCAGGAAATCACTTTTATCTGCTGCAAACTTAAATCGGTTTTCGAAATTGGTTTTGAATTTTAAGTCTTTCTGCGCTATTTTTTTAGTGGGATCAATTTCAAGTAAAGGCAAAGCTTGTTTAGGATTTCCGTCTAATGCGAGCGCATAAATTTTAGTATAATCGAGTTTTATACTGTCATTTGGAGTAGTTTGAGCATTTGTTTTCGAAAATGAAAAGAAATTCAAAATCAGTAATGTAGCTAGTTTTATGGTTTTCATAATAAAAATATCAAGTTGATTTTATGACTTTTTTATTATAGAGACGACTTTTTTGATTTTGTTACACTTTTGGTTCTTATTTTATTAAAAAATTAAACCCGACAGGTTTTTAAAACCTGTCGGGTTTGGATTTTGTTAACTATCTAATGTCCAATGATTTCTTTTCTGTGCAAAGTTCCCCATTCGTTTAATGCGCCAATGACATTATATAATGTGTGGCTGTGTTCTGTTCTTGCGTATTCTACAGTTGGCGGAAAAGTATCATAGACAGTTCTGGTAACCAGTTTGTTTATCTCCAGATCTTTAAGTTCTTTCGAAAGCATTTTATCTGTGATTCCGTTTATATCTTTCGAAATCTCCTTAAATCGTTTCGGTCGGTTTGACAATGCAATTAAAATTGGCAATTTCCATCTTCCGCTTAAAACTTCCAAAGCATCTCTTACCGGTAATAATGCTGCGAGACATTCTTCCGGTTGATGTCCACAAGGCATTTCTTCTGTTAATTCACTCTTTGTTTTCATATGTATTGCGTTACTATCCTCAAGGATAGCGCTATCCTTGAGGATAGTACTATAAAAGAGATAGCAAATGTAGATAAGTTTGTATCGTAAACAAAATAATTATAAAAATGAGTAAAAAGATTCTGAATATAGTAACAAGCATCAAAGGAGATGCTTCATTTAGCAACAAATTATCGAATGCTATTCTTGATAAACTGAAAGCGGAATACAGCGAAATCGAGGTTCAAACGCTTGATCTTTCTAAAACGCCTTTGCCTTATTTGAGCGAATTGGATATTAATGCTTTTTATACTCCGGCAGATCAACATACAGAAGCTCAGAAAGAGACGCTGAAATATTCGGATGCAGCAACAAAAGATGTTTTAGAAGCTGATGTTATTGTTATTGGTGTGCCACTTTACAATTTTGGGATTCCGGCAGTTTTAAAAGGCTGGATCGATCAGGTTGCGAGAGCAGGAAAGACTTTTAGCTATGATGAGAATGGGCCAAAAGGATTATTGACGAATAAAAAAGTGTTTTTAGCGATTGCTTCGGGCGCTATTTTTTCTGAAGGACCTTATAAAAGTTATGATTTTTCTGAGCCGTATTTGCGCGCTGTATTAGGTTTCTTAGGTATAACCGATGTTACTGTTTTTCGCGTAGAAGGAACTGCTATTCCTGATTTTGCCGAAAATGCTTTACCTAAAGCGTTGTCTGCAGTTGAAGAATTTGCTTTTTAAAGTAAAAACTACGAGAGTTGGACATTTTCGTATGTAGTAAACCCGACAGGTTTTTGGAACTTGTCGGGTTTTGTTTTTTTTATATATAATCTTTGTCATCCTGAGCGAAGTCAAAGACTTAAACGAAAGTAGGTATGGGCTTCGACTTCGCTCAGCCTGACAATAGTATTATTTCTCAATAATCATCGTAACACCTTGTCCTCCGGCGGCACAAATTGAAACAAATCCTCTTCCGGAACCTTTTTCGTTTAATAATTTAGCCATTACGCCAATTATTCTTCCGCCTGTTGCGGCAAAAGGATGTGCGGCGGCAAGACTACTTCCTTTTACGTTTAGTTTTTCTCTGTCGATTGCGCCAAGAGGTTTTTTAAGCCCTATTTGAGCGCTTAATTCCGGACTTTCCCAGATTTTTAAAGTTGCGAGAACTTGTGCTGCAAAAGCTTCGTGAATTTCATAATAATCAAAATCCTGCAAAGTCAAACCTGCTTTTTCCAGCATTCTGCTTGCTGCAAATAATGGCGCTAATAAAAGGTTTTGCTGATTTTTGACGTACTCAATTGCTGCAATTTCGGCAAAAGAAATATAAGCCAGAATAGGAAGTCCTTGTGCTTTTGCCCATTCTTCGCTTGCCAAAAGTATGCATGACGCGCCATCTGTAAGCGGAGTAGAATTTCCTGCTGTCAAAGTTCCGTTTACTTTATCGAATGCGGGTTTTAGTTTTGCCAGTTTTTCAATTGTGCTGTCTCTTCGAAGGTTATTGTCTTTTTCAAGTCCATTAAACGGAGTTATCATATCATCAAAAAAGCCTTCGTCGTACGCTTTTGTCATATTCAAATGACTTCTGAGCGCAAAGTTATCCTGATCTTCACGGGAGATTTGATAATGTTTAGCCGTAATTTCGGTATGGCCACCCATCGAAAGTCCGGTTTGTGATTCTTCGTTTTTAGGAACTAATGGCGACAAATCTTTTGGACGAAGTTTTAGAAACAACTTAATTTTTTCGCCTAATGATTTTGCTTGTCTGGCATTCAATAAAATCTTTCTGAGTTTTTCGCTTACAGCAATTGGCATATCACTAATCGAATCAACGCCGCCTGCAATTCCGGATTCTATTTGCCCCAGAGCAATTTTATTCGCAATATAAATGGCACTTTCTATTCCGGTGTCACAAGCTTGTTGCAAATCACAAGCCGGAGTTGCGGGATCAAGAGCTGTTTTCATGACACATTCTCTGATCAGATTATTATCATAAGTATGTTTAATTACAGCTCCTCCGGCAACTTCGCCTAACAATTTACCTTCAAGATTATATTTGGTAATAAGTCCGTTTAGGGCAGCGGTCATCATTTCTGTATTTCCAACTTCGGCGTAAGCGGTATTTGCCCTTGCAAACGGAATTCGATTGTAACCTACTATGGCTACTTTTCTAACTGTACTGGTATTATTCATAATATGAGGTTTGTTTTTGGAAGTTCCTTTTTAAATTTTTCAAGCTTAAAGATAAGCAGACTTATTTATAATTGGAGTTTTTGTAAGATAATATTGTTTTAACTTTTTGAGAGGGTTATAGGTGTTTATTTTTATTTAGAATAATTAAAAATAATCTTGTTTAAGAAATATTTAGCATTTACTTTTGCACGAAATTCAAAACCAATTAAAAATGAATATAATGACCCTAAAAAAAGTTTTACTTAGTCTTATGTTTCTAACTTCATTGCAAATGATGAGTCAGGAACTTGGAAAAATAACAGGAAAGATTTCGCTAAGCGGAAATGTTCCTGCAGAGAATATTACTGTTGTTCTGAAAGGAACAAGATATGTTGCCACCACCAATGAAGACGGGCAATATGAGATTAAAAACGTAAAACCTGCAACTTACATAATTATTATAAGATCTGTTGGAATTCATAAGGTTGAAGACCAAATTGTGGTTACTGCAAAACAAACAACGACTAAAAACTTTACACTTTCTGAAAGTCAGGAAGATCTTGATGAAGTTGTGATTACAAAAAATAAATACAAACAAGACAAGCCTTCATTATCTTTAAGATTGCAGACTCCTGTTCTTGAAATTCCTCAAAATATTCAGATTGTAAGTGCTCAGACTTTAAAAGATCAGCAAATTACAAGTATGAGCGATGGAGTTATCAGAAACGTGAGTGGAGCCGTGCGTCTGGAACACTGGGGAGATTTGTATACTAATATTACGATGCGTGGTTCTCAAATTCAGGCTTTCCGTAATGGTTTTAATGTGGTTTCTTCTTTCTGGGGACCTCTTACGGAAGATATGAGTTTTGTAGATCATATTGAATTTGTAAAAGGACCTGCTGGATTTATGCTTTCGAGCGGTGATCCAAGTGGACTTTATAATGTGGTTACTAAAAAACCAACGGGAATTACTAAAGGTGAAGTTTCAGTATTAGGCGGAAGCTATGATTTTTACAGAGTTAGTATTGATCTTGATGGAAAATTAGATAAAAAAGGAAAATTATTATATAGATTCAACGGAGCGGCTCAAAATAAAGGTTCGCATCGTGCTTTCGAACACAACAATCGTTATGTAATTGCTCCGGTAATTTCATACCAAATTGATGATAAAACGAAACTTACGGCGGAATATAATTTTCAATATGCAAACATGACCGAGGTTGGTTCTTACTACGTATTCGGGCCTAAATCTGAAGGTTATGCGACTTTGCCAGTTGGATTTACAATGATGCAGCCAGGATTGCCTGATACTAATATTCAGGATCATAGCGGATATCTTATGTTCGAACATAAGTTTGATGATAACTGGAAATTGACAGCGCAAACGACTTATTTTAAATATCTTCAGCAAGGATATAGTTCTTGGCCAAGCGCTGTTGGTTCAGACGATGATGCTCTTGGAAAGGGGAATATCATTAGAAATGTTGGAATCTGGGATGCAGAAAGTAATATGTATTTAGGTCAGATATTTGTAAACGGAAAGTTCAATACAGGATCAATTACACACAAAATATTAGGAGGTTTAGATTTAGGAAGTAAAGATTATATGGCTGATTGGGGACAATCTCATAATCTTGATACACCTGCTAATCCGTTTAATGTTTATAATCCAAATTATGGAACTCCTTCAAATGGTTTTCCGAATTTCGATCATACAACACCGCTTTCAGTAAGAGCTGGTGGAAAAATGAGCTCAGAGTATGCAGCGGCATATATTCAGGAAGAAGTTGGTTTTTTTAGAAACAGACTTAGAGTTACTGTAGCAGGAAGATATACCTGGATTAGTCAGACAAGCTGGGGAGAAACTCAGGCAGATAGTCATATCACGCCGCGTATTGGTATTAGTGCTTCTATAACGGAGGATCTTGCGGTTTACGGATTATATGATCAGGCGTTTTTACCGCAATCGGGTATTATTAAAAATGGAGATAAAGTAAAACCGTTAACCGGAAATAATATAGAATTTGGTGTTAAAAAAGATTGGTTTGACGGATCTTGGAATACCTCATTATCGGTTTATCGCATCATAAAAGAAAATGAACTTACAGCTGATCCTATGAATGGACCAAAAGATATTTACAAAATTGTTTTGGGAGAAAAAAGAGCAGAAGGTGTTGAATTTGATGTAAGAGGAAAATTATTAGACGGACTTAATCTTATAGCAAATTATGCTTTTACAGAATCAATAGTAACGAGTTCAAATATTTTGAAAGTAGGTTCTGTTGTTCCGGGATATTCTAAACATACTGCAAATGCATGGTTAAATTATACGCTTCAAAGCGGAAAACTTAAAGGTTTAGGAGCGTCTATTGGCGGTACTTATCTTGCAGGCCGTCAAACGGATACGTGGAGTGAAGGTGGAGAAAGATTACCAAACTATTTCAAACTTGACGGAGGTTTATCTTATGAAACCGGAAAGATAAAAGTTACGGCTAACGTATTCAATATTTTAGATAAATATCTTTATAGTGGATCTTATTATGAATGGCTTTCGGCTTATTATTGGCAAACAGAAGCACCAAGAAATTTTAGAGTTGGTGTAACTTATAAATTCTAATTTTTTTTAGCCCACGTATTTGGCGGATTCAAACGGATTTTCGCAGGTTTTTTAATTTGATAATCTATATGAAAATAAAAAGCATCAGTTTCGGCTGATGCTTTTTTTATGTTTAGAAGTTTTAGCCTCCGGATTGCACGGATTAAACGGGTTTCCAGAGGTTCTTTTAATGTAAATCTTTGTCAAAGTTTAAAACTTTGACAAAGATATTTTTCAAGTCTTCTTTTGTTGAAATGATGAAAAAATCAGTGAAAATCCGTTTAACCCGCCAAATCAGTGGGCAAACACATAAAATTTATCCTTTACGTATCAACGGAATCACTTTTGATCCTATAAGTTCGATAGCATTCATTAATTGAGTGTGTGTAAGTCCTGCATTATCCATTTGGAATGTAAATCTTGAGATTCCTCCAAGTGCTTCGCTGTGTTTTAAGATTTTCTCGGCAACACGTTCCGGACTTCCTACGATTAAAACGCCTTGATCGTCAATAAGTCCGTCAAATTTGGCTTTTGTAACTGGTGGCCAACCGCGTTCGAGTCCTAATTTTGTCCAAAGTTCAGCATAACCCGGATAATATTCTTCGATTGCTTTTTCGGTTGTAGTTCCAACAAATCCAGGAGAATGTAATCCTACTTTAAGCTCTTCGGGTTTGAAACCTGCAGCTTTTCCGGCTTCATGATATAAGTCGATTAAAGGGCGAAAACGATGTGTTTGTCCTCCAATAATGGCGACCATTAAAGGTAAACCAAGACTTCCGGCTCTCACAAAAGATTCCGGAGTTCCGCCAACGCCAAGCCAAACCGGTAATTTTTCTTGTATTGCTCTCGGATAAATAGGAAGATTATTCAATGCGGGACGAAATTTCCCTGACCACGTCACAAATTCATTGTCTCTGATTTGTAGAAAAAGGTCTAGCTTTTCTTTAAAAAGCGCATCATAATCATTTAGATTAAATCCAAAAAGGGGATAAGCTTCAATAGAAGATCCGCGGCCTACGACGATTTCTGCTCTTCCTTTCGAAATCAAATCCAAAGTTGCAAAGCTTTGATAAACTCTGACAGGATCTGCAGCACTTAAAACCGAAACGGCGCTTGATAATCGAATGCGGCTTGTTTTTGCAGCAGCGGCGCTTAGTATAACAACTGTAGCCGAATCTAGAAACTCTTTTTTATGATGTTCTCCAATTCCAAAAACGTCAAGTCCGGCTTGATCTGCAAGTTCAATTCTTTGCAGTAATTGCTCCATTGCATCAACACTGCTCAACGTATTATTGTCTCCGTACATTGCCGAAGCAAAGCTGTCTATTCCTATTTCCATATTTTTTTATTTAGCTTTAAGCTTTAGGCAATATGCTTTAAGCTTCATAGCGTTTACGATTAGTTTAAAGTTTTAAGCAACATATTTTAAGCGTTCCCAAAGAAAGCCTAAAGCTTAAAGCCTACAGCGTTATCAATGTGAAAAACCAAAAGAAACACTAATTAAAATGATCACAATCACAATTAGTGTAATGCCAACATAAAGATAATCTTTTTCTAAAAGGAAAGAAAATAAAGAAAGTAACACACGTAAAACGGGCGTTAGAAAGAGAAGAATAATTCCAACAAAAATTAAAGATTCTCCATTTCCCTGAATCGCACCATTATAAACAGCCGAAATTACTTCGAATATATTGCGGTCATTTTCATGAAATACCGAGTAGTTTTCGATATCTGTACTATGTCCGAATAAATAGACGATTCCGCCAATAAAAGCTACGGACAATGAAGTCCAAACGCCATAACGCAACAAATTACCAATTATATATTGAAAGTTTTTTTCTCCAAATTTTTCGTTTTGCATAACCTTAGATTTTTCCATTAATTCCGTTATAAATCATATTCACTGCAAGTACAAAAATCAGGCAGGCAAAAAATATTCTTAGTTTTTTAGGGTTTGTTCGGACTAATACTTTGGCTCCAGCCATAGCCCCAAACAAAACACCAATAACAACAGGCATACAGATTCCGGGTTCGATATATCCTTTTTGAATGTAGATTACAGAACTCGCCATTGCAGTAACGCCCATCATAAAATTACTGGTTGTAGTAGAAACCTTAAACGGAATTCTCATAATATTATCCATCGCAATAACCTTAAAAGCACCGGAACCAATTCCTAATAATCCTGACATCATTCCGGCAATTCCCATCATACCAAAACCTCCAACGACGTTTTTAGTTCCGTAACTTACGACTTCACCATCATGCGTGGGATAAGTTCCGTTTAAGCGTAGTTTTTTTGCCAAAGGACTCGATTCTAAAACAATATGTTCTTCTTTTTTTCGAAGAGAATTTATAGCAGAGAAAATTAAAGTAAGACCAAATAATATGGCAATAAATGAAGTTGGCGCAATTGTAGAAAGCAAAGCTCCACAAACGGCACCGATTGTTGTGGCAATTTCGAGAAAAATTCCCAGTCGCATATTTGTGATTCCTTCCTTGACATATGCAGAAGCTGAACCTGAAGAAGTTGCAATTACCGAAACCAAAGCGGCACCAATTGCATAATGTATATCAACACCAAGAACGACCGTTAGAAGTGGAATAATTATGATTCCGCCACCTAAACCTGATAATGAGCCAATAAAACCTGCTAAAAAAGCACCAAGAATCATAATCAGGGTAAATGTAAGTACTGTCATTCGGATAAATTTTGTTTGGCGCTAATTTACGAATAGAAATTTGGCAGAAGGATATTTAAGGGCTTAAAAAATCCTTAAAAATAATTCAGCTTTGTTTTTTTGGCAACTTTAAATATTCTAAGAGGTTTTAATTAAAATATTTAGTTTATAAAATATAAAAGGAGCCAATTAGGCTCCTTTTATTATAGTTATGGATTAGAAAATCGATCTAAAAAGTTAATTCAATTTGAGTAATTACTTTATTGACTTCTTCTATTTTATTTGAGACAAAATTTACATTTTTAATTTTATCTAATTTTTTATCTACAGAAATAGTTGAATTAGTACTTGATACATTTTTCTTTATTGCTATTTTTTTATCTAAATTTTTCATTATTTATTTTTTGTAAATTGTATACATTAAAGATATTCCTAATAAACTATAATACCTAACAGGTTTTGTAAACCTGTTAGGAGAGAATTCGTTTTGCCAGATTAAGCACTTTATAAAAATAACTGCCCTAGGCCAGACAAGAACGACATCCTTTTTCTCCCTTCTTTAGGGAGGAAAAGATATAGTGGATGGCTGGATTAGCTTCTAATTAATGAAAATAAAAATTATTCTAAGCTTATTTATTGTCTACAGAAAAAGAAGTTTTGCCAATCGCAGAAAGTAATAATGCTGCAGCAGAACTTGTAAAAACCGAATAATCAAAAGGTGCTTTTATAGAAACAGAAATCGCCATACTAAGAGCAAAAAGCAACATTAATCCGGAAGTTCCTAAAGCAACGATTCGGGTTTTGAAGCCGATGATTAAGAATAAACCAAACAGAATTTCAAAAAAAGTAGTCAAAGCACCTAATATTCCGGCTACAGATTTACTGGCAAAAGAGTTTAGAGTTTGCGTATAGGCAATAAAATTATCCCAGTTTCCCCATGCAACGCCAGGATCTCCGGGCGCGCCCCAAAGTCCAAAACGATCTGCAACTGCTGATAACATTGTGATTCCTAAAACAATTCTTAGAATTAAACCTGCTTGTGGTATTGTTATATTTTTCATTTGGATTAAATTTTTATGTAAATGTATAAAGATGTTGGGTAACTTAGCAGACCAATTTATATAAAAACCACAGCCCAGATGTTGCCGTATAAAACTCTAATTCTAATTGATCGCGAATCGTCAGTAACACTTTATATACAAGTGTGCAATACTTTTATTTCGTTGATTACCAATGGTACTTTGAAGCCTTCAGATGCGTTACCAAGTTCACGTGTTTTATCGGAACTCATTGGTATTAACAGAAATACGGTTAAATTGGCTTACGAAGAATTAATAAGTCAGGGTTGGGCAGAATCTATAGATCGGAAAGGTGTTTTTGTACTTTCGAAATTGCCTATAATTTCTAAAGTAAAATTACCGGAAACCAATAAAAATCAGTTTCAGGAAGGTTTTATCTGGACGAATACTTTTGAGAAAGAAGTAGAATCATATGGAAAAAATATTCACAAAGATCCAATTGTTATTGATGATGGTTTTCCCGATGTTCGCTTGGCGCCAATAGACCAATTGATGCGCGAATACAGAAGTTTATCCAGAAAATTCTATGGCAAAAACTTCCTGAAATATGGCAGCACATTAGGATCTGAAAATCTTAGAATTGCGATTTGTAATTATCTTTCGAATACAAGAGGATTAGTGGTTTCTCCCGAAAATATTATCATTACAAAAGGCAGCCAAATGGGAATTTATCTGGCGTCTCAGTTAATTTTGAATCCAAATGATACAATCGTTGTTGGTGTTTCGAGTTTTGCAACTGCCGATGATACTTTTAAATATTGTGGCGCAAATTTAGAACGAGTTCCTATCGACGATAACGGAATGGATGTTGATTATTTGCAGGAAATTCTGAAGCATAAAAAAATAAAAGCCGTTTATATAATTCCGCATCATCATTGTCCAACTGGCGTAACGATGAGTATGGAACGTCGTTTAAAACTGCTGAATCTTGCCAAAGAATATCGTTTTGCGATTATAGAAGATGATTACGATTTTGATTTTCACTATGATAATAAGCCTTATTTGCCATTGGCGAGTATTGATCACAATCAGAATGTGATTTATATTGGCTCAATTTCAAAAACTTTTGCGCCCGCATTGCGAATTGGTTTTATGGTTGGATCTCCGGCTTTTATTGAAGCAGCGGGATCTTTACGAAAAATGATTGACAGACAAGGCGATACACTTCTGGAAGAAGCTTTTGCAATTATGTATGAAAATGGAGAAATGGAAAGGCATTTTAGAAAATCATTAAAAATCTACAAACAACGCCGAAATCATTTTTGCCAAATTCTGAGTTCTGATTTTAAAAACGAGATAGACTTTAGAATTCCCGAAGGCGGATTGGCGGTTTGGGCGAATTTTAATGAGAATATTAACTTGATAAAAATGTCTAATGAAGTTGGTAAAAAAGGACTTTCGATTAACAACGGAAATTTTTATAAAAACGATAAATTCTCTCCAAATGCAATACGAATGGGTTTTGCTTCTTTGGCAGAGAATGAAATGGAAAAAGCGTTGGCAATCCTCAAAAGCGTACTTCAATAAGACTTCTGGACCACTATCGATTTTAGAATTGGGGTATTTTAGATCCTGATTACTGTTCTAATTTTGTATAAAAAACATACAATTATGGAGTCTATTTATCAGATTAAAAAAATCGAAACAACATCAGAAATCGAGCAATGTTGGGATGTCGCTTATGTATTAAGACCACATTTGAATAAAAATAACTGGAATGCTACGATTACAGAAATGATGCAAAACGAAAAGTACAGCATTGCCGGAATCATGGACGAAGATAAGGTTGTTGCTTTTGCAGGATATCGCGTTATGACTTCTCTGCACAGTGGAAACATCATTTACATTGATGATTTATGCACGTTAGAAAATTACAGAGGAAAAGGTTTTGCGACTCAATTATTAAATCATGTAAAAGAAATCGCTATTTCGCTTGGCAAAGAAGCTGTAGTTCTGGATACTGGTTTTACGAATAATACAGCCCAAAAAGTATATTTAAAAAACGGATTTGAATTGACTGCGGTTCATTTGTCAAACAGATTAAAATAATAATTTAAACACGAATTTCACGAATTTGCACAAATTGAAATGGTTAAAATAGTTTGTGAAATTAATTTCACGAACGAGTTAGTGTAAATTCGTGAAATTCGTGTTTAATAAATCTAATTCAATTCTTTTTCGATAAAATCTCTTATCGCTTGATGTGAATTATTTATAGATTCCTGATATTTTTCGGGATCAAAACTTTCTCCGTTTACAGCAACTGTGTGAATGTTGGTAATACCAATAATATTAAAAACGGTTTTTAGATAATTGCTTTGAAAATTCATATGCTCGTTATATTCTCCTTTTTCATAACCCTGAGCGCCTCTTGAAAGTAACAGAAATACAGTTTTATTTTGAAGTAAACCAATATAAGGATTCTGCATATTCTCCGGATTTAGTTTCCAGGTTTCGTTGACTCTTAAAACCTGATCGATATAAGCTTTAAGGCTACTTGGAATAGACCAATTGTACATTGGCGCACCAATTACAATCACATCGGCTTCGCGCAATTCAGCAATATATTCGTCGCTCGTTTTTAAAGCTTCAATTTCTTGCAAAGATCTTAGGTTTTCGGGTTTGAAAGCCGCTGCAATCCAATTTTCGTTGATATGAGGAACATGACTTTCGCCTAAATCACGATAATTAATAAGGGCATTATTTTGAATGCTTTTCCAGTGATCTGTAAATACTTCGGTAAGTTTTCTGCTTTTAGAATTTTGCTTTCTGGCACTTGAATTTAAAACTAATACTTTCTTCATTTGAATAAATTTTTAAGCAAAAGTAAAATTATAGTGGACTGATTTTCTATACCAATTTATATAAAAACTACAGTCCAGATGAAGACTCATTAAACCCATCTTCCTTATCCTTAAAAGCCCACATTGCCATTGCTTCTATAACCGGCATTAAGCCATTTCCTGAGGCACTCAAACGATAAGTTACATAAGGAGGAACAACAGGCTTGGCTTCTCTGATAACAAGATTATCGGCTTCGAGTTGCTTTAAATGCTGAATCAACATTTTCTCTGTTACTGCCGGAATGGCTCTTTTTAATTCGCTATAGCGTTTACTTCCGCCAGAAAGATGATAGATAATAATGGGTTTCCAATAGCCGCCAATTTTTTCCATAACATACGTTACAGGGCATTTTTCTAAGGCATATTGCTTATTTTCCTGAATAGTCGAAGATTCTTTAATCGCTGTCATTTGCGCATACTTTAGGGTAAGTACTTGTGTAAAAGTAAGTACAAATATACCTTTGTTTCAGATAATAAAAAAATATAAAGCTATGAAAATTACAATTTTAGGTTCATTAGGAAATATAGGAAAACCTTTGACACAAAAACTTATTGCGTCAGGAAATCAGGTAACAGTTGTGAGCAGTAACTCAGACAGAGTAGAAGCTATCGAGGCTTTGGGAGCAAAAGCAGCAATAGGATCTGTTAGTGATGCTGACTTTTTGAAAAATACATTTGCAGAAACTGACGCTGTTTTTGCATTGACACCGCCAAATATGGGAGGATCAAATGTAATTGCGAATACTATAGATGCCGGAAAAGCGATCGCAACAGCAATTGAAGCGGCGGGAGTAAAACGTGTGGTTATGTTAAGTAGTATTGGTGCCGATTTACCTGAAGGAACTGGTCCGATTAAGGGACTTTATAACATCGAGAAAATATACGAAACATTAGAAAATGTATCGGTTACTTTTCTTCGCGCCGGATTTTTCTATACCAATTTATATGCTAATGTTCCGATGATAAAAGGAGCGGGGATTATTGGTTCAAATTATGCAGCAGAAACAGTGATTCCGTTTGTACATCCTGAAAATATTGCAACTGCAGCGGCCGAGGAGTTGACAAAAACGACGTCAGGAAAAAACATTCGTTATATTATTAGTGATGTTCGCACGTCAAATGATGTTGCAAAGATTTTAGGTTTGGCAATTGATAAACCGGAATTACCATGGATAGAATTTACAGATGAACAATCTCTTGGCGGAATGAAAGAAGCTGGAGTACCGGAAGAAATAGCCGAATTATACACAGAAATGGGATCGGGTTTAAATAGTGGTAAAATTCAGGAAGATTTTTTAGCCAATAAATTTTCTGTTGATGGAAAGACGAAATTAGAAGATTTTGCAAAAGAATTTGCTGCAAATTTCTAATTAACATAAAAAGAGCTGATTGTAAAAATCAGCTCTTTTTATTTATATGGTGTTTTTTGTTTCTCCATAAAAATAAAAATAATGTAGTATTATTTTTACATATATTTTATGCTATATTTGCACTTTTTTAAAAGAGCATGAAATTATTATTTGTATTTGGGATTTTTATATTGTCTTTTGCTGTAAAAGCACAATCAGTTAATGGAGTTGTTAATGCTGAGGATGGAAAACCTCTTACTGATGTAATGATTCGGAATTTAAGCTCTAAAACGCACGCACATACAGACATAAGCGGAAAATTTATACTCGAAGGAGTTCATATAGAAGATAGTTTACAAGTATCGAAGCAAGGATATATTACTCAAAAAATCCAGGTTGCTAATTACGATTTTATAAGTATTTCGCTTGACGAAAAGCCCTTTTTGCTTGAAGAAGTAAAGATTACCAATAACTTAAAATATTTAAATACTATTTCTAAGATAGATTTAGAAATTCAGCCTATTTCAAATTCGCAGGATTTAATGCGTAAAGTGCCGGGACTTTTTATCGGACAACATGCTGGTGGAGGAAAAGCAGAGCAAATTTTTTTAAGAGGATTTGATTGTGATCACGGAACAGATATTAATGTTTCTGTTGATGGAATGCCTGTAAATATGGTTTCTCACGCTCACGGACAAGGTTATGCCGATTTGCATTTTGTGATTCCGGAAACGGTGGATAAAATAGATTTTGACAAAGGAGCTTATTTTGCCGATAAAGGTGATTTTAATACCGCAGGATATATAGGATTTAGTACTAAAAATGCGTTGGATAAAAGCACTGTTTCTTTTGAATTGGGTGAGTTTAATACCTACAGAACCGTTGCTTTATTTAATCTATTGAATAAAGAAAATCAATCTGCCTATTTTGCGGGAGAATACATGATGACAGATGGTTATTTTGATGCTCCACAGAACTTTAACCGAATCAATTTATTTGCTAAATATTCGGCTAAAATCAATAATGGCGATAAAATAGCAATCTCATTATCACATTTTACAAGCCAATGGGATGCCAGCGGTCAAATTCCGGATCGTGCTGTGAACAGTGGAATGATTTCTCATTTTGGAGCTATTGATTCAAACGAAGGAGGAAACACCGGAAGAACGAATTTTAATTTGCAATACGATTCAAAAATTGACGAATATTCTCAAATTAAAAACACGGCATATTTAAGTAAATATGATTTTGAATTGTATTCTAATTTTACTTTTTTCCTGAATGATCCTGTTAACGGTGATCAAATTAGACAAAAAGAAAACAGAACAATAATTGGTTTTCAATCTGAATATGATCGAAAATTAAACGAAAAATGGGTTTTTAAATTAGGCGCAGGATTGCGAAATGACAATAATAAAGGTATTGAGTTATCTCACACTTTAAATCGTAAAACAGTTTTAGAATATCTAAGTTTGGGGAATATCAATCAGAGCAATCTTTTTGCTTATACAAGTTTTGATTTTACGTCTGGAAAATGGCTTATTAATTCTGGTTTACGTGTGGATTATTTTAAATTTGGTTATGAAGATCAATTACTTCCGGTTTATAGCAATCAAACTCAAAGCAAATCAATAGTAAGTCCGAAGCTTAACTTTTTGTACACACAAGACAATACTTTGCAATATTTTCTTAAACTAGGAAAAGGCTTTCATAGTAATGATACTCGTGTTGTCGTGGCTCAAAAAGGACAAAAAATACTTCCGGAAACCTATGGAGCTGATTTAGGAATTAACTGGAAACCTTTTCCAAGAATGATAATTAACTCGGCGATTTGGTATTTATATTTAGCACAAGAATTTGTATATGTTGGAGATGAAGCAGTTGTAGAACCAAGCGGTAAAACAGAAAGAAAAGGATTTGATTTTGGTTTTAGATATCAATTTACCAATTGGTTATTTTGGAATACTGATTATACATACACGCATGCACGCTCACTTGACGAACCTAAAGGAAACGATTATTTGCCGCTTGCTCCGGTTAATACTTTAACAAACGGAATTTCGGTTAAAGATTTAAAAGGCTTCTCAGGAAGTTTAAGAACAAGATTTTTGGGAGATCGACCTGCAAACGAAGACAATTCAGTTGTAGCAAAAGGATATTGTATCACTGATTTCTCAGTGAATTATCAAATTAAAAAAGTCTCAATAGGAGTGAATATCGACAATATCTTTGATACAAAATGGAAAGAAACTCAATTCCTGACTGAATCAAGATTGGCAAACGAAACAGATCCTGTAGAAGAAATTCACTTTACTGCAGGAACTCCTTTTAACGCAAGATTAATTTTGAAATATAGTTGGTAATTAAATCTTGATTTGAGCTAAAAAAATGCATTTTGTAGCTAAATCACATTTATATTTCCTCTGTATATTTTACAGAATACTTCTCAAGTATATTTTTTACATTGCTAATAAAATTTTCGGTGTTTTTGATTTCGGGTTTAATTTCATGATCATACTTTGATAAATGAAACTGCTCGAGCATATCTCTTTTTAAGTATTTAATTAAAGAATCAATACTTCGGGTGTCATTTTGATGCTCTCTTTTTAATTCTCGTTGTTTGCTTTCCAGATAATCCAAAGCTTTTTTTAACCGCTGAACGTCTAATTCCTCCAATATAATGCAATTTTAAATTTAATAAAAAACGATAATCTGGAGTGTGATAAAATTCAATATGCTCCAAAAACCAATACCATTTGAACCTATACCATTCCAGACTATCGTATTTCCCTACATACGTAAAATTTGACAGTTTAGTTTTATAAAGAACCTGTTATTTAACAGACTTTTAGCATGAAATTGATTTTGTTTGAATGTATGTGTTTGATTTATAGTTTGTTTGGTGTTTTTTGTGATAAAAAGAGATATCTAAAAGAATATAAAAAAGTTGATTTTTTTAACAATTCTTCAAAGTTTACGATTTATTAACCTATTACATTGATAGGATAATAAAAGTTTTATGGTTTTATGCATAAAAATTAAAAATAACTCTTTAAATTTGCCCCAGAAATGAAAAACAATAACCAGAATAGAATGTATTATAGCTGCAGCATGATGATGTGTTGTGATGTTGCTATGCGTATGTTTTGATCTGGCTGATATAAAAATTAATTTATTTTAAGGCCTTTCATAAACAATTGAAAGGTCTTTTTATTTTAAAATTTATCAAATTCTAAAGCAATGAAACATTTTATTGCCCAAAATAAACCTGAATAAAAAAATGATTGAATTAAAAAATGTAACTAAAAATTTCCATCAGAAAAACCGAATTGTTTCGGCTTTATCAGATGTTTCATTAAAAGTTCCTCCAGGGAAAATCTTTGGTGTAATAGGAACTTCCGGAGCAGGAAAAAGCACATTAATTCGATGTGTAAACTTATTAGAAAGACCAACTTCGGGAGAAATTATAGTAGATGGAAAATCGCTAATACAACTGTCAAATGCGCAGCTTGCAATTGAAAGAAGGCAAATTGGAATGATTTTTCAGCATTTTAATCTGCTTTCATCCAGAACTGTTTTTGAGAATGTTGCTTTTCCATTAGAACTTGTTGGAGTTTCAAAATCAGAAATCAAAACTCGTGTTTTAGAATTATTGCAATTAGTAGGTTTGGCCGAAAAAGCAAACGATTATCCTGCAAGTCTTTCTGGTGGTCAAAAACAAAGAGTTGCAATCGCAAGAACATTAGCCAATAATCCAAAAGTGCTATTATGCGATGAAGCGACGAGTGCATTGGATCCGGCGACAACAAGATCTATTTTAAATCTATTAAAAGACATCAATCGCCGTCTTAATATTACCATTTTACTGATCACACATCAAATGGAAGTTGTAAAATCTATTTGTGATGAAGTTGCGGTAATCAGTCACGGAAAACTAATAGAGCAGGGAAGTGTTGGTGAAATTTTTGCAGATCCAAAGCATGAATTGACAAAAGAATTTATTTCGTCATCCTTACATCTTGATATTCCTACGGTTTATCAGGAAAAACTTCAAAAGGAAGACGGCGAAGGTTTAAGTCCTTTATTAAGACTTGAAATGACTGGGAAATCAGTAAATGAACCTGTTATCTCTGAAGTTTCGAGATTATTCGACACTAATTTTAAAATTGTGAGTGCACAAATGGATCAGGCCGGAGACGTTAATTTCGGAGTTATGCTGATCGAATTGTCCGGTAAACGTGAAAATTACGAAGCTGCAATCCAATATTTTATTTCTAAACATATTAAAACTGAAATCATAGGTTATGTCTGAATCCATTTTTGAATTATTATTAAAAGGCACTTGGGAAACTATCGTTATGACATTTGTCTCTGGTTTTTTTGGCTTTGCGCTGGGACTTCCAACAGGAATTTTGCTTTTTCTAACTAGAAAAAATCAAATTTTAGAACAACCGGTTTTAAATAGAACTTTATCAGTTTTGGTTAATATTTTTCGTTCAATACCTTTCATTATTTTGATCGTTTGGATGATTCCGTTTACACGTGCACTTGTAGGGACCTCGATTGGTGTTAGTGCTGCATTGGTTCCGTTAAGTATTGGAGCAGCGCCATTTATAGCGCGACTTGTAGAAAATAGTCTATTAGGTTTGCCTGCCGGATTAATTGAAGCTGCAAGAGCTTTGGGGGCAACTCCATTTCAAATTGTGTATAAAGTGTTGCTTCCGGAAGCTTTGCCGTCATTAATAAACGCAGCGTCAATCACGTTGATCACACTTGTAGGATATTCGGCAATGGGTGGAGCCGTTGGAGCAGGCGGTTTAGGACAAGTTGGATATCAATATGGTTATATTGGATATGATGCTGTGACGATGAATTCGGTTTTGGCATTGCTTGTAATATTGGTGTTTTTGATACAGTTTGTGGGTGATTTTTTATCAAAACGATTTGATCATAGATAGGTTTCAATTAAAAATTGAGAATTAAAAATTAAAAAAACTAGGAGAATAACTTTGAGATTTTACCGGTGAGATTTTACCGCAAAGTACGCAAAGGTTTTACTTTTCTAAGTTTGTTAAAAACACAAAGAACGCAAAGCTTTGCGAACTTGAAATTGTGTTTACACAATCAAATCTTAGTGACCTTTGCGAAAATCTTAGCGAACTCTGCGGTAAAAAAAACACAAAGTACACAAAGAACGCAAAGCTTTGCGAACTTGAAATTGTGTTTACACAATCAAATCTTAGTGACCTTTGCGAAAATCTTTGCGCACTTTGCGGTAAAATACACACAGTGAACAGATAAAAATAAATTAAAACACACACAGAGAATAGATTATAATTAATTATAAAAATAAAAGAATGAATACTAAACTAAATTTTTTAAAAGCAGCCGGAATTATAGCCTTGTCATTATCATTGGCTAATTGCGGAAAAAGTAAAAACGACGATCCGCATCATATAAAAGTTGGTGTTGCTGCAGGACCGGAATATGCTGTGGCACAAGCAGCGCAAAAAGTAGCCAAAGACAAATATGGCTTAGACGTAGAATTGGTTTCGTTTAACGATTACGTAATTCCAAATGAAGCTTTGAGTCAGGGAGATATTGATGCAAATGCTTTTCAGCACAAACCTTATCTTGATGAGCAATCAAAACAACGTGGATATAAGTTAGCAATTATCGCAAAAACTTTCATTTACCCAATTGCAGCTTATTCTAAGAAAATCAAAAACCTTTCGGAATTGAAAAACGAAAGCACAATTATTATTCCAAATGATCCAACAAACGGAGGACGTTCTTTGTTGCTTTTGCAAAAAAACGGATTGTTGAAATTGCGTCCAAATGTTGGTTTATTGCCTAAAGTAACTGATATCGTAGAAAATCCTAAAAACCTTAAGATTTTAGAACTTGAAGCGCCACAATTGCCGAGAGCTTTAGACGATCAAAATGTAACGATTGCAATTATTAACAATACATTTGCTTCTCAAGCGGGATTAGTTCCTGCGCGTGACGCTTTGTTTGTTGAAGATAAAGACTCACCTTATGTAAATCTTATCGTAAGTCGTGAAGACAATAAAAAAGAAGAGAAAATACAGCAATTTGTAAAAGCTTTTCAATCTGCAGAAGTAGAGCAAGCAGCTGTTCGCGAGTTTAAAGGCGGAGCGGTAAAAGGCTGGTAATATCTTATTTACTATATATTTTCAATTTAAAACTCATCATAATCTGATGAGTTTTTTTGTTTACAATGATTTGAAATGAAGTCATTATTTGAAGACCAGATTTTCTTTAGAATTAAAAAAAAGTTAAAATATTTGTTTATTTAGACCGATCGGTCTTATCTTTGTCCCGTTAAATTTAAAGTCATGAGTAAAGCAGAACGTACCAGACAATTTATTATCGAGACATCGGCACCTATTATTAATAAAAAAGGAATGGCCGGTACTTCGTTGAGCGATATTATGGAAGCTACAAAGCTGGCGAAAGGCGGTATATATGGCAATTTTGAGAATAAAGAAGAAATCTGTACCGAGTCATTTTTATATCTAAGATCACAATTAGCAGCTAAATTAGACGCTGCTGTCGCTAAGGGAATTTCGGCTAAAGCCAAATTTACAAACCTGCTTGAAGCTTACGGAGACGATAAAAATACCGTTGGAGGTTGTCCGATTTTGAATTTTGGAGTAGAAGCAGACGACACCAATCCGGTTATTAAAGAATATGTGAAAAAATCGATTCATTCTGCTCAAAAAAGATTTTCAACCATTATCGAAAATGGTGTTGCAAACAACGAATTATCCTCAAATATAAAACCCGAACATTTTGCCATAAAAGTTTTTGCGATGATCGAAGGCGCGATTTTATGTCGTGAAATATTGAATAATAATGAACAAATGAATATTATCCTGGATAGTATCAAAACTGAATTTGAAAGCTACGTTTTGTAGTTTTTTTTTAATCATTTTTAGACCGATCGGTCTATTTATTAATAATTAATTTTTTGAAAATGAGAAATTTAAAAGAAAATCATAAAGGCTTTAGTACCTTTTTAGCCCTTGCCCTAATTCCTTTATCTGGTTTTGCAACCGATATTTATTTGCCGTCACTTCCTGCAATGGCAAAAGACCTGAATGTTTCTGCTTCAGCCATTCAGCTTTCACTCGTGTTTTTTATGTTTAGTTTGGGTGTCAGTCAGATATTTATAGGAAGCATACTCGATAGTTTCGGACGTTTTAAGATCAGTATTGTTTCACTTGCGGTATTTTCTTTAACCAGTTTTGTTATTGCCATTGTGCCGGATATTTATGTAATATATGCCATGCGAATTATCCAGGGAATCGCCATTGCATTTATTGTGATCGCAAAACGAGCTTATTTTGTAGACCTTTTTTCGGGTGATAAGCTAAAAAGTTACATTAGTTTATTCTCAATTATTTGGGCGTGTGCGCCAATTATGGCGCCGTTTTTAGGAGGATATTTGCAAAATATATTTGGCTGGAGATCTAACTTTTATTTTCTTGGCGGATTATCATTGTTATTTCTGATTTTAGAACTTCTTTATAGTGGAGAATCTTTAAAATATTTTCATCCTTTTAAATTAAAAAGCATTGCACAAACTTATGCAGGAATGATCAAAACGCCTGATTTTACATTAGGAATCGTAATTCTGGGTATTTGTTTTGGTCTGGTTGTTATTTTCAATTTGTCAAGTCCGTTTATTGTAGAACGTGTTTTAGGATATTCGGCTGTTACAACTGGTTACAGTTCTTTATTGTCTGGTTTATCTGTAATGACAGGCGGAATTATTTCGAAATCACTTATTCATAAACCTTTGGGCAAAAAAGTAACTATAGCTGTTTCTTTGCAAGCTGTTTTGGTATTGCTTATGATTTCTACGGCTCCAATGATTAGTAATATTTATACTTTGGTAGGTTTTACAATGGGAATAAATATCTGTGGAGGTTTCATTTTCAATACGATTTATGGATATTGTCTAAGTTTATTTTCTAAAAATGCCGGCGTAGCAAGCGGTTTAACCGGTGGAGCAACTTATATGGTAAGTTCAGTATTTAGTTATGGATTTGTGAATTTATATGCCGTAAAAAGCCAATTATTGCTTGGAGCAGCAAATATATCATTAATTGTTTTTATTAGTATTCTTTTTATCATTTTCAATAGATACAGAGTAAATAGTATCATTAGTAAAAGTCTTAATTTTCAGAATAAATAAGAACAAGTATTCTATATAATGGTTATTTTGTTAACACATAAATAAACAAACTTAGTAATGTGTTGTTTATGAGTTGACTATAAAAATAAAAGCAATTGATACTGCATTATGATATAATTCATAGAAAATTTCAATAATATTGTAAGAAAAAATTTATGAATAATATTGATATTTATGAAACGAACTTATCAATAGAAAATTCTATCGTACAGTATCTTTTTGAAAGTACAGGGAATAAAAAAATTATTAAAGCAGTTCAATACTCGGCTTTTGAAACTCAAAGTGGTGCAACTATTTATAATTTAGGTTTTGGAGATTATAATTCTGAAGTTCAAAGCATTTCTGATAAAGAAAATAGTAATAATGGTGATATGTGGAATGTATTTAATACAGTCTTAAGTACTGTACCTAGATTTTTTAATGATAATCCAGGATTTCCCATATACGTTCAAGGTAGTGATAGTTCAGATTTATTTGTAGTAGAGTGTAAAAAATCATGTTCTAAAAAATGTTCTGTAACTTGTAAAAACAAAAACAGAAGAATAAGAACTTACACTTACTTTGTAGACAAATATTTTAAAGAACTTTCAAAGGATTATATCTTTTTTGGTCTGGATGAAAAGGAAAGAGACTTTGTTCAGTATCTTCCAAAAAATAAGTACATTGCGATACTAGTTTACAAGAAAAAATAGATAATTTTGTACAATAATTGATTTCGTATGTATTAATAATCAATTAAATAAAGTGGTTATGAGAAAAGATAGTAAAACACTGAAGGAAGTAAACATAATTTCTATGTCGAGCGAGACTAAGAAAAAGATTTCTGAAGTTGCTAATGAGATAAATGGGAGAAATTTGTTTACAGAGAAAATTGAACTTGCAAAAAAAACTTTACAACATTTAAAATCCTTACCGATTTAAATTTGTCATTATAGGAATAAATAAAAGCGATCTATATTGGATCGCTTTTTTTATATTGTAGAAATAGAAAAGCCAATATCTAAAAACCAGAATCTATTTTTGGTTAAAGGGCTTTAAATTATTATCATTATATGCAGTAGGTAATTTATAAAACACTTTTTATAAAAAAATAATATTTTTCTGCCTATCCCAAAAAAAGCAAAAATATAGGAAACGAAATTGTTTATTACAGATTACACATTCTCTGATTTAGAGAATTCTCTTTCGAAGAAATAAAGTTATTTTAGAGCTAAGGTTTTATGACTTTAGATAAAATTCTAGGTATTTGAATTAAATCATAATCATCTTCAAAAACAATATATTGATTGTGCCACGAAGGAGAAAATTTGTCTTTGAAGTTGCGTAAACCTTTATAATGAGAAAATGATTTTACTTTTTCGTACGCATATTTCATTGATTTTTCCTGTATGGTTTGCGGATTTTCGATTCCGCTCATTGGAGCCAGACCAAGATCAACATAAGTAATGTCTTTTGATTTAAGATAATTAAAAAGCGCGACCATAATAAAGTCCATAATGCCATTTGGCGCATCATCAGTTTTTCGGATTAAATCATAAGTACTTTCATTTTTTGCATAATCGGGAATAATATTTATGAAAGCAAGAATTTTTCCTTCGCCGTTTTCGACCGTAATAATGGTTTGTTGTTTGAGTTCTTCCCACAGAAAAATTCCCTGCGAAAAAAGGATTTCTTTTCTCGAAGTTTCCTGAAGCCATTGATCGCTAACAGCTTTAATTTGCTGCAATAATCCATCTTTTATTGGGGGTTCATTTACAATAGATTGCAAACCAAGATCTGTAATCTTTTTTAAGCCATTTCGCAATGATTTCCGATTTTGCCCTTCCAAATGAAATTCTCCAAGATCAACAACCGCAGCTTGCCCGAGAAAGAAGTATTTTTTGCCAATATCAGTGTAGGTTTTCAGACTTGTTTCAGGAATTCGGTAATAAATACTTCTAAGCCCAAAATCGTAACAGAATTTATCAAATTCAAGAATGCAAAGTTTGATTTCTTCGATAGAACTTCCAACAGGATTTTCTAAAGCAACGGCAAAATTTCCCGCTAATCGATACGAAATAAAGGCATTTTTGCTTTTCGAAATAAAGAATGATTTATCAAAATAGGTTTTAAAATAACCCAGACTTGAGTTTCCGTATTGCTGCATTAAATTATTTGCAATCTCTTTTTCCTCGTCTGTTGGAGTATTTTTTAAGATTGAAGGTTTTACCAAAGTATAGATTAAAAAGCCGAAAGAAAGGAATCCGCTAATCTTGAGCGAAATTAGAAAATGTGTCGCAAAAGTTCCATTTGGATTCAGATTTTCGCTGCCAATCAAGAAATAATTCTGAAGCGTATATCGAATCGATTCTCCTAAACTAAAATCGATATTAAAATGTTTTTTATCAAAGAAATAAAAACCAAGAACACCATAAATTAGAACGGCTAAAATACTTAATAATGAAGTTTGTAAACCAATAAGACCAAGCTTTGGATTTGTTTTGATATAATATTCTTTTCTCGTAGCGATTAAAACAAAAAGTACTAAAAGTGCGATAGTAGATTCTTCAAAATCAATTGCTTTGGTTAGATTTCCTATCAAAGAAATTACAGATAAAAGCACCGCAAACCACCACGCCATTCGGAGCCCTTTTAGCATAAATGCCGAAGTAACCAATAGAAATAATCCGGTTGTGAATACCAGATAATTTGAGGTGCTTATAGCTTCAATTGGGAGGAAACTTTTAAGAATATGCAATCTGCTATGGATTGCGGGTGTGAGAACGGAAATAATATTGACAATACCAAGAATCAGCAAAAGCAAGGCGGGAATAACACGTAATAGAAGCTTCTGAATTTTGGAAACAAAAAGAATAATGCCTGCAAATAATGGAAGCCAGAATTCAAAAAAACGATAAAATAAAGTGATTGCAACGGCTTGCATATTATCAAAACCGTAGCGAATTAAAATATATCCCATAGAAACTTCGACTGCGCCCAAACCTCTTAAAAATGGAGATATAATCAGGAAAATAACTGCAACAACATAAGCCATTGTTGCGGCAAAAAGCGACGACTCAAATTGAAGCGCTTTCATGGCAATGTAAATGTGCAAGATTCCAACGGCATCAATTATTACGGAACATAATACTATTTTGAAAAAGCCAATTCTGTTTATTTTGTGTTCTTGTAAGTCAAGTAAAAACGGTTCTATTTTAGGAAAATTTCTCAAAATAAATCTATAGAGTTTTCCCTTTTGAAGTACCGAATTAAACAATAGAAAAAACAACGGAATAATGACGATTACAAGACCAAAAACCAACCATTCGTTATAACCAATATCTCCTTTTAGAAGAGAAAAAAGAAACAACGGTATTGCAAAAAGAATTACGGAAAGAATACCTGTAAAACCATAAATTGCTGAGGCTAAATGAACGTCTGTTTTGGTTACGCCTTTCTTTAGCAAAGGTTCGGTAAAAAATAGAAGCGAGGTAATACCGCCAGCAGGAATAAATACACTGATAAAATTACGTTTCAGAAACAAATTTGTAGCATCTTTCAAAGTGATTTTGGCGCCAATTGCCGAAAACGAAACGACATACATTAATCCTTGTAGAAAGATATAAGAAAGCGTGACTAAGAAACCAATTAATATCCATAAAGGATTTGCTTCTGTAATGCTGTTTTTGATTTGATAAAGTTCGGTTCGTTCTTGTTTTATAAACCAAAAAGCAATTAGAAAAAAAATAAGCGTCAAGACAATCTGACCTAATAATTTACCCTTTTTCGAAAAGAAATTAAACACTATTTTTTTGAAAAAGTTTAGTTTGGTATTCGTGTCTTTTGCTTCTGTCATAATAAGCTTACTTATTTACTTTATTATAAAAATACCACAATTATTTGTTATTTAAGAGGCTTGATTCTTTAAAAGTCAGCGAATTAAGAATTATATAAGGAAAATTGGTGTTTCAATATGAATTGGAATCAGAATTTATATTTACAACGTAAAAACTTGTTAATACATCGGAAATGAATTAATAGAATAAAAATTTTGGTGTACATTTATACATCAATTTTCAGAAGATTATGGAAGATAAAAAACAAGTATTTCAGACGGAAACAAAATTGCGCTGGCGAACTTTTCAATGGTCAACGCGATTGATTATTTTTTTCTTATTAATGTTAATTCCGGTCTTTATTATCACTTTGCAAAGAGGTTTAAAACCTGTTTTGCCAATTTTGGGTAATGATCCTTCGACACAAAAATTATTGAGTCCAACTATTCCGCAGGAGCTTAGTGCAAAAGACCTTAGAAAATACAAAGGTTTTGATAGTTTTTTGAGATCAAAATCAAAAATGGAAGAGCTGAAAAAACAAAATCAGGCAGTTGATCTTCAGGAAATCCGTGCTGCTTTTTATGTAGATTGGGATCCGCAGAGTTTGTTTTCGCTTCAAAAAAATATTGATAAACTCAATATGGTGATTCCCGAATGGTTTTTTATAGATCCTAAAACTGATTTGCTTCGGACAGAAATTGACACGGCAGCTTCGAAGATTATGAAAAAGGCCGGAATCAAAATTATTCCAATAATCAACAATATTAATGACGCAAAAGGTGGAGATTTTGATGGTGATTTGGTACACCGAATTCTGCATGACAATGTAAAAAGAGAAAGACTTATAAATGATATTGTAAAGAATCTGAAGCAATATAAACTTCAGGGAATTAATATTGATTTTGAAGAATTTAAGGAAACTAGTGATGAACCAATTATCGCTTTTCAGAAGGAACTTTACGAAAAATTGCATGCACAAGGCTTTATCGTCACGCAGGATATCATGGCTGACAATGGCGATTTTAATATAAAAGCATTGGCAAAGTACAATGATTATATGTTTTTGATGGCATATGATGAACATTATGCAGGAAGTGTTCCGGGCGCAATAAGCAGCCAGAAATGGACAGAAAGAATTCTTGATCAGATTGCGAAAGAAATTCCATCGAACAAAATTATTCTCTGTTTTGCAGGATATGGTTATGATTGGGAGCAAAACAAAGAGGCAATAACGGTTACTTACGATGAAGCATTATCGCTCGCAAAACAATATGGCGCAACGATTACTTTTGACAATAATACTTACAACAATTCTTTTAGCTATAAAGACGGAAGAGGGAACAAGCATCAGGTTTATTTTACAGATGCAGCGACCAATTTTAATACCATTCGTTTTGCAGATGAATACGGAACTGCCGGAACCGCATTATGGCGATTAGGCAGCGAAGACGGCAGATTGTGGCATTATTATAATAGAAGTTTAACGAACGAAAGTGTTACAAAAAATGCGTTCGATTTTAGAACTTTAGAAAAAGTACACATGATTTTTTCGACGCCGGATTATATTGGAGAAGGCGAAATTCTGAATGTTTTGACAGATCCTCAGCCGGGAAAAATTAAACTTCAAACAGATCCGAAAGAATCGATTATAACTGAGGAAAGTTATCTTGAATTGCCAACAAAATATGTAATCAGCAAGTTTGGAAATGTACATAATGAGGTTGTTTTAACTTTTGATGATGGTCCGGATCCAACTTATACACCGCAAATTCTGGATATTTTGAAGCGTGAAAATGTGCCTGCAACCTTTTTTGTTGTGGGACTTCAGGGCGAGAATAATATTCCGCTTTTACAGCGAATTTATACGGAAGGACACGAAATAGGGAATCATACTTTTACTCATCCAAATATTGCATTGGTAAGTAAAGAACGAGCTTCGGCAGAAATGGAAACCACGCGTTTGTTGATCGAAGCGGTTACTGGCAGAAGTACCGTACTTTTTAGAGCGCCCTACAATGCAGATGCTGAACCTACAACTGAAGCTGAACTTAGACCTGTTGCGTTGAGTAAAGCTCAGAATTATTATACGGTTGGCGAAAGTATCGATCCCAACGATTGGGAAAAAGGCATTATTGCGGATAGTATTTATGCCAGAGTCATTCGAGAATATGAAGAAGATCCAAGCAAAGGGATAATTTTGCTTCATGATGCGGGCGGAAACAGGCAACAAACTGTAGAAGCTTTACCGCGAATTATTAAATATTTTAAAGATAAAGGCGTTCAGTTTACGACTGTTTCTAAGTTATTAGGAAAAAATAAAAACGAAATTATGCCTAAAGCCAAAGGAAACTTAATGACGATTGATAACATTATTTTTGGTTTGGGATATTGGTTTGGACATTTTATTACGGCTGTTTTCTGGATTGCAATTCTGTTGGGATTCTTTCGTATTTTGTTGATGGCAATCATGGCTTTTTACAAGAAATGGAAAGACCACAAACATCCTTTATCCTATACTACAGAAGGAGAAAATTATCCTAAAGTAAGTATTATTGTTCCGGCGTATAATGAAGAAGTAAATGCTGTAAAAACAATTCAGAATTTGCTGCGACAAGATTATCCTAGTTTCGATATTATTTTTGTTGATGATGGCTCAAAAGACAGCACTTTTTCTAAAGTCGATTTAGAATATAAAAATCATCATATTGTAAAAGTTCACACCAAAGTGAATGGCGGAAAAGCTTCTGCTCTTAACTACGGAATTTCCATTACAAACAGTGATTTTGTGGTTTGTATTGATGCCGATACACAATTAAAAACCGATGCACTTTCGCAATTAATGAAGTGTTTCAGGCTGCAATTCAAAAAACAATCAACAAGTTGGTGCCGTTGCCGGAAATGTAAAAGTGGGTAACGAAAATACGATGTTGGCAAGATGGCAAAGTATCGAATATACAACCGCGCAAAACTTTGACAGGCGAGCTTTTGATTTAGTTAATGGAATTACAGTAGTGCCGGGCGCTATTGGAGCTTTTAGAAAAGAAGCGATAGAAATTGCTGGAGGTTTTACAACAGATACTCTTGCCGAAGATTGTGATTTGACCATTAGAATTTTGCGAAACAATTATCGTATCGTCAATTGTGTTGAAGCAGTTGCGGTTACAGAAGCTCCTGAAACTTTGAACGAGTTTATGAAGCAGCGTTTTCGTTGGAGCTATGGAATTATGCAGGCATTCTGGAAAAATCGAGACGCTTGCTTTAATCCAAAATATAAAGGTTTGGGAATGATTTCGCTGCCAAATGTGCTGATATTTCAGATTCTGCTTCCAATATTTGCTCCATTGGCAGATTTAATTTTGATTCTAAGTTTAATATGGAATCATAACGATCCGGATAGTCTTCATAAAATCGCTATTTATTATCTGGTATTTATGCTTGTCGATATGTTAGTAAGTGTAATTGCTTTTGTCTTCGAAAAAGAGCGATTAAGCAAACTAATATGGCTTATTCCGCAGCGATTTGTGTATCGTCAATTGATGTATGTGATATTGTTCAGAGCTATCAGAAGAGCCATAAAAGGAGAAAGTCAGAGTTGGGGAGTATTAACCAGAACCGGAAATGTAGGGTCATTAGATTAGTTTTCAGTAGGTTATTCTTTTATAACAAAAATCTACTCTAAAGTAAGAATTCAAACGTTTTTTTATTTTCAAATGGTCATTTAAACTATATATTTGGATCCTGATATAGCAAGGCTTAGAAAAGAAAATTAGGTTAATAATAAAGCAAGAAAAATGGTAGTTTTAGGAGACAAAGAGTATTATAAAGGAATTGGTAAAATCAATTTTGAAGGAAAGGATTCAGACAATCCTTTGGCTTTCAGATATTACAATCCTGATCAAATTGTTGCAGGCAAAACTATGCGTGAACATTTTAAATTTGCGATATCTTATTGGTACAGTTTCGGAGGTGCAGGATCAGATATTTTTGGACAATCAACTCAGACTCTTGCCTGGAATGAATTAAGAGAGCCTATTCAGGCTGCAAAAAATCGTGCCGATGCCGCTTTTGAATTTATAAGCAAAATGGGATTTGGTTATTATTGCTTTCACGATCACGATTTGGTTCAGGAAGGACAAACTTTTACCCAGTCTGAATTGCGATTGGCAACCATGACAGATTATTTAAAAGAAAAACAAGCTGTCTCAGGAATTAAAGTACTTTGGGGAGCTGCCAATTGTTTTTCGAATCCAAGATATATGAACGGAGCTGCTACAAATCCGGATTTTAAAGTAGTTGCCAGAGCTGCGGCTCAGGTAAAATTAGCGATGGATGTGACTATTGCACTTGAAGGCGAAAATTATGTTTTTTGGGGTGCGCGTGAAGGTTATTTGAGCTTATTAAATACAGACATGAAACGCGAACTGGATCATATGGGAACGTTTTTGTGCAAGGCAAGAGATTATGCACGAGGACAAGGTTTTAAAGGGAATTTCTTAATCGAACCAAAACCTATGGAACCTTCTAAACATCAATATGATTTTGATTGCGCCACGACAATTGGTTTCCTGCGTCAACATGGTTTAGAGAAAGATTTTAAAATAAATATAGAAGTAAACCACGCAACATTAGCACAGCATACTTTTCAGCATGAGCTTGATGTAGCGGCGATGTCAGGGATGTTAGGAAGTATTGATGCTAACAGAGGAGATAATCAGAATGGCTGGGACACGTCTCAGTTTCCAAATAATATTCAGGATGTTACAGAAGCGATGTTGGTTTTTCTTAAAGCTGGTGGAGTTAATGGCGGTGGCGTAAATTTTGATTCAAAAATTAGAAGAAACTCTACAGATATGGAGGATATTTTTCTGGCTCATATTGGTGGCGCAGATGTTTTTGCAAGAGCTTTATTAACAGCGGATAAAATTATTACTTCATCACCATATGAAAATTTAAGAAAACAACGTTACAGTTCTTTTGATAGCGGAAAAGGAAAACAATTTGAGCAAGGCAAACTGAATTTTAAAGATTTGTACACGATTGCAATCGAAAACGGTGAATTGGAATTACAAAGCGGAAAACAAGAGTTTTTTGAGAATATAATCAATCGTTATATCTAGTTTAGAAGAGTCATAAAAAAAACTATTAAAATGTTATTCCGGAGCAGATATTCTGAATCAATTTTAAACACAAGTATCACTAATTTTTACAAATTCGAAGGATTTGCTTAGTTTGTGAAATTAATTTCACAAACTAATTAGTGGCAATTAGTGAAATTCGTGTTCAAAATAAAAAAATCCCATTCACAGAAGCGAATGGGATTTTAAGGTTATAATTAAGGGCAAATTGTAAAATTTAATTTTTAACGAATTTAAAGTTTTGTACCGAATTCCCTTCTGTTGAAGCTTTTATCATATAAACTCCTTTTGAAAGACCATTTACAGGAACTTCAGAAGTAATCATGTCTTCGGCAATAATAGTAGTTTTCCAAACTTCTTTTCCGGCTATATCGTACATAGAAAGCGCAACAGGACCATTTATAGTATGATCAAATTTTATTCTGAAAGTACTTGATGCAGGATTTGGAAACACATAATTGGTCGCCGCAGTTTTAAAATAATTTGGTGTACTTAAATTTGTTGCCACCGAAATTGCATACAAAGCAGCATCAGCCTGAGGCAATTGAACACTCAAAGTTCCTTGCGATGTACTAGTTGTACCAGAATACAATTCTTTAACTGTATAATTTCCCGAGCCTAAACCAAGACGGCTTAAATTGACATTGTTGGTTACTGCAGCATTGCTATAATTAAACACAGCAACATAAGTAACGCCGTTTTTTGTAGCCGAAAAAACATTGGCAGCATTATAACCTGTATTTCCATCTGCAGGGCGGAATTGAATATCAGCGCGGGCAACATTCATAACATCATTATTTTGTAAAAGTGATTGTGCTTTTGCTTTCCACGCGCCTGCAACAGAGAAATCATCACCACTTGTAATCGTTCCTGTTACAATACTGCCTAAAAGTCTAGCACGATTTTCTCCCGCAGTAACAGTTCCAAACACAACGTGATCCGCATCCAGATAATCATAAATTTGATTTTGCCACCAGCCATAAGTCGTGCTGTTAAGCGTATAATCGCTATCGCCAATACTGCTGTAAGCATCGCAGGCAATACGGCGCATATGTACATAAGGTCCCGTCGCAATATTAGGCGATATCGCAGCTTCGACTAACATTGTACCATTAATTTCGTCTACTAAATATTTCATTCCTTCCTGATAAGCCTCCATTCCTGTATGCAATTGATAATTCACAAAACTATCAGCTTCGATACTGGCGTGCGTCAAAAAGTCGACTTTTACCATTTCAAAACCAGCGGCTTTAAAACGATTGATAAAATAATGTATTCTGGCCTTAGTTCCCGGACTTGTTGGGTCCATTGCATAAGCGCCATCCAATTCAAAAGGAGCACCATTAACGGTAGTCCAACATTGATTGTAGTTGTACGAACTGCCTTCGACCTGACGATTGTATTTTCCCCAATCTACAAACGGAGCCCAATAAATACCGGCTTTAAAACCTTTGCTTTTGGCATAAGTAACAAATTGTGCCAGTTGTGCATCAGACATATTATCCCAATACGAATCAAGATCTATGAATAAAGTATTGTCTTCGGTTTTGAAAGCCGGACAATCATTCTTAAAAAAGTCTACAACGGCATTAACCTTTGTTAAATTAATAGAAGTCTGCATTGCGCCCCAACTATTCCAACCCATTGGTTTTGGTGCTGTCCAGTCGAAAATATATTTAGGTTGAAGCGCCGCATTTGCCTGAGCAAATTCTTCGAAACCAGTTCGCCAATCGTCATTTGCATTTATAATTACTTTAGGCGAAGGACAACTTGTTTGACCAACATTTACCCAGCCATGACCACGAGTATCTCTTGTAACTTCCTTTTTTGTCCATCCTGCAATAACTGAAACGTAGGCAGATGAGGTTCCGCCGCCATTTACCGTAATTCCCGTTTTCCATTTTGTGTGTTCAAGAGAACCAATAACCAATCCTTTTCGGTTCGTATTATTGTAAATATTAGTAATCTCAGATGCTGTAAAATCTGCAGCATTAAGCGGATAAGCATTATAACGAACCCAAGCATCATTATCATAAGGTACAAAAACTGCTCTGGTATCTCCCGTACCAAAGTTTGGTGTAACCTGATTACTCGTCAAAGGTGACATTTTGTAGCAATTAGAACCATTTCCCGTAAGGACAACCTGAACGGCAAGGTAATTTTTGTTGGTATAAGTGTAGAAAATCTGTTGCATTCCCAACGTATAATTTCCACTTAAAGTGAAAATATGCTTCGTGCCGCTTCCAATATTATCCGTAAAAGATTCTGTAGAATAAACCGCTGAAGCAAAATTACTGCTCACATATTGTTGATCGCTAGACGCATAAGCAGATGCATTAGTAATTACTGTAGCGCCATTAAATTTTACGTTATACGTTTTGTTGGTTAAATTGTAAACCACACTGTTATTTGTTCCAAAATTCACCGTTTGAGTTGTTGACGCCGCCATTGGTGTCAAAACAAACTTGTCTAAATTGGGCGCCCAGGAATTCGTGTTATCCCAAAGCAGAGTAGTGGTTCCGCTGTTTAAATATACACTGATGTTTTGCGAAGCTGCGGTACTCCAGCCTCCGCTAGGATCACACGGAATTGAAATTGCTGTTGCTGATCCTGCCGTTAAACGAATTGTTCGCGGATCTCCCGTGCAATAAAACAATTGCAGCTTGTACCAGCCAGTTGTCGCTACAGAAACGTTTACCGAAACACTGCTGTCACCGCCCAAATTCCCAACTATTTTGTTGGAACAGGCATCGCAGTTTTGTATGTTGGCGCTATTGGTGCGCGTGCCATTTTCGAATTCATAAGTCTGAGCCGAACTGCATAAGGCAAATAATAATACTATGACGGTAAGATATGCTTTAACCGAAAATTTTTCTTTTGTAATTTTTTCTTGCATAATAATTTATTTTAAATAGTTAAGATGCAGTACTATACTATACTGTGCTACAATGATAAGAAAAATATTAATATGATGTATATAATGTTAAAAAATAAATGATTTAATTATTTTTTAATTACTTAATTATGGTATGTGTTTATGCGTTATTGATAATGTTTAGGAAAATTCATTTATTAAGGTCTAAAAAACGAAAACTATTAAGTACATAATTATATATAGAAACCAAAGGTTGAAAAGTGCCGTTAGTTACAAAATATTGGTAGAAAACACGAATCGAAATAAATTTAGCGTATCGTAGGTACGCAATGATTAGCGTTTTGTTGCGTACCTACGGCGCGCCCAATGCCATTAAGTTAGCTTTTAGAAAATAAAATCCGTTTTCATCTGCGTTTTTACGAAGTAAATCTGTTTTTATCCGCGTCAAAATTAGACGCTGATTTTACTGATTCGCTAAAGCGAAAACGCAGATGAAAACGGATTTTTATTTCATTTATTATTAAAATTAATCATTTGATTAAATCTTTTGTTTAATTCTAAAAATAATTTTTATCTTTGCCCCAGAATAAAATAATTATGGCACCAAAAAGCAAAGACGCAAGCACTGAGGAAAGAATAAAAGAAGCAGCCCGAACTGTATTTACACAAAAGGGATATTCGGCTACGCGAACTCGTGATATTGCTGAAGAAGCAGGAATTAATCTGGCATTGCTAAACTATTATTTCAGAAGTAAAGAGAAACTTTTTGAGCTTGTAATGGCTGAGAAAGTAGCAAAGTTGTTTGGCGTAATTGCACCAGTTGTCAATAATGAACATACTTCGCTTGACGAAAAAGTAACCTTAATTGCTGATGCTTATATCACAATGTTGACTCAAAATCCTGGTTTGCCTTTGTTTGTTTTAAGTGAAATCAGGAATAATCCGGAACATTTTGGGAATAAAATGCAAGCCGGAAAATTATTGACTGAATCTTATTTTGTGAAGCAATTATTAGAAAAAAGACCCGATATTCATCCGTTGCATTTTATTATAAATGTTTTGTCGATGTGTATTTTTCCATTTATTGCGAAACCGGTTTTAGAATCAGCCGGAGTGATGTCAGATAATCAATTAAGCGATTTTACGGAAGAAAGAAAGACTTTAATTGTAAAATGGTTTAAAGCTATGATAGATTCGTAGCTATTTTTTTGGATTTAATTTAATCAAATGATTAAAACGAAATATTAAATATTAAATATTAAAAAATTGAGTATGAAAAGGTTATTGATTGTTGTACTGGTTATTTTTCCTGTATTTCAGTTTTATGCACAGCAAGAACGCAAGTTTTTAAAACTCGAAGATTGTTATGCATTGGCAGAAGAAAATTATCCATTGTCTAAAAAAAGAGATTTAATTGCCAAAAGCAGCGAATTTACGATTGATAATATTGCGAAAGGATATTATCCGAAGTTTGATATTTTTGGTCAGGCAACGTATCAGTCAGATGTTACAAAATTGCCTGTTAGACTGCCAGGTTTAGAAGTTCCGATTTTAAAAAATGATCAATATCGGGCTTACGCCGAAGTAAACCAGCTTCTTTATGACGGAGGCGCTTTGAAACAACAGAAAGAAATTGTCGAAAAGCAAACCAAAGTTTCAGAACAACAACTTAAAGTCGATTTATATGCGGTAAAACAGCGTATTACTGAACTTTATTTTGGAATCCTTGTTTTTGATGAACAGCTTCGTCAGAATGATTTGCTTAAAAACGACATCAATATCGGGATAAAAACCGTTGAAGCTCAGCTTGCAAATGGTACGGCTTTTAGAAGCAGCGTTGATTTGCTTAAAGCAGAATATCTAAAAGCAGATCAAATTGCGATTGGGATTCGGAATTATAGAAAGTCATATTTAGACATGCTCGGACTTTTCATTAATTCAGAATTGACTTCGGATACAAAATTAGAAACTCCTGCAAATATTGTAAATTCAACAGAGATTAAACGTCCTGAACTGGATCTTTTTAGTTATCGAAATGAAAGCCTTGAAATCGGCAAAAAAACAATTGAAATTCAGAATTTACCAAAGTTCAATTTTTTCGTGCAAGGCGGTATGGGAAATCCGGGATTGAATATGCTCGAAGAAGGCTGGAAAGGCTATTATATTGGCGGCGTTAGACTTAATTGGTCTTTAACGGGACTTTATACGGATAAAAAACAAAAGCAAATTATCGATATTAATAAGCAACAAATCGAAGTCGATAAGGAAGTTTTTCTTTTTAATACCAATCAATCTGTCAAACAGCAAAATGCCGAAATCACGAAGCTTGAAGAATATCTGGTTTCTGATACTGAAATCATAATGCTTAGAAATAATGTGAAGAAAGCAGCTTTGGCACAATTAGAAAATGGCGTTATCGATTCCAGCGATTATTTGCGTGATGTAAACGAAGAAAATACGGCAACGCAAAACAAAATAATCCATGAAACTGATTTGCTTTTGGCCAAATACAGACAAAAATTAATAACCGGTAATTAATTATAAAGATGAAAAGAGTATTATTCATAACAATAGCAGCATTTGCAATATCATGTTCGAACAACAAAAATGAATTTGACGCTACAGGAACTTTTGAAGCCGTAGAAACTATTATTCCCGCAGAAGCTGGTGGAATTATCAAAGAATTGAAGGTTGAGGAAGGAAATGCTTTAAAAGAAAATCAGGTTGTAGGTTATATCGATACGATCCAACTTTCGCTTAAGCGCGATCAATTATTAGCGCAAATTAAAGCAACACAAAGTAAAAAACCGGATATTAACTCGCAATTAGATGTTTACAGAGAAGAATTGCGTCAGGCGAAAATTGATCAGCTACGCATGCAAAACCTTGTAAAAGCTGATGCCGCAACGAGAAAACAGCTTGATGATGCTACAACAAAAGTTGCCGTATTGCAAAAACAAATTAATGCTTTGCAAACGCAATTGAATATTAGCACAACAGGAATTGATGACGAAACGCAGACTTTAAAAGTTCAGATAAGTCAAATTAAAGATCAATTGTCAAAATCGAAAATCGTAAATAAAACCAACGGAACTGTATTGACAAAATATGCAGAAGTAGGCGAAATGGCGACAATTGGCAAACCTATGTATAAAATTGCAGATTTGTCGACCATAATTTTGAGAGTTTATATTACCGGAGATCAATTACCAACGCTTAAATTGAATGATAAAGTAAAAGTTTTTGTTGATGCTACAAACAAAACTTACAAAGAATATGAAGGTGTTGTAGAATGGATTAGTGATAAAGCGGAGTTTACGCCAAAAACAATTCAGACGAAAGATGAACGTGCCAATTTGGTTTATGCCGTAAAGGTGAGAGTTAAAAATGACGGTTACCTTAAAATTGGAATGTATGGCGAAGTAAAACTTTCGAAATAATGGAATCTGTTGTTGTAAAAAATATTGTCAAAACCTACGGAAAGGAGAAAAAAATTGCTGTAAACGATGTTTCTTTTTCTGTAAGCAAAGGCGAGCTTTTTGGATTAATTGGTCCTGATGGCGCAGGAAAAACCAGCATTTTCAGAATTTTGACTACGCTTTTATTGGCAGATCAAGGTTCGGCTTTTGTTGGTGGTTTGGATGTGGTGAAAGATTTCAAATCAATTAGAAACACAATTGGTTATATGCCGGGAAAATTCTCGTTGTATCAGGATTTAACTGTCGAAGAAAATCTTAATTTTTTCGCCACATTATTCGGAACCACGATCGAGGAGAATTATGATTTGATCAAAGACATTTACATTCAAATAGAGCCTTTTAAAACCCGAAGAGCAGGAAAATTATCAGGCGGAATGAAACAAAAACTGGCTTTGTGCTGTGCATTAATCCATAAACCAAATGTGTTGTTTCTGGATGAACCTACAACAGGCGTTGATCCTGTTTCGAGAAAGGAATTTTGGGAAATGCTCAAAAAATTAAAAGAACAGGAAATCACCATTATTGTATCAACGCCATATATGGATGAAGCCAATCTTTGCGATAGAATTGCCTTGATTCAAGACGGAAAAATACTTTCGATCGATACGCCCAAAAACATAATTAGCAATTATCCGGACGCACTTTTTGCGGTAAAAGCTGCCGAAATGTATCCGCTTTTGAAAGCTTTAGCAATTTACCCAAACCGACTTGCGAGTTATGCATTTGGAGAATTTGCTCATTTTTCTTTCAAAGGAAATCCTGATAAAGAAGATTTAGTAAAATTTCTTGAAAGTAAAGGAATTAAAAACATCGATATAAAAGACGCAGAAGTAACAATTGAAGATAGTTTTATTAAGCTTTTGAGCTAAAGCCAAAAGTTAGTAAGCGCATTTTTGTCATCCCGAGGAACGAGGGATCTCCGCAAGTAGCTCGACAAAGATTGGAAACTTACTTTACGGAGTTTCTTGCGAAGATTTCTCCTCTGTCGAAATGACAATAATTGAGGTTACTATATCTTAAAAATGCGAAGACAGTTTTAAAACCAAAGTAATTATGAATGAAAAAGTAATTTCATGCAACGCATTAACCAAACGATTTGGAGATTTTACAGCTGTAGATTCCATCACATTTGACGTGCAAAAAGGAGAAATTTTTGGTTTTCTGGGTGCAAATGGCGCGGGAAAAACTACTGCAATGCGAATGTTATGCGGATTATCAATTCCGACATCTGGAGAAGCTACAATTGCGGGATTTAATGTTTATAAAGAAACCGAGAAAATAAAGAAAAGCATTGGTTATATGAGTCAGAAATTCTCTTTGTATGATGATTTGACGGTGCAGGAAAACATTACATTTTTTGCTGGAATTTATGGTCTTTCTGATAAAGCTATTAAAGAGAATAGTGCTTCACTTTTGAAACAATTAGGGATGGAAGATCAGGCGAATATACGAGTTGGATCGCTTCCGTTGGGATGGAAACAGAAACTGGCATTTTCGACGGCGATTATTCATAAACCCGAAATTGTATTTCTGGATGAACCAACCGGAGGAGTTGATCCCGTAACGCGCAGACAGTTTTGGGATTTAATATATGAAGCCTCTGGAAACGGAATTACCATTTTTGTGACAACGCATTATATGGACGAAGCCGAATATTGCAACAGAGTTTCGATAATGGTTGATGGCAGAGTAGAAGCGCTTGATACGCCAACGAATTTAAAAAAGCAGTTTAATGTTGCAACAATGGATGAGGTGTTTTATCATCTTGCGAGAGAAGCAAAACGAGGAGAATAATTAGACGTGAATAACTAAGAATATGAAACAGTTTTTGACATTTGTAAGGAAAGAGTTTTTGCACGTACTGCGCGACAAAAAAACATTATTCATTCTTTTTGGGATGCCAATAGTGCAAATCCTGATTTTTGGTTTTGCATTGACAAACGAAGTGAAAAATTCGCAAATTGTTGTGGTAGATTATGCTAAAGATATGGCTTCGCAGGAAATCATAACTAAAATAGAAGCAAGTCGTTATTTTGAAATCACCAAAAGTCTTGCTGGAAGCAAAGAACTTGAAGCTGCTTTTAGAACCGGAGAAATCAAAATGGCCATTATATTTCCGGAAGGATTCAACAATCAATTATTACATCAGAATAAAGCCCAGATTCAGGTTATTGCAGATGCTTCAGATCCAAATAATGCGACAACATTAACCAATTATGTATCATCGATAATAAGCGATTATCAGGCACAAATGAACGAGAATGTGCCGGTTCCTTATCAAATCAAGCCCGAAGTAAAAATGTTGTATAATCCGCAGTTAAAAGGCGCTCCAAATTTTGTTCCCGGTGTTATGGCTTTGGTTTTGATGCTTGTTTGCGTGATGATGACGGCAATTTCGATCGTGAAAGAAAAAGAAACAGGAACGATGGAAATTCTTTTGGTTTCGCCCTTTAAACCTCTTATGGTAATACTCTCAAAAGCAGTTCCGTATCTTTTGCTTTCAATGATAAATGTGATTTCTATTTTATTATTGAGTGTTTTTGTACTCGATCTTCCTATTGCGGGGAATATTTTCTTGCTTTTTGCCGAAAGTACTTTGTTTATTATCACTTGTTTAACGCTTGGAATATTTATTTCGGTGAAAACAGATTCACAGCAAACCGCAATGTTGATTTCGTTACTAGGAATGCTTTTACCAACGTTGCTTTTCAGCGGATTTATGTTTCCAATAGAAAATATGCCAGTCCCTTTGCAATGGTTTTCCAATATAGTGCCTTCAAAATGGTATTATATTATCGTAAAAGGTATTATAATCAAAGGATTAGGGTTTTCATTTGTATGGAAAGAGACGCTGATTCTATTTGGAATCACGGTTTTCTTATTGATAATTAGCCTTAAAAGCTTTAAAATACGTTTGTAATGAGAATTATAAAATTTTTGCTTGTCAAAGAATTTAAACAAATATTTCGTAATCGCGCAATATTGGCCGTTATAATGGTAATGCCGGTTATGCAGCTTATTATTTTACCGCTTGCTGCGAATTATGAAATCAAAAACATCAATCTGGCAGTTGTAGACAATGATCGATCTGATTATTCGAGAGATTTGACCAATAAAGTTGTTGCGTCAGGATATTTTAAACTTCGCAGTTACAACGATTCTTATAAACAAGCTTTTACTCAGGTCGAAGAAGATCGCGCCGATTTAATTCTGGAAATTCCACATGGATTTGAACAAGATTTGATACGCGAAAATCATCAACAGCTTTTTATTGGCGTAAATGCCATAAACGGAACAAAAGCGGGATTAGGCGCGGGATATATTGCCGACATTATAAGAGATTATAATAGTAATCTAAGCCTAAAAAATAACCCAAAAGGAAGTTTTAATCCAATTCCTCAAATAGAAATTGCGTCGTCAAATTGGTACAATCCGCATTTGAATTACAGATTGTATATGGTTCCGGGAATATTGGCGATTTTGGTAACGCTTGTTGGAGGATTTTTGTCGGCATTAAATATTGTAAAAGAAAAAGAAGCCGGAACAATCGAACAAATCAATGTTTCGCCCGTCAAAAAATATCACTTTATATTAGGAAAACTGATTCCGTTTTGGATTCTGGGCAATGTTGTATTTACCTTAGGATTATTGGTTGGATGGCTGTTTTATGGAATAATTCCGTTAGGAAATCTATTGGTTTTATACGCTTTTGTATGCGTTTATTTATTGGCGATTTTGGGTTTTGGTTTACTGATTTCAACCATTTGCGAAACGCAGCAACAAGCGATGCTTATTATGTTTTTCTTTGTCATGATATTTGTTTTAATGGGCGGTTTATTTACGCCAATTGATAGCATGCCGGATTGGGCAAAAACGGTTTCGAAATTTAATCCCATAAGTTATTTTATTGATGTTATGCGAATGGTAATCATCAAAGGAAGCGGTTTTAGGGATATTTCAAAACATATTCTGATTATAATAGGTTTTGCAATTGTATTGAATTTGGCTGCAATTCTTAATTACCGAAAAACATCTTAAAATAAAGTAAGTCAGTTTGATAAAATATTGATTTTTATTTGGTTAGTTGATTTAAAATTAAGTATTTATTCTTTATTTGGATCACTATAAATGAATTAAATTTGATTCGAAGATTAATCTCGCAAAGACGCAAAGTTTTGGTCATTTTGATTTCTATGATAAAATTATTTTTTAGGAGCTAATCCCGCTATCCGTTTCAATCTTTTGTGGCTCCCGAAGCCTCGGGACCGCCACAAAAGGATTTTCACTTCTATCGGGGCTAGGACAATCATTTTCATAATAGTATTCTCGTCTAGTTTGTCATTTCGAGGAACGAGAAATCTCCACAAGTAGCTCGACAAAGATTGGTGACTTTGATTACGGAGTTACTTGTGGAGATTTCTCGTTCCTCGAAATGACAAAATCTTTGCGATTTTATGTCTTTACAAGAAATTTGGTCACTATAATATGTGTTTAATTAATTACTTCTAATAATCTAGTTTTATTTTTAAAGCATTAACTTTTAGATGTATAGACTTCTATTTTCTGTTTTTTTTAAGAAATTAGATATTAACTGATGTGTTTATGTATCTTTGCGCTCGCAATGGTTTAGCTATTCTTTTCGAGTTTAGCTGACGAAGAGGGAATCAGGTGCAAATCCTGAACAAGCCCGTTACTGTAAATTCCATGCAACATTTTGACTGATTCAATCGCTTTTTAAGCCTTTGAAATCGAATCTTTTGCCACTGCATTTTTTCTAAATGTGGGAAGGCTGATCAAAATGGGAATAAGTCAGGAGACCTGCCAATGCTTATAATTTCAAACTCTCGTGGACCAGAGTTTTGAGACAAACACAAATATCAAACTAACATTTGATTTCGATTTTACCGTTAACAACTATTTAGTTAAATAGAGTATTTTTTATGCACTTATGTGAACATAGGCGTTTGCGTCTAATACATAGTGGATTGTTTGTATTTGCATGGATTTTATTTTTGAATCCGATGTATGGACAAGATAATCCTCTGAAAAATAATAAGGAGTCAGATTCTTTAAAGAAACATCAATTGAATGAGGTTATTGTAACCACAAGCAAGCGTGAATTTAAGGTAGAATCTCCTATGCCTGTCCAAATATTGTCAGGAAAACAGCTTGAAAAACTAAATAGTCTTTCTGTTGCAGATGCTGTGCGTTATTTTTCGGGTGTGCAACTAAAAGATTATGGCGGAATTGGCGGTTTAAAAACTATAAATGTCAGAAGTTTAGGAAGTGCTCATACAGCAGTTTTTTATGACGGAATGAGTGTTGGAAATGCGCAAAACGGACAAGTAGATCTCGGAAAATATTCACTGGATAATATCGAAGCCATTGAATTGTATAATGGACAAAAATCTACTATTTTTCAGCCTGCACGAGGTTTTTTCTCTTCGAATACGCTTTTCTTAAAAACAAAAATTCCTGATTTCTCTTCTGGAAAAACCACAAAAATAAGAGTTGGCGTAAAAACGGGTTCGTTTGGACTTTTTAATCCTTCTTTTCTATATCAACAAAAATTATCGTCTAATTTCTCTCTTACAGCAAGTACAGAATGGCTTAAAGCCGATGGAAAATATAAGTACAGATACCAAAAGACGAATGGTTATGATACAACGGCTGTCAGGCAAAATGGCGATATCACGGCTTTAAGAAGTGAATTGGCATTACAGGCAAAAGTTGGAACTACGGGTCAGGCTACATTAAAAGCTTATTATTATGATTCTGAACGTGGACTTCCGGGAGCGATTTTAGCCAATAAATATGAATATGTACAGCGGCAATGGGACAGAAATTTCTTTGTTCATGGTTCTTTTCAAAATTCATTTTCGAAGAATTACGAACTGCTTGCCAATATAAAATTCAGCAGAGATTATAATCGGTACATTGATCCTGATTATAAAACATTGCAAGGCGCGCTGGATAATAAATATTATCAAAATGAATTTTATGCTTCTGTTGTAAATCAATATACGATCAAGGAATGGTGGAAAGTTTCTTTGGCAACAGATTTTTCGATCAATACACTTACTGCTAATTTATACCGATTTCCATATCCAACCAGATATTCTTATTTGGGCGCATTATCTACAGAAATGCATTGGTCAAGACTTGATATTCAGGCAAATTTGTTAGGCGCATATGTCGACGAACAGGTTAAATATTATCAGCAAGGAGATAGTCAGCACGTTTTTTGTCCGGTTGTATCCGCTTCTTATCAACCTTTTGATACTAAAAAATTCAGGGTTAGAGCATTTTATAAAGAATCTTTCAGAATGCCAACTTTCAATGATTTGTATTATACTTTTATCGGAAACAGCTCTTTAAAACCTGAATTTACTACGCAATATGATTTTGGTTCCACTTATATTATTGAGCCGAAAAAGTTTCTGCAATCGGCTTCCTTTCAGGCAGATGTATATTATAATCACGTAAAAGACAAAATTGTTGCGATGCCATCTGCCAATTTATTTCGATGGACGATGATGAATCTTGGGGAAGTTGATATCACAGGTTTTGAATTGAATACCAATTTTGTATTCCGTTTTCCGGAAGAAATATTTCTGGATTTGGGCTTGAGTTATACGTATCAAAAAGCAATTGATGTTACGCCAAAAGGCACAACTTACGGAGATCAGATTCCGTACACGCCAATGAACAGCGGAACAGCAACTTCGTCTATAAGCTGGAAAAACTGGCAGTTGAACTACAGCTTTATTTATACCGGAGAACGATACAGTCAGAAAGCCAATATTCCTGTAAATTATGTAAAACCTTGGTATACCAGCGATATGGCTTTGATTTGGGATGGAAAATTCCTGAAACTTCCAACAAAAGTAGGAGCGGAGGTCAACAATATATTCAATCAATATTATGATGTGGTTTTAAATTTTCCGATGCCAGGGAGAAATTATCGCCTGAGTATGTCAGTAAATTTTTAATGTAAAAGATACTAATAATTAAATTTTCTATTATGAAAACAAACTTCAAGTTTTTGATTCTATTGGTTTTAATAGCGATGAGTTTTCAAGCGTGTCAGCAAGATGATCCTATTATCCCAGAAGAGGTAGTTGTTTTGCCTCCGGAAACGGTTACAAGCGTCGACGGATTTTATCTCCTTAACGAAGGAAATATGAATATGAACAAATCGTCATTAGACTATTATGACTATCAGTCCGGGACTTACAGACGAAATGTTTATGGTCAGGCAAATCCGGAAGCGACTTTAGGCTTGGGAGATGTGGGAAATGATATTGGTATTTACGGATCAAAAGTTTATGCTGTGATCAATAACTCAAATAAGATCGAAGTTATGGATGCTGCAACAACTAAACGTATTAAAGTTATTGATGTAAAAAACTGCCGTTATGTAACTTTTGCAAACGGAAAAGCCTACGCAAGTGCTTACGATGGCGAAGTACAATTGGGAGAAAATTCGCCAAATGGTTTTGTTGCCGAAATCGATACGACATCACTTAAGATTACAAGAACGGTAAAAGTAGGACGTCAGCCTGAGGAAATGGCGATTGTTGGTGACAAATTATACATCGCAAATTCCGGCGGATATAGTCCGCCAAATTATGAAAGAACAGTTTCTGTAATTGACTTAAAAACCTTTACAAAAATCAAAGATATTGATGTTGCAATTAACCTTCACAGACTGGAAGCAGATGCTGACGGAGATATTTATGTAAGTTCTCGTGGTGATTATTACAATATTCCTTCAAAACTTTTTGTAATCGATACAAAAACAGATAAAGTAAAGAAAACCTTTGATATTGCTTGTGCTAATCTTTCTATCGTTGGCGATAAAGGTTACATAATTGGATCAGAATTTAGTTATGTCACTTTCAAATGGAAAATAAATTATTCTATGATCGACGTAAAAAATGAGACTTTACTTGAAGGAAGTTTTTTACCAAAAGCAGTTAGTGATCAAATTAAAACGCCTTACGGACTTGCGGTTGATCCTTTTTCGCTAAATGTTTACGTAACAGATGCCGGTGATTATGTTTCGCCAGGAAAACTGTATTGCATCGATAAAAACGGAGAAACCAAGTTTACTGTAATTACAGGAGATATACCGGCTCATTTTGCCTTTAAACTAAAGAAAACAATCAAAAACAATAAATAACCTTTAAAATTTAAAAAAAAGAATGAAGAAGATTTTATTTACCTTGTCAATTGTCCTGTTCTTGGCGGGATGTTCTAAAGATGATGATGCTGTACAGAGTCCTCCGAAAATTGAAATTACGATTCCTGCAAATGGTTTTGTTACAGATAAAATGCAATGGTTCAGTGTTAAACCTCAAGTGGGAAGTGAGATAGAGAATACCTATAAATGGATCGTGAATGGCAAGGAAGTGTCAACAACCGCTGATTTATCTTATGTATTTGCAACAGCAGGAACTTATAATATTGAATTTAAAGCTAAAAATGGAGCAGGCGAAAGCTCGAAATCATTTACTGTTACAGTAAACGATAAAGCGTATTTGAACAGAATCAAAAATGTGTTCGATTTCTTTCCGGCGCCGGGACAATTCACCAATGGTTTACCTGAATATATTGCGGGAGATACTGATGAAACCATGCGAGCAAAAGCTGAAAAAGCAATCACGACCGATAATAGCATGATTACTCTTGGAGGATTTGGAGGTTATGTAACCTTTGGTTTTGATCATACGGTTATTAATAAAGAAGGAAATGATTTTATCGTACTTGGAAATGCTTTTTCAAATTGGGCAGAACCTGGAATTATAATGGTTTCGATCGATGCTAACGGAAATGGAAAACCAGATGATGAATGGTTCGAAATTGCGGGTTCTGAGCATAAAAAAGCAACTACAATTAAAAACTACGAGATAACATATTACAAACCTGCTACAGAGCCGGAAGATCCAAGTGAACCAAATTATATTCGCTGGACGGATAATCAGGGAAAAACAGGTTATGTTTCGAAAAATCCTTTTCACAGTCAGCCTTTTTATCCATCTTGGAAAGGAAGTACGATTACTTTTAAAGGAACATTTTTGCAATCTAATGCATTCGATCAATCAGGAACGGGAAGTTACTGGGTTTGTCCGGCATATGATTGGGGTTACGCAGATAACTGGTCTAATACTGATGACAAATCGCAAATTGATATCAATTGGGCTGTAAACTCAAAAGGAGAACCTGTAAAACTAAAAGGTATTGACTTTGTAAAAGTTTATAATTCGAATCGTGCAGAAGCAGGTTGGTTAGGAGAAGTTTCTACGGAAGTTACAGGATTTAAAGATTTGAATTTACCGTAAATTATTATTATTATTATTATTCAGAATCTTATTAAAGAATATTAAATAGTAAACCCGACAAGTTTTTAAAAGCTTGTCGGGTTTGTTTTTTAGATTTCGGAATAAAATTATTCTTTATACAATATAATAGTTGCTTTATAACCAGTTCCAACATTCCATTGACTGGCTTTGATTACTTCGCCTTTTTCGTCATAAACCTGAAACTCGGCTGTATTTGGTGATGCAGAACCTTCATTTAAAGCTTCAAAATCAATTTTGTTGATTCCTTTTACCAGAGTTATTTTGAATCCCTGAAATTCACCATTTAAACTTACTTCTTTTTCAATCACTTTATCATTCAGATAAACCCTGATTTTGTCGCCATCTACAAAAGCAGCATCACGATATCGAACTGACGAAACGGTTGTATTGGTAACATAACCGCCTAAATATTCATTTCTTCTATAAAAAATTCCTTCAACATTAGCTTCTTTTTTATAGAGACTATTATTTTTATAAAGATCATCCGGATTGATTTTTAAAACTGTCGGATCTTTTACCGGCGGCGTATCTGTATTTGGAGGTATTTCTGTTGGTGGTAGATTTTCTTTTATTTCAGAATTGTTGGCCGGAATTGGCTTGTATTTACCATTTACTTCTTTTTGCGCATATCCATGTAGAGAAACCCCGGTTATTATAATTATAAACAATATTTTTTTCATACTTCCTGTAATTAATTTTAAAGCATTAAAAACGTATTAATGCCTATGTAGATAACATTTATTGATAGGTGTTTATTGCATTCGGCAAAAATTAATTGTATCGTAAAGTAGACTTTTCATCAATTGAGTATGATCTGAACTTATATTCTAAAGTTACTAAATTTTTGAATACGAATGCTTTATAAGTACAAGTCTAATTGAAGTTGTATTTAACGGAAGTTCTAATTGTTGCTTCTTTTGTTTGTGACGAGATATCAATACTCTTTAAGATATTATAGCGAAATGTGACAATTGCAAGAAAAGATTTTAGTCTAAATATCCCTTTTATATAGAGATTTTAATCATGGCACATATGTTGGCTAAAAATAATTGGAAAATAAAAGCGCAAGGCTTTAGAACCAATATTGAGCAAAATACTATAAAAGAAAGGCTTTTATTGAAATTAGAAATCAATATTATAAATTTAATTTATAAGACTACAAAATTATCAATTTGATTAATGAAGATAACCGCCATACATTTGTCTCATCAAATCAGAACAATTATTTGAAAATCAAAAATTTATAACATTAAAAACTTTAGTCATGAAATTTACAAGAAACGCAAACGCAAACTGGAAAGGTACAGGAATGGAAGGAAATGGAACCATTACTACTCAAAGTACAACATTAAACAATGCACAACTGTCTTTTAAAACTCGTTTTGCAGAAGGAGTAGGGACAAATCCTGAAGAATTGATCGCTGCAGCACATGCAGGATGTTTTACAATGCAATTGAGCTTTTTATTATCAGAAGCAGGTTTTGTGCCTGAAGATTTAAATACGGTTGCAAAAGTAACTTTTGAAGATGGTACAATTACTTTAATCACTTTGGAACTTACAGGTTCAGTTCCTGGGATTTCAGTTGATGATTTTGAAAAAACAGCTCAAAAAGCAAAAGAAATCTGTCCAATTTCAAAATTACTTAATACTGAAATTGTTTTGAAATCAACTCTAGTGTCTTTATAATCAGTATTTTAATAAAATTTAATAACTTTAATACACCTAATCATTCACATCTTAAATAATAAAAACATGAAAACAGCAATTTTAAAAAGACAATTGAATCGTTTATTCTTGTCTGCAGCATTAATTTTAAGTCTTTTGGTAGTAACAAATGCAAACGCACAAACAGCGCCAACAAAGGTTAAAAATGTAGTTTTGGTACACGGAGCTTTCGCCGATGGTTCCGGATGGAGAAATTTATATGATATACTTTCGAAAAAAGGATATAAAGTAACAATCGTTCAAAATCCTTTAAGTTCTCTTGAAGATGATGTTGCAGCAACAAAAGTGGTACTTGACAATCAAGACGGACCAACAATTTTAGTTGGACATTCTTGGGGAGGAACTGTAATTACAGAAGCTGGAAATCACCCAAAAGTTGTTGGATTGGTTTATGTAGCGGCTTTTCAGCCTGATAACGGAGAAAATACTGTACAATGGTTACAAACTGCACCTCCAGCGCCAGAAAACGGTGTTTTGCCTCCAAACGATAAAGGAATTGTTTATTATGATGAAGCTAAATTTCATGCAGGATTTTGTGCCGATGTAAGTAAAGAACTAGCTGCATTTATGTACGCATCACAAGGTGCTTTTTATGCAAAAGGATTTGGAACACCTGTAACAAAAGCAGCATGGAAAGATAAACCTGCTTATGCAGTTCTTGCAACACAAGATAAAAGTATTGATCCTTCGATTCAACGTGCAATGTACAAACGTTCAAATACTAAAGTTACTGAAGTAAAAGGAAGCCACTGTGTTTTCATTTCTCAACCTGATGCAGTTGCTAACGTAATCATTGGTGCAGCCAAAGATTTAAGCAAAAAATAATTCAAACATCTTACTTATAGAAAAGCCGAAATGCTGTAAAGTATTTTGGCTTTTTTTATGATTTATAGAAATAAAGAATGTGCTGTTAAACATATAATGTTGGTAGAAAACAGGATTTTTTTATGATTAATATGAATCGAGAATTGGATTGTGCCGTTAGGTACAAAACATTGGTAATAATAAGAACAGAGCTTTTTTGGCGTGCCGTAGGTACGCATCAAAACGAAATGTATTGCGTACCTACGGCACGCTAAATCTATTCCAAATTCATATTTTCTACCAATATTTAGTGCCTAAAGACACATTTGAAACTCTTGATTTGAATGATATGACTTTCGATAAAAATTTATCTCGTGGTTGCTTTAATAAAATAAGGAGAATCGTTCCATTTGATTTTTTTATACGCAAAATTTTGCTGTAAGGATTCCGGAAGGCAATTCCAAATTGCTTCATTCATTTTTTCGAGTAGTAATTTTTTCGAAAAAGTATCTGAAACTACAAGACTGATTTCGCGAACGGGTTTAGGTTCTTTGAAATGTTTAAAAAGTCCCGTTTCAACTTCATTAATCATCGAAAGTTCCGGTATTATAGCAAATCCTAATTGTGCTCTTACCAGATTTTTTAAGGTTTCAATCGAACTAATATCATAACTGAATTGTTCTTTTATTTTCCCTGGATTCTTAATGTCACAAATATCCAAAAGTTGTGCATTATAACAATATTCATTTTGGAGTAAAAGCAGTTCGGCTCTGTCTGACGGCTGCAATTCATAATGAGATTCTGCTGCCATAGGATGTATTGTATTTAAATAAGCAACAAAAGGTTCTTTGAAAACCGGATGTTCTATTAAATGCGGATTCCCTGTGGGAGTTGCCATAATTGCTACATCAAGTGCTCCGGTCATAACATCATTCATAAGCTGACCTGTATTAGCTTCTTTTATAATGAATTGCATTTTGGGAGTTGCCTTTTTCATTGCCTTAATAAAAAGCGGAATCAAATAAGGTGACAATGTCGAAATAATACCGATTTTGACTTCTCCTTCAAGCTTATTTTTTTCATTAACTACAAAATCCCGAATTTCATCGGCTTCACGAAGGATTTTTTTGGCACGGTTTATAATTTCAATTCCAAGTATAGTAGGAGTTAAGGGCACTTTATTTCGATCAAAAATTTTGATTCCAATTTCTTCTTCCAGATTTTTTAACTGAATTGTTAGTCCGGGTTGCGTTACCATACAAACTTCTGCAGCTCGTGCAAAATGGCGTTCTTCGTCTAATGCTACAATATATTTTAACTGTTGAATGGTCATCTTTATTAAATTTTTATATAAAGATAGAAAAATATTAGTTTAAGTTATTAAGTTTTCATTTTCAAAATCAAACATAGGCCAAGGTTTCAACCTTGGGAACGCAATAAATCGTTATAATGACATTGTAAAATTAATTAAACATAGCCCGTGGTTTCAACCATAGGAACGCAATAAATTATCACGATTTAAATCCGAATTCCAATTCGTATCCCAAGGTTGAAACCTTGGGCTATGTTTGAAATACGATTGAAATATGATTTAATTTATCCTTATTTTCTGAATTGCCTCCAGCTTTAGCTGGAGATTGAGTTATTAATAATGAATTGGGCTTTAGCCAAATAATAGGCATTTTGGCTAAAGCCCAATTTTTGGTTTCATTTTATAACTCCAACTAAAGTTGGAAGCTATTCAAAAAGGTGGAAATTCAATATTATTTGCTGTTTTTCAATGCATCTAAAAGTACTATCATATCAACAATGGCATAAGTCGAAGAGTAATCGGATACGGCATAAGGCAAAATCAAACTATTATTGTGAATAATTGCGCCACAAGAATACACAACATTTGGTACATAACCTTCACGTTCGTCTTCTAATGGCGAAAGTAATGGTTCTTTAAGTCTTCCAATTTCTTTTGTTGGATCATCAAGATCAAATAACGAAGCGCCAATGCAATAACGTCTCATTGTACCAACGCCGTGCGTGATTACAAGCCAGCCTTCCTCTGTCCAAAGTGGAGATCCACAATTTCCTATTTGCGTAAATTCCCAAGTATAGCGCGGTTCTTGCAGTAAAACAGGATTATTCCATTGTGTAACTCTGTCAGAATACATGATGTAATTATTTACGCCATCGATTCTGGCGAGCATAGCAAATTTGCCTTTTATTTTCTTTGGAAATAACGCTAAGTTTTTATTTTGAGCACCAATACCATGCAAAGGCATTACTCTAAAAGAGTAGAAATCTTCGGTTGAGATAAGTTTAGGCAATATCGCGTGACCGTTATAAGCCGTGTAAGTTGCCATAACTCGGGTGGAACCATCATCATCAGTAAAACGAACAAAACGTGCATCTTCTATACCGCGGCTTTCAGATTCAGAGATTGGAAATATAACACGTTCCGTAATATCAGAATCGTGTTTGAATTCTAAATCGTAGAATGATTTCGCCAGCCACATTATTTCGTTTAGGGCAATTCTTCTTTCTTCGCGAATCGAAGGATCGCTTAAAGCAACAGTGACCAGGTTTTTCAGAACAGCATACTCGAAGTCATTTGGTAATTCCTGCATGATTTGTGTGATGTATCTGTCTTGCGTGTGCATTTCGGACAATTTCGACAAGAATCGTTCTTTATTGAAAGTCGATTTATGATTAATCTCGGCCTTATCAATATTATGACCAATTTTCATGACTTGCAGATTATTGTTTTTGTCAAGAATTCCTCGTCTAAAAACAATTGATGAAATATGTCCTTCACCCGTGGCTCTAAAGGAAATGATAACACGTTTTTCGCCTTCTTCAAGTCCTGACTGATCAAAATCTTCGACAATAGACGGATTAAAAATGGCTGCAGATTCTATGGCGTATTCCATTGTGCAATAAGAACCTATGAGCATTTTTCTGTCTAGAGACATCGCTTCATAATCAATTTGCAAAGCTTCGATTAAAGGTCTTATTCGTTCGCAATGTTTAAAAAATATTGCAGAAATATTTCGGTGACGTCTGGCAAACTCGCGAAGTGTCTGTTCTAAGGTTTCCAGAACTTGTTTTTCGTCGAGCATCATTATGCGGAGAACCATTTGTTGGGTTCGTTCATCACCATTCATAAAATATCGGGCAACAACTCTTTTAGAATCTGGGCAAAATAATATATTTTTTCGTATGACTGGTACTCGCATAATAAATCTTTTTTTGATGTTAGAAAAATTACTTTAGATATACTACGTACAATTTTGTTCTGGAAAAAAATGGGAAAAATAGAAGAATAAAAACAAGATTAATACTATATATTGTAGTAATTATATACAAGTTAGTGATTTTGTTAAAGAAAAAAAACTTTATTTTTTTATTCTTTTTCGATGGGTTAATCCCGAAGCTTTGAAATTAATCGATTCTTAGTAAACAGAATAGTCATTTTTGTCATTTCGAGGAACGAGAAATAACAGTCGAAATTCCACAATCAAAATCACCAATCTTTGTCGATCTGCGAGTGTGATTTCTCGTTCCTAGAAATGACAAGATTGGGTTTCGTTCCTAGAAATGACAAGATTGGGTTCCGATTGAGAATGATGGATTGAAATCCATCTCTATAATATATTTTGTTCCTGCGAAACTCTTCGAAAAAAAATCACAGATCAACTTGAACTTAAATCTTTTTCAAAGGTGAAATAAATGTTTTTTTAATCTTTTGCGACTCCTTTTCTGGCGAGTTCCAAGCCTTTTGGTAAATTAGCTTTAACAATTTTTAGAGCAGTAGCAGCATTTCCTTCACCAAGATATTCCATATTATTTATTGTCACTACAAATTGTTTTTCATTTGAAATTTCTGAGTTATTTTCAAATTCTTTGGATGTTACATGTGGTAAACCTTCAAAATCATAAGGGTAGCCTGTACATTTGCTAAAACATAAAGTATCATGACTTGTAAATGGAAAAAGATTACTTAAAATTTCATCGTTAATTGCTAAGCTAACAAATTCTTTAAGATCCCAATCATTATCATCTTCTAATAAACCTTCCCATTGATATTCAATTTCTCTTCCCTCGTCAAAAGCAAAAGATTTTTCACTAGTGTGAATAAATTTAAATTTTTCAGAAAACATTTTAGTGGTTACATCCTGGCATAACCAATAATCTAAGGCTTTTGCAAATTCTGTAATGTTTGGCGCTTTTCCGCATGCTAAATAAACGCCATCTCTCCAAAAATCAGATCTATAAATTTTTTCCTCTTCAATAATATTTATTTGCGAAAATCTATTTCCATTTTCAACTATTGCTGAATTCTGAGATGCTTTATTTGGGTTTTCTGAAATCAAAACTTTTAAAGTTGAATTAATTTTGGCAAATTCTCTATTTAAAATTTCTGCAATTCCTTCGTTTTTTTCAATCTCCATATAAGTAATTAGTTAATCTCGTAACGCATTTCGGTCATTATTTTTTTGAAGCCTGCTTTTTCATAAGCACGAATGGCGGCTTCATTATCAGAGTAAACTTCGAGTCGGACTTCAGAGATTCCTTTTGATAAAATCCATTTCTTAAGATCGTTCATCAATAAATTATTAATGCCTCTTCCTCTAAATTCCGGTTTTACAAACATAAAGCCAAGATATCCATAAAGCTCATAGTTTTTATAAGGTTTTGCAGATCGAATTTGGGCATATCCGCATCCAATAATTTCATTATTTTCTTCGATTACCAAAAGTTCTGTTTTTTCGTCTGAGATAAAATCCTGAATATTATAATAGAAAATTTTCCCTTCTTTTAAGGTTGGATCAAAAGGGCGTTCTGCTTCAACGAGAAATTGCAGAAATTCATTAAGCTGCGGCAAATCTGTGTTTGCAGCTGGTCTTATAATTATGTTTTTATTATTTATATCCATATCTCAAATGTATTTAAAATAATTAAAAAGGACAACAAAGCAGCGATGTGATTTGGATTTTTGCTAGGCTTGATTTGCAATAACCAAATATAATTCGGAATAATGAGTAATAAGATCGTCTATGCTAAATCCTCGATTCAAACCACTGGGATTTGGTAAAACCCAAACTTTAGAACCACAGAAATCTTCTTCTTGTAAGCCCCATAAAATTTGCTTTTTGCCTGAAAAAGCTTTGTACGCTGCTTTGCCCAGAAACGCGATATATTGCGGCTGAAATTGATTTATTTTGTTTTTGAATATTTGGATAGAATCCCTAAATTCCTCTTTAGAAAGTTCGTCTGCACGAGTTGTTGGTCTTGCGACTGCAGTTGTTAATCCGTATCCTAATTCAAGAATTATAAAGTCATTTTCGGGTTCGATTTGATGTGGTGTAAAACCAGCCTGATGCAAAACTTTCCAGAAACGATTACTTCTTCCGGAAAAATGATGACCGTCTGAAGCGGATTTTAAACCCGGATTAATTCCGCAAAAAAGTACTTTAAGATCTTTGGCAATAATATCGGTTAGCATTGGTTATTGGTTGATTTTAATAATTTAAAACTTGTTAGGTTTGCTTACATATTTGTTGTCTTTTATACAAAAACGCCACGGCAAAAGAGCATCTTCCTGAGCATATGCAACACCTACGCGAGGAACTGCTACAATTTGATCATCCGTATATCGAATTCCATGATCTTCGATCCAGATTTCTTCTCCGGCTAAATCTTTTCCGTTAAAAGAACGATCAATTCCTAAAGCTTTGGCAGCAGAACCCGGACCAGATGAAATCGCCGCTTTAGTAATCGCCATTTTACGCCTTAATTCTATAATATCTTTGCCAATTAAAGGTTGAATTGCCCGAATCAAAACGGCATGAGGTTCTCCTTCGACAGAACTCACAATATTAAACAGATTATGGATTCCGTAGCAAAGATAGACATACGAGATTCCGCCTTGATTGTATAAAGTTTCCGTTCGATCCGTGCGTCGGCCACCGTAAGCATGCGATGCTTTATCCTGAACGCCAAAATAAGCTTCGGTTTCTACGATTATGCCAGCAGTTATTTCTCCGTCGATTTGAGTGAAAAGAACTTTACCTAAAAGATCTTTAGCCAGAAAAAGCACATCCTGATTGAGGTAATAAGAGAATTGTAGTTTCAAATTGATTTTTTTACTTATTAGATGGCTTTTAGAGTATGAGGATTTCTTAACGTAAAAGTGACCAGATTTTTTACTTTTTCATGAGTGTTATTGTATTTATTCTCCTCGAATTCGAAATTTAGCTTTTTTAGCATTGCAACAGAACTATTATTATCAGAAGATGGAAATGCCGTAATTATTTTTGCTTTCATTTCTTCAAACGCATATTCGATTACTTTTTTAAGCGCTTCGCCCATAATCCCTTTTCCTTGAAATTCACTCAGCATTTCGTATCCAATTTCAACAATTTCATTTTCAGGATCAAAATTCCACAGACAAACACATCCCATCAGATCTTTGTTTTCTTTTAAATTGATAACCCAATAAATGCATTCATTTTTCTGTATTAAATTCTGTATTTTAAGGATATAATCTTTTGCTTTTTCTAAAGTAGAGGAATTATCTCTGCCCACAAATGCATTTACAGTTTCATCTGAACGCAGTTTATGAATTAAGGCTACATCTGTATTCTCAATGTTTCGTAATATTAATCGGTCTGTTAGGAGTTGTGGGAATTTTTTAAAATCCAAAACCATTCTCTAGCTTTTTAAATTATCAATAGGTTCACTAAAAAAAATGCAGTTGCTTTATTTTTCAGATCACGAAAGTTAAAAAATAAATACCAAAGTAAGTGATGTTGTGAAGCGGTCTTTTAAAAAGAGAAATAGTAAAAACAATTTATTATACTCATTTAAAAAAAACATCCCAAAAAGAAATTTTCTTAATGGGATGTTTTTGTAATTTATAAATATCTGAAAACGATTATATGCGGATTTTAGTTCTCGCAGAAATCACCAATTTGCTGCAAATGTTTTTCTGTTTGGTATTTATTAAAGTTATCCCATTTAGGCGGAGAACTTGTTTTTTGTCCGTACATAGCATCCAGACAAACGTTGTTGTCTTTGTACTTGTCGTGTAAAACAGCCAGAATTTTAAAGAAAAACTCGTCTAATAAAACAATTGCTTCAAATTCAGATTTTAGAGTGTCGTAATTAGAATCTGATGGATTTAATATTTGTAATAAATCCAGAACTTCTTTCTTTTCTTCGTCATTAATTTCAGTCGAATAACCCATTTTTAAGGTTTTGAAAACTAAATTATTCCAGGCTTTACTGTCATGCGCCCATTGAACATCAGGCAGATTTAAAGAATGTTCGCAAATCAAAATAATAGAGAAAAGAACATCATTTAAATATTCAGCAGGAAATTCATCAAAGCTTCTGAATTCGAATCCGCTTTGGTACATTTTTTCCTGATTAAAATCCAAACCAACTTCAGAAAGCATTTCATATTCCATGTCAGCTTCAATCTGATCGCGCCACCAAATGTTTTCTTCTTTTTCGAATTTTAGTAATTTTCTAAAATCATCCACTTTATAAGTTAGAATTTTTCCTTTTGGCATTGCTTTATTATAAGTTCCAACACCAATGTAACGTGACATTGCGTTTCTCATAGAACCCAAAGTAAATTTTTTGTCCAGACTATATTTATCACTTATAACTCCCATAATATCTGGGCTTCCAAGCGTTGCTATAAAGAAAGGTTCAAACCATTGCAGTAAATAAATTGCGTTACCATGCGTTTTATTGAACTCATTATAATCTACAATTCGGCTATCTTCTGTCAATGATGGTAATGTAATATGAAAGTGGTACGTTCCGTTGTTGAACAAAACAAGATTTTCCTGATTTGTCATGAACATATTAAGACCATTGTTATAATCCGGAAAGCTTAATTTTCCGTCTAAAACAGCAGATTCATTGATTTTATCAAGAAATAGTTTTTTAGTCGCTTTTAGTTCTTTGCAAGAATCAGCTATTGTTCTGTTTTCAAAATATTTAGTTACAAATTCGATTGAATCACCATCAAAATGTACAGAACCCATCGTTTTATTTCTTTGGGTAATCATACTTTGAATGTTATAAGGCTGATCTTCAAGAAAAACTTCCATGATAGATTGTCCCAGATAATCAGGATTTTCAATTGGTTGAGCAATAACTTCGCCAGTTTCAGTATCCATTAATGGTTTTATTGGCGATAATGTTTTATGCTGAAAATTAATATCCAGTTTTTCAAGCGAATGACTGTTCATCATTCTGCTTACTGTATAGTTTTCGTTTATGTCAAAAGCTTTTTTCAAAACAGGAGTTAAACTCTCTGGTTTGTAGCATTTTCTGTAGTCGATACTATATTTCTCAAAGCCAATTTTTTCTTGTATAAATTCACCAGAGACAATTAGGGATTCTTCAAATTGCATGTAGGTTTCGTTTTCTAATCCTATTCCCCAATAATATTTTTGTGTCTGATTGTCTTTCATTTATACTAATTGTCTTTTTTATGGTTAATTTAATTTTTTAAAATCACTGCTTTTTATTCGGAAAAAAATAAAACTAATCTGCTAACAATCAGAGGCAAGAAATCTTTTAACGGATAAAGCATAATTGGTTGCATCCATTAAAAAAGTCTTGATTTACTTTTAAAATTGTATGAATTTATATTAGTTTTAGAAATTTTGCACTTGTATCGACTGAATGATTGATAAAATCAATATAATTTTATAAGTAGGTTATAAAATTAGTATTGATGTTAATTGCTTTTATATCAATAATTTAAGAAGATGAATAGCCGAATGACAACTTTTACTATTCCTGTTTTTTCCAAGTTGCAAAAGTAGTTTTTTATTATGTGATTTACAAATAGTTAACGCATTGAAAATCAATAAAGTTTTTAGAAGTTTAAACAATTAAGGCAATTGTTTTTATTTAATCATGGTAATATAAGACATAAGAGGAATATAGCTCGTCATTCCACCAGTCTTCACGAACTTCTGAAAAGTAATTATAGTTTAATTTTCCGGCTTGTGATTGTAGCGGATATACTACTATATCATTTTCTCGATATGCTTTATGTAAGTCTGTTTCGGGAACAACGGGAACGATATGACCTGAAAGTCCTTTTTCTTTTCTTTTTGCACAAATAATTCCAATTCCGCCATTAGCATTTACCTTATTTTGAAGTTCATCAACGGTAAATATCCTTTGCCAGCCAAAACTAACTCCCCATTCCAAAAACCAATCGTGTATGGCACTGGAGTAAATACGATCGACAGTTTGCTCAAAAATGGGTTCAACTTCTTGTCCTTGCAAAACTTTTTCAAGAGATTCATCTGTCCACCAAACTGTTGGTAGATATACTTTCGAAAAATAACAATAATCGTAGGAGTAAACATTGCAATACGTATCTTCTACAGTTCTTTGATATCTAATATTAGTTTCGACATCAAGTTTATCAATCAATTTGGTAATGCTTTCTTTTTTAGTCGCAACATTTGTTAAATCTCTAAACGGAATAGTAGAATCCATAAGAGGTTTTTCTTTCATTTCCATAGAATCTAATCGAGATTCAGGATCTGGTAATAAATCGACTTTCTTTATTTTATCGTTGGGTATTGTATTATCCTCTAAAGTTGATGACACTACTGATACGTTATATTTTTCCATTCTGACTTCTTAAAATTAATTGGTTTAACGGTGCGATAATTCATTATTTGTGACACGTTATTCTATTAACCAAAACGTAAATATATTTTAATCTTTTTAAAGAGCTGTATAAAAAGGCAAATTTTAGAAAATTTTTTACATTTAATAGCGTTGGTTCAGGAGTTTCAAAACTGCTAAAAACTACTTTTATTATGTGATTAAACCGTTAATAAAAGTAGTTCAAATACCAATCAAGAGTTGAAAGTCTATAATTTGTGCCGTTAGGCACTAAATATTGGTAGTCATTGTAGATTCAAAATACGTTGGCGTGCCGTAGGTACGCAACAAAATGATAACCATTGCGTACCTACGGCACGCTAAATTTATTCTAATTCCTGTTTTCTACCAATATTTAGTGCCTAACGGCACATTTTAACCTTGGGTTTATTTCTAATAAAAACCTCTATTTAATACTATTTTCCTGTTATTTTTAAGCTTTTGCCTAATGCTAATAATTCGTTATTTATTTTATTCCATTTTTTTTAGTTCAGAAACACTTACAGAATATTTTCTTGCGATGCTGCCCAAAGTATCTCCTTTTTGAATAACGTAATATTTTCCTTTTTCAAGTGTTGCAGACTTTTTTGAGTTTGTAGTTTTAGATGCAATCATCATAGAATTCTGAGACGGTTTCTCACGCAAATTTGCTTGATATTCAGCGTAAGCATAGATTTTTTCTTCATTCGAAGTAAAAACGGCTATTTTATCCTGTGGCAATCTTAGATAATGGTTTTGTTTGTCATAAACAGGAATAATATTCAATTTATAAGAAGGATTTAATAATTCTAATTGGGCTATTGGAATGTCGATTAAGTCAGAAATTTGCTTGAAACTCATTTGCTTTTTGATCATTATGGTATCTGTGGCAAAATGTTTTACTAATGCTTTTTCGGGTTTAATTCCATGTTCAGCATGATATTCATAAAGGTACATTGTAGCAAGAAAAGCAGGAATATAACCTTGTGTTTCTTTTGGTAAATTTTTTCTAATATTCCAGTAATTTTTTTGTCCGCCAGAACGGTTAATCGCTTTAGAAACGTTTCCTGGACCAGAGTTATAAGCGGCTAGAACCAAATCCCAATCACCAAAAGCTTTATACATACTATTCATGTATTTTGCCGCAGCTTCTGTAGATTTTAGAGGATCATGACGTTCGTCAACATAAGAATCTATTTCCAGTTTATATTGTTTTCCGGTATTATACATAAATTGCCAAAGTCCTGTTGCGCCCATATTCGAAACCGCTTTTGGATTTAAAGCAGATTCTACAACGGCTAGATATTTGATCTCAAGTGGAATTTTTTCTTTTGCTAAAGCTTCTTCAAACAATGGGAAATAATATTCAGAAGCAGCCATTAATCGACCAAATGATTTCTTTCTGTATTTTAGAAACGATTTAATAACGGTTTCAAGCTGTGGATTATATTCAATATTAAAAGGCGATTTAGCATTCATAGCGGCTAATCTCGATTTAAGCAATTCAGTAGGTAATTCTAAATCAATTTTTTGATCAAGAGCACCGTTTTCAATATCAGCCGTAAGCGTATTAAAAGTATCCAGACTTGTTAATTCCTTCATCCATAAGCTATCAACACGCGCAGACATAGTATTCTTGACAAATGTCTTTTTTACAGAGTCAAGGTAAGTATTGTTTTTCTCTTTTAAAGTGATTGCCTTATTCTGACCAATTACTTGCGAAAAGAATGGAATTAAAAATAGGATATAAAAGTACAGCGTGGTATTTTTTGTTTTCATATTTATAAGAGTTAATGCTTTGTTATTTAGGTTATTACTTTTGTAATTTCCTTTTTATTACAAAGGCGCAAAAGTACAATGTGCCTGCCTTTTATTATGACCATAATAAGTTATAAAACAATCAATATCAGACTTTTATTAGTGTGTTTTGAGAAGGGTTTAAAATTGATTTAGCCATAATATTTATCTAATTAGCTTTATGATTGAACCATTAGTTTGAAATTAGAGTTTTCTCTATCTTTGCATTTCTAAAAATTCCTCATGAATTCCCCAATCAAAGCCATTCACCCAATCTATAATCTGCAATTTGGATTAGTTTGTTTAAGTTCCTTACTCTTTTCAGCGAGTTTTAATATGTTGATTCCGGAACTTCCTGAATATTTGAGTAATATGGGCGGAGCTGAGTATAAAGGATTAATTATTGCTCTTTTTACGTTAACGGCTGGAATTTCAAGACCTTTTAGCGGTCGATTGACAGATACTTTAGGTAGAGTTCCTGTTATGGCGGTTGGATCTATTGTTTGTTTTGTTTGTGGTATTCTTTATCCGGTTTTAGGCACGGTTTCCGGTTTTTTATTCCTGCGTTTGATTCATGGATTTTCTACAGGATTTAAACCTACAGCAACGGCAGCTTATGTTGCAGATATTGTTCCAAGAGAGCGTTGGGGAGAAGCTTTAGGATTGCATGGACTTTGTTTTTCGATAGGAATGGCTTTGGGACCAGCGATTGGAAGTACCATTAAAATATATTCTTCGATGAACATGCTTTTCTATGCATCTTCTGTTTTTGCCTTGATGTCGATCGTAATTTTGATGAACATGAAGGAAACTTTAAAAAATAAACAGCGTTTTAGCTTGCGTATTCTAAGGATTTCAAGAAATGACATTATAGCTGTAGAAGTATTGCCCGCAGCTATTGTAACGTTTCTTTCTTATATGGCTTATGGCGTGATTTTGACATTAATTCCGGATTGGAGTCAGCATTTAGGAATCGCCAATAAAGGATTGTTTTTTATGGTCTTTACAATTACTTCGGTAATGATTCGTTTTGGAGCCGGAAAAGCATCTGACAAATACGGTCGTTTGCATATAATAGCAATTGGTTTGTTCTTTTTGATTATGTCACTTTTCATTGTTGGATTCTCGACTTCAATCACAGGACTTTTAGCAGGATCTGCACTTTACGGAGTTTCTACCGGAATTGTTTCTCCGGCTTTAAACGCCTGGACGGTTGACATGAGTTTCGCCGATCATCGCGGAAAAGCTATGGCAACGATGTATATTGCTCTTGAAGCAGGAATTGGTCTTGGAGCACTTATTGCAGGATGGATGTATCAGGATGTGATTGCAAAAATCCCAATGCTTATGTACGCGAGCGCAGCAATGGTTTTCTTAGCATTAGGATATGTTTTGATTCGTTTGCGAAAAGTGGAAAACGCTTAATAAATTCTAAATTTATATCCATTCTCCATCAGCATTATATTCATTTGGTAAATAGGTAAGATACTGAACCATTCTTGGATTTTTTCCTTTGTTTGCTGTAGCACAATGCGGTAAAGTATTATTCCAGATTATAAAATCGCCGGCATTTCCAGCAATAGGTTTCGGCTGTAATGTCGCAATTGCTTTATCTCTCGGGTTTTCATCTGGTTGGAGATTGTCAAGCCAATGATTTATCTCATTGTGAAATCCCGCAACACAATGAAAAGCTCCTTCATCAATGTTACAATCCGTGAGATAGAGTAGTCCCTGAAGCCCAAATTTAATAGGTTGTTTTAAACTTGTATCCCAATGAATCGGACTTCCTAAAAAAGTAAATTCTGAGGTTTCAGGAGGATTGAAACTTACTTTATCAATGGTTTTATAGATTTTATCTGTATTATAAAGTTGTTCGTATGCTTTTTTTATTCTTGGCGAAAGTCGGTTTTTATTTAAGGTTTCATGATCCGAAAAATTAAGCATTAAGCCTTTTTGATTTTCGTGTCTGTTATACCAGGTTTCTTTTTTATTGGGATCCATTTCTAAGAAATCCCAAATTGCTTGTTGTGTAGTTTCACAATCTTCTTTTGAGATCGCATTTTTTACAATTACATAGCCGTTTTTATCCCAAAATTCAAGGTCTTCTTTTGAAAGAACATCGGCAGTAAAACCGTCAGAATCGGAGTTATTGCTTTTGTTTTTCTTGTTTACCCAGTTTTTAAACGTTTCGAAATCAGGTTTTTCAAAGTATAAAAATTGCAGCGCATCTTCCATACCAATACCCAATTGATACAACGCTTTTATTTCATCGTCCCAGTTTTGAATTTCATTCGTTGAAGATGTATTGGAAGGATTTAAAGTTCGTTCCCATAGTTTTTCAAGAATAGTAAAAGGTTCTTTCATTTGGATAGATTTATAGTAAGAATCTGCTTATTCAAAAATAGCAATTATTAGTTTTCTATCTAAAGTATAAATACCTGTTTTAGTTTCTGAATATAATTTGGGATTCTATGAAACAATTAAAGGATTCAGAAAAGATATTTTCGATCGAAATTTATAAAATGCAAAAAGCCTAAATCAGAACAGAATTAGTTTGTTCCAATTTAGGCTAATTAATTATATCAAAAATAAATCCGTTGGGTGTAATTCAACAAAAATAATCTAACACATAGAAACATAGATTTTATACTTAAAAAAGGAGACAAAAAGAAACACGTTTCTTTCACATAGTGTGGCTATGTTTATTTAAAAAAAGTGAAACGTCTAATTTTCGACTCTAAAAGCTATGTTTCTATGTGTTGAAAATAATTACACCCAACGCGTTAAAAACAATTATTGCTTAATAACCGTAATTGCTTTTTTCATTCCCGGATAAGTAATAAAATAGATTCCGGTATTTAAATCATTAAAATCAAATGTATTTAAACCTTTTGTAACCGAATGTATCTCTTTTACAAGCGAACCGTTTTGACTATAAACCGAAATACTTTGAGGCGCAAGATCATAAAAATCGATATTTAGTACAGAAGTAAAAGGATTTGGATATGCTATTACTTCATTTGCTGTAATTTGAGTTGCAAATTCTTCCTGAACAAGAGCTTTTTTACCTGTCGATGGAGCGCTTACACTAATAGTTGACGTTAAAAATTTACGGTGATTTGGCTCTACAACTTCCTTGTTTTCTAAACCATCATTATACGGAATGTCTGAACCCAAATCTGACACTAAATCTAAAGTAAATGATCCCGAAATATCAGCCGGAACATCTACGATACCTTCCGGTTTAAGGTTGGCTAAATTAGCATTAAGTAAAACCGGAGCAGTTGCACTTTGACCATTCCATGAGTATAATTCAAACGTTCCTGTAGCAGCATAACTTCCAGCTACAATGATATAATTGTTTGAAGCATTTTTACCTAAACTTCTAATTCCGTGATTGTTCAGGTTTAATTCGATTGGAGAACCAAAAACAGGATTAGCAGAAGGGCTTCCGTTTCCAAACCAAGATTCAAAATTTTGCAAAGGACAGATTAACGCTTTGTTAGTTCCGCTTCCAACATATGGCGCTCTAAAACCAATATAAAGAGTTGTTCCGTCAGGACCCATTTCGAGACCTTCAATATTAAAACCATCTATACGTTTTGGTTCAATTCCTGTAGCAGCTTTTGCTGTAAAATTGTAACCATTATTATTTCCCCAAGTAATAAGTTTACTTCTAAGATTACTGTAATATCCAACAAAAACAAGCGTTGCATTAGCTCCGGTTCCTACAATATCCGTAGCAAAAATTCGGTTTCTGTCCGCTCTTGCTTCTCCGGATTTAGAATTACTCAAAGAACCAATCCAGTAAATACGATTTGGTTTAGTTGTACTTCTAAAAGACGCTTCAATATCAACTTCAGTTCCGCTTAAAGCTAAATATTGATTCACATCAAATTGATAAACAGAAAGCCCCGAATTGTTTCGGCTAAATAATTTAATCACATTTGTTTCATCATCGGCAGCAAACATATAATTTTCATCAATAGGAATTGCAGTCGAACCATCGGCAACACCAGCGTGATAAATATCTTTAAGAGAAGCTGTAGCCAATGCTTGAGAAACGGCCACGTTTACCGTTATAGATTTATTTCCGCCTTGAGCGTCAGTCACTTTTAAGGTTAAAGTCGAATATCCAACTCCTGTTGGGTTAATTCTGAGTTTACGCGCATTACCAGTTCCGGTTACCGTAAAATTAGCGTTTGGAACCACGCTTGTTTTAGAACTCGTCATAGAGAATGTTAGTCCGTCAAGATTATCATCAGTTACTGTAATATCAAGACCGGAAACGATAAAAGGATCTGTATTGTTATTCATCACACAACCCACTTTTGCAGAAGTAGTTGATAAACTCACAAATTTTGAAGCCGTTGTATTAAAAACTAGCGTTGGCGCCACATTTACAGTGCTGTTTACCGTTACCGTTTTTACAGAAGAAACTGTTGCATTATTGCTATTATCAGTTGCTTTTGCTGTAATCGAATAAGAACCTGCAGCAACATTTGTCCAAAAATATGTATATGGAGAAGAAGTCACAGAAGTAAGCAAAGTAGATCCGTTAAAGAATTCAACTTTAGAAATCGTTCCGTCAGAATCTGTTGCAGTTGCAGATAAACTTACAGTTGCTGGAGCATTTCCTGAAACTGTTGGCGTTGCCAAAGTAATTGTTGGATTAACATTCCCAACTGGCGTTCCTGCAATAGTTATAGAAGTCGAATTATAACTTGTAGTACTTGTCAAAGCCCATGTACGAGCTGTTGTAAAAGTATTAGTCGACGTGTTGTAAACGCCAGAAGTTGCTTTTACTAATTCGTCACTTCCAGGATCTGGCGCCAAATAAGAAGAAGTTTGTAATTTTCCTCCATTATATTTATCATTTACAGGCAATTGATAACCAGAACCAGAGCTTTTGAAAGCGCTTCTTACAGCATCACCAAAAAATAGAGCATCAACAGGAACGGTAGAAGACGAGATTGAAGAAGCTGTTACATCAAATACCGCAACAGCATCGGCATTGCTGCCGCCATTTCCTAAAACTCCGGAAGTATTTTTAGAACCAAAACTATCTCCCGCAGTTGTTCCGGTATTTTTAGTTTTTAAGGCAATTCCACCTTGGCTTAAAGGCAACATCGAAGAACCTCCAACATATACAACTTGTCCAGCTGTGACTGATCCTGAGTTGATTAAGAAAGCGTAAGTAACAGAACTTCCGGCTTTCCATCCGTTTGAAGTTGCCGTACCATTGTCTGTAAAAACAACTGTATAAGGTGTAGTTGCAAAATTAATTGTAGTTGTGGCTACAAGTTCAACATATTCTAATGGAGAATCATCACCATTGGGATTCGTCAGAATCTCTGAGATAAGCAAACCTTTCTGTGAAAAGGCATTATTGCAAATTAAAGTAATTGCAAAGATTAAGAGTAGTTTTAGTTTCATTTTTGACAGTTTTTTTGTGTTATTTAAGTTGCGAAGATAGAATCGCAACATTACCTTAATAACATGAATTGATTAATGTATTGTGTTTGTAATGTTAAATTTTAATAGATTTTATATTTGAATAAGTCAATATTGTAATTATGTTTAAAATTTTAAGATTTGTTTATGTTTAGTTTGTGTATTACTTCTGTTTATGCCTGTTCAGGCAAAATTATTATTGAATTATAGAATTGTTAAGAATATGATTTTGTTCGAAATGATTCCGCCTGACGCTACTATTTGTGTTATTTATAGTTTGCAGAATTCGTTAACTTTTAATTAAAAATTAAACAACCTTAGGTTAATCTGGCTTTGAAAAAAGTGATTTTTTTCTATTTGGGAACATTTTTTTTTATTCGAAATCTAAAAAAAGAATACAAACCTCTTTATTATTAGAAATTTATTGTTTTCTAATAAATTGTATTTAAGTTTTTGATTTACTTAGTTTTAGTAACTTTGTGAAGCGCTTTTTTTATGAAAATTTAATCCAATTACTAACTTATTAGTAAAAATACTAATCAATTAGTTTGTCTACTAATTAATTAGTAGTACCTTCGTAAAAAGATTTAACGATGATAAAACTAGCCAAAAGAGAAGAACAAATCATGCAAGTGTTTTGGGATTTAGACAAAGCCTTTATAAGAGATATAATTCCATTATTGCCAGATCCAAAACCACACTATAATAGTGTAGCAACAATTGTCAAGATTCTTAAAGACAAAGAATTCCTAAATAGTGAAACGGCAGGGAATATGCATTGCTTTTTTCCGGTGATTAGTAGAGAAGAATACCAACAATTTGCATTGAAGGATATTGTTAGCCAGTATTTTGATAATTCTTACCCAAGAATGCTTGCCTTTTTTGCAAAAGAACAAAAGCTTACAGAAAATGATTTAGATGAAATCGTAGACATCATTAAAAAAGGAAAAATATGATACCATATATTTTATACACAGCCCTTATTCTTGCAGCCTGTTTTGTGTTTTATAAACTGCTTTTGCAAAAAGAGACTTTCTTTTATCTCAACAGATATATATTATTGGCCTGTATGATTATGGCTTTTATTTTGCCGCTTGTTCCGGTTCCTCAGCAATTATCATTAAGAAAAACAGCAGTAGAAAAACCTGTTGTAGTTGCCCAAACTCCGGTTAATAAAATTGAAACGACAAAACCACAAATACAACCTGTAGAATCAACAGTTGTAGAACAAACCAAGGAAACTTTTAAGATCGAATCAGTTGTTCAATGGTTGGTTTATTTGTATTGGTTTGGCGTAATCGTTTTTGCACTTAACTTTTTAATGCAAGTCGTTATATTGCTTTACAGAGCCTATTCGCAATCTGTTATTCAAGACGGAAAATTTCGTATTATAGAAATTACAGGCGACAAAGCACCGTGTTCTTTTGGGAATAATATCTTTATCAATCCAGAGAAATATGAGTGGGAAACCTACAATCAGATTTTGCTTCACGAAAAAATTCATATTGAGCAAAAACATACCATCGATCTTTTGCTTGCAGAGATGGTTTTGATCTTTCAATGGTTTAATCCGTTTGCCTGGCAATGGAGAAAAGCATTAGAAATTAACCTTGAATTCTTGACAGACGATCAAATGCTACAGCAAGATACTGTCGAGAAAGAAAGCTACCAATTTAGTTTACTAAAAGTAGCCGCTCCACAATTCCCTTTGAGTCTTACAACTAACTATAATCAATCATTATTAAAAAAACGAATCATCATGATGAACTCGAAAAAATCAAACGTGCACACCACTTGGAAATATTTTTTCCTATTGCCAATATTGGTGTTGTTTGCGTGCCTTTTTAATCAACCGGCAGCGCAAAGTCAAAATCTTTCTTCTATAGAAGAACCAAAAGAGAATACAAACATTCACAGCAGTGTAAGAACTGAAGGAGATTGGTTTGCTACAATTAAAGAGAATACAATCAATATTCAATTTAAAAGTGACGAACATGACAATTCTACAAGTACTTTTCAAGTAAGTGAATTTTCAAGTTTGCCAAGAGATAAAGAAGGTACATTTACCTTAACACGCGAAGCAGGAACAATGTCTTTTGTTGGGAAATTTGAAGGAAACAAAGGAATGGGAACTTATAAATTTACGCCTAATAAAGACTATAGTCAAGCATTGTCTAAAGAAGGAGTTGTACTTAAAGACGACAATAATCTTATGGTTTTCTTTATGATAAATATCAAAAAATCTTACGTTCAAATGCTAAAGAAAAATGGTTTCAATAATATCGATAAAGATCAGGTTATTCCACTTGCTGCTTTAGATGTAAATGAAGCTTATATCGCATCGATCAAACAGGCAATTCCGGATATCGATTTGGACAATCTGGTTCCTTTTAAATCATTAGAAATAGACAAAGCTTTTATCGAAGAGATCAAAAAAGCAGGTTACAAAAATGTTAGTCCAAGTAATCTTATAGCATTGAAATCTCAGGGAATTGACGGAAAATATATTGCCGATGTTCGCAATTCTTCAGGTGCCAAAAATGACGAAGATGCTGATGATGATATCATTGCTTTTAAATCTATGAATATCGATCAGGACTTTATTAATTCGTTTAAAAAAATAGGATATAATGATATTTCGAACAGTAATTTAATTGCGTTGAAATCTTTAAATGTAACTGCCGAATATGTAAACGGTTTTCAAAAAGCAGGTTACAAAGACATTAAACTGGACGATTTGATCGCAATGAAGTCCTTAAATGTAACACCTGAATATGTAAACAATTTTCAAAAAGCAGGATATAACAACATAAAACCAGACGATTTGGTTGCTTTGAAATCTCAAAATATTACACCGGAATTACTGCAACAGTACAAAGATCTTGGTTTCAGTAATTTGGATATTGACGATATCATTGGCGCTAAAGCAACTGGAACAACGCCAACTTTCATAAAATCGATGAAAGGTAAAGGACATAATTTTAATGACTTACAAAAGTATATCGAATTAAAAACAGTTCTGGGTTATTAATAAAAAGCAATCAGAGTTGTAAGACTATAAAAAGCCCAAACCGAAAGGAATGGGCTTTATTAATTGTAATTATTTTCAACACATAGAAACATAGTTTTTAGAGTCGAAAATTAGACGTTTCACTTTTTTTAAATAGACATAGCCATACTATGTGAAAGAAACGTGTTTCTTTTTGTCTCCTTTTTTTAACTATAAAATCTATGTTTCTATGTGTTAGATTTTTTTTTAAAATTATATCTAACGGGTTATTTAAAGTAAAAAATGATATTATGAACCTAAAAATTGTTTTGGGTCATAAAAAAACTTTTCCTTCTTTATAAGTTCATTTTCCCAGTTTTGATAAGCGATTTCTTCAATTTCAGAAACACGTCCATCTTTCCATTCAAATCTAAAAAACCATTGAATAACAACAGAATCACCATCTATAAAGTAGGGGCGAACGCATTTGGAAACTAATGATTTAACCTTCAAAAGAGTGTTTTTTTCGTTTGCAACAAGAAGATCTCTGCCAATTCTTGGTTCAGATTGATTTTCCTGCATTGAAGCATCAATTGTATAAAATTTTTCAATCGCTTTGTCATGTTCGTTAGATTCGACCATTGCGATAAATTGTTCTATTGTTTCTACTTTAGGCATGAGTTCTGGCTTTTAAATTTTGAATAGTTTCTAAATATCTATTTTCAAAAACAGACTGATTTACAGGCACAACAACAGACTGAAAGAGTTTCATTAAATCTTCGGAATGATTTGCCGCTTTTTTTGTCTGAACGTTATACGGAATAAATTTTATCCATAGAATAGCCTTTAATTCGGTTTCGTTTTCATTCCACATTTTCATTTCAACCAACAAAAGATTCTCGCTATATTGAATCAATTGCGATTCAATTAATACAGTTTCCATTGTAAAAGCCGGTTTTATATAACTGATTTGGTTAGAGGCAACAACCCAACTAAGTCCCGTTTTGTGCATGTATTTAAACACATCAAGATCATAATGTTCTGCAATTTGATCTTCGCGCGTATTAAGGAAATATTCTAAATACTTGGAGTTGTTTAAATGATTAAAAGGATCACAATCCTGAAATCTTACTTTTCTTTTTGTTTTTAATACTTTTTCCATTTTCTAAAATATATTACATCAAATACCGATCGGTATCTGAAAAGTTAAATTTTTTTTCTACTTCCTAATGCTTTCAATTAGTGTATTATCAATAAAATCCATCGCATTGTTTATATAGCTTTGGTCATTATGAGTAAAGGCAAGAAGCGAACTTCCTTCAATAAGCGATAATATTATTTTTGAATATTTGACAGCATCCGTATTAGGCTGAATTTCATTATTAATAATGCCATCGTTAAGAATAGTAGTTAAACCCAAAGTGAATTTTTGAGATAAATTTTGCGCCGCTTCAAATAGTAACGGATTATTAAATTTGGTATCAACACCAACACGCAACATTGGACACCCGCCTCTGTCTTTGACTAAATCATAATAGTTTCGTTGATATTCCGTTATGACGTGTAATTTATTTAGAGCTCCTTGTGTACTAGCAACTATTTTGAATAAAGGTATTATTGCGATGCTTATATTGAGTTGAAATGATTGTAATGCTAAATCTTCTTTATTAGAAAAATTACAATAAATAGCACCTTTTGTAAGACCGGTTGCTTTTGTTATATCGGTTAAGCTAGTTCCAATATATCCTTGTTTATTGAAAATAGGCGCCACTTTGTCCAGTATAAATTCGGAAGTATTCATAATTTTTGTTTTGAAATAAATAAGATCAGAACAAATATAAACATAAATACCGATCGGTATCTGAAAATTTTATTTAATGTTTAAAAAAATATTAGACAGATTAAAATAGAATGAGAACGATGCCAAAATGATAAAATCATATCATTTTGATAACCATATTTATAAGCGATAAAGCCTTGTTTATTTCGTAAGTTCAAGAGAAACAGGTGATAACGCTTTTGGTTTTACTATAAAATAATTGTGGTATGTGGTTTGAATATTCGGTTTTGTATTTCCAAATATCAAATATGAAACTCGAACTTCCCCCCATAGATTTTTCAGGCAAAGTTTTTCCATTGCCTACTTCATTTCCGAATAAAGCAATTTTATTTCCGGACAATCAAATTCCCGAAGAGTTACTAGATTTTACGATTGAGGTTGCTAACGCGAATCATATTTTTTGGGTAAAAGAAATTTGCGACACAACATTATCTTCTGCTTTAGCACGAGGAACAGGAATTTCTGGCCGTTCTCCCGAATCGCTGGAATCAAAAATAAAAAATGGTGAAGCGGTTATTGCTTTTGCGTCAGACGGATCATGGGCAGGTTTCTCGTTTATTTCTTCTTGGGAAAATGACAAATATGTTTCGAATTCCGGATTAATAGTCGCGCCACAATTCAGACATACAGGTCTTGCAAAAAGAATTAAAAGAAAAATTTTTGAATTAAGCCGTCAAAAATATCCCGAAGCAAGCATTTTCAGTTTAACCACAGGATTGGCAGTTATGAAAATGAATCACGAACTTGGTTTTGAACCCGTTACTTATTCAGAATTGCCAAATGATGAGGTTTTCTGGGAGAATTGTAAATCATGCGTCAATTGCCCAATTTTAATGAGCAAAGAAAGAAAAAACTGTTTGTGTACGGCAATGTTATATGATCCGAAAAAGGCATAAGTTTTGTATTATTTTGTAAAGTGTAGTTTCTACGGGCAGTGTCATTAGGTTAAGGAAAAACGCAATGGAACAATTTGTAAGGACAATAATTTATCACTTTGTTTCTGTTCCATCGGAACATTTCATCGGTAGTAGCCCAATAAATGCGTCGTTTTTGCACGTTCCGTAGGAACGTTTGGTTTTATGAATATTTGATTTTATAAATAATATTGATAAAAACAAATATGGATTACATATAGAATTTCTCAAACGTCCCAATGGGACGATGTTTCTCTCGATGCATTTTTTTCTACCGATGAGTTGTTCCGATGGAACACAATCTGTTTATCACTTAATAAAGGTTTTAAGCACAATCTTAAAAAGTTCAGTTTCTGCTTTTTCCAGCCATTCAAACGCAAGCATATCTTTGGTAATTATTTCAGCACCATTTTGCTGCATTCTTTGTAATGCTCTTTCTTTATCAATTGGATTTCGGGTTCCTACAGCCGAATCTAATATAAAAACTTTATAGCCTAATTCCAGAAAATCCAAAACTGTTTGTTGAACGCAAATATGAGCTTCGGTTCCTGCGACAATAATTTGTTTTCTTTCTTTTTGGATATGTTCCAGAAGATTTCCTTCGCGAAATGCCGAAAAATAAGTCTTTGTGACAATGTCAATTTCTTCAAATTTCTCTCTGATTATCGCCGGTGTAGTTCCAATTTTCTCCGGACAATGTTCCGTTAAAAGCATTGGAATTCCAATTGTTTTAGCCAAATCTATTGCCCAGATTACATTTTTCATTACCTCTTGATTTTCATAAATCTTTGGCAATAATTTTTCCTGTACATCAATGACAAGCAACGTAGAATTTGATGGTAAAATCTTCATATACTTTAGTTTTTAGAATGCAATTCAACCAAATTTAGTAAAAAAGTCGATTACTTCACTTACATTAATTAGTAAAGTATAGTCCCTGAAGGCAATGTCATTAAGTTAAGCTTTTAGAAAATAAAATTCGTTTTTATCCGCGTTTTCGCTTTAGCGAATCAGTAAAATCAGTGTCTAATTTTGACGCGGATAAAACAGATTTACTTCGTAAAAACGCAGATAAAAACGGATTTTTCTAATTACTTTCTTAATTAAACTGTTAAGTGATCAAAATCAAGGATATCACGGGTGAATTTTATGTCTTTTCGCGGAACGCATTTTTTTGTTATATATCATAAAAGGGAATAAAAATTAGCGAAATGTAGCGAGAAATAAAATATGTTTAAATGTTTAATGTGTTGATAATTAGTATTTTGTATATTTGGCTTAATGATTGCCTGAGTTTTCGAGATCGCAAAATTAAGGGCATAATTAGACTGATTTATTCTAAGAAATATCAGAGTAATAATTTGAACTTAAAAAAAACACATATCGTCATTGTCCATACTTTATTACTCATTAAATATTAAATCTTATGACAAAATCAAAATCCATAATTCTTATTCACGGAAATTTTGTAAACGACCTTACCTGGACAAAATGGAAAACCCATTACGAACAAAAAGGATACACGGTTTACACACCAGCTAATCCGGGACACGAAGGAGTTCCGGCAGATTTAAGAAATCAGGTTCATCCTGCGCTTACCAGAACAGGATTTATTGATATAATAAACAATCTTTTGGAACTAATTAAAACCTTGCCGGAAAAACCATTAGTTGTTGGACATTCTATGGCAGGAATGGCGGTAATGAAATTGTTAGAATTAGATAAAGTTTCTGCAGCAGTAAGTATTGACGGCGCACCGCCAAAGAATGTGTTTCCGCCACTTTCGACCTTAAAAGCAGCACTTCCTGCATTTGGTTTTTTTTCCAGCAAAAAGTACTTTTTGGGAAGCCGCGATTGGTACGATAAAAACTTTTTCAACACATTGCCGGAATCCGAAAGAGCAAAAGCTTATGATGCCGTTGCAGTGCCGGAAAGTTTTAAAGTAAACAGAGAATTGGTATTAAACTCTTTTTCTAACATTGATTTTAAAAAACCGCATCAGCCTATATTATTTATTGGCGGCGGAAGTGATAATATATTTTCGCCTGCATTGACAACCACATTGGCAAATAAATATTCAGATAAAAATAGTCGTGTCGATTTGAAGATATTTCAAGGAAAAAGCCACTTTATTTGTGGTGAAAAAGGGTGGGAATCCGTTGCAGATTATATTTTAGATTGGTACGAAGGATTATAAAACTTCACAAAACACTTTAGTTTAGAGAACAAAGTTAAGTAAGACAAATTCAATTTTAAATCATTAATAAACCCATTAAACGAAATTAAAATGAGCAAGTTTACAGTAAAAGACGGAACAGAGATTTATTACAAAGATTTGGGAACAGGACAGCCAATTTTTTTTCATCACGGTTGGCCATTGTCTGCAGACGATTGGGATGCACAAATATTTTTTTTCTTAGAGCAAGGCTATAGAGTAATTGCTCACGACAGACGCGGACACGGCAGATCTACACAAACTGCGACAGGAAATGAAATGGATACTTATGCAGCTGATGTTGATGAATTGACAACATTTTTGGGCTTAAAAGATGCAATACATGTTGGACATTCAACCGGAGGTGGAGAAGCAATACATTACGCAGCAAAATACGGAAAAAACAAAGTTTCGAAAGTTGTACTTATCAGTGCCGTAACGCCTTATATGATTGTTGATGACAATAATCCAAACGGAGTTCCATTGGCAGTTTTTGATGATATTCGTTTTAATACGGCCAATAACAGACACCAATTTTATATTGATATAACATTTCCGTTTTACGGATATAATAGAGAAGGAGCTGATATCAAAAAAGGAATTCAGGACAATTGGTGGCGTCAGGGAATGAATGGCGGAATTAAAGCGCATTATGATTGTATAAAAGCATTTTCGGAAACTAATTTTACCGAAGATCTTAAAAGTGTTGATGTTCCTGTATTGATATTGCACGGAGAAGACGATCAGATTGTTCCGTATGCAACGACCGCTTTGAGAGCAATTGATCTTTTGAAAAACGGAAAAATCATTACTTATCCTGGTTTACCTCACGGAATGCCAACAACTCATGCCGCAACAATTAATGCAGATTTATTGGCATTTATTAAATCTTAGTAATCAAAATTTAAATAACATATAAGCGTTGTTATTTATTTTGGTAATATCATAACCTCTTCATTCCGAAGAGGTTTTTTATTTTTGATTCTTCCACGAAAGTGAATTTTGATTTTAAGATATGATTTATTAAAGTATAATTTTCTGTTAAATAATTCTAGAATAAAATTTATTTCTGTTCTTTGCACCTTAGGATTTATTAAGAAAATGATTAAGGTAGTCTTAAGACGTCGTTTTTATAATGCAATATTATAATAGACAATGAGTTTAGACTAATTATCATATTTAAGTTATGGACAATAGAAAGTTTATATTAAGTTTAAAAAAAGGTAATGAGGCTTCTTTCAAGGAAGCTTACCTTAATTACTATGATAAACTGATCAATATTGCCAGACGATTTAACTTTACAGTACTTACTCCGCAGGATTTTGTTCAGGAAACTTTTTTAAGACTTTATAATAAAAGAGAATTGCTTAACGAAGACGTTTTGTTCGATAAACAATTGTTCACGATTTGCAAGAACATTATCATCAATCACGTAAACCGCGAGAATAAAATCATTCAGCTTGATTCTTTTCACGTTCAAGCCGAAGAAGAAGACACAGAAACCGAAGTTTTTGAAGAAAGACAAGAAATATTATATAATTTCATAAATCTTCTTCCGGAGCAACAACAAAAAATATATACACTACACAAACTGGAAAACCTTAGTTATAAGGAGATTGCAGCAATGACAGAGCTTTCTGAGAAGACAATTGCCAATCATATTTATCTCGCCAGTAAATTTATTCGAAAAAAAATCGAAAACCATTAGGAACTTTTGTGATCTCGTTTGTTATATATAAAAACGACATCATGAAAACCAATATAGAAGCTTACAAAACAGATATTACAACCAAGGAAGACGCACGTTTTATTGTAAGGCTTCTTCAATTTGTTATTTCTGATTGTATCATGAATTTTGATTTAGAAGATTCTAATCATGTTCTAAAAATCGAAACCAACAGAGAAATTAAAGAAATGGTTTATGGTGTTTTTAATAAACAAGGATTTTATTGTCAGAAACTTTAATGCCCCAAAGATATGAGTGATAAAAAAATAGAAGACGAATTAAAAAAGATCTGGGACGAAGTTCCTATTTCGCACTCTGATAGTGAGAAAGAAGCTTCGTGGGAAGATTTTCAATCTAAAGCTTTTTCGGCAAAGAAGCCAAAATTTAAGATTTGGCGTTATGCGGCAGCAGCGGCAGTTTTAGTATTTGCATTGATTGGAACCGGACTTTATTTTAACAGAGATTCTGTAACGCAAAATACAATAGTTGCTACTAATGTAATTGAAAATACAACATCGAAAATAAAAACTGTTTTCTTACCGGATAGTTCCAGAGTTGAGTTAAGTCCTAATTCTAAACTTTCATACGCTGATAATTTCCAAACCAACAGAAAAATAGAAATTGAAGGCGAAGGATATTTTAAAGTTCAAAAAGACAAAAAACATCCTTTTCAGGTTTTTTGCAAAGAAACAACAACAACAGTTTTAGGAACTTCATTTACGGTAAAAGGAAGTTCAAAAAATAGTGTGAGTGTTTCTCTTTTTGAAGGAAGCGTTGAAATGAGCGTTAAAAATCAGGACAAAAAATGGATTCTTGTTCCGGGCGAAACATTTACGTATGCAAACAATACGGCTGAAGTAACGGAGTTTAGCAGGTTTGTAGATTTTGACAACCAAAAATTAACCGATGTAAGCGTTTATATTCAGGAGAATTACGGTTATAAAGTGATAATTCCCGCAGAATATTCTAATCAGCGAATTACGGTAAGAATCAATAAAAAAGAAGATTTAAAAATAATTGTACAATTAATATCAGAAATGTATAACCTAAACTTTGAAATAAACGATGAATTAAAAGAAGTTACTTTTCAATAGAAAAGAAAAGGATGCACTAGCCGCGAAACTACACATCCTCCTCATAGTAAGGATAGTATGAAACTATTCCATTTAATAATATTCAAAAATACAAAATTTCATGAAGCATATAATTTCCGCATGCTTTTTTTTATTCGGTTTAAGTGCGTTTTCCCAAAACGTTACAGTAACGGTAGATAAAACGGTAGCTTTAAAAGAATTCTTTAAACAAATTGAAAATCAAACCGATTTTAAATTTGCCTTTACAGATCAGATTAATACAAGTCAGCATTATTTTACCCACCAAAAAACATATAAAAATATTGAAATAAAAGATCTTGTTAATGAATTAAATAAAACTGCAACAGTTCAGTTTTCGATTGTTGGCAACAACATTTTTGTGAAGCAAAAAGCAACGAAAACAGCTAAAAAAAAAAACAAGCTGACCGGACAGGTTTTTGACGATAATAACGAACCTATTATTGGCGCCAATGTTTATATAAAAGAACTGGAAACTGGTGTAACAACAGACAGAAACGGAATGTTTGCTATAGACCTGGATAAAGGAAGTTATACGGTTGCGATTAGTTATATTGGTTTAAAAAATAAAGAAACGAAAATAGCTGTATCTGATGATGCAAGGATAAATTTTACAATGGATTCTGACAGTCAGGAGCTGGAACAAGTGATCATAACCACCAGTAAAGCTGTTGATGTTAAGAATACTCAAATGAGTGTTAGTAAGCTTTCGATGGCTGAGATTAAAAGAATTCCGGCTGCTATGGGCGAGCCGGATCCTTTAAAATCATTATTGACATTGCCGGGAGTTACAAACGCCGGAGAAGCTTCGTCAGGATTTAACGTTCGTGGTGGTGCAGCAGATCAGAATTTAATTCTTTTGGATGGCGCTCCTGTTTATGGTGATTCTCATATGTTTGGATTCTTCTCTATTTTTAACGCAGATATTATAAGCGGAATAGAATTATACAAAGGTGGGATTCCTTCTAAATTTGGAGGACGTGTTTCTTCAGTTCTTGATGTAACACAACAAACCGGAGATTTTGACGAGTATAAAGTTAACGGAGGAATTGGTTTAATATCAAGCCGACTTTTGGTACAGGGACCAATCCAGAAAGGAAAAGGTTCGTTTATAGTTGCGGGACGTACTTCGTATGCACATTTATTTTTGAAACTGGCAGATAACAGTAATTCAGCGATGTTTTATGATCTTAACGCCAAATTTAATTACCGTTTTAACGCGAATAACTCTATTGCGTTTTCAGGATATTTTGGGAATGATGTTTTTGATATCGATAATCGTTTTACGAGTACTTTCGGAAATACTATGGGAACCTTAAACTGGAAGCATAAATTTTCGGATAACTTAAGTACCAATTTATCCGTTTTCTATAGCGATTACAGATTTAATCTTGGCTTGCCTACAGAATTCTTTAAATGGAATAATAACATTCAGACTTCCGGACTTAAGTATGCCTGGAATCATACTGTATCAGAAAAGCTAAAACTAAATTACGGAATCGACGGTCAATATTATAACTTCAATCCGGGAACGGTAGAACCTACCAACTCAGCTTCGCAGTTTAATTACAAGCAATTAGATAGAAAATATGCTTTTGAATCTTCGGTTTATTTAGACTTCGAACATCAGATTACAGAGAAACTGAATTTAAGATACGGACTTCGTTATAGTATGTTTTATCGTTTAGGAGGCGAAGAAATAAGCACGTATGAAAATGGGCAAGCGGTAGTTTACAATCCGTTATATCATATTTATGAAAAAGGAACTCCAACGGGAACTATCTCTTATAAAAGCGGAGAAACGATAAGTAAATTTGATAATCTGGAGCCACGTGCAGCATTGTCGTATGCTTTTAACGACAATACATCTGTAAAAGCAAGTTATAACAGAATGGCACAATATATTCATATGTTGTCAAATACACAATCGCCATTGCCAATGACGATCTGGACGCCAAGCGGACCTTTTGCAAAACCACAGATTCTGGATCAGTACGCGGTAGGATATTTTAAGAACTTTAAAGACAAAGATTATTCTTTTGAAGGAGAATTGTTTTATAAGAAAATCCAAAACCGTATTGATTATATAGACGGAGCTGATATATTGGCAAATAATAATGTAGAACAGGTAATCCTGAATGGTAAAGCCAGATCATACGGTATGGAATTATCGTTGAGAAAGAATACCGGACGTTTTACAGGATGGGTTTCGTATACTTTATCAAGAGCAGAGCAAAAAACACCAGGAAGAACTCCTGAAGAACCGGGTATTGCAAATGGAGAATGGTATTTGTCAGGATACGACAAACTGCACAATTTGAGCATTGTAGGAAGTTACGAATACAGTCCTAAATGGTCTTTTAATGGTAATTTCACGCTTCAATCTGGTCAGCCGGTAACATATGCAAACGGATATTATGAATTTGGCGGAATCAATATTCCTAATTTTTCTCTTAGAAATGAAAACCGTTTACCACTTTTTCATCACTTAGATTTGGCAGCGACTTATACGCCAAGACCGGACAAAAAGAAAGGATGGCAAAGTTACTGGGTATTCAGTCTTTATAACGTGTACAATAGAAAAAATGCTGCTTCAATCACGTTTACAACAAATGATGATACAGGAGCAAATGAAACCAGAAGACTGTCAATTTTTGGCGTAGTACCTGGAGTTTCTTATAATTTTAAATTTTAATAAATATGCAAAGGATTAGAAAGTATAATTTTAAAAGTAAAGCGCTGTTTTTTTTAAGCCTTCTTTCTGTGATGTTTTTTTCATCTTGTGAAGATGTTGTAAAACTTGATTTAGAAACCGGAGAAACAAAACTAGTTGTCGATGCAGAAATTATCTGGCAAAAAGGAACTACCGGAAATGTGCAAGTTATTAAAATCAGTAAAACTGCACCATATTACAACAATACGACACCAAAGGTTTCTGGAGCACAAGTAAAAGTTGAAAATAGTAATGGAGACGTTTTTACTTTTAATGAAACCGAACCGGGTTCTTATGTATGTAATAATTTTGTTCCAGTTCTAAACATGGATTACACACTTTCTGTAACCGCAGAAGGGCAAAGTTTTAAAGCGACCGAAAAGCTGACATCTGTAACACCAATTGATAGAGTAGAGCAGGAAATTCATAAAGATGCAGTAGGAGATGAGTCAATCGAAATTGTATTTTATTATAAAGATCCGGTTGATCAGCTCAATTATTATTTGACAGATTACAAAGCTGATTTCCTTTTGTATCCGGAATATACACTTACAGACGATGAATTTTATAACGGAAATGAGATAAACAATCGATTCACCAACGACGACGACAAAATACAGCCGGGAAAAACGATTAATATTACACATCGCGGTATTTCTAAAAACTTCTATAATTATATGAACCTAATTTTAGAAATATACGGTGGAAGTCCATTTTCAATTCCTCCCGGAAACATCAGAGGTAATATCGTGAATACTACTGATTCAAATAATTTTGCTTTCGGTTATTTCAGACTTTGCGAAGCCGATAAAATAGCATACTTGGTAAAATAATAGACACTTAATTAAGTTTTTTTTTGACAATTATGACTTGAAAAAAATCTCGCAAAGTCGCAAAGGCGCCAAGTTTATGATCTCTTTGCGACTTCGCGACTTTGCGAGATTCATTCGATACAGTATTAAAAACATACTTATATTTTGAATAGCTTACACAAAAAAGGTTTAATTGTACGTTGATTTGTAATTACATCTGGCATATAAATATTTATGTCAGATGTTTTTTATTTACATAATTTCGAAATACTTACTTGGAACAAAACCATCTTCATTTTTTTGAATTAATTCCATTTCTATTTTGTTTGAATTATATTTTTGACCTCTATAAATCCATCTGAAAATATTAGGATATAGACTATTGTTTACAATATCTCGTTTATCTATAATTTTTTCTTCCTTCAAATCATAGACAAAACAAAGATTAGAAAATGCCTGAATAATTTGAATTTGCGTTGGATTGATAAAATACGCCCATTCGATGTCAATATCTTCAGTAAATTTTATTCTTTTCTTTTCTAAAGTTGCCAAATCGGTTACAACCAAACTCCTTTTATTGATTGTTAAATGAAGATCCGGATAAAAAAAACTTCCCACCAATGAATCCATAACCATAGATTTATCAACTCTGTGGTACGTATCTAAATTTGTTTTTTGATAAGTAGAAATGTTTATTAAAAAAGAACCAAGACTCCAAATAAATGCAAAATTTTTAGTTGGATGTTCAATTTCAACCTTTTCATCTATGGAACATTGAATTCTTTTTTCTCCAAAAATCTCCTGCGTTCGGTTAAAATCATCAATCAAAACAGCATAATAAAAAATTTCCAGACCACGATTAAGTTCTTCCCAACCCAAATATTTCACTTGTACCCTGTTGTTTAGATTTTTGATTAAACTTAAACTTTCAATTTGTTTTACTTGTATCATTTATTTATGTCAGAAGGCTTTTGTGATTATAAAATTTATTTCTAAGAAGTTGATAATCTTAGTTTTGTGGATAGTTTTTAATTAAAGAATTTCTCCATAATGCCAGTAAACATAAGGAAAATCTACATTTTTAACTTTGCAATTATCTCATCTGTTAATAAAGGATTTTCCCAAAAACCTAAAACGTACGTAATATTTTCGCCAAGCGAATCTTCCCCAGCAGATCTTGGTTGATATTCGAATTCCCATCGATTAAATTCGATTCTCAAATACTCTTTATCGTCTTCTTCAATGAAAATTATATCTGCAGAACTTGTATAAAGCGGATGAATTTTTAAAACACTGGTTAAATATCCTTCATACATATCATGTTCGACAATATCGAATTTATAGGTTTCCGAAAGAAAAAGAAATTCCTCTTTAGTAAAAGATTCATTTGAATAAGGATCCGGATTTGCCCGTAAAGTTTTTACAAAAAGCTTTCTATTTTTATTGGTTGTTATATCGCTATTTTCGCCAATAAGTCTAATTAACGGACGTTTTAATTCTTGTTTGACAGAAACGATTCCTTCCTCAACAATCTTTTCAGATCCATCGCCAAATCTTTCCGTTTGAATACAATAAAATTGGTCTATTAGTTTCATTTATAATTGGTTTATTGCTTTTTTATAAAGTTTCAAGAAAAGAATATTGCTTCATAATTTCATTGTATTTTAGAGAAGGAGTTAAACCTTCTAAAAGTAGTTTTTCCTTCATTATTACAATTTCCTGAAAAACTTTTAAATCATAAAAGTGTACAATATCTTCTATAAGTTCTCTTTCGTTGATGTAAAAACTATATTCTCCACGATGTTTGAAAAAGTCAAAAAGCAGTTTTTTTTCTTCAATCGTAAATTGCGGATTATTGAAAATATATTCAAAAGGATCAACACCAATAATTCCGTTTAATACTAAAATATCAGAGTAAGATCCAGAATTTATATCCTTAAAAGAATGTTTATTAAAATCTTCACGAGGAAACATTTTCGTCATTAACAAAGTCCAGTCTTTTAGAAGGAAATCTTTCCATATATCTGGACAAGAAAGAATTAAAGATAAAATAAATCCTTTGTCATAGTTTTTAAAACAATAAACTAAGAGATCAATCTTTTCAGTGTTGGAAAATTTAGAAAATTCATTTTCAAAACTAACTTGAAATCCTTTCAGTAAAGGTTGTGATTTATAAAGCCTATCTGCTAATAGTATTATTTTTTCCATTTAAGCACTTATAAATATAGTTTTAAGTTTTTTTTCTCCCAGATCATATCGGTTTTTATAGCCAATATATGCAAACATATATATTTCTGATTACAAATTCTCAACAATAGTAAGACTTTAGAATTTTAGAGCGATTTAGAAACTTGGATTAGAAAAACAATGCAATAATTAAAATAAGAAATAATTGGTGTAATTGAGGTTTTACGTAAGAAAAAGAATAATTTATTATTGATATTTGGCGAAAATTACAGCTAATTAGTATAATTTATTGAGAATTCTGCAAGTAGGCTTTTAAGGAAAAAAGAACCATTTTGCCCTTATTTTATTAGCGTTTGCTCAAGAAAATAACGTTAACTCTTAGCTGGAAATGAGTTTTTTTAAGCAGTTAAATTTAATTTTTTTGGGTACAAAAAGGCTTACCACCTAACTATGGAATTTTGAAAAATAATACCAGTCCGTAATAATTTGATCAGAAAATGGGAATCAGATTATCTCAAGGGCAAAAAATCTATTAATTATTTAAAACAAAAATTTATTAAATGAAGAATTTCAGAAATCACGCAAGAAAAATCTCAGCAGTAATGGCGTTGAGTATTTTATTTGTAAGCTGTTCGACAAATGAAGATACTGCAGCAGCAGGATCTGCGCAACAAAGTGCTGTATCAAAACAGTATTCCGGTGAAGATCTTTTTAGAGGAATCTTTTTCTCTGAAGGAGTTGTAGCTTCAAAATTATCTAATTATGGAAAGTTTGAAGATGTAAAAGGCCAATTAAATGCAGAGCAGAAAAAAGAGCTTTTAACGCTGCAAAACGAATTAATTAGCTATATATCGAAAAATGATCCGACTTATTTTTCAAAATTTCAGAAATCGATGAACAGCGGTAATCCTGTTGTAATTCGTGCTGCAATCGCAGAATCGAAAGGCACTTTAAAGCAAGCAGTTTTAAAAATCACCAATGTTAATTTGACCGATGTGGAGAAAAAAATTAATATGGAGAAAGCCAAAGGCGTGGTTGATTTAAATAAAATAAAGGATTTAAAAACGCAGCTTGGAAATAATCCTTATAATTCTTCAAAAGAAGTTGCTGTTTTCCCAGTTTGGGCAGTTGCTGTAGTTGTTGCGGTAGTTGTAGCAGTTGCGGTATATGCTGATGTGGTATATTGGTCTGTAATTGAGCCAGTACCTTTAGATCCTGAAGATCCAATCATAGGACCAAGACCTATAGATCCAGAGCCAATATTTGTCCCTGAAGATCCGGGTCTTAGATTGGAAAAAGAGCAATTTGTTAATTCAATAATAGAATTAAATGCTATCCAATAAAAAGAAAATCTTTATTCTTTTTAACCTTATTGGGTGGTTGTTTTTGGGCATTATCTTCTTTTATGGAGTAATGCCCGAAACTCCCATACATGTGGATAAAAATCTAAAGAAACAGATCACGATTATATTTCCTAACCGATGGATTTTTTTTACCAAAGATCCCACGGAAGATTATCTCTATATTCTAAAAAAAACGCCTAAAGGATATGTTTTTCATGAGAATTTTCCAAACTCATCTGTATCAAACTATTTTGGAATATAAGCTATCAGAAGGCTTTAGGTCTTGAATATGGAATCATTGCCAATCAGATTGATGATAATTTATGGAGTGAAAACAATACCGGAAAAAGCTTATTTAATTTTGTAAATAAGGATAATATTAAAGTTTTGGAATTAAATAGAACAAAAGAAATGACAACATTAATTGGAGAATTTTTATTCATTAAGATTGAGCCGGTTCCTTATTTGTGGAGAAATAAGATTCGTCCTTTTGAAATGCCTTCCAAATTTGTCAAAATTAAAATTAAGTAAACATGAATAATTTTTTCTTAAATATCTATCATAAATCACAGGGAATTAATTATCATACAAATACATTAGGATTGGTAAGAAGCCTTCTTGCGTTTTCAACCTTGATTATATTACTGGTAAATCCGGCGAGTCTTATTTTTCATACCGGACTTGGCGTTCCACAGATACCATACTGCAGCGATAGTTTCTTATCTAGAATTAACTTGTTTTGTGTTTTTTCAGAGCATCTGGTTTTCGGGCGAATTTTAGCCATAGTAATTTTACTGGCAACAATTTCCGGTTTTTTTCCAAAAATTACTGCACCATTGCATTGGTGGGTAACTTTTAGTGTCAATGCGGGTTTGGTAATCGTAGACGGAGGTTGTCAGGTAGCAGCAGTTTTAACCTTTATGATTATTCCGCTTGTGTTTACAGATAATCGAACAAATCATTGGAGTATTTCTAAAAAGCATACAAATGAATACGCAAATATTACAGCTTATTTGGCTCTGCAAGCTTTAAAATTACAAGTTGCTTTTATTTACCTTGATTCGGCAATGTCTAAATTATCTGCACCTTGGTGGACGCAGGGAACGGCGCTGTATTATTTTATAAATGATCCAATTATTGGAGCCACTGGAATCAGACTTGAACTGTTTAATATGATTTTTAATTTTCCGGTTCTTTTAGTGTTTTTTACCTATTTTGTTATCCTGTTAGAATTTGCATTAGGATTAAGTCCGTTGTATGCCAATAAAAAAAAGAAATCTATTCTTTTTAAACTCGGAATACTTTTTCATATATTGATTTTTCTTACATTTGGCATATTCACATTTGTAGTAACCATGTTTGCAGCTCTAATTATTTTATTTCTGCCAATGGAAAATAATATCCGTCTTAATTTTAGAAAAAACGATGAACGAAAATAATATCCTTTACAAAAAAGTACAGTTTGCTTACTGGATTTTGGTGATCTTTTTAGTCGCAGGTTTAATGATTGGTTTGGTTGGTAAAAACGGTACATATTCAATTGCACCATTAATTATTCTGGTTATTGTCTTTTTCTTTTTTCATAAATTGACAATTGTAATAGATAATGATAAAATCGCCGCATATTTTGGATTTAATTTTTTCAGAAGAGAAATGACTTTTGAAGAAATAGATCCCGAAACCATTGAATCAGTTAAAATAAACTGGCTTACCGGAATTGGTATCAGAATCACAGGAAAAGGGACTCTTTATAACGTAAAATACGGCAAAGCAATTCATATAAAATCAAAAAACAAATCTAAAACTTTCTATGTAGGAACAGACGATTTTGAAGAAATCAGAAAAATTTTGATAGAGCAAATTCAAAAAAATAAACAGGATAATTTATAAAGTACCATTTAAATATTTTGGTATAGATTTCTTTAGTCCTATCACATAAAAAAACACTCAGTACAAATTTTGCACTGAGTGTTTTTTTATAAAACCTAAATATTAGACTTTAGTATAAATTACCATTTGATGTACATACTTCCCCAAGAGAATCCTGCACCAAAAGCAGTTACGATGATATTATCACCTTTTTTGAAATCATTTTTAAAATCCCAAAGACATAAAGGAATCGTCGCTGCGGTAGTATTTCCGTATTTCTGAATGTTTATTTTAAACTTTTCAATACCAATACCAATATCCTCACTTACCGCCTGAATAATTCTCAGGTTTGCCTGATGTGGTATAACCCAGTCAACCATTTCAGGAGTTAAGGAAGCTTTTTCCATTAATTCCTTAGAAGTTCCACTCATGTTTTTTACAGCTTGTTTGAAAACAGTTCTTCCTTCTTGTTGTACAAAATGCTGTTTGTTATGAATCGTTTCTTCAGAAGTCGAAAGTAGAGAACCTCCGGCACGAACCGTAAGATATTCAGCTCCTGTTCCGTCAGTTCTAAAAATGTTTTGTTGTATTCCTCGTCCTTCAGTATTTGGCTGTAAAAGTACTGCTCCGGCACCGTCACCAAAAAGAATACAGCTATTTCTGTCTTCATAATTAACGATAGAACTCATTTTGTCAGCGCCAATAACGATAACATTTTTATATCTGCCGCTTTCAACGAAACTTGCACCAACAGAAAGTGCGTACAAGAAACCGCTGCAAGCAGAGTTAAGGTCAAATCCCCAGGCATTTTTCAAGCCCGCTTTTTCGCATACCAAACTGGCTGCAGGAGTTAAAATACGATCTGGTGTAGAGGTTGCCAAAATAAGACAATCAATATCAAGCGGATCTATTGCGTAGTTTTCAATTAAATCTTTAACTGCAAAAGAAGCCATATCTGAGGTTGCCAAAGCAGGATCATCAAGTATTCTTCTTTCTTTTATACCCGTGCGTGAAGTAATCCACTCATCTGAGGTATCTACCATTTTTTCTAAATCAGTATTGCTTAAAACCGTTTCCGGTACATATCCCCCAATAGCAATAATGGAAGCGTTAAGTGTATTCATTTATTTATTGTTTCTCTATTGTGTTTTTTTTTTATTTTGATTCCCTAAGCAGCATTTTGCTTAGGTGATTTCTCAAAGTCAGATAAAGAAACTGTGAAGTAAAGAGAAGTTTTTGTTTTTCTCTAATCAAAGTCATTCTTATAGTTATTTTTAATCAGGACAGTGAGAGGATTATTTCGAAGTAAAAATCAAAACGATTTTACCGGAAACAAAAAAAACTTTGACTTATAAAATGAGCCTTATTTTTTTGGTGCAAAGATAGAAATGTAGTAGGAGCAATCCTAAATTTATTTGTCTGTAGAGCTGCTTAACAGTATTAAAAAATTGTTAAACAAGCAAAATAATCGAAGTTCGGGATGTTTTGATCGACGTTTCAACTTTTATCCCTTATCCCGAAATCGATTTCTTAAAATGTTATTTTAACACTTTTGTTGTTTCAGAAAAAACTTAAAAGCAGTATTCGGAATTAATGAAATTACTAAAAAAACGTTTTTAGGAAAAGCATTTTTAAAGTTGAAAAGAATTATGGAATGTAAATTTTTTCAGCAAAGAAATTATTAATTATTGTTATTTCTACAAGTTTAGTAGAGTTTAAAGCCAGCGCAAAGAAGCAGAACCGGATTTCTTGTTTAACGTCAAATTAAATTTATTGAATTATTTTATTATGTTTGCTCCAAATAGAATTATCCAAAAGAAAAGAAATTGTTAAATCAAAGCTTAAACCAAGACACTATTCTCATAAATCGCCTGCGTAGCGGTGATGAGACAGCTTTGACAGAATTATACAATAGATTTTGGCAGGCATTATTTGTTTCTGCTTATAATGTTCTAAAAGACAAGGAATTGTGTGAGGATATTATTCAGGATATCTTCATGAATATATGGCACAATCGCGAAAAACTGGAGATAAATATTTCGCTAAAAGGCTATATGTATGCCTGTGCGCGATATCAGGTCTTTAATCAATTCAAGAAAAATAAAGACAAAATTCATGTTGAACTTTTTCAGGAAATTGATAAACGTTTTCAGCATTCAACTCCCGAAACTTTGTTGATGCACGAAGAACTTGTGCATCAAATAAATGCAATAATTGAAACCCTTCCGGAGAAATGTCAGCAAGTTTATAAGCTGAGCAGAGAAGAACAATTAACGCATAAGGAAATTGCTGAACGATTAAATATTTCTACAAAAACAGTCGAAAACCACATTACAAAAGCACTTCATGTTATCCGATTTTCTATGGGAAGCACTGCAAGTGTGGCGATGGTTTTATGGCTTTCGAAAAATCTTTTCAAATAGAAATGCATTATTCTGGATCATAGGATATTATTTGATTTTATAAGATAAAACTTTTCCTATTTTTTAGATGAATTTCAAAAAAAAACAAAAAAAATCATATTTCGACTAGGGGGTACAAGTCACTTTGTATACTTACTAGTATTATTCCCCGATTAATATATTAAATGAAAATGAAAAGAGAAGAATTTTTGGTGTTACTAAATAAATATCTTTCTGGTCAGACGAATGCCGAGGAGAATAAGTCATTATTGAATTATTACGAAAGTTTTCAGATCACATCAGATTGGGATGCAAATTTAGGTCCCAAAGAAGAACTTGAAAGCAGAATGAGAAATCGAATTCAAAATACTTTGGCATCAGAACAAGTAAAAGTTGTACCAATTAGTAAACCTTTCTATTCAAAAACAATATTCAGAGTTGCTGCTGCGGCAGTTGTTTTATTGTTTGTTTCAATTTCTGTATTCTATAATAACGATGTATTTAACAAACCCGAAAATTCGGTTATTATCAATAAAAAGATTTTGATAGGAAGTGATAAAGCAACTTTAACTCTAGAAGACGGATCTGTAATTGCGCTCGAAAAAGGAAAAACATACAAAACCGGAAACGTTTCGAGTAACGGAGAAAAATTAGTTTACAATTCAGAAAACAATAAAAATACAATCGCCAATAACTTTTTGACGATTCCAAGAGGTGGACAATTTTTTGTGCAATTGGCAGATAGTACAAAAGTTTGGCTAAACTCAGAATCGCAATTAAAATATCCGGTTGAATTTGTAGATGGCGAAACGCGCCAGGTAGAATTGGTATACGGAGAAGCTTATTTTGAAGTATCGCCAAGTACCAAACACAAAGGCTCGAAGTTTAAAGTAAAAACACAAATGCAAAATGTTGAAGTAATAGGAACGCAATTCAACATTAAAGCTTATAAAGACGAAACGAATATTTACACCACTTTGGTAGAAGGAAAAGTAGCGATAAGCAATGCAAAATCGAGAGAATTATTAGCGCCAAGCGAGCAATCAAAAATAAGTCGTGATACTGATAATATTCAAATTACGACGGTAGATGTTTACAATGAAACATCATGGCGAAAAGGACTTTTTGTATTTAAAGGAATGCCGCTAAAAGATATTGCAAAAGTCTTATCACGCTGGTATGATGTTGATATTGAGTTTGCTGACCCGGCTTTAGGAAACGTGAAATTTAATGGAGTTTTGAATAAAAATCAAAAACTGGAAGATATATTAACCACTATAAAGAATATTAATTTTATTACCGCCTATGAGATAAAAAACCACAAAGTAATAATAAAATAAAAAGAAAAGGGATTGAAGTTTAGACTTCCGACGGTACCGCGCTTCATCCCTTTTTTGAGATTAATCAACTAATCGATTTTAACAACCAACCAACCAATTAACATGTAAATTTATGAAATTTAAATTAACCGGAGTCTTTTTCTCTTTTAGAAAAAGGCTAATTATTAACATTATGAGAACCTTCATTTTCTTGTTTTGCACCGCAATTTTTGGTTTTACGCCAGGAAATATGTTTTCTCAAAATCTAAAAGTTGTGATTCCCGCTGATAAAACGGTGACCGTAGATGAAGTTTTTGATATTATTAAACAACAAACAAACTACACTTTTATTTATCAGGAAGATTTATTTAAAAAATTACCTAAAGTACATTTAAAGAAAGGAAAAATCAGAGTAAACGATTTACTTGAAGCCAGTTTTCCTAAAAAAGATTTTGATTTTAGCTTTACCAATGGCAATACGATTTTAGTAAAAGAAAACAAGCTGGAGAAAGTAATTGTTCTTCAACAAGCCAAACCTATTGAAATCACTGGTATTGTTACAAATCAAAAAAAAGAACCGCTGCCGGGAGTTAACGTAAAAGTCAAAGGAACAAACGCAACTGCGCAAACTGATTTTGACGGAAAATATACTATTACAGCGCCAAATGACGGGATTTTACTCTTTAGTTATATTGGTCACAGATCTGAGATTATCGCTGTAAACAATCGAAAAGTAATTAATATTTCGCTTAACGAAGAGACAAGACAATTAGAAGGAGTTGTTGTAAATACCGGAGTTACAGTTCGTAAAAAAGAACTTATTACCGGAGCCGTAACAACTTTTAGAGGAGAAGAATTAAGACAAATTTCGACTCAAAACGTTGTTCAGGGTTTAAAATCTTTAGATCCTTCGTTCATGGTTTTAAACAATAATATAACGGGTTCAAACCCAAATGTTTTGCCAACGATAGAAGTAAGAGGACAAACGAGTTTATCTGCAAATCAGGTAGATAGTCAGTTTAGAGACGATCCTAATCAGCCGTTGTTTATCCTGGATGGATTTCCTACGACTTTGCAGCAAGTTGTTGATTTAGATATTAATAGAATCGCCAGCATTACATTATTAAAAGACGCCGCTTCGACAGCATTATATGGATCTCGTTCTGCAAACGGAGTTGTAGTTATCGAAACCAACAAACCGGTTCCGGGAAGATTGCAGTTTTCTTATGTTTACAATTCGTCGTATGAATTAGCAGATTTAAGTGTTTATCATTTAATGAATGCCGAACAAAAACTGGAATTCGAAAGACTTTCAGGCGCTTATAATGCAGGTTTAAATCCAGAGTTGCAGTTTCAATGGGATCAGGAATACAACAAACGTTTGGCTGCAGTTCGTCGCGGTGTAAATACATATTGGCTGAACGAACCAATTCAAATGGGAATCACTTCAGGACACAGTTTGTCTCTTGGTGGTGGATCTGAAGAGTTTAGATTTAATATTGCCGGAAACTACAAAACCCTTACCGGAACAATGAAAGGTTCTGAGCACAATACCTGGGGATACAATACAACAATCGCTTATAGAAAAAACAGATTTAGCCTTAACAACAACTTTTTTGTTTCGGGAGGTAACAATCAGGAATCGCCATATGGTTCTTTTGAAACTTGGGCAAAAGCAAGTCCATATTATCCAAAAGTCAATGAGAACGGGATAATAACGCGATATCTCGATGGGACATCTTTGCCAATTCCGGCAAACCAATATACCATTGTTAATCACGCACCTAATCCGCTATACAATGTTTTTTTGCCAAGTTATAATAAAGGAATCGATTTTAATTTCACAAACAACTTTGCTTTAAATTATGATGTAAGCGAACATCTTAAAACTACAGGAGCAATTTCAGTTTCCAGAAATAGTACTATAGGAACTGTTTTTGTATCGCCGGATGACACTAGTTTTATTACTGAAATCGCAACCAGAAAAGGAACATACGCCAGAAAAGAATCTTTAACCAATAAATGGAATGCCAATCTTGGAGCAACATATTCTAATGTTTTCAATGATGTACATTCTTTCAATTACACCATTAGAGCGCAGGCATTAGAAACAAAAAACAACTCTTATTTATCTGAATTAAGAGGTTTTCCGCTTGGTGTTCCCGGAAATCCGTCGTTTGCTTTTGGGTATGAACCCAATGAAAAACCAACGATTTATACGGAGTTAATTCGAAGCGTCGATTTAACCAATCAGATTAATTACGCTTACGATAAAAGATTTTTGTTTGATTTTACCCAAACAATTTCCGGAGCAACAAACTTTGGAACAAACAAAAAATATTCGCCATATTGGGGAGTTGGTCTTGGATGGAATTTGAATAACGAATTCAAAATGAATCAGGATATTGTCAACATCTTAAAAGTACGTGCGAATATTGGTCAAACCGGAAATCAGAATTTAGTAGGATATGCGTCTTATGATGTATATGCTTATGATGCCAACACGAATGTTTTTGGTCCGGGATTGGCAATTTCTCAAATCGCAAATCCTAATTTAGAAGCACAACGTACCAAAGATTTATCAGTAGGATTAGATCTTGCCATGTTTAGAAACAGATTAACAGCAACATTAGGCGCTTATCGTCGTAGAACTTCGCCACAAATTGTTGCAATAGATCTTGCAGCTTCAACAGGAGTAAATGCTTATCCGTTGAACGTAGGTTACTTAACAACAGAAGGATTAGAGATTAAAATAAACTACAACTTTATTTATGACCTGAAAAACAATTTTGTTTGGGGCGTAGGATTAATGTCTACATCTGGAGATAATAAATTGGGAGGTTTCAATAATGCATTAGCTTCTTTAAACGAAGCGGCACAAAAAACAACCAGCTTAACAAGATTCTACGATGGCGCAAGCAGCAATGATCTTTGGGCAGTACCATCTTTAGGAATTGATCCTGCAACCGGAAAAGAAGTTTTCCTTAAGAAAAACGGACAAACGACTTTTATCCTAGACAAAAAAGACGAGGTTGTAATGGGGAATTCCAGAGAAACTGCAACAGGAGTTGTTTCTACAAATATGAATTACAAAGGCTTTAGTTTTGGATTATACGTGCGTTACAGCTTTGGCGCAGACCGATTTAATAATGCATTATATGATAAAGTAGAAAACATTTCTAAGGATAATATTTTTGATAATCAAGATGCAAGAGCTTTTACAGATCGTTGGACAACACCGGGACAAATTGCACAATTTAAATCAATTGGATTAACAAACGCAACACCAATATCGTCAAGATTTATCCAGAAAGACGATTATATCTCAGGAGAATCTATTCGTTTTGGATACAGAGTAACAGACAGAGCCTGGCTAAAAAGAGCAGGACTTACAGCGTTAGCATTTAATGCATTAGGAAATGAATTTTTTAGAATATCTACTATAAAAGCTGAACGAGGCATCGATTTTCCTTTTTCCAGAATCTACTCACTTAGTTTAAACTTATCATTTTAATAATTATGAAAAAGTACTTATATAAAATCACATTGACTTTTCTTCTATCTCTTGTAGCCGTTAGCTGCAGCGATTTTTTGGATGTTGTGCCACAAGACAAGATTTTAGAAGATCAAACTTATAGTTCAGAAACAGGAGTTCAAAATGTACATAACGGACTTTATCTGCAATTGGCGTCAAACTCACTTTATGGGAAACAATTGACCATGGATGCCGTTGAGATTTTGGGACAGCAATATAATATGGGAGGATCGCACTCACAAGCCAGAATGGCAAGTTATTCTTATGCCGAAAAAACTCCAAAAGCAACCATTTCGGCAATTTGGGAAAAAGCGTTTACCACTATTTTATCAGCAAATAAATTCATAGAAAGTATAGACGAACATCAAGGTGTAATCTCAACAGAAAAAGCAAATTTATTAAAAGGAGAAGCGATTGCCATTCGTGCCATGCTTCATTTTGATATGCTGCGTATGTTTGGACCAATTTATAAAAATGCTCCTTCAGATCCTGCAATCCCTTATTATGATGTATTTGTAACTACAAATAATCCAATTTTGCCAGCAAAAGATGTTGTTGCAAAAATCCTTTCAGATTTAGATACATCTTTAAATTTATTGGCAAAAGATCCGGTACTTACCGTTGGAAAATACGATACAGCAAATACTTTTGACGGTATTCCTTATTATGCCGGAAATCGCGGACAAAGAATGAATTACTTAGCCGTAAAATGTCTAAAAGCCCGTGTTCTTTTATATTCAGGCAATAAAACTGGCGCATCTGCAGTGGCAAACGAAGTAATTACTTTTGCAAAAACAACGACACTTTTTCCTTGGACACCATTTCTGGAAGCTACAAATTCATCAAATCCGGACAGAACTTTTTCATCAGAAAATTTCTTTTCACTAAGCGATTATACTTTATATACAAAACAAGCAGATTTGTTTGATTCAAGTCTTGCCGATGATAAAATATATGCGCCATTATTAAACAGATTAAATACAGTTTTTGAATCTAATGATAATGATTACAGAAGTTTACCAAGTTGGAAAATTCCAATTATTGGAGGAAAAACACAAAAAACCTTTTTTAAATATCAAGATGTAAATGATAAAACCAAGCTTTTTCGTTTGCAGATTCCAATGTTTAAACTTTCAGAAATGTATTTGATCGCGGCAGAAACAGCAGCGACTCCAGCAGAAGGAATCGCGTACTTAAACACATTTCGCTTTAACAGAGGTTTATTGGATTTGGGACCAAAAGCAGTTTTAACAACAGAAATTACAAAAGAATACAGAAGAGAATTTATAGGCGAGGGGCAATTATTTTTCTATTATAAGAGAATTAATTCTGCAACAATTCCTAACGGTTCGGCATCATCAGGAAACATTTCGATGGGACCGCTTCAATATATTGTGCCGTTGCCGGATTCTGAGATTAATTTTCAATAATTTAAAAAAGTAAACATGAAAAAAATATTGATTTTAAGCATCATTCTTTTGTCTTTTTTAGGATTTACATCCTGTAATCAAGAAGAAATAGAAACCTATAAAAGTACCGATAATATTTATTTTTCGCCATCCGTATTTCCAATTGCGATAGCTGGAGCAAAAGTTTTAACAGACAGCGTAGGATTAAGTTTTGGCTTGGAAAATCCGTCAATTATCGAAAAAACATATAAAATTCCAATAAGAGTACAAGGAAAACTAAGCGATACAGACAGAAAAGTAAAAGTAAGCGTAGATCCGTCAAGTACAGCTATTGCAGGAACACATTTTAAACTTCCAGACAATATTGTAATGCACGCCGGACAAGAAGTTGATACCATCGAAGTAAAGATTTTCAGAACTCCGGACATGAAAAATAAAACGATGCTTCTGGTTTTGAACTTAGAACAAAATGAAGCATTTACCACAAAGATGAAAGACAAAGTGCTAAATGTTTTGACGCAAAAAATGATGAGTTTTATAAGTTTCAAATTGTCATTTGATGATAAATTGACAGTTCCTCCGGGATGGTTTTCAGGATTTTTGGGAGATTTTACAGCCAAAAAGTTCTTTTTGATGTGCGATTTAATGCATTTAGAACCGGCAATGTTCAATAATAAATTAGGAAGTACCGGATTATCGATTTCAGATATACAGTACTATCAAAACTTTATGAAACGATATCTTAACGATCAAAAAGAACAAGGAAATATAATTTATGAAGAGGATGGAAGCGAAATGTTTTTTCCTTGATAATTATTCATTTTTAATATAAAACATACGACGATGTCAAAACATATAAAAATATTATTTACGCTTTTAGTGCTTCTTTCTTTAAGTTGGAGCTGTACAAACGACGAAGGTAATTATAGTTACAATGCTATAAACGAAATAAAAGCAAGCGGAATCGAAGAAACATATACGGCATATACCGGAGATAATTTTAAGATTACGCCAAATTTAAATCCAACAATTGACGATGGCAGTAATCCGGATCGTTATAGTTATGAATGGATTGCGGTAAATCCTGTAAAACTTGCATTAGAATCAAAAACAACTATTGGAACAACAAAAAATCTTGACGGAACATTAAAATTACCGCCTGCAAAATACAATGTTTACTATTTTGTAAAAGACAAAGTAACAGGAGTAACCTGGCAGCACGAACCTTTTGTGCTAAATGTAGTTTCGTCTATTTATGCAGGTTGGTTAATAGTAGGTGACGCAAACGGAAAACCACGCTTAGATATGGTTTCAATTTTGCCGGATGTAGCGCAACCGCGTATTATTACAGATGTTCTGGATGCAACAGGTTCAGCTCTAAAATTAACTGGAAAAGCGGTTGATGTTCATTGTTTTAATCAGCCTTTTGTTACGCCGCTTATGTACGGAATTTACGTAACAACCACAGAAAATGGTACAGCAAGATTAGAGCAGGATTCATTTAGTTGGACACAATCTCAAAACATTGCTTATGAAACAGTTGGAGGTTCGTTGCCAAGTAATTTTGGAGTAGATTTTATGGAATCTTATGGCAGTGGTGAAAATTTTATTTACAGTAAAGGCAATATTTATTATTACATGAGAATAATGCAAATAAAATACGGTCTTCCTCAAAATATTGTAGATATAGAAAGTAAACCATTTTATGCAGCACCATTTATTGCCGAAAATATGGGATCTTTAGGAACACCGGTTTTTTATGATAAAGATGCGCGCCGTTTTTTACGTTATAGTTATTCAAGAGGAAACTGTTCTGCAATGCCACCTTTAACGGGTTCACCAACAGTGTTAGACTGGAATAATACCAATAGTGATTTGGTTTTTATGGCATCAACAAATTACAATCAGGGAGAAAATTTTGCCGTATTAAAAAACATTTCTACAGGAAAGTATAGTTTACTTCGATTTAGTGTAGAATTGGCGCAGGTTTATTATAAAGAAATCCTGAATGCACCGGATTTTGACAAAGCAACCAAGTTTGCTGTAAGTCCTGATACAGGATATTTGTTTTATGCTGTGGGAGGAAAATTATACGAGTACGATAACGGAACTCAATCGGCTAAATTGATGTTGGACAAAGGAGCAGAAGAAATCACTTATATAGATTTTAATAGCAGATCACCAGTAGATTTTAGACAAAAACTAATCGTAGGAAGTTATAATGGAACCGCTGGAAAGATGGAATTATTTACAGTTCCGCCCGTAAATGGTGCTTTAATTCTGAATACGACTTACAACGGTTTATGCAAAATCGTAGACGTAGCTTACCGCTCGAGATAACTTAAAAACCTTAACTATTAAAAAAGCCGAATGATTTTTCAGAAGTCATTCGGCTATAAAAAAACCTCACATTTTATGAAACGTATTTTTCAAATTGCAAGTGCATTTTTGCTGCTCGCCTGTCCAACTATTGCCTTAAAAGCACAGACACAAACCACAGATGAAAGTTGGGAATTGGTTAAAAAACAAGCTGTTGCCGAGAAGAAATTAATCTTCGTAGACCTTTATTTCACAGGTTGTATGCCATGCGCACAAATGGACAAAGAAGTATTTCCAGATCCTAAAGTTGCTGCATTATTGAGCGCGGATTTTGTCACTTTTAAATCTGATATTATGAAAGAAGAAATCGGAAAAAAACTGTGCATGAAATATGGCGTAACAGGATTTCCAACTTTCTTATTTGTAAATTCTGATGGAAAAATTATTGATGTTGCCGGAGGTTTTCAAGGCGTAGAGCAATTTACGGCATTACTTCAAAACGCAAAAGAAGCTGCTGCAAAAGGAAATTTCAAAAAATACAGTCCGCAAATTCAGGAAAAAGATTATCCGGAGTTTTATCAGCAAGCGTATATGGCAGGCAAACGCAATGTATCTTTTGACGTGATTGACGCTTATTTAAAAGCACAGCCATCATTATTGGCAGAAGTTCCGTTTGTGATCATTTCAGGATTAAGAGTTGGAAAAGATTACGACGAGTTTTTCCTAAAAAACATCAAAACACTATATAAAGATTACGGAAGATCAAGCGTAAACGTTCACTTGTTTGACATTTTGCAACGCAAGAAAAAAGAGTTCGAAAAAACCAATGATTTAGCGTCATTCAAAAAATTATTAGAAAGCTCAAAAGAATTTTATACACCACAAGAATGGACCAGATTTGAAGGCATTTTACTAAAAGATTTTGGAGGCACAAAAACAGCGGATAACCCGTATACATTGCAAAAATAATTTCAAATGAAAAAGATATTGATGTTCTGGATATCGTTTACCGGATTATGTGCAAATGCTCAAAAAAACACAATTCCGCAAGTAATTAAAGCCTTTGAAGAATCATTTCAAAAGAAAGATTACAACACTATAAAACAGCTTTTGGCGCCACAATTTAATGTTGGAGTTGGAGATTCGTCATCAAATGAATTTTATTTGAATGGGATTTTTAATGCATTTCCGGATTTAGATTCTTTGCAAGTTGGAAAATCTGTTACCGCCAAAAACGAAACTCGTGTTGCTGTAGATTTTTGCTTTCGCGGAAAAGAAAAGAAACCATCAGAAATTGTTTTTGACAAGGAAAACAAAATTCTATATGTGACTTTTTTCGACAAATTGTACAGAGTCGATCGCAATGCAGTCGTAAAAAAAGTAGCAACTATACCTTTTGAAATAATCGAAAATGCAATTGCTATTAAAATAAAACTAAACAAAGCAGATCGCGAATTTTTAATGCTTTTTGATACCGGAGCCGATGGAATGGCACTAAATCCGGACAGCGCTCACAAAGCGGGAGTTGTCGTAACGAGCAATAAATCAACATCTGTTGTGGGCGGAAATCAGCAAGTTCAGTATTCGGCAAACAATACAATTTATATTGGCGATCAAATAATACCAAATCAAGGATTGGTTATTTTTCCAAAAAGCAGTGTTTACGACGGATTGTTTGGCGCAAATTTACTTCGCAATTACATCACAAAAGTCAACTTTGATACCAAGACAATTGAGCTTTATAATTTTGGAAATTATGTATATGATGGAAAAGCAAAACCGTTTGTTTTCGATTATAAAACAGGTTTACCGTTAGTAAAAATGGGATTAACCTTTGAAGATAAAAAAACGATCGAAGGCATATTCACTTTTGATACCGGAGCCGGTTATAATTTGATCGCTTACGGACCTTTTAATCATAAACATAATTTGCAGCAAAATGTCAAAATAGATTTCAATTCGACAAATCACAGTTTAGGATATCAAACGCAAATTGTTGCGGAAACAATCCCGAATGTTTCGATTGACGGAAATAATTTTCCAGACGTAACAATTGCGATGCAGGAATATCAGGAAAACAATAAAAGCTGGGCTTCCGCAGATGGATCACTGGGAATTGATTTGATAAAACGTTTCAATTTTACGATCGATTTATTGCACAAAACTATGTATCTGGAACCCAATAAAAGCTTTAAGAAAATGGGCTCTTTTTATCTGTCAGGAATTGATTTAGAATTTGATGAGCAAGATAATCTAATTATAAAAAGCATCTTAAATACCGAAAACGAAGAGCTTAAAAAGATAAAACCAGGCGCCAAAGTAACGCAAATTAATGATTTTGAAATTGCCGATTTACGCAATCCGGAGAATATCAAAAAGCTAAGAAACACCAAAGAAACTAAAGATTTTATAATAGAACAGAACGAACAATCTGTAAGGATTTCACTTTAACAAACAATCAAAAAACAAAAAACATCATGAAAAAACAAACCATTTATCTATTATTAATTGCCATTTTTATTGGGCAATTTGGTTTTGCTTCAGGCAATTCTGAATACGCTCTTATAACAGGAAAACTTTCAGGAATAGAAGAGAAAGTCAAAGAAATCACGATTCACAACGCCGTAGAAGGAAAACCGGAAATAGTTGCAACAGCAAAAGTAAATGCATTGGGCGAATTTGGTTTTATGCTGCCAATCACAACTCCGGGATTTTATTATATAGATTACGGACAATTTAAAAGCCGAAATCAATTAATTCGTTTGTATTTAGAACCAAAAACAGACTTAAATCTTGTCATCAATAAAGACAATTATGTCTTGAGCGGAAAAAATGTTGGTCAAAATGCTTTAGTTCAAAAAGCAAATGAAATTTACAACGAATTTGCCGTTTACGCAAGATTAGGAGGAAACGTAACGTATCTGGATTTTTATCCGTGGCTTGATGGAGCAGTTGCAAAAGCAGACACATTTAGCAAAACAATCAAAACCAAAGATGCCATATTTAATAAGTTATTAAAACTTGCCGTAGCAACAGATGTTGAAGAATTAAGCTATACTTTTTTCAGAATGCCAAGAACAGCGTTTCCTGACAAAGACGATCGTCCGGCAGTTATCAAAACATGGCAAACAGACAAAAAGTTCACAGATCCGGATTTATTAAAACTGGCAAACGGCGTTTCATTAATGTCAAATTACTTCTTTTATGTGACTATGAATAGTGGTACGGCACCAAAACGTCTGGACTTAGCAGAAGCAATCACACACATTACAGATCCGTTATTGATAGACGCTTATTTGCATGACGGAATTGCAACATCACGTATGAAAATTGAAGAATACGAGAAAGTTGCACCAGTTCTTAAACCTTATTTAATTTCAGAAAACAGCAAAGCATTTATATTGGAATATGAAAAAGTATTGCATAAAAATGTAGGTCAAAAAGGAATCAATTTCACTTATAATGACGTTGAAGACAAACCAGTTTCATTCTCAGATTTCAAAGGAAAATATGTATATGTAGATTTATGGGCAACTTGGTGCGGACCTTGTAAAGCAGAAATTCCTCACATGAAAAAAATCGAAGAAGATTATCACGGAAAAAATATTGTATTCGTAAGCCTTTCTTTAGACAAAGCAAAAGACAATCAAAAGTGGAAAGATTTCGTCAAAAAAGAGCAATTAAAAGGCATCCAAATTATGGCTGATAAAGACTTTAACTCAGATGTAGCAAAGAATTACGACGTAAATGCCATACCAAGATTTTTATTATTTGATACAAAAGGAAACATCATCAATTCAGATGCATTTCGCCCATCAAATCCTGAATTAAGAGAACAATTAGATAAATTATTAAAAGTATAAGTAACTTTTTGGGGAAAGTGAGACTTATAGGTTCGTTGTAGAGTTGCAAAGGTGAAAAGGTGCAAAGGAACAGAGGTGCAAAGGTGCAAAGGAACTAAGACACAAAGAAACTAAGACGCACAAAGTTTTTGTCATTTCGACGGAGGAGAAATCTCCACAAGAAGCTCGACAAAGATTGGATTTTCGGTGCGGAGTTACTTGCGGAGATTTCTCCTTCGTCGAAATGACAAGATTGTGAAAAAACTTAGCGTCTTCGTGGCAAATCTTTACCCAATTAGACAAAAAAAAAGAAAAATAATATGTTTTATAAACAAAAGTCTACACTAATTTTTTTATTTATACTTGGAATATTTCAGGCGAATGCTCAGGATTTCAAGGCAAATGATCCAATTGCGGTTAATCAGAAAATAAAAAAAGGAGTTTTGCCAAACGGCATGACGTATTATATTTATCCAACAACCGTAAATAAAAATACAGCAAGTTATTATATCATTCAAAACGTAGGTTCGATTCTTGAAAATGACAAACAAAAAGGTTTGGCGCACTTTCTGGAACACATGGCTTTTAATGGAACGAAGCATTTTGAAGGAAAAGGAATTTTGAATACACTTCAGAAACAAGGCGCTATTTTTGGCAAGAACATAAACGCTTATACGAGTACAGACGAAACCGTTTATAATCTCGACAATATTCCGTCGAAAGAGGACGGCGTTGTTGATACTTGTTTATTGGTTTTGCACGATTGGTCGAATTTTTTGTCCTTGACAAATGAGGAAATCGATGCAGAACGTGGCGTAATTACCGAAGAATGGCGCACGAGACAAAATGCGTCACAACGTATTTACGATCAGCTTTCGCCTTATTATTACAACAATAGTTTATACGCAGATCGCAAACCAATTGGCGATATGCAAATCGTGAAAAGCTTTGATTATCAGGTTTTAAAAGATTTCTATAAAGATTGGTATCGTCCGGATTTGCAGGCAATCGCAATTGTTGGAGATATAAATGCTGCCGATATCGAAGCAAAAATCAAAAAGCTTTTTGCAGATATTCCAACGCCGGTAAATCCTAAAAAGCGTATTGAAATCGCGATTCCAAACAGTGATAAAGCAACCTTTAAACTAGCATTAGATAAAGAAGTTTCGGCATCAAATATTACTTTCATGATTCGTCATGATGCCGAAAAACCAACAACAACCTTCGCTGATTTAGAAAAGTCAACGCAACGTAGTATTGCCTTTTCACTAATCAATAACAGATTGGCAGAAATGGCGCAAAAAGAAGATTGTCCGTTTAAAGGCGCTCAAATTGGATATCAAAATTACAGCCGTTTAAATGATGTTTTGTTTGCCAGTATTTCGCCTAAACCAAACCAGCAACAAGCCGCTTTTACAGCCGTAATGAATGAATGGATTCGTGCCGCTAAATTTGGTTTTTCTAAAGGAGAAATTGAAAGAGCTGTTGCCGAAAATATTGCCTATTATGAAGATTATCTTGAAAAGTTAAATGAGATTTCGCATAAAAGTGTGATTGGAATGGTGAAAGAAGATTATCTAAAACATGAAATCATAAGCGATCCCGTTGCTGAATTTGAAATGGAAAAGGTGATTTATAAAAATTTAGATACAGTAATTCTGCAAAAGCAACTTAACGAATTATACACTGCAAACAATAGAGTAATTGGAGTTACAGGAGTAGAAAATGAAGACAATTTAACACAGGAACAAGCTTTTGATATTATCAATAAAGCCGAAAATAATCCTGCTTTAAAACCATATGTAGACACATTTGTGGCTCAAACTCTTATGGGAGACACGGTTTTGGCGCCTGGAAAAATTGTGTCAGAACAAAAAACGGCAGCAATTGATGCAACGACTTATGTATTGAGCAATGGCGTAAAAGTACATTACAAATTTGCTGATAAAAACAAAAAAGAAGTATCACTGGTGGCCGAAAGTTTTGGTGGCGCTTCATTATACGAACCTGTAGATATTCCATCAGTTGATGGCGCTGCAACGTTGGCGATGATGTCAGGTGTTGGATCACTTTCTAATACAGATTTAGAAAAAGTTCTGAAAGGGAAAACGGCATCAGCAAATGCGTCTATTTCTAATTTGACCGAAAAGATTCAGGCTAATACAAACGTAAAAGATATAGAAACCATGATGCAATTGGTTTATTTGCGCTTTATGAAACCAAGATTTGATCCTGAAATATATGCCTTGACAAAACAAAGAAAACAGAATTCTTTGAAGAATAAAGAGAAAAATATCAACGCAAAAATGTCTGATAGTTTAACGTATGCGGTTTACGGAAAAAACAATCCGAAAATACGTCTAATGGACCAGCAATTTATCGATGATTTGTCTTTTGATAAAATGAAAGCAATCTATTTGGAGCGTTTTGGAGACATTGGAAATTTCGAGTTTTATATCGTGGGAGACATAACTCCGGAGGTTTTAAAACCATTATTAGAAAAATATATTGCAAGTATTACAGGAGCCAAAAGAAACGAAAAATTCAAGGATAATACCGTTAAATGGGTTTCGAATAAAATTCAGAAGAATATTTATCTAAAGATGGAAACGCCAAAGAGTTCGGTTAAAATCAAATATCAAAAAGAATATGCTTATAACCAGAAAAATGTAATTGCAGCTTCGTTTTTAGGAGATATTTTAACCTTGAGACTAACCGAAAGTTTACGTGAAAAAGAAGGCGGAACTTATGGTGCGCAAGTTGGAGCGAGTGTTGTAAAACTACCAAAACCTACAGCGACACTTGCTGTTGCATTTGATTGTGATGCTAACAAAGTCGATCATTTAGTGCCAATTGTTTATCAGGAAATTGATAAAATTAAAAAAGGCGAAATAGTAAAAGAAGACTTAGAAAAAACAAGAACCAATTACATAAAAGTTAAGCAGGATCAGAAGGATTTTAATTATAACAGCATGGATTTGATTTATAATTATTTTCAGAATAATCTAAATATGGACGACCCAAAAAATTATCTGGACATTGTAAATGGTATGAAAGCAAAAGATATTCAAGATTTTGCAAATTCTTTCCTGAACAAAGCAGATTCATACGAAGTCGTTTTTAAACCACAATTATAATTTCTCTTTAAAGATTTTTATAAAAGTGATTAATTATTTTCCCTATAACTAAATATTTTGAATTAGTAAGCAAATAGATTTTTATAGTGGATTATACGGAGGGTTGTTTGGCAATCCAACCCTCCTTTTTTTAAAATTTTAACCATGAACAAAAACATACTTTTAGCGAGTTTTTTACTGTTGTTTTCGATAATGGTAAAAGCTCAAATTTATAATCCAATTAAGTGGAAACCGAGCGTTCAGAAGATCTCGGATACAGAATATGAGTTGCAGATAAAAGCAATTATAGATTCCGGCTGGCATTTGTACAGTCAGAATGTGAGCGATGGCGGACCAATTCCAACGCATTTTAATTTCCCAAAAAGCCCCGATTTTCAATTGATTGGAGACGTAAAAGAAGAAAAAGGGAAAACAATTCAGGATCCGGTTTTCAAAATGCCAATTAAGTTTTTCGAAAAAGAATCAGTTTTTAGACAACGCATTAAAGTGCTTTCTTCAAAACCATTTAAAATCAAAACAGATGTTGATTTTATGGTTTGTAATGACGAAAATTGCTTGCCGCCAAGTACCGAAGAAATTGAATTTTCGGTAAAACCGACAACAGAGAAAATCACAGAAAAAGCAGATCAAAAAACAGAAATTAATGCAGTTTCTACAGATTCGGCAATTGTTTCGACAACAACAGATTCGCTTGAAAATAAGGTTTTAACCAAAGAAATTAAAGAAGTCAAAAAGGAAGTAAGTAACCCAATTCAGAAAAAAAGCAAAAGCTTTTGGGGGATTTTTATAATTGCCTTTTTATCCGGATTTGCAGCTTTATTAACGCCTTGTGTTTTTCCGATGATTCCGATGACGGTAAGTTATTTCACAAAACAAAGTAAAACCAAAGCCGCAGGAATGAGAAACGCTTTGATTTACGGATTTTCAATCGTGATTATTTATGTTTTATTAGGATCAATTGTAACCGCGGTTTTTGGCGCAGATTCTCTAAATGCGCTTTCTACAAATGTGTGGTTCAACTTGATTTTCTTTCTTTTATTAGTGGTTTTTGCGTGCTCATTTTTGGGTGCTTTCGAAATAATGCTGCCAAATGCATTAGCCAACAAAGTCGATTCTCAAGCCGATAAAGGGGGATTAATCGGTATTTTCTTCATGGCTTTGGCTTTGGCCATTGTATCATTTTCCTGCACAGGACCAATCGTAGGCACTTTATTAGTCGAAGCAGCATCAAAAGGCGGAATTGCGCCAATTGTTGGAATGTTAGGATTTTCGATCGCCATTGCATTGCCATTTTCTTTATTTGCGGCTTTTCCGGGTTGGTTAAATGCGTTGCCAAAATCAGGTGGATGGCTCAATACTGTAAAAGTGGTTTTGGGCTTTTTAGAATTGGCTTTAGCATTCAAATTTTTATCCAATGCCGATTTAGTTTTGCAATTGCATTTTCTGTCAAGAGAAGTTTTTCTAACGATTTGGATTGCCGTTTTTGGAATTCTGGCGCTTTATTTATTTGGAAAAATTACTTTACCGCACGATTCTCCTTTGCCACATATTTCTGTTGGAAGACTGACTTTTGGAATATTGGTTTTGAGTTTTACGATTTATTTAATTCCGGGACTTTTTGGAGCTCCGCTTAAATTAATTAGCGGTTTTCCGCCGCCAATGCAATATAGCGAATCACCTTATGGCGTTGGTTTTTCGAAAAATTCTGAATCAACAACTAAATCTATTTTGCCCGAAGGAGCAGAATATGGACCGCAGGATATTATCACTTTTCATGATTATGACAAAGGAATGGAATTTGCCAAAAAAGCGGGAAAACCAGTTTTGCTAGATTTTACAGGATATGCCTGTGTAAATTGTAGAAAAATGGAAGAATTAGTTTGGTCTGAACCTAAGGTTTTAGGCGTTTTAAAAAAGGATTTGGTTTTGATTTCCCTTTATGTCGATGATAAAAAAGAGTTGCCTTTAGAAGAACAATATGTTTCTGAAACTACAGGCAAAAAAATAAAAACCGTTGGTAATAAATGGAGCGATTTACAAATTAAAACATACAAAGCAAATGCGCAGCCTTTTTATGCTCTTGTCGATCATAACAACTCGAATTTGATAGAACCATCCGCTTATAATCCGGATAGTGATGATTATTATAATTGGTTAAATACTGGAATCAGGAAGTTTAATTTGTAAGATGTTTCAGCCTGATTTATTAGAAATTGTTTAAAGGAAAGAAAGTGCTAAATTGAAAGATTTAGCGCTTTTTTTTCATTCTTCAGGGATTTAGAATTTCACTAAAAAACATGAAATGATCTTTAAATATCAGATGAATTATTTGAAAAAATAGCCAGGCAGAAATCATGGAAACGCCCATAATTGTTACAAAATAAAAGACATTCGCAGTCCAGCTTCTAAAGTATCTGAAGTAAACAATTGAAGTGTTGAATTGGAAATCTATTTTAGTAATTGCAAAAGAAATTCCAAATAGAATTATCCAATAGAGAAAAATTGTAGTTTCCATTTAATCCTATGGGTTTAAAAACTAATTGAATAATGTAAAATTATAAAATTTAATCCATTTTTATTCAGTTGTTTAGTGAAGTTTACTTTATGATAATGTTAACTTTTAAGACTGTTTCTATTTAGCGAATAGTAGGTCTTTCTTTAGAATTTTATTTTTAAATTTGATAGAAAATAACCAACAAATACCAAGTATGAATCACTCGCAAAGCGTCACCGACTATCCAAATAATAATACCATTTTTATGGTTTGGAAATTTAAAAATGAGGCGGATATAAAACCTGCATTTGAGAAAATTTGTGCATTGGTAAGTAATTTAAACAATTCTTATACGATTAGAATTCCCGACGGAAGAACCAGTTGTGTTATGGGAATTGGACATGATGCGTGGATAAAGCTTGGATTACCAACGCCTTTGCCTAAAGAATTGGTGAATTTTGAACCAATTGTAGGCGCTAAACATGCTGCAATTTCAACGGTTGGCGATCTTCATTTTCATTTAAGAGCTCAAAATGCAGCGATTTGTTTTGATATGGCAATGGCAATTTCAAATGTATTGGAATTAGTTGCAGAATGTCTTGAAGAAGTGCATGGTTTTAGATATTGGGATGGTCGTTCAATCATTGGTTTTGTTGACGGCACCGAAAATCCGATAGGCGAAGAAAGAGATTTTTTTGGTGTAGTAGGAGAGGAAGATTCTGCTTATAAAGGAGGAAGTTATTTATTTGTCCAGAAGTATTTTCACAACATGAAAAACTGGGAAAATCTATCCACAGAAGATCAGGAAAAAGTTATTGGAAGATCTAAAATGAATGATATCGAAATGGCTGACGACGTAAAACCAACAAATTCGCATAGCGCACTTACCGCCATAACAGATGAAAATGGTGAGGATTTAAAAATTGTACGCGATAATATGCCTTTCGGAAATCCTTCAAAAGGAGAAGTTGGAACTTATTTTATTGCTTATGCAAGCAAATTCAGTACAACAAAAAAGATGTTAGAAAATATGTTTCTTGGTAATCCTCCAGGAAATTATGATCGAATATTAGATTTTAGTACAGCACAAACCGGAACGTTGTTTTTTGTACCAACATTTGATTTATTAGATGATTATTCAGCGGAGTAGTTGCTTTTGTCATTAATGAATCTCGCAAAGACGCTAAGTCGCAAAGTTTTTGTCATTTCGACGGAGGAGAAATCTTCGTGAGAAGCTCTGCAAAGATTGTCGATTTTGATTGCGAAGGATGGATTGAAATCCATCCCTACAATATAATTTGTTCCTCTGGAACGCTATGATGAAAAAATCTCCTGCAAAGGCAAAGTCCTGAGGTTTATTAGGGAGTAAAGGTTTTGTCAGAAATGACAATATTGTGTTTACAAAAACTTTGCGACTTAGCGTCTTTGCGAGATTATTTTTGTTTTCTAAAAGCTTAACTTAATGACATTGCTTGTAGAAGCTACAATAATGTACTCAATTACAATCGACCTATTCGATCATAAATTTTAGGATCGTGTTTTTTGATTTTAATCTTCACATATTTTGATGCCGGCATATTACTATCCTTCACAACATTATTAACCGAAACCAAAACATTAGTTTCGGGAAAATAAGTAACCGTATTTTTCTCCGGTATTTGGTACGAAACAATTATAAACAAAGGCGCAATTCGTTCGATATTGTCATCATAATTGAATAAATCGACTTTGTCACCGGCTTTAAATCCTGCCAGATCAATATCTTTTTGATTCATGAATATTACTCTGCGTTCGTTTTTTATACCGCGATATCGATCGTCTAAACCATAGATTGTGGTGTTGAATTGATCGTGCGTTCGTGTTGTTGCCATCATGTATTCGTCAGGCGAAAGTTCGTTGTTTGGAATTGTTGTTAAGGTGAAAGGCGCTCGATCGCCAAATCTTTTCGTAATAAATTGTCCGTGTCGTGCGGCATTTGGCAGATAAAAACCGCCTTTTTCGCGTACACGTTTATTATAATTTTCAAAACCCGGAATACATTTTTCGATATCATCTCTTACTGCATCATAACTGTCGTGATAACGTTTCCAGTCAATTACAGATTTACTTCCTAAAGTTGCCATCGCCATTTTGCATACAATCTGAGTTTCGTTAATAAGGTTATCAGAAACCGGTTTGAGCATTCCTTTTGACGATTGTACGACGCCCATAGAATTCTCTGTGGTTATAAACTGTGCTTCGCCATTTACAATATCAAGATCACTTCGGGAAAGAGTGGGTAATATAAGCGCTTCTTGTCCGTGAATCAAATGACTGCGATTGAGTTTAGTAGAAACGTTAACCGTTAAATTAAGCTTTCTTAAAGCGCTCGCAGTATAAGTCGTATCTGGCGTTGCAGACAAAAAATTACCTCCCATGCAAAACAGTAATTTCACTTTTTCTTCCTGCATGGCTTTAATAGCTCGAACGACATCATAACCATGACTTCTAGGCGGATTAAAACCATAAAACGCCTGAAGGCGATCAAGCTGTTCGTCTGTTGGTTTTTCGTCAATCATCATCGTTCTGTTTCCTTGCACATTGCTGTGGCCACGAACGGGACAAACTCCTGCGCCCGGTTTACCAATACTTCCTTTTAGCAATAAAATATTTAGAATTTCCCTGATCATTTCGACGCCGTTGGGTTGTTGTGTAAGTCCCATTCCCCAACAAACAATAATTCGTTTTTTGAAAGCAATAATTTCGGCAGCTTCATAAATTGCTTCTTTCGAAACGCCTGAAAGCGAGACAAGATCATCAAGATTATAATCGTCAAACTGTTTTAAAAACTCTTCATATCCAGTAGTTTTCTCTTTGATGAAATCATAATCAAAGACTTTTGCAGGGTTTTTATTTTCGAGTTCAAGTAATATAATTTCAAGAGCTTTTAGCAAAGCCATATCACCGTTTATTTTTACAGGCAAATAAAGATCGGCAAGTTTAACGCCGCTTCTAATAATACCATTAATTTCCTGCGGATTTCGGAATCCCATTAATCCTGCTTCCGGTAACGGATTTATGGCAATAATTTTTGCTCCGTTCTTTTTACCTTTTGATAAAGCGCTCAACATTCGTGGTGCGTTAGTTCCGGGATTTTGCCCAATGATTAAGATAACATCTGTATCGTAAAAATCGTCTAATGTTACGGTTCCTTTTCCAATGCCAATTGTTGGTCTTAGAGCAGATCCAGAAGTTTCGTGGCACATATTCGAACAATCGGGCATATTATTAGTACCATATTCTTTCGCAAAAAGCTGATAAAGAAAAGACGTTTCATTACTAGTTCTTCCTGAAGTATAAAAAGCAGCTTCATTGGGAGATTCTAAAGCATTAAGATGTTCTGCTATTTTTTTGAAAGCATCGTCCCAACTTATTGGCTGATAATGTGTAGCATTTTTAGGCAGATACATAGGTTCTGTCAAACGTCCCATTTTACCAATTTGATAATCGTCTAATTTGGCAAGATCGTAAACAGAGTTTTCTTTAAAGAATTCAGCTGTAACTTTTTTGGTAGTTGCTTCTTCTGCCAACGCTTTAGCACCGTTTTCGCAGTATTCGCCAAGCGGAGATCTCTCGTCATCAGGATCAGGCCAGGCACAACTTGGACAGTCAAAACCACCAACCTGATTCATCTTAAATAATGCTTTTGTTCCTCTAACAAGCGTTTTTTCTTCGATAAGATCACTAAAAGCAGATATTACAGCAGGAACTCCTGCAGCCCAGTTTTCTACTTTTGTCAATTTCAGGTCTAAAAGTCTGTATGGATTTTCAGGATCCGGTAATTTTTGTGGGTCAGTATTTTTATCGTGTTGATCTTCTTTCATAGCTTTTCTATTTAATTAGCTCGGGAACAAAAGTGTTGAATAATGATGATTTTTTCGGGATGATGATCTTCAATATTTTTTTCAGTATTGATGCGAAGTTTCTATTATCACTTCATCGCTGGAATTATAGATATTAAAACGATCTTCTTTCAGAAATCCCAAAAGTGTGATATTAAATTCTTTTGCCAATTCTACCGCAAGACTTGACGGAGCACCAATTGCCGCGACAATCGATATTCCGGCCATAGCTGCTTTTTGAATTAACTCAAAACTGGCTCTTCCGCTAAGAAGTAAAATATGTTGGTTTAAAGGCAATAAATCTGAAGCCAAAGCGGCGCCAATTAGCTTATCCAAAGCATTGTGACGCCCTACATCTTCCTGCAAAAGCATAAGATTTCCTTCAATAGAAAAAAGGCCGGAAGCATGAATTCCTCCTGTTGAAGCAAAGTCGCTTTGGGCTAATCTTAATTTTTGTGGCAATTGATGTAAAATGTCTGTCGAAAGACTTAATTGAGGTCTGTTTGTGTGATTAAAAGAACTAACGGTTTTTATGGATTCAATCGAACCTTTTCCGCAAACGCCACAACTCGAAGAAGTATAAAAATTACGATCTGCCTGCATTAAATGCGGAATAAAATCCTCTTTTAACTCAATAAGAATATTATTTTTCTTTTCGAATTTACATCCGGTTTGTAAATGAAAAGCATTTTTTACAACATGATAAGACGATATAATTCCTTCGGTAAATAAAAAACCTATGGCAAGTTCCGGATCATTTCCGGGAGTTCGCATAGTTACAGAAACGTTCTTTTGTATCCTTTGATTTTCAGGTCCGTATTCGATCTTGATTTCCAAAGGCTCTTCTACAGAAAGAATATCCGATACCGTTGAACTGTTGAAACCATTGACCTTTTTAATTAGTACTTCCTTAATGGAAACTAATTCCAAATTATTCATTTCCATGTAAGTTGATTATAAAAAGCTTAGTAAATTTAAGAAAATAAATCCTTAAATAATAACTCTTACTTCTTATAATTGAATGTTACAGGAAGGAAATATTAAGCGTCTTTTCGCTTTAAACAACGTCCTCGAGGTTCGTCGCCTTCATGAAGTACAATATCAGAATGTAGAAATTGAGCAGCATCGGCTGAATCTTTTACTTTGGTGGCGCTTCGTTTCAACATTTCGGCTTCAAATTCGGTTAAGACATTTTTTCTTATTCCGAGTTTTCTCCATTCAGATGAAGGTCTGCAACCTTTTGAAATTCCGCGAGCGAGCATAAGTGCATCAAGTAAAGCCTGGTTTGCACCTTGCCCTTTAAACGGACTCATAGGATGTGCAGCATCGCCAATTAAAGTTATTGAACCAGCTTTTTCCAACAATTCCGGTTGAAGTAATTCGCGGTCATAAACAGGATATCCTGAAATTTGAGCTTCGGCAGTTGCCAATAAAATTTGCGGAATCGGATCGTGCCATTGTGTTCTTAAACACGCTTCTTCTTTAAGTGCTTTTGGACCTTTGGCACTTAATGCTTTAGCTTCATCTTCCGGCATCGGAAAACTAAGTTGCCACATTACAGAATCTGCTTTATAAGGCATAATATAAATTCGTTCATTGCCATTTGCAGTTTGAAAAACCGTAGCAGAATCTAATAAAGAATTATCAAGATTTTCAAGCGCATTTAATGGACAAATACCCAAAATCACGATACAATCCAGATAACGTAAAGGAGCAGATTCTTCGCCAATTAGCAAGTTTCTGATCGAACTTCGAATACCATCGGCACCAACAACAAGATCGGTTTTGACGCTTTTTATTTCGCCATCAACTTGAAAGTTTAGTGCAATACTTTCGTCGTCACATTTGGTATAATCAATTAATTGATGTCCCCATTTTATGGCATCATGTCCGCCAAGTTGTTCCAATAATGCCAAACGCAGCGATTGACGCGCGATATGCATATTAGAACGTTTCGTAGAAGTTTTCTCGTCAGACTGAATCCATTTTCGAATTCCCCATTCTCCAATAACCTTACCTTCAGTAGTATGTACCAAATGTCTTGTTGAAATTACGCGGTCTTTTAGCGAAAAAATACCTAATCCTTCGATGGCTTTACTCGCTTGTTGCAAAGTAAGTCCGTAACCTTGAGATCTGGCGTCAAAACTAGTATCGCGTTCATAAATCGTAAAGGGAATTTTTCGGTGTAAACAAGCTACAGCCAGAGCAACTCCGCCAATTCCGCCGCCAATAATAGCAACGTGCGGGTAGTTTTCTGTATCTGCAACAGGAGGATTTTCAGAAGGAATCAATCCCGATCCGGAACATTTCGGGCAAATGTGTTGGTGTCCTTTTGGAGGAATTGGAGCGGTTGTTTCGCCATTTGTTTTTTCAAATTGGGCTAACGCATTTTGATAGCGAAGTTTTGCTTTTTTGGTAATTCCACGGCTTTTTTTACCGCGTCCCTGACATTCTTCGCAAATGATCCAACTCGTTTCTTTATTTTCTACTTCCACTTTATTTTGCCTGATCCAGACTCTCGTTATTTATATTTCCCAATATTTTGCTGTTTGTCACGGCTGTGCAAATTTAAGGTAAAAGATTGCGAGTACAAAAACTACTTTCGAACGTAATTTTCTAAAGCTTCAGTAAATCTTATATCTTTGATAGAGAAAATGAATAGTAGAAAAACCCTGAAAAGATTATAATAATATGTTTGAATCCCTTTTTAATTATTTAGAACTTTTTCAAAAAAGACCTTCGGAAGATAAAAACAGTATTGAACAGATTTTAGAATATCGAACTGTAAAAGAAGGTGAAATTCTGTTTGAGGAAGGAAAAATTGCAAACGAAATTTTTTTTGTTTGTAAAGGTGTTTTGAAAATAGTAAGTATTAATGATAAAGGGAATGAAATTATCCATTTCTTTTTTAGCGAAAATCAGTTTTGTACGATTTTAAAAAGCTTTACTGAAAATACATTTTCAACAGATAGAATTCAAGCAGCATTTGATGCAGAAGTAATTGTTTTCAAGAAAAATAAATTAGAGCTTTTGTATCAGGAATTGCCTTATTTCAAAAGCATTTTAGACAATATATTTCAACAGTCTTTGCTTAATAAAGTTGAATTGCGTAATTTTTATCTTGGTGAAGATGCAACTTCGCGTTATCAAAAATTTATTGTTCGACAAGCTAATATTGCGTCGAGAATTTCACAAACCGATATTGCTTCTTATCTGGGAATTGCAAAACAATCTTTAAGCCGAATTAAAAAGAATACACTCTAATTTGCTTTTTAACAATTGTTAAATCCTTTGTTTATCCCGCTTTCTACTTTTGTCCGACTAAAAAATAGTCAGGAACATTAAAAAAGTAAAAAATGGAAAATCTAAAAGGCAAAAAGGTAGTAATTATTGGTGGAAGTTCAGGAATTGGCTTAGCTACAGCAAAATCAATTGCTTCAAAAGGAGGAAATGTAATTATTGTTTCGAGTAATCAAGGACGCATTGATAAAGCTTTACAAGAAATATCCGCTGAAAGTATAGGATATGCGGTTGATGTAACAAACGAAATTCAGGTAAAAAATCTTTTCGAAAAAATTGGTTCATTTGATCATTTAATCTTTACTGCGGGAGAAAATCTTATTCTTTCAAATGTTGAAGATACTACTTTGGAAGATGCCAGAAATTATTTTAATATTCGTTATTGGGGCGCTTTTGCAGCTGTAAAATATGCAGCAAAATTTATAAATCCTAAAGGTTCTATTGTTTTAACAAGTGGTATTGCAAGTAACAGACCCAATAAAGGTTGGGCTTTGGGCGCGAGTATTTGTGCTGCTATGGAAGGCTTTACAAGAGCAATGGCTATGGAATTAGCGCCAATAAGAGTAAATATTGTTTCTCCTGGAGTTGTAAAAACAGAACTTTGGGGCGGTATGTCAGAAAGTGACAGAGAAGCTATGTACGCCAATATCGGAAATGCATTGCCGGTTATACGAGTGGGCGAGGCGGAAGATATTGCTAAAACATTCCTGTATTTATTAGAGCAGGAATATGGAACCGGGCAAACATTAATTATTGACGGCGGCACTTCGTTAGTTTAAACTGCATTGGGAATAAATCTAAAACAACCTTCGGGTTGTTTTTTTATAGTATTGAATAGATGGATTCTATATGATTTTTATTATTTGGTTTTGAAAAAGAGAATCTACTATAATTGATGTTAATTTTTTTCCATATTCTTATTCTTAATGCTTAAAAATGCAGACTTCACATCTATATTAATTCTTGATTTTTTATTTATTGTAAAATATTAATGTATTGATTTTTAGTGTTTTAATATAGCAAAAACGATATATTAACCTCGATTTTTAATCTATATTTTTTATTTGCTCTTTTTTAAATCTAGTTTCGTTGTACCCTTTTTTTAGGAACTAACTTACTAATTTTAAAAAACCGAAAAATTATGAAGAATCCATTACATTTTAATTTTTTTAGAAGAGAGAAATATTTCCATATCATATGGATTTGTTTTGTGCTCTTAACCTCAGGTCTGTATGCGCAACGAGGTTATTATGATGCGGCGTATAAAAGGTACGAAGCAAACGTTGGACAATTGTCTAATGGCGCTGCAACTACTTCAAAATCATACATTCAGTCAGATCTTCAATCGGAAGCGACAGATCAGCAATGTGTGAATATGTCTGCGACAAATGCTACAGTTCAATGGACGCTAACTGAAGCTGCAGACGGACTTGTAATCCGATACAGCGTTCCTGACGGACAAACGGCGACTTTGGGCGTGTATAATGGGAATACAAAAATTACCACGTTAACCTTGACTTCAACCTGGTCTTGGGAATATTTGTGGAGCAACGGAAATCCCAATAACAACGGAATCACGAATCAAAATCCTAGAATGCGATTTGATGAAGTACGTTATAAACTTCCGAGCAAAATCGCAGTTTCGGGAACTTTAAAACTGGTGCGTGAATCTGGGAATGTTCATGTAGATTTTGCTGAGATAGAACCAGTTCCAACAGCTATTACGGCTCCGTCTGGCGCTGTGACTTATACCGGAAACGGAAGCGATCTTCAGACTTTTATTGATGCAAACGGCGGTAAAAAGATTTTTCTTCCAACTGGTGTTTATAGCGTAAATCGCGAATTGTATTTTGGTGCTGCCAATACTTCTTTGATAGGCGCGGGAATGTGGTATACTCAAATTAATTTTACGAATACGAGCAGCCTAAACGGAGGATTGCGTGCTAATGCAGCAGGAATTTCATTTACGGATCTTTATTTGACTACAAATTCGGCGTCGAGAAGTAATTCTTATAAAGGTATAAATGGAGTATTTACAGCTTCTTCGATTGTAAAAAATATTTGGGCAGAACATTTTGAATGTGGCGCCTGGATTGCACAATACAATACTGGAGGTCCAGCAATTGCTGATGGTTTTACGCTATCTCATTGTCGTTTTAGAAATAATTATGCTGATGGAATTAATCTTTGCAAAGGAACTGCAAATTCAATTGTAGAGCATTGTAATTTCAGAAATAATGGTGACGACGATCAGGCGATTTGGTCTGCAGATGGATTGGAATGTATCAATAATACGTTTAGATACAATACTTCTGAAAATTGCTGGCGTGCTTGTGGACTTGCTATTTATGGCGGAAAAAATAATAAAGCTTACAATTTAATTATAAAAGACAATCTTGAAGCAGGTATCCGTGTTAGTAATAATTTTCCTGGAGCGCCATTTAACAATGATGGAATGCACGAAATTCATGATATCACGGTATCAACATGCGGAACTTTTAATGATACTTACAATAATCCTGTAGCTGCTGTAGATATTTTTAGTGCTACAAATGCGGGAAGTCAGGTCAAAAATGTTCAGCTTTATAATATCGATATTCTGGATTCAAGAAACGATGCAATTTCGATAAGCAAAAGATCGGGAGACGGTATTTATAACCTTAGTTTCAAAGACATTACGGTTAACGGAACAGGTAAGGAATATCCAAACAATAATGCGCTTAACAGAAACTGGGGAAGAGGATATTTTGTACTTATCGCGGGTTCTCCAGCCGGAAACGGAACGTATTGCAACATGAATTATTCAAATAGAGGAGGAAATGCTGCGGCAAATGAAGAAATCAGTGCAATTGGTACATTCTCTTGGACAGCAGGAAGTAATTGTTCGAGTACGCCAGTTGCAGTTACAGGAGTAACTATTTCGCCAACTACAGCGACTTTAGGCGTTGGCGCAACCCAACAATTAACTCCAACTGTTGCTCCGGCAAACGCTACAAACAAAACGGTGAGTTATAGTTCTAATAATACTGGTGTAGCAACCGTAAATGGTTCAGGATTAGTTACTGCAATTGCTTCAGGATCTGCAACAATTACGGTTACAACTCAGGATGGAGCAAAAACTGCAACTGTTGTAATTACTGTAAATTCATCAAATATTGCGGTAACAAGTGTAAGTTTAAGTCCAACAACAGCATCATTGGCAGTAGGAGCAACGCAACAATTAACGCCAACGGTTTTGCCTTCGAATGCAACGAATAAATCGGTTAGTTATGCTTCTAATAATACTGGCGTAGCAACTGTTAATGCTTCGGGTTTAGTGACGGCTGTTTCTAACGGAACGGCAACAATTACAGTAACAACTGTAGACGGAAGCAAAACAAGTACAGCTGCAATTACGGTTAGTACGGCAACAGGAAACTATTTTACAATCAAAAATAAATGGACTGGCAATTATTTATATGATGCCGGAGCGAATGTAGGATATGGCGCAACTGTAGCAAATAATAACTACAAATGGGAAAAAGTTGCTGTTGATGCTACTTATTATATCCTAAAAAATGTAGGCACGGGAGATATCATGAATATTGAAAATTTGACTGGTGCGGTACAATGTAATGCCGGATCAACAGGTTGGTATAGTGCACAATGGTCAACTGAAAATGTTGATGCTACATGGGTAAGAATTAAAAACAGATGGCAAACGGGAAGCATGATTCATATCGAAAATCTGAATGGTTCTGCTCAATATGCCGGAGGTCAAAACAACTGGGAAAGTGCGCAATGGCAATTTCAAAGTACTTCGACATCCAAAAGAGCAAATGGTATTGAAACAGCAGTAACGGTTGAGAATAATTCGCTGGTTAGTCTTTATCCAAATCCTTCGATCAATAATGAGTTTAATGTTGTTTTTCCAGATCTAAAAGCTGGTAATCAAGCAACAGTAACGGTTACAGATATAAACGGAAGAAAGGTTTTGGTAAACAAACTGAATACATCTGGAAAAATTGATCATCATTTGACTTCAGGAGTTTATATTGTTACCATTAGTTCTAATGAATTTAATGTGTCTAAAAAACTGATTGTGAAGTAATTTATTAAATATGCAATTAAGAGTTTAAAGTTTTTAATTCGTGCCGTTAGCCACTAAATGTTGGTAGAAACATGAATTGGAATAAATTTAGCGCGTGCCGTAGGTACGCAATAGTTATCGTTTTGTTGCGTACCTACGGCGCACCAACGTATCTCGAATCTATTATAACTACCAATATATAGTGCCTAACGGCACATTCTAAACCTTGATTCGCATTAAATGCTAAAACAGAAAATGCCAGACTTTTGATCTGGCATTTTTTATTTATTTTCCTTTTAATAAATTGATACTTACCGTAGCGATATTAGCGTCAGGAAATTGTTTAGAAAAGGAGTTATCGGGAAATAATCCTGCTTCTGCAGCAATTTTATTAAAAACAGGAAGCTCAACAATATATTGATCAGAAAAACCGTGTGTGGCGTCGTAAGCTGTTGCAGGAGTTTTTCCTAAATTATTGGCTGCAAGTTTTGGATCTATAGTATGCAATTCGATCAAAAGTAAACCGAATTTACGAACATATGGCGACCATTTTTGTAAATGCTCCAGAAGATTATCTTCGACCAAATTGTTGCTGATTCTTTTTCCTCGAAAGGCAAATGCGCCGGTAGATTTACTGATTCTTTCTTTGTGAATGTGTTCCGGATCTGTCCAAATTCGATTGTGATCTAGAAAAGTTCTCACGTTAAGCAAATCTTTTAAATCGATGTTATAATTTTCTTTCAAGTCATCAGAAAGTAAATCGGGACGACCAATATCTCCCCAAATTACTTTTGCCCAAATATCTGCTTTTATAAGATTAGCTCTGGTTACTTTTAGTGCAGCCTGATTATAATCGGCTCCAACGAGAAATAGTGGATAATCATCGAGCATTTTTCCTCTTAAGGTTTGTCTTTCGATTACTTCAAAAATATGTTGCAGAAAAGCACCATTGCCGCAACCCATATCCAGGATTCCTTTTGGTTGTTGCTCAATTGGCAAATTAAAAAGACTTATAATAATTTCATCGACAACTTTAAAATAAGTATCGTGAGCACCGCCGCTTCCCCAAACATTCATTTCGCGATCAACATGAATTTCGTTTTCGCCATCGGCAATTGCTCTTAAAACGGTTGGATCACCAAAAATTAATTCCTCAATTTTGGCAAATGTTGGTAAATACGAAACGGTAACGCCATAAGCACTGGCTCTTTTGGCAAAAAACAAACCGACTTCGGTAAATTGATAATTTCCATTTTTTTCAAGAAACCATCCAAGATGAACAAAAAAGTCTAGTATTTTTTTGAAATTTTCAGGAGATTTATGAAACTCTTCTGGTCTGAAAGAAGTTTCCATAAAGTATTTGTGAAACATTCCGTTCATCGCTAAACGAACGATTGTTGGACCAATTAAATATCCTTCAATGTGTTTTAAAACTTGTTCCTGAATATCATTTTTCAAAGGATTATCAGAAGGTTCGATTCCGTATCTTTTTTTATATTTTTCGAAAATAATATTGAGTTTTTCAAATGGAGCGTCATCAAAAAGGCGGGAATGAAACTGGGTAGAAAAATGGAGTAAATCAACCACATCCTGATAAAGATGAAACATTGAAAAAGCAATTTCTGTTTTTTCATTTACAGAAATCTTAATTTCCTGTGTTTCGTTATTGACTTCGTATTCTAAAAAGTCCTGAGAAACCAAAATTCTTAAAGCAACATTCAGATAACCTTCATTTGCTTTAAAAACAGTTACAAGTTCAGATAAGTGAGTTTGCTTTTTTTCTAAGATAAATTCTAAAACGCCGTGATTTTTTAATGCAATTGCTACCGGAGCAACAGCTAAGCCGTCAAGATGTCTGAAAATGGAGCTTCGGAGTTGTGATTTATCTGTCATAGTAAGATATTGAATGTTTACTAAAATTAGTGATTTTTTTCTAACAGAGAACAACATATTTTGCATTGCTGATTATTTCATATTCCAAAAAACTCTTTGAATCTTTTATTGCTTTTTCTGATAAATGACTTCATTTTAAACCCCAAATTTTGACGACTATTTCGCTTTACAAATAAAAAAACATCATAATAATTCGCATAAAATACAATTCATATTGTGAGTATTTGCAAAATGGATTAATCCAAAACTATGATGATTTCAGAAGAAATTTGGAGAAAATGGAGGTCAAATTATCATTTATTCAACAAAAAATGAGGTTCGTTTTATTAAATGCAGGTTTTAAAACAATAGATTTTTCTGGTTTAATCCTGTCAATTTGCAAAATTTCTTACAGATGTTAAAAAAAGCGAATCGGCATTAACTCTTTTGTTTTTAGCGTTTTAAAGTTTTACTAAAATTTTAATTAACATTTTTTTTGCAAAAAAAACGATTAAACTTTTGGAGTTAATATTTTTAACATACTTTTGTTCTATCAAATTAGTAGGGTTTAAAAATAAAGTAAATAAAAAAAGATTAAAGGTTAACAAATACAATTCATTTTTGAGCAGGCAAGAACCATTCGGTACTATATCCCTTCTGATTTTTCGGTGTTAAAAAAACTCTTCAATCTCTAATTCATATAATTTTTTAATAAAGACGGACCTGAATTTTAGGGTCGAAATCTTATAAAGACAAAATCAAAATAATAATAATCAAAAAAAAAGAAAATGAAAAAACGAATGCAATGCAGTTAAAAAAAAACCATTTCTGTTGCAGCAGAAATGGTGAAGCTTAAAGAAATTGTACATCTCTCTATAAGGAAAGTGGGAGTGGAGTAAATCCTTCCGGACTTGCCTTATTTATTAAACCAAAACAAAGTAATGAAAAAAAAATTAAATAGATATGCATACCTATGCATTTTGTTGATTTCCATAGGGATTAAGGCTCAGGAAACCAAACCGTTAATTCAGTCCAAGCTAGAAGGTATAGTGATTGATGCTGCTACAAAGGAGCCGGTTATTGGAGCTTCAATAAACATAAAAGGTACTACACACGGGGTTCAGACAGATTTTGACGGAAAGTTTTATTTCCAGACAGGACAAAAATTTCCTTATACTTTAATCGTAAGTTTTTTGGGATATAAAAGACTGGAAACTGTAGTGAATCAAAATTCGGTTGTAATTGAAATTACTCAGGAACAAAATGCACTTTCAGAAGTTGTAGTTACTGCTTTGGGTATTTCAAAAGAAAAGAAATCTCTGGGATATACCACTCAGGCAGTTAAAGGCAAGGATTTAGGAGAAACAAAAGAAACGAACTTCCTGAATAGTCTTAGCGGTAGATTGGCTGGTGTACGTATCACCAATTCTCAGGGAGATATGGGATCTTCGCGTATTGTGATTCGTGGAGAAACTTCAATCGCTGGAAATAACCAACCCTTATTTGTGGTTGATGGAGTTCCTGTAGATAACTCGCAATTAGGAAGCGTTGGTGGAGCAACCCGTGATTTCAAAAATGCAATTGCAGATATTAACCCACAAGATATTGAAACATTAACAGTATTGAAAGGTCCAAATGCTGCGGCACTTTACGGATCACGTGCTGCGCATGGTGTTGTTTTGATTACTACAAAATCAGGTAAGAATCAAAAAGGACTTGGTATCACTGTTAATACTGGTATTACGGTTTCTCAGGTTACAACTTTGCCTCGTTTTCAAAACTCATTTGGTCAGGGATCAAACGGAAAATTTAGTTTCGTAGATGGTAAAGGTGGCGGAGTTAATGATGGAGTTGATGAAAGCTGGGGACCAAAATTAGACGGACGCCTTATTCCTCAATTTAATTCAAATGGTGTAGCGGTTCCTTTTGTCGCGCATCCTGATAATGTGAAGGATTTCTTTAATACGGGACTTACTTATGATAACAGTATTTCTATTGCAAAATCAGATGATAAATCAGATTTTCGTTTAGGAGTAAATAATCAAAAACAATTGGGAACTGTACCAAACAGTGAAGTAAACAAAACAAACTTTACGGTTAATACGAATTACCAAATTTCAAAAGGCGTTAGAGTTGGTGTAAATGCGAACTATATTGTTACTGATGCTCCGGCACTTCCGGGTGGTCCGTCTGGTAACCGTGCTGCGGGTGTAATGCTTCAGTTTCTTTGGTTTGGACGTCAGGTAGATACTGAGGAACTTCAAAGAAACAGAAATGTAAACTGGAACAACAGCTATTATAGTAATCCATATTGGAATGCTTATTACAATACAACAAGTCAACAACGTAACCGTTTGATTGGAGATATCCATTTGGATGCAAAACTTGCGGAAGGATTTAATTTTAAATTCCGTACAGGAATTGATTATTACAATGATCGTAGAAAATATGAGATTAAATATGGTACAAACGGAACTCCTTTTGGATCGTATGCTGAAGATGCTTATACTGTAAGCGAACAAAATACTGAGGGTATTTTTACTTATACTAAAAAATTAAATGATGATTTTAGTTTAGACGCTCTTGCAGGATTCAACGTTCGTACACATAGTGATGCAAACAATTATCAAAAAGCGCCGCGTCTTGCTGTTCCGGATTTATATACTTTGACGAATTCACGTGATCCGTTAACTTCATCAAATATTTATTCAAGATTAAAAGTTTATAGTGCATATGCTTCGGCACAATTTGGTTTTAGAAACTATGCATTTTTTAACGTAACTGCTCGTAACGACTGGTCATCAACATTGCCAAGTAATAACCGTTCTTATTTTTATCCTTCTATTAATGGAAGTGTGATTTTAACAGACGCTTTGAATTTGAAAAGCAATACACTTGATTTCTTAAAATTACGTGGTGGTTGGTCTGAAGTTGGTAATGATGCTGATCCGTATCAATTGTCTACAGTTTACAATTTTCAAACGGCATTTGACGGAAATCCAATTCAAACTTCTTCTCAAAAGAAACTTAACGATAACCTGAAACCAGAAACTACACGTTCTACGGAAGTTGGTTTAGAAGCTTCTTTTTGGAAAAACAGACTTCATTTTGATTTTGCTTATTATAACACAAACAGTTTAGACCAGATTTTAGAAATTAAAACGACTGCTGCGAGTGGATATAATTCACAATTAATCAATGCAGGAAAAATAAACAATCATGGTGTAGAGATTCAATTGGACGGAAATCCTGTTCAAACAGAAAATTTCAAATGGAATGTTGCTGTAAATTATGCAAAGAACATAAGCAAAGTTGAGATTCTTGATTATGATAAACAGATTCAAAACTACACAATTGGTACTTCTGGAGGTGTTGATGTATTGGCATCTGTAGGTCAGGCTTACGGAGCGCTTTATGGAACTGCTTATTTACGTGACGCAAACGGAAACATTGTAGTTGGTGCAAATGGATTGCCAAAAGCAGATCCGCAAAAGAGAGTATTAGGACATTATACTCCGGATTATACAGGTGGTGTTACAAACACATTAACATACAAAAATCTTGAACTTTCGTTTCTTGTTGATGCAAGTGTAGGTGGACAGATTTTCTCTGGAACGAACAGAACTGGTAATTATACAGGAGTATTAGATCAAACAATGCCAGGTCGTGATGCAGCAAATGGTGGTTTAAGTTACTATGTAACTGGTACTACAAAAACTTTATTACCTGCAGGAGCAACTGCTCCGGGTGGTGCACAAGTATACGATGATGGAATGATTTTTAAAGGAGTATATGCTGATGGAACTCCAAATAATACATTACTTAGCGCGCAGGAATATTACAAAGCATCTTACAATATTAGTGAAGCTTATCTTTATAGTTCAACTTACGTGAAATTAAGAGAAGTAAAGCTTACTTATAATGTTGATAAAAAACTAGTTAAGAAATTGGGATTAGCCGGAGCAAGTTTTACTGCTGCAGGTCGTAACCTGTTCTTTATTTACAAAGACGCACCAAATATCGATCCTGAATCGGCTTTTAATACTGGAAATGCACAAGGTTTAGAGAGTTTGTCTCTGCCAACTACCAGAAGCGTCAGTCTTAATGTTAATCTTAAATTCTAAAAACACGAAATCATGCTAAAAAAAATAGCTTATATAACTCTATTTGCATTGTCGCTGACTTCTTGCAGCAACGATTTGGATGAAATAAATAAAAATCCAAATGCAACCGAAACGCCATTGGCACCTTACCTGTTAACAGGATCATTAAAACAAGGCGCAGACTTATATTGGGGTTCAACAAATAACTTTGATTCGTCTTTATTATTTGTTCAGCATTGGGCTAAAATTCAATATACTGAACCGGACAGATTTGATGTATCTAACACGTCTTTTACGACTTTGTGGAATACAGGATATGCAACTTTAATCACGGATTTGAACACAATTCTGAATTTCTCTGATCAACAGGCAAATTCAAATTATAAAGGAATTGCACTAACATTGCGTTCATGGACATTTTTGCTGTTGACAGATGCTTACGGAAGTATTCCTTATAAAGATGCAGGTCTAAAAGTGACACCAACTTATAATACTCAAAAAGAAGTTTATACAGGATTACTTGAAGATTTGAAAAAAGCGCAGTCTTTACTTGCTACAACAAATGGTACTGTAACTGGTGATTTAGTTTACAAAGGAGATATTCTAAAATGGAAGAGATTGGTAAATTCACTTCGTTTGCGTATTGCGTTGAGAATTTCTGACAGAGAACCTGCTTTGGCTAAACAAGCTGCAATTGATGCAACAACAGATCCTGCAGGAGTTTTGAGCAGCAATAGCGATACTTTTCAATTTGTTTACATCAGTTCGCCACAACAAAATCCAGCTTCGGCATGGTTTGAAACGAGAGATGATTACCGTATTTCAAAAACATTAGTAGATAAATTATATGCATTATCTGATCCGCGTTTGCCAGTTTATGCACAATTACCATCTGATGCAACTGTAGGTAAATATGTTGGCGGAGCTAACGGATTATCAAATAGTGATGCTAATAGTCAAGGTTTTGCCAAAACATCGAAACCGGGTAAATATTTCTTAACGTCAACTTCTCCGGCTGTAATTGCTTCTTATTCTGAAACATTATTCAATCTTTCTGAAGCTGTAGCACGTGGTTTTATTCCAGGAGATGCAGAGCAATTTTACAAAAGTGCAATTACTGCTTCATTAAATCAATTTGGAATTAACGATGCGACAGTTGTTTCGAATTATCTTAATCAGGCTACTGTAAAGTACGATGCTACAAACTATGCGAAATCAATTGGTACTCAAAAATGGATTGCATTCTACGGACAAGGTCTCGATGCTTTTGTAGAGTGGAGAAGACTTGATTATCCAGTATTAACAGCTGGTCCGGCTACAGTTTTGGACGGACAGATTCCTTCGCGTTTCTTTTATCCGGGTACAGAGCAATCGTTAAACGGAACTAGTTACCAAGCTGCAATAGCAACTCAAGGAAAAGATTTATTGACTACAAAACTTTGGTTTGATATAAAATAATATCGATTCAAACGAAATACACTCGATTTTAGTGCTTACTAATAAATCACATTAATGAAAAAATCCGCAAATGTCTATTAATGACTTTGCGGATTTTTTTTATGTTTTTCAGATGATAAATTATAGTAGTTATAACTGAATTAACCAATCTACAGAAAAAGCAATAATGATAAAAATATTGTGTACAAATACAAGTTGCAGATAATACCCTTTAAAGTTTTTAGTATGAGTTGATGGTATAATTTCAACGAGAAAAGTCCAGCTAATAATTCGGATTAAACCATTAATGAAACCAATAATAATAGTTGTTGTCCATGAAATTTCTGCAAATTCATTATACCAAAGCAAATAATAAATGGTAGCAAAACAAAGTCCGAAGCTGTGATGCAAGATCTTTCCGGCTTTTAATTTCGCTTTAAGCGGTAAATTTATATTAATAGCAAAAAGAAGGCTTGTTAGAAGAGTAGGTTCACGATAAAATTCATTGTCTGAGTTTGATAACGCTGTGTTGAATATTTTGAGAATACAACAGGTTAACAACCAGGAAATCAGAATTTGAAAAAGTAGGTATAAGATCATAAAGGGGCGTAAAATTTTTTACGCGGCAAAGATAAGCATGAAAGTGATAAGAATAAAATTAAAATGGTTAGAATGACCTTTTCCTTTAAATATTCAATTAAACTAACGTCTTATTTTATTGGCATGAAGTACTAAAAATCACACCAGAATCTTTGAACCATCTCGAAGAAGGAAAATCCACTTTATCAACCTGAATGCATTTGAGATTTTCATTTTTAAGAGCAGAAACATAGGATATTGTGCTATTATTTCCGTTTTTGAGATTAAGAGAAGTCAATTCATTCGAAGAACAAATTAAATCAAGTAATGCTGTGTTATTGGATAAATCGAGGGTTTTCAATTTGTTTTTTTCGCATGAAACTCTGGTTAATTGCAGATTGTGAGACAGCTCTAAATTTTCCAGTTTATTTTGCTGACAACGAAATTCTTGCAAAGCTGTATTTTTAGTGATATCCAAAGTCTTCAATAAATTAGAGTGGCATTCAAGATACATTAAAAGAGTATTTTGACTTGGATTCAAATTAGTCAGTTTATTTGAACTACAATTAAAATACCACAAAACGGTGTTTTTAGACACATCCAAAGTCGTTATTTGATTCGATGCGCAGCTAAAATTACGTAGTATTGTATTTGAACTTACATTAAGTTCTTTTAATTTATTCTCATTGCAATACAGCGTGCTCAGGTTTTTATTTTTAGAAATATCCAGATTTGTCAATTGATTATCGGCACACTCAAGTTTTTCTAATTTTGGGTTCAGACTTATGTCTAAAACAGTTAAGAGATTATGACTGCAAAATAACTCATCTAAAATTACATTTTTAGATAAATCCAAAGTTGTCAATTTATTGTCATTACATCGTAAAATTGTCAAAGCAGTGTTTTTGGAAATATTTAAATTCTCCATTTTATTAGACTGACAATCAATGTAATCCAAACGCACATTTTTAGACAAATCCAGGTTTGTTATTTGATTTGCATAGCAGCCCAATTCGATTAAAGAAGTGTTTTTACTAACGTCTAGCTCCGTTAATAAGGCATTGTCACAATATAAAGTAGTAAGTGCTTTGTTTTTAGATAATTTCAAAGATTTCAAATCGTTGTAACCACAGCTCAAATTTAGTAAAGCTTTATTTTGGCTAACATCTAAAGAAGTCATATGATTATTTTCGCAATTTAAAAAAGTAAGTGCTTTATTGTGAGAAACATCTAAATCGATACTATTCACTTCACAATTTAATTCTTTTAAAGCCTTATTTGTAGAAATATCCAAAGTAGTAAGCCAATTTTCCTGACAGTAAAGCGCAGTCAGATTTTTATTATTGCTTACAGTTAAGTAGCTCATTTGGTTTTTAGTACAAGTAAGTTTTGTCAAGGCTTTACATTCGGTAATATCAAGATTTTCAATTTGATTTTTAGAGCAATCCAACGTTTTTAAAGCGATAAAAGCTTCCAAACCTTTTAAGTCTTTGATTTGGCTATTCGAAACATCCAAATCTGTAATAGTGGCAATATTTGCGGTAAAGACTCTTCCGTCCGGTTCACCAGAATCATATTTCAGTGCAATTAAAGCTTTCTCAAAATTAACATCAGGAATCACCGTATATCCAGGTTCGAGTTCTATACATATTATTTTGCATTTTGAAAAATCAGACATACCACTCCCATCATAAGGTTTACCATCAAAATCTGCACTAATACATTTTAGATCAGGATTCTCTTCGGCAAACATATAACTTATACGAGGACAATTCTTAATGTTCAAATCAGTTAATTGATTTGCGGAACAATCAAAACCTTTTAGAGAAAGACTGTTTGATAAATCCAATATTTTTAACTGATTCCCTCGACATCCCAAATCTATCAAAGCTTTGTTTGGACTAAGATCCAATTCAGTCAATTGATTGTTGAAACAGTTTATATAAGTAAGGATATTATTTTTTGAAAAACTTATAGAGGTTAACTTATTTTCATAACATTCTAAAGAAGCCAGATTAATGTTCTGAGTTAAATTCAATTGAGTTAATTTATTATCTTGACATTCTAAAGTAGTTAAATTTTTATTTTGGCTTAAATCCAGCGAAGTCAGTTCATTATTAAAACACTGCAAATATTGTAAAGCAATATTCTGATGCAAATTCAAAGAAGTTAACTGATTTTGAAAACAAAATAATTCTATTAAAAGACTGTTTTTACTTACGTCTAAAGTTTCTAATTTGTTGCTGGAGCAAAATAACTCACTTAGCTTTGTATTCTGTGTTACATCTAATGCTGTTAATAAATTATTGTAACAACGTAAATAAATTAGGGCTGTATTTTGGGTTATATTTAATGATTTCAGCCTGTTATCAAAACAATCTAAATTAGTCAAAGCGGTGTTTTTGCTAAGATCGAGCCTCGTTAATTTATTTCCGCCACAGAACAATTCAGTTAATGACTCAAAATCTTGTATGCCAGTTAAATCTGAGATGTTTTTTTTCGAAATATCCAATCTTTTTACATTGACAATAGTAGCAGTCAATACTTTTCCGTCAGGTTTACCAGAATCATATCCCAGATCGATTATACATTTTTCGAAATTAGAGTCGCGGATTAAAGTATATCCGGTTTTGGCTTGCGAAAACAAATTATTTGACGCGCAACAAAGCAAAATAACAAATAGTATTCTTTTCATAAATGTCTCTTTTATACCAATGGGAATTACCGAATATGATTTTTCAAACATAAACAGATATAATAATTTTTGATGCTAATTTATTTCTGAATAATGAATGGAGTAGTATAAGCACACCTTACTGTTTTTCCTTTTATCTGTCCCGGAATCCATTTTGGCATTTTATTCAGGACTCTCAAAGCTTCTGCGCCGGAACCATAACCATAATCTCTCATTACTTTTTGATTCGTAATTGTTCCGTCTTTTTCTATTACAAAATACAAATAAATTTTCCCTTGAATTTTTTCTCCTTCGTCTTTTGGTGCCTTAAAGTTTTTATCTATAAACTTATTTCTTGCGGCCATTCCTCCGTTATAATCTGGCAGTACATCTAGGTCTACTGTATTATAAATCCAATTTTCGAGTATAGTTTCAGGTGTGATTATTGCTGGAGGAGTATATAGAGTACCAATATTTCCTGTACCTTTAATTGGTTTATTTCCTAAATATTTAATCTTAACTGTATCTGAAATTAGAGCAAGCCAATGTCCTTCATCATTTTTAAGAAAATAATAATCAGATGAAGGAGTTTTATCTAAACCACAACCGGGTCTGTTTCCTGTTATAACCGCTAATATTTCGGTATTCTTATTTTTTATTACTTTATTGACGCCACTGTAGATATAATCTTTGTCGGCCAGAAAATTAAAAAATGGCTTAACGCTTTGTGCATCAATTCCTTTTATAGGAATAAGCTTGTCACTTCTATAATAAGTGTAAACATTATTTTTGTCTTTATAAGAATTCAGAATTCTTTCAAAAGTTTCAGCATCTGCAGTTGTTTCTTTGCCATTGATATAAATTTTCTTATCAGATTCATACAACTGATATTCGTAAAGTTTCTTTCCTGCTGAATTGAAGATGTCTTTTTTAGCGTTTTTTGCTGCATTGATTTGCGTCTGAGATAGATTTTTATACATTTTCTTTTTAGAAAGATCGTAAGCCTGATTTTCATATATCAAATAGCGATAGGATTGGCCAAGAAAAGTATTTTTGGACGAGACTTTTTTAGTATAAACAAATGGGAATTTTTTAGATTCAGATTTTTGCGTTTTTTCGTTCCATACACGTTCATAAATTCCATTTTTATCAAAGTACCAATCTGAAAACGGAATCATTCCAAAAGTTTTAGCGTCAACTTCAGGAAATGGATATTTTGCACCCGCATAAACCATTTTTCCATCAGAAATAAATCGGCTGTTTTCCTGATCCCAAGCTTTTATATTTTCTGGATTTTTTGCTGTCAGTATAGTTTTTTCGCCATCATAATACACAAAATTCTTATCTATAGAATAATGTCGAGACAATGGTCGAATGGTATTTGCATCAATATTTGGAACAACAATCCAGTGGGTTAATGTCAATACTTCTTTTGAAGTTTTCATTAAATAATCATTTACAGAACGAAGCGTATCGCCATTATGCAGACCAATCTCGCCATTTATATAAACATAGTTTTTGTCATACATAATAGCTTCAAAAGTTTCTGAAAGTGAATTTACATCAGCGTTTTTTATCTTTTTAAAATTGTAATAAAGATGATTTTTGTCTTTAAAATAAAGTGTTGAAGAATAACTGGCTGATCTGAAACTTTCGATATCAATATCTTCTGTAATCTCGATATTGTTTTTAAAAAGTTTATACTTTGTTTTCCATACCAAATCCGGGCGACCAAGGTATTCTGTATTCCTGATTTCGGCCAGGATTTTAAATCCGGTTGTATCAGTTGCTATAAAATCTCCATTATAATAAACACCATTTTTATCTAAAGCAAAAAGGCCATTGTCATTATATCTTGGAAATGTAAAAGATTCAACATCTGCGTCTTTTAGAATTTTTCGTTCACTCGCATTTTTTTGAAAAACAATATAATTTTTGTTTTTGATGTAAAGCGGAGCCATATAACCAGCACTTGGATATATTGCAAAAGTAGAATCTACAACAGGATCTATTACCGAAAAAGAATCCGGAGTTTGTGCACAGCTTAAATTTGAAAGCAATATAATTGATAATACTAAGAAGTAATATTTATTCATGTTGTGGTATCTTTTATGGTTTTTCGGTTCTCTTTATTATATAGATACATTAAAATCTAAAAAGGTTGGGAGGGGAGAAACTTTTTTTATTCTATCAATTATTGCACTGTTAAAAATGCTAATATATAGATTAGTTTGCGATAGTTTATGGTTTAATTTGGTAGTAATGAAAGTTAAAAAGTGAGAAATGATTTTATGAGGTTTTTAAATTCCTGAAAGCTTTAATTTTTAATTTTAGTAGTACAGATAAACTATAAACTGACTTATATTTGGGTGAAAAATAAAGGTTGTTTTTGATATTACTGTAAGTTGACAATCTATAACTGTTTCTTAAAATTATTTTATGAATTTAAAAACTAGATTTTTACACAGATTACTTTTACCAATGTTTCTTTTTATATTCATGCCTGTTATTCAGGCTCAAACTTCGCTGCAATTGAATTGGATTAATCCATTAGAATCTAATGCGCTATTTTCTGTTAAAGCTAAAAGCGTAAAAACCGATGCTTCAGGGAATATCTATCTTGTTGGTAACTTTACCGGAACAACCGATTTTGATCCAAGTGAAGGAATAGCCAATTTGACGAGTGCCGGCGAAGAAGATGTTTTTGTAGCAAAATACGATATCAACGGAAAATATATATATGCCTGTGCTTTAGGCGGAATCGAATATGATAATTGTAACGCACTTGCTGTTGACCGTTATGGGAATGCCTATATTACCGGAAGCTTTAAAGATAAAGCCAGTTTTAATTCTAAGAAAAAAATAATAAAAAAGGCTAGTGCAGGTGATTTTGATATTTTTATTGCTAAATATGATCCTGACGGAAGATTACTTTATGCGAATACAATAGGCGGAAAAGAGCGTGATTATGGACAAGCTATTACAGCAGATGATAATGGAAACGTATATGTTACGGGTTATTTTGCCGGAATCTGCGATTTTGATTTAGGAAAAGGAACTGCTAATCTCTCCAGTCAAGATGGCGTTCATTTATTTTTTGCCAAATACGATGCAAATGGTGAGTATGTATATGCAAAAAACATAAATGGCAACAGTTCCGGAATTGCCAATGATGATAAAGGCAACATTTATCTTACCGGATATTATGAAGGTACTGCAGATTTTGATCCCGGAAAAGGAGTTGAAGTTATGAAGAGTATTTATGATGAGAATATTTTCTTTGCAAAATATGATTCTTATGGGAATTTCGTTTTTGTAAAAAATATAGGAAGCGAAAGATCAAAAGACGAAAGTAGAGCTATAGCTCTTGATCGTGACAATAATATCTACCTTACCGGATTTTTTGAAGACGATGCAGATTTTGATCCCGGAATAGGAACCGCAATTTTATCTACACCCGAACCATGCGGAATGTTTCTCGCCAAATATAATGCAGAAGGAGATTATATTTATGCCAAAAGTATGTCTGGCGGAAGAGGTGTAATTGGCAATGCTATCGCTGTAGACAGCACAGGAAATGCATATGTTACGGGCTATTTTGAAGGTACTGTTGATTTTGACCCAAGTGCAGAAATTGCCAAGCTGACAAGTCCAGGGCAAACAAAAGAATCTACAGGTTATGAAGCTGATATTTTTCTGGCGAAATATGACACTAAAGGCAATTATATTTACGCCAAATCTATGGGAGGCAAGGATTATGATAAAGGACATGGTATTGCACTTACAACAGACGGAAGGATATATCTTGCGGGAACATTTGAGAGTCCGACAAATTTTGATCCGGTGAATAATACCAATTTTGTCAAATTAAAAAAGGCTATTTATGGTGCTTTTCTAGCTTCCTATAGTGAATGTAATGTCAATGAAAATGAGATAATAAAGACCAATTAGAATATTTTTATTTGATGGAGAACAGCTTTAGACATCATACTTTTATTATTATAAAACCAACCAAAAACCAAATTACCCTTATGAAAGTAAAAATTTCATTGCTTATTTTTTTTGCCTTTTTTACCGTAACTGCTTTTTCGCAAGATATTACCGTTCGCACTAAAGTTTCCACAGACATTATTGGCTACTTTGATATCTTGAGAGTTAGTTTTGAGGCAAATAGTAATGAAGTCACACTTAGAGAACCTTATTTTGAAGATTTTACAATTTATAAGGGTCGGGATACAAAAATAGAACAAAGTTATCTAAATGGTAAAACGACCTCTAAAACGATTATTTCTTATCTTTTAAAGCCTAAGAGAACAGGTGAATTAACTATAGATAGGGCAGTTTTTGAATATGACGATAAAGTTTTTGCAACAGATCCGGTTACCATAATAGTAAAAGGAGATACCTTGACAAACGATCCTTCAAAAAAAGACAGTAAGATTTTTGTTTTTGCTCAAGTTTCCAATTATACACCGTTTTGTTATCAGCCAGTAATGATAGAATACAAATTGTATTTTGATGCAGATATAAAACCTTCAACGATTGGCTTTGATTTTAAGAAAGAATACACTGATGATTTTTTAATTTATGCTATTACTTCAGGTGAATCAGTTAATACAGAGGTAATTAATGGGAAAAAGTTTAATAGTATTGTTATAAAGAAAGACGTCATTCGATTTAAAAACCAAGGCGAAATTTCTATTAATAATAATGTAGTGGTTGAGTATAAAACAAGTAAACCAACGAAGGACGATGAAAACGCTGACCAAATTTCGGAAAAAAGTCTGCCAGTAGTTTCAAATAAAATTAAGTCGAAAAAAATGGAGAAAACGCCCAATTTTCCTCATGATATTCAATCGTATGGCGATTATAAATTAGATGTGTTTTTTCCTGAATACACAATAATCAAAAAGAATAAAATTTTCGAAATTACTGTACAACTTTACGGAGAAGGCTATATAGAAGATGAAATTTTACCACAACTTAACATTCCCAAAGGATTTGAAGTTATTTCGAATACAATCGTAAATGATCCTGTTATGGAAGACGAAAAAATAAAATCTGTAGCCACAAGAACCTATAAAATAAAGCCTTTAGCGATTGGTAGTTATAAATTTCGCCCCGTTAGTTTTTATTTCTATAATGAAAAGATAAAACAAAGAAAAGCCGTTTCGTCTAAAGAATTTACACTTACAGTGAAATAAAACAGACTTTGATAATTTGATAAAAACAAAAAAGTTTATGCTTTATGGGCATAAACTTTTTTAATATAAGGGTATAAAAACAATTTCTTAGTTTGTTCCCGCAGCGCTTTTATCCACAAGGAATAATAATTCTCCTGAAACAGGTTTAATCAATTGCATTGGGTAAGTTTCAGGATTATAACTTCCTGTTGTAACTTCCTTTAAAGCATGTGCTTTTTTCTCTCCAAAAGCTACAACTACGATATTTTCGGCTTTGTTTATTAACGGTGCCGTAAGCGTAATTCGGTGCATTTTTTGAGGTTCAAGATAATAAGCATCAACCCATTTTGTTTGTTCTTTTAATACTTCTTGTCCTGGGAAAAGAGAGGCTGTGTGTCCGTCATCGCCCATTCCTAATAAGATAAGATCAAATTTTCCTTCATCGCCCAAAACTTTTCGAATAGATTGTTCGTAAGAAGCTGCATAATCTTCTGGTGTAACACCATCTTTGTACATTTCAAAGATATTTTTCTTCGGAACAGGAACGTGGCTTAATAATGACGCATAAGACATTTTTGCATTGCTTAAATCATCATTTAAAGGTACCCAACGTTCATCACCCCAAAATACAAAAACTTTACTCCAGTCAATTTTTGTTTTGTAAGCATCAGAAGCTAATAATTTGTAAATCCCTGCAGGAGAAGAACCTCCCGTAAGTACAACGGTAAATTTGTCTTTCTCTGCAATTGCTTTTTGTGCAGCTGTTACGAAAATATCGGCAGCTGTAGTATTAATTTCTTCTGTATTATTGTAAATCTTTATCATCTAAAATTTCTTCTTTCGTTTGTATGTTTGGAATCCATTTGTGACCCTGACGTGCTAAAAGTTCGTCAGCTTCTTCAGGTCCCCAGCTTCCTGCTTTGTAATTAGGGAAATTGGTTGGCGCCGTAGTTTTCCAAACTTGTTGAATCGTATCAATTGCATCCCAAGCTTGTTCTACCTGATCCCAACGCATAAATAGAGTAGGATCTCCCGCCAAAGCATCGGCGATAAGCGTTTCATAAGCTTCCGGTGACATTGTAGAGCAAGAGAAATAATCAAATATCATTTCTGCAGGTCTTAATGAAAGTGACAGTCCAGGTTTTTTGGTCATAAACTGCAACTTGATATCCATTGCCGGCTGAATATTGATAATAAGTCTGTTTGGCGTCATTCCTTCTTTTCCATAAGAAAATGCAGAATGCGGAACTGGTTTAAACTGTATAATTATAGAAGATTGTTTTTCTTTCATTCTTTTTCCGGTACGCAAATAAAACGGAATTCCCTGCCATCTCCAGTTATCCAGATAGATTTTCATGGCAACGTAGGTTTCGGTATTAGAATCCGGAGCAATTCCTTTATCTTCACGATATCCTACAACTGGTTTTCCTTTTATCAATCCTGCATCATATTGACCGCGAACAATATAGTGATCAACTTCATCAGGTTTAATGCGGCGAATTGATTTTAAAACATCAGCTTTACGGTTTCTAATATCATCTGCTTCTAGTGAAGCCGGAGCTTCCATAGCGGTCATACATAAAATTTGAAGCAAATGGTTTTGAATCATATCTTTTAATGCACCAACGCCTTCATAAAAGCCACCGCGTTCTTCAACACCAACTTCTTCGGCAACTGTTATTTGAACAAAATCAATAAAATTACGGCTCCATAAAGGTTCAAACATTGAGTTTCCAAAACGAAAAGCCAAAATGTTTTGTACCGTTTCTTTACCTAAATAATGATCGATTCTATAAATTTGTTCTTCTTGAAAAGTCTGCGAAAGCATTGCATTCAATTCAATTGCAGAAGTTTTATCGTAACCAAAAGGTTTTTCGATAATAATACGATCTTGTTTTGGATTAGCTGCAAGACCAATTTTTTTAATATTACTTGAAATTGTAGTAATAAAAGAAGGCGTAATCGAAAGGTAAAATAAACGATTGGCACGTTCTCCAAACGCTTCATCGATACTGTTTATCTTGTCGTTTAAACTTTGATAAGATTCTTCTTTGTCAATATCAAGACTGTGATAACTTATATGTGAAAGAAATTTTTGAGTTTCAGGATCCGAAAGTCCTTTTTTTCTCGAAAAGGTTTCCAGATTTTCTAAGACATAACTACGGAATTCTTCGTTGCTTTTTTCGGCTCTTCCCAGTGCAATAATCTCAAACTTATCAGACATACGTCCGTCAAGATAAAGATTTTGAAATGCAGGAAAGAGTTTTCTTTTCGCTAAATCTCCGGTTCCTCCAAAAATCACAATGATTGTTGGATTTATATTTTTGAACTTACCCATTTGTGTGTGTTGTCGTTGTGTTGTTTACAGTTCTTTATTCAGACCATTTTGTGTGAAAGACACCCGGAACATCAGTACGTTCGTAAGTATGCGCTCCAAAATAATCTCTTTGTGCCTGAATTAAATTTGTTGGAAGATTTTCTGATCTGTAAGCATCAAAATAAGCCAATGAATTCATAAGTCCGGCTACAGGTAATCCTTTTTGAACAGCAAATTGAATAACTGCTCTCATTCCTGTTTGGTTGTTTGTTAATTCTGAAGCGATTCCAGAATCTAAAAGTAAGTTTGGTAAATCAGATTTTGCAACATATGCTTTTCTGAAATCTTCTAAAATTGCAGCACGAATAATACATCCACCGCGCCATATTTTGGCAACAGTTTCAAGATTTAATCCGTAATTATATTCTTTAGAAGCGGTGTGAAGCTGTGCTAATCCTTGTGCATAAGTCACAACGATAGAAAAATATAAAGCCGATTTTAATGCAGCAATTGCTTCACTTGTATTTACGTCAGTTTTGGCAGCGTCCCAAGTTAATTTCTTAGCAGCTTCAATTCTTTCCGGTTTAGTTTTAGACATATCACGCATAAAAACTGCTGCATCGATTGTTGGAATCGGAACTTGCAAATCCATTGCGTTTTGAGAAGTCCATTTTCCTGTACCTTTAGATTTTGCCCAATCCGAAATTTTATTGATTAACGGACTTCCGTCTTCGTCTTTTTCTTTTAAGATACTTCCGGTAATTTCGATCAAATAAGATTTAAGTTCGTGCGTTTGGTTCCATTCTTCAAAAGTTTTCTGAATCGTTTCTTCATCAAGATTATAACCTCTTTTCATCAAGTCATAAATCTCAGAGATCAACTGCATAATTCCGTATTCGATTCCGTTATGAACCATTTTTACATAGTTTCCGGCAGAACCGTTTCCTAGATATTCTACACAAGGTTCTCCATCAACTTTTGCTGCAATAGCTTCAAAAATAGGACGAAGTCTTTCGTATGCTTTCTGATCACCGCCCGGCATCATTGCAGGACCAAATCTCGCACCTTTTTCTCCGCCTGAAATTCCCATTCCAAAGAAATGAATTCCCTGAGCAGATAATTCTAAAAATCTTCTGTCAGTATCTGTATAAAAAGTATTTCCACCATCAATTATAATGTCTCCTTTATCAAGATGAGGCAATAAACTTGCTATTGCGCTGTCAACAGGTTTCCCCGCAGGAACCAGCAACATAATCGCTCTTGGTTGTTGAATAAGCGATACAAAATGTTTAACATCTGTAGTCGCTTCAATTATATGATCAGGATCAGCTTCCTGTTGAAGTGAATTAACTTTCTCAGTATCTAAATCTAAACCTGCTGCAGCAAAGTTATGACTCGCAATATTCAAAAGTAAATTACGCCCCATTACACCGAGTCCTACAATTCCAAAATCAAATTTGTTCATAGTTTTCAATTAACTAAAATTATTATAAAATGCTTTTCTAAATAGAAACCAAAGAAAATAGTAATCCATTTTCTTTCAGTTCGTTATCAAAAAAAGTTAGTTTTAATCTTATATTTTAAGATCTACAGCGCTAAGTTAGAGAAAAATGGTGAAATAAGAGGTGATTAATAATCCACTTTTAGGCTTATTATCATACTTTTTTTCTTGTGGAAATAAAAATTCAAAATCTGTAGTATTTCTATTGGTTCAGGATTTTTAAAAGCAAAGCTTAAACACAATTTTTTTGAATAGGCTCCAGCTTTAGCTGGAGTTTATATTGGCAAAGACGCAAAATCGCAAAGGTTTGTCATTTCGACGGAGGAGAAATCTCCACAAGTAACTCCGCAACGCAAATTCAATCTTTGTGGTGCTTCTCGCGGAGATTTCTCCTCCGTTGAAATGACAATATTGTGTTTGAACTTTGCGTCTTAGCGCCTTTGCGAGATTAAAAACATCGTAGAAATCAGCTTTAAAAAATCACTTCTATAGTAGTTCCTTTTCCTGATTCGGATATTATTTTCATTTCTCCGTTTAGTGATTTCGCTCTTTCTTTTATGTTTCGCAATCCGATACCTTCTTTTATTTTTTCGATATTAAATCCAATTCCGTTATCCCAAATGCGAATCGTAATTTTATCTCCGGTTTTTAAAAGCATTATATAACATCTTTCGGCTTTAGAATATTTATTGCTGTTTTGCAAAGCTTCCTGAATAATGCGATAAATATGTATTTTATTAGTACTTGAAACCGGCGACCAATCTATGAGTTTATCAACCGAGAAATCAAACTTTGTATTGTATTGATTTTGTTGAGATTCTACCAGATTTTTAATTACATCAGTAAAACTATTATCTTCAAAAAGTTGGTTTTGGGTTAAATTATGAGAAACTCTTCTGATTTCATTCTCTGTTTTTTCGAGCTCTTTTACAAGTTGTTCTTTTTTATCATTTTGGGTAGAATCCAATTGAATCAGATTAAAACGCGTCGTAAAAACACTGTTTACAATTCCGTCGTGAAGTTCCATTGCAATACGATTTCTCTCTTCATTACGTACACATTCCGTTTCTGATTGCTGTTTCAGCAAAAGCTGATAAATTCTTTCATTCGCTTCTTGTTGTTCTTTTATAAAAGAAAGCTCTTTGTTTTTTACTCTTAAACGAAATATAATTATAAAGATTCCTAAAAAGAGAATTATAACCGCGGAACTAATTATAATAATGGTGTTTCTACGGGATAAAATCTCATTTTTTTCTTCGACCTGATCCGTTTCGTATTCTATTCTTGCAAATTTGTCTTTTGTAATTCTTTCGACTTTCTGCAGACTGTCATTAATTTTTAAATATTGAGAAGTATAAACGTTTTTGTTTTCTAAATCATTCGCCATTAACAACTTCAATGATTCAATTGTATGCAGATTGCTTTTGATTTCTTTAGACAATTTAAGCCCTTCTTTCAGATAAGCCAATCCTTTGGTTTTATCCTTTTTATAAAGATAATATTCACCAATATTAATTTTACTCGATGCTATACCAATTGCAACATCAAGGCTATCTCTTATTTTTAAGGACTCAAACAGAAGTTTATCAACACCTTTAAAATCGCCAATTTTCATTTTTGAGTAGGCAAGATTATCCAATAACATCGCATAAGATTTTGGATGTTTGTTTTTTATGTCCTTTATTTTCAGGCCTTTTTTGTATAAACGAATTGCTTCGGGATAGTTTTTAAGTTTTTCGTAAACTCTTCCGATATTGTTAAAACAAGATACTCTCGATTTTTCGATTTTGCTTTTAGGATAGCCTTCTCTTTCCTGTTTTTCTAATTGTTTTAGAGCAAGGTCAAAATATTTTAGAGATTCAGTACTGTTATTTAGCTCTTTTAGTGAAATCGCCAATATTACATAACATTCATAAATTAGTCGTGTATTATTAGTTTTTATAAGTAATCTCAAAGCTTCTACAGCTTGTGTTTCACTTTCAGAAAAGATTCCGGCATCAAACAAAATTCCGGCTTTGTATAATTTTGTTCTGCCAATGTTTAGCGTATCTTTTATTTGAGAATATACTTTTTCAGATTGAGAATAGTAATTAAAAGCACTGTCCAATTGTGATTCTTCGTCATAATAATCTCCAAAATAATACAATGATTTTGCGATATGAGAATCGTCTTTTGCTTCGACAGATAAATTATGGACGTTTTTAACAACAATCAGAAATTTGCTGTATTTATCGATGCTATAATATTTACTTGCAATTTTGAAATAAAGATTTCTATTGATCGAATCGTTTTTATGTTCTAATAATTGATCGTAGAGTGTGTCAATTATTTTATCTTTTTCGTCATTTCCCGCTGATGAAGAATCAAGGTTTTTTAGAGCGATGGTAACATTTTTTTTTAATTCGTCAGTTTTGTGTGCATCTTCGCACGCTGTAATTTGAAAAAAAATAATTAGCAGTACTATTTTAAAGCTTGCTTTCAATTGTTTTGGACATAGTGGTTATACTTCCAAAAATAAATATTAATAACCAGATAATAATAGTATTATCTGGTTATTAATTAAAAAATCTTATCCTTGAGCTTTATCTTTATCATCCACGCCATCTAATAAAGGCTTAGCCGTAGTATTTGGGTTGGCTGGAGGAGTTACCTTAGTTTCTTTATTCAGAGCTTCAGTATTTGGTCCTTCAACACTGTCTGCAGTACAAGATGACATTAAAATAATTGCTGTTAAACAGCCGAAAGTAGTTATTAGTTTTTTCATTAGAAAATAGTTAAAAATTAGAAAATGGTTTATTTGGGCATTATCCACAACGGAATACCTTTTTTAAGAAAAGTCGGGAATTGACCATTCTGAAATATTAAAAATGACACTGCATAAAAGCAGATGTTCCCCCATTTTTAATACCAATTTTTAGAAGCTTCTTTGGTTTAAATCTGTTGCAAATTAAACGGTTATAAGAGACAGATTGTTGAATTTTAGGCACGTTATAGTGAGCCTGTTTACCAGAATAGTTTTAAGTAGAATCTGCGTGGTGAAATAGGAGTATTTGAAATTTCTGTTTTTAGAGAATTATAAAAAGACTAATCTTAAATATTGATTTTCCTGATTATTGCATCAACATTGTCTTTGTACGTCAATGAAAATGGCAATATTTCATTGTAATTAAGATAACATTTTGATTTGCTCAAATGTATTCTCGATACATGATTGATGTTTACGATGTAGCTTTTATGAATTCTAAGAAAATAAAATGGCAAAGTGCCTTCAAAATGTTTCAGCGTTTTATAGGCATTAACCGTTTTGCCGTTATCCATTTGAATATCAGTAGTATTATTGTCTGCTTTTAAATAAGTGATGTTTTGTAAATCAACAAATTGATAATCGCTATAAGATTTAATACAAATTGTAGAGACAACATTTGGAGGATTTCTTTTTTCGAATTTAAACAACATTTTCCCTAATTCGTGCAAATGCAAAGGTTCAATCATATAATCTGAAAATCCGGATTGTATGGCACTAAGCGCATAATCAGGCGTTGAAGCCAAGGCAATGAAATACGGAATGTAATCCAGATACTGAAATAACTCTGTTACGGTTTTAAAGAATGCATTAGCATCATTAGATTTAGCAGAAATGCGAAAAAATACCAATTGTGGTTTTATTTTTATAATTTGGTTTATCGCTGATTGACTATCTTTGACAACACCAGCGCAAAAATAATTAGGGAAATTGTCAAAGAGTTCCAAAGTTCCTTTGACATTAGTGGCATTGTCGTCGATAAGAAGAAAAGAAAATCGCATTAAATTACAATAAGAATAAAAAGCTGCAAGCTAGGCAAGTAAATATTTTTTTTGTTGCAGAAAAACTGCTTGTTTTGTTAAAGTTTAAAAAAATGTTTGAATGAATGTACTCATAGTAGATGATCATCCAATGACCGTAGAAGGTTATATAAATGCACTCTCAATGGCACCTTTTGCATTAAATTCTCCTATTTTTTCAAAAGCCCATAATTGCGAGGAAGCTTACAATTGTCTTATGAAAACTTCACTGACCAAAGAATCATTTGACATTGCTATAATTGATAAAGGTTTGCCGGGATATGAAGAAAAATCTATTCTGTCAGGAAGTGATTTGGCTGGTTTTATTAAAGAAATCATGCCCAATTGCAAAATCATTATGATCACCGCACATACCGAAGTTCTCGTTGTTTATGAACTCTACAAAAATGTGCGATTAGATGGACTTATCATAAAAAATGATATTACGCCTGAAAAATTGCAACAAGCTGTAGCAGAGGTTTTACAAGGCAATTCATATAAAAGTATTACAGTACAAAACTGCATTAACGACATCTGGAAAAAAGAGTTGATGGTCGAAGATTATAACCGTCAGATTCTATTTTATTTATCCAAAGGTTTTAAAGTAAAAGAACTCGAAGGAGTTATCTTTTTGACTACAAGTGCAATCCAAAAACGCATTATCAGAATGAAAAGAGCCTTTGACGTGACAGACGATTCCGGTTTGGTCAAAGAAGCCATTAAACAAGGGTTTATCTAAAACCACTTTCCAAAAATTAACAATATTTATCTAAAAACAACCTTCTTTGTTAAAGGTTGTTTTTGCTATGTATACAATTCATCTCTTCTTTATATGTTTGATAAAAATTATCAATTATTTGCTTTTTTAACAAAAATCAAGTACACATGATTAATGTTAGAGAAGGGTTGGTTGCAATTTTTTAGAATTGAGGGAACATAAAGGAGAAAACCTTAAACCGCATAAACCACGTGAAGGAGCGATACAAAAAAACATAAAAAACAATTAACATGAAAAAAGTAAAATTCGTAGGTAAATTAACTCTGAACAAAGTTACCGTTGCAAAATTAAATAATGAGCAAATGACTAAAGTTGTTGGTGGTGGACAAACTGAAAAACCATCTACAACAAAATCAACTGTTTATACTTGTGGATTTTTATGTACTTACTAAGATTTTTTGGTTTTTAATACTTTGAGACACCTTCCTGTTTTAACCTTGAAAAATGGGAAGGTGTTAAATTATAAGATCAAATGAAAATGAAATTATAAAAAAATGTAATAATTCATTAGAAAATGTGAATGCCCATATTTTTAATATTGAAAGCATCATTAAAATTATTTTAAGAATTCGGTGATATTTAATTGTATAACAAATGTGGAATAAAATTATAAAAAACGAGGATTTAGTAAGTAAAGTGGAGAAAAAACTAAAGGAAATTTCAAAATCCTTCGACACTTACGATGAATCAGATTGTTCTTTGTTTTTAGGACAATCAGGATTGGTATTATTCATGGCTTATCATTCTAAGCATAAAGAGCGCCTGAATGAAAGTGAAGCTTATGTTCAGGAGTTATTTGATTATTTTCAGGAGCCTGATAATTTGAATTTCTCTTTTGGAATCGCCGGAATTTTGCATACGCTTTATCATTTAGAGAAAGAAGATTTTTTTGATTTTGAGGATAACATCAGCGATTTTGACTATTCAATTTTTCATGAATTTATTTCTAATGATACTTCTTTAGATTTTTTGCACGGTAATACAGGCGTTGTATTTAGTCTCTTAGAACAAAATATAGGGTCCAAATATGATTATTTATTTGATGCCTGGCTAGCTTCGATAGATAGAATAAAAGAAAATGATCCAAATTTTTTAAAATGGAAAGTTGATTTTACATTGGCAAAAGATGAACATCCTACAGAAGGATATTCTTTTGGACTCGCACATGGAGTTCCGTCTATAATTCTTGTTCTGCTAAAATTATTTGACAGAAAGAAAGATTTTAAACTATTAAAATACTTAAATAAAAGTATTGACTTTTTGCTAAGCGTTAGATTTGATGCTTCGTCAGAATTTTATTTTCCAAGTCAATTAGTAAATAATGATAAAACCGACAGTAATCTGGCTTGGTGTTATGGTGATTTAGGAGTTGCAATGGCAATTTTTCAATATGCTAAATATTTTGACAAAAGAGAATTAGTAGAATTTGCATTAGAAATATTTACCAAACATTCCTCAAAAAGGGATGTTCATACATATACGGTTTTTGATGCAAGCATTTGCCACGGAAGCGCTGGTATTGCACATATTTACGCAAGAATCTATAATTATACTAATATCGAATTATACAGAGAAACTGCCGAATATTGGTACGGAATCACTTTAGAAAAAGCGGAACATCCTGATGGAATTGCCGGATATAAGCAATTTCACGGTAAAGATGAGCCATTAGTAAATGAATTTGGTTTGTTTGAAGGAGTTTCCGGTATCGGACTTTCTTTGATTAGTGCAATCAGTAATATTGAACCAAGATGGGACAGGACATTATTATTATCATAATTATATGAAATTTCATTCTCACTTTATTTTTCGCTCGCCATTTTATAGCACAGAACAAAAAATTAATGAAACTAATTTTTTGGAAGCATTATATGTGGCATCACCGGCATTTTATGAAGAATTTAGAAAACATCTTAATAAACCTATTACTGATAATAAGGATCTAAAGAAAATCAATAATTCGTTGTACAAATATCAAAGTCGTGCAAGTAATCGTTGCACACCATTTGGTTTATTTGCAGGTTTGAGTATTGGTAATTGGTCTGACGAAAATAAAATTGAGCTTAGTAAAGATTTAAATAAAACCCTGAATCGCAGAACTCGTTTAGACATGAATGTGCTTTTTTGGATTGCACAGGAAATAACAAAACAATCTTTTATTAAACCTCATTTAAGATATTTTCCTAACGCAAGTATCTATTTAGTTGGAGATTGTTATCGTTATATCGAATATTATTATCTTAATAATCGTCGTTTTCATAAATTAAATAAAGTTGATTATTCACCTTATCTGGATCTTATTTTAGAACAAAGCAAAAACGGATTAAATCAGGATGATCTCGTTCATTTATTGATTAATGACGAAATTAGTTTTGAAGAAGCCAATGATTTTGTTGAAGAAATAATTGCTTCACAATTGCTTATAAATGAATTTGAGCCTACAATTACCGGAGAAGATTATTTCTCAAGATTGCTTGAAAATCTGGACAATATCTTTAAAATAAATCCTGGTAATGAACTAAAGCATTTAATTAATTTACTCGATTCAGTCGATGAATTAATTGAAATTAATGACACATCACTTTTCAATTCTATTGATGCCTATAAGAGTATCCATCAAAAATTAAAAATCATTCTGCCTGAATTGAGTGAAACAAACTTGTTTCAGATTGATTTGTATAAAGAAGCCGAGACTGCGACTTTGAACAAAACAATACAGACACAATTACAGAATGCGATTTCGTTTTTAAACAAAATTACACCACCGGAAATAAATTCAAATCTCGAAAACTTTAAAACCAGATTTGAGGATTATTACGAAGGCAAGGAGATCCCATTATTACTGGCATTAGATACAGAAACAGGAATTGGATATCCGCAAAAAGACAACAATGGAATTAATGATTTAATTGATACTATTTATGCAGATGTTACAAGCAAGGAGCAGGAAATAAAATGGGATTCTGTACAGCCGCATTTACTGAAATTAATTATTAGCAGCATTAAAGAAAATAAAAAAGTTATTGAAATTAGCGAATCAGATTTTAAAGGAATCGATTTTTCAGATTCAGTATTAACTTCTTCTTATTCAATAATGTTTAAAGTACTTAATGCCGAAATTAATAAAATTGCGATTTCAGGTACAGGTAATAGCAGCGCTATAAATTTGCTTGGCAGATTTGCGGGCGGCAGTAAAAAACTCGAAAATATTGTTAAAGAAATTGCAGTATTTGAACAGCAACAAATGCCTGATAAAATCCTGGCAGAAATAGTTCATTTACCCGAAAGCAGAACCGGAAATGTTTTATCGCGACCAGCTTTTCGGGATTATGAAATTCCTTATTTAGCCAAAAGTTCTGTTGATGATGAATTTCAGGTTAAAATGGAAGATTTAGTGCTGAAATTAAAAGACGATAAAATTATTTTATTCGACAATCGTCTAAAAAAAGAAATTATTCCCCGTATGGGAAATGCACATAATCACAGCAATAATAGTTTACCGGTTTATCATTTTTTAGGTGATTTACAAACTCAATATTTTGCAAAAACAGCTTTAGGTTTCAATTGGGGAGTTTTGACGAATCAATTTAGCTTTTTGCCAAGAGTCGAATATCAAAATTCAGTTTTAAGTCCGGCAACATGGCAATTAAATAAGCATGATTTAGAACCATTTCAGAATAAAACAGCAACGAATATTGAAAAACAAAAGTTCTTTTTTGATTTAAAAGAACGAATTGAATTGCCAAACAAGTTTTTAGTAATTGAATATGATAACGAATTATTGATTTCAACGGATAATCCAATAGCGGTTGACACCTTTATAGATATGGTAAAAAATAGGGATCAACTTACCATATTTGAGTATTTATTCGAAAAAGATTCGGCACTAATTAAAGACACAGAAGGAGCAGAGTTCGCAAACGAATGCATTGCAATTGTACTAAATGAAACCACTAAAAAGGAATCACAAAAAGTTGTAGAAAAGAAGACTTTTGCAACCAAACAAACATTTGGCATTGGAAGCGAATGGTTGTATTATAAAATTTATTGTGGTGTAAAAACTGCCGATTCTATTTTATCGGAAAAAATAAAATATATAACCGAAAAGCTTTTAAGCGAAAATAGTATTGATCAATGGTTTTTTATCAGATATGCAGATCCTGATATTCATCTAAGATTTAGATTGCATATTACTAATTTCGAAAAGTATGGCGAAATATTACAGCTTATAAATACCGAATTAGAACCATTATTAGACCAACATATTATATCTAAAATTCAAGTTGATACATACAAGCGAGAATTAGATCGATATGGCGATAATAGCATTGAACTTGCCGAACAATTGTTTTATAATGACAGCGTATTTGTTATGGATATGCTGGAAATGATTGATGCTGATAATGGCGGAACAATTAGATGGCAAATGGCAATTCGATCAGTCGATGAATTTTTGAATGATTTTAGATTGACATTAGAAGAAAAGTATAATTTGATAGAAATGCTTAGTAATTCTTTTTTTAAAGAACACGGCGGAAAACAAGAGTTAAAAAGAACTTTGAATCAGAAATTCAGAACATTACGAAGTCAACTAGAAGATATTCTGGATTCGAATAATGAAGAAGAAAAAGAATATTATCCAATTGTAGAATTACTTCAGATTCGAAGTCAATCTAATCAATTAATTGTGGATGAAATTCTAAAATTAAGAGATCAAAACGAATTAAAAGTAAAATTAGGCGGATTACTTTCAAGTTTGTTGCACATGAATTTAGACAGACTTTTTATGGGACGCAATCGTACCAATGAGTTTGTAGTTTACGATTTATTGGCGAGATATTACAAAGGGAAGTTAGCAAGATTAAAATTTGATTGTAAAACGTCTCTAATAGATTCTGAGCTTATGCAGCTGCGTTAAAGCGCAATGTCATTAAGTAAAGGAAAATATTTTAGCACTGCATTGAATGAATCTCTCGCAAAGTCGCGAAGTTGCGAAGACTTAAATGAAGGATATAAATTTGGCTTCTTTGTGACTTTGCGAGAAAATTTTCTCGTCATAATTGTGTAAGTAAGCTTAACATAGTGACATTGCGTTAAAGTAAAAAAATAATAAATGCCTTTCATTTTGGAAGGCGTATCGTATCATTTTGATAAGAAAATATAAAGTATATAAAGATTTGGTTTTGTAATTATTTATTAGTCAGTAATTTGTGGTGTTTTGGAGTGGTTTGGCATAGCGTTTGTTTTTTATGGTTTTGAAATAAACTTATATAGTCCCAAAACACCATCAAATTATTAGAAATATGAAAGCAAATAAAACAAGAAACAAAGAGATTACTAAACTTTATATGTCAAATAAATCATTGAAGAATAAAGACAGAACCATTAACTTAATGGTATTTTCTATCGTCTTTTTTATAGCTATTTTGCTAATCTCTCAAATAGTTTAGGTAAAATTTAATACAAGTTGTTTCAGAATCATAAAATTTTATTATTTTGGCAAAAACTTTTACTATATAATTTACTAAACCGAATTTAACCAAACCATTATGAAAATTATAAACCCTATTATTGATCCTAGAATCAACCTAACATCGAAAAAAAGTTTCTTTTCAAGCTTATTTCAAAACAAAACAGAAGAACCGGTTAATGCTACAATAGAAAAGCCAAATAAAGAAGTTCGTAAGAATAAATAAATAAAAACCTCCAAAGTCATTTGATTTTGGAGGTTTTTTATTTTATAAAATTATTTCTTTGCGTATTGCCAGAATCTGCCTTTTCCTTCGGCAATCCATTCCAGAGATTGTTCTATTCGTTTTTGTCTTGTAGCGTCTGTTTTAGCGTCGATTATCCAAACTAAATAATCTTTGCGAAAAGAATCTGATTTCGATTCCCAAACCTCTTTTGCTTGTTTATTTGCGTTAAGCACTTCTGTTAAATAATCTGGCGTTTCAAACACTTTTGGTTTGTCAGATACAGGCTTTTCTTTTTTGATTCCATTCTCATTAATTGTCATTGCTTCTTTAAGAAATGAAACCAAAACTTGCTTTGATGGTAATTCAGAAACAGATTTCAGTTTATCCATATAGCCAAATTTCTTTCCGGCTTTTACACTTTCTACGATTTCTTTGTCTTTCATGAATTCTGCTTTATACAGACTGAAAGAGCAATGGTTTTTGAAACCCGCAATCATACATAAATGGTCGCCTTTGTATGAGTAATGAGGAGTTCCCCATTTAATATCTTCCGCTGCATCCGGACAGGTTTCATGAATAATTTGTCGTAGATATTCGAGGATTGGCTTTGCAAAGTCTTCCGATTTTGCAATATATCCGTCTACTTTTGAATTTAATTGTGCCATTTTAAGTGTGTTTTGAGAATGGGAAATCTGCAGCTAAAGATAATTCGTATTTTTAAGTTTCTCAAAATTATCATATTAATAAATGCAAAATAGGATTGATATCCAGATAGTTTGATTCAAAGCTTAAGTTTGTTTTAAGTTATCGCGATGTTATGAGACTATAAAAATGTGAGGTATTTAGCTTAGTTATGTTACAATTTATATATTGTTTAGGTCTAATTCGTTCTTTTTCAGTTTTGTACTGTTAAAATTAATATATTTACACCAACAAATAATTATTAAGATGCAAGAAGGTACAGTAAAATTCTTCAATGAAGAAAAAGGTTTTGGTTTTATTACACCAAAAAATGGTGGAAGTGAAATTTTTGTTCATGTTTCAGGTTTATCAGAAAATATACGTGAGAACGATGAAGTACGTTATGACATAGCAGAAGGTAAAAAAGGACCTAATGCTGTAAATGTTGTAGTAGCCTAATACATTAGGACAAAGAAAAAAAGCACCTGTCGAAAAACAGGTGCTTTTTTTTGGAAAAAACATTTAGAGATATCTAGCTCTTATAAAGGATTATTTAAGAACTTAATAGTATTCAAATCAATTGTATAAGGTTCCTGAACATTCATTTCGTAAGTTACTTCTATTTCATTTTCAGATACAAATTCTATTGTTTTAGCGCATCCATGAGCACAGGATTCCACAATAATAGGAAAGTACAATTTTTTGTTTTTGTCATATCCTATAACGTTGTGTCTAAAATAAGTGACAATTTTGAAAGATTCATTTTCGGTAACCTGGTCTTTATCATATTCGCCATTAAGTTTAAATAAATCTTCAGAATAGTATGTGCTTGTTATAATATCAGGCGATTTCCCGTTTTTTGGAGCATTATCTGAATACCATTTTTGCTCAAAATTCGTATAATAATTAATGTCTTTTTCTTTTCCCGTTGGTTTGTAAATCCATTTGCTTTGATTCGCGAAATCATATAATTCTTTCTTGATTGCAGGATTAGAATCTAAAGTTTTATTTTCTTCGAAATTGCCATCAACTGCTTCTCCGGATCTTACTGTATTTTCTCCAATATATTCTAATGTATAGAATTTAAGAGTATTCATGTTTAACATTATAAAACTCAAATACAAACCAGGATCTCCATTACCCATTGGAGATTTCTGTACTGCAAATAGAAAATAGTCTACATTTTGAATCTTCTTTCTTAAAAAAAGTTGGGGATCGATATTGACAAGAGAATATTCAATTTTTAATAAAGTATCTGTTTGAATTAATTTTAAGTTCTCTTTGCTTTTTTTAAATTTTGAAATTATCAGTACAACTTTATCTCCGGAAAACAAAAATTTATCATCGTCGGTGGCTGCGTCTTCGTTACCCGATATTTTAATTACTTCAGTATTATTAGAATTAGCAATAGAAAATATAGTCGACATTTTAGGACTAGCATCTATTTTGGTACTATCTTTTTTAATGCTTGTATTTGCGTTATTATCAGCTGTTTTTTCATCATTCTTGCAAGAAGATAAAGTAATAAGAGCTAAAAGAATTGCGGCTAGTTTGTTTTTAATTGCTTTCAATTAATAGTCTGTTTTTGGTTGATGGAAAGATAAAATTTATTTTAGAATTTAAAAATAAAGTAGCCAAAGTCTTTTTAAAATTTTATAATTATTGCTTTAATCTTTTGGATTTGACAATTAAAATTTGCTAGTTTTACTTAAAAACAAATCGTGGTAAAAAAAGTACTTTTTCTATTTCTTGTTTCAATAATTACAATTTCCTGTAAAAAGGAAAAGCAAGAACCTATTAAAGAAATCCCAAAAGAAACCCAGAAAGTTGCTAAGGTTGAAACTTATGATGATACAAATAAGGATTTTACAATTGCTCCCGTCGATTTTTTGGATGAAAAGTATAAAACCAAAGGGTTTGTTCTTCCGGATCATGCGCCTTCATTTCCAACTTATACTTACTTTGATAAAAGTTTGGGAGGATTTGTAGTTAACTACATTGGGAAATCAGCATTCATTCAGTACAAGTGGAGTGCTGATTATTCAGGGAGTTATTTTTCTCAGTTTAAAGATTTAGGGGTAGAAGGAGAAAATAATAAAGCAAAACAAGTAAACGAGATCGTAACTAAGATTTTAAAACGAGAGTTGAAGGATTATTATATCGTTGCTGATTTTTTGCCTAAAGAAGCTATTCGGGAATATATGAATGATGGATCGGGAGAATTTGAGCTGAAAGAAAATGCACAAACTTATTTTTATGTTTACGAGAATAATAAATGGGTTTTTATAAAGAAACTTCCAACCATGAAAATTAAAAAAGAAGGAGTTGATCTTTATAATGATTTATTGTTGTTTCATAAACTAAAAAATATCAAACCAATTGCAGAAAAGTTTCAAGGAAAATTTAGAGCCGAAGTAGACGGAGAAGTTACAATGAATGAAATAGGTCATACGACATATTATTTTACAATTACGGAGAACCAAATTGATTTGAAATCTGAAGCCATTAGAGGAGATTTTGTATGTGAGGGAAATTATAAGGGGATCCAAGAAGATAATATCTTAGAATTGTATTATGATAGAAATGATCAACGATGCATAAAGTTGGAGGCAACATATTCAATAAAAAAAGAAGGAGATGATTTTTTTATTAAAGGAATTGGCGGTGAAGTAAGGGCCAATGATTGGATAAAAATGTATATAGAATAGAGAACAAAGAGCAAAGAATAGAGAATAGAGAATAAAGAATATAGATAAAATAAAAGATGAAAATTAGAATAATTATTGGTGTGCTGTTTTTCTCTTTATTTACTTGTAATGAAGCAAAAAAAGAAACGAAGAAAGAAATAAAAGAAAAAGTACCAAAAGTAACTGAAGATAAAATTGAACCAGTAATTAATGATCAATTAACTGATTTCGTTGGATTGTATGAGTATAAAGATGTTGACAATCCAAGGGAAAGTCTTTTTCTGGTTTTGAAAATAGTTGATCCTGGAAGCATTCCTAATTTTGAAGGATATTTGTGGAAAGAGAAGAAAGAGAACGGAGAAGTTGTTGAGCAAACATTAGCGGGATTGCTTTACGGTAATACAGATTTGTTTGATGAAGTAAGAGAAGGTTATGCGCCCGGTTTTTTCGTTGCCAATATACAAGTAGAACCATTTGAGAATAATGAATTAAAAGTGACTATAGATGGAGATTCTTCGGCTATTTTCGAAAATCCCCTTCCGTTTAGTATTAAATCAACCAAAGAAGCTCTTGCAAAAGGATATAAAATATGGGAAGTTACAGAAATGGATATTTCCAAAAATTTGATTTTTGAAGTAAAAAATCCTAATGAATTAATACTGAGATCAGATCTTGGTTCAGATGAAAAAACATTCAGTAAGACAAAATAACATTTAGAGAATTAAAACATGAATGAGCAACTTACTGAAATCATAAGGCAGGTTTATCATAAGAAAAACAGAAATCTTTTTACGTTTTTGACCGGCGCCGGAATTTCAGCAGAAAGCGGTATTCCAACTTATAGAGGAGTTGACGGAATCTGGGTAAAAGGAACTAAATTTCATAAACCGGAAGAATTTGGAACCTTTAAATATTTTAAAGAAAATCCCGAAGAAGTTTGGCAATATTCTCTCTTTAGAAAAAAGATGTTTGAAAGTGCTCAGACAAACAAAAGTCACGATGAAATAGCAGCAATTGAAAATCTTTTGCAAGACCGATTTCATTTGATAACTCAAAATATAGATAATCTGCACAGGCGTTCCGGTGTAGAAAGGATATACGAAATACACGGAAATAACAGAGAAATTAAATGCTCGAATGGTTGTAAAGAAATCGAATTTTTACCCGCTGAAATTGAAGGTAAAGACATAGACCAAGATTTAACCGAAAAAGATATTGAATTACTGAAATGCAAAGAATGCGGAAGCTGGATGAGACCAAATATTTTGTGGTTTGATGAGTATTATGACGAAAAGACAAACAAAAAATTCAGTTCCTTGAAAATCGCCAAAAACTCAGGAATTCTTTTTATTGTAGGAACGTCAGGAGCAACAAATTTGCCAATGGCAATTGCAGAAACTACATTAAAATACGGAGGAACAATTGTTGATATTAATACAGAAGATAACTTATTTACGGCGCTTATTAAGGACAAGAAAAATAAAATTATAATTCGGGAAACTTCAACTGAAGCTTTAAAAACAATTCGGGAAATATTAGAAAATATAGTAAAAGAATAAACTGTTTTTAAGAATAAAATTTATGTGCGAAACCGGAAAAGAAATTAAGCTTTGTACTTGCGTTCCAAACGGGATGAATAGAATTGTACACAATAAAAATTCCCGATGATTTAAAAATTTGCCTAAAGAATTTACCTGGACCTTACGAAAATATATTGGCTTTAGCAGTTCCATGATGGAGGGAATGATAACCTTTCCGCTCCATATGCTATCAGAAGATCTTACGACAGAAAAAATGCTTGAAGATCTTAATAGTAGAAATTGTTTTGATTTTAATTATCAACCCAATGAAGGTGATAATCTTCAAATTTTTACACCTGAAAAGTACTCGAGACAGTTTTTATCTTTCATCTATAGAAATGGAGAATGGATTGCTGACTTTTATGATGGTTTCAGGTATGAAACCGAAAAAATAAATCATGGGAAAGTATATTTTGACGAAAAAACAGAAAATAAAAATGATTAAAAAAACACTACTTTTAATACTAGGATTCACAATCTTAACAAGCTGTAAAAATCAAAAAGAAGAGAATAAAGTTATAGTTACAAAAAGCGATAACAGTAAAAATTCGGAAGAACTTTTAGAAAAAGACAAAGATTCTAAAACCTTAGATTTACAGGATGAAAATAGCGATGAACCACCTAAAGAATCACTTTTTAAATGTAAAGAGAACGACAATGGTGTTTCAATATATGACGATCCTCTAAATAAAACATGTGTATGCAACGATAGCACATTCAATAAGGCTTATGAAATATTTTATACGGAATCACCGGATTACATTCAGCGCAATTTATTGAAAAAATTGCCACAGAAAAATCACGAATGGAAAGCTGTTGATGCAGATATTACTTATACCTGGGTTTTGCAGGATACTTTAAAAATAAAGATGTTTTTTCAAGGTGGCGAAAACAATTATGTCTTTTATAAAAACAGCGATAATAAAATGGAATACAAAGAATATTTATCGCTTCCTTAATTGAAATTTATCACAACGATAAACAGAGATATAAACGATTTTAGTAATAAAAATTTATGTGCGAAACCGGAAAAGAAATTAAACTTTGTACTTGTGTGCCAGATGGTATAGATAAAATTGTACACAACAAAAATTCCCGCAGATTCAAAAAAAATCGTAACGAGTTTGCGTGGACATTACGAAAATATGTAGGTGACAGCAAATGTACGATGGATGGAAGGATCATTTTTCCGCTCGATGTTTTATCAGAAGCTTTGACAACTGAAAAAATGCTTGAAGATCTTAATAATAGAAATTGTTTTGATTTTGATTATCAACCAAATGAAGGCGATAATCTTCAAATTTTTACTCCACATAGATACGGACGAGAATTTTTATCCTTTATCTATCGAAATGAGCAATGGATAGCTGATTATTATGACGATTTAAAAGATGAAACTGAAAAAATTAATTATGGAATAGTAAGTTTTGAATAATTTAATCGCAACTTAAACCATACAAATCTAATTTGCCTGATATGGTTTTAAATTTATCTTTTGGTTTGCTTAATAATTTCTTTTAAAGTTAGCCATTGTTCGTTTTTACAATTCTCAACACTAAATTCCTGAGTATGATGTCCTGTAAAAAATAGTACCGGCATTTGTTTTTGAGATTTAGGGTCAGTTTCTTCGTTTCCGTCTCTAATTATTTGATGGTTTAAAGAACAGAATAATTCAATATTGTCTCCGTTTTTTCGTGCTTTTATATTTTTGATATCCCATGGATATCCCCAATATTTTTTTCCGTTTTCTATTATAACCGGATTTACATAAAGTAAAGTAATGTCTTTTCCGGTTGATAAATTTTGATCCGTAATAACGTAGTCTGCACCATCTTCGTCGCCAATTCCTTCAAATATTTCAGGTTCAGGATCGCCGTCTAAATTTATAAACCAGCGGTAATGAAAACCATATGCAAGTTTTGTTTTTTTAATTGTTTTGAATTCTGATGAAACCCAATATTCAGTACCATTTCCTAAAGAGTCAATTGTAGTTTTACAGATATAATCCGGGATTTTATCTCCTGTAAAATCAACTTTTTCTACACTATCAAGTTCTACTTTCAGATAATTTCTAAGTTGGTCTGTAGCAAGTATTTTTTCTGATTTTATAAAATAAACAGCTGGAAGTCCTGTTGATGAATCAGCAATTTCAGATTCTGTTTGTTTAGTATCGTTTGTGACTTCTTTTGATGAAGTTTTTTCGACTTTATCGCTTTTATCTTTACAGGAAATAAATAAGGAAAATGAAATTATAAAGATTATTATAGTTGCTTTTTGCATTGAAATTTTTATTGAAAATTGTTTAATTATAAAGAGTGTTTTTTTTAGAGGATAATTAGCAACAACTTATAAGATCAACAGCTTTCTTTTGTTTTTTTGAATAACCAATATAAGTGGTATCTTCTTCTCCAAGTGAAATTATGAATAAAGGTCTTTTGTCATTTTCACATTCTATAAAAGTATCATAATCTGTAAATTCTTCTTTTGATTGACCAAGAACGCCATCCTTTTTTATTTCATTTGTGATGTACATAAATGAATCCTTTTCTAATATTTGTTTGGCTTTAGTCAAAATATATTTCACCATTTCGGCATCATTTTTAATATTTTCCAATTCATAACCATTTGCCATATATCTTGTTGTAAATGATGTTTCGTATAGCAATTCACCAGCATTATTAAAGATCTTCAATACTGATGTTGTATGATTTATATTTCCTTTAGGAACAATAAGGATAAATTTATCATCAGTTGATAAATCTGAAAATTTTGTAAAAAGTGAATCCTTATATTCTTCTTTAATTATCGAATTATTAAATTTAGAATATACTACTGAATCCGGATTTTGTACAGCACTTAAAGTGTCTTCTTTGGGTTCTGTATTTTTCAAACTATCACTTGCTATTGAAGCTTTTTCGGTTTGTTGTTTTTCAGCTCGATTGCAGGCATAAAAACATAAAACAATAACAAAACAAATTAGAGTATTTCGAAGCATTTTTGGTGATTATATTTTGGTTATGGTTAATTCAAATATACAGAAGTATTTTATTAAAAATTATCAGTTTTATAAAGTTATTTGTGCCTAATAGCACATTTCAATTCTTGATTTACATTATGAAAAAAAGGATATGCAAACAAGAATATAGTTTAGTTCTATATTTTCATTTGCATATCCTTGATAAAAAGGAAATTTTGCGGACACAAATATTATAAATGAATTTCAAACACGAATTGCACGAATTAGCACAAATTCTAATGATTTAACCTTGTTTGTGAAATTAATTTCACAAACAAATTAGTGATAATTAGTGCAATTAGTGTTTTTCATACTTGTGTACACACGGTAGTTTACAGAGCAGTAATTTTTACAGAACTGGCTTTATCATTAAAACTTCCTAAACAGCTATTATTTCCTGTTATTACAACAGATTCTCCGCCATAATTATCGTTTTGATACATTGTAATTTTGTATCCGCTTTCTAATCGAACAGAAGACAAATCATCATTTGCAATACCATAAGATTTTAGCTGAGCCAATGTATAATTGCCAGCAGGCAAGGCGATTGCATAACCTGTATAATTGCAATTTTGGTAAAGCGTTACGATACCGCCAGCCGAAGCATTGTATTTATTATCCGTATAAATGCGGGAAAGATTACCTACACCATCAAAATAATTATCTGCTAGTTTTGCAGGATCTGTTGCAAATTCTCCACCTTGTACAATCGCATCATTTCCATCATTCCATGCCCATGGAGCGTTTGCACCACCAGTTTTAAAATCATTTCCTGTAAATCCTCCGCCTGGACTAGAGAATAATTGTGTATTAAATCTTTGATCCCATAATCCGCCGCTTTCAAAAATATCGACAAGTTTGTATTCTACATAATTATCGTAATTATCAGCTGGTATTTGCGCCACTCCGCTTGCCGATGGATAATAGATAATTCCGTCTCCGTCAATATCGTGCTGTGGCCACGCTTTAAGACTATGTCCTTTAGAATCTTGCGCCGTAACAGGATGCAATTCTCCGTTAAAATCTCTCATTTGCAAAGTTCCGTCAACACTTTCCAATCCGCTTACAAAAGAACTTCCAGACGGAACATACGAAAAGAAATCAGAGTGACTTACTGTAACCGCTCCTTTTAAAGTTCCATAAGTTGAACCATTTTTTTCTACAATCATTAATACACCTTCTAAATCATTTTCGTGTTGGTCTAATGAATACAAAAGCGGATTATCTGTCCAATCTCTTGGAGAGAAAAAAGCATACGTAATGAACCAATGCGTGTTTGATTCTACTACAGAATAGTAACAATGTGCCGCTAAAGAATTAGCATAAGCCGGAAGATTATTCCAGTTGTTTTCGCCATTCCAGTCATTGTCATAATTAATAGCTGTAAGATAATCTGATTTTCCTCCTTCGGCATACGTTCCTGTGGCATCTACATCTTTGTAATGAATAGGCGCCCATCTTCTTGCCAAATCAGAACTTGCTGCTGAACTCATTTTCTTGAAACTTTTTTGTTCTTTTACCACAGCGGTAGTTTCTGCTTCGTCCATTGTCGTGTCCTGACAAGAGAATGTAATTGCAGATAATGCAATAATTAAGACTTTACTTAAAATCTTTTTTGGATTCTGTTTTTTCATAATTCTAGGTTTAATGGTTTATAATAGATTTAAATGCACTGATTTTGATAAATTATGGATTAGCATTAGAAACTTGTTTTTGAATTATAATTCTTACTAGTTATAAGTACTGTAAAAGAGAAATCGTACTATCTGAAGGGTATTATAATACGGTTAACAAAAAGTTAATAGGATTAATATTATTTGTCGCTTGCGAAGTCAGTAAAAGCGCTGAAGTATTTTAAGTATATATCGCAGTTATAATGGCGTGTGTAGATAAGTTATAACCTTGATATAAGGAAGATTAAGATATGTTACCGATAAATTAAATTATGGTTAACTGGTTGTGTTTGATTCTATTTTAATGTAATTAATTCTCAAATTTACAGACGTGTCAATAAAGCATAAACCAATTTATTCTCTTATAATAGTACCTTAATAAACGTGCAAAACTACCTTATACCTTCAGAAATTTCATGGCTTTCTTTCAATAACTGTATTTTGGATGAAGCAAATGATGCCAATAATGCATTATACGAACGAATCAAGTTTTTAGCGATTCATTCTTCAAATCTGGATGAATTTTTTAGAGTTAAAATCAGAAAATTGCTGATCAAAAATTCAAAGAAAAATAAAGATTTACTGGAGAAGATTTTAGCCGAAATTAATCTTCAGCAAAATAGATTTGGGGCAATCTGGAACAATTCGATAGTGCCGGAATTAGCCGCAAATAATATCGTTTATTATGAAAATCAAGAACTTTTAGAAGAGCATTTGCATGAGATCGAATATTATTTTAAAAGTATTATTTTGTCTTATATTCAGGTAATTTATATATCGGTAAACCTTCCAAAAACTTATTTTTTAAACAATCGCAGTTTATACTTTTTAGTCAAGCTAAAAGATTCGGCGGGCAATTATCATTATGCTTATTTGAATATTCCATCGGACAAACTGGATCGCTATAAAAAATTGCAAAGTCTCGGAGATACACACTATATTATTTCGATTGATACGATTATAAAAAAATGTTTGTCTCTGATATTCCCAACCGGAAAAGTGGTTTCCTGCAATGCAATAAAGCTAAACAGAGACGAAAATTATCTTATCGAAGATGAAAACTCCGGAGATTTAATTGCAAAGATTGAAGCAAAAATTGAAGAACGAAAACGAGGTTCATCGACACGATTTCTGTATGATTATAATATGGATGCCGAAACAATTTCGGTATGTAAAAAAGCGTTCCGACTTCATAATAATGAAATGATAAAAGGAGGAAGTCATCACAATCTTTATGATTTATTTCGGTTTCCAAATCCTGTAAAACCAAATCTTCAAGGAGCAAATTATCCAGGTCTTCAACATTTGCCTTTCGAAAGTAATAAGTCGGTTTTTGAAATTATTGACAGACAAAATCAATTGCTTCATTTTCCGTATCAATCGTATTATTATGTACTTCAGTTTTTTAATCAGGCAGCAATTAATAGAAACGTTCTTGAGATAAAAATTACTTTATACCGTATTTCATCAGAATCGTTAATTGCAAATGCTTTGATAAGTGCGGCAAAAAACGGTAAAAAAGTAACTGTTTTTGTAGAAGTTAAAGCACGCTTTGATGAATATAATAATTTATTCTGGTCGAGAGAAATGAAAAATGCCGGAATAAAGATTATTCAAAGTATGCCAAATTTAAAGGTTCATGCCAAAGTTGCAATGGTAACCATGAAAGATAAGTACGGAAACAAGAAACATTATAATTATCTGTCAACGGGAAATTTTAATGAAAGTACCGCAAATATTTATTCTGATTTTGGTTTTTTTACTTCGGAAAAAAGATATACAGATGATTTGAAAAAAGTCTTTGCATTCTTAAAAAGCAAGAAGAAAACCGAAGCTCCAAAACATATTCTGGCCGCAGGTTTTAATATGAAAGAAAAATTAATAGAATTAATAGACGACGAAATAAAGAACAAAAAAGAAGGTAAAGAAGCGTACATCTTTTTGAAAGTAAACGGAGTCGACGAAAAGGATATTATTGATAAACTTATTGAAGCAAGCAAAGCTGGCGTTGATGTAATCATGATCGTACGCGGAATTTGCACATTATTACCGGGAATTAAAAATGTATCCGAAAACATCGAAATTTACCGCATTGTAGATATGTTTTTAGAACATTCGAGAATCTACAAGTTTGCAAATAATGGTCAGGAAAAAGTCTATTTATCATCGGCAGATATGTTAAGTCGAAATTTAAACAGAAGAATAGAAGTTGCTTTCCCGATATACGATCAAAGAAATATTGCGGAAATAAATAAGATTATTGAATTACAACTCGAAGACAACACAAAACGCAGAAGTGTAAATAGCGAAGGAATTAACGAATTGGAAATCTTAGATTCAGAGATTCCGAGGCGTGCTCAGACCGAAATTTACAATTGGATTGCTGAGAATAATAAAGTGGAATCTCAAGACTTTTAATTGCCATTTAGACACAAAGAGAATATATTAGTTTCATAACAAGATTGGATTGTTTTCTATCTGTCTAAATTGGTTCTTTTGAAGTCTTATACTTTTTATTTGATGAAGACATTCATTAACGAGATTTTTTATTTCGAGGTAAGTCACATTATGAATTGAAGTAATAGAACTTTTGACCATGTCGATATAATTTCCGGCATCAATTAAATCTGTTTCGAGTTTTTTTAGAATAGTACTTTCAGGATTTTTGCTTTTTTTATAATAGTAAATGCAATTATGAAGATCTTCAATTTGACCACGTAAATCAAATACTGCATTTTTTGAAATTGCACGTCTGTAATAATTCGAAAACTCTAACGGATTCTCTTCAATCAATTTATCAAAATCTTCAATTGCCTGCGAATGTTTATTTAACTTTTGAAGACACTTTGCTCTTAATTTAAAGACTTTTAAATCAAATCGGGAATTTAAAGAATTATCAAAGTATAGTAAAGCCTCACCAAATTTGTTAGACAAATAAAGTTTTTTCCCTTTTTTTAAATTGATCAATTCCTGTGTAGACTTCGATTTAAAAAAAGTAGTCTTAAGTTTTGCTTCCAAATTATTAAACCATTTCATATGCCAAAAAATTAGATGGTTAGAGTTTTACTGATGCAATTAAAAAGAAATTTTTGGGATTTAAATTTAGTTGTTTTTTTTTAATTCGATAGCTTTTAAATAGAATTAAATTTACAATTACTTTATAATTAATTGTGTTAGTTAGCAATAAATGGGAGTTTCGCTTAAAGATTCTACAGTTTTATTAACCATTTTTTTATGATGATTTTAATTACGTTTAGTTAGAAATTTTTTCTGAATAGTGAGAATTCATCATTAACTCTTTATTAACCCTTAATACGGGAAACCGTATTAAAAAAGTAAAGTTTTTTGGTATGTTTGTACCGATTTGATATTTTCATTTTCTTGAGATTCTTATGCTTACCAAATTATTATAAATAAAAAATACCACTAGTCTATGAAGAAAATTCTACTCTTTTTTTGTGTTTTACAATCTTTAATAACTTTTGCCCAAAACCCTGCTGATATAGAGCACAACTTTGGACCAGGACCTGGATTTGGCAGTCTTGTAAATTGTATGGTAACCCAACCAGATGGAAAAGTAATTATAAAAGGATCTTCTGTGTATAAAGGCGCGATAACCAAATTATTGATTCGTATTAATCCTGACGGAAGCGTAGATCCAACTTTTGATTATTACGTGGAAAATGCTTTTGATATAAAAACGGTTGCTTTACAGCCTGATGGAAAATTACTTATAGGAGGTCTCGATAAAACTCTAAGAAATCGTGTAATACGTTTAAACAGCGATGGTAGTAAGGATACTTCTTTTGAGTTTGGGGCCGTGCAGGAGGTTAGCGCTTTTGTTAGTTTAATAACATTACAACCCGATGGAAAAATACTTGTAGTCAATAAAAAAGATTCTGTAGAACCAAGGAGACGCTTAATTCGTTTGAATGCTGACGGAAGCCTTGATTCAACTTTTGATATAAAAAACGGATTTGATAGCAATGTTTTTGCAGTTGCTGTTCAATCTGACGGAAAAATAATTGTAGGTGGCAGCTTTAGTACCTATCAGGGAGTAGCACAGAGTTATTTGGTACGTTTAAATGCAGATGGTACAAAAGACACTTCATTTAGTATAGGAACAGGCTTCGCTGGTAGTTCGGTCGCGTCTATTGTAATACAAAATGACGGACAAATAATTGTAGGCGGTGGTTTTACACGCTATCAGGGAGTAGCTCAGAAATATTTGGTTCGTATAAATCCAGACGGAAGCATTGATACTTCATTTATCAGTCCACCTAGTTTTATGTACATGACTAGTGAAAGTGTGAATAATATGTACTTGCAGCCTGATGGAAAATTACTTGCAAACCTTTATAGATCTAATGGTAATGACGCTGTTTATCGTTTTAATACTGACGGAACTACAGATACTACTTTTTCAATTCCTTCTTTTAGCGAGAGCGCAAATATTCTTAATGGGCGTTCAAATGCGGATGTTAACGCCATAACCCTTTTAAATGATGGAAAAATCCTTATTGGAGGAAAATATAGTTACTGTCGGGATATTATTGATAAAGGTATTATTTGTTTAAATGCTGATGGAACCAGAAATGCTACTTTTAACAAAGACACAGGTCTTGACGCTGCAGTGTTTTGTTCAGCGGTACAAACTGATGGGAAAACTTTGATAGGAGGTTTTTTTGACAATTATCAGGGAGTTACACAAAAAAAGCTGATTCGTTTAAATGCTGATGGAAGCAAGGATACTTCATTTAATCCGGATTATAAGTTCAATAATGAAGTGAGTTCAATACTATTACAACTGGATGGGAAAATATTAGTTAGAGGAAAATTTACGGATACAGGCAATGGAGGCAGAAATTCTCTGGTTCGGTTAAATCCAGATGGTTCGCTGGATACTTCCTTCATTAAGAGATTTGAATATGCGGTTGAAGAAATGGCTTTACAGCCTGATGGCAAAATACTTGTAAGTGCTTTTGTGGATAGTTATCCAAACTTACCCTATAGAAAATTATTTCGCTTGAATATCGATGGCAGTGAAGACAAATCTTTTAAACCTGGAACTGGTTATGATTTTACGAATGCTTTAATTTCTTCTATTGTAGCACAACCAGATGGTAAAATACTTTTAGGAGGATCATTTACTACTTTTAACGGACTTGCTGAAAAGTATTTGATTCGTTTAAATCCCGATGGAAGTAAAGACACTTCCTTTAATGTTGTAACGCTGCATGATTCAGCAATTGATGTTAGTGATATAGTCTTACAGCCAGACGGGAAAATACTTGTAAACGTAGGTTTTTCTAACGCTCAGGTAAATTATCAAAGTTATTTGATTCGTTTAAATTCAGACGGAAGTAAAGATGTTTCATTTGCTGACGGAACCATAACTGAAAATGTAGGAACAGGATATAGTGGTACCATTATTTCTGTGGTTTTGCAATCAGATGGAAAAATACTTTTAGGAGGAGAATACAATACTTATCAAGGCGTTACTCAAAATCGTTTGACACGTTTAAATACTGATGGAACAATAGACAATACCTTTGACTCAAAAACAGGATTTGGAAGTCCGGTTTACACTATATCTTTATTTCCTGATGGAAAAATTAATGTAGGCGGAGTTTTTTCAGGTTACCAAGGTATTACGTCTGCTTATTTTATTCGCCTAAAAGGGACTTATGTTAAACCTACCGTAAGCGCAACAACGATTCAAACTAATTTAACTTGTCCTGGCAATCAATCCGGTTCAGCTTCGATAGTATCAGTTTATGGCGGAAAAAGTCCTTATACTTATCTTTGGTCAAATGGAGCAACAACAGCGACCGTTAGCGGATTACCGGAAGGAAATTATTGGTGTAAAATAACGGACGCCAATTCGGAAAGCGTAACGAAGAATTTTGTCATAATTACAGATCCAGATATTGAAAAACCAACAATCATTGCTCCGGAAGCTGTAACCGTAAATTTAAATACAGGTTGTACAGCAACACAAATTTCATTAGGAACTCCTGTAACAAGAGATAATTGTATCATAACTTCAGTTACAAATGATGCTCCAACAGAATTTCCGTTAGGAGACACAAAAGTAACCTGGACCGTAAAAGACGCAAACAATAATACTTCAATCGCAGTTCAAACAGTTACAGTAAAAGATGTTACTTTGCCTACGATCACAGCTCCAGCGCCTGTAACGGTGGAAGTTGGAGAATATTGCAGCGCTAAAGATGTAGTATTAGGAACACCAACAACGGCTGATAATTGTTCTGTTGCTTCAGTTAAAAATAACGCTCCAAAAAGTTTCCCTTTAGGAAAGACAACCGTTACCTGGACTGTAACTGACGGAAGCAATAATAGCGCAAAAGCAACACAAATAGTAACCGTAAAAGATACAACTCCACCAACTATAACAGCTCCTGCAGATGTTGTAGCAGAAATGGAAACAAATTGCAGTGCAATAAACGTTACATTAGGATATCCGGTAATAACGGATAGTTGCGCAAATGTTTCAGTTACAAATAATGCTCCCGGAAGTTTTCCTATAGGAAAAACAACAGTAACCTGGACAGCAAAAGACATAAGTAATAACATTGCAACAGCGACCCAAATAGTAACCGTAAAAGGTATTGATGTAACCATTACATTCAATGCAGGCAAACTATCTGTTGCCGAAACTGGTGCTACATATAAATGGGTGACTTGTAATAATGGAACATTTACACCTATTGCAAATGAAACTAATGCTGTTTTTACACCAAAACAATTAGGAAGTTATGCTGTTGAGGTTATAAAAAATGGATGTTTAGCAAGAAGTACTTGTTTTGATGTTACAGTTTTGGGAACAAAAGATTTTGAACTTCAGAATTCATTCAAATTATATCCAAATCCGGTTAAAGATTTCATTACAATTGAAATGAATTCATCAGATAATGCAAAATTGAATGTATTTGATGTAACTGGTCAAATTGTCCTTTCGAAAGAATTAAAAGCGACATCAACGAAACTAAATATCTCTAATTTACCAACAGGAGTTTATATGTTTCAGATTTCAAATGAGACAGGAATTGTAACGAAAAAAGTAATTAAAGATTAAGTTTAATACTGACATAAAAGTTTAATCTTCTTTGAATAAAAAAAGCCGAAAATCAGTGATTTTCGGCTTTTTTTATTATGTTCTCTTGTTCTAAACATATAAACTCCAGCTAAAGCTGGAGCCAATTCAAAAAAACTTCGCTCCCGAAGCCTCGGGATTGAGACTTTGCGAGATTAATTTTATTTTGAGATCTAAAAGTAAAGTTTAGTTTTTTGAAAGTGTTTCAGAAATTTTATCTCCCAAAGCTTGTAATTTCTCAAAGGTTTCATTAGAAACTAATTCTTTATCAATGCTAACTTTTAATTTTCCTTCTTTTAGAACAAAAGAATAAGCAGTTTCGCCATTGTTGTCTTTCTTCCAAATTTTGCTGCCACGCTCAGTTGATTCCATATCGTTGTCTAAGTTATCAGACAATAATTTTTCTATTTTTTTAGTTTTAGAAACATCGAAATTTGCCAGTAAAGAATAAGAATCATCTGAATTAGAAATCGAAACAGATGAAGAAGATTTTGTCGTTTTTGTTTGTGTCGAAGGCACTTTTGCAATAGCAGTTGTATTTCCCGAAGTTGCCGTTGCTGTTTGTGCCTGAGCTAAAGTTCCCCAAATTAAAAGGGTTAGTAATGAGATGATTTTCATAATAGAATTTTTAAATTTTTATTCGTTGTTAGTAGTAAATTTAAATCCCAAACCTCGTACGCTTGGAATAGAAATATCAGGATCTTCACTAAAATATTTCCGAAGGCGACTCATAAAAACGTCCATGCTTCGTCCTGAAAAGAAATCGTCATTGCCCCAGATTTCCTTTAAAATATCTTCACGTTTGAGAAGTTTATTTTTATTGGTATATAAAAACCGAATCAAATTTGCCTCTTTTTCGGTAATTTGATGTGTAATTTTTTCATGGGAAAGCGTATAATTATCACCATCAAAAATATATTTACCAATAGAAAATACCATAGGTTCCGGCGCGTTTTTTACGACTGGTTTTTGACTTCGCTTCAGAATGTTTTGAATTCGCAAAATCAATTCTTCGACTTCAAAAGGTTTTACCACATAATCGTCGGCGCCAAGACGCAAACCTTTTATTTTATCTTCTTTAAAACCTTTTGCTGTCAAAAAGATAAAAGGAGTTTCGGCATGTTTGTCAATAATGTTTTCAGCCAGCGTAAAACCGTCCATGTGAGGCATCATGACATCCAGAATACAGATATCAGGTTTCGTGTCCGGGAAAATTTTCAAAGCTTCCTTACCGTCTTTTGCCCAGGTTACATTAAAACCCGAAAATTCAAGATATTGCCTTAATATAGACGCATAATCAAAATCGTCTTCGACTAATAAAATATGATGTTTCATACCGGAATTGTAATGGTGAATAATGATCCTTTTTGTTCTTCGCTTTTAACGCTAATAGTTCCTTTATACGTTTGTACCAATTGTTTAATATAGAATAATCCAAGACCAAGACCTTTGTTATTGTGAATATTCCCTTTTTCGACTCTGTAAAATTTATCAAAAATCGAAACTTGTTCCTGAACCGGAATACCTTTTCCGTCGTCTGTTACAGAAAGAATGAAGTTTCCTGTCGTTAATTTTAAGTCTACCAAAATTTTCAAAGCACCATATTTTACCGCATTATCCAGAAGATTTATCAAAATCGTATTGAAATGAAAACGATCCATTGCAATGGTAAAAGCTTCTTTTTGACTTGTAAATTCAATAGTTATATCAGGCCTCGAAAGTTCAAAATCTGCAATCATATCCTTAATTTCTTCACTCGTAACCTGAATAATATCTTTGCCGGCAATAGGCGTTAAAGAAGCTTCGGTTACCTGACGAAATAATTTTTGCAGTCTTTCATTTTGCCTTGCAATCATAGCAAGCGTATTTTTATAATGCTCCGGACTCATTTGCGCATCTTTTCGTTGTAATGTTTTGATCGCGAGATCCATCGTAGCAAGAGGCGTTTGAAACTCATGCGTAATATTATTGACAAAATCCGTTTTGATATCCGCAATTCGTTTTTGAGTGATGAGGTTTTTGAGTGACATATAATACAAGAAAACCACAAACGCCATTAATAAAACAGAAAAGATTAATAAACCTGCCATTTTCGAAATAATAGTTTGCTGCAATTTCTCAAAATTATAATAACGATTACTTTTTATAACGATTGTAAGTTCGTCTTCCGTATTTTGAGTTTCCGAACGTCCCATCGAAGAGAGAATTTGGTTCTTTTTTAAAGTATCATTAGCCAGAACTAATATTTTTCCATTAAACAAAGTCTCCGGTTTTCCATGATTCACGATTGCAACTGAATTGATATAAACCGAATAACTAATGGGATAATCTTCTGGTTGTGCCTTCCTTTTCATGTAAGCATTCATGGCTCTCGAAAGCGAATCTCTGTTGCTAATAATGTATTTGGTATAATCTTGCTTTGTTGCATTTCCCTTCACATATTCCTTTACATATTTTTTTGATTGTAATATCCAGGTATCGTTCAGATTTTCGCATTCATCAGTGTCTTCCAGACGGGCAATTTGCTTTTTAATGGCCGTATTTATTTCCTTTTCATTTAATTTATAAATATTGTAGATAAAATAGCCTTGAATTGTAGCCAAAGCAATTACTGTAAAAATACAGGCACCAATTAAAAGCATTATTTTTCTTTTCATCTGTTTTCAAAGTTTTGATTAAGAAAGGAAATCAGTTTGTTTTACTAAAGCAAAGCTATTGCATTTTTAGCTTTTTCAGATTAAAAATACCACCGTTAACCCTACTTTAACCAAATCTGTAAACCATAAATCAGGCAAACCCGTGCCACGATTAAAATGTCTTTACCAAAAGCTTTTTTGCGTTTACAATATGTTTTTTACCTTCCTGTGTTTAACCCTTCGTTAACCCTATATTAACCATTTTTCGAAAATGATTTAAAGAGATTTGCATCAAATAAATCATCAATGAAAAAATTAATCATGTTACTGTTGTGGGGTTCTTTTGCGGGATATTCGCAAGAAGTTTCCCTGTCTGGAAAGGTAATCGACGGCTCTAATCAAGCCGTACCTTTTGCAGATGCTTTGCTTTTGCAAGCAAAAGATTCTGTAAGTTATAAAGAAACGCAGACAAACGAATCCGGAGAATTTCGCTTTAGCGGAATAATAAAAGGCGATTATCTGCTAAAAGTGAAAACGGTTGGTTTTGAAGAATATTTCAAAAAGATAACCATTCAAAAAGATACCGTTTTGGGAATCCTTTCTTTAAAAGAAATTTCGAACAATCTTGACGGAGTTACAATTACCACAAAAAAGCCAATTGTAAAAAGATTGACTGACAGACTTGAGTTTGCGGTAGAAAATTCATCACTTTCTTCAAACAATGCCTGGGAAATTTTAAGTAAAACACCAAGCGTAACGACAAGTTCTACCGGAGCAATTAGCATTCGCGGAAGCCAAAGTATTCTTGTAACGATCAATGACAAAAAAGTCTATCTGAGCGGAGAAGAACTAAAACAGTTTCTTGAAAACACAAGCGGAGAAGAAGTAAAATCAATAGAAGTTATTACCAATCCGCCTGCAAAATACGAAGCGCAGGGAAGTGCCGTTTTGAACATTAAACTAAAAAAGAATCTATCATTAGGTTACAAAGGTTCTGTCAATACCGCGTACATACAATCTATTTATCCAAAAGGAGTTGCGTCGACAAACCAGTTTTACAAAGGAAAAAAATTGTCTCTTGCCGGAAGATATGGTTTTGGAGCAGGCGTATATGTCAATGAAGGAACAGATGTCGTGCATTATTTAAAAGAAGATGGTTCGATCGATTCGCGCTGGGAAAGCATTATGAGACGCAAATCAAAATCATTGCAACAACATTCTTATCGTCTTCAGGCTTCTTACGAAATTGATTCGCTTAATACGATTTCTGCCGGAGGAACAGGATTTATAGCGCCCAAACAAATGGGAGATTTTACAGTTCCAACCTATATTTACGGAGGAAATGGAGTTTTAGATTCGCTTTATGTAACCCGAAATAATCGTAGAACTCCGTTACGAAATAATGCCTATAATATGTCTTTCGATCATTTGTTTGATGCAAAAGAGAAAATATCCGTAACGGCAGATTATACAACATATTGGCATCAGGAACGTCAGGATATTACTTCTTCATTTTCGCTTCCCGAAGAAAGTCCTTATCGTACAACACGCTTTATCAGTGATAATATTCAGGATATTCAGCTTTTTTCGGCTCAAACCGATTATTCGAATGAAAAAAACGGCACATTTGAAGCAGGATTAAAATTCGGAAACGTAAATGCCAAAAGTAACCTCGATTATAAAGACGAAGTCAATGGCGATTTCGTGAATAATCCAAACAGAACGAGTCTTTTTCTTTATGATGAATCTATTCTGGCAGGATATACAAGTTATGACAAAGAATTTGGGAAATGGAGTCTGAAAGCTGGTTTACGTGGCGAATACACAAGTCTGAAAGGAAACTCGGTTACAACTTTTGAAGTCAATGAACAGCATTATTTTAAGCTTTTTCCAACTTTCTATGGACTTTACAAACCATCAGAAGGTCATGAAATTGGAATTTCGTACGGAAAACGAATTACACGTCCGCAATACAGCAGATTAAATCCGTTTCGTTCGTATTATAATTCCTATTCTTATTTTACGGGCGATCCAAAATTGTTGCCAACAATAAGTCATAATCTTAATTTGCTTTATACGCTGAAAAACAAATACAATTTTGATCTTTTTTACCGCTTAGAAAAAAATCCTTCGATGGAAATTTCTTATCAGGATTATGAAACCAATACGCTTGTTTATCATTTTACGAATATTAAAAAAGATTATGCCTTTGGACTGGAATTTAATACCAATCTTACTTTTTATGATTTCTGGGAATCCGGAATACAAGCAGGATTAAGTTATGTCGAAGATAGTTTTCAGGGCAGAGACGGGAATTTACATAAAAACGGAAAACCAACTTATAATACAATCATTAGCAATCGTTTTGTTCTGAACAAAAAGAAAGAGTTAACCGCAGAATTAAATTTTCAATACAATTCATCATCAGTTCAAGGGACATTTGTTTTTAGCCAGACCTCAAATCTTTCGGCTTCGATTCGAAAGAAAATATGGAAAAGTTACGGCGAAATATATGCGATCCTTTCAGATATTTATCGTGGCGAAAAAGAAAAAGTCGCTACAGATTATGCAGATCAATACAATTACTTCTTGTCTTATGGCGACAGTCAAAGTATTAGATTAGGATTTAAATATAATTTTGGAAACCAGAAGTTGGAAAACAAAAAGAAAGAAGGTCAAACCGAGGAACAACAACGATTATAGTTAACAAAAAGCCCATCTCGCGAGAAATGGGTTTTTACATAATAAGAAATAGTGCTTAGAAATACTCGATAATGATGCGTATATTTGAAATAGTAAATAATAACAATGCTATCTATGAAAAATATAGGATTTTTATCTTTTGGGCATTGGGCGAATCATCCTTCCTATAAAGCTCGTACGGCAAGCGATACACTACTTCAGTCTATTGATTTGGCGGTTGCTGCAGAGGAAATTGGTTTGGATGGCGCTTATTTCCGAGTTCATCATTTTGCGCAACAGTTGGCATCGCCATTTCCTTTGCTTTCGGCAATTGGAGCTAAAACGAGTAAAATAGAAATTGGAACAGGTGTTATCGATATGAGGTATGAAAACCCTTTGTACATGGTAGAAGATGCCGGAGCCGCTGATTTAATTTCAGGCGGACGTTTGCAATTAGGAATCAGTAGAGGATCACCGGAACAGGTAATTGACGGTTGGCGCGCTTTTGGTTATGAACCTGAAGAAGGTGAAACGGATGCTGATATGGGACGCAAAAAAGCGTTGGAATTTTTAGAAAGACTTAAAGGCGAAGGATTTGCGGAACCAAATCCATTTCCAATGTTTCCAAATCCTCCGGGTTTATTGCGCCTTGAGCCATATTCTGAAGGATTAAGAGAAAGAATTTGGTGGGGAGCTGCATCTAATGCAACTGCTGTTTGGGCTGCTGAAAACGGAATGTATCTGCAAAGTTCTACTTTGAAGTATGACGAAAACGGAAAACCTTTCCATATTCAACAAGCAGAACAAATCAGGCTGTATAAAGAAGCATGGAAAAAAGCTGGACATGAACGCGAACCACGAGTTTCTGTAAGCCGTTCGATTTTTGCATTGATGAACGATCAGGACAAAATGTACTTTGGCGATCAAGGCAGAGGTTCTGACAGTTTTGGTAATATAGAAAGAGATAAACGTGCAATCTTCGGAAAAAGTTATGCCGCTGAACCAGAAAAACTAATCGCAGAGTTAAAACAAGACGAAGCAATTCAGGAAGCCGATACGTTGTTGCTGACTATACCAAATACATTAGGCGTTGACTATAATGTGCATATATTATCGTCCATACTTGAACATATTGCTCCGGAAATGGGTTGGCGATAATTTTTTTTATCGAAAAGAATATTAGATATAAAAAATGCTAAACATTATCGTTTAGCATTTTTTTATGAAGTGAAAGTAATCTCTTTTTTAATATAAGTCAAAAACGAACTTTAAAAGTTTAAACTACTTTTTAGAGTAATATAGTTTCCCTTCTTGATTTGAATAACAAAAGAATTTTCCGTTTTCATCAAAAAGCTTCAATAATGGCTGGCCTTTTCCAAAATAATTATATTCAGTAAGTGTTGGGATTTTATCAAAGATTGGTTCTATGATTTTATGATTTGGAGCATCATATATAAAAATACCATACTTTTTATTATCCTTCAAAATATAAGCAGCTCTGTCTCGAGACGAACCATCTTCCATAATTTCATCATATTTAATAGGAACCAACAATTCACTGCCATAAACATTAAACAGCCCCGCTTTTCCCTTACTTGAAAGAATGTATCTTTCATTTTCATTAAATGTTTTATCAATGAATTCTATTTCTTCAACACTTTTAGGTAAGTAATAAAGATCGGTTTTTATTTCGATTCGATTTATGGTAAGTATCTTTTTCTGCTCGTTTCCACTAAAATTTTGAGGTGTATTTTTTTCAGCAGGAGCATCTTCTACAGTCATATGATCTATTGTTAAATCATAATCATCTCCTCTGTTAGATCTATTATTTCTTTTGCTTATATCAGCAATTTCGGTACTATAAATCTTGAATTGGTTGTTTTCAATTTTTATCTTAATTTTTTTCCCTTTACCGGTTTCATCTTCATAAATACAGGTAATTGTTCTGTCAGTATAATTATCCTCGTAATTGTAATTGATATTCAAAAACGGAGTTTTATTAAGTAAGGTACGTGTGATTTTTTTAGATAATTTGTTATAAACCAGAATAGAGAATTTTCCGGATAAGTCTTTGGTTATTATTAAAACTTCCTGCAAATTTTTCTTAGGTTCATGCATAACCGACGTATTTTCAAAATCTTCAGTTACTGAAATAATCGCCAAACCTTCGTCAAAGATTTTTTTTCCATCAAAATCATACAAATAATTTATTTCCCCTGTTTTTTGAATTCTTCCGGATCTTGCATCCTTTTTAAGCTGATATTTTGTTGCAATGATAAAATTGCCATCGATATGATAGTCAGAGTAATCTTTGTTATTGATTATTATTTTGTTATTGAAAATAAAACTCGACAAACTTGTAGTGTCTTTTATAGTAAAAGCCTGAAAATAAGCTTTACCTTTTTCTAAGTTAACAGAGATATAATCATATTCAGGTTTGATGATTATAGTTCCATTTTTATCTGAAATTCCAAATTTATCTCCTACACGAAAAGGTAATCCATTTTCCTGGCTGAATATTTTTACATTAAAAACCAGAAGTGATAAGACTGCTAAAATTATTTTCATAAAATACTTTTAATAATAGTTAATTAGTCATCGAAAATACGAATAAAAATCTTAAACAGTCAAGTTGGTGAAGCGGTTCTATTTGAATTTAGAAAGAATTACTTTCGGCTGAAATAGTAACAAAATCAAAACTTTCCTTGAAGTATTTTTTACGATAGGTTTCAAGTTATGATTTGCAAATTATAAAAATTATATTTTAGTCTAATTGGCTATAATTTAGATTGTTGATATTCAGTATTTATACTGCTTTTAGATTGCAAAATATTCTCTACTTTTATAAGTATAAAATACACACTTATTAGTTGGATATTAAATTACATTATTATGGAAAAAAGATTATTTATTATTGCTATTCTTATGTTGGTGTCTTGCGGAAAAGAAACACCGTCATCACAAACACAAGTGCAAAATGATACTGTAAATACGGTGTCAATAAAAAAAAATCACATCTTAGAAACTGAACCTCTCACAGCAGAAGAGCAGGCAAAACTGAAACCAATCGATGTGATTAATCGTTTAAAACAAGGAAATAAAGATTTTGTAGAAGATAATTTAACGGTTCGAAATACTACTGAACGTGTTAGAAATGCTTCGCTGGGTCAGTTTCCTAAAGCAGTTATATTATCCTGTCTCGATTCCCGCGTTCCTGTTGAAGATGTATTTCATAGCGGTTTAGGCAATTTGTTTGTTGCCAGAGTTGCCGGAAATATTATCAATGATGATATTTTGGGAAGCCTTGAATATTCTTGTAAAGTGTCCGGAGCAAGAGTAGTAGTTGTATTAGGTCATGAATATTGCGGAGCAGTTATATCAGCTATTAAAAATGTAAAACTTGGAAATATCACAACTTTATTGGATAAAATACAGCCTGCTATAGCAACGGCTAAAAAAGATTTTAAAGGCGAACCTAAAGCCGAAAATGAAGAGTTTGTAGAAGCAGTTTGTGATGCAAATGTTTATCATTCGATAGCGGAAATTAGAGAAAGAAGTCCAATTTTGAATGAGATGGAAAAAAAGGGCGAAATAATTATTTGCGGAGCCGTTTATAATATGAAAACGGGTAGAGTGGAATTTTTAAAATAACCAATAATCGATTATAATTAAAGTCAGTTCTTCGTTCGAAATGACAAAAAACTCAACGATAGATTTATAGAACTGTCGATACCTTTGTCAAAGTTTAAAACTTTGACAAAGGTTTGCGTAATCTAAATATACCTCAATATTGTCATTTCGACGGAGGAGAAATCTTCGCAAGTAACTCGACAAAGATTGGATTCTCGTTACAGAGTTACTTGCGAAGATTTACTTCGTCTGTTCGCTATCTCTCGGGTCTCCTCCGTCGAAATGACAAAATCTTCTCGATTTTGTGTCTTTATTATTAGAATTCTATTTTACAATTTACTGTATTGCTTCGGTTTAATACCAATATGAGCAGCAAATACTTTCGAGAAATGGCTTAAATTGGTAAATCCTAATTTGTAGCCAACATCAGAAACGGATAAATCTCCTTGTTTTAAAAGTATTGCAGCTTCTTTCATTCTAAATTCCTGATAATAATTGAAAATACTATTCCCGAAAATCTGCTTAAATAAATTCTTTAGTTTGGTAGGACTCATATTGGCAGAAATGGCGAGATCTTGAATCACAGGCGGAATGCTTAGATTTTCAAGCATTTGCTGTTTTACTTTGTAAATTTTCTCAACATCATTACTATTTAAAGTATAGAGTTGTTTTGTATCTCGCTTTTCTAATTCAATTAATAATCGGCAAATCAGTTCTTCTGCTTTTATTCTTAGGAAAAGGAGTTTAAAAGTTTTAGAAATAGATTCTGATACAATTTCATTTACAATTTTTTCTAAAGAAGGATACATCATTTGTTCAAACAACAAAGGCTGTTTATTCTGAAGTAGATTATATAAAATTGTCGATTCTTCGGAAATTTCAAAAAGTTCGCTTAAATAATCAGCATTTATCTCAATATTGATAGTGGCAGTATTCGTATGAATTGGAATTACAGTATCGGTATTTAAACTGCTGGTTCCAATTAAAACTGACGGAAGCATTTTTGACTGCGTTTCTAAAGTTTCTGTTGCAGGAAATATATTCTGAAACTTAAAAAATAATGTCTTCTTTGAATGATCTACATCTATATTTTCGACAATTATATCTTCATTCAGTTCATAATTAGAAATGATCATTCTGATATTGGCATTGAATCTAAAGCCAATGCAATATCCTCTCCCAAACTTTTCGGGAATTTCCAGTTTCCAGTCTTTTATTTCGGTATTCAATAAATGAGCAAATGCTTTTAAAACATTTGGTACCGTTTGCTTTTGAATCATAAAATGTCTTTTACGGCTATTTTTATATCTAATGAGGTTATTTTGACTCTAATATACAAGATAAATTTGTACCATAATTGAAAATTATTTAAAATCATGAAATCTAAGAAATATAAATTATGGATTATTATAGGAATCGTTCTTTTGAATTCCATTGGGTTTTCTATTGTATTGCCGCTTCTGCCTTTTCTAATAAGCAAATATTTACCCTCTCAACAAGTGGTTGTAGGCATGAGTTTACTGATGTCAATATTTGCTGTTTGTTCCTTTTTTTCGGCACCGGTTTTTGGAGCATTAAGCGATAGATACGGAAGAAAAAATATCCTTTTAATCAGTTTGTTAGGTTCAGTAATTGGTTATGTTTTGTTTGGTATTGGCGGCGCATTATGGATTTTATTTCTGGGAAGAATAATCGACGGACTTACAGCGGGAAATATCAGTATTTTATTTGCCTACATCGCTGATACAACTGAACCAAAGGAAAGAGCTAAATGGTTTGGATATATTGGTGCCGTTATGGGAATAGGAAAAATAGGCGGACCTGCTTTGGGCGGTTTATTAGGAAGCATATCTATTGGATTGCCATTTTTTGTAACGGCAGCTTTGATATTTCTTTCAGGAATGGCGGTTTATTTTCTATTACCCGAATCATTGGCTGCTGAAAAACGAACCAAACATTTATCGGTTTCCAGCTTCAATACTTTCTCCCATTTTAATGAGATTTTCAAACTAAAGGGACTGAAACCTTTATTGATTTTAGGCGTTTTATTCTATATAGGTTTAAGTATTTTTCAGTTTAATTTTACCCTTTTCTTAAAAGATATTTACCAATGGACTCCTGGATTTATTGGCGGAATCTTAACCTTTGTTGGTATTTGTGATATTCTTACCAGAGCCGTTTTATTGCCTTGGTTATTGAAACATTTCAATGAGAAAAATATCGGAATAACAGGTTTAATTATTTTGGGAATTGGTTTAGGATTAATTCTGTTAAGCGTTTATGTACATTCGACAGTACTTATTTCGCTTGCGGTAATTTGTATTATTTCTGGTGAAGGTTTGTTTGATCCAACATACAATGGCAAATTATCGCAATCTGTAGAAGAAAGTAAACAAGGGAAATTGCAAGGCGTAAATCAGAGTTTGCAATCGGCTATTAATGTGTTTATTCCGTTATTGGCGGCGGCTATTTATTATTATAGTCCGAGTGTTTTGTATGCAACAGCGGCATTTATTGTGCTCTTCGCAGCAATTATGTATGCGAAGTATAAACCTAAAAATTAATTAGCTCAAAGCAGCTCGATTAAAACCTATTGTATCTCTGTATAATTGCGGCGAGATATCGGTTTTACCCTTAAATACGCGGCTAAAATAATATTCATCATCATAACCAAGTTCGTAAGCAATTTCTTTTACGGTTTTGTTTGTGAGATATAATTCTCTTTTTGCTTCAACAATGATTCTTTCGGTTATCAAATCAGAAAGTGTCATGTTGAAGTGATTTTTTGCTGCTCGTGCAAGAACAACAGGCGTTACATGCAACATATCAGCATATTCACTTGCAGAATGTTTGGTTCTGAAATTATCCTCAATTGCATTTCTTAAGTTTTGTATAATGAGCAATTGTTTGTCATTGCGAACTTCATCATTAACAGTTTGTTGTTCAAGTTTTATTCTGGTTGCCAGCACTAAAAATATTTTCAAATAAGAAACCAAAACCTCGTCTTTTCTTAATGCTTCCATTTTCAATTCGGCGATAATTTCTCCAACGATATTCAGCAAAGTTTGTTTGTTGTTTTGATCCAAAAGTATAAAAGGCTGCTGATAGATATTATTGAACAAAATACCATTTGCAGCAATCTCTTTATGGTTTCTGTATATGCAGAAGAAATCATGATGAAACTGAATCGAAATACCTGTCAAAACGCCTTCTGAAGCCAACATAAAAGGTTGATAAGGATAAAAAGCAAACAGTGTATTTTCTTTAAAACTATATTCAGAAAGATCAACTTTTGCTAATCCTTCGCCTGACGTAATAAGAATCAACGTGAAGTAATTATTACGCTGAATATGATCGAAATAACTGCTGTTATCAAACTCAAATACTTTGAATGATAAGTTGCCATTTTGCTGATTAACGAGCGTATATACAGATTGTAATAGCATAATGATTCACGATTTGTTTAATAATTCTAAAAATTGAGCATTAAGTGCATTACATTCTTCGATGCAGATATCGCCGATTACTTTGGGTTTATTTCCCCATTTAGAACATCTTCTGTTGCTAGAACATCATATTTTGAAGTAAAACCTCCAACATACGGAACACTTGTGCCATAAACAATTTCAGGTATTTTGTGATGACGTATCATATAAGAACACATAATGCAAGGTTCGTGTGTCGTGTACATACTTGCCAAATGTAATTTATCCGAATATCCATTTTTGAGAGCGTCTCTAACTGCCATTATTTCGGCGTGATTGGTAATGTCTCCGGTTGATTTTCCTGATTCGATACCTGTACCAATAACTTTTTCATCTAAAACAATAATTGCGCCCACAGGCGGATTACCTTCTGCCAAAGCAGTTTTGGCAAGATCCAAACATTGATGCATATAATCTTGAAATTCCTTTTGCATAATTTATAATTTAACGCGGATTTTAGTTTTATAAATGTATTTCAAGTTCTGCTAAATTACTCAAAAAAATAAGGATTTAGGACAACTACTTGGAGCAGAAATAAATTAAAATTATTCCGTTACGTGTAATTTTTAACACATAGAAATATAGTCCCGAAGCTTCGGGATAAACTAAAATAAGGCGTTTCACTTATTTAAATGCACATAAGTTACTATGTGAGAGAAATGTATTTCTTTTTGTCTCCTTTTGTTGCACATAAAATCTATGTTTCTATGTGTTTAACATTTTTTTCATGATTAAAAACTGTCCTCTCTGGAAAAAAGAGGACAGTTTGAAAATTGAATTAGAAAATCAAAATTTCGTAACCTTCTTTTCTAAGGTTAAGAAAACTTGGTAAACCCGGAGTTCCCGGTACTTCGTTATCATTCAATAATTCATAACCCGAAACTTCGGTGCCAAATACGGCAACACAACCTTTAGAAAGACCATGAACGTGATCTTTTACTTCGTTATAAAGAGCATTAACCGGATGCTCAGGTTTTTCTAGTTGTTCAGGCCATCTGATTCCTGCGCCCTGAAAAATAATTTTTACATCTTCATCTTCGTGTTTGAATTCATATGCCGATGCTAAAGCATTGAATACACGTCCTAACGCTTCTTCTGAACCCGCTTTTGGATCAGAAAGAATAATAATAGCTGTTTTTTTCATTTGATTAATTTTTATTAACAGGGCAAAGATCCGCCAGCAATTGTCGCCAAAGAATGGATGAAATTTACTTTATGATGGAGAATTTTTTCATTACCAGATTTCATATTAGATAATGTTATAAGTAGGATTATAAAACTTTAAAAAATAAAGGAATCACTCAGAATAAGACTTTGAAAGATTAGGTCCAAAACGTCCATTATAAAGTAAAAATCATCCATTTCTTCCGAAGTAATCTCTGAGCAACTTTGCATCAGATAATAATTCGAATAAGTAGAACTTAAAAAATAATAATATGTCTGTTTCTGATTTATTTAAACCGCTTACTTTGCTGCATGGTCCGGCAATGAGAAATCGTTTCATGCTAGCGCCGTTAACCAGTCAGCAAAGTGATTTTGATGGCACAGCATCCGAATACGACCAATATTGGATGGAACAACTTGCTCAAGGCGGCTACGGATTAATTCAAACGAGCGCTTCAACCGTCGAAGCGGGAGGTATTGCTTTTGAACGCCAATTAGGGATTCATAGTGATGATCATTTATTTGGTTTAACCAAAATGGCAACTTCTATTCGAAATGGAGGCGGATTATCTGCGGTACAATTGCATCACGCGGGACATCGTGCCAAACCATCAATAGGAGGGATTCCAGCTCCGGCTTCGGGTAAAACAGTTGAAGGAATCAAAGCTATTACAACTGAAGAAGTTGAACGCATACGCGAAAGTTTTATCGCTGCTGCAAAAAGGGCTCAATTGGCAGGATTTGACGGAATTTCAGTTCACGGCGCTTTCGGATGGATTCTTTCCGAATTTATGTCTCCAAATCTGAACGATCGCACCGATAAATATGGCGGAAGTCTGGAGAATCGTGCCCGTTTTACAATTGAAGTTATTGAAGGAATTCGGGAAGCTTGCAGTCCTGATTTTCAAATAGGATGGCGATTGTCGATTGAGCGATATGGACTTCTTTTAGAGGAATTACGCGAAGTTACCGCTGAAATTTTTAATCGGGAATTAATCGATTATTTAGATTTAGCTTTATGGGATTCGGCTCAGATTGTTCGTGACGGAACTTTTAAAGGTAAAACAATGTTGAGTGTTTTTACTGAACTTCCGCGTAAGGGAGTGCGTTTAGGCGCTGCAGGAAAAATTATGAGTGCGCAACGTGCCGGAGAACTTTTGGATGAAGGCTGTGATTTTGTACTTATCGCTCGTGCAGCAATTCTTCAGCGTGATTTTCCTCTTCAGGTAAAGGCAAACTCAATGTATGATAGTCCGCAGTTGCCTATAATGGCAGATTATTTGCGTCAAGGCGGATTAAGCGAACGGTTTATTGATACCATGCGAGGATGGCAGACTTTTGTGAAGGCAGGTTCGTTATAAAAAAAAATCCCATTTCGATAGAAATGGGATTTTAATTTTGCTATCCTTTCTCACTTCATAATTTAGTGTTGAGAAAAGGTATTATTATTATTATTATTATTATTATTATTATTATTATTATTACAACTATTGGGCATCCCAAGAAGCGCTAGGATAAGTAATAGAACTTGTTACCGGAGCTTTCCAGTATTCCTGACTTCCACCACGGAAAGTGTGAAGACTTACCGCATTTACATTTCGCTTAGAATCATTAGTTACCCAACGAATGGTTTGATTCAATAACTCTGTACCGTTTACATAATATTTTACATATCCGTTGGTACTTGATCCAGTGTTTAACTTAACAGATATCTGGCAATTGTAAGTAACTCCCTCTTGTATGAAGTACTTTTTCCCAAAATCATTACCAAATTGTCCCGGCTGATCTCTGTAATATACATAAGGCTGAAGATAAGCTCCACTTCCTTTAGCAGAATTTGATCCGTTTGGACAATACCACATAAATCTTGCGCTACCGCCATTTCCGTCCCATCCCGGATCACCACCGGTATTTTGATCGCCAATTAATATTCCGTATCCGCATTTACCGCCTCGGCTCCAATAAAAACCGGAATTAAATTTCATCTGGAACCAAACGGTATAAACGCCTTCTGACCAAACTCCATAAGATGTACATAAACCGCCTGGACATGATAATGTATTGGTTTGTAATGTGATAGTTCTCGATCCGGCGCTACCGGCTAATGCAGCAGCAGCTGACGCAGCGGCTTTTTTAGTGTTTTCTTGTAATTCATTGTTGACGATTTGTGTTTCGTCTTTGTTAACGCTTTGTTGCGCATTTAAATCTTGTTCCTTTTCGCAGGAGTTAAACACTAATGCTGTAATAAATAGCATACTTGTTAATTTTAATAATTTTTTCATTTTTAAAGGTTTAGGGTTAGTAAAAAATTGTAACTACATTATTGATAATCAAAGAGAAGACTTTACGGAATTTTTAAAATCATCATCAATACAATAAGTAATTAGTACAGCAAAGTTGGTTAATAACAATTTGTAAACGGATTAAAAAAGTACGATTTTGGGTACACAATAATCCTGAAGAGGTATTTTCTGTCTATTTTTTCGATTTTTTCTTTTGTCTCATATCGTCAAGATAATGAGCTATATATCCATTTTCTATAATCTTCTCTTTAGTGAACTTTGTCAGCGATAATGAAGCTCCTAAAACCGATACTGTTATGGAAACAACGTCGAGAAGAAATTTTATAAAACAAACAGGAATGGCACTTGGTGCAGTGATGCTGCCTTTGAGTGTATTCTCATTTAAAAAACAATATACTATGAAGGATGTATCTCTTTTTGATGTCATTATAATCGGTGGAAGTTATGCCGGACTTTCTGCAGGAATGGCTTTAGGCAGGGCTTTGAAAAAAGTATTAATTGTAGACAGTGGCCAGCCGTGTAATATACAGACACCACATTCTCATAATTTCCTGACTCAGGATGGTAAAGCACCAAAAGAGATTGCAGCTCTTGGTAAAGAAGAAGTATTAAAATACAAGACGGTACACTTTCATGAGGGACATGCTGTCATGGCTAGTAAAGTCAGCGAAGGATTTGAAGTGTGTATGCTTTCCGGCGTTGTTTTCCGGGCTAAGAAACTCATTTTTGCTACGGGAGTTAAAGATATTATGCCTCAATTGGATGGTTTTTCAGCTTGTTGGGGTAAATCTATAATTCATTGTCCTTTCTGTCATGGTTATGAGGTTAAAAACCAACCAACAGGAATTCTTGGCAATGGAGATGCGGGATTTGAATTTGCCAAGATGCTTTCGAACTGGACTCAGGATCTTACCTTGTTTACAAACGGCCCTGCCACATTTACAGACGCACAGTTGAAAAAATTACAGTACCATCATATAACCATTATCGAACAGCCGATTGCTTATTTTGAACATCAGAACGGATATCTGAAACAGATTGTATTTTCTGATTTAACCGATCATCCAATCAGTGTCTTATATGCGAAGCTGCCTTTTGTACAGCAAAGTGTTCTTCCTTTGGCACTTGGCTGTGACCTTACTGTCCAGGGACTTATTAAAGTCAATGAGTTTCAGAAAACTTCTGTGTACGGTATTTCCGCCTGCGGTGACAATGCTAATCCTTTACGATCTGTTTCAAATGCTGTCGCATCGGGCACAGTAGCGGGAGCGATGATCAATAAGGAGCTTACAGATGATACTTTTTAATTAATATCAGATTAGGATTATGCCAGTCAAAGGTCAGAAACTTGAGAATCCCCATACAGGAGATACGTATGAATTTTTAGAAACGGCTGCCGATACAAATGGAAATTATATCAAGGTGATGGTTACTTTGAAATCAAAGGGAATTCGGATGCCAGATCATATTCATCCGCTTCAGGATGAATTTTTTGAAGTGATTTCCGGTAAGCTCACAATTATAGACAGAGGTGAGAAAGTGGTTATCTATCCTGGTGGAGAAAGGTTTTTTCCTTGCGATCAACCGCACAATCATTACAATGATCATCTTGGTAAAGTAATTTTTATCCAAACCGTTTCACCGGCATTAGACTTTGATTATCTCTTGGAAACCCTGCACGGACTCAGCTGTGATGGTAAAATAAGAAAAGGAAAAATTGGTTTTCTGCAGCAGATGGTACTGCTTAAATATATAGAAAGTAAAAGGGTGTTGGCCGATGTTCCCCTGGGATTTCAGAATGCTCTGGTGAATGCGCTTGCACCGGTTGGGCGTATTTTAGGGTATAGAGCAATCTATAAAAAGTATTCCGGGATCGAGAAATAAAACTGGCACCTTTATTTATTGCTGCTTCCTGAAATCAGAGGGTTTCAGGTTAGTGGCATTTTTAAAAAATCTGCTAAAATGTCCTGCATCGCGAAAACCCAGTTCATAGGCTATTTCTTTAATAGAAAGCGTTGTATAGGTAAAAAGTCTTTTGGCTTCCATTATAATACGATCCTGAATAATGACTGAGGGAGAGCTGTAATTGAACCCATTAAAAATTCTGGTGAGCGTTTTGGGAGTTTTGTAAAGCTGTCCTGCGTAATAGCTTACCTGATGCTGATTTTTAAAGTCCTTATCCACCAGAATATTAAACTGCCTTATAAGATCAAATTTTTCTTCTTCATAAAATTTCCCTGCCAAATACTGCTCCTTAGCCAGTCGGGTAGTTAAAATTATAAGTCTCTTAAGGAGCATTTGCAGCATATCAGTCTGAATGGTATCGATGGTTTCAAATTCTTCGATAAAGAGCTGTTTGAGTATATTAAATTTTTCCCTGCATTCTTCTTTCATATTTAGGAACTGACTTCCTCTAAAACCAAAAAACAGCACACCAAAACAGCTAATTTCAAAATTGCTGTCTACGTTGCAGTAAAAATCCCTTGAATACTGCCACGCTGTAATCTGTTCTGGTTTTTCAAAACTATAATCCTGGGCAGAAACCAGCGGTATAATAGAGTAGGGAGGAAATTCATGAAGTTCCCCATTGATGACAATCTGCTGAGACTGTTCTCCGTTAAGGGCAATGGTGAGAAGCAGGTCTTCATTGAGTCCATTTTTATTGAAATAGGATGGCGTGGATTCCTGATGTGTAAAAATCAGTTTGGCTTTAGTCTTTGGACAATGGTGTATAAGCTGCATATATCAATGGATTATTGGTGCTGCGGTTGCAAAACTATTGATAATCTGTTCAAAAAAATGAAATTGGGAAAATTCGTCAAGTCTTTGAGAAATATGTCCCACTCTTTTTGCAGAATCCATATTTAGATTTGCATGCATTAAAAGTTAAACCCTAAATTATTACTAATGAAAACAATACCATTTTCCTTTATCGTGACTTCTTTTTTTGTCAGGTTCGTGATGGTGAAAATCCCATTGGGACCACCACCGCTTGATAATCTGTTGATGTACCTTTTAATAAAACCAAAAGGCACTTAAAATTACAATGAAAAATTCAGAATTTATCTTTAAAAAATCTTAAAAAAATCCTACATGAGAACAACCTTTAAAATGTCTTTATTGTCTTTTCGTTTTTTGGCTATAGCCTTTGTCAGTGTTTTATTTGCTGTCGCCTGCAGCAGTGAGCCATCTGAGGCAGAAACTGATCCAAAGGAAGAAGTTACAACCCCAAAAGAGCCAGTAAACAATCCCATCGCAGATCTGCAGGATTGTAAAAAGAAGCCAAGCCAGATTATCTACGGTCTTCATAAAATTGATGTCAAGTACAATGATAAAGATCAGGTGATTGAATTTACAACTAATATGGTCAATGACAGAAAGCTTTCTGATCCGCCTGTTAAAACAGTCTACACTATTACTTATAATGGAGCAGGTAAACCAGAGAAGGTAAGCAAATCAACTGCTGACAAACCAGACGGTCACTATGAACTGGAATACAATACCAAAGGGCAGGTTAGCAAACAATCAGAATATGATGCAGCAGGTAAACTAATTTATTACACTAACGCAGAGTATGATACTGCCGGATTTCTAAGCAAGATTACCACTTTTAAGCAAGGCAATGATAATGGCATGGATCTGAGTAATACTTATGAATTCACCAATGGTAATCTGAGTAAAAAGACAACTAAAAATTTGTTTGATAATGATTCAAAGGAATATTATAATGCAGATTACAAGTATATTTATGAAGATAAAGAAATGAAAGTAAAGCCAATTTTTGACGGTCCGTTGGGACTGCGTATTCTTGCTAATATTGCACAGAGTCCTACGCTTCAGTACCAGTCTATTGATTACATTGCGCAGTATTTTCAAGTTCACGAAGCCAGCGCCAGCAAGAATATGCTTAAAAATATTGAAATTATTGCGCATCGCTACGGAACACGTGATACAACCAATATTGACTATACATATGAATATGATGCCGATGGGTTTCCTATTTTTCAGAAAGGAGTATTAAAAAACATTACAAGACGTAAATCCAACGGCTCATTTGGTGTTGATATTATTACGACGACACCACATAACCAGACAATTAAGTTAGGTATTGAATACAAATGTAAATAAACCCACTTCCAAGTAAAGCTCCTGCTGTAACAGGAGCTTTTTTTTTTGAGGATGAAATATGATAACTCAAATGTTTATAACGATAAAAATTTCTCAACTCGTTACTATTACATAATTTTGTGAGCACGAAGTAACGAACTTCTTGATATATACTATGAGCAATACATTTTCTGACAACAGCCAAATAGGATTAGTTTCTACTTTCTCTGAGCTTATAAATACCGATTTCAAAGGAGAAATGAATGCGCTATGTTGGCACAGAAAATTGGATGGCGATTTTAATGAGATCGTAGCTCAACTATCTCTGGAAGATAATATTACAGAAGTTTGTCCCGAAGATCTAATCGCGCTCCAACTATCCGAAAAAGGAAATATAGCAAGGGAAATAATCTTAAACGATTTACAATTATTAGCGGATTTTGGCGCTTCGCCTTCTCTTAATTTACTAAAGTGTTATGAACGTGATGACGAATTTGATTTCATATCGACTGATGTGTATTCGTTTCATGTTGATCGTTCGCCTATTGCAACAGATACTTTTTTATGTACTTATCACGGAGCTGCAAGTGATATTGTTTCTAATTCGGAAGCAGAACAAAAAGTCCTGATTCCGGAAATTCGCGCAAAGCTAAAAGAACTGCATGATGGACCAGCAGAAGAATTCGAAGACTTTTTGAAGGAAAATTATTTTGATTTGCATTATCAGTTAAATACAGATGCAAAACCTGTTAATCTAGGTTTAGGACATCTTTGGCGACTTGCTGTAGATCATCCAAAACAAGAAGTTTTGCCTTGTATTCATAGAGCACCAGTAGAAAATGAAGGAGAATATAGGTTGTTGTTGATTTGTTAAGGAAATAAATTTTAAGGATTACAACCTTCTTATATCCTGATGATTTCAAATGAACACAAAGTAGTACTTCTGTTTTTTTAATCAACTACCTGACAAAGAAAAAATCAGACTCATTGAGCATAAAATCTCATTAACAAAATAATACATTTGGTTGGCTTTGATTAGTTTTTTCTCCAAAATATTTGGCAGAAAGCAAGAACCGTAGTGAAATTTTCGTCTTTTTAGAGAATAAAGCAGTAACAAAAGCGTTCTTAAATAAAACTATATTATGGGCTTATTTGATTTTATGATAGTGGAAATAGCTATGGATTTGGGAACAGCTAATACTTTAATAATTTATGATGGAAAAATCGTAGTAGACAGTCCGTCAATTGTGGCAAGGGATATTAGAAATGGAAAAATTATTGCTGTAGGTAAAGAAGCTAGTTTAATGCAGGGTAAAACACACGAAAATATTAAAACAATCCGACCGCTAAAAGATGGGGTTATTGCAGATTTTGATGCCTCGGAGAAAATGATCAGCTGGTTTATAAAAAATATACCAGAATTAAAGAAGAACTTTTTTACGCCTGCACTGCGAATGATTGTATGTATTCCTAGTGGTATAACGGAAGTAGAAATGAGAGCTGTAAAGGAGTCTTGCGAAAGAGTTAATGGTAAAGAAGTATTTTTAATTCATGAGCCTATGGCAGCTGCTATTGGAATGGGGCTTGATGTTATGCTTCCTCAAGGAAACATCATTGTAGATGTTGGAGGAGGAACTACCGAAATTGCCGTTATTGCTCTTGGAGGTATAATTTGTGACAAATCGATAAAAATTGCCGGTGATGTTTTTACCAATGATATATTGTATTACATGAGAACACATCATAATTTGTATATTGGAGAGGCGTCTGCAGAGGCAATAAAAATTGATGTTGGAGCTGCTATGGAAGAACTTGAAATGGCTCCTGATGACATAACGGTTCGCGGAAGAGATCTTCTTACCGGAAAACCTAAGGAGGTACACGTTAGTTATCGTGAAATTGCAAAAGCTTTAGATAAATCAATACAAAGAATTGAAGATGCTATTATGGTGACGCTTTCATTGACGCCGCCAGAACTTGCTGCCGACATTTATAATGCAGGATTGTATCTCGCAGGTGGAGGAGCACTGTTGCGCGGTCTCGATAAAAGGATATCTCAGAAAACAGAATTACCCGTATTCATTGCAGAAGACCCTTTAAGAGCGGTGGTTAGAGGCACGGGAATTGTTTTAAAAAACATATCTAAATATAAAAGTGTACTTATAAAATAGATCGATTTTGTCGCGTCTGTTTTAGATAAAACTTAGCTATGAATGCGAAGGAATCTAACATTACAGAACAAAAAAATGCCGGACTCTTCAAAAGAATCCGGCATTTTTAATATAAAGTAAGTTATTCTATTTCTTGATGATTTTATTAATAGATAGTATTTTGTTACCACTACTTAAAGTGTAAATATAAATACCTCTCCAAAGACGACTTATATCTATTTGCACTGTGTTTTCAGTTGCGTTTCCTGTTATTTCTACTGGTGCAACAACTTGAAATCCGAAGATATCATACAATTTTATCGTCATATTTTTTGGTTTGTCTGCTTTAACCGTAAAATTGACAAAGTCAGTTGCAGGATTAGGATATGCTTTTATCGAAACTCCTCCGTTTGGTTCACAATCTGGCGGTAAATTTTTCACAATATTTACAGTAAAAGAACAGCTGGTTGTGTTTCCTGCTGCATCAACTACTTTGAAAGTATTGGTTGTAATACCCATTGGAAAAACACTTCCTGATGCCAATCCTGATGTTTGTGTAACAGTAATACTTGAACAGTTATCAGTTGCTAAAGGAATTGAATAGGTTACTTTTGCACCATTTAATCTATTATCTTTTTTCTGGATAATGTTTTCCGGACAGCTTATTATTGGTAGTTCTGTGTCTTTTACAATTACATTAAATGAAGTTGTTGCTGTATTTCCAGATGCATCCGTTACTTTAAATGTATTGGTTGTTGTTCCAACCGGGAATACATTACCTGAAGTTAATCCTGCAGTTTGAACAGTAGTTGCTCCCGGAAAATTATCAGTTCCTACTGGAGCTACATAGTTAATTTTTGCTCCGCAAATTCCTGTATCATTGCTTTGCGTTATTGTTGCAGGTGCTATAATAACAGGTAATTTTGTGTCAGTTATGGTTATTGACTGATTAACATCAGCGGCAGCTAAATAATATTCGTTTCCTAATTGAGAAGCCGTAATTGTTACAGTTCCTGCGCTAATTATTTGGATTTTTCCATTAATAATTTTTGCAATAGCTTCATTAGAACTTACGTAAGTAACCGCTAAACCAGATGTGGCTGTAGCATTTAGATCATAAGATGTAGCTTCTGTAATGGTAACAGGAGGGAAGTTGATGCTTTGAGCTGCTTTCTTAAAATCAAAACGTGCAATAACAGGCCCGTGATCAGATGTTGTGTTTACATAATTTGCAATATCCAAACGTGGATCATAAACAGCAACAGAATTTGGAATGTACTCGTTTGTCAGTTCATTAGAAATAATAATGTGATCTAGAAAACCTCCGGAAGCTAAGTAGCTATAAGCGCCAGCTTTACTAATTTCTAAAGTTAAAGCATTATAACGAGCAGTATCTTCGACTATTTTTTGATACGAAGAAGGATTTGGAGTAATAACAGATACATCGACATCATCATTATAATCTCCCAGAATCATAAAGTTTGCATTAGGATATTCTACATCTAAACTATCCTTTAACAATTCAGCGTCGTACTTACGCATATTGTATTTCGAAATATCAGTTCCGCTATTGGCACGACCATGAAGATCAATAATGTTCAATTCTTTTTTAACTCCGTTAATATTGGTTTCAATATTTACTAAATACGGCAAACGTCCTGAGGCAAAGAAACTAGAACTATTTCCTCCCGGATAATTAGGTAAACTGGTATTTCCTGCACGAATATTATCGTACAAAGCGTTAAACATAACACGGGTTTTGTTTACTTTAGTTGTTTGTGTATTGTAAATAACAACTAGTTTTTGAGGAGGGAAAAGAGGATCCGGTGGCGAAAATGAATAAGACCACGCTGGAGAAATACTTTTGTCAAATGTTTTGCCATTAATGCTTATTTTTTGAATCAAAGATTCCAATGCAGCCTCATCAGATACTTCCTGAACTACATAAACATCGGCATTTAATTTATTCATTACTTTGGCTACATTCTCAACTTGCAAAGCATCGTCAATTGGACCAAATTCTCCGCTTGTTCCAACTACATCACTTCCAAAAAACTCTAAGTTGTAACTTACAATATCGAAAGTTTCAGATTTTGGAAAAGAAGAACCTGCAAAATGACCAATTTGCTGGTTTAATCCTGTAGATGTAACAGTCAATGAGCCTTCTAAACTTAATGCTTTTACTGAAGGTGCAAAACGGGCATAAATAGTTTTACCTGCTAATGCATCGTTTGCAGAAACAACAAGACTTGATTGAAAATTAGTATTGTCAAGCGATAATTGGAAATTGGATGGTGCTGAGATATTAAAATCACCATAACCTCCAGCCATGAAAACAAATGATTGACTATCTGAAGTTGAATTTGCGTTTGTTTCGCTAAAATTTAAATTAGGATTAGAAGCTAAAAATGTTGCTTCATTTGTAATACTTACATCATCTATTGTCCATTCGGCTGCATTGTCTGCACCTGCAGCGGTAGTTTCATATACCCAGGCAATATAAGTATTGTCAGATTTATAAGCACTTAAATTGATGAAACTAGAAGCCTTAAATACTCCTGTAGTCAAAGGGAAATCACCTTGAAGTTCTGTCCACGTTGCAGTTTCAGGGCTGCTTGTTCCGTCGTAATCAACAGAAACCATTAATTTTAAGTTTGGACCCGAATAGAATTTACGGGAATAAAATGATAATAATGGAAATTTATCGAAACTATCTAAATGTAATCTAGGTGAAATTAACCAATCTTTACTTGCTCCGTTTTCAGCGTAGCCATTTATTGATACTGCGGCTGGTGAACTATTAAAACGGCTCGTTGTACTAGCCCATTTAATTTTATCTCCTGCTACACTATAAGCAGTCCAGCCACTGTTTGTAAGTACATTTACATCATTAAAATTTTGAGTATAAGGATTGATCCCTGTACCAGTTAATAGTACCGTTTTAGTACTTGCTCCTGAAGTTTGATGGTCTATTTGTCCTGAAAAACTACCTGTTGCATTAGGCGTAAATCGCACATAAACCGTAGGAGTATTATTAGCATCAAAATCCAGAACATTAAAAACCAAAGAAGATTGGAAACTATCATTTGGATTTTTTGAAATTGTAAAATTATTAGAAGCAGTAACAGTAACGACATCATTAAGATTTTGTGCCTGAATTTGATAACTGCTTGTTTTTGATGCAAAATTTTGCTCTGAAAAACCAAAATCCAATGCTGTCTTTGTTGTCGATATTGAAGGTACTAAAACATTAGAGGTTTTTACATTCAGCTGATTACTGTCGGTTTGAATATTACCATAAGAATCTTCCGAAATAGCGTAAACAACATAATCAGTATCAATAGTTAAGTTGGAAATGCTTTTAGAATAAGCCAAAGTTTTATCGGTAATATCAAATATACCAGATTGTAAGGCGGTATTTCCATTAGCATCTAAACCTGATTTTATTTGAGAAGCACTTGGTTTTGAACTTCCGGAAGCTAATAATACAAAATACGTTTTTCCAATTTCGTTTAGTTGAACTGAAAAATCAAAACCATTGGATAGAATATTTTCTATTTTAGGATATCCATCAGCATAAGCAGGTGGCGTTGTGTCATTTTGAATCGTAATATTATCAATAGCAAAAGAAGGACGTGAGCCTGCTCCTGAGTTTTGCTTAGAAATCCATCTTAATTGTACAACCTGCTGATTGTCGCATTCAGCTGGTAAAATTACAGTGATAGTAACTGGATTTAAAGGAGAGGTAACTCCAGAAGTGGTTTGTTTAACAGTATTGCTTAAGTATGAAGTCGAAGGCAGGGTAGTAAAAATAGAAGAATCGCCTATTCGATATTGCAAAACCATTTCATTAATACGAGTGTTGGCAGTTCCGTCATAAGGATTACGAATTACCATCGCATCATATTGTACTACAATGCCCGACTTTGTCAATGTGTTAATTGCTAAACCAATTGTTAAGTCTAATGAACCGGAGTTTAAAAAACCAATTTTTCCATTATAATTATGAATATTACCGCTTGTAGTAGAAGCAGAGCTGCTAGCTGTTAAGGTTCGGTCTCCAACTAAGATGGCGTTCGTATTGTATGAACTTCCGGGAATTGTACTTGCTGTCCAACCCTGTAATCCCGAGGGATATGCGGTAGAGGTCGCTTCTAATAAAGAAAAATCTTGTACATATGGCAAATTTTGAGGTGCCGGAGATGTTCCTTGTGCAAATAAGGACATTGAGAAGCACCAAAAAAGACTTAAAAAAGCCATAAGATGGCGAGTTTGGTAAAAGTGTTTCATTTGTTAAGAAATAAGGTTGTTAGAATTCAAATTTAGGACCTTTAAAGTTAAGCTATTATTATAAAATTTATAAATTTATTGTCTTTATCTAAGAATTTTAAGATTAAAATTAATCAATTTATTCAGTAAATTAATCTTATTGATTAAAAAAACATGTAAGATTTGGAGGATAACAAATATTTGAATAATTAAATTTGATAATGAAGAAAAGGAAAAAGTAGAGAGAAATACTGGTAAAATTTACGGTTTTGCCACAATTGAGATTTATAAAGAGCGTATATATTTGTAAAAAATATATTACTGTTTTCAAGGTTTTTTACCTAACATATTACGCTGATTTAAAACATGAAAAAACTCCTGTATGTAATCTTTGCATCTTTTATTTTTATTACTTTTTTCTCGTGTACAGAGAAAAACACAATAAAGAAGTTAGACAAAAAAACGTCTGTCAGTGCGTTGATTCATCAAAATACTGAAAATCATCCTATTTTATTATTGATCAAAAATGATAAATGTGATGCTTGTAAAATTTTCTATAAGTACTTTGATGCAAACTTTGAAGCATTAGTTCTCCCTAAATTGCCAGAAGACACTCGGGTTTATCAAATTAGTATAAATGATTTTAACAGCAAAAATATGTGGCTGTTTCATGTGCTCGAAGGGTATTCTTTTCCTACAGTTCTCTATTTAGACAAGAATAATAACATTAAAAACATACACAAAGGAGCGGACTTATATGCTTTTAGCAGTTTTTTAGATAAAATAAATCAAGAGGAAACCAAAGAATTTATTTCAAGAGATTTAGAGAAAAAATCAACATTACTAAAAAGTTATATCGCTTTAGAAGAGGATCATTTTATCTCCAAATCAAATTTTAAGGAAATCTCAAAAATTAATCACGAAAGTCCCGGTTTTATGAGTGCACTCCTTGAAGGGTACTATTATAAATACAATAAAATTCATGTGGATAGAATTTTCTACATAAAAGAAATATTGCAAAAAAGTTTGAATAGTTCAAATCAATATTTCAAGATACATGAAAATCTTGTTAAAGAATTATAAAGTATTAACAGCATCAATTTACTGCTTAAAAAGATAAAAACTTGAAAAAATACAATTATTTGATACCATTTTTCTACGGCTTTCTTCTGTTATTTTCAATTTCGCTAAAAGCGCAAGTCATTGTTGATGGTGATCTCAGCGAATGGGGAGATAGTAAAAAAATGAAGTATGATAACGAAAACAACTTGTATTATGCTTTTAAAAAAGACAATCAGTTTCTTTACCTAAGCATATTAAAAAACAAAAATGCTTCCAAATTTAACGGAGGAGGTATACAGGTTTTTTTCTCTAATAAAGAAGCCGACACGACTGGTTTACAAGTGCTATTCGCTAATAGGGTTAAAGATACTGAGACTAACAAAAATCAAAAATACACACACGATTTTTTTTCGGTAAAAAATTTAAACGGAGTTTTAAACCAGCAGTTAGCAACTTACAATGAAACAGGTATTTTGGTAGAATGGAAAGTTACAGATATTCAGTATTTTGTAATAAGAAACGGAGTAGTGGATGAAATGGCGACTCCTGCCAATCCAAATGTTTTTACTGCCGAAATTCAAATTCCTTTAGCTTATTTACAAAAATACAATTTGGATAAAACCATTCATTTCGGAATCTCAATGCGGGGCCAAGCGTACAATTTTAAGATGCCCTGGTCGTCTGTAGTGGGTGGAGGCAATAAAAGCACCAGCCAAAAAGAGTTTTTGGATAAAATGACACCAACTTCCTTTTTTGGATCGATTGATTTAAACGAATTATAAATGCTAATTAATCGTAAGTAAGCAATCGTATAATCTCAGGCAATTTAAAATACAATTCAAAAAGAATTTAATAAGTAACCTTAAAAATGTAAATATGAAAAAAAACATGCTCTCACTTTTATTATTTATTTGCGTAACAGCTTCTTCATTAGCGCAATATACACCGCAAGAATGGTTTTTAAGAATTCACGATACGGGACGGTTTGTTTCTGGAGCAATTTATTTTGCAAGCGCCTGTAGAGGATATGAAAAAGATGGTGCCATATTGAAAAATTCTACAAATCCATTTTCATTCTATTTCTGCGACAATTCTGATTTTACAACCAATGTGATGGGATGTCCTAATGGCCTAGCTTTTAATCCCTCGATACTAGGTTGTGATTATCGCTCGAATATTGATCTTTCTGAATATCCTAATTTTCCTTGGGAAGAGTATCCATAATACATTAAAAAAACCTGCTATTAAAATATATCATAGCAGGTTTTTTCTCTCTTCTATTAAAATATATTTTCCAAATAAAATTACATGTTTAAAAAACAACTTTACAGATCTTTTATTATAAGAAAGACTAATTTCAATCTACTTTTTATAGTAATCGGTTTTCTTTTTAGTAATGCAAATTTAACAGCTCAAACAACTCCCTCTACTGTGCGAAATGTAACTGGCATACTTCGTGATTCGTTAAACAAACCTATAAGTGGTGCAGATATTCGATTGATTTCGGCAAAAGACACATTAAAAGCGACAACTAATATTTACGGATTTTTTGGTTTTGCAAAAGTTCGTTCTGCTGATTTTCTTATAAGTGTAAAAGCATTAGGGCATCAATCGTTCAACCGAAAGTACTTTAATAACGATACCAAAACACTGATTAATTTGCCGCCTATTCAGCTAGGAATAAAAGAAGAACAGCTGGAAAATGTTACTATTACCCGCTTGAAAGGACCCGCGATAAAAGGTGATACCACTGAGTTTTGGGCTAAAGATTATATTGTTCGGGATTTTGCACGGCTTGAAGATTTGTTAAAACGAATGGAAGGTGTACGAATTGATGCTAACGGAACTGTGTTTTATAATGATGAAGAGGTTGTGAAAACGCTTTTTAACGGTGCCCAATATTTTAACGGATCAGTTAGAGAGGCCATTAAAGAATTACCTGCAGATATTATAGAACGTATTCAAATTATCGATATGGACGAATCGGGCAATGCTTCCAAAAAGCTGAAAACCGATAAGTCTGTCAAAGTATTAAACATTGTAACCAAAGCCGATAAATCTGCCGGAAAAATGCTTGATTTTACTGGCGAAGGTGGATCACAATCCAGAATTCGTGCAGCGGCAAGTATAAAAAATATTGATGAATCCAATCAATTTTCGGCATATGGAGATTATCAGCAAGAACCTTTAGGCATCAGGAACACGACAGTTCCCGGTTCATTGGCGAAGCAAAATTTTATTTTAATGCGCACAAATTCTGAAGGTATGAATGGGCGGTTAAAAAACATGAACGCCGGAATTGCAAAGAATTTTAAATTTAAAAATACAAACTTATTTAGTGATTTAAGATATTCTCGTACTATCAATAAAAATACTGCTAAATCAATTGGCGAAAATTATTATGAAGATGGTAATTTGTACAAAGAAACAGTTAGAGAATCTACATCTGAAAATGGTAATCTAAATTTGACCAATAATTTTGTCTCTAATTTTAAAAATAACAGCAGCCTTGTTGGGGCCCTCGCTGTGACTATTGGTACAAATGACTCAAATTCGTCCAATAAAAGTCTTCAATCAGGGTTAATTGATAATTTTGAAGATGCAAATTCTGCAGTAAATTCCAAAAAACTTGCCTACAATTTCAATACGCAATATCGTACTAATATTAATCAAAATTTATCTTTTAATCTTTGGTTAATAAGTGCTTACAATGCCAATAGATCAAAAAATAATTCGATTACCAATATTTACAAAGACACATTAAATTTTATTGCCGCTGATAGTACGCTGCATCAATTTAAAAATATTAAAAGCAGGGGTTTTGTAAATTCGATCAAAAATGAATTGAATTGGAATTACAATAAACAATTGAAATTTAAAGCAAATCTTAATTTCGACAGCAATGCTAATTTAAATGATACCAATACTTCGATAGCCGAAAATGAATCTATTAGCTATGATCCTACTTTGAGTTATTTCCAAAAAGATGTAACATATCAGATTCCTATTTCCTTTAAAACGGAATATGCTCTGAAAAATGGTTTAACGATATCTCCTGTTTTTGGAATGAGAAATAATTGGATAAAAGGAGAAATTGGGCTCGAAAAAAACAAAGTAAGCCGCTACGACTTACTGCCCGAAACTGCGTTTGATGTTGCATATAATAATAGTGCGTTTGGACAATTACGCATTTTAGTTTCTCAAAATTTTAGACAGCCTTCATTAAATGCACTAAATCCTGTACCAAATAATGCAACTCCTTACTATACAACTATTGGAAATCCTAATTTAAAAAATTCAGAAATACTAAATTATAACATTACATACTCCAAATTTTTTAGAAGTCTCCAGCTTAATACCTCAATAAGGTTTTTATCCATGGCTTCTAAAAACGGCGTTGGAGCTGTAACAAGTACGATTGTAGATCCTGATAAAAATACACTTACAACGGTTAATACTTTTGCTAATATTGATGGTCAGAAATCGAGGATGATAAATTTTAATTTTGGAAAAAGCTTATCCATATTTGATTCGAATATTCAACTAAATGGTTATATTTCACAATCTGATAATCCATATTTTCTAAATGAAGCGCTCGAAATGCGAAAATCAACAATGCAAAACTGGAAGGCTGATTTTATGTTTCATCCCAAAAAATGGTTAGAAATTACAACAACATTAGAATATTTATCTCAGGTAGACCGAAATTCTGCGTCTCCGGTCAAGACTTTCAATCAATTGTTTAAGGGCAATTTAAACCTAAATCTATATTTTGCTAAAACCTGGAATATGAATTTTTATTTAGAGCAAAATATAAATCATACTTCAAATAGTGAGCAAAAAATGACTCCATTTGTTTTAAATATGAATATCGAAAAACGAATTTTTAAGAAAGAAAACGGAATTATCAGTTTTGTTATAATGGATTTGACAAAACAAAATTATCTTGTAAACTATACTAGTTCTGATAACGGATATCAACAAAGTCTGACGAACAGAAATAGTAATTATTTTTTACTTCAATTTTCCTGGCAGCCGCAAATGTGGGGCAAAAGCCAATTTGATAACGGACAAGGAAGAAAAGGTAATGGCAGCTTTAAATGAGAAAATGGGAAAATGAAATATTAAAAATCAATAATTTTAGTTTAATTCAAATTGTTGATTTTTAATGTGTTATTTGGCGTTTTTTAAAAGGTTGTAATCTTATATAAAACCTTCTTTTCTAACTTTATCCAGTAATGATTCATCGCTTTTTACATTAAAAAGTTCTTTTATTTTACTTTTTCGTTTTTCTATAGCGCTTAACGATAAAGGAATAAATTTCACGAGGTTTTTTGTTCTCACACCTTGAGAAAGGTTCTGCAGAATTTTGAAATCTAATTCATCAAGAATAAAAGTTTGCTTTTCGGCGATAATTTTTAAAGCTTTACTGTCAGGCTATAAAATGAATTACCTGCAAGAACAACATCTAGCGCTTCCAGAATGATCTCGGGCGTGGCATCTTTTTTAATTAATAAAGCATGAAAGGGAATGTTTTTTAAAATAGAAAACATCTTTGCTTTATTTTCGGATATTTCCAATATAATTTTGGTCTTAGGAAACTTGCTTCTTATCAAAATAGTTAGTCTCTCTCCTGATATATGTAAATTATCATTTGAAGAGGATAATTCAAAATCAATGAAAACCACATCAAAGTTGTTGCTGTTTAAAATCACCAGAGCTTCACCATAAGACTTAACAATATGTGAGTTTATTTCGTAATTATTATTATCGAAAAAAATTCTTTTGTAAGCTTCTGTAATAATTGGATGGTCGCCAATTATTAGAATGTTTAATTCCTTTTTCAAAAATTGTCTTAGATTAGAATTGATGTATAGTAGTTGATAGTTATATAGTAAGTATCAAAAAAGGTATTAATCCCCTAGTTGAATTGGTGTTTTTTATAAGTTATTTTTTACCGGACAGAAAAAAATGCCCAAGATCCTGGATTTGACCTGGTAACGTTCTGCATTTATTTAATCAAAATGCTCGATACCGTTAGGCTAATGAAAGAAAGAGGCGTTGAGAAAATCAAGAAAGGAATCAGATTGTTTCTGTAACAGTTTTTTTGCTTATCCCGCCTTTAAAAATACGATATTATAAAAGCTTCAATATCGATTTTTTTTGGCTATTATATTTACCATTTTGCAAAACAGGTGTTTTTACGTTGTAGTATATTATTTATTTTTTTTAACTTTGATTTATTTTTAATTATCTGATTTTTAGATTTTTAACTAGTTTTGTTGATTTAGATATTATGTAAGAAAGAGTACTGGATTCGGTGTTTTTTTGACATATTTTCATTTAGTTGAACAAATACTATTAATCAGGTTTGTTTACAATTCTGATCGCATTCACAAAAGTTGACATTTATAAATATCTAAATATTATCGATATGATAAATAATGTAGCCCTCGATGTTTTTATTGGACTTACTTTCATTTTTTTACTGTATAGTCTTTTAGCAACAATAATTCAGGAAATGATTGCTGTAAGATTTTCTTTTAGAGCAAAACTGCTCGAGAAAGCCATTCTTAGAATGTTGGAAGATGGTAAAACAAAGGTAGGATGGTCCTCTTTTATTGATGATAGGATATATGGAACACTTCATTTGTTTGGAGTAGTGAACATACTCAAAAACAAGCAAGTGGCAGTTTGGTTTTATTCGCATCCATTAATTAAATATCTGGCAGAAGATAACTACTACAGTAAGCCTGCTTATTTGACAGCAGCTAACTTTTCGAAAGTAATTATCGATTTATTAAAAGGTTTTAATCAGCCCGAATCACAAGCGGTACAAACCATTAATCAATCGATAATAAATGGTACAATTTACAAATTACCCATTAGCAACAAAAATGCTCAGGCAGATAAGTCAAATCCAGCTTTTAAACTATTAATTGAAGCAGATAATCTTCGGGAAGTTGATACAGATACTGCTTCTCAAACTATTGAAATAAATCCAAATACCGCTTTTTTTCTAAGATCACTTTGGCAGGAATCAGGTGCGGATATTGACATATTTAAATCAAAGCTGGAACAATGGTTCAACGATACAATGGAGAGAACAACGGGCTGGTATAGAAGATATACCAGAGTTGTGTTGTTTGTTATTGGTTTTATAATGGCTTGGAGTTTTAATCTGGACACAATTGCTATTCATAGAATTCTGAGCAAAGATAAAGTTGCAAGGGAACAGCTTGTTCAAATGGCTATTAAAGATCAGGGCAATTATGCTGAGGCTGTTGATAATATTCGAAATGGAACGCTGCCGCAAAATAAAACAGATCTTCAAAAAACATATGATATGGTAGCCAAGGATGCTAAGGAAGCTGAGAGTATTATGGGTTTAGGAAGACCGTGGAAGGATTCGTGTGCTACTTGTGAAAAGTATTTTAAATGTGATAAAAAAGTATCAGAAGTAAAGAAAAACATGAGCGCTTTACGAGAAAAAATTACATCAATTGAAACTTTTCTGGTAACAATTAGTAGTTACGATAAACAATTAAAAGACAAAGAGTCATTGTTATTAAAACCAGCTTTTAAAGATAGTATTGACAAACTGAATAAAGACATTAAAGAGTTAAAAAAACAGAAAGATTCGGTAAGTAAAAAAATAGAAAAAAATAGTCTTGATAGCTTAACAACGTTCAAAGACACTTTGAATAAAATGACTGTTTTAAGCGCGCGATGTCCCAAGATACAAGATGCTAAATGGCTGCAGTATAGTTCCTATCAAAAAGGAGAATTAGAAACTATTATAGGCTGGCTGATAACAGCATTAGCGGTCACTTTGGGCGCTCCGTTTTGGTTTGATCTTCTTAGTAAGTTAATCAGTGTTCGTGGTGTTGGATCTAAGGCTTCTACAAATACAGATCCTGATTCGACAGGAGGAAAACCAAATGGAACAGGTTCAAATTCTAATAGTACAAGTCCGGTAACAATTATTAATAATTCAGGTGAGGAGGCTGTTGGTTAATTATGGCACAATTAAAAGTAATCGTAAATAAGTTGAATAAAAGAACAGGTCCGATAACTGATTTTAATGATAAATCAAATATCAAAGGAGCGGTTTTCAAGGGGCACATATTCGATGCAGAAGAAAAGCTAACAAATATTCTGGGTAAATGGTACTGCGATCAAAACGGATATTATTATTGGGGAGGAGGAATTAGCATTATTTCGTTGTCTCCAATAAACAATATTCCACCTGTAGCTAATACGCAAGCAGGGAAAGCGGTTATTGTATTACCAAAAGCCCCGCCGAAAGATTTACCGCTAAATGAAACACTATGTTTGAAGGTAGCAAGGTGGATGGAAACTCATTTTGGGGCTAAATGCGAAACCGCTGTAGCGAATACACCTTTTACAAAACAGCTACTTTATGCAATTGTCTGTAAAGAAACTGCTATTTATATCTATAAATGGATCGATGAATATACACCCGAAGAGATATTAGGCTTTTGTGTTTTTGACGCCAGTGGTGATGCTAATGGAACCCGAAAAGCGTTTCCTAAAAATACCGCTGCTTTTGTTGAAAAATATGGACAAACGTTGGCAGACAAACTTATCAAAGAAGCTAATAAAACAAGAGCAATAAGAGGTTTGGGACCAAAACAGTGGGTATATGCAGGTTATGGGCTTTTTCAATATGATTTACAGCATATCTTAACAGATCAAATTTTTTTCGAACAAAAACGATGGTATTTTATCGATGATTGTATGGATAGGGTTATAAAGGAACTTATGAGCAAATGGAAAAACAATCCCAATGATCTCTTTCACACCATCAAAGCTTATAATGGCAGCGGAGTAATGGCCGAAAATTATGCCAATAGTGTTTTGCAGTTTCTTAACTGGATTAATAAAGGGACATAATTATGAAACTAGTAGTTACAGCAAATAAACTCAACGTCCGCAAAACTCCCGTAATTGATTTTGCGAAGAAAAGTAATATTGTAGGGGTTATTGTAAAAGATTCTATTCATGAAAGTACCGAGCAACATGAAAACATTTTAGGAGTTTGGCATAAAATAGATGATGGTTGGGTAAATGAGAAGTGGTTAAGTGAAGATAAAACTCTGGAAAATATCAATTGGTGGTTTGATAAATATAAAATACCCGATTGGTGGACTTTAACTAAAGGTGAAGATGTACTTGTATCAGTTTTTGATTCTGGTATTGATACAAAAAATAAATACATAAACACCAAAATTGATTTTGAACTAAGTAAAAATTACTGGAATAATAATAATGACATAACGGATTTATACTTTCATGGTACTCATTGTTCTTCGCTGATAGTAGCGGATACGTATAATACTTTCTCAGGGATTGCACCAGAGGCAAGGATTTCTGTGATAAAAATTACAAACAAGGGAAGTATTTTAAATAGTGTAATTGCAAAAGCATTAAGGGATATTATTATTAATCCAAGTATAGATATAATATCAATTTCTCTTCAAATTGAAACAGCCAATGACGAATTAATTTTATTATTTAAGGAAGCTGTAACAAAATATAATAAAATCATAGTTTGCTCAATAGGGAATAACGCCGATAAAATACCTGTTGAACAAGATGTTTATCCGGCTAAATTGTCGCTTTCAATTCCCATTATTTCAGTGGGTTCACTAAATTCTTTGGAAGAGTTTTCAGAATTAAACTATTTATTCCCTGCAACTATTTTTTGTCCCGGAGAGGATATTTATTCTTTCAATGCCTCTCAGGTATTAGTTAAGGAATCAGGTACAAGCCAATCTACAGCAATAATGTCAGGAATCATTTCCTTAATTATATCAAGGCTAAAGCAAAAGAATAAACAAGTTTTACCCGAACTTATAAAGGAGATGATTTCATCTTCCACAAGAAAAGAGAAATCTGAGAAATATGATATAACATACAACAAACTTGACATGGATCTTCTTTTCGAAACCCTAAAATCTATTTAATTCAATATTTATGGAACTTAAAAAATCTTTATTACTCCTTTTATTCTTAGTTTTTTCTTCCTTGGTTTTTTGTCAAAAAAAAATGCCTTCAAGAAGCATATATTATGATGCAAAATTTATAAGAGAACATTTAGATCCTGATCATAATATCTTTGATGGTGACTCTATCAAGAGTATATTGAAACAATATTTTCCAGCACAAGGCTTTACAGATGCTCTACAGAAAAATCCATTTCTAAAAGAATATGTTCCGGATGGATATACTGCATCTTTTACATCAGGTTTACTTAAAAACACTATTAACCAAGTTGGCGGTCTCGACGTAACAAACTTTGCAGACGGACTTGCCAAATTTTTGGTAGAACGCAGCAAAGAGGAGCTAAACGTTGCTTTTTTTAGAAAATTTCAAGATTTTCTAAAAAAATATCCTGAAGCAAGAATTGTTTTTCCCACTACTGTAAGTGTCATAAATAATATAGCAGCCTATAATTATGCTGCAATGTTACCTGCTTTGAGAGCTTCGTTTCAAAAAGATTTGAATGCTATTAGTTCCAATCTTCTTAGTTTACGTGATACGTCTAACTATGATGGTTATGATACCGATGATATAATAAAAGTGCGGGCAGATGCCATATCTCATTTTTTAAATGATAGTATTTCTGGGAGATCTATCAGTGCTGCAATAATTACTGCCGATGAAATCATTAAAGGCACTAATACTGCCGACATTATAGATCAGATTGCAAATGATAAAGCATGTGAACCTGAAGATAATTTTTCGAATGCAATTTTGTTTGTTAATTTAATCTCAAAATCTTTAAGAAGTACTGAAGATCATCAGGTTTGGATTACAAAGCAACAAGTTAACGACTTAGTAAAAGATGAAATTGCATTAAGAATCTATTTCGGATTGCTTTATGAAGCAGATAAGAATAGCAGTCGTCCGGTTACCTTTACAACGCTATCATTTACATTACAAAGTTTTTTAACAGAGTTAAATACAAAATGGAATGATCCGGCTGGTCGTAAATTTATTGGATCGTTTAGAAATCTTGCTCTAAAAGCGAGTAGCGTGGCAGATAATACAAAAAGTATTATGGCTATAACACAAAAAAGTGAACAACCTTCAATAATACAATATGCCGAGTATGCATCTTCTATTTCTGATTTTCTAAAATTAACTGTTCAACTGCTTCCTAATAATGCAGCTATAGATTCTACTGCTTCAAAGTTAACTGCTGATATTAAAAAATTTGTAACGGTTATTGACGCTGCTACAAACTTGTGTTATGATATTAAATCACAAAACTACAGTGCGCTGATATTGCACACTTCGCTTTTGCTTCCTGAAATAAAAGGTATAAATCCTGAATTAAAAGAAAAATATATCAAATACGGAACTTTTATGGCCAATATTGTAGAAGCCAAAAGTTCTGACGAAGTTAAAGCAGCTATCGAAACAGCAGTATTGCCTGTAGGCAGTTCATCTATTAAGCGAGAAACAGATTTTAATATTTCATTGAATGCATACATAGGACCATTTGCCGGTTATGAGTATATGCCTACTCTTAAGAAGGAAGATCGATACGCTTTTTCATACGGAGTTACAGCTCCGGTAGGTATAGCTTTTAGTTGGGGAAACATTGGCAAATTTAAAAGCGATGGAAAACCTAACACAAGAGGGAAAGGCGATAATATTGTTGATGTGGGAGGTAAAAGTTTTACCATTTTTGTTCCCTTAATAGACGTTGGTGCTGTAGCCGCGTTTAGAGCTGGAGATGATGGCAGTAAAGTTGCTTCTGAGGTTACGCTCTCTAATATTATTTCACCAGGTTTATATTTTTATTTAGGCTTTGGAAAATGTCCGATATCGCTTGGTGTAGGCGCACAATTAGGTCCGCAATTAAGAGAAGTTACAGCAACCGATATCAATGTAGATAAGAATTATTATGTAAGATATGGTTTAAATCTCGTTGTAGATATTCCTTTTTTTAATTTATATACGCAAAATTAATTCTGGTTTTCGGGTAAAAGTATTCGAGTAAATACATTGCTGTTTTTATTTGTTTTGCCTTTGCAAAGACAAATAAATATTTCTTTGGCATAATGCATGCTTTGTAGGATTCCTTTTTTAACTTATATTCGCTGTTTATACATTTGTGGGTATATTTTACTCGCTTAAAAATTTAATTTGTGAAAAACACACCCGAAGACGCACAAGATAATCAGCTTAAACGTGGGCTGACGAATCGCCACATTCAGTTAATTGCTTTAGGCGGATCAATAGGAACAGGACTTTTCCTTGGTATTGGTCCAGCGGCAGTATTAGCAGGACCATCTGTTATTTTAGGATATGCTATTGCCGGGATTATCGCTTTTTTTATCATGAGACAACTTGGCGAAATGGTTGTCGAAGAACCTGTTTCAGGAAGCTTTAGTCACTTTGCCTATAAATATTGCGGTTCTTTTGCCGGTTTTGCATCGGGGTGGAATTATTGGATTTTATATATCTTAGTGAGTATGGCTGAACTTACAGCCATTGGTGTTTATGTGCAGTTTTGGTGGCCCGAAATTCCGCTATGGGCATCGAGTTTGTTTTTCTTTCTGGTTATTAACGCTTTGAATTTTGCCTCTGTAAAAGTTTATGGAGAAACAGAATTTTGGTTTTCGATCATAAAAGTTGTTGCCATTATTGCAATGATTCTTTTTGGTACTTATTTGCTAATAAGTGGAACAGGAGGAGAGCACGCTACAATTCATAATTTATATAACGATGGAGGTTTCTTTCCAAAAGGTTTCTTTGAAAAAACTGCAACCGGTGATTTTCAAGGTTTATTATCTGCAATGGCGCTAATTATGTTCTCTTTTGGAGGTTTAGAACTTATTGGAATTACCGCTGCCGAGGCCGAAAATCCAGAGAAAAACATTCCGAAAGCGACAAATCAGGTTATTTATAGAATCCTTATATTTTATGTTGGTGCATTGGTAATTTTATTTGCTTTGTCGCCTTGGAGACAAATTACTACAGATAGTAGCCCGTTTGTAATGGTTTTTCAAAATCTAAACGGAATGGAATTTGAGCTATTTGGCACCAAAATATTTTTTACAAAGCTTATTGCTAATGTGCTTAATTTAATTGTATTAACTGCAGCTTTGTCTGTATATAACAGTAGTGTTTATAGTAACTCACGTATGTTATATGGTTTAGCAGATCAGGGAAGTGCTCCTAAGTTTTTAAAGAAACTAAACAAACATTCAGTGCCAATTAATGCTATTTTAATCTCTTCGTGTTTTGCAGCGATTTGTATTTTAATAAATAAAGTAATGCCCGAAGAAGCCTTTAGTATTTTAATGTCTTTAGTAGTGTCTTGCTTAGTTATTAACTGGGTTATGATTTCGTATACGCATCTAAGATTTAGACTTTCGAAAGACAAGGAAAACACAAAAACTAAGTTTCCTTCCTTATTTTATCCGGTAAGTAATTATATCTGTTTTGTGTTTTTATTTGGTATTTTATCCATCATGTGGATCACAAATATGAAGTTATCCGTAGAATTAATTCCTATTTGGTTAGGTATTCTTTTTATATGTTTTAAAGTTTTGAAAACGAAAAAATAGGTAGGTTTTATTACTTCATGTATAAAATTATTTTGCAATAGATGAAGTAACAAGCTTCTTAATATTTTAATATGCTATTAAATATTCGATAAATTTAAAAAAGGTCATTTCATTTAGACAAATAATGGTCAATTTAAATTGGTCTTTCTAATTATTTAGTGATTCGTGTAATGGATTAAATCCAATAAAATAATTATTAAAAAATGCAGATTCAAAATTTAAATCAACTATATCTTTCGTCGAATTTAACTTATTGGAACATTTTTGTTTACAATTTATTAAAAAATGGAGTTTCGATAAAAATATCCATTTCGATAGAAATTGCCGACAATGGCGGATTGATTCCGGCTCTCACGAATTACAAAATGGTATTCCATAAAGGATATTTAAATACTACTCCTGATTTACGTAAGGTTGCAATTGATGTTTCTCTTCCTTCTTACGATTCTAATACCTTATTTGCGCAAGCTATTCGTATGATAATCTTAAAGGGAGGATATGTTGAGTTTGAACGTAGTTCAAGTGAATACCATTTTTTATTCAAATATAGAGCTAAAACGAAAACTTAATTTATGCGTAATTAATTTTCCTCCGCTGGTACGAGCGGGACACTCGCGCTAGCGGGTATTATGACTTTTCATCAATTGGTAGAAATCTATAAACTATGTGAGTATAAGCTTTGAATTTTACGTTTTTCCTGTATTGATCATCAAACGACTTTAGTTTGACAGTGGATGATTTAGAGATAAAGTTTAATTTTTGAACACATAGCTTGATATTTAGATCTGAAACACCCATTTCTATCATTTGCGCGGTAAGGTTATCAAACCCTTTGGGAATATTCATTTTGTGCACGTTAATAGATGCATCGTTCGCTTTTTTATATTTTTTAGATCTTTCATAAAGTGTGTCTATATAAAGTTTAGATGCCTTATGATTAAAATTAATTGTAGTTTCAGAATTGAGAAACTGTAGAAGATTAAATTGGTCAATACTGTTTTTATCATCGATGGTTACTACCTGCTGTTTTTTAGACCCAAGTTTATAAATATTAGGATCATATGCAATTAGCATATATGAATCGTTCAGTGGCAAGAACAATTGCAATCCTTTTAATCCAAAATCTCTTTGGCTGCCGATCGTCCAGTTTCGTTTTTCTAAAAACTGATTGTAGAGAACTAGGGGATTATCTGAAATAATGAAGGGGGTTGAAGTTGTATTTTTAATGAGTTTGTATTTGAGGTCCAAAAGATCAGAAGCCAGTAGTTCTGCGGATTGGAGTGAGTCATGTTTTCCTTGATAAGTTTGATGTTCCTTTAATTTAGAAACCATGTCATCACTGGAGAGATTACCTTCACTAATTTTAGATTTAGTTTCGGGAAGCTTTTGCTCAAGATTATTTAGAATTTTGAAATGAATAGGATTTCGAAGATCCAAAACAACCATAAAATGCAACATTTTAAAATGATCTTTACTTTGGGTAATTGGCAGTTTTTCTTTTTCCCACATTTCTTTGAAGATTGGAGCGGAATCAGTTTCGTGCTGTGAAAGCCAATTTTCCAGATTTCCGTCCTGGTCATAAAAGTAATCACTGCTGAGTTGTGAAGAAATCGACACCTGGTTTTTGAAAGTATTCAATTTTGTATTAAACATACCAATTGTTTTTCCATTATTTTCATAAGAGAAAAAACGCTGGAAAAACTGCGGAACAAAGTGCTGATTTTTTGTAATATGTTTTTTCTGTTGAGCCATTTTCATTTTTCTAATAATCTCGCGGCAGAATGGGATTTATTCAGTTTATAATTAAGCCGGGTTAAATTCTAAAAAAATGTTTCAAATATATAAAACTTACCAAAATCAAAAAGCAGTATAAATACGTATTGTAAATGATTTTGAAAATTATTTCTTTGTTACGGTTTTCCGTAATAAAATTATGCATTAATTAATTTTATTTGTGTGTAACTAATATTAAAACATAATTTTTTATAATTAAATGCTGCTTGAATATTATGAGTAAAGAAATAAATAAGGAGAATGAAGCAATAAAATTTGGAACAAGGCTAAGTATACTTTATATAATTCTAGGTGTACTAGGCTTTGTTTTAATAATGTTACCTATGATTGCTTATTCTAGTGATAAATTGGAAAATGTAGGTATTGTTGGCGATACACTTGGAGGTATTTTAAATCCAATCTTTGCAGTTCCAGCAACCATTTTAACTTTTTTAGCATTTTGGGTACAATTTAAAGCTAATCAAGAAGTACAGAATCAATTTAAAATCCAACAATTTGAGAGTCAGTTTTATGAAATGGTACGACTTCACAAGGAAAACATTAACGAAATGAAAATTTCGGGTTATGACTATAATATTTCTAAAACTCTCAATGAGAAAACAGGAGATAGTACAATTACAAGGAGCCAAGTAGAAAGATTTGTTGAAGGTAGGAAAGTTTTTGTTTCGATGGTTAAGGAGTTAATTGCTTGTTATGAATTTTGCAAATTATACGATATAACTAATAAATATAATTCACAAGAATTATTAGAACTATCATATAGGATTTTCTTTTTTGGTTCTCAGTCAAGTCTTGTTTCCTCAAAGACAATTGATGATGATTATATTCAAATGATTAAAGATCAGTTAAAAATAGTAAGAGATAAACATAAAGAAAGCATCGGTGGAATAAATGAATTTTATATACAAGAATCAAATAAGACCATAAAACTGCATATTAAATATGCCCCATTTACGGGACATGAAAACCGATTAAGTCATTATTACAGGTATCTTTATAGTACCGTTAAATATGTTGTAGGAAAAGAAAAAGAAGGACTAATAACATACAATAAATCGCGTGAATATTTGAAAGTTTTAAGAGCACAAATATCAAATGATGAACAATTAATGCTTTATTATAATTATATAATTGGATTTGGAAAAGATTGGGAAAATGAGGGTTATTTAACAAAGTATAGAATGTTGCATAATTTACCTATTGATAAAGTAAAATATGCTGTAGCTCCAAGAGTTCATTTTCAGAGCTTTATAAGCTCTATAAATCAAGATGAGGGAGATTTGTTTGAATGGGGAGATATAGATAACTAAAATTTAATTCGAGGAACATAAGTAACAATTCAAAAAATGCTGAATATAAAATTTTCAATAGCAAAAAAAGTAAATTCTGATCGTCTTCTCTGCAAAGACAGCTTTCGAGCTAAATTTTAAGACAGGAGGTAAAAAAAATATACAATTTGTTATGATTTTTAAATCAGAATTAAAAAAAAATAAATAATGATTAAAATCATTTATCAAGCAATGAAACTTAAACAACTAATTTATATACTTATTGCACTAGTATTATTTGTAATAATATTATTGACAATAGATATTTTAACGGGATTTTGGTATTGGAATCGATATAACTTAATTTTCGATTCGTATGAATTCAATAATCTAGTTACTCCTAGTCTAACAATTATTGCGACTATTATTTATGCATACGCACTATTTCTTAGTCTTAAACAAAATAAGATAGTACTGAGTCAAAATATAAAACCGCATTATGAAAGAGAAACAGAAAATTTGATTAATGATGCTCGTAACATTAAAATTGAAAACAAGACAATTCATTCTGATCAAGATATTAATGTTACAAATTATATTCAATTTATAAATGAATCAATACTAAACCTTGCAAAGAACAAAGAATTTTTAGAGGATTATCAGAATTATAATAAAGGAGAAAAAATAACATCGGAATACATTATGAATAGAGATTACATATGTGATCTTATGTTTTTATCTGGATTTACTATGTTAAATAAAGTTTCATTTTTTTATGACAAACTTAAAGGTTTTATTGAAGAAATTAATCATTCAAAATTAATATCGGAAGACAAAGAACTTATAAAAAAAAGATTAACGGGTAGTTTATTAAGTGACTATATTTCCTTTATTGAATTTGAAGATAATTATGGAAATATCATTCCTCCAGTTCCGTTACTTTTTGCTGATCTTAATAAAAGTGAGGTAAAATTTGAACATATTAGTAAAACTGATTTTAGAAAACATTACGAATATTTCAAAAAGGAATTTAACAAGCCATAAAATTAGAATAGCAAATTGTATCATTAAAATTTTAAATAAAATTAAATATATGGATCTTATTAACGTCAGTAGAAGAATAATGGTAGATATTGAAAAACTGGATGATATTGTAGATTCTTACTTTGAACCTATTAAAGATTTAACAGATACAGCTTCAGATATTTTTACTCCTATTAAGGCAATTCATTCATTATACACTTTTAATAAAAAAATAAAATTCAAGAAATTCCTTAAAGCTTATGCAAAGAGCTTGAATGAAAATGGGTTTAGCAATTTTGATGATACTGAAAAATTAAAAAGATATCTAAAAGATGAGAAGAATTTTAATTTTCTGAGTGATACGATTGAAAATGCTATTAACTCGAAATCTATGTTTGGATCTGTTTTGTTAGGATATTATGCGGGGCAGATATTATCTCAATGTGAAAGAATAAATTATAAGGATCTTATTATTATTGAAGGGCTAAAAGAGTTAAACGATATCGAATTATCTTGTTTTGCAAGAATTTATAATAGGGCTGATCTTTCAAAAATGGTGATTTTTCATGAGTTAAATTTACGCGGATTTGAATTTTTTTCAAAATTGACAATTGATAAACTAATTCAGTTGAGATTTATCACAAAAGATCATACTGTTTATCATGGATCTAATGGAAGTTACAATTTTATATCTACAAATGTTGCTGAAGAATTATTTTTCCTCATAAAAGTAGTAGGATTAAACGACGAATTGCTAAATTTTCATTATTAAATAATGTTCCAAAACAAAAAAAGAGACTTTAAAAGTCTCTTTTTTAAATTAATATATCTTTATAAATGATTATTTATGCAACTGTTTCAAGTCTCCTAAATTTGGACACGTTTGTTATGTCAAAATTGTACTTCAATTTTCATTAGCTACGAAATTTCAGAAAACGTATAATTAAGCATAGATTTTGACATAAAAAAGCCCTTTTCTTACGAAATGGGCTTTTCGTCTTGTGATCCTTACTAAATAATTTACAAAGAATCGTAAGATTCCTAATTTTTTAAGGGTTACGTTTTAATTAATTTCTGTTATTCTATAATAATCTTTTAAGAATGAGTAAAAATATGAATAGATCTGCCTTCGCATGCGCCTTGATATTGTTGAAAAACAACTGCTGATTTAGCAATTCTACTCATTGTTCTTGAGCTACAAGCTTCGCTAAAGGATGAACTAAAATTTCCGTAAAACCAAGAAGAATCGCTTGATAGAGTGTCATAAGCTGCCCATGATTGCTTAATAGTGCTGTAGGGTGCAATTTGATTTACATCAAGTGATTCATTTACAGGAAGTAATTCAAAAAAATCATCTAATTTTTCCATAATTTAGTTTTTAAGTTAGTAGTAAATAAAAGAAAAATTATATAGTATTTAACACGTATTTATACCTGATTTTATGTTTCTTGACTTTTATTGTAAAAAAATACAGTCATTTTATTAGTCTTAGCAATTGTTATATATCTGAAACTCGCTCTACTAAGAGTTCTTTTTAAAAGGCAAATGTTTCCTGACTTCGCATTTATAATACTTCCAAAACCAAAAAAAGAGACTTAAAAAGTCTCTTTTTTGTTTTAAATATCTTTATAAACAAATTATTTATCCTTAATCAATTTCTCAAACCTCGCCATCATTTCATCTTTCTCTTTCAACATACGCTCATACAAAGCAATTTTTTCATCATATAATTCCACAATTTTGTCAATTGTATTAAAAGTAGGATTGTCATTTCTTTGATATCCAATACCATTATCACCAAATGAATTAGAAATAACATTCACCGCTTGTTCTTCATCAAAATTCTGAAAAGCTTCAACTGGAATTTTTAATACAGCTGAAATTTGTTTTAACAGATTTTCTTCAATTACATCTTTCTGCTTAAGCATAGAAATTTTCTTCTGATTCCAGTCATTTCTCGGATTTTCTGGGTTTTTCTGTTACAAATGCTTGAAAAATTGTCATTTAGTTTAAGTTGCATTTTGATTTTTGTTGTTTCATATTATAACATGAAACAACTTTATGTGGTTTACTCGTAAGTACTTTCTTTAAATTTATCTTATCGATTATAGTATTGCCAAAAAATAATGGATTTCCATTATTTAAAAATGTAATCAATTTTGAGATACTATAGAAATCTAAAGCTTTGAATAATTTAAAACCCTTATTATGAACAGAAAAAAACTTTTATTATTAGTATTGGTGATTTCGTGTTTTTCGAGTCTGCTTATTAATGCGCAGTCAAAGAAAAGCCCGAATATTATTATTTTATTGTCAGATGATACCGGATGGGGAGATTTAGGTCCTTATGGCGGTGGAGAAGCAAGAGGAGCTGCAACTCCCAACATCGATCGTATGGCAAATGAAGGTATGCAGTTTTGGTCATTTTACGGACAACCAAGCTGTACACCGGGAAGAGCAGCATTAATAACCGGAAGAATACCTAATCGAAGCGGTATGACTACGGTTGCATTTCCTGGAGATGGAGGTGGTCTTCCTAAAGCAGAATGGACATTGGCTTCTCTGTTAAAACGTAAAAACTACAATACATTTTTTGCCGGAAAATGGCACCTTGGCGAAGAAGATTATTCTATGCCAATTGCACAAGGTTTTGATGTTATGAAGAACGTTACTTTATACCACTTAAACGCTTACACATATACAGATCCGGAATGGAATGCTGATATGCCAGACGATATTAGAGCAACATGGGTTAAAGGAACCAAAGGAGCTTTAGAAGGAGAAGCTGGAAAACCATACAGAGAAGTTAGAAAAATAGATGGAAAAGTAATTCCGTTTTTAGATCAATATACAGAAGAAGAATCTATAAAATGGCTTAAGGAAAATGCAAAAAAAGACAAACCATTTTTTATGGAAATTTCTTTTGCTAAAAACCACCAGCCAAATTTACCACATCCGGATTATGCTGGAAAATCTGCAGGAAAAAACAAATACGCCGATTGTATTGTTGAACTAGATGCCAGAATTGGCCATATTATGGATGAGGTTCGTAATCTGGGAATTGCCGAAAACACTTTAATTATCTATACAGTAGATAATGGTACTTGGCAGGATGTATATCCAGATTGCGGATATACACCTTTTAGAGGTACAAAAGGTACAGATAGAGAAGGAGGAAGCCGTATTCCAACATTGGCTTGGTGGCCGGGACAAATTAAAGCAAATAGCAAGAATAGTGATATCTTAGGAACACTTGATTTTATGGCAACATTTGCAGCATTGTCAGGGCAGGAATTGCCAACGGTAGACAGAGAAGGTAAGCCAACAATTTTTGATAGTTATGATATGTCTCCGGTTTTATTTGGAACTGGAAAATCAAAACGAACAATGTGGTTTTATTTTACAGAAGATGAATTATTGCCGGGAGCAATAAGAATTGGAAAATTTAAAGCAGTCTTTAATTTACGTGGTGATAACGGACAAGCAACTGGAGGTTTAGCAGTAGATTCTAATTTAGGCTGGAAAGGCGGCTCGAGTTATGTAGCAACTGTACCACAAATATTTGACTTATGGGCAGATCCGCAAGAGCGTTACGATTTATTCATGAACAACTTTACAGAGAAAACGTGGTTCTTGCCAACTGTTCAGAATATTATTGGAGAATTTGCCAAAACCTATGAAAAATATCCACCTCACGTAGTACAAAGTAACCTGTATCCTGGTCCAATTACTATTGATAACTATTTGAAGCTTAAAGATGCACAAGAGAAATTAAAATCGATATCAACTTCTAAAAGAAGTGGTGGCGGGTGAAAATAAAAATCAAATTTATTTATAATTTAGTACTGTTTCATGCAAGAGCCTATAACTTATTTAAGTTTTAGGCTCTTTTTTAATGTTTTAGAATCTGATTGTTTCTTTATCGAAATAAAATATTTCTTCCCAACCTTTTCGCATTTTTATGCCTCTATCTTTATAGGAAGAAAATTTACTTTAAAGATTTTTGTTTCAGTACTCTTGTAATGGAATAAATTTTTGTTTTTTTACTTCTGTATAATAGTTGAAAATTCAAAAGCATTCTCCACTAAACAAAAATCGATGATAAAAAAGTTTTTCATAACCATTAGTTTCGGATTGTTATTGAGCTGTCAAAATAGTAGTATTCCGGCATTGGCAGATCCTGCATTAAAAGTAGAATACGAATCCGGAGGATGTAATTTTGTTGAAAATCCAGCCTACATCGTCAACAAAGATTATGTTGTTTATCAGGACTATTGTACGCATATGGTTATTTATCCTGATTTAGCTTCTTTTTCGATTAGAAAAAATGAAGAATCTGCTTTTGCTTTCGATAAAAACGGAATGTACGTAAAAGGCGAATTTATTAAAACAGATACTTCAGGATTTACCGTTTTAGGAACGAATAAAGAAATGGATCTCCTTTGGAAAACAAAATATAAAGTATTCAAAAATTCGACCGAATTAAAAGACATTGATGTAGCAACCTTTCAGGCTAATCCAAGTAAAAATCTGAGTCGAGAGGATCAGGTTTTATATTTTAAAGACAAAAACTCTATTTATTATTTCGATAAAAAGATTGAAGGTTCTGATGGCGCATCGGCAAATACAAATCCGAATGATTTTTGCCACGATAAAAATCATATGTATTCTAAAGGCGAAATCGCTTCTTTTGGTAATGAGCCGTATCAATATGTGAATTATGACTTCTTTAAAACAAAAAATTTCGTTTTTGACAGGCAGCATCTCATTGATAATATGAAGCCTGATTCCTTACAAGCGCTATCAGGAAGTTATACAAGATACAAAAACGACGTATATTATCAGGGTAGAAAAACACCAATTCAGCTTGACAAACATAGCCAAGTTAAAGTCTGGAGTGTTAATAATCAAGACCGTTACATTACTGACGGAAAAAAACTTTTTAGAGACGATGAAGAAATTCATAAAAAAGTAGATCTGTCTTCTTTCGGATTCTTTTTCAATTCTGCTTGTTTTTATGATAAAAACGGAGTTTATGAAATAAGATATGATCCCGAATCGAAAAAAGATATCATTGAAAAACTGCCTTTTAATTACACCGAAAAAGTAAGCAGTGCGAATACTTCTTACAACTATTTTTCAAAGATTGTATTTTATAAAAATCAGGCTTATGCAACTCGTACAAAATCTTTCTACGAAAATTTAAGTCAAAAGGAGATTGCATTGGCAAAAGCACAAAAGAAAGATATTGATGATTTTGACGGTTCCAATAAGGTTATTATCGATTTTAGTTTTTCTAAAATGAATGATCGTATTTATTGTAATAATAAAAAGACAGGATTTGATGCAGAGACATTTGTGTTAATGGATAAAAAAGCTAAATATTATAAAGATAAAAATGTTGTTATTTATTATGAGGAAAGAGATCACGAGATAAAAATACTAAAAGATATTGATGCAAAATCAGCCCGAACTTTGAATATATTTTTGATCGATAAAAACTACTTGTATTGCCGAAATGTAAAGATTATCAAAAGTACGAATATAGAATTACTGGCTGCTTTTTCTGGATATAGAGGTGGTTTTTGCGGTAATGATTCAACACCGATTTCGGATTTTTATTTATTTAAAAATTCAGAAGGTTTCTGGCTTGTAAAAATCTCAGACGATATTTCGTATCGCTTTTTAGGAAAAGTATTTGACCGCAAATGGGATCCGGCTTTTGAACCAATTGATCTTGCTAAAAAATATGGAAATAAGAGAACAATTGTGCTTCAAAAACCTGTTGTTATACAGGACAAAAAGAAACAGTATGAGGAAAATCGAGTTTTTTCTGCTTCTGAAGTAGAGATATTACCAACATTTCCGGGAGATATCGATAAGTTTTATGCTTTTTTAAAGAAGAATTATGTTGTGCCAAAAGCAATACTTGATGAAGAATATTCGAGCGGCGCAGTTTTTGCAAGTATAAGAATTGAAAAAGATGGCAGTATATCTGAGATAAAAATTCTTCGTGATCGTGGTTATGGTTCAGGAAAAGAATTAGAAAGAGTCTTGAAATTATCTCCAAACTGGATTCCGGCAATGATAGACGGAAAACCAGTAAGATGTTTGTTTACTATCCCGCATTATATTCCGTAATTAAATGCTATTTAGTCTTACTGATAAACTTTTTAAATCTTGTTCAAGAGAACGAACGGTGGCTTGCAGTTCATTTAGCATATTGGCTCTGGAATATAAATCATCGGCGGTGTAAATTCCGCCATCGTAGAAAAAAAGCTTTTCGGTTTCAGTATCTATTTTCCCATCAAAATTGTATTGCAGCCATCTGTTTTTGATACTTTCCTGAAGATCATTTTTACCGGAATTACTAAATTGTTTTTCGTTTAGAATTGCCCATATAGAGTTGGGATATGCGCCATCAGAATTATCATTGAACCAGATATTTCTAAGCAGATTTCTTTGTAGTTTTAAGTTGATTTTTTTTCCTTTAGGAGCAATGGTCAGCGCTCCTAATCCGGCACTTAATAATCCGCCGCTTACACCAACTATATCACTTGAATTATTGTTTTTTATTAAAACAGTTGCCACAGTCGTTAATGCTCCAATAGTTACAGAAGCGACCGTAAGATTTCTGGTTTTTTTATTATTGATATCGTTAACAAAATTGGCTAGTTTATTGATGCGTTCGCCATTACAATCTAATTCCGAAGCCAGTGCATTTATCTCTATACTGGTAAGAATTAAGCGATCCGTGATTTTTTGTTTTAATACCAGTCTTTTCAAAGTGTCTTTTTTGGTTTGGAGATATTCTGTCAGATAGGTTTCAATACCAATAGCATTGCTTATCAGGATATCATGCTGAGATAAATTAGCTTTTAAAATACTGTCGTGGTTTGCTGATTTATTTGGGAAAACTTCGAGTTTAGAATAATCATAGTCAATTGTAGGCTGACAATAGTTACTGGTGAGATAATCAATTTTTGGACTATTCAAAACCGTTGAACATGATGATACAAAAACAGATATAACTAATAAAATAAATACTTGAAGCTGTTTCATATAGATTTAGTTTAACATTAAAAATACAAATTAACCTTTTACAGTTATCGATAAAATCAAATAAAAAAAGCCCATTTCGAGAGAAATGGGCTTTTCAGTTTGTGATCTTAACAGGAATGTTAAAAAGGAATAGTTTAAGAAGATTGAAGCTGCATCTTTAAAAGCATATTTTCGTTTTCTAATTTTTCAATGTATTTTTTCATTACTGCCAATGTAAGATCATAATATTCATTGTCAGGAGCGAAATCATTAGACCGATTGATGTTTGTATTATCATCCAGGAAATAAACATCATCTTCTGATTGGTATATGGTTTCAAGATTGGTTTCTAAAACTTTGGCTAAGATATTCCATTCGCTCTTTTTTATTTTAGTAATGCCGGATTCTCTGCGGCTATATTGAGATTGAGTGATTCCTAAATGAAAAGCCATTTCCTCTTGTTTTATATTTTTTTCTATTCTTTTTTTTATGAGTTTTTGTTTAATCATGAATCTTGTTTTGTTAATGAGGTTGTTTTGTTGTTATGTGTAATTTTTGGCTATTTTTTTCTGAATTTATTTTAAAAATAGCTTTAAAATGAGTTTTTAGCATATTTTAAACTGATTAATAAACACATCAAAAACTTATCAATACGACGTTTTGTTAAACAAAAAACCTGAAAAACTATAACAATTGGGCAATTATGCTCTTTTTAGCATATTATATGCTTAATTGAACATAGGTAAAACCTTACGGATTTTTGACATTTGGAAAAGTTATTCTTCTTATTTCAAGTCAAGTGCACGTGATTTAAATAGTAAGCATGACCCATTCATTAACATTAATAACCTAAAAAAATAACTATGAAAACTCAAAAAATGAGCCTTAGCAACATTCAGGGCAGACTTACAAGAAGTGAATTAAAAACAATTATGGCAGGAAGCGGAGTCTATGATGGACCTAAGTCGGTTAAATGTTGTAATCAATCTACTGGCCGTTGTGGTGACTGTGCATCTAGTACTGGTATACCAACTTGTTCTCAAGGATATGAACTAAAAGATTGCTAAAATTTAAAAAAGGGCAGAAACTATTTCAAAGTAGTTTCTGCTTTATATAAGAATTGTCAAAACAAACAAAGAACATTAAAAGATAGTATATGAAAACTCAAAAAATGAGCCTTAGCAACATTCAAGGCAGACTTACAAGAAGTGAATTAAAAACAATTATGGCAGGAAGCGGTGTCTATGATGGACCTAAATCTGTTAAATGTTGTAGCCAGGCTACAGGCCGTTGTGGTGATTGTGCATCAAGTACTGGTATACCAACTTGTTCACAAGGCTACGAACTAAAAGATTGCTAAAATCTGTAAAGAGCAGAAACTATTTTAAAATAGTTTCTGCTTTATATGATAATTGTCAAAACAAACAAAGAACATTAAAAAATATTATATGAAAACTCAAAAAATGAGCCTTAGCAATATTAAAGGGCGACTTACAAGAAGTGAATTAAAAACAATTATGGCAGGAAGTGGTGTCTACGATGGTAATAAAGCTTGGATGTGCTGTTATTATTTTGGAAAATGTAGTGACTGTGCATCTGGTCAGGGATTCCCTACCTGTAGTCCAAATACTGAATTAAGACCTTGTTAAAAAATAAAAAAGCAGAAACTATTTTCAAACTATTTTCTGTTTTTAAACTAAAGATCAAATTAAATTACAGCTATTAAAAAAATTGTACTCTTGAATTGTTAGTAGTATAAACAGCCAAAAAAATAACCAACAATCAAAAAATAAAATAAAGAGAATTATTATGCTTCAAAACTACAATTGCCTTCATACATATCTTAAGGCAGAAGGGATAAATATTGATAAAGAAGAATTAATATTTCAAAATAAGTCTCATCCTAATTATCCTTCCTTACTATCAATTTCTGATACTTTAAGTTTTTTCAATATTAAAAATGGTGTTATTAAAGTGGCGATTTCAGAATTAGAATTGTTACCTGATCGATTTGTTGCATTTTTAAAGAATGAAATTGGGTTATACGAACTTTGTTTAATTGAAAAATCAAAAGAGAATTACTTTTTTAGCCAAAATGGTAAAAAAGGAATAATTAGCAAAGAAGAGATTGAGAATAAATGGGATAATATTGTGCTTTTGGTTGAAAATTCAGAGACCGAAAATGAAGTTACAAATGACTATTTAAAAAAGAGTTTACCGCTCTTAACTACTGTTTTTTTTATTTATTGCATATTGCAATTTGGAAAAACTTTTGAGATTAAGACTTTTTTTATATTCTCATTTATTGGCCTTTTTTTATCTGCTATTTCTTTAAAAGATTTATTTGGTATCGATGGCGGATTTTTGCAAACCATATGTGATAACAAAAAAACAGGCACAAGTTGTACTACAATAACGAGTTCTAAAAAGTGGAAAATATTTAACTATGTTACTTTTAGTGATTTGAGTATTATATTTTTTCTTTTTCAGTTTATTGGTTTGTTTTTATTTAATCTGAGAAACGAAACAGCAATTTTCTTATATATCCAAAAAGCAGTTCTTTTTTCCTCAATTCCTATATTGATTATTTCTGTTTATTATCAAAAATTTGTAGAGAAAAAATGGTGTCCGGTTTGTTTATTAACGGCTCTTTTGCTTTTGGCAGAACTCTATTTTTTAAACTTATTTTCTCATGATATTGTTGTCGTGACAAAAGAAATTTTCTTTTTAGGTATAACCTGTTTTTTTGCTGTAAGTATTGGTTGGTTTAAACTTAAAAAAATATTAGTTGCACAAAAAGACTTAAAAGAATCATCAGTAAAGAATAATCGTTTTGTGAGAAACTATGATATTTTCAAAAGTGTTTTATTGTCTAATCCAAAAATAGACGTAAGCGTAAACAATCCAATTATTCTTGGAAATAAAGATGCTAATACCGAAATAACCCTTATTACAAGCCCGTTATGTAGTTTTTGTAAAGACGCACATCTTTTAATAGAAAGCTTATTAGACAAATATAGAGACGATTTAAAAGTTGTAATGATCATAAAAGTTGATATTGAAAAACAAACAGAAGATTATAAATGGTTTTATAGAAAACTAATGCAAAATTATTTGATTGAAGGCGAGGAGGTATTTACAAGCGCTTTAAAACATTGGTTTCTAACAAAAAATATTGATGATTTTAATGCAAAAGATAATTTTCAGATTGAGATTGAAAAAATTGACGAAATATTCAATTCGCAAAACGATTGGTGCATAGAAAACAGTATATATTCAACGCCAACAATCCTTATAAATGGTTATCCTTATCCCAGACCATATGAGAGAGAAATTTTAGAACATTTTATTAATGATCTTTTAGATGATAATTTTTAATTTCTCTGATTATGAATGACACTTCCAGAATTGCTATTATTACTTGTTGGTATGGCAAATATCCTTGGTACTTTCCTTATTATCTTCATTCGTGTGGATATAACGAAACGGTTGATTTTTATATTATTACGGATAACACAGAGGTAATTCCGAATAAACCCAATAATGTAAAAATTATCCATAAAACATTAGAAGACATAATTACTGATGCTTCAGAAAAATTAGGATTCACTGTAAATATTGATCATCCGTATAAACTTTGCGATTTTAAACCAGCTTATGGTTTTTTGTTTCCCGAAATTATAAAGGATTATGATTTTTGGGGACAAAGTGATTTGGATATTATCTATGGCAATGTTCGTGATTTTATAGATGAAGAAATGCTTCAAAAATTCGATTTTATAAGTCTTCGGCATGATTACACGACAGGATGTTTTGCCTTGTACAAAAATACTCCATTGATGAATAATTTCTTTATGCGAAGTAAAGATTATAAAAAAGTGTTTTCTGATCCAAAACATCATTGTTTTGACGAATGTAACTTTGTCTGGGATGCACTAACAGATGGAGAATCTATATTTGATCTCGACACTGAAATTGAAAGTTTTACTCATATTATAAAAAAAGCAGAGCAGGAGAATGAAATTAAAGCTCATTTTGATTTTATTCTGCTTGAAGGACTAACAGGACGCATAAATTTTGATAACGGAAGAATTTTTTACAAAAATCAATTCGAAGGAATATTATATCATTTATTCTGGCTGAAAAAAGATTACAAACCGGACAAAGTTCCAAGTAGAATTCCGGAGAAATATTACATTAGTAAAACCAGAATTTATCATTCAAGATAATTCAATCAAACGAAGGATTTAAAAAGCAAGATATTGATCTTTAAAATTGTAATTGTTATTGCAATTTTGATCCGTATTTTGCTTTTTAAATCCTTTATCTGTTATTGTATTTTTAAACTATTTAAAAGCTCAATAAGTTTAGGATCAGAAGGTGTTGGCGCGCGTGCACTAATAATATTGCCATTTGGATCAAGAAGAATAAATGTTGGAATTCCCTGAACATTATAATCTCTTATAAATTTTGATTCCCATTCATTTTCTGCCAATAATTGAATTCCGCCTAATTGTTTTTCTGTAACAAATTTGCTCCATTTACCGCGATCTTTTGCTGCATCTATCGAAATACTGACAAACTCAATATTTTTTCCTTTATACTGTTCCTCTATTTTCTGAAGAAATGGAATTTGTTCCAGACAAGGACCACACCATGTTGCCCAAAGATCGATGTAGATATATTTTCCTTTCAGATTTTCTAAAGCAATTTTTCCTCCTTTTTGATTTTCATAATCGAATTTTGGAGAAGGATTTCCAAGTTGTAATGCGTTGGTTGCATTATAGTTTTTGGTAAGTGTTTGTTTTATAACAGGATCGTTTGTAAGGGATGAAAATTCTTGATATATTTTATCATAATCCTGATTTTCCATGCTAATATCGTTTGTTGAGTTTTCGATTAAACGATTTTTTATGCTTTGACTTTTTAAAGCCTTAATTTTTGGAATTACATTTTTAGCCGAAAGTGTAGGACTATCGCTCTCAACGTTTTCATAGAATTTACTTAAAACAATTTCCTGATATTCACTTGAAAATAGAAAATCAGAATTATTATCCAAATCGATTGTTTCATCAATCTTTGGGTATTTTTCAGAAACGGTAAAACCATTTACGTTTCCGTAATAATAATGGTATTTTTTATAAAAAAGCAAATGTTTTTGTTCCAGGTAATGAATATTTCTGGCTTCTTTTTCTTTAAAATTAAGATCATTAAATTTTGTTTTGAGGTACAAAATGTTAACTGAATTTTTTATTTCCTGAAGCTTTTTCAGGAAGTCATTTTCATTAAGTTTATAAAGTTCCTGATCGGTAATTGCTGAAGTTATAAGTTGCTTTTTAGCAAGATATTGATTTTCGATATTTCCTTTTCCGGTAAATTTTAAACTTGAAGTTAGGTTTGCATCATCAGCATTTATTATCAATTTGGAATCTTTAGATAAATAGATCGGAATACTATTTTTAGTGGTTTCAATTTTATAAATCCGACCACTTTCTAATGCAAGATTTTCTGAAAAACTGCCATCTGGTTTTAGTTTGATTTCTTTATCAAGTAATTCTCCTTTAATTTTAATTATTCCATCTTCAGTATTTGTTATTTTGCCGGAAACAATTATTGTATCCTCAGAAGTTGTGAAAGAGTACAAAATTACAATTAGTAATAAAAAAAAGGTTTTTTTCATTTTTGACGGTTAAAGAGTTTGGACTTTATCTAGATACTTATTTTTAAATAAGTATTTAAAAATAAGTATTTTTTAAGAATAAAACTATAAAATGATATTATTTGTAAAATCTGCCGTTTTAACCGGAAATCTCAAAATTTCACCTACATCATTTCACCTACATCATTTCACCTACATCATTTTACCTTCTTTTGCATATTCTTTTTTAATTCCCTGAAGCAGATGATTTAAGTTGATACTTTCATTTTTATCTTCTAAAGTTCGCAGACAAGCATATTGAATAATATTGACAATATTAGCGCCTGTAATATCGTATTTTTTTGAAAGTTCATTAAGGTTTACATCTTCAGCAATCTTAATTCCTTTAGGCAGATTATTTTTCCAAAGCTGTAAACGCTCTCCATACGAAGGCACTTCAAACTCAATTATAGATTGAAATCTTCGGGTAAAAGCGGTATCAATATTGGTTTTAAAATTAGAAGCCAAAATCACTAATCCCGGATGATTTTCGATACGTTGCAGTAAATACGAAACTTCCTGATTGGCGTATTTGTCGTGTGCATCCCGAACATTTGTTCTTTTTCCGAAAACGGCATCAGCTTCATCAAAAAATAGAATCCAGTCTTTGTCTGCGGCTTTGTCAAAAAGAGAAGAAAGATTTTTTTCGGTCTCGCCAATGTATTTCGAAATTACCATTGACAAATCAATTCTATAAACATCTCTTTGAGTATATTTTCCTAAAAGTGAAGCCGTAAGTGTTTTTCCGGTTCCCGGTGTTCCGTAAAACATGACTCTGAAACCGGGTTTTATTTTGGCTTTCATATCCCATTCATGCAACAGAATTTCGTTGAATTTAAGCCAGGTTTCTATTTCTTTTATCTGATTTAAAGTATTCGAATTAAGAACCAAATCGTCCCAATCTAATTGCGTTTCTATTAATTGCGCAGGGAAAGTACTGCTCAATTGAGGTTTCAGGATTTTTCCGGTTATGAATTTTTCAATGTATTCCTCTTCTAAGATTAATAAACCACTTAGTTTAGGTTCACCATTGGGAACAGATTCTATTTTTATAATGCCTTTATGATAAAGATAAGATTGATTGTGCAGGTAATTATAGAATGAAATTCGGTTTTCCAGATCATTTCCGGCAACTAAAAACTGAGCCGTTTCTCCGGTTGGTAAAATTCCTCGATGATTTTTTGTTTTCAGTCCGCCAAACTCAGGCAGTTCACCGCCATTTGGTAAATATTCGGCAATAATCGAACTCAAAAAATCAGGCTTCATATGTGGAACGAGAGATAATCCCAAGATAAGAATATCAATTTCAGACAGATTATTTTCGATGATAAATTCGTCAACAAAACCATTTGAACCAAGTTGATTTAAAACAGGTTTTTCTATTTGATTCTCAACCTGAAAAAGAGCATCAAGCTGAAACGCAAATTGGTTTTTTAGGTATGTGAATATATTTTCCATTTTATGCTACTAATGATTCAATTGAAAAAAAGTCAATTTTGGATTGTTTAAAGTTTCTGATTCTGTTCATGACAGCGTTTCCATTATGTGAACCATCAGAATTTGTATTTCCTTCTATAGTTTCAATGATATCGCCGTGAACTGCAGTTACAATTCCTGTATGAATCCAATCGTTTGGTGTTTTTTGAAGCAGAAATATATCTGCTGGTTTTATCAAAGCCGAATTCGTTCTTGCCGTTTGATAACGAGTCAGTATTTTTTTCTGAAGACCAGTTGCACCAACAATATCACAACTGTAAGTTAACGGCATCAGGTTTTTAAAGTTTTTTCCCTGAACAGAAGCCGCCTGATCGATAATTGCCTCAACAAAGCCCATACACCAAAACCAGTCTGTTCCTTCATGACCGTCCATATAACTTCGTACCCAAGGTCCGGTATTACTTTGATTGTTGATTGTAAGTTCAAAAGGATGATTTTTGAGATGGTTTTGAGCCGTATTGAGAATTAATTCTCTTAGATTGCTTCCTGATATTGGACTTTCAAAAGCTTTTTTGAGTGGCGACGCAAGTTTTTCGAACAAGTTTTGATCTACATTTCCGTTTTGAGGCAAACCGCTGAATTTTTGATAATTCAATACAGCCTTTTCTGTTGCAGGACCAAAATCGCCATCAATACCCGTTGCCGTTGCCGAACCAGGATTCTGCATAGCAAATAAATTAAGCCAGGACTGAATTTTTTCGACGTCTTTCTTGTTGTTGTTTGCTCCGTTTCTTTGTTGTGTCGCTTTAATAAGCAGTTCTTTTTGGTAGAATGTTTTTTGCATGACTTTATTTTTTTAAATGTTTTCAAATTATTGTCTATACAATCTCTCCAGTTTTTATTTTATTTTGGTCGCCCTGAAGATTGAATTATTATTAACTTTTTTATTCTTTCGTTAATAATGAAAGCGGTAAATCATTAGCACTTTTATGGTGGTGTATTTAATCTTAAAAATTCATTAATCTTAGCAACAAGCGCAGCCCTTGCCTGAGTTTCTCTTCTCATCATCGTTCTTCTAAATCCAGTATCAACAGGAATATTCAATTCAGCGTGACGAGTCCATTGTGAATACGATTTTGAACCTTTTGATGAATTTGCTCTGGGGCTTAATGCGGCAAAGTTGTCTATTAAGTTTAAAACAGCAATTTTTTGTTCAGTAGTCAGAAAGTTAAAATCAGACATTTGTACAATTGTTGCAAATGGTATAATATGATCCGCATGTGCAGTACCGTCAACAGTTAACGATAAAAAGGCAGGGTCTGGAGCAGTAGATGGTAATAGGGATTGTGCCCAAGATTGTATTTCCGGAGAAGGCGTTTGGCTTCTCAAATATTCATTATCTTCATTTATAATGATTATTTCTCCAGTACTTATTTTGGTAACAAAATTACTAAATACAGTACTGAATTTACCACTTTGTCTACGGAATCTATAAGAAACTAAACCTTGTCTTTCTGGTTCTACTATTTCAGCTACATAAGATCCTGTTATATAAGGAGCTTTAATATGTTGTCCAATACTTACAGGTGAGCTGCCTCCCGGAATGAGTTTTTCCCAAGTTCCTTGTGCAATACCTTCATTTATAGTTGAGGTATTATAGGCAATAGTTGAAGTAGGGTGATTTAAAATTTTCATTGTTAATTGTTGTGTAGCTGCATTTTTTGCAGTAACTAAATAATAGGTATCATTTGGTTTATCCAACAACAAATCTTGAATATTTATTTCAGCTCCTGATTTAGAAATGTGTATAACAGACCTCTGAACATAGGTGAAATCCCAATTTTCTCCACCATCGGTAACAGATGAAATATTAATAACATTAGCATGATCGGTATTGACTTTATTTTTAACTGCCTCTGCTTCTTCCTGAGTAATTTGTCCTCCGTCTTTTTCTTTTTCAGATTCACTATTAATTTCAGCTAAAGCTCCCGCAATTGGGCCACCTGCTGTTGCTGCTTCAGGTTGGCTTCTTCCCATTACTCTGTCCAATAAAGCCATTCCTCTGTCAACAGCTTGATTCACCAACCATGTAAGCGCTTCATCAACCATTTGTTGTACAGAAATAATCATTTCGCCAATTCTTGCGCCAATTCCGGTTAAGCCAACCTGATTTGCCAGGAATCCTATTACGACAGGCATAGCTTGTCCCATTGTTCTTTCGAGATAATTGGCTGCTGTGGCGACATTACCTCGGGCAAGATCTGCAACTCCGTTGACAAACGAATTGACAACTTCGAGCATTTCACGTAAGTATTTTATAAAACTTTGTATCGCATTAAAGAAAGCCATAGCGCCGTTTATCACCGCCATGATTCCGGTTGGATCTAACATGCTTAAAAGCCTAGCGGTAATTCTATTCACAATGCGTTCCATGACAAAGTTTTTCACAGCATCGAGAACGGTATTCCATAAATTACTAAGCTGTTCTTGTATTTTATCCCAAATGGCCGCCATACCGCGTTCCTGAACATCTTTTATAAATGTCCAGATGCCTTCGAGCGTATTAATCGCGCTGCGGATTCTGGCAACTCTTGCAGCACCAATTCGAGGATGTGCGGCAAGTTTTTCCCAGATTTTTTCCATCGAGATATTCAGCACTTGTAATACCCAGGCAATAACACCGCGTAGAGAGAAATCAGTAAGTACCGGAATATTGGCATCTTTCAACTCGCTCATCAGCCAGCCGGTTACACCATTGATTAAATGGGTTACAATATTGTCAAAGAATTGTATAAATCCTTGTTTAAGCGCTCGCAATATATTTTTCAAGAAACCAATTGGATCTTTCTTGATGTCTTCAATAGCTTCTAATGCTCTTGTAATGATATTTCCGATGAGGTCAAAAGGGAAATTCATGATTTCGAGAATGGCTATAATTACAATTCTGACAATTTCTGCCACAAAAGCGATTAGTCGGCCAATAGGTTCTCCAAATTTGTCAATGATTCTCAAGAAAGCATCTAGCGGATGAATAAGATCATTGATAGTCATCGAATCCCAAATATCAGTAAAGAGCTGTATTATTGATTGTGGCGTCATGTTGAGCGCTGCTACTGCGGCTTCAACTTCGCCTGCAATTCTGGCTATTGCACCAGATTCAACCATTTGTGCATATTGTTCTTCTCCGCCATCCATGAGGCTCATAAATCCTCTTATTAGATTTGGAATTGTACGTGGTACAGCTTCTTGTGTAAAAGGATCTTTACCAATAATTACTTTCACAAGCGAATAACCTCTTACAGTTGCAGCTTGCGAAGACAGCCATCCTAATAGTGAATCCTTAACAAGTTCTAATACTTTTAGCGCTACGCCTGAGGCAAAATCCCAAACCTTTTGCAGGAATGTTCCCGCCTGAGTGGCAAGCGCAGAAAGACTATCGCCAATGTTTGCCAGATTTGCAGGCTGAATGGCATTCCAGGCTGCAGTTATAAGTCCGCGAAGTTCACCTAATAAAGAATTGAAAGTTCCAACCTGAGTATCAAGCCAGTCAGCAGTTTTTTGAAGCGTGCCTTTTTCACGCATTTGCTCAAGCTCTGTTTGCTTGTCTATCAGGATTAAGAAATCTTCTAATATTTCGACCGTTGTTGAATTGACTGCCACATCGCGAAGCGGATCGTATTTGATTATTTTTTTGATTAATGACCACGCTTTGTTTTCTGCAAGTAAAGGTTCTGCAACACCAATTAAAGCTTCTTTTATCCAGGTAATTACCTGATCAACAAGCGAAGTTGCGAAAGTAGTTACGCGATTTACTAAGTCATTAAATTTAGTTCTGGCAACATCTATAAAAGTTGTAACCGAAGATTCGTCCCAGGCATCCTGAACGAGTTTGAGTAACGAATCCATACTAAGACCCAATTCGCTCAAACGAGTATTGACCCAATCAAAAACGCGATCAATAATACCATATTCTTGCAATTTATCGAATATGGCTGTCCCAAAAGGAACCAATCCCATAAACCCTTCGATAAGATTAATGGCATTTCTTTCGACATTTACATCATTCAATGGATCGTAACCTGCTACAACTGTAAGAAGCGTATAACCGGGAACATGTCTGACGTTGTTTTTTATAAAATCAGGAATCGCAAAGGACAATAACGAACCCTGAATCATTTCGGGAGCAGGGGAGATTGGTTCCGCTTTTTTTCTAATAGCTGCTCCTTGCTGTACTGTATGTGTTAATTCGTGGGCGAGTAAATGTTTACCGTCTTTTGAATTTGGATTGTATTTTCCTTCGTTAAAATAAATATTGTTTCCCGTTGCAAAAGCCTGCGCACCCAATTGCTTATTCATTTGAACAGCATTGGAATCATTGTGTATGCGAACATTGCTGAAATCGGCTCCAATGCCTGATTCCATTTCGGATTTTACTTTTCCGGATAGAGGAGAACCGCCGCCTTTACTGCTGTTTAAATTGGATTCTAAATTAGAATTATCACTAGGATTGGCATCGCCGGAAGGGCTTTTTTGTATTTGTTTATCCTCGTCTTTGCCTTGTTTATCTTCTTCTTTTTTCTGTTGTAAATTTTCTTCTTCTCCTTTATTTTTATTTTGGATTAAAGGTTTAAGTGAAAGTGTTTTTTTTGAGGCAGTTTCTGTTTTTTTGACTTCTGTCTTTTTCTGAATTGTCTCCTCTTTCTTCTGAACTTTATCTTCGAGTTTATGCTGAATTAAAGTTTTTGAAGAAAAAGCCGGATTGATTTCTCGTTTTTCCGGTATTCTGGAATCGAGTTTATTTTGAATTAATTCCTCTTTTAGCTGTACAATAGGTGTTATGGTTTGGGCTACAGTTTTTCGCTGAATTTGTTTGTTTTGCTCTTCTTGTTTTTGAACATTACCTGCCAATCTTTTTTGTACTACCGGCGATGGCGAAAAGAAAGTGTCTGCTTTTGCTGTTTGTTTATTAGCAACCACTTGGTCTGCAACTCTATCGGCTTCAACTTCAAATTTATCGTTAGATTTTCCTATATTCAATTTTGCCTGTACCCCAAAAAAAGATTCCTTCCCCTTGTCATGATGTGACGCGGAGTGCGAAGGATTCGTATTTGTTTTTTTGGTTAAGACTGGCATATTTTATTGACTTACACTATAACTTGATTTTAAAGCTGAACTGGATCTTGAATATATTCTAATGAAATATTTATCTCCGGGAGTAACACTTGCAATCTTAAATTCTAAGGTCGAAGGAATATTATCCGGCGATAGTCTTTTTGAACCTATATTAGTGTCATCGAACCGACCACATTTTATAACCTGAGCACTGAAATCTTCTTTAATCCAGGAGGCAGGAGGTTCCATATAATCTACATCAATAACTATTTTTAAAGCATCACTTTTAGAAGGGATAAAAGTTTCTGTATAACAGGTATTGTGATAATCAGAACACGAGCCGGATAAAGTTAAGGTTGTTGTTGTACCACAATCCGAATCTGATAGTTTTTGAACATTATTTGTTGTCTTGCTGCCTGTTTGCTGTATCGTATGTGTGAGTTCATGCGCAAGCAAATGTTTTCCTTCTTTGGATTCCGGGTTGTATTTTCCTTTATTAAAATAAACATCATTACCATGCGTAAAAGCCTGTGCGCCCAACTCTTCGCTCATTTTAACGGCTTTGCTGTCTGTGTGGATGTTTACATTACTAAAATCAGCTCCAAAACCAGATTCCATTTCTTGCTTTGTGTTTTTGTCCATTCCATTTCCACCGCCTTTTGAGCTGTTAAGGTCACTTTCAACTCCTTCATTTACAGTGTTCGAATCTTTTGATTTTGCCTGAACCGGTTTTTTCTCTTCCTTTTTTTCTTCTTTTTTCTGAGCCTTTTTGTCTTCGCCCTCACAATCAGCACATTTTTTTTGGACTTTCTTGTCGTCTTCTTTTCCGCCCTTTTTCTGAACTTTTTTATCTTCTTCCTTATCGGATTTCTTTTGGACTTTCTTGTCGTCCTCTTTTTCGCCTTTTTTCTGAACTTTTTTATCCTCTTCTTTATCGGATTTCTTTTGGACTTTTTTGTCGTCCTCTTTTTCGCCTTTTTTCTGAACTTTTTTGTCTTCTTCCTTGTCAGATTTTTTTTGGACTTTCTTGTCGTCTTCTTTTTCGCCCTTTTTCTGTACTTTTTTATCTTCGTCTTTATCAGATTTCTTTTGGACTTTTTTGTCTTCTTCTTTTTCTTTGCCCTTTTTTTGTAAAAGTTTTTCTTGTGCCAAATCTTGTTTTTGAACCGATGAAATGGTTTCTGAAATAGGTTTTTGCTGCACAGCTTCTTCGCTTCTTGATTGCAATAAACCGCCAGTTTTACGTTTGTTAACGACTTTATCAGCAACATTATCGGCTTCGGTTTCAAACTTATCTCCGGGAGTTCCTGTAGTTAGTTTCTTTTGGATTTTTGGTCCAAAAAAAGGAGAAGGAGAGGAGTTAGCTATTTTTTTTTGTTCAAATTCTCTCATGATTTATTATTTTACCATCTTGAATTAATAATTTGTTTCACTAAACAAACTGCAGATTATTCGCCACAACACCTTCTTTCTCTAATGCGTTTTTTATTTGCATATACCAATACGGAAATATTTTAGAGAGCCGAAGTTCAATCTCGTCAACAACATATTTTTCATATTTTTTCATTCCAAAAAAATGAGAATACCCAATATTATCTGCATATTTTCCTTGTTCTGTTATGTTTTCTCCTTTCAATAATATTGTAGGATCATTGTTTTTATAATTCAAAAGCGATGCAAGTGTATATTGTTCGATTAAAATACAAGTCTCATAACCTTCTTGTTTCAATACAGAAAAGTTGTTTTGGTTTTCAACGTATATTTTCTCCAAATCATAATAGCTTTTTATAAATTCATCGCGAAGCTTGAGATCGTTAAAACCGAATATTCCGCAATTATATGAATAGCCCAAATTGTTATGCCAATAAGGCAAGTTATTGGTGTATTTATTAAAAAATTCCACTTGCTTCTTGTAATGAATTTCATAAGTATCTTCCTTGCGTTCTACTATTACATCATCAAAACTAAAATCTATTTTTTTCTTTATAAATATGTCGGTGTCTACGTGAACAAATGGTTTTGTTTGTAGTTCCATAGCATTAATTTTAGATTTCATCCAAAGTTCAATTCTGTTGTCATTATGCACTTTGGTAACCGCACAAGGAAGCATATACAAAAACTTAAAGCCAACTTCATCTACATAAAGCTCAATTTCATCATACCACAAATGACTATATAAGACACTTAGAGCAGTCATGTATATAGTTTCCTTTAGTTTGTCTCCCATATTCCATCGATTATTTGTTATAGGACGCACATCAAGGCTATAAATCATCTTGTGTCGTTGTTTCATATATAGCTATTTATAGTTTAACTCTTTAAACGTAATCGTCTTAACACATAGAAACATAGATTTTGTAAGCTCGAAAAAAGGCGTTTCACTTTTTTAAAACACATCCCGAAGCTTCGGGACTAACTATGTGAAAGAAATGTATTTTTTTATTACATTCTTTTTTTAATTAAAATCTATGTTTCTATGTGTTAAAAATTTCATGCATTACACTCAACGTGTAGTTTTATTTTAAACGATACCTTCTTTCGCCAAGGCATTTTTTACTTCTTTGTACCAATACGGAAACAGTTTAGAAAGCCTGTTTTCTATTTCCTGAACAATCTCAATTCTGTATTTTTTTTGTCCGGCAATGTGTGTGTAACCAATTTTATCTGCAAGCTGACTGTTTTCGTACAAGTTTTTTTTCCACAGTAATAATGTTGGTTTAACATTATTGTGATGTAATAATGCCGCAAGATTATATTGTTCTAAAACAATACAAGGTTCTACTTTTGTTATTCCCGGATTATTATTTTTTATAAAAATTTCCTCTAAAGCATAAAAAGCTTTTAGAAACTGATCCCGAAGTTCAAGGTCTCTAAAACCCAAAACTCCGCAGTTAAAAGCGTATCCTAAATCTGGTTTCCAATAGTCTAAATCCTGAGTAAATTGATTAAAAAAATCCAAACGATATTGGTACATACTGTATAATTCATAATCGTTTTGTTCGACAATTACCTTCTCAAAATCAAAATTTATTTTTTTCTTTATAAAAGCGTCATTATCAAGATGTATAAAAGGTTTAGTTTGTTTTTCGATGACATCAATTTTCGATTTCATCCAAATAACAGTGTCTTTATTACTGCTAATTTTACTAACTCTGCACGGAAGCATATACAGAAACTTATAAGCCGTTTCATCAGCATAAAGTTCAATATCCTTATACCATAAATGGCTGTATAATACGCTCAATGCAGTCGAATAAATTGTTTCTTTAAATTTATTTCCTTCATTCCATCGATTGTTGCTAATAGGAAATGCATCTAAGCTGTAAATTATTCTAGGCTCTTCCCTCATAATATATTTTTTTTAATAGTATGAATTAAGTTTTTTTCTTCCAGGAAAGTTACATTGTTGTACAAAGAAGCTTTTCGGCTGTGTTTATACAATCGTCTCCATTCATAATCGTTACCCTTTGCCTGTGAGGTGTTTAGATGTATTTCATTATTATGATTTATTTTACTTTCTTCAAACGAAGTATGCCAGACCATTTTACCCAACAAAGGCGATTGTATATGAGTTACGTTAGAAAAATCCCTTGGAAAACTGTCTATATTAATCGAAGTTTCTCCAACTCTGAATATGTTTACTAACGCTTCACCATTTTTTGTTTTATAGAATTTAGACGGATATCTTCTTGTTGCCAATTTGCTAATCATGGGTTGTAAATCCTGTTCGTTTTCAAAAATTATATCGATATCATTAATTGTAATGTCATAATACTCGCGAAGATTAATATAGTCTGCAATGCCTCCGCAAAAGACCACTTTAGACATGTTTACATTATTAAATAAAAACTCTAAAGCCATTTGCTGAAAGCCGCGAATATTTCTTTTATCGTATTCTAAAAAAGAGGTGTTTTCAACATTCATATTTTTAATTTTTACCAGTTAACATATATGATTCGTTTTTTCCAAGCCAATTTTATGATGCTCAAATTCCAGCTTAATTTGTCTAATAAAACATCTTGCGTTTTTCGTTCTATAATTATTGTGGGACTTTCGTCTCCAATAACGCTCAGTTTTCCCGGGCGTTGCAAAAACTCGTTTTGAAGTAATTCTGCCGATGATTTTTTCATGATATCCCAATTATCCAATACCGCCTGAAGCATTTCTGCCGCTTCTTTTTTCATTTCTTCAGAGAGTACAATGTTTCTTTCAATAGGTTCGTCTATTGGAATATTGCATAAGAATTTTTCGAAAGTCATAGCATTCTCATAATCCTGTTCTTTTCCGGTCGCGACATAATGCAAAAGGTGCGTGGCAACTTCGGGATCATTTATTGTATTGTCTTTATCGAGCAATTTGCAATTAACAAACAGTGATTTCAAAAAGGGATGAATCAACATTAAACCCGCATTTTCTACATATAAACCGCTAATATCTGCTTCTAAAATATTTTCTTTTTTATCAAGCGAAAGCTCTTTTTTATCGATTACTTTTTCATGATTATTTGGCGTTTTTTCTTCTGAATCATTCGATAATGATTCGATATTTTTCTCGTCTTTATGAACAGTTTCTTCTTTGTTTTTTATCGAAATAAAATCAGGATCAGGTGTTGTCGTTTCCTTATTTTTCTGAATTTTTTCTGCTTCGATTTCTGATTCTATTTCAGTTTTATTTTTTATCTCTGTTTCTGTTTCAGGTTTTATTGGTTCTTGTTTTTTTGAGGAAGTTTCGATTCCGGTTTCGATTCCCGTTTCTTTTCCTTTTAAAATAACCTTGTCTAGTTTTTTTTCGATAATCGAAATAATAGCATCTAGATTAGCCAGTAGTTCCAATTCGTTTTGGTTCTCAATTTGATTTTCAATTTCCTTTAGAAAAAGTTCTGTGTGTTTTAAAAAACTGTTCTGTTTATGAAATTCAAACACATTAGAAATCAATGCGAAAAGCTTTTGTTTTAAAATTGTATTGCTTGTTTCCAAAAGGCTTAAAACAACTATTTCCCACATTAAAAATCGTTGATTCGGAATCAATATATTTTTTGAAATACTGGTTTCAATAGATTTTTTTATCGCTTCAATCCTGATTATTTTGGAATTGCTTTCAGCATTATTTTTTTTAAGTAATATTCCTTTTTTAATTATTGTTACAATTTGTTCATCACTAAATTGCTTGATAAATCGTGTTCTCGCAATTGGTTTTCGGACTGTATTTTTCCACTTAAAAGAAAAACTTTCATCATTTAGTATTTCATCAAAAGCCGTATCGTCAACTATTTTAAAATTATGATCTAAAGTTGTCCACCAAACATTTGTGCCTGTTTCCAGGAAATAAAAAAAGCTTTCGATTTCTTTTTCCTGTGGTTTGATGATTTTATAACCTTCTATATTATTTGAATCTTCTTTTTCAAAAACTTCTTCAACTTGTTTGGTGATTTTGTTTAGGATTTGCTCTTTAAAATCTTCAATATCCAAATTTTGATTAATGGCAATATCAATGTTTAGTTTGTCTAATTGTACGCTGTACGAAGGATTTTTAGAATCTAATTCATTAAAGTAATTTTCTAAAACTTTGAATATTTCCTGTTGTAAAAACGCATCAATATTGTCCTTGAGATAATATCCTTTTTCTTTAGAATCGGTATTTATCTCAAGGAAAACTTTATTGATGATATGTTTATTTGAATTTAGCACCAGTTGTAAGTTCGTCTATTTGTTTATTTAAATTATTCAGTATAAAATCTACTTTTGAGAATACTTTTAGCATGCTCAGCAAGAAATCTCTCAATGATCCGTTGGTATCGGCATTGAATTTCATTGCGATAAAATTTTCAAATAAATTATTAAAAAGTACTCCTGTTGAGAAAATTTGTTTTTCAGAAGCCTTAAGCGTTTCCGGATCCTGACATCTCAAAATTGTGTAAAACAAAGAAGTATTTAATTTGATAAGTGTTTGTACTGCAGTAATCTGATTTGAATTTTGCAATCTAATGGCAGCGGCAACAACTGTAGCTATAGAATTGAAATATTCTTGTTTGAAGATTTCAGATAATTTAGTATTTGACTTACCGTTGATGTAACTCGGAAGATCTTTTTGAACATCGAGAAATCTGCTTTCGGTATCAGCAATGAAGTTAACGGTTTCCTTATTGAATTTATTTATATCAGAAGTTTCTCTTAAATTGGTAGTCGTTTCAATTGACTCTTTTACAAATAAATCAGCATTGTCAAGACATAGATTTACTTCAGGCACTTTTTTAAACTCAATTAATTTTGGACCATCGGTTACTGAGCCACATTTACCTTCAGCAGTTAATGCAACGAAAATAGAAGGTTGATTAAATGAAGAAACTTGCTTTACTATTGGATCTTTTTTATCTGTACTTATTATTTCCTTATCAATTTGCCAAGTGTAAGTTGCAGCATTTACAGAGTTGTTGGTTAAGGTTAGATTTCCCAATGGATCGATAACAAAAGCAAAACTTGCAGTAGGAAGATCTAAAAGTGTGATTGTTAGATTGGATGGTTTTCCGTCTATCAAAATATTTACACTTGTAACACCAGGAGAAACACTACCTGGATTAAACTGAACTCCTGCTCTTGAGATTAGAATAACTCCTTCTCCGGAAATAACAGCTCCTTTTACATTTGGTTCAAGGGTAAGTATCACTGGTTTATCGTTTCTGCAAAAGGATATTTTATTGACTAATTTGCCATCTATCAGTACTTTTGGGTCTTCAATTTCAAAACTTACTTGATGACTGATATGAAAACCACAATTGCCATTATCAGCATTAAGAACAACATCAAATGTGAATTTTTTCTGTGATTCACTATTATACTTGTAGATGTGTTTTATTTCTGTTTTATCATCTGCGACAAGATTGGTTTTGTCTCCAAAATCCCAGATATATTTATTGCCGGCAATATTATCTCCGGTTATGGTAAAAGTAACTTCGGTTTCATTAATTCCTGATGGTTTTAAAGGAACTGCGTTAAAATCGAATATTGGTTTTTCGAAAATGGTTATCGCGCAATCCGTATCAAAATTATTAACGGTAAATGTTATGGTTTGACCAATTAATTCTTTGCTGACAAAATTTGGATCAAACACAAGTTCTCCAAGTTCATTTACCGTTATTCCTCCGTTTTGATCATATCTCACATTGGCTTTTACAAAACCTCCCGCTGGAGAAATTTTAAAAGGCAGAGGTGGAGTTTTGCTGTCAAAACAAATTTTATCTACAGGCAAACTAAGACCAATATTGTTTTCATCACAACATAAATACGGAATCGAAAAATCAGCCACAATTGGATTTAAAATAGGGATTCCTTCAGCAAATTTTTCAAAATCACTCGTTAAAGATGGTCTGCGAGCGTTGTAATAGTAATAATAAGGTACTTTTTCCTCAAGATATATCATTATAAAAGTACCTCCGGGAACTACGCCGGCTTTATGCTCATAACCATGATTTTTGTTCAGGTAATATTTGGTGAAATTCTGAATGGTTTTATCCAGTTCATTAGCATTTACGGCAAGAATCATTATGTTGAATCCAAGTCCGTTATCTAATCTAATTTGTTGAATAGCTTTTAGTGCTTCTTTGTAATTGCGTCCCTGATGTCCTTCGATTCTGTAGAAATCACTATCAAGATGAATTTCAAGTGGATTTTTAGTATCCAGTAAATCATCGTGATAACTAACATTGTTTTTTTCTAAGCCTAAAATGGTTTTATCAAAATCCCAGGCTTTAATAAGCGAATCGTTTACATTATTGTAAAAAGGGATTGCTTTTTTACCCAATTTACCCAATTGCAAAGACGGCGTAATTTTTATAAAATCAAATGCTGAGTTGTAGTTTTCTAATAATTGAGCACTTCTCAAAATAAGACTGTACATTCTTTGTTTGGCTGTGTTTTCGCCGTAGCATAGTTGCAGTTCATCTGGAGTTTCTTCTTTTTCTTTCTCCTTTTTGTCTGAATCTTTAACGGGAACTTCAGCATCTGCAAGACAGTCATTGCAAGTGGTTAGGTTTTCTCCTGTAAGTAAAGGCGATTTGTAAAATGCATGACGGAATTCATAACAAGGCTCCGTTTTAATTAATTCGCCCAGCATTAAATGTTTTGGAAAAGCATTGATATCGGGAGAACAATAACTATCGTTTATAGAAAGCAAAAGCGCTCTGATTTCGTTGTAAGTATCAACAAGATCGTTAAGCAAATCATACAGATATTGAAAATCAGCAGGAAGTACCGGATCTCCTTCAAAATTAAATAGTTCGTCTATTTTTTTCTGAATTGAATCTAAAACTGTTGGCATATTTAAGCCTTTCAGTAATTGAGTGTAACCATCCTGTAAATTTTTAACAACATTGTTTTTGAAAATGCCTTTGGTAAAAGTTTGTTTTATTGCCTCAAGATGTGCAAAATCATCTGGTTTTAATACAATTCTGTTTGATTTTAGGTCCGGTAATGAATAATATAAATTAGAATAATTGATTTTGCCAATCATGCTGTCACGATTCATTATTTGTGCGGCAACGACTTTGCTGACAATTAAAACTTTAAAATTGCCAACAATTTCTAATCCCTGATTGTCACACGAAAGACTTACACAAAGGTCAGATTCTTTTTCATAAGACTCCAGATACAAAAGAATTACAGCTTCTTTAAAATCAAATTTTGTATTTGCGCTAAAATCTGCTAAAGCAAAATTGGGATCTTTTTCTTTTTTTTGCTCTTCTTTTGTCAAGAGTTCAAAAAGAGGCAATTGCTTGTTTCCGTCATCATAAAAGAAGGGTTTATAAGCCGCTTTTTTATTATCGTAAATTTTGCAATGCGTATAGGTTTTGGAGTCAAAATCTATTTTTTTGTTTCCCAATACATCTGCCAGATATAGTTTAAAAAGATCACCATCAGTAGTAATACCATTTCCTTGTGTTATTGAAATAGTTTGTTGATCCGGATTATAAGCAGTATAAAATCCGCAAACTATACCAACGCCACTCAGGTAAATGCGGGAAAGGCGATCCTGATCGTCAAAAAAATCTACTACCTCATTAAGGTTTCCTTCTGTAAGTACCTGATTCTTTGTGAATCTGCGGTATTGTGTTGTTATTGTTGAAAGTTTTGCTGACATGGGAATAGTTTTTATAGTGATCCTAAATTCGTTTTTCCTAGTATAATTTTATCTGACAATCGCTCGTTTTCATCGCTGCAATCAAACAGTCGTCCGGTTGGGTAAACATTGTCCAGAACGGTTAACGCCTTAATAAAGCTGATTAATTGTGGTTCCGGCTGCTCTTGATTCAAATCGGTTTTGGCGATTAAGTAGTCTTTATATGTTTTTTCAAATTGAACAAGCTGGTTTTCTGCGGGATCTTTTACATCTTTTTCCCTATAGCCAATCCAGCATATTTTTGCCAGAACGTGAGCCGGCAATTCTTCTTTAATTATTTTTTCGATATAATTTCTAAAATCGGTATTGGCAAATCGTAAAGTATATCCCGGCAGTACAACGCTCACACGGTAGGAGTAGGGATCTATTGGTTCGTAATTATCGCATTCATCGGCGCAGATAGGCATGAAAGTATCCGGATTTACAGATGTGAGATTTACATCCGGACGAAGCATCATGTGTTCGATCAAAAACATTCCTTCTTCTGTAAAATCTTCTTTCATGAATTGAATTAAATCCAGAATCGATTTTTCTAAATCAGGTAAATTAGTGTAGTATTCAAATCTGCGGGCAATAATGCGGTTTGGGTTTTTCTTGTCTGTGATTGCCGGATTTATAATGTCATAAGAATATTTTCCGGCATCAGACTCTTGAATTAAAATATTGTCAACAATAGATAAATCTGTTATTGTACCGTTTTTAAAAGCCTCTTTTATTTTATATTCCCGAGTCTGAATAATTTGTAATACAGCAAAATAAAGCTCCTTATTTGCAGCAGAAGTATCAAAATATTCTGCTGTTGAAGAAAGTACAATATCTTCATTCTTGTCTACAATACGCCATCTATAAACAGATTGATTGTCTGTATCTATAAAATTATACATTTGGACAAACGAATGAGAAAGATTTCTGCGACTGTAATCTCTAATACCAATGAGTCTTGAAATCCTTTTTTCGGCTCCTGAAACATTATTGGTATTCCATAAATTGGCAATGGGTTGTTTGTAATAATCGAAAGCATTGCCGCGGTCTTTGCTTACTACTTTATAATCTTTCAGAAAGTTTTCTTTGTCACGCAATACGACCTGATCTGTGGTGTTGCCATAAATGGTTTTGTTAACGAATACGTATTCTGAAAAATTCTCTGCAAAACGTGATAAAAGATGGTCTAAAATTTTATTTCTTCGTTCAATATTATTGTCCTGCTGATCAAAAAGCAGTGCTGTAATAGTTTCATCGTCGTAATTTTCATATCCGTTTACAATATCATTAGCGCCTTCAATATCCTGAACAACTTGAGTAAAAAGAGTTCGGGACAAATTCCCGCTTACCGAAAGCAATTCGCTTACTTGCCCTAATTGTTTAAAATAACTTCCTAATATCTGATCAAAAAACAAAAGATATCCTTTTAATTGTTTTGCTTTAGATTTACGTTCAACAGATGCTCTGGTAGGAAGTCCCACTTCGCCAATACCATATGTTTCAGGAAAATCATTTTGTATGGTGGTATAAAAATCCGTGTTAAGATATTCGCCATTTGGTATTTCTAATTCCTTATTTTGACTGGCATTGGTTGTCGCTTTGTCTTTTTCGAGTTTTATGGCGTCTAAATAAAATTGTACTTTTGCCTGATTGATATTTAAGGGCAATAATCCTTTGTTGTAATTGAAAACACTTTTAGGACAAATAACAGGTTTTTCGTAAGGTGCAAGACAGATAAGCCATTTGTTTTCCAGATCATCACCAGCACAATTCCCTAAAGAAATATCTTTAATTAGCAGTACGTCCGGCACTGATATTATTATTCTCATAATATCCGAAAGACGCACTTCGTTTCTCAAATCGGCGATAAGCAATTCTTCAGTATCAATAAAACCATGCTGTAAAGTTGGTCCGTCAAAAATTTCCAAAGTCGAATATCCTTTGTCAATCATTTGCTTTAGAGAATAAAAATTGACCGTTGTCGATAAGTAACTTTCCAGTGCATCACGGACATTTGCATGAACCAATTCTTCATCGGCTTCGGTATTTACTTCAATATCTGCGCATATTTTTATTGGATAGTCTACAACTTTTTTTATGTCAACAAGATCTTCGCAAAGGTTTCTGTTTGCATGATATTGCTTTCTTATTTTTTCTTTAACAATCGCTATATCTGCAGGTTTTGAACTTACAAAATCTACATACAAATCATATAAACCATTGAGCTCAAATGATTTTCTTAATTTTGGAGTTGCTGATAAATCATTAAAATCCTTAACATCATAAGAAAGTTTATCTTTTTTACAGTCTACATATACTGTTTTTTCATGTTTTGCGAGCCAGCAGTTTCGAACTCCTTCTATATCTATAAATAGTTTTCGGTAATCATTTTGCGTTACAGGACTTGATGACAATACTTCTGAGGCTTTAAAAAACTGTTTCGGAATACCCTTATTAATGTCATTAGATTCTAATATATTTTCGATTGGCAGATTGAGTCTCATGCCAAGATCAGAAATAGCGTAGCAAAGCATCTCCAGCATCGTAATACCTGGATCGTGCTCATTAAAATCAGTCCAAAATTTACTACCAAAAGACTCTATATATTCGATTCCTTTTTTTCTCAAATAAAAGAAATCCAAATCGTCATCGGTTGCTGATTTTTTAGGAATGGTGATATGTTGGTTTAGTATTGACATTTTTCAGGATCTACTGGGGTTGTTTTTTTACAAGTTATTATGTTGGTACCGATAATGTGGTTTTTAACAGAGACTAAAATGTTTTTTGGACTTGATGGTGAAAGCGTGGTCTGAAAGTCTAAAAGGCTTACTCTGGCTACGTTATCTTCTTTATCTTCTAATGGTTTAAGTTGGTCCTTATTTGTTTTTTTATCTATGTATATTGCCATTTCAAGCTGAGATAAAAAATCTACATAATATAAATTTTCAATATATTCTATAACAATACTTCGTTGTAACTCAACTCCAAATATGATTTGCTTAGAAGTATCAAAAGCCCAAGGCGATAAAAATTTTATAAGATCTTCATTAAGCTGTTTTTTATAAAAATTTTCATCATATTGTGGATAAAACTTCACATCCAATTTTATTATAACTTTCTCGTAATCAGGATTAATTACTTTTGCAGACACTTGCATTGAATTTTTAGAATTAATAAAATTTTCTATGCTGTTCAATGTTGCTGTACTTACTCTTGGCTCATAAATATCAAATACATTTTTGTCGACGATATCCGGAATTACTACAAGTGTTACTTTTCCCGGAGATAAAAACGAAGTGCTTGTTCCCGAAATAAAAGTGTGATTAAGGCATTTTACTCTAAAAACACTTGGAAATTCCTGTAAAATCAGATGTTCATAATCCCAAAGTGTTATAGCTCTGTTTTTGTGGCGCAAGCGTTCGCTTACACGCAGATAATAGGAGGGATCTGACTCCAATGGCTTTCCGGAAAATGAATTAAAAGGCTGGTCAATACTTTTAATTTGCGGAACTCTCGTAATTAATTTAGATATTGTTTTGGCTGGTAATGAGCTGTCTAAATGAGCTAAATTGTTGTTGTTATCAAAAAATTCTGCGGTAACAACCTGAGTTTTCACATCAATAACTTTACAAACTGCATCATAATCTTTGTGCATTTTTGCTTTTACCCAAATTGTATCGGCTGGAAATAACGTATTATCATTAGATGCCTGCTTTGGAATATTAAATTTTACGATACCCGATTTTAAAAAATTATCGATACCATTTGCCAAAATATCCTTATCAAGAGTTTTCCAGTAATTATCGCATAATATATACCATGATACTCTTTCTTTTCCTTTAAAAGTGTCAACGCTGATATTTTCGCTTCCTTCTAATATTTGAAATAATAATGAAATCTGCTGCATTGTTTCGGCATCGTGAAGACCTATATAAAATTCGCCTCCATTACAATAATCCGGAACCAGACAATTGGTAGTTAGCGTTCCAGTCTCTAAAATCTCTTTATTGATGGCTTGTTGTTTCAAATAAGAATGCTCTTCGCGCTGACCAAAAGGAGCTTCATGAAACAATTTTATTCGGTTAGACTCGTAGTGCTCAAAATCAATATTTTCCTCAGCAGAATAATTCAGACTTATGCTTTCTACAACTGGCGTGTAAGGTTCATTTGGAATAGGCGTTGTTGGCTCTGCAGCGATATTCATTATTGCCAGAGTATATATTCTTGGAAATAAAGAATGTAAAAACGACTGATTTAATGTCAATCGTATCGGACCGCTTTTGTCAATGTCATATTTGCTACCATCTACATGGATATTAGTTTCATATATTTTATCATTATCCGGATCATCAAATAAATTGACAATTTTATTTTGTTCATCCCAAACTTCTTTGTTTAAAACTGCTAATGTTGCTTTAAAATAGCCTTCTGTAACAATTGGACCATTTGGGTTTGTTGCAGGTGGATCGGTATTTTCTGTAGCAATTTTTGGTTCCGGAGCGCTTCTTTTTGCGATTCCATCTTCAGGTTGATTGGCATTCATTGTGGTTACAGTGCTATCGTCGCTGAAAATTGCATCAATAAAACTTTGTTTACTTATGGTTTCAAGAAAACTTTCTTTGTAAGAAGCATAATGAGTTTCAAATGATAATGGAGTGTTTTTCCACTTTATATGAATATCTGCATCTGTCCATTTTTTAGAAAATATTTCAGGATAATTTATTATAAAGGAGCTGTTTTTTTCAGGTTGAGTTGTAAAAGGATAAAAGGGTTTTGCAGCATTAAGTAAACCGTTATCACTCTCTAATAATAGAGATTTAACATCCTTAACTTCAACTTTTACATTAATGTTGTCTATTGTGTTTGTGACTAAAGCTCTAAAAAGATTATGTCCATGTCCCTTTGGATCTTGCGTATTGATTAAAAATCGAATTACAGGAAGTTCTGTTGAGAAATATTCGCCTAAAACTTTCTGGTCATAACCAACAACTGCCGGATCATCTTTTGGTATCTGAAAAACCAATGTTAATTGCTTTCCTCCAACGCTTGAAGATAGACTTCCAGCTTTAAAAAGAACGTTTTTGTCCGGTTTTAAATCTCCAATCCATGCTTTTTTCCCACTATACAAAATACTGATATTTGTTGGAAGATCGTCTGAAGTAAATGGTTTATGAAAATTTAGGTCAGCAGCAAAAGTAATTGTGATAGCAATATTTCTATCGCCTTCTTTAAGATTAAATAACTCTGAAGCTATTGCAAAACCTAATTTTGCATCGTCCAGTTTCGGGTATTTTTTTTCTTTGGATGTATATCCAAAAGGAAACCAATATTGAGCGTCTTCTTTTAAGGGTTCACCTTTTCCGTCCAGAGAATTTGCAATATCGCTGTATTTTATTTCGCCCAAATCAAAGTCATTATACACGCTTTTTAGGTACGCTATATTGGCTTTATTAGCAATAAATTCTTCTGTGGTTTTGTATATTAATTTTTTGCCATCAGGATCTTTTCCTGCGTCAAGTTCTGTATTTACGGCGATTTTTTCTTCGGCAATTTTTTTTGCCAACTCAAAAATGATACTAACTTTATCTGCTTTTGCAGGAAGTTTTTCGATTTGAAGTATATCTTTATAGAAAAAATCTAAATGCTTTTTTGTAATAAGATTAAGTTTGTTTTGGGATAATTCTAATAATTTCAGGAAACACACAAACAATGTCATGTGCGGCGTAAGGTCCTGATTGATATTGGCATTCGATAATGTTCGGGTAATGTCTTCTTTTAAAATATCATAATTTTTCTCTGTTCTTTTTGGAATATTACCATCCGGAAGATTATCTTTTGAAAAACTGAAACAGTTAAAAAATTCCTGCCAATCTCCTTCCGGTTTTTTATCGTTATTAGTGTCGAAAAAGTTGACTTGTTTCGCAAAATTAAAAGCAAACAACAACCAGTCTTCAATAGTAAAATCATGAAGTTTCAGGTTTTCTGGCTCTAGTGCGTAACTAAAGCGTTCTTCCTGATTGACTCCATTTCTTTTAAAAATAACATTGTCTATTTGGCTGCCGTCAGTATTCATAGCTTATAAACTTTTAAATATTAGTGCCTTCTCCTTTGTAAAACGGATAAACAAGATTGCTTCTTGAGTTTGTGCTTCTTATTCTGTAATCGATTATGACTAATAATTCACCTTCTAAATCGTCACTTTGTGTTATGTCAATTTTTTCAACATCAATTCGCGGTTCGTAATATAGAATTGCCGTTTTTATTAGTTCAGAAACATAGGTTTTTAATGTTCTGTCTAATGATTCAAAAAGTAATTCGTCCATATTACAACCATATCTGGGCAGCATAATGCGCTCGCCAATTTTGGTGGAAAGCAATATCTCTAAACTGCTTTTAATATCTGCCTCGTCAGATGTCATTACAACTGCTTTCGTGTTTTTTTTAAACTCTGGCGGAAAACTCCATCCGGTACCTAAAAAAGCTTCTTTATTTTCCATAATTAGCCTATTAAAACAGTTGGACATCCTATTATAATTGTTCCGCCATGCGCTGTGGAATCTCCCATTCTTGCGGCTGGTTTTCCTCCAATAAGTACTGTACTTGAACCTGCGATAATGCTATCCGGAGGTCCGGTGCAAACGATCATATCGCCTAAACAAGCTGCTGGTTGACCGCCTATCAATACTGTAGGTGCGCCTGGGGGCAATATTGGCCCGCCTACATGAGGAACTGTTGCGGTTACCATTGGGCAAACGTGCATATCGTTGATTCGTGCGGCTGGTGCTCCCATGATTATTTATTATTATTATTATTATTATTATTATTATTTCGTTTAAAGACCGAAAAGTGATTGAAGGAATAAGTTAATTTATCTGAACAATACTGCCTTTAACTATCGCGACTGCTGCTGATGACATTTCTGCTCCGGCACTGCCTTCGGCTTTAAATTGGGCGGTTGCTTTTAGATTTACATTAGTACCTTCAATTTTTACATCGCCTGTTGCCTTTATCGAAATATCGCCCGCACTTTCCATCTTTATTCCTGCGCTGTCAATTGTAATCACGTTCGAATTTTCGTCTTCAATAACTATTGATCCTTTATCTTCGTCAAGTGTTATTTTTTTGCCAGCGGGAGTTTCAATGGCTATCGATTTTTTATCATCGTCAAAGAGCACTTTCATTTCGCTTCGGGTAAAAATCCCTTTTTGATGGTTATCGTCAGAAGCTTTTAGCGGAGCAGGTTTTGCGCTGCTGTGGAGCATTCCTAATACAATCGCATCATTAGGATCTTCGTTAATGAAGCCAATAATTACTTCGTCTTCAATTTCAGGTCTAAAAAAAGTTCCTCTGTTATCACCGGCATCAAGAGCAGCAACTCTGCACCAAATACCTTGTTCTTCGTTATTGATAATTGGTATTTTGACCAAAATTCTGTCTTCGCCGTCGGGATCGTCCTGAAGTTGGGTTACAATACCAATATGCAGTCCTTTTATGGATGGAATTATTCCTGAAGCCGATGGTGTATTGACATCATAAGTTTCAGAAAACCATTCCGGATTTAATCCAAATTGTGCGTTTACAGTCCAATTACCGTTTGCAATTTCATGGAAAACCCCAGTAATATATGCTTTGCCATTAAAACGATCTCCAACGCCTTCAAGCATAATAATCGTGTTGGGTTTTACTGCGGGAATGCCTTGAAATTTTACTCTTCCGCGAACTTTTGACAGTTGTTGAAATAATAATTTTGCATCGGCCCAATCTTGCAATTCAGTATCGGTAACATGACCGCCGTGACGCAATTCTAAGTTTTCGAGCTTTACGATATCGGATAAATCCGAAGGAGATAAATTCCCGTTTAGACTTACGCTTGGATCTTTGGCTTCAATTTCTAATAATTCCTGATTGGATGCATTCCAACTGAAAGAGGAAACTTTGGCAAACTGATTTCGAGCATCAATTTCGGCATCAAAGTCTAGCATACTGGCACCAAAAGCAACTGTTTCAACTGCTTCTGAAGCTAAATCTGGTTTTTTAATCGAGATTTTGCCGTTTTCAACAAAACATAATTTTCCATTGGCTTGCGCACGAGAGACAATAAAATCCCAATCGGATGTATTGTATTGCACTAATTCTTTATGACTATAATTAGTACTTTCGACATCTTTTTCTAATCCGTAAGTGCCTATAATGTCTTCAAAAGCATCACTGTCTTTTACGTCATAAAAATATTTGCTTTTTCTGCCAATGGTCATTTTTACGGCTTCGTCTTTGCATTCCACAATTAGCAGGGACGAATTGTCTTTTATTTTTATGGAATGTTTTACAACTATTCCTTTATATATAGTTTCTTCGTCACTGTGATAGCCGGCTTTTATTTCAATTTTTTTCCCCGGAATCAGCAAATCTTCATTACTTAATTTAAAATCTCTTGCAGAAGCATCTCCATCGGTCAAAATAATTTGCGCCATCGGTATTCTATTCACTTCGTTATGAACTACAATGCTCATTACTTGGTAAATACCAGATAACTCATTTCCCTCAATGAGCAATTTGTGCGTTACTAAATCTGCACTTTTACTGGTTTGTATGACGCCGCTATTGTTCATCTATTGTTGTTTTTGAAGAGGAGGGAAGAATATTTTTTGACCAATTTTTAGCTTTCTAAAATTTATAATCTTGTTGGCTCTTGCTACTTCAAGATAGTATTTTGAATCGCCATAGATTCTAAATGACATTAACGGAAGCGTATCGCCAGCTTTTACAGTTCTGGTATGCGTTAAATCAGGAGATTGATTGTTTTGCTGTTTTGCCCTTAGCTCATCTTCAACAACTCCTTTAAATTTTCCTTTTGCAATAGCTCTAATTGGCGTTCCATCTGGTCGGAAAAGTTTATACTCAATGGTCATTTCTGTAAGAGATCCTTTGAATAGCAGACTTCCCCAGGCAATTTTTAAGTAATTTGGCTTATGTTCTGTACCATTATATTCTAAAATTACTTTTCTAAAATGCTCAATGTCTTCAATAACACCATTTTCGGTACTTTCTTTTCCGGCAATAACGCCTGTTCGATCAAAAACAAAATCCAATTCTAATTCCTCCGGAGCAATCGCTGTAAATCTTGGTGCAGGACTGCTCGTTCCGGCGGCTTGGGTTGTATCTTGCTCTATCTTGTAATGAAAAGTATACTTTTCGGGATTCATCAAAGTAATGAACTCTTCAATATCCGAAATAGGATTGTTGAATTGAGGATCGCTGTAAGCAATGATCTTCAGTTTTTTTAATTCACCATTAGTCGTTGTCATATTAGCGTTCTTTTTTTCGTTCAATAATCTTCATTACTTGCTCGACACAGTCAGCCACATTATCTTTTTTATTAGTGGATGAAGAAGAAGCTGGTTTTGCACTAGAATTTGAATTTTCGTTCACGTTTATTTTAATGTGAAGCTCTTTGATTTCAATTGGCATGGTAAAATTATTTTTTGTGAAGAGTGAAATAATTATAAGTAAGCTCAAAGCTTTCAATAACAATTTTGCTTTCCAGAGCGCTAAAATCTTCAACTGCCCATTTTACGGGATAGGCATGTACAACTTTCCAGTGCATTAAAGGTTCGTGATCCTGATTCAAGAGTTTTACAGTTAAATCGACAGGCTTAAATTCAAAATTTTCTATTGCTTTTCTGCACCATTCAATTACGTCAGAATCAATAAGTATCCCTCTTTTTAGAACCAAATTTGGATATTTGGTTTTTACAGGAACTTTGTGTTTGAATCTGTTTTCTCCACCCTCGACAAATTCTTCCGTTTCAAGATCTACGGATAGTCCTGAAACAGATTGAAATTGATGGTCTTTTTCTTTCGTTCCCAGTTGATCGAATTCAACGAGAAAATGAAAACCTACGGGTGGATAGTAATTAGCCATGATTAGTCATTTTGAATAGATAAACCTTCGTGAACCAATTCTATTGACTCGATAGCAACTTCGTTTCCATCGGCTTTTAAATCAGTTGATTGAACCTTTGTTGGCCATGCATTTTTTACTTTCCAGGTAATCACTGGTTCGTGTTCCTCGTTAAGTAATTTGATGGTGATATCTCTTCTTTCGATAGTGTTTAGTTTTACCGAATTCCACCAGGCATAATATTCATTATCGCTTTTAAAAGTTCCTCTTTTCATGGTAATGTTAGAGAACTTCTGCATGCCCGGCATCTTGATCTTGCTGTATTCCGGACTTGCGCCCTGACGGTATTCAATAACTTCAGTTTCTACATCTAATCCGGAAACCTCTGTAAAACCTATTTTTGTTCCACCCCAGTCAACTGAGAAATGAAACTTTGATAATGGATAACTCATGATCTATATATTTTTAATGATGATTATTTAATTAAGATTCCTGCATTTTGTGAGAGAAACGAAGGATGATAAACTCAGCCGGACGAACTACCGCCAAACCAATTTCGATTATCATTTTACCGTCTAAAATATCCACCGCAGACATGGTTTGTCCCAGTCCGATTCTTACATAAAAAGCTTGTTCTGGTTTTGCTCCCGCCAAAGCTCCGGCTCTCCATTGTAGAATTAAGAAATTCTCAATCATAGCTCTTACTCTTATCCAGGTATTGGCATCGTTAGGTTCAAAAACGAATTGTTCGGTTGCTTTTTTAATGGATTCTTCGGCCATATTAAAAAATCGGCGAACCGGAACATAACGCCATTCGCTATCGTTACCAGCTAAGGTTCTTGACCCCCAAACCAAGGTTCCTTTGCCGGTAAAAGTTCTAATAGCATTAATAGATTTACCTGCCACGGTATCAATATTCAATCCGTCTTGTATATTATTAGTGATTTTTACCGTAGGAGCAATGACATAGTTTAAACTAACATTTGCCGGTGCTTTCCATACGCCACGATCACCATCGACTCTTGCATAAATTCCTGCTATAGCAGAACTTGGAGGCAGAGTTATTGAAAGATTAGAAATTTCGGAAAGTATTTTATTGTAGGTAACATTATCAAGCTCTGTAATATCTGCTAAAAAGCGGCCATTCATAGCACCGTTATTTTGATCATTTGGTTTTGCGGTTGTTACAGCAGCAATAATTGCATCAATATTAGCTGTAATAGGCGCAAAAAGATCAACATCAATGGTGATAGCTGCCGGAAAGTCAAGGATAGAAGCTGGTGCTGTGAAATGCAGAATTTTTGGAATTTCAGAAAGTACAGTAGTAACACCTGCTGCGCCTTTGATATTAGCGGTTATTTTTACTTTGGTATTTGCTGCTTTTGCTTTCCCTAATAAATCAGCCAAATTGGTTTTAACGCTTTCAATTTTATTAGCTAATTCAAAAGCATCAGTGAGAGTTTTTAAAGCTGCCGTGATAGCGTCTCTGGTTGGTTGGTCTTCTTCATCAGAAGCTATTGCTGCTAATGCTGCTTTTTTAATTTTTTCTTTTTCTCCTATAACGTTGCTTAGATCTTTAGTCAAAGTTTCTAACAAGGGGATAAAGAGCGTATTTTTTGCTACCGTAAAAGTTCCTGCAGCTGCAGCTGCGGCATCTGCATCTGCTTGTGTTCCTCCTCCAGTGATAACTGCTTCTGCTGCTGCAGTTGCTGCTGCATTATTAAAGCCGGCTGCTGATTCAATAAATTTCAAAACTTCGGCTATACTTCCTGTTAGATTATCATTTGTTCCCGGAACTGTTTTTAATTTACTGATTAGTGGTGCAATTGCAGTTTTTGAACCTCCTAAATCGCTTAATACAGTTGACATGGCATCAGGTGTAGGTGAGGTAAAATGCTTAATCAAAATTTCGCTTGCATTGTATCTGTAATCTAAAATAGTCTCTAAATGTGGATAATAAGCAGCGCCATATTTTAAAGTATCTTTCTCTGAACTGATAACTCCTCTCAAATCATCAATGTTTGTATCTGTTGGACTGGTAGCATCATAGCTAAGCGTGTCGATAATTGTAAATCGATCCTGCAGATTTCTACATTGGTTTAAGGCATCATTATACAAACCATAAAAATCAGTTGTATTAATACCGGTTACCTGAGTAGCATCCGGAAAAAGGATAAGTGTTGGTTCATCCATTTTTTCTAGTTCAAGCAAGCCTTTTTTTAATTGAGAACTATCATTTATAGAAGTTACTTTTGTATCAGCGTCATCCAAATCTTCGCCATAACGGCCAACGGATATAATATAACATGGACCGCCGCCATTTGCAAAAAACAATTGCATCGAATAATACATCAAAAAAGGCTGTCTGCTAGTTGGTTGATTTACAATCACTGATCTTGCTGTCGAACCATTATCAACTATATCATTAATGGTAACACTAATTGTTGTCTCTGGTTTTGCAAAGCCAAAAAAGCGTTCGTATTCTAAAAGAGATGTTATTCTTGTTGGTTTCAATTTCAAATCTCCATTAATCTTGTTCGTGGCTTTTTCAGTATAGCCAATAAAAGCAGGAATCGCTGTCTCTACCTGGGCAACAGAAGGGGGAAACTTTACGATTTCCTCAACATATACTCCAGGCGTTTTGTAAGTTGTTGCCATAATTGAATTGTTTTTTAATTATTAAATAAATATTTCCGAATAGTAATCACTATTGATTTTTGTTATTGATTTTACAGATGGATTTGGGTATTGACTTTCTGCCGGTTCTGCCGGAAAAAAATCGTTAAGCGGGTCAATTTCAACAAAACCGGAACGTGTTAGTGGTTTTACGGTTTTGGTTTCAATTGTGGTTCCTGCTTTACGGTTGATATATTTCCAAAGTGTTTTTCGATTATCAAAATGAATTTTAAAACTTGGACTTATCATTTTTCCCACATTGTTTATAATGTTTCCTGAGCTATTATCACCCTTCGCGGTTAGTGAAATAATCCCAAAGACATTTTGTTGTTCTGACGGCTGCAGTGTCGAAACTAAATCTGCAGTGGTTTCTTCAGATACTAAATAGGCGTTTGAAATAAGTTTATTGTCATTTATTTTTGGAAGATATTCAAACGAAACAGGCTCAGTCAATGGTTTTACATTACTGAAAAGATATACCTGAGTAGGAGCAAAATCAAGATTAGTATAATTTTCAAATTGATAGTCATTAATTTTAATTAAAAACTTTAGGTTCAAATCAATAGGGACTTTTATAAATGGGTCAGATTCACCTTTGACTTTAATGTATATTCCGAAACCTGTTTTGGTTTTTTTGAATATCATTTTGTGGTTTCGCAGTACAGTATTGGTTTCTAAAGTTGGCGTTATTGTCGAAAATGCATCTGTATCAAATTGTTGCAGCATTTTTTCTTTATCAGCATTTGTCATACTTGCAAAAGTTTTTTCTCCATTATTCAAAAAATAATTGTGAGGAAGCGTGACTTCAAATAGCAATTCATATGTAGCGGTAAAACTCATGACTGTTCTTTTCTTTTGGTTGTTCCTGAAAACTCGCCAATTAATTGTCCTTCGGCCTGAACGATATTGCGTTCGATTTGTATCATACTCACTTTATATAAGGCCGATGGAAGCTGTTTTCCGCCCAATGTTCCCCAGATATAATTCAGTTCTTCAAAAGTGGGAGTATAGAGTTCAACCGTAAATCTAAAGTTGTCTACATTGCTCATCGCACTAGTGCTTCTGTTAAAGATGGTATTGGCTTGAGTAAAAAGTCTTTTCCCTTGAAAAAATTCAATAATCTTCGAAATATCTTTAAGCGAGTTGATGTATATATCTCTATTTGCACTAAAAAGGATATACAGATTTAAATTGACGACACTATTTTTATAAATTGTTTTAGTATTTTCAACACTATGGTTTGGGAAGTTTTTTAAAGTAGCTTCTTCGGCTAAATTGATTACTGTAAGTGCTACGCCATCTTTTAACTTATTGTCCGGATCATCTTTTTGAGATTCTAAAAAAGCTATATTTTCAGGAACAACAGATTTCTCTAACCCAATTTCGGCGAGATAGCTGTTTACTTGTTCTGAAATTATTTGTATTACTTCAAAAATCATCTTTTGATAAAATTTATTATAAATACTAAATGAAATTAACTGAAAGGAATATGATTTTGGGCGCAGAGTATAATTAGAAATAGGGGGCTTCTGACTGTGCTTAAAACTTATGGTAAAAACAGGGCTTTTAATATTTGACTAAATTAGATAAATGTAAGTGTACCAGAAAAGGGGAAAATTCCCCTTTTTTTATTTATTTAAGATATTGGTTTTTAGTTAGTTGAGAGCGTTTTTTGATTCTTTAAAATAAGGAAGATTTCAAGCAAAAAAAAAGCTCCAGATTTCTCTGAAGCTTTTACTTTGTGAGCTCGTGTGGAAATAAAGGTTACGAGTAATATGTTGTAGATCAGTATTAATATATGTGTATTGGCAAATTTGTGGGAAGCTTAGCTTTTGACCCTTAACCGTTTAAAATCTAAACTTGTTTAAATTCTTTTGCGTTGACTAGGTTGGGTCTCCAGTATACGCTTGGATCACCATTGTAACCTTGAGACTTTAAATATAAGTTTAATCCTAAAGCACTAGGGGTGATGGATGCATTTAAACTATCATCATCAACATCGAATCCTCCTTCATTACTAATTAATTGAAGTGATCTTAAATGATCAAGCTCTCTATCAAGTCTATGAACATCTGTAACTCCTGTTAATTTAGTTAGTTCAGGGAATTCGATTTCAAAATCGAAGCCTAAAATCAAGCCATTTTGATAAATAACTTTTTTTGAGTTTTCACACGCATATTTAAGTATTTTGGCTTGAACTTTTGTGATTTGTTTTAATAAGTCTATGAAAATTAGATTCTCATCTTCTTGACCTTCTTTTGTACAAGATGATGCAAAGAGTCCAGCCCATAGGTCTTGCATATCTGGATCGTCATTAAGAGAACCGTTTTCGATAATTGATATAGCAATTTTGGGATCTGCCTTGATTTGAAGTTGATTTTCAGAAAAGTCAATTTTTCCTTGTGCTTTTTCAATAATGTTAAGTACGTTTTTAAATCTCCATGATCTTACTTGGTCTTTCGCAAGTAGTCCGACTTCCTCTAATGCGGGAGCACAGACTAATTTTAAAAAGCCTTCAATTGCTTCAAATGACTTTGTCACTGTTGTTTCAATTGCTTTCCCAATCGGCTCTATTCCAAGTACATCTTTTATTTCCATAATCGTTACTACTTTTTAATTAATTTTTTGCTTTTTGTTACTTAGTTATGTTCTGTTTTTGTGAGGTTAAAGTTGTTTACATCCATTTCTCATCAATGAGTTCGGGTGTTTCAAAATCAACTATTCTTTCTTTAGGAAGCATTAGTTTATCGATCTGATTTTGGTCGATATATTGTTTTTGTTCTTTAATAAAATCCGAAAGGTCGAATACAAAATCAATTTTTTCTTTTATCAGTTTCTCAAAATCCTCTTCGTTTAAATCAAGTTGAATGGTTTGTCTTTCGAGTTCTTTTCCAAAATAATCATAGTCGGGATTCCATTTTGGTGTTACTTTTTGTAAAATCTCTTTAAAGACTTCTTTTTTTATCCAAATAGCCAATACACTTTCCTGATTTTCTTTTTGTCTTGAATTGTAATCGTGTATTATTGATAGGAAACTTAGCTGTAATGAATTTGCTTTCAGACCACTATAATCAGGTTTTTCAAGATCTTGGCTTTCTGTAATAGTGGCAGCTGTACTTTTTTCATTAACAAGATATAATACAATATACTCCGTTACGATACCATGATATGGTGGAGCATTATCAATAATATCAACGTTTTTCATCATATAACCTATTATATCTTGTCCGTTTTGAGGCAATTCTTTTAGCCTTTCTGAATAACTTTCAAGCCCTATTTCAAAACCTTGATAGCGTGATTCTCCTATTGTAGGAACTTTTCTTCTGAATTCAAAATCCCATTTTACCAGTCTTTTGGTGGCGTATTCCGCTATTGTTTCATTGGCTTGCTCTGCTATTTGTTCTAAATATTTTTTAGCCTCATTAGTGCCAATGTCTGCAAGTGCCCAAGTACATTTTCTCTGTAAAGGAAAATATTCATTCCATCTAATATATTCAAAGTCCGAAAATGCTACTTTAAATAAAGTTTCTACAGTAATAGGATTTGAAATATACTGAAAAGCCCTAGCCATATCTTCATGTCCCTTATGCCAGTCAGATTCGAAGATTTGAAAAAGAAGTAAAAGAATTTCCTCGTCTTCTTCATAGGTGTGAATAAAAGAAAAACCATTTTCATACGCTCCATCACCGTCTTTCTCGGCTATAATTTTTTTTAGTTTAATTAAATCAGTTTCTCTTTGGTTCATTTGTTTATTAAAGATTTGGTTTCTGGTTAAAGTTGTCCGAATGTCTCCTGAATTCGTACTTATGATTTTGATTGGATGATAAATAGAACAAATACGATCAAAAAAAAGAGACTTTAAAGCCTCTTTTTTGAATTAATATATCTTCTATAAATGAATTATTTATTGAGTAACTTTTCAAATCTTGCCATCATTTCCTCTTTCTCTTTGAGCATTCGCTCATACAATGCAATTTTTTCATCATATAATTGAACAATTTTATCAATTGGATTAAATGTACAGTGTGGGTTAACTGCATTTAATGTTGATGTATCGTTACTTGTAAAAGTATTCGAAATAATATTTATAGCTTGTTCTTCATCAAAATTCTGAAAAGCTTCCACGGGAATTTTTAATACTGCTGAGATTTGTTTCAACAGATTTTCTTCAATTACATCTTTTTGTTCGAGCACAGAAATTTTCTTCTGATTCCAGTCATTTCCTAAATCAAAAGCTAATGCTTCCTGTTTTATGTTAAGCATTTCTCTGAAACGTTTTACGTTTTTTCCCTGATGTATTTTCTGTTCCATAATGAATATCAATTTTCTAAAGGCTCAATCATAAAGCCCTTCGGATTAAAAATCCTGAATTTCAAAGATAGAAAAATATCCGTAATCTAAATTTTAAAAACGATATTATGAAAAGTTGAATTGCGATTTTCTTACACTATCATCATATGTTGTTTTAATTGAATTATACTTTTTAGGATAAAAAGTGTAACCTATTTTTGCATTTCACTCGAGTTTGAAGTACCTAAAATAAACATTTCCAATTCGTCAAAATCCGAGTAAAAATGTGTTACACCATTTTTTAATAATTCAGATTGGTATTTTTTTATTGTTTCCGGATAAGAGAAAATGATAATCTTTGATTTATCGCTTATCCTATTTATTAATTCCACACCAGCTTTATTTTTATCAGAGACTGCTTTTTCATCATTGTTACGACCTATGTCTGTTATTATAAAATCATATTCATTATTGTTTTTAGAAATATTTGCGATTGCCTCATTATTAGTTTTTACTAAATCAACTGTAATTCCAATAGATTTGAACTTATTTATTACATCAGAGTTATTTTCCGGATGATCGTCAACCCATAGAATTTTTGGTAACGGTGGACCATTATCTATAAGCTTAATTTCAATGCGATCAAAACATTTTTGTTTTTGATACTCTTTATTCCCCATATCTATTGCGCGTATTCTTTCTGAATTAATATCATTTTTAAGAAGTCGGCTTAGTGCGGAATCCAAACGATTTTTGGATTGTTTCGAACCAGTGCTTGAGTGAGAAATGATTGTAGCTGTAAGATTAGGATTTTTTCTTAATTGACTTAAAGTTTTATCAAGATACATTACACCATCAGGTGGCAAATTCATTGTTTCAGAATCAAAATAAATAATATATGTAGAATTATTGTTAAAGGCTGATGGGCATTCTACTATACAGCCAAATTGGTTATTATCTAAATTATCCAGGGTCAATACTGCACAGCTATCATAATCGGCATTATATGCGAGTTCTACATTGTATATTAGATTAGATTTATATCTTAAAGCCTTTATAGTAAATCCTTGTTTTATAATATCTTTAGTAAATTCAATTGCCTCCTCTTTCGTCGTTTTTTCACCATAGTATATGCAATTATTATTTCGCTCAATTCCCCCATCCTTAGCTAAGGATATTTTCATGCTACTGTCTTTGAGGTATTTATATAGCATATCTGATTGACTTATTCCATTTAACAAAACAGTCCATTTCAGCAATGTTACCACTAATACACGTGGATCGTTATAAGGATTATAACTAAACTTTTCTGAGATTATCTTTCGTTTCAATGCATTGGTTGCAATTTTAGCAAGTGTGTCTGCATCTTTTTGAAAATCTTTTTGATGCACCGATATTCCTTCCTCATTAGATAGGCTAACCTGACCATCCGAAGATGTATGAAAGGTAATTTTTGAATATTTAAAACCACTCTTAATAATTGCCTGCTCTAATTTTTTAGCTTCGTCATAATTTGATTTCGGAAAATAAGCAATTTTGATTTCTGGTTTCAGGATTTTGGTTCCCCGTTTCGGGATTTTATTTCCCCAAAAATATTCATCAAGCTCTTCTTGTGTTTCAATTATTTTTGTGTCAGATTTCCTTTGCTCAAGTAATATCTTTACGTCAGCATTTTTAACCTCATCATTACTAAAATGTTTATCCATAATAATTTTCTGTAGAGGAAATTTTCTTTTGATCAAATCAAGACAGAGTTTATATACAAAGGCAGAATCAACATCAGATCTAAAAATAAGACTATTTGTGTTATCGCTCGATGGAATATTAGTGGTTTGTAACTGTTCTGTTTCCAAAACATCTTTATAGAGATCATAAGTTCTGCCATAAAACTCTGCTTTAATTCTATTACAATAAAATCCTGCGATATTAACAATAGAAGTTGGTTGCTGTATCTTTAAAACACTTGAAATTTTGTCATTTTTATCAGAAATAAATTGAAATGAAAGTTCCTTCCCAAATACTGATTTCAATGAAATAATACTGTCCTTTTCGTTAAGAGAGTTATTATAAATTATTTTCCCTTTATCTGATATTATAAGTTTTTCGGGATTAAATGCCTTATAACAATCGTCACTATTCAATTTAATAATACATTGGTATGGCACTAACTTTTGTTTGTTTACAAACAGACCTATAGCAGGTTTTGTAGCGCCAATAAATGCCAAAGCAGCTACTATAATCAGAAAGAAAAGTGAAGTAGCACGTAAATAATTTTTAATATTTTTAGAAATAATATCCTGTGGAGTTGGATTAGTCTTAGTAAGGTAATATTGCTCGAGGTTGTCGATCCCTTCTTCGGTACTTTCTTTCATCAGACTTTTCCAAGCATCTTTTTTATCGGGATCAATGCCCTTAAGATATATTTTTGTTGGAATATCTCTAATTTTATCATCCCGATAAAGCATTAGAAATTCCTTTTCTTCTTTTTCATACAAAGCAAAAGTTATAGGATCGTATGAAAACAAGATAAACTTATTGAATATTAACTGAATGATACGCTCATTATTTGAAAACGAATTATCATCTTTTTTTGATTCTTCTTCCAATAGTTTTATTATGGTCTTTCTCGCTGCAATCTCATATTTGCTATCTAAATTTTTTAGCAATTCAAGTCGGATTCGGGTTGGAAAGCTTCCGTTTTGTACCCATTTAATCCTGCTTATTTTTAATAGATTGTCATAAGTAACAATGGTTGAATTTATAGTTTCTCCAATGCTCATGATTATTTCCCATGTAATTTTAGGATAAACGGCAATTGCACATAACCACTGAAACATTTCATCGTTTACAAGGTAGGTTTTAAGGCTCTCTATATCTTCAAACTCAATAAATTTAGATGTGTAATTAGTATCTTTATTATTAATAGTCTCTTTATTATTAGCTATTTTTTGGTTGTAGCGGCCTTTTTCAAGCACTGAAGAAATATTAAGCAAATCACTACTATCTGCAGCAACAATATGAAAAAATGAAGCAAGTATTTTTTCATTAACAGACCAGTCCAATGAAGTCATTGGAGTAATTAAAATCCGTTTGTCCCAATATGAATATTCTTTTTGGATTGGAGCATATATTTCGGGTGCATTTGCATCTAAAAAGTTGTAGCCGTTACCAAAAACGATGAGTACTGATTGATAATACTTATCCTTTAGAGTTTTTATATCAATAGAGTCATCAATTTCTTTTTTAAATACTCGTATAGGATCTCCAAAGTAGTAATTAACATCTAAGTCGACTTGGCTTTTCTTTAAATGGTTAATTAAAAAGGTAAATAACTTTATCTGAGTACTTTTGGAATTGCTGACATCAATTAAGAATAGGTAGCGGCGTTTGGCATTTTTATTCTCATAAAGAGGTGTTAATAAATCAAAATTTCTGATACTTGCCTTGATGGTATGTTTCAGATCAATTTTTGAGTCCTCGGTGGCTATCTTTCTTTGTAGATCAAAACCTAGCTTTTTGATATTTTGCCTGCGTTTTATAAGTCTGTCTTTATTATAAAAACTAATATCGATTGGAGGATTATTACCAATGAAAATAGGTTCGGGAGTATCTTTAAAATATTCCTGAGCTTTCTTACGATTGGCTGCATTAAAATAGCGGCTAATTATTTTTGCATATAAGGAATATATATAAGGAATAAATAATGTAAGCAGACAGAAAAGCAATAACAGTAATGCAATTCCTAAAAGCCAATAAAAAATATTCGAAAGAGTAGTTAAAGATGGATAAATGTACGGTTTATCAGGTCTTTTATTTACTGTGAACACCTCCCTGTTTACTACAGTAATTTTTTTATTATTGATACCTTTATGAGTACATAACTGATCCTGAATTTTGCAGCTAATATTATGATTTCCTCTTTCAATAAAGGTATATTCAAGCGTATTGCTTTTTGTAATGGTGTCTCGTCCATCAAGTGTCCATGTCACGGATTTATTAGGAACTGAAGTTGCTTTGAACGTTACTTTTTTATCTACAAAAATAGAATCTGGTACATTTATATTAGGAGGAGGTTCGCAAATAAAGATGGAGTCTTTATAGGTTCTTTTTAGATGATTATTATATAAAAAACTAACAGCAATATTTTTCTTCCCTGAAGATTTAAAACGATACTCAATGTTTTTTTTGTTTTTTATAATTGTATCCTCAAAGTTCCATACGACTTTTAACCCTATAGTATTATAACTAGGTTTAAATAGGCTCTGATAAATGGTTTGTTTTGATTCCCATTTTTTATCAGTAGATATATCGTTTTTTACGGGATTATTAAAAGTAGAAAAACTTACCATTTTATCAGTAGTAAAATGATCAGATGTTTTTATTGGCTTTTTTTCGCCTGTGTATTGCTCGGTTTTTACAATTGGTACAAAACAAAGAAAGATTAATATCAATAATACAATATCCAGTAAGATGAATGTAAAAAGTATTATTCTTTTTTGTCTAGTAGTCCTCTTAGTTTCGTTTAATAATTGTTCCTTTTTATTATTTATAAATTCTGCCTCTTCTATATTTTTTTTAATATGATCGTCAAACAATTGATAAAATTTTTCCTGCTCTTCTGCATTTCTACAAATGATTGCTGCAAGCGAATATTTGGTCTGTTCAACTGTTAATTCCTTGTTTGAAAAAAGATTATTGATTTGGGTCGCGACTACATAATCATCAATATCAATAGAAAAATCATTTCTTTCTAGTGATTGAAGAAAATCATTTAGAAGGAAACCGTTATTTTCAGAATTGACAGTATTAAGACTCATATCTTTAGATAATTGATAACATTTTTTTTGCTTCTTTAAAATCTTCGTCTTTTTTTAATAATATAGAAAGCGTATGTACGCAATCCGCCATAGGTTTATTTAATAAGCTATTTTTATGCAGATAATTTAGCCAGTCGATGCATTCGCTGGTATAAGGTTTTTTGTCTATGTTATCATTATTGAAAATTTGAAAGAAGAGACGAATTTTATCACTCAAGCCTTCAAAATCTTTTATTGTATCGATTTCCTCCAGATTTTGTATTTGATTGATCTTCGTTATTTCTTCTTCATTTAACTTTTTCAGGCTTAATTTTTTTGCAATAATCTGTGCTAACTCTTTGTCTTTGGGAAATTCAATATAATGAAACAAACATCTTCTAAGGAAGGCATCCGGGAGGTTTTTCTCATCGTTGCTCGAGAGGATAACAATTATTTTTTCTTTTTGGGAATCATCCAGACTAACTTTTATACTTGGCGAAGCTTCTTTTATTGTAAAGGATAGATTTTCGATTTCATGCAGTAAATCATTCGGAAAATCTCTTGGTGCTTTGTCAATTTCATCAATCAGGACTATGCTTTTTTCTTTTATTTTTTCTTCATTTATATCTGAATTCGCAGCAATTTTCTTAAGCCTTTCATCCTCAATGTTTTCAAATCCTTTAACGCACACGATGGCTTTTCCTAAAGCAGTGAGCGTTATAAAGTCAGTGACATGTTTGTCTCCATCCTTATTCCTAAAATGGGAAACCGCATCATATTCATAGAACAAATCGTTGTAGACTGAGGTGGATTTAGTATTAAATTGGAATACCTCGTTAAAATCGTTTTTGTTCTCCTTATTGGTTGCATACCAATGAGCAAACTGTGTTTTTCCGGTTCCCGGTTTTCCAGTCAATAACAATGGACGTCCTAATGAAATGGCCATGTCAATTGCTGTTTTCAATGCTGGCGAAGGATCATAACTGGCAATATCTTCTTCACGAGTTAGTTTTATTATTTTTGTCATGATTGATTATTTGTTTGTAATTGTTTTTAAAATTTCTTCAGCTTTTTCTAATTCTTCTAGTACGGAACTCATTGATTTAGGAAAGGGACTAATGAAATATTTTTCTATATACTCTTGTGCAACATTAGGATTACTGTTTATATTCTCTCTAATCCATGTTTTTACTTCTTCAAATTCAATAGGTTTTAATATTCCTAAGTCATTATAGACGATAGTATTATTATTGACATTGATTATTGAGTTAATATTCATAATGTCAATATCCTGGAAGTTTATGATGAATACGATTTTTTTATCTATAATTTCAGATATGCCTTTAATGAATAAATGAAATAAATCTGAGATAATTTTGTGGTTGATATTTATTTCTTCGCTATGCGTTAATAGAATAGGTATAATTAACAAATTGTTTTTATAGGTTTTGTAAAATGAGTTAAATTCATTTATGTCAAATAAATCTTTACCAAATGTTCTTGTTGAAATTTCATTTATAAAGCAAGAAAGTAAAGTGTCCAATTCGCCATTTTGAATAGATATTATTGTGGACAGATTTAGGAAGAACTCTTTATTAAATTCCAGATTAGCAGGATTTGAGTTAAGTATACTTAATCTATAATTTAAGTAATGTGCAAAATCATTTTCTTTTGATTGGTAGTAAAAAAATATAACCTTTTCGTTCCTTAAAATGTTATTTCTGAGTTTATAACTCATTATTTGATTTTTGCGGTCAATGACACTCATTACTTCTGCTGGAGAACGTTTAATTATGTAATTATCATTACTATCTGTAAGTGAAAAAAAACATTCTAAGTAGGCAATCCTAAAATCCTTTATATCTAAAAACTGGTGAACATCAATACCGTTAAATAAATTTCTTAGCTCGTTATATTTTTCAAGATTATCACATTCTTGTTCTTTAAATTCTGAATAAACAAACCTAAATATTGTTTTCCCTGCTTTAAGTGCTGTAATATATTCATGCATTGTATAGGTTTTTTCAATATCGTCAGGAGGAAATGAACCAGCATTTTTACCTAATATTATGATGTATATATCACTAGCCATAACTTGTTCCAGACAAGTATTTAAAAAAGGTTTACTATCTCCTTTGTCATACATATGCTCCATTAGCTCAAGCTTTTCAAAATGGTTTTTTCCCTGTTTATCGAAAAAATCAATTAGCACGGCTCTAAAACCTTGTAAATCTTTAAATGTGGATGATATGTATACCTTTTGTTTAGCCATGTTTTTTTATTTCAAAATCAATAACGAACTATGTATCCATCCAATTTCTTTTTTACTGCTGCCATCAGGATTAACGACATCTTTTCGTTCATTTACTAAATAAACTTTGTACCAGGAACCATTGGTTTCGATGAGTCCAACTTCATAATCTTTTTTAAGGCTTTTTATTGGGGTATTTTCTTTTGATGGGGTACTTCTAAAGTTGGTGCCATTTTCTGTAACCTTAAATATTCTGCCAACAAAATCAGTTTTTCCAAAGACTGCCTTTTTGAAATCATCCCAAGGGAATGCAGGACCCGGATCTGGTTTTCGCGCAGGCGAAATATCGTCGTGACCAATAGCGGTAATCAGTTGATAATGTTTTGTAAGCAAGTTGCTTAATTCATATACAGCATCCAGTTGTGCCTTTGGAAATTGAAACCAAAGATGATTATCAGAATCTGTCCAGAATTTATGTTTATGATCGCCAACATAAATTTTAGAAGCAATAGAAGCAGGGTAGGTCTTATAAACAGGCTTCTTGTTTTTGTCTTGTCCAACATGTCTTCTGTAACTTCCGTCAGGTAATTTTTCTAAATAGCCAGGATTAACGATTTCTATACCTATCGCATGATCATTAAATCCGGATATTTTATCCCAAACACTGTATCCTGCATGATTAGCCCTTCTGTTAAAAGGAACTAGTTGAGTAATTGTACCATCTACATCTACAACAATATGTGCTGCAATTCGGTCTGGATTACCCTTGTCTTGTGTTGTCATAAACCAATTAATAGCTGATTCTGCAGTATCACCGGCAGTGTAATGAATAACCAAATATTTAGGAATAATAATATAACGTGCGTTTGGAGAAATCAGTTTTTTTATTTTTTCCGCATCTGTATCTGAAACTAGCCAATCTTTATTTATTTTCATGATAATTCAGTTTTTAAATTAATAATGATTTATCTCATTTTTCCTATTTTATTGTATAATTTATTGAAAGACAGTAAGTAAATATTAGATAATAAAAAACCAAGAAAAATGATGATGATATAAAAAATATTTTTCTTTATCCAGCTTTCAATATTTATGTATTTGGCAAACTTATAATATATGGAAAGAACAATCAGGATGGCTGCTACAGCTACTTCCTGATAAGTAATTGTGAAAATTGGATCAGGAGATTCCCATTTTTTATAGAACATATTTATCAAAAGTATTAATAAGACAATACCTAATGCGGCGGCAAAATATTGTAATAGTTTAGAAAGACGCACAATTTTGAAAGGGACATAAGTACTTATTTTAAGTTGATTTATTAGTTGAGTTTCTTCTGCAGGAAGTGTGCAACTAGGTTCAATTTTTTTAAATGACCATTGTTCTGGTGTATCGCTAAATGCATAATCAACTTCATGATTAGTTTGTTGGTATCCGCTATACATTAGTGCAAAGGATTCTAATTCATTAAATGAATCCAGGTCTGTTCTGACTTCAGAGAGTTGTTGTTGAATTTTTTTCATCAAACCGTAATCTAATAGTACATTGGGGTCTTCAATTTTACCGTCATGAAGGATTTTTCTATTCACATCAGTACAGTTAATCCAACTTACAGGAAGCTCACCTAATCCTTTTTTTAGATGTACTATATAAAGTTGATTAATGTTTTCACTGTACTTTCTGGATTTCAAATCAAGTAATTGTATTTCTCTTAAACGTTCCTGCAGAATAGTGTCTACTCTTAAAAAAAGTGATAATTCATTAGCAACATTTTTATAATTATTAGACATTTGAGCACTGCCATCACTTATAATAATAGAACTACATTCTTGTTCTAGTATAGAGGCAATACCCTGATTGTCATGAACGCCTCCATCTATTAATTCTAAATCAATATCCTCGTACAAATCGCTTAATAATAGAGGTTCAAAAAGAACAGGTACACAAGAAGAAGCTGCGACAGCATATCCTAATCGAAATTTTTGATAAGCCTCAGGGGCATTTTGATAATACATTCTTCGTAATCTTGGTTTTACATCAACAGTATCCGAAATATATGTTGGTGGTTCTCCCATCCAAGTAGCTGTAAATTGCCAGTTATGTCCGGTATTTACTGCTGTGGAATTCAGTATTAATTGAGGAATTTTATTTTTTCTTTTCCAATTATCATTATAGATATTAAAGTTTGAAGCACTTTTAGGTTTGATAATTAAATCACCCATATAAATAGCTTTTACGTTCTTATCAAAATATTTGTTAAATAGTGGCAAATAAAAATGCTCTTCATACAATTCTCCTAATCGATAACTTCGGGAGTATTTTTTTGTGTAGTACATTTTGACATTCTTAAATAAATTGGAGAAAACCTGAACTCTTAAATTTTTCTCCACTGCAGCTTGAAACTCAATCTCAATTTCTTTAACAATTTCGATATAATCGAGTTTGGTTATTTCATCATCAACTTTGGTTTCTAGTAAGTGTTTTAATTTTAAATAATAGTAAACTCCAATTATAGAACCTCCAGATACACATGACATGACTTCGATATCTCTTAATTTATCTTTTTCGGCCAGACTGGCTAAAACACCTATATGAAATAATGCAGCTCTGAATCCTCCTCCGGATAGTCCAATTCCAAGTTTTCCTTCTTTTTTGGATTCAAACTCTGAAGGAGTTAAGTTCTCTTTTTCATTTTTTTCTAATGCTAAAAAGCATTGTTTCTGCTTTTTAGTATCTATTTTTTTTGTTTCGAAAGGATCATTTGGCAGTTGATTAAACTTTTTTTCTGTTTCCTGAAATGAGGCAATGTGATAAAGCTGTTGAGCAAATGTTTGTATTTTCCACGTTTCCTCAATGTCAGCAACATAGAGTTTTATAAAATGTATAGCTTTTTCATATTGTCTTGTTCCAAAATAAGCTTCAGCTATAGTAGCATTAAACCATTTGTCGGGACCATCAGTTATTAGCGAGAGATCATCGTTTACATAAGTATTTATAATCTCTTTCCGTACATTTTGTGAAGTAGTGAATTTTTTTATTACTTCATCCGTTACTCCTTCTATTTCTGAAAGTTGTTCCAGACTCTTAACCACAATTAATTCATTTGCATAGGCATAGTTTATAGCGGTATATTCAGAAGAAAGGCGTGAATGATCTTCTTTCCATAATTGATATCCTTTTTTATAATAGGCTCTGGACTTTAATAAATTTCTGAACTGATGGTCAAATTTCCATTTGTATTTATAAATAGCTCCTGCAATTCCAAGTGTTTCACAATCTAATGTATCATCTAATTTGCAATGCGTTTTTAAAATATTTAAAGCTTTACCAAATTTAAAATAACCGGATAGAGTAGTGTCTTTATATACATTTCGGGCCAATTCATGATAAAGTTTCGGCGTTGTTGTTTCGCCTTTTTTTTCTATTTCCTCAATCCTTTTTAGAATAATTTCTGTAGCATAACCAAATTGTTCATATTGAATCAGGCCTTCATATAATTCCTTATAAGTTTCCGTATCAATTTCTTCACCTCTCAAGTGATTTTTAGCCAATGTTATTAAGTCGTGTTTATCTTTTTTCATAATAAATAAGTGTTATGCTTTTTTTATTTTAGATGGTTTAAAAACATTCTGCTCAGTTTTTAAGACTATAAAAACCCGAAAGAGAAATTGCTGTTTACATTTTTGTTTTGAACTGGGCTATTCCAAATTATTTATCATCCTATTTCCAGTTCTTTTAATGCGGATTTAATTACAATAATTTGATTTGGATCTTGGACTATACTTTTTTCAATATTTTTTTTCGCTATTTTCAAAGTCTCCTGAATCTCTTTTTTATATTCTTTTCCAAAAGACCTTGATGCTATATAAATTGCAACACAGGCATTATAACCGATAAAGGGTTTTTCAGAATTCCCTACATGTTCAGCCAACCACTTTAAATAATCTGAATTTGGAAATTTTTGAAGTTTAGCTATAGCGAGTAATCTTTTACCTGTTGACGTACTTTTTGTCCAAGTTGATAAATTGGCTATTGGGTCATTCATTCCTGCTTTCATTTTGACTACAATGTTTTCCATTAGTTTAGTTCTTGAAATACCACTTGGCATTTTCCGTCTAATTTCTTCATAATCTTTTGCAAATTGTAATAGCTCTTCCAGGTTTTCCTCAGTCTTTATTTCTTCTTTATTGGCAGATTTTATATTTTGATTTATTGATTTAACAATTGCTAAAGATAATTTTTCAACTTCCTGGCCAAATTGAGAGCGAAGTTTGGTGCTTTTAATAGTCTCTTCAAGATTAAAGGCGCTAAAATCTATGAAGCTTCTTGAATTTAAACTTGAAGGTAAAAATTCTATTGTTTTCAAATTTGAATGGCCATATGTGATAGGAAACAAAAGATTTTTTCCAGTATTTTTTTCCCTATTTAGAATAGAAGTTAATTCGATATTCAAAAATGTGTTGTCAAGCCCGGAGTCAGTAACAACGAATATGTATGTTTTTGCTTTTTGGATAGCTGTTTCGGTACTTAATGTTGTTGATTGAGAAATATTAACTTCGTTTATGTCAAAATATAGATTAGGAATATATCCTAATTCATCGATTAAATATTCGTTCAATGCAGGAACAAGTAATTCTCTAACCCATTGATAAACTTCTCTGGGATAGCTTATATAAACATCATACAAATATTCCGTTTCTTCCTGTTTTTTATTTGAATTATTAATTAAGTCAAACTCGTTTTTCTTCAATTGATAATATTCTTTACCTACAAAACTTTCAATATCACTGAAATCCGATATAAGAAGTGTCGCTATCTTTGAAAAGATAAATCCCATTCCTTCAGGGTCATTAGTTCCTTGTTCTACTACTGCTAATTTTTCTCCAAAGCTGAAGTAATCAAATTGAGGTATTTTAATTTGTTCCAGAATATATTTTGGTTCAATCCATTTGGGTAGCCAATCACTATAACAATCTTTTAGTATATCTGCAATTCTTTCAAGCCATTCCTGAGATTCTTTAAATTCTACTCTTGTTCCAAATCTTGAAGGTATTGGAAGAACGGTTAAAGCCATTCTATCAACTTCAAGTTTTTGTCTTGCAGTTTGGATGTATTTCACAATATCACGAATTCCAAATAGGCTTTGATAATTTGCCGTAAACATTGGAATTAGTATGTCAGGCATCAATATAGTGCAAATACCACTTGAATCACTTAAACCTGTTCTGCTATCAATTAAAACAAAGTCAAAATCTTTATGCCAGGCTTCTCTTAAAGATTCTAAATGTAAACCCCCATTTTTATTTGAGAAAAAATCTGACCAATCAAAGGATTGAAGTAATGATGAGTAGATTGCGGGATCTTTATCTCTTCCGCTATTTAGTAATGAAATTGGAAATTCGTTTAAAGTTTCGATTTTCCATAAATAATCCTGATAATTTGGTTCACTATCACTTTTAAATGCGACCAATAATTGAAGCAATCCTTCTGAAGAATTTTCAATTTTAAAACTACTAAAATACCGCTCAATTCCAGGAGCTTCCAGATCCCAATCCACAACAAGAACTTTCTGTTTTCTTTTAGATAATTCATATGCGATATTGGCTAAAGCCATACTTCTGCCAACACCTCCCTTATAGGAATAGAATGTTATTATATTACTCATCAGTTTGAAAATCTAGGCGGTTGGTTTTGTGTTGATTCTTCTTTATGAAATTGCTTAACAAAGCTATTAACAGCTTCGATCTGCCAATCATTTTGCCATTGGGGAGCGTCGTCTATTGCTTTAGCAATTTTTCCTGCTAATGTTTTTACTTTATCTTCAAATTCAGTGTATTTTTGACCATCTTTGTTAAGTGTTAGTTTAAAAAATTCCTGCATTTCTACTTTCTGAATTGTTGATATTTGTATAGGCATAGTTTCTCCATCATGAATAACAGTTGGAAAAATCAATCCATCTGGCCTTTCTATTGTTCTGTATCCATTCTTTTTTTCCCTTTCTAACATATGACCTATTTCACACGAACACCATAGACTTTCTAAGTATTTTTTTGACCATAATAATATAATAACCTTAGAAGTAGAAATTGTTTGCCCTAAGACATTTGGCCAGGAGTCTCCAGTTTCAATTTGCGAATCAGTAAAAATTATGGGGTTACGGCCCAATTCCTGACTAAGGTGATTCTCTAATAGTGGAACAAAGTAGTTTTCGATCCAGGTTCGAGTATCGCCAAGTCTTCTGTAACTTATAAATATATCGTGGTTGTATGCCATTTTAAATTTTATTTTAATAATTAATTACTTTTTTGAAGTTCATTTTACTTAAATGAAAATAAGACACAGCACTATTGTTTTGCGTCTAAATGACCAAAAGGATGTAGAACCTGTGTTTTTTCATCTTTACTTGTACCTAATTTTTCTAATATTTTAATAGCCTGTTTTCTTGTCGTCTCATGGCTTCCAATCGAGTTTGGTTCGATAAGAAATCGTCTTCTGTTACTTCCTGAGTTTCTAAATTTCAGGTAATAGATATTTTGTTGAATAATTAAGAAAAAAGAAATAAAAGGCGTGTAGAATTTTCTTTTGGAGATATAGTGTGTATATAAAAAATCAACAACGATATAAATAACTGTCTAGTAGTTAGTTGTTGATTTTTTGTTAAATCAAATTTATCAATATATAAGATATTAACAAAGAGTATTTATACTTGTTTTTTTAGTTGGTATAGAAATTCGGTTAATATTTTTTCCAAAACAAACCAATTTTAAAGAAATTGAATCGCTACTTAATTTTAACAAGGATTTAAAAACATTAGATCAGTTCATGGTAATTTCTTCTTCTAAATTTGTAAATTTAAAAAAATCAAATAGTGAGGTTAATTTAATAGGTATTTTTTTATGGTCGAAATCTGGTTTTCAGCAGAAAGATCTACAATTTATTTCTAGATTAGATAACATAAAATCTTTACCTATGATTCAAATTAATATTATATCATAAAACAGCATGAAACATTATTTAATATTTAGCGGGCACTTGATCGATAGACCAGATCGGGTGCAAAAGAGATTTCCGCAGGAAAACGAGGAAATTATAAGATTGAAAATAAAAAAATGTGTATCTGAAATTAAGAACAACACTAATGCAGAGCTTTACGGTATCGCGGGTGGAGCTTGCGGTGGCGATATTTTATTTCATGAAATATGTGACGAACTTCAAATTCCGACTGTAATTTATTTGACATTGCCTCCAGATGAATTCAAAAAAGAATCGGTTTCTTATGCCGGTAAAAATTGGGATACCCGATTTGATGATTTGCTAAAAAGAAAGCAGTATAAAATACTTTTGCAAACCAATGATAGTCAACAAAACTCCATATGGGAAGATACAAATGTTTGGATGCTAAATGATGCGCTCAAAAAAGGTGGTGAGCATGTAACTCTTATTGCGCTATGGAATAATAAAGAGGGAGATAATAAAGGCGGAACAAAGCATATGATTGATATTGCTGAAAAAGCAGGCGTAAAAAGAGAAATTATTGATAGTAATTAGTATAAAAAGGCTTTCAAAAAATAGATACTTTTTTAAATTGCAATATCACAAATTAATCAATAATATTTAATCTTAATGTATTTGAAGTTGACAGTACTATAGAGATGAAACTGTTTTGTATTTATGAGTAAAGTCAGCTAAATAATATAAAAAAAAGCCCATTTCGTTGAAAATGGGCTTTAAATTTGTCTGGATTTATTGTTTGGCAATTTCAGGTAAAGGCATTTTCCAAATGTTATTAATTACATCGGGTTCCGGACCATAAATTCTCATTACAAACATGAATTTTTCATCTTTTGGAGTAGGGAGCCAGTTGCTTTCTTTTTCTTTTCCAGGGGAATTTTTTTGTAGATAAATAATCAAATCTCCATTAGGTTCATATTTTAAACCTTTAGTTTTATTTCCAATAGAATATCTGTTAATCGGATTTGAAATAAGGAAACGTTTAGGTAGATTATACATGGTTATACTCCAAAAATATTTTGCTTTTGGCAGCTGATTTTTGCTGAATTTTAAAATATAATTGTTATTTCCTAAAAGCGGTTGGTTATTCTTGTCATTACTGCTTCCCGTATAAACTGCTTCTTCTTTTGTGTTGCCATAAATTCCGGCAGCTGCTGCAATTGCACGGTTTAGGTAATTATTTTTAAGTTCAGCCCGCGTACCAAAAAGATTTCCGAAATCTTTCAAATTATTCAATTTAGTTTCCAGCTCTTGTTTTGCTTCTGCGATTCCTTTTTCTATTGCTTTAATAGTTTCTGGTGGATACTTAGAGCTATCGTAGGGAACTCCGGGTACAATTCCAATTTTTGCAAAACGCGCTCTAAGTTCTTTTTCGCTGCTGTCTTCGCTGGCATATTGCAACAAAGAATTTAAGACATTGATAAATTGTGGAGAACTGTAATCACTCTCTTTCCAGACAGGAAGCGGCAGATTATAACTTTTAACTTTCGGCGCCGCCTGCTTTGTATATTCGTGCAACGGAATTAATTTATATTGCGTTTGTATTCTTTTAAGATTCGACAAATCACCTGGATCGTGAAGCTGAGTTCTGCCAACCACAAATATTAAATTTGTCTCGGAATGTAAAACTTTATCAATTCCCTTTGGAGTTTCACCTTTCCAGTCCGGTCCTGCAATCAGATATTTCCCCGGATTATTTCCCGTTGCACGAGTCCCGATATATTCGTAATTAAAAGTATAGAGATCTACTAACTGCATTACATAATATCGGTCGTTTTCGATTTTTGGAACTTCTAGTACAACAGGTTCATTTGAAACATCGAGAGAAGCCATCGAATATGGAGTATCATTATTTATGGTTATTACTAAGGTATCTGCAGGAGTTGCACTCATTGCAAAGTTTTTAAATTTATTAAACCCGGCATATGATTTATCATCTTTATTTATTGCACTTGCATAAATGGTTTTATAATTGTAAAATATTGGATATCCGTAAATCCAAGCTTCTTTTGCAATTACTGTTATTGAATCAGATGCTAATGCAGTTGTACTTTTAGTGTCTTGTTCAACTGTTGAATGTTCTTTTTTGCAAGCTGTTGCTACTAAAAGTGAAATCATTAAAAAATAGGATAGTTTTTTCATAATTCTACTAGATTATTTTGTTTTCATATAAAAATCTCATAACCTTAAAATTAGAATTTAAAAGAACATTTTATTTTTTTTTAATCTTAAACGTGGTTGCATATTATAAATTGAAACCATTTTTTGTTATGAAATTTGTACGAAGTGGTTCGATTGAAAGGGTACTATAAAATAGTGTACAATAAAGAGAGTAAGGAAGAAGAGGAGAACCATTATGCACGTTGCAGAGCCAACAGTTTACAATTAATCTCTATATTTGATTTATTAAATTAATAAAATGAGCGAAAAAACTAAACCGTATGCTTTAATAACCGGCGCCAGCAAAGGCATTGGAAAATCTATTGCTTATGAATTGGCTAAACAAGGTTATCCACTATTGCTTGTTGCAAGAAGTGAAGAGGATTTAAAAACTCTATCTGATGATCTTCAGGTTAAATACGGCATCGATGCTTCTGTTTTACCGATTGATCTTTCGACGAATGATGCATCGCTAAAAGTAACAAATTGGATAAAAGAGAATAACTATCCAGTTGGTTTTTTAATAAACAATGCAGGTTATGGTGTTTGGGGCGATTTTAGTCAGTCTTCTCTAAGTGATCAGCTTGGAATGATGCAACTTAACATGAATGTCGTTGTAGAGCTTTCGCATTTATTAGTACCTATACTTTCACAACAAAAACAAGCCTATATTTTAAATATATCGAGTACTGCTGCATACCAAGCTGTGCCAACGCTTGCTGTTTATTCGGCAACAAAGGCTTTTGTTTTATCGTTTACGCGTGCCTTGCGTTTCGAACTTGCTCAAACTTCAATTTCAGTTACTTGTTTTAGTCCGGGTCCGGTTGATACTGGTTTTGCTGAGAGAGCTGGCTTAAATGCTTTTAGCAAAATGGCCGAAAAGTTTAATATGCAACCTGATGAGGTTGCAAAAATGGCTGTAAAAGCCATGTTCAACAAAAAATCTGAAGTTATTCCGGGTTTTACAAATATTATTTCGGTTTATGCGAATCGCATACTACCAAAGGCTTTCATCGAAAAAACCGCAGCCGGAATTTATAAAATTTAATTTTTTTCGAAAAAAAATAAAAAAAATATTCTTTGCAAAAGAAAAATTATATTATGTTTGTATTAAATTCTACTAATTCTATAGAGTATGTCAGATAAAAGAAAAAATATGTTTAGTTTTCCTAAAGGCCGAATGCACACAAACATGCTAATGTATTGTTGTTGCTGTTGTTGCAGTCTTTTAGATAAAATTACAAACACTATTATTTCATTTATTAAATCTATATTATCATGGTATCTTCTTATAAAACCTTCACCCTTACTGAGCAATTAACTAATGAGCAAATTGCATTTTTTAACGAACATGGTTTCATCCATTTCAAAAAATTTATAAATCCCGAAACTGTTTCATCAATCATTGACGCCTCAAAACAAGTAGAGCAAAATTGGATTGAAAATGATCTTCAAAAAGTAAACGGCGTTCCAATTAAATATGGAAAAGATTTAGATGGTTCTCCAATTGTACAACGTTTTGCTTTTATCAACCAACATCATCAAACTTTAAGCGGTCTTTTACTTGATCCAAGATTTGATGGTTTATTGCCATTGGCAGGCGAGGGCGCAAGATTAGGAACGGAAGAAAAAGACGGAATGGTTTTCAATCATTATATCAATGGACCAGAAAGTAAGTTTACTAAAATGGGTTGGCATACAGATGGTTTGAGAGATATTTTTTATGGGGCAAAATTAAACCCAATGCTAAATGTGGGTATTCATTTAAGTACTTTAAAACCTGAAAACGGTGGTCTTAAAATCATTCCGGGAACTCATAAACAAAGTATTTATCAAATGCTTTTTCGCAAAAAATACTTTTTAGATAATAAACCAGATGCAGAGGAAGTTGCTATTATTCCGGAAGCTGGAGATTTAACGATTCACGATGGCCGTTTGTGGCACAGAGTTGCAGAATCTTCTATTATAGGCGAAGAAAGCAGAAGGAGAGTTATTTATATCCCGATTATAGCCGGAAAATATGCTCCTAAAAATGAGAATAGTCCAACGGTTTTCTATCAGCGCTTTGCGGGAATTGTTAAATAATCATGCTTATTATCCTCGCATTTAGTTATCTGGTTAGATCAGGTAAACTAAAAAGTACGACCGATTTTTTAAAAAATAGTCAGAGAAAAGTAAAACTAAAAATTGCAAAAGTAGAATTGACGATACTTTCTGGCTTACAAATATTACGCTATTAATGGGAAAAGAAATACAGATTGAAGATTACAGTGCCATTGCACAAAGAACATTTTCAGACCGTAAGCGAACTAATATTTTAAAAAGAGCAGAACAGTTAACGATTGTATTTTTGCTTCCGAAAGTACCTAAATTCATTTCGCCAAACGTACTTACTTTAATTGGTACGTTTGGTTCGGGATTAATTTTTCTAGCCTTTGTTTTAGGTACTTATTTAACAAATTGGTATTTGCTTTTGGGTATTATTGGTTTGGTTATAAATTGGTTAGGCGATTCTTTAGATGGAAGATTGGCTTATTATAGAAATATTCCGCGTCGTTGGTATGGTTTTGCACTCGATATTATTGCCGATTGGATTGGTATTGTACTCGTAGGTTTTGGCTACTACATTTATGCTAAAAACGGCACAGAAATAGTAGCTTTTGCTTTTGTCGCATTGTACGGTTGGTCTATTATTATCAGTCAATTACGCTACAAAATTACAAATGAATACAGTATAGATTCTGGCTTTTTTGGTCCAACAGAACTTAGATTTATTATTGCTTTAATTTTAATTATAGAAGTTTTATTTCACGGATCAATTACCTATTTGGCGGGCTTAATTTCTATTATCTTATTTATAATCAATACTATTGATAGCTTAAAACTTTTAAAGTTAGGCGATTTAAGGGATAAAAACCAAGTCTGAAATGTTCAGGAAAAAATCTGTTTATACCTTTCTACAAGCACAAGTTGCGGCATTTTTAGGTGGCATTACTGATTATGCCTTAATGATTTTATTAACAGAAGTATTTGAATTGCATTTTACTTTTTCTATTCTAATCTCCGGAACCGTTGGCGCAATTATCAATTTCAGCATCAATAGATTTTGGGTATTTAAAACTCAATCCGGTTATAGCAGCCACATCAATAGTCAGCTTTTTAAATTTGCGTTGGTTGTATTGGGAAGCATTTCCTTAAAATCATTTGGTACGCTTATTTTACAAAAAGTATTTCAAATCGATTATAGAATCGGAAGATTAATCACGGACAGTTTTGTTTCTTATGGATTTAATTATCCGCTGATTAAATATTGGGTTTTTAAAGTAAACGAAAAAAGAATGTAATCGAATCTAATCTAATTAGAATATAAATAACCAATTAAGTGTTTTCTTCCAACACATAGAAACATAGATTTTATATGTAAAAGAAGAATACAAAAAGAAACTAGTTTCTCACACATAGTCAACTATGTTTGTTTGAATGAGTGAAACGCCTTTTTTAAGCGTCCTAAATCTATGTTTCTATGTGTTAAAAATAATTGTAACCAATAGGTTATATAAAAACTTCGATATGAATAATTTATCATTTAAATATATTACAAAATCACTAATCGTTATAACGATCTTAGTAACTATAATTTCTGAAAATGTATTGGCACAATCTAAAAATCCATCGCCATTAAATTTTCCAACGCCTAAGAATATAGATAATATGCTATTTTATATTCAGCGTGACCCAAATATAAACACTGCTATTTATGCTATAAACTATCAGGAAAATGGAAAAATAAACAAAAGCAATCCTATAAAAGCCTATTGGATTCGATATGCTGAAAACGGAGAAAAAAAAGATTTGAATTATATGCAACGCAAATTTGCATACGGATTAGAAAGCAAAACCTTAAACAATGAAGAATTTGAGCTTCAATTTGTATCGTATAAAAAGTTGCCTTTAACCTTGAAAAAAATAGATTCAGATCAAAAATATCATGTTTTTGTAAGTGTGAATCAGAAGAGAATTCAAGTCGAAAAAATATTTGTGCGCATTGAAGGAGGTTCTTTTTGGTTACCAAATGTAAAGTATGCCGAAGTTACCGGAGTTGAAACTTCCTCAAATAAAATAATTACGGAAAGAATGTTATTGAAATAAGATACTGAGACAACTTTTTATTTAAGTGTAAATATGAATAAATAAAAAGTCAAAAAAAGCCCATTTCGTTAGAAATGGGCTTTTCATGTTTTGACCTTGACGGGGACAATTTACAAATCATTTTTTCTTTTTTAAGAATCTTTTGCGCTTTTTTAGAGCTACTACATCGATAATTTACCTGCTAAATTTCTATATTTTATCTTGATATTTATTTTTGCACTATAAATGTATGTATTTGATTGTTAATTTTTTAGATCTATATAGCAGTTTTTTAAATCTTGATTTTTATTGGATGTTTTTTTATTTTTTGATTTTTAATATAGTTTCGATTTGTCCTTATCAGGGATTTTACTAGTTAAAAACTGCATTCATGAAAAATCAATTATTACCACTTTTTAATAAAGGAGCGTACGTGATCATTTATAGCTTTTGTGTGTTCTTAACCTCCAACTCTCAATCCTCTGATCTTGTACAATAACAACAGACAGAACGAAAAAAGGATAAGTATTATTTCTTAAAATAAACTCAGAAGTGATTAAATTAAAATTGCAGATTATGCGATTACAAAGACAATTATCGCAGGAAGAAATTGCTGATTTAATTGGTATGACACAGTCAACTTATAGCCGAAAAGAAAAAGGAGTTACAAATATAACAATGCAGGAATGGATAAAAATTGCTAAAGTTTTAGGTGTCGAAAAAGACGAAATCTATCAGGCAAGTGTTTCCAAAAAAGACAAACTAAATGTGTCGGAGAATCAAAATCTCTATATTGTTACTTACGTTTTGGAGCAAATTGACTTTTTGCAGAGGAAAAATTATGAACTTAAAGAAGAAATAAGAATACTTCAAAATAAAGATGCTGTTTTTAATTAACTGATAATGAGTTTATTTAAAGGCAGGTATGAATAGTTCTGGATTGTATTAAAAATTTTATAAAATATAGGCAATCGGTACTGTCTTTTGATAATATCTTAGTTTTGAAATTAACTTTTTCCATTCTTCAAGACAATATTCCCTATAAAACATTTACTATTAATATAACTATGAATTGTTTTCTTGGAAATCAATCTGTTCAATAAAATATTTTATTTACAAAATGCTCTTTCTAAAAGACATTAATTTGACCATGCAAGTAACTATTTAATCCATTCTATGAAAAAAATTATTCTGCTTTTTATGCTTTTAGCTGGTATATATGGATATTCGGCAACATTGAGAACTAGTAATAATTCTTATAACAATGAATTAACTGAAGTTGAAAAACTATATGCAATAGGTAAAGTTTGGGGCTTTTTGAAATATTATCATCCAAATGTTGCTAATGGCAGCCAAAATTGGGATGATCAACTATTTAAAATTTTACAGGAAACAGAAAAAACACAAACGCAGGAAGAATTTTCCACTGTTATTTTTGAGTGGATCAACTCTTTGGGAGAAGTTAAAAATAGTGTCAACTTATTAGAGCGATCGTCTAAAAATGATTATTTCGACAAAAACTTAGGTTTTGCATGGTTTAAGAATAGAAAGTTTTTCTCAAAAGAACTGTCTGAAAAATTAGAAACTATTGAGGCAAATAGATTTCAAGGTCCCAATTTTTATGTTTCTTTTCAAACAACGAATCCAAATGCCTCTCCTTTGCAATTTACAAATGAGGTTAAATATTCTAAATTTGAATGGTCTGACAAAAAAATGAGGCTCTTAGCCTTATTTAGATATTGGAATTATGTTGCTTATTTTTTTCCTTATAAATACCAAATGGATGAAAATTGGGATAAAGTCCTCGTCGATATTTTGCCGGAATTTATAAATACAAAAAGTGAAATTGAATTTCATTTAGCAATGCGCGAATTATCGATTAAATTAAATGATAGTCACGCATCTATTGGAACAAGTAAAATGTTTGAAAAATTTGGCGATAAATTTGTACCAGCTGATTTTAAAATTATTAATAAAAAAGCAGTAGTCATAAGTTTGAAAAATGATTCTCTGGCAACTATTTCTGATATAAAAGTAGGAGATGTTATTACAAAAGTGAATGGAAAAACCATTGATTTTTTAATTAAGGAGAACAGCAAGTATGTTGAGGGATCTAACGAAGCAGCTATTTTGCGAAATATGTATTGGGTGATTTTTAATGGAAAATCAGATTCTCTACAAGTTGAATATAACAGGGAAGGAAAAACAGCCTTAAAGTATATAAAGCGATATCCCTATCAGAATATAAAAAATAAGGTTGTTGAAAAAGATAAATGGAAATTTTTGGACAATAATGTGGCCTATATTGATATGAGTGCAATTACAGAAGATGACGTTCCTACAATCATGAAAGAATGCATGAATAGTAAAGCAATTATTTTTGATTTGAGATATAATTCACAGGGTACCAATTATATAATATCAGAATATCTGAACCCGGAACCACGAGAATTTGTGAAATTCATCGACAACGATTTAACCACTCCTGGTAGATTTGTCTGGAGAAAAGAAATCGAGAAATGCGGAAAGATTAATCCTGATTATTACAAAGGAAAGGTCATCATATTAGTAAATGAAGTCACCCAAAGCCATGGTGAATATACTGCAATGAATTTTCAGACAGCACCATACGCGACTGTTATTGGCTCTCAGACCTCAGGAGCAGATGGAGGAGTGGTACGCTTTGAAATCATAAATGGATTTTGGACACAATTTAGCAGTTATGGTATTTTTTATCCTAATAAAAAAGAAACCCAGCGAGTTGGAATAGTACCCGATATTAAAGTAAAACAGACTATTTTAGGGATTCAGCAGGGGAGAGACGAATTCCTTGAAAGAGCTTTGTTATTTGCTCAGACAGGAAATTGAAAATTAAGGTACCCAGTTTAATTTTTTTCCCAACTCCTGTTTTTTTAAATACAGACAAGTTTAGTAGTGTTATTTTTGAAGTATTCTTAATTTTTCCTGAAGTTCAAAATTTTCTTTTTGCAAAAAGTTTATTTTCTCCAAAAACTCGGGAGGAATGTTTAGATTTTCGAACACCTTAAATATGTCTTTTTTGGAAATGCTTGCCTGATAGATTTCATCTTTTTCGACAGCCAAGACTTTAGCAATTTTTATCCATTCCTGCATTGTTATATTTGTAACTCCTTTTTCTTTTCGACTATAAGTTGACTGAGTCATACCAATTAAATCAGCAATTTCTTCCTGCGATAATTGTCTCTTTAATCGCATTTTTTGCAATTTTATTTTAATCACTTCTGAGTGTTTTTTTGTAAGCAATAATACACAATTTATAAGAATATACAAACATATTGTATGTAATTGAATTTTATTTTTAATTTTTTTTTGTGATATTTTTTATTTGTAATGTAATTAAATGTGTAAAAGGAAATAAATAGTGTGTTAAAATTGCATAAAAAATGCATAAGACTTAATTTGTATCTAACCTATTTTTGAATTCAGTCTTGATTGAAAAATCGACCTGTTTTTATCAAAAGTCGACGTGGTTTAAAATAGGTTTTTTTGGTTAAGATGGAACTATAAAAAACAATGTCAAACATCAAACAAAATTAAAGATGAAAAAAAAATTAAGTTTAAAAAGTCTAAAAGTTGTTAAATTATCAGATCAGGAAAAATCTACAATCACTGGCGGAAGTGGAACTTGCGGAAATTCTGGAGCAAATTCTTGCAACCAGACATCTGTATGGCCAATCAATTGTTATACTACAATGGTTTTCAGCTGCTAAAACAAAGTTTCTGAATTTAAGTTAAGTTTAAAACCTGAATTTAAATTTCTACAAAGGGTATTTTCAGTTTTGAAAATATCCTTTGATTGAAATTAATAAATAAAATTACTGTCGGGAGAAATCCTGACAACATTTTAAAAAGAAAAAATTATATAATGAAAAAATTCATGCTTCTTGTTACCCTTTTTATTGGACTTGCAGGGTATTCTCAAAGTTTAGATTGTGCAAGATTTAAAAATGTAAAATATTATTCTCCGGCTCATCCCGGACAATATGCTATTATGAAAGATTCGATTCAGGAGAATTACACTAATGATAAATTAGAAATTACCTGGAGTTTAAACTGGTTATCAGAATGTAAATACGAAGTTGTGTGTACAAAAAATACAGGCTCAGAACCTATACAGCCCGGCGACAGGCTTATATACACAATCATTAATACTGATAATGATTGTTTTACGGTATCTGTATTATATAAAAATAAAGATAATACCGCTGAGAAAACTTTTCAGAGAGGCTTTTGTATCAAAAAAGATTAGAAATCTTAGTTTTTACATTTAACTAGGTTAATTTTTTTAGTATATGGAAGATGCAATATTAAAGGTTGAAAAAAATATTTGGGAATCATTTGAAGGTGAAAACAGGATTGGGCTATTAACAGGTTTATCCGGAATGGCTTTTTTTTACAGTAAAATGTATTCAGTTTACAAACTGGATGATTATTTGGTGAAATTAACAACAATTATCGAGAAAGTAAATAATATACTTGAAAACGAACCATCTATAACTACGTTATGTTCAGGATTAGCCGGATTTGGTCTCGTATTGTTAAGTTTAGAAGATGATATAATTGATATTGATAGAGAATATTTTGAAAGTATCGATTCCGTTTTATTAGAAGATTTGAAAAGTAACTGTGAAGCAAATCACTATGATTTCCTCCATGGTTCAATGGGAATTGCAATGTATTTCATTGAAAGATGTAAATCTGATAAAAATGAACAAAACATAGCAGAATTAAATCATTTTTCTGAAAATTTACTTTATAAAATAAATAATAACCTGCAGGAAATTTTAATTTCAGAAGTGGCGTTAGACAGTGATGATCGATTCTGCATTTATTTTGGTATAGCTCATGGAATAGCCGGTTATTTAAATTTTTTACTCTATCTGCAAAGCAATTTTGCAGAACTAAAATCAGACATCACTTCTTCTTTACAAACGTGTATTTCTTATTTAAAGTCGTATAAAAAGTTTGATGAAAATTCGAAGCAATTTTATCCAAACTTACTTTTAATACACTCAAATACAATTGTTAATTCAAGATTATCTTGGTGTCAGGGTGATTTTGGAATTGCTAACTCCTTATATAATTGTGGAATTTATTTAAATGATACTCATTTAATAAAAGAATCAGAAGAGTTAATAGCATCCTGCCAGAAAATATCTTTTGAAGAATCCTTTGTAAATGATTTTGGATTATGTCATGGATCTGCAGGAATAGCGATTCAATATCATTTAGCTTCCAAAAAACATGAAACTCTTTTTTCAGAAGATATTCAAAAATGGCTAAATATAGTTGAGAGACAAACTTCAAATTATCAGCAATTCTTAGCTTATGAAAAAGGCAGTTATCATTTAGAAACAAATCTTTTAGAAGGCTCAGTTGGTCTTGGTTTGATCCTGTTAACACTAGAAAACAAGATTGACCACAAGTGGCTTGAGCTGGTGAATTTGCATTAATAAAGCATTTTACCAACCCTAAATTACAATTAATAAACAGCATAAAAATGATTTTTTTTGACGCAATTATCAAGAGAGCTACCAACTTTTCGGTTCAATCATATAGCATTCATAGAAATGATATAGTAGATTTTTTTGATGCAAACGATTTATTCCAGCTTTCAGTATTAATTTCTTCAAACAGCCTTTATCATGATGTAAAAAAGAATAAAAGAGACAAGATTGAAGGTTCATTATCAAAATATTATACGAGAGCGCACTTTAATCCAACGCCTTTTGGATTATTTAGCAGCGTAGGCATTGCAAAATGGGGCACTTCTACAAAATTGCCCAAATCAAAAAGCATTAAGTTATCTATTACTCACGATAATCTTTTTTTGTCTTTGCACCAGAATAATAAGTTAAAGACAGATTGGAAGGGACTTAAATATTCAATAAATCCTTCGCTACATTTTTTAAATAATGATAAAATTGGTTTTTATAATTCTGAGGCAAAAAAGAATGATAAAATTGAGATAAATTTTGTTGAACTTGATTATGATGAGGATTTAAAATGGTTACTGGAAAAATTTAGGCAAAGTACTGATATCGGTCAATTAATCAATGATTTATTATTAGAAGGATTTGAAACAGATGAAGTCGAAGTTTATTTACTGCAGTTAATTGATATTGGATTATTGATTGAAAATTTTCTATTTAATCCGTACGGAAAAAAATTAGAAACCAATTTTCCGGTTTATTTTTCTGATTTGATAGCCAAAAAAAGTTATCACTTACAGGATAATAATGATGCGAAGTTGTTTAATAATCAATATATTCTGGAACAGGATTTGTTTTTCAAAGAAACTGAAAACAAACGCTTTTCGCATTCTATTAATTCTTTTGATTTGCAAATTGGTTCTGTCAATTCGAATATTCAGCCATTAATAGAAAAATATATAGATTTTATTTTAAGTTATAATTTTAATACAAAACCTGTTACAGGAAAAATTAACGAATTTATAGCTAAAGTGTCCGAAAGCTATAACGATGGTTTTATTCCTTTAAATTCAATATTTAATCCTTATTCGGGAATTCGCTATCAAGATGATAATGCAGATTTTGTTCTAAAACTTCATCAGGATATTTTCCGTAAAATTATAGCATCAACAGAAAAAGAATTATTTCTAAATCTGCCAACAGAAGCAAATATTAGTGAAAAGAAAAAACAGCTTCCGCTTACTTTTAATGTTTTAGCAGAGATTTTAAAATGTAAAAGTACAGGTGAAGAAATTGTGTTTATGCGAGGTTTAGGCGGTGGTTCTGCGCTCGATATTATTTCGCGATTTAGTGAAGTCAATACCGAATTGTGTAAGGAAATAATTAATTATGAAAAGGAGGTTAACAAGAATAAAATCCTTGCGGATGTAAATTGTGTTGGTAACTTTAGAAGTATTAATATTTCACCAAAAGAGCAATTATACGACTACTGCATCCCAATCAATACCTCTTATGCAGAAAGTAAAAATCCAATATTTACATCAGATATATACGCTTATTTAGAAAGCGGAAAAATGCGTTTGGTATCAAAAGAACATCAAAAAGAGATTAAACCCAAAAAAGTATCAGCGATTAATCCTAAAATGTCCGAGTCTGATTTATACAAGTTTTTGTGTGATTTTGAAGTTTATAATGAAGAAATATATGGCATCAATTTCGATTTTAATACTTATTCGTGTTTTAGGGATTTTATTCCCAGAATATATTTGGAAAGCAATATATTGTTAGCACCAGCTCAAATTCTTTTGGTAGACGATGATTATAGTTTTGAAGAATTTAAAAATTATTTTCTTGAAAAAATAGTGAAGTTTGAATTTAGTAAAACAGTTAATTTTTATTATTTAAAAGGAAATTCAATCATTGACACATCCAAAGATGAAGAGCTGAAAATTATTTACGACAGTCTTAAAACGCGTGATTATTTTTATGTTTCTGAGAATATTTACGAACAATTTCATCCGGCAGTAGAGAATGATTCGGGTAATTATGCTCATGAACTGATCTTGAGTGTAAAAAATAGTTATTATAAATCGGAAGAGTTTACAAGAAATATTGTTATAAACAACCATGCAAATACTCATATTCCGCTGGTTTCTGATTGGATATATTTTGAGGTTTATTGTAATTCTTACGCAGACAATGATATTTTAAAAAGGATATACAGCGAACTCTGTACAGCAAATAAATTGACAGAATTTTTCTTTGTTCATTATGACAGCAATGGTCGTCAATTGCGATTACGTTTTAAAACTGATTCGGTTGATAATAAAAGAGATATTATAAATTTTGTGGATAATTTGCAGGTAGACAATATGATCAAAAAGTATCAGATTTTACCTTATGCACCAGAAACTTTCAGATATGGAGGTCCTGTATTAATGCGTTGTGCTGAGTTTATTTTTAATTTGGATAGTAAAGATTTGATAGAAAATGTCATTCTAAAAGATCTCGATTCTGCAGATTATTCTATTGTTGCCATACATAAAATTATAAATTATCTTGACTTAATTGGCTTCACAAATGATGAGATGATTCATTATTGCGAAAACTGTATTCAAAATTTCTCCAAAGAATTTCAACTGACTACAGATTTAAGAAAGAAATTTAATGAAGAATATGCTAAAATAAGGTTCAATGTTGCGACCTATAGTTATACCAGTTTTGTTCATAATAGGGATCTAAAAAGCAAATTATCAGAAGAGTTAAAGCAAAATACAATTCCGGTTGCTTCTTTTATATGGCTCATAATTCACATGAGTATGAACAGGCATTTTAATGAAAAACAAAGATTCAATGAATTCAAGTCTTATTATTTGACCAAATGTTATCTGAATCAATTGAAATTTAAAAACTTAGCTAATTAGTTTCTCAATCGAATGAAAATTATACAAAGTTTTTGGTCTGGAAATCAAAAAAAAATAGATACTGAATACGGTTGGTGTAAGTCTCAATATCATTGGATGGGATGGATACTTAGTGTAAATCAATTAGTTAAGTATTATGATAAAGTAGAGCTTTATACAGATGATTTTGGATATGAGATTCTTATTAATAAGCTTCAATTGCCTTATACGAAAGTTCATGTTGTTTTAAATGACCTTAATGAATATCCGGCAGAACTTTGGGCTCTGGCAAAAATTAAGGTTTATTCGATGCAGGAAGAACCGTTTATTCATGTTGATGGCGATGTTTTTGTATGGAGCGAGTTTTCAAATAATTTAAAAAAGGCCGCTTTAGTTGCTCAAAATAAGGAAAAAACGACAAATTACTATCATTTTATGTGGACTAGTATAGCTCCGTTTTTGTCTTATATACCCGTTGAGATTGAGGATTTTGGCAAGAATGCTTCACATTTAAGTGCTAATATGGGAATTACCGGAGGCACTGACATTTCATTTTATAAGCAATATGCAAAAAAGGCTTTTGAGTTTGTTGAAAAAAACAAACAAATCTGGACCGATATAAACCTATTCAACTTTAATATTTTTTTTGAGCAGGTGCTTTTTTATAAAATGGCCGAGATAAATAGTTTACCGATAGCGTATTTATTCTCTGAAATTTGGGAGGACAATTTATACACAGGATTTGGAGATTTTCATCATGTTCCTCACCAAAAAACGTATTTGCATTTATTGGGAGACTTTAAAAGAAATCTATCCGTGTGTAAGGCAATGGAAGGATATATAATGAAATTTTATCCTAAAGATTATTCTCAATTAATGAAATTATATCTCTTGAAAGAAGCTGTAATAGGAAAGGAGCATACTTTAAATGATAAGGTTGTAGCCGAATTATCTGAAGAATTTGAGTTGGAGGTTCAAAAAAATAAATTTTCAGAATCTCATTTTCTTTTAAAAAGAGACCTTAATAATGTTGGTTTAAATAGGGAATATAAAAAATTTCTGGAAGAAGAAAATGATTTTAAAGTGGTTCGTTTGCCCGGTTTTAATATTGTTGAAAAAGATGAAATAAAAACACTGGAAATAGAGGAGTATAATTCAGATTTAAGAATTTTTGAGTTAGATCAGGTAGATGAAATACTTATGGAGGTATTGCTTGTTCCAATATCTTATTTCGATCTTATCGACGAAATGAACTTGTATTTAGAAGATGAGAACGATCAGGATTCCGTACAAGAAATGGCAGCTGTTATTAAGGGTAAAATTGAAATTTACATCACTTTAAAAATTATAGGTATTTACAGTTTTAATTAAAAAAAAATGAAAGTTATACAAAGTTTCTGGAGTGGAAATCAAAATAATTTTGATAATTCCGGGGGATGGTATTCTTATCGGTATCATTGGATGAGCTGGATTTTGAGTTGCCATCAGCTCATTAAATATCACAATGATGTAGAATTATATACGGACAAATTTGGTTATGAAATTTTGATCGAAAAATTAAAATTGCCTTATACCAAAGTTCATGTCATTTTGGATGAAGTCAATGATTATCCCAAGGATTTTTGGGCAATTGCAAAAGTCAAAACTTTTCAAAAACAAAACGAACCTTTTTTACACGTTGATGGCGATGTTTTTGTATGGAATTCGTTAACAGACCAATTTAAGAATTCAAATTTGGTTGTTCAAAGTATGGAAGTTACGGATATGTATTATCGCAATATCTGGAAAGATATTTATCCGGAATTGGTTTATTTACCGGAAGAATTGCAAAAATTTCATATCGACCAAAGCAATATTTCATACAATATGGGTATTGTTGGGGGAAATAACGTGAATTTTTTTAAAAACTACTGTAAAAAAAGTATCGAGTTTGTTGATGCTAACAAGGTTTCCTGGAGTCGGATAAACGGGCTGCATTTTAATGTATTTTTTGAGCAGCTTTTACTTTGTAAATATGCAGAATCAATGAAACAGGAAGTTAATTTTTTATTTCCTGAAAAGCCTGTTGATAATGAATATTTTGGTTTTGCTGATTTTCATAAAGTTCCTGACAAGACATATCTGCATTTGTTAGGAAACTATAAAAAAGAGCCTGTAATATGCAAATTCATGGAAAATTATATCATGAGATTTTATCCGGAATCTTACGCAAATCTGGGCGCATTAATCAATGAATTTAATGAAATAGATTCAGAAATTGAAATTCTAAATCCGGAAATTGTTCAGGAATTAATGAATGAATTTCAAGCTGAATTGCGAAACGATAGTTTTGATTCGAATCAATTTTTATTAAAAAGAGATCTCTATAGCGTAGATCTGTATAAAAAAATAAATGTTTTTTTTAAAGAAAATCAGGATTTTAAGATCGTAAAATTAAATGGTTTTGAGCTAAAGGAATCTGCTTCTGATCAAAATAGTATAGTAATTGAAGAACTTAATTCGCCTTTTAGAGAATATATATTAGATGAATTGGATGAAATTTTATTAGAAGAACTAAATATTCCTGTTTCCTATGTTCATCTTGCAGAAACTATAAAAGAATATTTGGAAGACGATGACGAGGAATCTGTTAATGAAATTTCAGAACTATTAAAAACAAAACTTAAAAATTATATTAAGTTAAAAATAATAAGTATATACAATTAATTTTGAAAAAATTTACCAATTATATTCAGGCTGATTCTAAAGATTGTGGAGCGACTTGTATAAAAATTATTGCCAAACATTATGGTAAAATTATTCATATTCAGGATTTAAGAACTTATAGTGAAACCAATCGCGAAGGCAGTAATTTATTGTTGTTAAGTGACGCTTGCGAAAAGATTGGTTTTAGAACATTAGGTGCAAAACTTAGCTGTGAAAAACTCAGCGAGATTCCCCTTCCGTGCATCATACATTGGAATAAAATTCATTTTGTGGTATTGTATAAAGTTAAGAATAGAAAATATTTTATATCAGATCCGGCATTTGGTTTATTAGAATATGATGAAGAACAATTCATAAAATTATGGATAGGAAGTAACTCAAATCGTGAAACCGAAGAAGGAATAACGCTCTTACTAGAACCAGCTCCGCTTTTTAGCGAAAATGAAGAAAAGGGACCTGAAGAAAATAAATTTGGATTTTCGCTATTATTCAGATACATCATTCCTTATAAAAGATTTCTGGTTCAGTTAGCCGTAGGATTACTTGCTACAACAATGCTGCAGTTGATTTTTCCATTTTTGACACAGAGTATTGTTGACGTTGGAATACAAAATCAGAATATCAATTTTATTTATCTCATTCTATTTGCCCAGCTTTTTTTATTTGTTGGTAAAACTGCTCTGGATCTTATACGAAGCTGGATTATGCTTCATATGTCAGCAAGAATCAATATATCTTTAATTTCGGATTTTTTCATAAAATTAATGAATCTGCCTATTTCATTTTTTGATGTCAGGATGACGGGTGATATTATGCAGCGTATTAATGACCATCAGAGAATTGAAAACGTTTTAACTTCTTCATCATTAACCGTTTTATTTTCAATAGTCAACATGGTTATTATGGGCGGTGTTTTAGCGTATTACAGTATCGAAATATTTGTTGTTTTTTTCTTAGGAAGCGCCTTTTATTTTTTATGGATTATATTGTTTTTAAAAAGAAGATCTGTTTTAGATTACAAACGATTTGCAGAGGTAAGTCAGGAACAAAGCAAGGTGATAGAATTAATAAGCGGAATGCAGGAAATTAAACTTCACAATGCTGAAAAGCAAAAAAGATGGGGTTGGGAATATATTCAGGCGAGATTATTCAAAGTGTCAATTAAAAGACTGGCTTTAGAGCAAACCCAAATTACGGGATCGAATTTTATCAATGAAATAAAGAATATAATTATAATTTTTCTGTCGGCTAAATTTGTTATTGACGGACAAATTACTCTCGGCATGATGCTCGCTATAAGCAGTATAGTAGGAAGTTTAAACGGACCTATAGTACAAATTATCACTTTTGTGAGAGAAATTCAGGATGCAAAGATATCTCTGGCCAGACTATCTGAAATTCATGAAAAAGAAGATGAAAGTCAGCAGGAAGAATATCAGACCCATGATTTGCCTTCGCAATTTGATATTTTAATTAATAATCTGTCGTTTCGTTATGCAGGTTCTAATAACATCGTTTTAGATAATTTAAATTTATTAATACCGGCAAACAAAATAACGGCTATTGTTGGTACAAGCGGCAGCGGAAAATCGACCCTGATGAAATTATTATTAAAATTTTATGAATTAGAAAATGGCACAATTACACTGATGCCTAAATTGCTTAACGAACAAAACAATGCTATTGATTTAAAAAATATTGCTCAAAAAGTATGGCGTCATAGTATTGGAACGGTAATGCAGGAAGGGTTTATTTTTAATGATACCATTGCCAATAACATTGCAGTTGGAGTTGATAAGATTGACAAAAATAAACTAAAATATGCAGCAGAAGTGGCTAATATATCAAGTTATATTTTGGGGCTTCCGTTAGGATATAATGCTAAAATTGGAAGCGAAGGTACAGGTATGAGCACGGGACAAAAACAAAGATTACTTATTGCGAGAGCCGTATATAAAGATCCTGAAATTTTATTTTTTGATGAAGCAACTTCGGCTCTGGATACCAACAATGAAAAAATTATAATGAAAAATTTATCAAATTTTTTCGAAAATAGAACAGTGGTAATTATAGCCCACAGATTAAGCACAGTGATTAATGCAGATAAAATAGTGGTTCTGGATAAAGGCCAGATTATTGAGGTTGGAACGCATCAGGAATTGGTTGGATTTCAAGGAGCTTATTATGAATTGGTTAGAAATCAGTTAAACTTAGGCTCTTAGTTTGTATTCAAATGAATTAAAAAGATTAAATAGTATATGCCCGAAAATAGACAAATTGAATTAAGAAACGAAGAAGTTCAGGACATTCTCTCCAAAATACCACACTGGATGATACGTTGGGGAACCGTTTTAATATTTGTGATACTTTTTATGCTGTTTTTTGTGTCCTGGTTTATCAAATATCCGGATGTGGTAAATACCGAAATCGTAATTACAACCAATATTCCGCCAGAAAAAATAGTTTCAAAAACATCAGGACGTATTGAAGCAATTTTGGTTAAAGATAAATCGATTGTAGAGAAAAACACAACTTTGGCTATTATTGAAAATACAGCCAACCATAAAAATGTTTTTTTATTAAAAAAAATAATTGATAACTATAGTATTAACGACACAAAGATAGATTTTCCGTTTAAGTTGCTTAAAAATGCACAATTGGGAGAAATTGAAAGTGCGTATGCTGCTTTTCAAGAAGATTATCAGGCACAGAAATTAAATGAAAATCTGCATCCTTTTGAAGTCGAAAGCAGAGCGCAGTTATCTGAAAAGATTCAGATACAGGAACGACTGAAAATATTGCAACAGCAAAAAGCTTTAAGTGAAAGCGAACTGCAACTCAAAAAAAATGAAATTGCCCGTTTTGAAACCCTTTTCGATAAGGGAATCATTTCAGTTCAGGAGATGGAGACCAAAAAGTTAGGCTATCTTCAGGCTCGAAAGGATTATAAAAGCATTTTGACATCTGTTTCTAATCTCAAATCTACTTTGATAGATAACAAAAAATATAGTCAAAGTTCTTCTATAAACACTATAAAAGAGGGGGTTAACCTGCAGCGCGGCACAACGCAGTCTTTCTATCAGCTGAAAAAAGTAATAAAAGACTGGGAGCTCAATTATACACTGAAAGCATCTGTAAGTGGAGTTGTTACATTCTTACAGGTCTGGACGGAAAATCAAACTATAAATAGTGGTGATAATGTATTTTCAATAATTCCCGCTTTAAAAAATGGTTTTGTCGGAAAAGTAAAAGCGCCTGTCTTGAATTCAGGAAAAATAAAAGTGGGCCAGAAAGTAAATATCAGACTGGCAAATTACCCGGACCGAGAGTTTGGCGTATTACAAGGCAAGGTTCAGAATATTTCTTTGGTTCCGGATAAGGATGGAAATTTACTATTGGATGTGGCTTTTCCAGATGGATTGCGAAGTTCTTACAAGAAAGATATTTTGTTTCAACAAGAAATGAAAGGAAGAGCTGAGATTGTAACGGAAGATTTACGCTTGCTTCAGCGGATTTTGTATCAATTCAAGAGTCTTTTTGTACAATTTTAAGAGTATATCTGGACAAGTTCCATTCTTCCAATTTAGAATTAGAAAGCTTGCAATATCGATACAATTTTTTATGTTAAAAGGCTCTTCATATCTTTTTAACGACTTTACTTTTAGATCATTCTTTTAATTGAGATATAAAATTCAATTATCTCGAAGATATTACCAATAAAAACATTATAAAGGTTTTATAATCAAATAGTAAATATATCTTTCGAATCAAATCTACTGGGAATTTTGTAACATCCTAGTGGAATTAAATACTTCTTAGTCTCCTCTCATTTGTATCTTTAATACTGTTATTAAAACTATTATAAAATCAAAATAATTAAGTTATGGCAGAAATTAAAATTGAGAAGAAAAAACCAGTATGGCCGTGGATTGCAGTATTACTGGTTATTGGAGGAATTATATATTACATCTATTTTGTGGATCATGAAACTCCTACCGAAAGCAGTACCGAAATCGAAAACACCACAAGTGCACAATAGAACATAATGACTGGGAAATACTAAAGTTAAACCCAGATGAAAAGTGAATATGCATACATACAATTAAAAAAAGAAATTATGGAAAATAGAGATAAAAATTTATACAGGTTAGACGAACTATCTGATTATAAAATCGCATCAAATTATTCTGATGTAAGAGGATGGAAAATTGTTGATTCTGATAACCAAACGGTAGGTGAAATTGATAATTTGTGGGTTAATAAAGATATGCAACGTGTTGTATATTTAGATGTTAAACTAGATAAACGATTATTAGAAGACAGCCGTAATGAGGTTAGAGATGTTATAGCAAACGACAACGGAAAAGAGTTTATTTATAAAGAAGGAGCCAGCCATATTATTATACCAATAGGATCCGTAAGTATAAATAAAGACACGAAAATTGTTATGGCGAACAGTTTAGGATATGATACCTTTAGAAATACAAACAGATATGATAGACAGCACAATTTTGACAGGGAATATGAAAGAAGAGTAATGAATTCGTATTATCCTCAAAATAATCCTGATTCTGTTTATTATAGTGACGATGACTCTTTTTACAACCGCAGAGAATTTGATAATAAATAATACTTTTTCAGATTTCCTGTAAACTGTTTAATTTAAAAAAAACGATCATGGAAACGCAAATCATTGAATTAGAGAAAAAATATTGGAAGGGAATGGAAAATCATGATTATGATACAGTAAAAAATCTTACGCTGTTTCCTTGTGTAATTGCCGGTAAAAATGGAGTGCAAAGTGTAGACGAATCTAATTTTAAAAAGATGTTTGAATCCGGTGATGCTCACAAAATAAAAGTAGTAGCTATTTCTAATGTAGAAGCAAAGTTAATTGCTGAAGATACGGCAATAATTGGATACTTAATTGAATTAGGAAGTGGAGATGATAAACAAAATCAAGCTATGAAATGTGTCTGCACTTCGACCTGGATTTCAAAAGATAATAATTGGGTTTGTGCATTGCATACAGAAACAGAATTATCTCAGTGAGATTATATAAATAAAATAAAAAAAAGCTCTGAATCATTGATTTAGAGCTTTTTTTATGATTTCTACTGAACAAATTTCTATACATTTTATAAAGATTTGAAGAAATTGAAGGGCTTTAATTGAGCAAGAAACGGGTTTTTAATAAGAGGAACAGCATATAAATTTGTTTTGATTTAAAATATAAAAAACATGAAAAAATTTAAAATTGTTCCGTTGTCTAAAGAGTTTGCGAGCCAAATTCGGAAAACAAGTATTGATAATTTTGGTAATCAGGTTTACGAGCAATTAGCAACGGGAAAAGGACCATGCCGAATTTCGTTGAAACCATTTGATGTTGGTAAGGATATTCGTTTGGTTTTTGCTTATAGTCCGTTTTCAGAAAACAATGCTTTTAATCAATCCGGACCTATATTTATTCACAAAAACGAAGTCGAGCAATATTCGGATATTTACAATTTCCCAAAAGAGTTAAAAGCAGATAAAGAAAATTTTCCTTTATCGCTAATTGGCTATAACAAAGAACAAAAAATGATTTTTACTAAATTAGTTGGCGATAATGATATCGATTTACTAATTGCTGAAATCTTTGAAACAAAAAGGGATGTTGAATATCTTCACGCAAGAAATTCAGAAGCTTGTTGTTTTATTTGTAAAATCGAAAGGGTGTAGTTGTGCGCTTTTAAAAATTGAAATGTAAACACAAAAAAAAATTAGCGAACGAATAAGCTGGTCTTTGAAGTGTTATCATGAAAAGCTGCGCAAATGTCTTTGACTTTGCGCAATTTTTTGTTCCTTAGAAATTATAAATCTATTAGAAGTCTCTTTTTATTTAAAATCTGTTAAGATATATTTTGTGGGCGTGGATTACAAATTTGCACGATCAGGTTATCAAAGCAGCAAGACCACAGAAATTTACATGCATATTAGTACGAAAAGTATTCCACAAATAAAAAGTTCGTTTGATGATTTATGAAATAAAAATCCTATTTTTGAAAGCAAATAAAAACTGAAATTTATCAAACATATCGACCAAATTTAGAGTAAATAACTCTGATATCTTTAGACATATATACAAGTTAGCGGCAAGTAAAAAAAAAAAGACAATGACAAACAAATTACTACCTAATACACCAATTGAAAACTTAAATTCTGAAACAGATTTTCTTGGAATTCTAGATAAAGCAACGCTTATAAAAGACTTCCTGAAGGGGTCGAAAAACAACTCTGAGAATATTAAAATGTTTTCATTGTATGGTAATTGGGGTAGTGGAAAAAGTTCTTTAATGAAATTTCTCCAAAAAGAGCTTTCTCAAGAATACAATACTTTTTTCTTTGAAGCATGGGAATTTGAAAAAGATGAAAACTTATCTTTTTCACTTTTGGAATACTTGACTTATGAAACAAAGGATTTGACAGAAGAATTTGCTGATGATGTTCTTAAATACGGCGGAAGAATACTGAGGGGGTTGGGAAAATCTATAAAATTAAATATCCCACTATTTCCCAATGGTCCTGCTTTAGAGTTAGATCCTTCAGCATTCGTCGAAGAAATTTCGAAAAATGAAGAGCTAACATTTTACGAAGCAATTAAAAAATTTAAATTAGAGTTTCAAAGATTAGAAGATCTAATGACGCGCCAAGGTCGACCTAGTCATAATATTGTATTTATTGACGACTTAGATAGATGTGAACCACAACAAGTCTTAAACTTAATTTCCGCAATAAAACTCTTTTTTACATTAGGGAAAAAGACTATCTTTTTTTGTGGTGTAGATAAGAGTGCTGTTGAAGCAGCAGTAGAAACAAAGTATGGAAAAGTAGTAAAAGCAAATGAATACCTAGAAAAGATTTTTGATATTTCTTTTTCAATGCCTGAAAAATATGACTTACAAAAACTTATTAATCAATATTTTGATGAAACCTTTTATTCATTAGGTGAAACTGAAATGGGAATTAATATATGGATTAATAATTTTTTTGAATCTTTAGAATTTACAAACCCTAGACGTATAAAAAAGGTGTTAAATAAATTTCAAATGCTTCGAACATTTGCGAAAATGGATTTAAACAGCAACAAAAACATTCCTAATATTGATCTTCAAAATAATGAAGAAAAGGGCTTTTTAGAAACAATTCTTATTTTGTATTTAATAATATTACATGAATTTTATCAAAATGAATTCGATTCTTTCTTAAACTTTGAACAAAAAAAAGAAGTCTATTTTAAAGTAAATGAAGGTAGTCCAAATATGCTTACAGCTTTTAAAGATGCTATTGAAACAAATTTTAGTTTGGAACTTTTTGAAAATATAGCTCAAAGAAATTTGACAAATCAAGGATTAAGACTACAAGTTGAACGTTCTTTCTTTGTTTGCCTTTCACCAGTTAATGTCGAGAGATTTAATATCAACTCTCTTCAACCAAGAAAAATTAGCGAGATGACAGTAAAAGAAAAATATATTGATTATTTATTTTATAAATATATTTCTTCTTTTGACGTTCAAATCTTATTGAGTAAAAGTCAAAATAAAACATCTTTTATGTCATTAAAGAATCTCATAAAAACATTCTTATAAAAAAAAGTCACTAACATTTGAGATTTGACTTAATGAAAAATTGGTTTGTATTTGGAAGAATTGCCAAATCCGAATAATGGATTTAATTTAGTTCCAAATCCGCTGTAGTGTCAGAACGTTAGTGGTAATGTAAATCGGCAATCATCTAAATAACATATATATATGGAATTTAACAGCGATATTTGGAAAGTCCTCACTACTGCATTCTTTGCACTATTGGGAGTTATTATTGGAAGTATACTATCATACCGAAATTCCTTTAAGCTTTTTAAAAATCAAAAGAAATACGATAATAGGAGAATCGCATATTCACGTTTGCTTGCTTACAAGTATATTTGGCCTCAATCAATAATATTTCATCTAGGAACACGATTCTCAGCAGAATATTTCTATGCGAAATTTAATTTATTTTCCAACGAAAAGGATTTGGAGCAATCTAATAAAGAATTTGATAGAGCAGCTAATTTGATGAGAGATACATCTATTTATCAAAAAGAGATATTTGAAACAATTGGTTTAATTCAAACTTGCTACATAATAGATTCTGAACTTGAGTTAGCTATAGAGGAGTTATTTGGAGCCGGAACAATCCAAATTCAACCATTTCCTAAAACTCTTAAAACTCTTAACGAATTAAATCACTATAATGATGAAAATGGTGCAAAAATTCCAATGATGGCAGAAGCCAAATATGTAGTTAGAGTAAATAAGTTATTGAAACTTCTGAAAGTACAATTGGATTCTGAAAAGTAGTACCAACACTAACGATTACTACCGCAGATTTGCGAAATAATCCTTATATGTATCGTGAGGGGTAAATGTTAAAAAACGTTAATTCGACAAAGATATAATTTGTATTGGACTGATTAGTATTTGTAAATTTATGAAAAAACTTAAGATAAATCAGAGTACTTTTGTATGTTTGAGCTATTTATAAAAAACAATGAAAAAAATTAAGAAAAGAACGCTTTTGAATACAAGTGTAATTCTTTGTGTAATTGTATTTTTAATTCCATTTTTTCTAAAAGATGACAGTGATACTTTGTTAACTACAATTTCTGTATCGTTTACAGCAATGGGTGCTACAGCTACTTTGATAACTTTGTTTATTGCAATTTTTCTTTACGAAAGATTTGGTTTAGAATCAAGATTTGTTAATAATCAAACTGATAAGGTTTTAGAGTTAGTAGACGAATTAAAAGGTAAAATGTTTAGAGGAGTAACTAACAATGGAACGTATTTATTCGGCACAAATAGAGATAAACTTAAATTTATAAAAGAATTTTCAGAATTTAAGGAAGATGATAAAGAGAAAATAGTTTTAATCAGTTTGGAAGATTATAATGATTGTTGGGATAAAATATTAGAAATTAGTCGCAGTTATTGGCTTCCGAAAATTATTAAAGAGAAAATTTCATTTCTCAACTTGATTATGGTAAATGAGACTGAAAACCCATTAAATGATGAATATGTTAGATTAAAGTTTGGAAAGGAAGTTGCTGGTGAATGGTTAATAACTTTACCTAAATTTACATTCTTAGAATTTATTGATCATTTAGATAGTTTATCTTCTTCGATAGAAGAGTGGCTTAAACAGCATTCAGACCTTACTATTGACTTTAAACTCGAAGAACCTGAAAAACAATCCAGCTAATAACAAAGTATAACTGCTTAATCAAAAAGTGGACATATAAATTAGTATTTAATTGTCATAAGTATAAACCCCGCCCTCCGAAGTTTTTCCAATGAAAACCTGTGTAAATGTCTCTGACTTTGCATATTTATTTTTGCATCTTAGAAATTCTATACCTGATAAAAATCTGCTGACTTCGTACCCGTAATCTTGATTAGACGGACAAAAATAATTCTGATGATTAATCTAAATTGGAGATTAGTTTTAATCTTGAATTATAAAAGTTGTAATTTTAAAAGTAAAGGCAACATAATTAATATAGTTAAATAGAATAAATACTTCCAAAACAAAAAAAGAGACCCGAAAGTCTCTTTTTTGTTTTAATATATCTTGTATAAATAAATTATTTTTTAATCAATTTTTCAAGCCTTGCCATCATTTCATCTTTCTCTTTCAACATACGCTCATATAATGCGATTTTTTCTTCATGAAGTTGAATCAATTTGTCAATTGGATTAACATTAAATGTTGCAGTATGACCTGTATTTAAGAAAGCACCATGATCAAAAGTATTAGAAATAACATTCACCGCCTGTTCTTCATCAAAATTTTGAAAAGCTTCAACAGGAATTTTTAATACTGCTGAGATTTGTTTCAACAGATTTTCTTCAATTACATCTTTTTGCTCCAGCACAGAAATTTTCTTCTGATTCCAGTCATTTCCAAGATCATAAGCCAATGCTTCCTGCTTTATGTTAAGCATTTCTCTGAAGCGTTTTACGTTTCTTCCCTGATGTATTTTCTGTTCCATAATGAATATTGATTTTCTAAAGACTCAAAGATAAAGCCATTTTTTGAATTAAAACCCTGCGTTTCAAAAATTAAAAAAAAATCCCATTTCGTTAGAAATGGGATTTTTTGTGCCCCTTACTGAGCAATTTATAAACTTTTAACTTTTCTTGAAAATTTGGTATTTTGGTTTTTCGTAATCAGTTATGTCCAAAATAATATCATAAACGCCTGTTGAAATTTCAATATTATCTCCTTTTGGCATTATTCCGTCGCTCATATCTTTTCCAAAATTTAAAGTCCAATCGTCATTAAAACGAAATTTAAGCTCTCCTGTTTTTAAAGTCACATTTTTAATTGTCCAAATTCCTTTTGTTTCAGTTTCAAAAAGTTTTGCATCGGGACCTTCCCAGCCTTTTTCTGTAGCAGTTCCTACAATTCCCCAAGAAGGAAATATTTTATTTGCTTTTTTTAGTTGATTTCCTACATGAAAACTTAATGACTCTATTTGTGAAGTCTTGTCTCTTTCAAAAATTACATCACCCATTAATTCTTCAGCGAAAAATAAATTTTCTTTTACAGGATATAGAATAGTTGTGGGGCCGTTTCCACTTTGCAATTTTAATTTATTGTTTTCAACTGTAAGGTAAACTACAAAATTGTCTTCTACTTGATAAGTTCCCACATATTGCTTTAAAGTTTCTGAGCTTACGTTGGCTACAATTGGAATTTTATAATCTTTATCGTATAAATTATACAAAGTTTTCATAATAGCATAAGTGGCAGTGTTTAAACCTCTTTCTGTATTTGTAAGCAGTATAATGCAGATGTCATCTTCGGGAATTTGAACAAAATTGCTGCAAAAACCGGCTGCATAACCACTATGACCAACTGTCATTTTTCCAAACATTTTCATTGTGATCCACCCATAACCATAATTTTTTTTGAAAGGTGTGTATGCTTTTTCTAAATTTTCTTTGGAGATAATTTTGTAATTTTTTAGTCCATTATAATATTTGTTTAAATCTTCAACAGTTGAGTATATACCACCGGCTGCAAAAGGCATAGGTGGATCATAAACAATCGATGGTTTTTGTTCTTTTTCAGTAAAAATCTCATAGCCAATGACTTTATTTTTACTTTTTAGATTTTTAAAAGCAAAACCACTTTGCTTCATTTTCAATGGTTTAAATATGTATTTTTCAACTGCTTTTTCGTAACTTATTCCAGTAACTTTTTCAATTACATAGCCTAGAAAATAATATCCCGAGTTAGAATAACTCCAATCAGTTCCAACTGGAAAATCCAAAGGTTTTGTTTTTTGAAATTCAACAAATGATTTTTCCGTTTGGTCTTTCATATCATTTCCTCTGGTATAGTCATAAACTCCAGCGGTATGGGTTAACAAACTTTCAATTGAAATAGCATTTGCATCGGGATAATCCGGATAGAACTTTGAAAGTTTATCCTGTAATGAAAGTTTTTTTTCTTCTACTAATTTTAAAATTACCGTTGCTGTAAAAGTTTTTGTAATGGAATATATTTGAAAAATGCTGTTAGCGTTATTTTCCTTTTTTAAAGCTACATTTGATAATCCATAACCTTTATCTAGTAAAGTTTCTCCTTTTTCAGAAATAAAAACAGAACCGTTAAATAGATTTTGTTGATTGTAAAATTCAAAAAGTTGCTCTAATTTTTCTTTCTTACTTTGTGTAAAACCTAATTGTGTTATAAATAATAAAATAAAAGTTATTGATTGAATTAATTTCATATTTTTTTGACTTTTTATTGAATTTTAATTAACGGTTTGCCCTTTGTGACAGTTGCGTAAATTTATAATAAAAGATTACAAATAAAAATTCCTAACTGAATTTTCAAGCAAAATTCAGAGCACAAGCTAAGCGAACAGATCCTGTTGGGGATTAAACCAAAAATCTATTGATTTCTATACTATTTAGCCATTTTTTTTACTTCAAAAAATGAATATGTTAAAAACCAAATAAATAAAAAAAATAATGTAAACTTTATCTTATGTATAAAAAATATTACATCTTTACAAAAACTTTAAATCATGAGAAAAATATTATCACTTTTTTTTGTTTTGTTTCTGTTTACTTCCTGCGATAAGGACGGCAGTATTTTTAAAGGAGAAGAACAACTGCCACCAGCAACAACTACCGGAGCAAACACTGTAGGATGTCTAGTCGACGGCAGAGTATTCTTGCCACATCAAAGCGGCATTAATCCTTCAGTAAATTGTTTCTATCAAATTGAAGGAGGAGAACAATATTTCGTTCTGAATTTCGCTGATCTTCGCAAGGAAAAAAATGAAATGGTCGTGGTGATGCTCAGAAAAGTTGAAGTAAAAGAAGGAGAAGTGTACAAACTAAACAAAACATTTTCCATAGCACCTGAACTCACCGGAGCAATAGGAGTTTACAGTACAGCAGATAGTCAGTTATATTATACTAATGAAATCGTGAAGGGTGAATTGAAAATAACGCGTTTAGACCTTTCAAAATCAATTATAGCAGGGACTTTCTGGTTTGACGCTGTTAGTGATAAAGGTGCAAAAGTGCAGATAAGAGAAGGACGTTTTGATTGGAATTATTAATATTAAAAACAGTATATGATAAGAAAAATTACTTTTTAAACATTTATTCCGCTTACTTGATTTAAAGAAATTAGCTTACTTTCAAGTTGATTTGTAAGATAATTATTTTAAATTTTTATAAGTAAACGGTTTGTATACCCATCCAGTCAAGGTTAAATGTTAAAACATATGCATTCTTATAACATTAATAAACTTTCGTTATCATTTCATCTATAGGCAAACGAACTTTTTTCGTAGTTGCCATATAGTCTTTTTCCAAATCACGATATCCTAAAGCGAGGATAACTGTAGAATGCAACCCTTTTTCTTTCAAACCCAAAACGGCATCGATAATGGCGGCATTAAATCCTTCGATAGGAGTGGCGTCGACTTTCAATTCTGCCGCAGCAATAAGTGCAGTTCCTAGTGCAATATAAGCCTGTTTGGCCGCCCAAAGGGCTTTTTGTTCTGCGTCAATAGCGCTGAAATAGGAATGCAGTCCATTTCTAAATCCTGATAAGGCACCAGGATCAAGACCTCTTTGCTTTTCTGTCATTGCCATATAATCGTCAATGTAAGTCGAAGACATGTCATTGAATGCAGCAAAAACCAACAAATGAGAGCAAGAGCTAATCTGTCCATTATACGAATTAGCGCCTAATTTTTTTTGAATTTCCGGGTTGCTTACAACAAAAATACGGTAAGATTGCAGACCACAAGAAGATGCTGAAAGATTTATAGCTTCTAAGATCTGATCAACCTTCTCTTCTGTTACTTTAATGTCATTGTAAGCTTTTGTGGCGTAGCGCCATTTTAAATTTTCTATCAAATTCATTGCTATATCTATCTTAATTTTTGGCAAATATAAATGATATTGTTTTCTTTTTCGAGTTTTTGTAGCGCTCTGGGAAACTCCAAATCAATCATCTTAGGTCACTAAAGAATATTTATCTGTTTTCTTTCATTATCACATTTGTTTAAAGATTAATAATCTTTAAAAATGTGTATAAAAAGAATATTTAACTGATTTTATGTTAAAATAAAAATATTAAATCTTTTATTTTCAAATTTGCAGGGTAAAAAAACTAAATATTGTCATCATATGAAAGCGAACATACAAGAAGATAGGGGAATAAACGAAAAGCAGAATATTGAAAACACTCAGAATACAATCCCGAATGATTTTGTATTCACACTAAAGAGGACTTGTTTAGATGAAAACTATCACCCCTCAAGTGAAACGCGTTTGACAACCAATTTTGCAAACCTGGCTAGAGGAGGTAATCGCCAGCAAAATTTACGTAATGCCTTAAATATGATTAACAATCGATTCAATGCATTGGCTCATGTAGATAATCCAAAAGCTGATCGTTACCTTGTAGAACTTGAAATCATCACAGTAACGATGAGTATTGATGATAAGAATGGTATTAAAAATCTGCCGCTGATTGAAGTTTTAAAAACGAATATTTTTGACCGCAAGACTAGCCAGCGTATCGAAGGTATTGCCGGAAATAATTTTTCGTCTTATGTCCGTGATTATGATTTCAGTATTTTATTGATCGAGCACAATAAAAATAAATCTAATTTTTGTATTCCTGAAAATTTTGGTGATTTGCACGGAAAACTTTATAAGTGTTTTGTCAATTCAGCCACTTATAAAGAGCACTTTAAGATGTCACCAATCATTTGTCTGAGTGTATCGAGTAACAAAACTTACACTCGCACTGAGTATCAGCATCCGGTTCTGGGTTTTGAGTATCTGCAGGATCAGTATTCTATCACTGATGAATATTTCTCTAAAATGGGCTTAAAAGTTCGTTTTTTCATGCCTCAAAATAGTGTGGCACCGATGGCTTTTTATCATTCAGGAGATCTACTTGCTGATTATACTGATCTTGGACTAATCAGCTCAATCAGCACGATGGAGACTTTCCAAAAGATTTATCGCCCTGAAATTTACAATGCAAATTCAGTGGCTGGAAAAATCTATCAACCTACCCTTAAACACGAAGATTATTCACTGACTCGCGTGGATTATGACCGCGAAGAGCGCAGCCAATTAGCTGTTGAACAAGGTAAATATGCAGAAGAGCATTTCATTAAGCCTTACAAAAGTCTCCTGGAACAATGGTCTGCTAATTTTACCCTTTAATTGATTACAACACATTAAATTACTACTATGAAGAAATTATTATTACCTACCTCTATTGTTGGAAGTTTACCTAAACCTGCCTGGCTTGCACCACCCGAAAAACTTTGGTCTCCATGGAAATTAGAAGGCGATCAGCTACTTGAAGGTAAACAAGATGCTTTACGCATTTCTCTGCAGGAACAACAATTGGCAGATCTGGATATCATTTGTGACGGCGAGCAGACACGCCAGCATTTTGTAACGACTTTTATCGAGCATTTAAGCGGTGTAGATTTTGAAAATCGTAAAACAGTAAAAATCCGTAACCGTTACGACGCGAGTGTTCCAGTGGTTGTAGGTGAGGTTGCACGTCAAAAAGCAGTTTTTGTTGAAGATGCAAAATTTTTACGCAAACAGACTAATAAGCCTATAAAATGGGCATTGCCAGGCCCGCTGACAATGGTAGATACCTTGTACGACGACCATTATAAAAGCCGTGAAAAATTGGCATGGGAATTTGCGATAGCACTCAATGAAGAAGCAAGAGAACTTCAGGACGCAGGGGTAGATATTATCCAGTTTGATGAACCTGCATTTAATGTGTTCTTTGATGAAGTAAACGATTGGGGAATGGCAGCATTAGAAAGGGCTATTGAAGGTTTACACTGTCAAACTGCGGTTCATATTTGCTACGGTTATGGAATACAGGCAAATACTGATTGGAAAAAGACATTAGGTTCAGAGTGGCGACAATACGAAGAAATTTTTCCAAAAATTCAAAAATCTAAAATTGATGTGGTGTCTTTAGAATGTCACAACTCTAATGTGCCTTTAGATTTAATGGAACTTGTTCGCGGTAAAAAAGTAATGGTAGGTGCCATTGATGTGGCAACCAACACTATCGAAACACCAGAAGAAGTAGCTGCTACCCTGCGTAAAGCCCTTGAGTTTGTAGGTGCCGAAAATCTTTACCCTTCTACAAACTGCGGTATGGCACCGTTATCTAGAGATGTAGCCAGAGGCAAGTTAAGTGCTTTAAGCGCAGGAGCAGAAATTATACGCAAAGAACTTGGGATTTAGTCTCAGTATATTAATAATAAAGTCCGTGCCTCCACGGAGGAATAATATTTAAAACACATTGAAGAAATTATTAGAAGTATTAAAAAAAGCAGGTTTCGACGGTTTCCTGTTAATGATAGCCACCATGATTCTGATGGCTTATTTTTTGCCAAAGCCAGGCATGGTCAAAGAACCTGTTTCACTGGAAGAGATTGCCAATGCTGGAGTTTCCTTGATTTTCTTGTTTTATGGCATGCGACTAAGTGTTGAGAAGCTAAAAGCCGGACTTTCCAACTGGAAAATGCACATTATCGTCCAACTGACAACCTTTTTATTTTTTCCGCTCATTGTTTTGGCATTTCGCCCGTTGTTTGTTAATAACGGCTTTGAGCTGCTTTGGCTGGGAGTATTTTTTCTGGCAGCATTGCCGTCTACAGTTTCCTCTTCGGTGGTGATGGTTTCGATCGCTAAGGGAAACATTCCTGCAGCCATTTTCAATGCAAGTATTTCGAGTTTGATCGGAGTAGTCGTTACGCCTATTTGGGTTGGGCTGTTTATAGCTTCTGCGACAGGCGATTTTGATGTTACTCATATCGTCATAAAGTTGATTCTGCAAGTATTGCTGCCTGTCATCATTGGCATAAGCCTCAATTCCTGTTTCGGTGCCATTGCCGAAAAATACAAGAAACAGCTCAAATATTTCGATCAGGCAGTTATTCTAACGATTATTTACACATCGTTTTGCAAGTCATTTTCCCAACATCTTTTTGAAGGCTTCACCGCCCTAGAACTTACTGGACTCGCTGCAGGGATGATGGCGTTGTTTTTCGCCGTATTCTTTTGTGTCGGACTAATTAGCCGCCTGCTTGGTTTTTCAGATGAAGACCGTATTACTGTCTTATTTTGCGGATCTAAAAAGTCATTGGTACACGGCACCGTTATGTCAAAAGTACTTTTTCAGCACAGTACTATCACTGGTATTGTATTGCTGCCGCTCATGCTTTACCATGCCTTGCAATTGATTGCCGCCAGTATCATCGCTCAGGGTATGGCTCGGCGAAAAGAAGTATAATGAGATTTTTGTATTGTTTTTAGTTATATTTGAAGGATTTTATTCTGTCTTATAAATAAATTAAACCAAAATATTCTATGGAACAAATAGACGATATTGATCTTCAGTTATTAAATATACTTCACGATAATTCTAAATACACTGTAAAAGAGCTTGCTAGAATGGTAAATCTTTCAGCATCGCCTGTTTTTGAGCGGATTAAAAGATTAGAAAACAATGGTTATATTAAAAAATATATTGCCCTGCTTGATGCAGAAAAATTAAACAGAGGTTTCATTGTTTTTTGTAATATCAAACTTAAACAGCACGATCGTAATATCGGGAATCAGTTTGTTAGTGATATTATGAAAATAGAAGAAGTTGTGGAATGCTATAATATCTCAGGGGATTACGATTTTTTAATGAAAGTATCTGCCAAAGACATGAAGCATTATCAGGATTTTGTGTTTAATAAATTGGGATCAGTTGAAAGCATAGGGAGTACCCAAAGCACCTTTGTTATGTCGGAGATAAAAAATTTGTATGGATAGTTTGTTTGTAATCGATTTTATTTAAATCTCAATAATTATTGTAATTACAAGAAGATTACCCCTCGCTCTCCGAAGTGTTCTCATAAAAAGCTGCGCAAATGTCTGGAGTTGCTACATTTACTGGGACATAAATTTTAAGACTGTTTAAATAAAAATAAATATCTTAGAATTATGAAAAAACGAGTTTACAGTGCTGAGTTTAAATCATCAGCAGTACGATTAAGTTACGAGCGAGAAAACATCAAAGAATTAGCAGATGAACTAGGCGTCCAGGTAGAGCGTATTTATAAATGGAGGTCTTCTCAAAAAACATTTACTAATCTACAACCAATTATTTCTAAAAAGACAGAGATAGATTCTTTAGAAGTAAAACAATTACGAAAAGCCCTTAAAGAAAAAGAATTAGAGCTTGAGATATTAAAAAAGGCCGTTCACATCTTTTCCAAGAGCGATGGGAAATCTACCAATTTATAGTCAGCTATAAACATTTATATCCTATTGAAAAGATGTGCAGCGTTTTAAAAGTAAGCCGAAGTAGTTATTATAGATGGTTCAGTGGCGGTCCTTCTAATAGATTTATAGAAAATAGTCTATTTACAGATTTAATAAAAGAAGTTTTTGATCTAAGCAGTCAAACTTACGGAAGTCCCAGAATAGCGGAACAGCTAAAAAGAAAAGGATATAAAATATCCAAAAGGAAAGTTGCTAAATTGATGCTTCTTAATGGCTGGAGAAGTAAACTTAAAAGACGCTTTAAAGTAACCACAGATTCTAATCATCGATATCCAGTGTGCAGTAATCATCTCAATAGAAATTTTACACCAAAATCACTTAATGAGGTTTGGGTGTCTGATATAACCTATATAAGAACAGCTGCCGGCTGGTTATATCTTACTACTATTATTGATTTATATGACAGGCAGGTTATAGGATGGTCGTTAAGCACACGAATGTATACCGATCAAACGATTATTCCAGCTTGGAAAATGGCAGTATCAAAAAGAGAAATAACAGAATCTTTACTTTTTCATTCAGATAGAGGAATACAATATGCTTCGATAGAATTCAGAAAATTGATTAATAAAAATACTTTAATCACTCAAAGTATGAGTAGAAAAGCTAATTGTTGGGATAATGCTGTAGCTGAAAGTTTTTTCAAGACCCTTAAAGCAGAACTTATCTATCAGCATAAATTCACAACCATTGAAGAAGCTAAATTAGCAGTCTTTGAATATATAGAAGTATGGTATAATAGAAAACGTCTGCATTCTTCTTTGGGATATAAAACACCTAAAGAAATGGAACTAGAATTTTATAAAATAGAAAGTGTAGCATAGGTCTTAGAAAATTTGTCCGACTTTTTGTTGCAAGTCCAATGACTACCTGGTCATCTAATGAAGACTTCACTATATCTGATGAAGAAGTTGAATATTACAAGAAAAGAGTAAAAGGTGTTGGTTTAGTAATCACAGGATGTACCCACGTTACAGCAAATGGCATTGGTTTTACCCACGAATTTGCAGGATATGACGATACCTTTCTTCCAAGTCTGAAGAAGTTGGCGGATGCTGCAAAAAGTGGTGGGGCACCGGCAATTTTACAGATGTTTCACGCAGGCAATAAAGCAATCCCCGGACTTATTCCAGATGGTGAAGTGGTAAGTTCAAGCACCGTTTCAAGTGGTCCTATAGTGCTTTTGGAAAATGAAAATTTCCCAAAAGAATTGAGTGAAAATGAAATTTTAGAAATTATCAAAGCATTTGGAGAGACCACCAAAAGAGCAATTGAAGCAGGTTTTGACGGTGTAGAAATTCACGGGGCACACGGATTTTTGCTTCAAAATTTTATATCACCTTTTTTCAATAATAGAAATGATAAATGGGGAGGTTCTCTGGAAAACCGTTTGCGATTTAGCCTGGAAATTTTGAGAGAAGTAAAAAAAATAGTTTCAAAATATGCTGATCGTCCTTTTTTGATAGGGTACCGAATTTCACCTGAAGAATTTCCGCAACAAACATATGGACTTCCAGATACATTCGTTCTAATGGATAAATTGATTGAAGAAAAGATTGATTATTTACATTTTTCCTTGCTGGATGCTGTCAATCAAAAACCAATTGATTCAGCCTTTTCTAAAGAACCTATATCAGTTGTACTAAACAATTATGTTAACAGCAGAGTTCCTGTTCTAGTTGCCGGAGGTGTTACAACACCAGCAATGGCTAATCAGGTTGTAGATTATGGTGTTTCTATGGTGGCAATCGGAAGAACTTTGATTGTTAATCCTGATTGGGTAGAATTAACTCAAAATGGAGAAGAAGATAAAATCACTTCAATTCTTAAACTCGCAACAGTACAAGAGAAAAAGATCCCATTAAAATTAATGGCAATATTCGAAAAAATAGAAGGTTGGGTACAAGTAGAAGCTTAATGGAATTAATATCGAAAATAAAGATATAAAAAATGGCGTCAATTGTCTTCAATTGACGCCATTTGGCTGTATAGTGACCGCGACGGGACAAATTTCTATAAATTTTTTGGAAGATTTGAAGAAATTGGCTTACTACATTTAGTAGCTGTCTTTCATTGGCTTTATGAATTTGGTTTAGATGTCCTGTTGGAGATTGACGAAAAATGTAGTATCAAAAAAACAAATCATTAACCACAATTGATATCCAATATTAATCCGAACGATCGTTGCAATACTCAACATCGCCATCAATTATTTTTTTTAAAAAGCGAGGCATCACATTAATTAAATGAAACCAAAAAAAGCAAACTGTCCATCTTTAAAATTTCATTTTTCAGAAGATCGGTTTTTTAACCCTCATTTTATCTGTCTGATCTTTTGCTTCTCTGCTTAAAAAACAATATAAAAAAGGCTAATGTGTTTATCATGTTATCATGCACATCATAGCTTCTTTTTTTATATTTATTTCGTTTGGGTTTTAGTACTATCTTCAGTTTGATGATCGTAACTAAAGCATCTTGACAATTTCCAAACACCATCTTTTAATAGCCAGACATGCGTAAATCGTGCTGTACTGCTAAAATTTTCTTTAGCGTTCGCCAAAGATTCATTTTTTTCTACTGATTTTTCATAAAATTGATGAATCCCCATTTGCATCGCACCGTACAAGACACCTTTATTATACAATGGATAAACTTCTGTAGTATTTGGAACTAAATATCTTCTATATTGACGCGTTCCAATAAAACCACACAAACCTTTTTGCATATTTTTTACAAACAAAGTCTTGTCAGAAGTTCCAGACCTGTCATGATAAAATTCCAAATCGTTGCTAAATAGATTTTCAAACTGTGAAATGTCGCAAGTATTAAAGCCAATATTAAAGAGCAGGCTGTCTTTTGACATAATGATTTTGTATAGTTCTGAGTTTTTTTTCTCTTGAGAAAATCCACATTGGAATTGGAAAAATAAGAACCCAATTAGAATTGTTTTTAAGAGGAAAACGGATGAATTGATTTTCATTTTATAATTGATTTGATTTGATTGATGATTTACAATATTACTATTAAAATTTTTAAAATTGTAAATATATTCAAACGAAATGTTAGAATCAAAGGTGCTTTTTTTTCCTCCCCAAATTTATAGACTCGCAATAGGCTATTACTTAAGAAAAAAGTACGGAAGATTGTAACTTTATTTTCATAATAGCTTTTCTTTAGAAATAATATTTTGCACTAAAAACCTATTATTGTCCATGCAAAGTATGAAGCTAATAACTGGTTCTGTCGCATCTAAAGCTAAGTTTTATCTTTACCTTTTTTAAATTCTTAAACTCATAAATACAAAAGGCCATTGCTATCCGAAGTCTATTATACTGCAGGCAGTATATTTTAAACTTAGGTTTACATTAAGCTATCGGGATGTTGAAGAGATCATGAAAATGCGAGGAGTTCCTGTTGATCATGCTACTATTCAGCGCTGGGTTTATAAGTTTACACCTTTGCTTGAGTCAGAGATGAAGAAGAGAAAAGGCAGAGTGGGGGCGAGCTGGAGATTAGATGAGACCTATATCAAAGTAAAAGGTATTTGGTGTTATTTATATCGAGTGGTAGATAAATTAGGCAATACAGTAGACTTTCTTTTGACCAGAAAAAGACAAAGAATGAGCGCTCAGTCTTTTCTAATTAAAGCAATTGATAATAATTGCCGGCCAAGAGTAATAAACATTGATAAAAGCGGTTCTAATGCAGCAGCGATCAAAGTCTATAACAAACGTTCATTCTCAAAGATTAAAATCCGGCAGTGTAAATATCTCAACAATATTGTCGAACAGGACCATCGTTTTATCAAGTGGCGCATACAAAACGGATTAGGTTTTAAAAGTTTTGAATCGGCCCGACGAACATTGAGTGGAATTGAAGTTGTGCATATGCCCAGAAAGAATCAGATGGTTAGACCAGGGATTACTACATTTAAATCATTCTGTAAATTGGCAGTTTAACTTTTAAATTACTTAAATTCTTATATTTGATTCTGACAGATGCGACAGAACCTTAGTTTCTAATATTGTATAATGTAGGTGGTAATTATTAGAATGGTAAATCATAATAAAGTTTTAGATCTAAATTCGGTATGCCTTGATTTTGCTAGTTTCCATTTTTCCACACGTAAGGACGTTTTTTTTGCCTATTTTTTTTTATATTTACATTATCACTAATTATTGCACAATATAATTCGATTACTTATCGATTACAAAAGATTGTATTGTAAATAAAAGTTGTAGGTTTTTAGACTTTTTTTTGTGTTAATAAATGGAAAACAGATAGTTATGTCCCTGATTAATCAAAATTCCCACAGATATATTTATATAGCAGATGACGATGAAGATGACAGAACACTTTTTACAGAAGCTATTCTTGAAGTTGACCCTTTTGTAATTTTAAAAGAAGCTCAGGATGGAATCGAGCTGATGCATATTGTTGATACTTTATCTAATCCGCTGCCCGATATTATTTTTCTTGATATCAATATGCCAAAAAAAGATGGTTTTGAGTGTCTGGAAGAAATACGAAAACAGGATGGCGCTATAAAGGATGTAAAAGTTATAATACTTTCCACTAGTAGTAATCCCGAAGATATTGAAAAGGCATTGGAGCTTGGCGCAACCTTTTACGCTGTGAAACCCAGTAGATTTGAAACTCTGAAATTATTTCTGGAAGATGTATTAAAGACGAACTGGGAAGTATTAAAAAATAAAAAAAAATTTCGACTGATTTAATAACAGGATATTTAATCCTTGTTTACCTGATAAATCCTTGCTTTTTAAACCTCATGTCCCACAATTTGCCACAAAACTCTTTTAAGCACTTTCATGTAAGTTATTTTTTTAATGAAAGGTATAATTTTTTTTTTACACTGTCAAATTATATTATTTAATGATAAAGTAAAGAAAAAATTATATCAATATTTTTGTAGTAAACATACTTAAATCTACATTATCTACCTCTGAAATGTAAAATTATTAAGAAGAAAAATATAATATGTTTTGATGATTATGTAAGAGTCGATTAGCTTGGATGATTTAATTTTAGTTCAATTTTAAATTAAGAAGTTATGAGAGCAATATGGACAGGGGCTATTAGTTTTGGGTTAATTAATATTCCAATTAAGTTATTTTCAGCAGTTCAGGAAAGCAATCTGGATATGGATATGCTTGATGAAAAAGACCATGCTAATATTAAGTTTAAGCGTGTAAATGAAAATACAGGCAAAGAGGTCACTTTTGCAAATATTGTAAAAGGGTATAAACTCGATGATAAATATGTAATTCTTGAAGATTCAGATTTTGAAGCGGCAGATGCTGAAAAAACCAAAACGATAGACATTGAAAGTTTTGCTTTCGAAAAAGAAATCGAAAGTATTTATTATGAACAGCCTTATTATCTGGAACCTGACAAAGGCGCTATGAATGCTTATGCGTTGCTTCGCGATTCGCTTGCAGCTTCGGGAAAAGTTGGTGTTACCCGTTTTGTTTTGCGTAATAAAGAAAGTCTGGCAATCTTAAAACCGTATAAAAATGCCATTGTTCTAAACAGGATCAGGTTCGAACAGGAAATTAGAAATACAACAGATTTAAAACTTCCTCCGGCTTCAAAAGTAAAAACAAAAGAACTGGATATGGCCAATAAATTAATCGAACAGCTAACAGAGAAATTTGATATCAGTACTTTTAAAGATGAATATACAGCGAAGCTTTTGGAAATAATTAAAAAGAAAGCCAAAGGAAAAGCTACCAAACCAACTGAATTAAAAGTTGTTCACAAACAAAGTGATGATTTAATGAGTATGCTTAAGGCGAGCTTAGAAAGAAAAAAATCTTCTTAGTCTTTTTGTCTTTCTTCCAGTTTTTTAAGAATGTGTTTAATGTTGGTACCTTTTGACAAAACCGGCGCCCACAAATCTCCTTTTTTCTCAAATCTGGTCAATACATTTTTAATGGTAAATTGCGACGGATGCAATTTATCATTCACCTCATTCCATTCTAGAGGTGTCGAAACCGTCGCACCCGGTTTTGGACGAACAGAGTAAGGAGCGGCCAGAGTTTGCCCTCTGCGGTTTTGCAGATAATCAATATAAATTTTATGATCTCTCTTTTTAATGCTGCGTTCGAGAGATGTCGTTTCCGGCAAACGCACTTGGATTTCTTTTGCCAATAATTCGGCAAGGATTTTTATAGAATCATAATCATATTGTGCTCCAAGCGGTATATAAACATGTAATCCTGAGGCACCCGAAGTTTTGCACAAACAATCGGTTTCTAATTCATCCATGACTTCTTTTACGACCAATGCCGTTTTTACAACTTCCTTAAAATCGTCTTTGTCAGGATCAATATCAATCACCATCCAATCTGGATTTTCGATGTGCTGTACGGTAGAATACCATGGATTAATTTCGATACAGCCAAGATTTGCCATATACAATAGAGTTTCTTTATCATTGCAGATTAGATAATTTACATTTGCATCAGTCGAATCAGAAAATATTTTTTTAGTTTTAAGCCATGAGGGGATTTTTTCAATATCAACATCTTTCTGATAAAAACTGGGAGAATTGATTCCGTTAGGAAACCGATTCATTGATTCCGGACGATTTTTAAGATAAGGCAATATCAAAGGAGCAACTTCATTATAATATTGCACAATATCACCTTTCGTAATTCCGTTTTTTGGGAAATATATTTTGTTTTGATTGGTTAGATGAAGTACGGTTTTTCCAACTTTCAGATCAAAATCATTTTCCGTTTTGTTCAGGGATTTAGTTTCCATTTTTTCTTCTTTTAAAGTAGTATTCGTAACATCAGAAGTTAAAAAAACTTCTGCAGGTTTTTTATCAATTCTAAGGCCGAGATAAACCGGGTGTCTGAGGTTTTTATCCTGAGTCCATTCAGAAAATTTCACCTGACAAACCAGTTTGGGCTTCACCCATTGTATTTCATCTCTCAAATTAATTTTTTCGCCAAGCGGAGATTCAGTAATAAAAAGAGGTTCTAGTTTTGCATAAAGTTCTTTCAGTGTTGATTCAGAAAAACCAGTTCCGCACTTTCCAATATATTCCAGTCTTTTTCCATAATATTGGGCAAGCAGCAAAGCGCCAAAAAATTTGCGTGAATTTTTAGGTTTGGTAATCCCAATAATAATCGCTTCTTCCTGATTAGAAGTTTTAATTTTTAGCCAGTCACTGCTTCTTTTATTTGGTAAATAAATACTGTTCGCTTTCTTGGCAATAATACCTTCTTCCTTATTTTTTTCGGCGATCTCAAATTGTTTTATACCTTTTTCGACAGTATGTTCCGAATAAAAAACATTCGTAAAATCATATTTATTAAAGAGTATTTTAAGTAATTCTTTTCTATCGAGCAAAGACAATCCCGTGATCTGGTTTCCATCTAAATTCAAAAGATCAAAAACGTAATAGTTTAATTTTCCTAAGCCTGTTTTAAGATAATTTTGAAGCAATTGAAAGTTTGCTTTTCCCTTTTCATCTTCCACTACAATTTCGCCGTCTAAAACCGCAATATGATCGATTTTCTTCAACTCGTCAGCAATAGGTTTAAAAGGAATATCGAAGGAAATTTCATTCCGGCTGAATAATTCGACTTCATTTGGATTTATCACTGCAACGGCACGATAACCATCATATTTTTTTTCAAAAATCCATTCTGAATCATCAAATGCTTCTGTTTTTGTATTCGCTAACATTGGTTTTATAAAGGAAGCCTTTAAGGAAAGTTTAGTCTTTTTTTTTAAAGGTGTTTTTTCTTTTTCTTCTGAAACTATTTTTTCTGATTTTTTTTGTAAATCTTCTAAAGGTCTTTGCGATAGTACAGATTTGTCTTTGGTCAGAATATCAATATGTGTGGCATATTCATCATTTTTTTTAATTAATAGCCAGGCATTTTCCTGTTTGCCCGGCAATTTTACCAGACTAAAGACGCCTTTAAGTTTTTCTCCTTTCAGAATAAAACTCAGATGTCCTTTTTTAAGATTGGCGATCAATGTTTTTTCAGGATTTTCAGATGATTCTTCCGGTTCATACGTGCCATTATCCCATACAATTACATTTCCTGCGCCATAATTTCCTTCCGGAATTGTGCCTTCAAAATCTTTGTAACTGTATGGATGATCTTCGACCATTACTGCAAGACGTTTAACAACAGGATTTGTTGAAGGCCCTTTTGGTATAGCCCAGCTTTTGAGTACGCCATCCATTTCAAGTCTAAAATCATAATGCAAATGAGATGCTGCATGTTTTTGCACCACAAAAATCAATTCATGTGCAGATTTTCCAATTTTGCCTTTTGGCTCTTGAGTTTTCTTAAAATCTCTTTTCTGATTGTATTTAGATAGTGACATATGCTTTTGTAAGTATTAAAAAAGTTAATGAAAGCGAATAAAAGGCAGTCGCTGTAATGGCAAAAATTAAATGAGCAAAAAAGAGCTGCAAATAATAGCCTTTGAAATCAATATGAGGCTGATGATTGCTTATTTTAAAAATAAACATCCAGCCAATAATGCCAATTATTCCGCTGATAGCACCCAATAATAGAGCACTTAAAATTGAGATTGGCAAAATATCACGCACCCAAAGGAAATGATAAGCCAATACAAATAAATAACCAATCAAAAAATGAAGCAGCCATCCGATCGTTTTTTCTGGTTTGACAGACGATTTCATTTTGAATTTGGAAAGCACAAACGAAAGCAAAACAGGCTCTTTGTAAAGTTCCTGAAATTGTTTTGACATAAAATAACTAAACCATGTCATTGCCGCCGTTGCGATAATGGAAACTGTTAGAAGCTGTAAAAAAGTGTAAAAGTCCATCATTCAATATTTTATAGATTTGAATTAATAAAATAAAAGAAGAATATACTTCCTGTGCCTTTTTTTTTTTAAAGATTCAGAAAGTATATTAATCTTAATTATTTTCTAGTTTGAATCTTTTCAGGATCATCATTCTTGTTGATTTTCAATTTGCGAATCAGACGAAGAATGAGATAATTTTTTATAACAGCCAACTGCCAATAGTGGCAATGCCCATTTTGCGATCCAGGAACCTACAGAGCGTTTTCCTGCAATTTTTAATGTAGCTCCTAACAATAAGGAGCCCGCAGCACAATACAATATTTTATTGGCCGATATTGGCGAGAGATTTTTTTCTGTAAAATAACCTGGATTTTCTCGGGTTTGAGGATTGAAGATATTTTCCATGATATTTAAATTTAAATTGATCGATTCTTTTTAGTTTATAATTTTTAAACAAATCAAATTTAATATCAATAATGTATTTTTTTTTATAGAATTCAGTTTTGTAATTGTATAATTATCAGTCTTTTAATGTGTTTTACTTGGGATTACAAATTGAACAGCAGAAATAAAGTTTAAATGTTATAAATCTCAATTTTAATTATGTAAGTGCTTGATTTGTAACTACTTTAAATTTGCTTGGACATTACAAAACTGTACTTCATACACAAACATTAAAAGACGAGAAAATGAAAAATTCAAAGAAAACAAATCCAGACCTTTCGGATGCTAAACAAAGAGATTTGGATGTTAATCGATCTAATGCTGAGAATCAATTTCTAACCACGGATCAAGGTTTAAAAATTAACGATAATAACAATTCATTAAAAGCGGGCGAGAGAGGACCTTCTTTATTAGAGGACTTCATTTTAAGAGAAAAAATAACAAATTTTGATCACGAACGAATTCCAGAACGTATCGTTCATGCCAGAGGTTCTGCAGCGCATGGTCATTTTGAACTTTATAAAACAATGGAAAAATATACCAAAGCTGGTTTTTTGAACGATATTAAAATCAAAACGCCTGTTTTTGTTCGTTTCTCTACTGTTGCAGGTTCCAGAGGTTCTACAGATTTAGCACGTGATGTACGTGGTTTTGCTGTGAAATTTTACACACAGGAAGGTAATTTTGATTTGGTTGGAAACAATGTTCCCGTATTTTTTATTCAGGATGCGATGAAGTTTCCGGATTTGATTCACGCAGTAAAACCAGAACCACATCACGAAATGCCACAAGCAGCATCTGCGCATGATACCTTTTGGGATTTTATTTCGTTAATGCCGGAAACGATGCATATGATTATGTGGGTTATGAGTGACAGAGCGCTTCCAAGAAGTTTGAGAATGATGGAAGGGTTTGGTGTACATACCTTTAGATTTATAAATGATAAAAATGAATCCCATTTTGTAAAATTTCATTGGAAACCAAAATTAGGAACTCACGCCGTTGCCTGGGATGAAGCCCAAAAAATTTCAGGTAAAAATTCCGATTTTCACAGACAAGATTTGTGGGAAGCGATCGAATCAGGCAATTTTCCGGAGTGGGAACTGGGAGTTCAAATAATCCCTGAAGCGGATGAACACAAATTTGATTTTGATCTTTTAGACCCTACCAAGTTGGTTCCTGAAGATTTAGTTCCCGTAACAATTGTTGGAAAGATGGTTTTGAATAAAAACCCGGATAATTTTTTTGCAGAAACAGAACAAGTTGCTTTTCATCCCGGACATATTGTTCCAGGAATTGATTTTAGTAACGATCCGTTGTTGCAAGGAAGATTATTTTCTTATACAGACACACAATTATCCAGATTAGGAAGCCCAAACTTTCACGAAATTCCAATTAACAGAACTGTTGCTCCAATGCACAATAACCAACGTGATGGACATATGCGTCAGGAAATTGCTGTTGGCAGAGTGAGTTATCATCCTAATTCATTAGGCAACGGATGTCCTTTTCAGGCAAAAATTGATGAGGGAGGTTTTGCCAGTTTTAACGAACGAATAGATGCACACAAAGTGAGAGCAAGAAGCGAGAGTTTTTCAGATCATTTTAGTCAGGCTAAATTATTTTATAATAGTCAGACCCAGGTCGAGCAGGATCACATTGCGAATGCGCTGTCTTTTGAACTAGGAAAAGTTGAAACACCTGCAATTAGAGAAAGAATGTTAGGCTTATTATCCTTTGTTGATAGTGCTCTGACTGCTACGGTTGCAAAAGCATTAGGAATAAAAGTTCCCGTAGATATTCAAAAGCCAATTAATCATGGAGTAGGTGCAGATGATGAGGGAAAACAGGAACCAACGGATAAAAAGCAAAGTATAGAAAGTTCTGATGCCTTGAGTATGTTGAAAAATGCAACAATTTCAAACACTATTGCTACCAGACAAATTGCTTTTTTATGTGCCGAAGGTGTAAATGCAGCTTCTGTAAAGACGATGAAACAAGCATTGAAAAATGCCGGAGCTAAAGCAATAATTATTGCGCCACATTTAGGAACCATAGTCTCAGAAGAAGGACTGGAAATTCCCGTGGATCAAAGTTATCGTATTGCCTCTTCTGTACTTTTTGATGGCGTTTTTATTCCCGGAGGAAAAGGAATTATTGCACTAAAAGACTTGAAAGAGGTACGAGAATTTATAAATGATTCTTATAACCATTGTAAGTTTATTGCAGCCGAGGCACAAGGAATTAAAGTACTGGAGGATAAAATAGAAAAAGTAAAGAAAGACAGCGGAATTATTACAAGCGAAAGCGTTGGAGATAAATCTTTAAGCGTATCGTTTATAAAGGCTTTGGGAAGACATCGCTTTTGGGAAAGAGAAAAAATGTTGTAAAGTCAGTATTCTAAATATGTTTCAAATGAAAAAAATCATTTATCAAAACAGTTTGTCCATCGTATTTCTGTCATTATTTATTCTTGTTTTTGCAGGACAAATATACTTTGGGATACAAGAATACAACAAAGAACTGGTTGATAATGGTTTTCATACTGTCGATTTTGTTGAATATTTAAGTACGGGACATTTTATCGAAGCAACTTTTGAGAATTGGGAAAGTGAATTTTTGCAAATGGGTTTATTTGTTTGGTTTACTATTTTTCTCAGACAAAAAGGATCTTCAGAATCAAAAGGTTGTGATGGCAAAGAAGAAGTAGACAGAGAACCAAATCCGAAGAAAAAAAATGCACCCTGGCCTGTTAAAAAAGGAGGGATTTGGCTAATGCTGTATCAAAATTCGCTGACCATTAGTTTACTTTTATTGTTTGTAATTTCTTTTGTACTTCATTTCTATGGAAGTCTAAAAGATGAAAACACAATGAATATTTTAGAAGGAAAACCGCCATTATCAGCCTTAAACTATTTAACCAATTCGCGATTATGGTTTGAATCTTTTCAGAATTGGCAAAGCGAATTTTTATCCGTATTTGCGATTATTATCTTATCTGTTTTTCTTCGTCAAAAGGGTTCATCACAATCTAAACCCGTTGATGCGCCACACGATGAAACAGGCGAGTAGAATTTAAAATAGTAGTATAAAATAAAAAACCATTAGTAATGATTTACTAATGGTTTTTTATTTTCATGAAGAATTAGAATTTCCGCGGATTATTAACCGGATCTACTTCTTCAAGATCCTGATCAATATCGAATTCCTGATCATATTCATTTCTTTTCAGTTGATCTGTAGCAAAGCCGTCCATTTCGCGATCATTTTCGTCGTAATCTTCTTCAAGATCATCGTCAATATCATCAGGGTTAATATCGTCCTCATCAATGTCATCGAGATCGTCTTCATCTTCATTCCAATCATCATCATCTCTTTCAAGAGAATTTGAGAATTGTTCGTCCAGATTATCTGGATTATTTGTAATGTCACTGTTTTGATTTACAACTTGTTGTTCTTCCATTTTTTCCCTTTGATATTCGTCGACATAACTTTCGTTGTCTTCGGGATTGTAAGTATTGGCAATGCCATTATTTTTGTCTGAATTGGATCTGATATCATCTTCCGGATGATAAAAATTACGGTCATCCCGACCGTAATTTCCATTGTTTCCTGTTATCATAATAAAATGATTAACCACTTATTTTTTAGTCATCGACTTGTGACTGTCGTTAGACTTAGTGGTTTTTGAGCCAGTTCCTTTTGCATCAGATTTTTTGGCTGATGTTTTTGCACCTGTAGTGCTGCTGTTTTTTTGATTTGAAGTGTTCATAATAGTTAATTTTTAATTAATAGATATAACTTTCTTTTTGTTCTAAGACTGAACCTGAAAGCTTTAATTCAAAATTAACTTTTAAATAAAAAACATGCTTATAAGATAATCATTGATAATTATATAATTATCAGTGTTTTAAGATAAGTCTTCTATGTTCTGTCGCATTTGGTAATAACTTTATCTTTATAATCTTAAACCCATCAAAAAATGAATACCAAAGGTCATTGTTATCCAAAGTCTATTATTCTGCAGGCAATATATTTTAAGCTTAGGTTTACTTTAAGTTATCGAGATGTTGAATAAATAATCAAGATAAGGGGAGTGATTGTGGATCATGCTCCGATTGAGCGTTGGGTTTATAAATTTACACCTTTCATTGAATCAGAGATGAAGAAGAGAAAGGTCAAAGTTGGGACAAGCTGGAGATTAGATGAGACCTATATCAAAATAAAAGGCATTTGGTGTTATTTATATCGAGCATTAGATAAATTAGGCAATACGGTTGACTTTCTTTTGACCAGAAAAAGACAAAGAATGAGCGCTCAGTCTTTTCTAATTAAAGCAATTGATAATAATTGCCGGCCAAGAGTAATAAACATTGATAAAAGCGGTTCTAATGCAGCAGCGATCAAAGTCTATAACAAGCCTTCGTTCACAAAGATTAAAATCCGGCAGTGTAAATATCTCAACAATATTGTCGAACAGGACCATCGATTTATAAAATGGCGTATACAAAACGGATTAGGTTTTAAAAGTTTTGAATTGGCAAGACGAACATTAAGTGGAATTGAAGTGGTGCATATGCTTAGAAAGAATCAGATGATCAGACCAGGGATATCCATGTTTAAATCATTCTGTAAATTGGCGAGTTAATTTTTAAATTACTTAAATTCTTATATTCGATTCTGACAGATGCGACAGAACCTTATAATTTTCTTAATATATAAAGCCTACAAGGGGCATTTAATTTGGTCGACAATTAAAAACGAAATTTTGTTTTTAATTTTGACAGGACTATTAATGACTATTTTTTATTTTGTAAATGCTTATAGTGATACATCATAGAAGGAGGGTTAGTTCATGAAATTCTATGATTTTAATAAAAAAAAAGGATGTGGTACGGAAAACCGTAAGAATATCTCTGTATAGTTTAATACATTTGAAATTATAAGTGATAAATATCACTATATTATAGATAGGAAAAACACCAGATTAAAATTGAAATTGGCTGAAATCGATTGCCAATGAAGCGAGCTAGCTTTTACTCTCTATGCAACTTTTCGATATAATTTGTTTTTACTATTTTCTATTTATCATATAATATAAATTTTAAATTACTATAAACCCCTAAAAAAAACTTATGAAAAGAATACTTTTAAGTATCGTCTTGTTATCTTCTGTTTATTTATCTGCCCAAGAAACTGTTATTATTGATAAAAAGTTTGGGGAAAAAGATCTTCCGGTAAGTTTCGAATATCTTCCTATTTCTCAAAAATTTGTTTTTTTTAGTGGTGAAAAAATTACCATGACAGGTTCTTCATTTACAACAACTGCATCAGCATTTGATGGAAATGGGAAAGAATCTAAATTATTCGAAAACCAAAAGTATTTTAGTTGTTCCTATTCAAGTACTGAGAATTCATTTATGAATATTGATATTGAAAAGTCAATTTGGACCTACAACTATAAGATTTATATTAAGGATCAAATTGTAGAGATGGGTTCTGAAAAAATTAAAGATATGAGTTTTAGTTATTTTGGAAATATCATTAATGATGTAGCTATAGCCAAAAGTCAAGGTGGTCGTGGAACGATTGATGGGGCATTTAACGATTTTTATCTTTTAGGTTTCTCAAACCAGAAGAAAAAAGATAAGGTGGATTTTGAAAAAGATGATGTTTTTTTAGAAGTAATTGAATTTAAAACCGGTTCTAGAAATAGATTTCAAATAGAGAAGCCTGATTTAACAGCACTAAAAGGTGATTCTTTTGCTAAAACAGAACACAAAGTAACCTTTACGTGCAGATTAAATGGCAATGATAATTTTGATTTAATAACAAAATCAATCTCGAACGATTTTCAAACAGTCATAATTTATAAAACAACATACGATTTTGCAGGAAAAAAAATAAAGATGATTCCTTTTACTCTTAAAATTGAAAATAATTTTTTTGTAACGTCTAATAATGGCGGTGGGCCACAAATATCAACTGCTAATGGAGGTACTAAACTTGATGGTTTGTCTATTAATAATTATTTTGAAGATAGAAAAAATGGTGATTTGTACGTGTTTGGAATTTTTAGCGATAAATCACAAAAAAAGATTGGTGGTAGCATCCATCCTAATGGATATTACGTGTTTAAGTTTGATAAGGATGGAAATAAATTATGGGAATCCATTAATAATATAGACGGTAAAGATTTTCTTGAACGAATTGATTATGCTCCAGGACTTGATGTTCGATTAGCAGAGTATAAAGAAAATCTTGTTTTTTCTGTTTCAGTTAATGATTTCACTGAATTTACAAATGCTGCAATTGTAGATAAAACCAATGGTTCTATCTTAAAAAGTAGTTTTTTAGAATATAATAACAATACGGCGCATGAAAAATTTAGTGCTTTTATTAATAATACTTACGATTATAAAGAGCTAAGAAATAAGTCTTTTTCGCCAAATGCATTCGCTGCAATGACATTAAATGACAGTTTATTTAAGTATTTAAAAGGTATTCCTGAAGGTGATAAAAGATTACATTTTAGTACATTGTTTTCTAATCAGGGAATTTGGCTGGTAGAAACAAATAATAAAGATTATTATAAAGTTCTTTTATTCAAATAAAAAAAAGATCCAAATTAGACAACTTGGTCGGAAGAAAAATCTTCCGACTTTTTTTTGTTCTTTCCGAAAGCTAGCATTCAATTTGTATTCTGCTTGTACCTTAAACCCATTTTGAATTACTTAAAAATGGAAATTTAATTTCTGGAAGTGAAATTCGCAATATTGAATTTTCTAAACTTATGATCAATTTAATAATGGACTTGTTTTGTTTTAAATATCATTTGTTAGTATGAGGGGAAAGAATGTCGGCGATAATATATTCCGTCAACTTAGAAGATGTTTATAATCTATAAGATGTATTGATGAAAAACGAAAACAAAAAATTAGCTAATATATTGATTAATATTTTTTAAATAAAAAATGGCTCCAATTGTCTTCAATTGGAGCCATTTGGCTGTAGTGAACTCGACTGGACAAATTTCTATACATTTTATGGAAGATTTGAAGAGATTGGCATATCACATTTAATGTCTGTCTCTTATTGGCTTTATGAATTTGATTTGCATGTCCTGTCGGCGATAGATAGAAAATTGAGCAAGAAACGGATTTTTAATAAGAGGAACAGCATATAAATTTGTTTTGATTTTAAAATATAAAAAACATGAAAAAATTTAAAATTGTTCCGTTGTCTAAAGAGTTTGTAAGCCAAATTCGGAAAACAAATATTGATAATTTTGGTAATCAGGTTTACGAGCAATTGGCAACGGGAAAAGGACCATGTAGAATTTCGTTGAAACCATTTAATGTCGGTCAGGATATTCGTTTGGTTTTTGCTTATAGTCCGTTTTCAGAAAACAATGCTTTTAATCAATCCGGACCTATATTTATTCACAAAAACGAAGTAGAGCAATATTCGGATATTTACAATTTTCCCACAGAATTAAAAGCAGATAAAGAAAATTTTCCTTTATCGCTAATTGGCTACAGCAAAGCACAAAAAATGATTTTTACTAAATTAGTTGGTGATCATGATATCGATTTACTAATCGCTGAAATTTTTGAAACAAAAAGCGATGTTGAATATCTTCACGCAAGAAATTCAGAAGCTTGTTGTTTTATTTGTAAAATCGAGAGGGTGTAGTTATGTACTTTCAAAAATTGAAATAATTGTAACAATCAGCAAAATTTGTAGTCTTTGATACTAATTATTTGCATTTCACCAGAATCAAAACTAACTAATTCACTATAATATGAATAATATCGTTCACACTTTCCTGACGTTTTTTATTGTCTTTAGTTTACACTGTAGTATTGTTAATGGACAAGAAACCAAACAAACTAAAAATGCTTTGGCGTTCGTCAATGCCACTATATATGTTTCACCAACCAATCCGGCAATTCTTGACGGAATCGTAGTTATTGAGAATGATAAAATAATTGCAGTTGGTAAAAAGAACGTGGTAAAACTACCAAAGAACGCTAAACTAATTGACTGCAAGGGTTTAACAATTACAGCGGGATTCTGGAATAGTCACGTCCATTTTACCGATCCAAAAATTGCCAATGCGCCAAGTTTAAGTAATAGTGAATTATCCGCCTACCTTGAACAATTTCTAATCAAATATGGGTTTACTTATGCCTTCGATATAGGTTCATTTCCAGAGAACACAAATAACATAAGACAACGTATTAACAGTGGTTCCATTTCAGGTCCTCTCATCCTGACTACTGGCCTTCCACTTACGGCTGAGGATGGTACTCCTTTCTATGTGAAAGCAATGAATATAAAATTGCCGGAACTGACTTCTATAGATGTCGCTGCAAAAATCGTAAACCAAAATATTGCCGATGGTTTAGATGGAATAAAAATATTTGCAGGATCTCCTATGGGACCCGGCAAGGCCGAAAAGATGATGCCTGTAGAAATAGCGAAAGCTGTTATCATTACTGCCCATAAAAAAGGCAAACTCGTCTTTGCACATCCTTCTGTAAATGACGGGATTTTAGTTTCATTAGAATCCGGTATCGATATACTGGCGCACACCACTCCTGATGGCGGTCTGCCTTGGGATAGACAAATGATTCAACAAATGGTTAAAAAGAATTTATATCTAATTCCAACATTAAAACTTTGGAAATGGAGTTTACTTAATAACAATCAATCTCCACAACAAATTGAAGATTTTGTTTCTATCGCTATCAGACAAGTAAAAGATTTTAATGAAGCAGGAGGGAATCTTTTATTTGGAACAGACATTGGTTTCATGGATGATTTTGATCCAACAGATGAGTATGTTTATTTGCAAAAGGCAGGACTTGATTTCCGACAGATTCTGGCAATGCTTACTACAACACCTTCAGAAAAATATGGTTTTTCAAAGCAATATGGCAGACTTGCTGTTGGCATGACTGCAGATATGGTGGTTTTTAAGGGAAATCCAGAACTAGACATCAGAACTTTGTCGGATGTAAAATATACGGTTAGAAAGGGTGAAATTATATATACAAAAACAGATTGATTATAAAATTATAAGAAGCACTTGTTTAAAATGGCGCAAAGTCAGTCCCGAAGGCTTTCGGGATTGCGCAGCGTAAATAAGAACACTTCGGAGAGCGGGGGATTATAAGCAAAAAAAAGCTCCGGATTTCTCTGAAGCTTTTGCTTTTTACCACTTAGTAATTTAGTTATGTTCTGTTTTTGTGAGGTTACAATTGTTTACATCCATTTCTCATCAATGAGTTCGGGTGTTTCAAAATCAACTATTCTTTCTTTAGGAATCATTAGTTTTTCAATCTGATTTTGGTTGATATATTGTTTTTGTTCTTTAATAAAATCAGAAACGTCGAATACAAAATCAATTTTTTCTTTTATCAGTTTCTCAAAATCCTCTTCGTTTAAATCAAGTTGTATGGTTTGTCTTTCGAGTTCTTTTCCAAAATAATCATAATCGGGATTCCATTTTGATGTTACTTTTTGTAAAATCTCTTTAAAGACTTCTTTTTTTATCCAAAGAGCCAATACACTTTCCTGATTTTCTTTTTCTCGCAAACTGTAATCGTGCATTATTGATAGAAAACTTAGCTGTAATGGATTTGCTTTCAGACTACTATAATCAGGCTTCTCACGATCTTGGCTTTCTATAATAGAGGCAGCTGACTTTTTTCATTAATCAAATATAATACAATATACTCCGATACGATACCATGATAGGGTGGAGCATTATCAATAATGTCAACGTTTTTCATGATATAACCTATTATATCTTGTCCGTTTTGAGGCAATTCTTTTAGCCTTTCTGAATAACTTTCAAGTGCTATTTTAAAGCCTTCATAGCGTGATTCTCCTATTGTAGGAACTTTTCTTCTGAATTCAAAATCCCATTTTACCAGTCTTTTGGTGGCGAATTGCGCTATTGTTTCATTTGCCTGCTCTGCTATTTGTTCTAAATATTTTTTAGCCTCATTAGTGCCAATGTCTGCAAGTGCCCAAGTACATTTTCTTTGTAAAGGAAAATATTCATTCCATCTAATATATTCAAAGTCCGAAAACGCTACTTTAAACAAAGTTTCTGCCGTAACAGGATTGAAAAGCCCTTGCCATATTTTCATGATCTTTATGCCAGTCTGATTCGAAGATTTGACAAAGAAGTAAAAGAATTTCTTCATCCTCTTCATAAGCGTGGATAAAAGAAGTTTTACTATTATAAAATCCATCACCGTCTTTCTCGGCTATAAATTTTTTTAGTTTAATTAAATCAGTTTCTCTTTGGTTCATTTATTTATTAAAGATTTGGTTTTTAGTTAAAGTTGTCCGAATGTCTCTTGAATTCCCTCGCTGGCGCGCAATGTCATTAAGTTAAGCTTTTATAAATAAAATTAATCTCGTAAAGATGGAAAGCTTAAACACAATTTTTTGAATAGGCTCCAGCTTCAGCTGGAGTTTATATAAAATCAATGTGAATGGCTTTAGCCAAAATGCGTGATTTGGCTAAAGCCTTATTCTTTGCATAATAGGTTTCTCCAGCTGAAGCTGGAGCCTATTCAATAAATTTAATACTTAAAAAAGTGGCGTCTTTAAGAAGTTTTTTCAAATTTAATTATCTTAAAAAAAGCTTAACTTAATGACGTTGCGCTCGCGCCAGCACGGGTAAATACGATCAAAAAAAAGAGACTTTAAAGCCTCTTTTTAGAATTAATATATTTTTTATAAATAATTATTTATTGATTAATTTTTCAAGTCTAGCCATCATTTCCTCTTTCTCTTTTAGCATTCGCTCATACAATGCAATTTTTTCATCATATAATTGAACAATTTTATCAATTGGATTAAATGTACAGTGTGGGTTAACTGCATTTAATGTTGATGTATCGTTACTTGTAAAAGTATTAAAAATAATATTTATAGCTTGCTCTTCATCAAAATTCTGAAAAGCTTCAACAGGAATTCTTAATACTGCTGAAATTTGTTTCAATAGGTTTTCTTCAATTACATCTTTTTGCTCAAGCATAGAAATTTTCTTCTGATTCCATTCATTTCCCAAATCATAAGCTAAAGCTTCCTGCTTTATGTTAAGCATTTCTCTGAAGCGTTTTACGTTTCTTCCCTGATGTATTTTCTGTTCCATAATGAATATCAATTTTTCTAAAGACTCAAAGATAAAGCCATTTTTTGAATTAAAACCTTACGTTTCAAAAATTAAAAAAAAATCCATTTCGTTAGAAATGGATTTTTTTGTGACGTTTAGTTTACAATTCACAAACCATTTTATGCAAGATTTAAAGAAATTAGCATATTTCCAAATGAATTTGCAAAATAATATTTTGAGTTTTTGGTTAAAAGCGGTTTGATTGTATTGTAAGGGTTAAATGTTAAAATTGTTAAACGATAAAGTTTTATAATTCATCAAAAAGCTAAATGTTAGGTTTATTTTTAAACATTAGAATTTTACATTCAATTGAGAATTCTGTTTAGTTTTTAGTAAAGTTAAATTATAGTTCTGAGATTATTCTCCTCAAAATTTGTGGATGATAAATCTAAAGATTGACAAACTTGTGTAGAAAGAAAGTATCAGTAACAAAAAAAAGAGCATTATATAAATGCTCTTTTTTTTTGAATTCTAAAAACAGATTTTATACTTTCTTAAAGTACTTTCTCATATTCTAAAGTTCCTAATTGATCTGTTGTAATGATTCTCTTTTTTGAATCAAAATAGTTAATTTTAAAAGGCACTGTAAAGACTCCGGAAATTATAGTAAGTTCATCGTTATTTCTGGATAACTTCCATTTTCCTTTATGGGTTTTGTCACCAACAAGACTTTTAAAGCGGTTATCATCTTCAAATACCTGATAAACTTGATCTGTTTTGTAATATTCCTTAATATCTTTTTCTTTACCTCTTTGTGTCCATTTTACTAATTTCCATTTTCCAATAAGTTCAGTTGATGTTTGTGAATAGGAGGCAAGTCCATAAATGCAAAATAATAAAAGGATTAATTTTTTCATAATTTTTTATTCTAATATGATTTTAGTTCCGTAATTGTTTAAGAATCAAATTTGTTTTTTTTATTGATTTATCTAGGAAAGAATACTTTAATTAAAATTCCCATCTCACAAAAGCTTCCATAGCTGCATAGCGAGACAAACCTAATTCGTTGTATAAGTCTGCAGTTTCACTATTTCTGTCTTCTGCTCTTTGCCAAAATTCTCTTGCATCAGTTCCCTGAAAAACAACTCCGTCTTTTTGAGATTGGTGTTTGAAAATTCCGTGACGTTTTGCCAAAACCTGATCCGGACTCATTGGTACAGCCATTTCGACTTCGTCAATTCCCCATTCCTGCCAAGCTCCGCGATATAACCACAACCAACAATCATTCATAAAAGATTTTGGTTTCAAGGCTTTTACAGCTTCAAAAATAGCGTCAAGACAAACTTTATGTGTTCCGTGTGGATCTGCTAAATCTCCTGCGGCATAGATTTGATGAGGTTTAATTTTTTCGATTAAATCCATTGTCAGTTGAATATCTTCAGGACCTAAAGGCTTCTTTTCGATCGTTCCGGTTTCGTAGAAAGGCAATTCCATAAAATGAATTTGCTCGTCTGGTAAACCCACAAAATGACTTGTAGAACGCGCTTCTCCTTTTCTAATTAAACCTTTTAGATATCGAACTTCAGGAATATCAATTTCACTTGTTTTTTTGTTTCTAAGAAATGCAATTGCTTTTTTATAAATGGCTTCAGCTTCCGGACTTTTGATGCCGAATTTATCGTTATAATCGCAAACAAAACTGGCAAAACGTAAAGCTTCATCATCCGCAACAGCGATATTTCCAGAAGTTTGATACGCAACATGCACTTCATGTCCTTGCTCTTGCAAACGCATAAAAGTTCCTCCCATACTAATAATATCATCATCAGGATGTGGGCTAAAAATCAAAACTCGCTTTCTTGTCGGTTCCGCTCTTTCAGGACGATTTGTGTCGTCTGCATTTGGTTTTCCACCTGGCCAGCCCGTGATTGTATTTTGAAGTTTATTAAAAATTTTGATATTGATGTCGTAAGCAGGACCAGAATCGGCTAATAAATCACTCATTCCGTTTTCGATGTAATCAGCATCTGTAAGCATTAAAATTGGTTTTTTAAGCTGAAGCGCCAATCCTAAAACCGCTTTACGGATTAGTTTATCCGTCCATGTGATTTTCTCTACAAGCCAAGGTCTGTTTATTCGGGTTAGTTTTGAAGACGCTTCTTTATCCAAAACAAAAACGACATCATTGTGCTCTTGTAAAAAGGAAGCCGGAATTTGATTGGTAACTTCTCCTTCAGCAGATTTTCTAATAATATCTGATTTTCCTTCGCCCCAAGCCATCAAAATTACTTGTTTAGCTTCCATGATTTTTTTCACTCCAAGTGTGATTGCAGTTCTTGGTGTATTACTCAAACCTGAGAAATCGCCGCTTGCTGCAACTCTCGTAATGTGATCTAAAGCAACCAAACGAGTTTTTGAGTTTTGTAAAGATCCTGATTCGTTAAAACCAATATGTCCGTTACCGCCAATTCCAAGAATCTGAAGATCGATTCCGCCCAAAGCTTCAATTTTAGCTTCGTATTCGTGGCAATAATCTGCAATTTGTTCTTTTGTCAAAAGACCATCCGGAACATGAGCGTTTTCAGGTAAAATATCGATATGATCAAACAATAATTCTTTCATGAAACGAACATAACTGTTGATAGAATTGGGTTCCATTGGATAATATTCGTCCAAATTAAAGCTAATTACATTCTTAAAACTTAAAGCTTCTTCTTTGTGTAAACGAACCAATTCAGCATACAATCCTTTCGGAGAAGAACCTGTTGCAAGACCTAAAATGCATGATTCATTATTTTCTTGTTTTGCTTTGATAAGTGCCGCGATTTGTTGCGCAACAGCTTTGGAAGCTTCAGTCGAATTTTCGAAAACAACGGTATTGACGTTCTCAAATCGTTTTTCGAACCCCGTTGCTTTATCTATTTTACTTTTTATCATTTTGAGTTTATTTTAATCTAATAGGTGTAATTATTTTAACACATAGAAACATAGGCCTTGTATTCTTAAAAAAAAAGGTATTTCATTTATTTAAAAGGCACAGAGCCCATGCTATGTGAAAGAAATATATTTCTTTTTGTATCCTTTTTATGCTTTATAAAATCTATGTTTCTATGTGTTAATTTTTTTGCTAATCACAGCTAAAGAAATTGTTTTTTAGAATGTTTAATTTGATCTCCATATTTTTCAATAGCTAATACTGATGAAAAATAATTAACTTTTCTTTGAGGTTAGAAAATGCATGACAATCCACGCCAGTAAATAGGCAGAGCCACATATAATGAATATGATATTGTAACCTGCAGAAATATTTCCTAATAGTTTATAATGATCCAGAATTATCCCGATTGCCAAAGGAAAAAGAATACCTCCAACTGACCCGGCCATACCACCAATTCCTATAACGGAACTAATATCTTTTTTAGGAAAATAATCGGATACGGTAGTAAATATATTGGCGCTCCAAGCTTGATGAGCCGCAGCCGCAAAACTAATTAATCCAACTGCAATCCAGATATTTTTGGTAAACTGCGCCAACATGATTGGTAACACACAAAGCGCAATAATGAACATGGTTGTTTTGCGGGCTTTTTGAACATTCCATCCTTTTTTTATGAGATAAGAAGATAGAAATCCGCCGCCAATACTGCCAATAGTTGTGGCGGTATAAACAATTACCAAAGGCAAACTAGGCTTCTTTAAATCCAGATTAAAGGTTTCGGAGAAATAGGAAGGGAGCCAGAATAAGAAAAACCACCAAACAGGATCTGTCAATAATTTCCCGAAGATAAAAGCCCAGGTTTGTTTTATTTTGAATAATTCAATCCATTTTACCGGAACTTCTGTTTCTGAAACTACTTCGTTGTCACTATGGATATAATCAAATTCTTCTTTGGATATTTTTTTATGACGGGCAGGAGTTTCATAAAATTTCCACCAAAAAATCAACCAAATAAAACCAATTGCTCCAGTAATCACAAAAGCTTCCTGCCAGCCATAAGCGCCAAGAATTGCGGGAACCATAATAGGCGCAACCACAGCACCAACATTTGCTCCTGAATTGAAAATTCCGGTGGCAAGGGCGCGTTCTTTTTTAGGAAACCATTCGGCTACGGATTTTATTGCCGCAGGAAAATTACCTGCTTCTGCAACACCTAAACCAACTCTGGCTAAGCCAAAACCCAATGTGCTTTTTGCAAATGCATGTGCTACAGCAGCAATACTCCAAAAGAAAACGGATACTGAATATCCTAATTTTGTTCCTATTTTATCAATCCATCTTCCAAAACCCATCAAACCAATTGCATAAGCCGCAGAAAAAGCCATTACGATATTGCTATAATCTGTTTCTGTCCAATTAAATTCTTTTTCTAATGTGGGTTTTAGTAATCCAATTACCTGTCTGTCGATATAGTTTATGGTTGTTCCAAAAAACAATAAGGCAAGGATGCCATATCGAACTCTTTTTTCTGAAGATTTATTCATTTTAAGAGTTTTTACAAGATTGAATTAAAAGCATGACTTTTGAGATATAATCCGAAAGGGCTTCAAAATTGTTTTCTTCAATAATGCTGTTTTTTAGAAGTTTACTTCCCATTCCTACAGCAGAAACTCCCGCATCAAACCAATCTCTTAGATTTTGTCGTTCCGGTTCAACGCCGCCCGTAGGCATAAAAAGAAGCTCCGGAAAAATGTCTTTTATAGTTTGTATATAGGAAGATCCAACTAAATTGCCTGGAAATATTTTTATAAGTTTGGCTCCCAATTCCTGTGCCTGATGAATTTCTGAAGGTGTTAAACATCCCGGAATCCAGGTTAAATGATGTTCTGAAACTACTTTAGCAACTTCAGAAGAAACTATTGGGCTTACTATAAAATCTGCACCAAGATCTATAAAATCTTTGGCTTGTTTTGCCGTTTTTATTGTGCCAATTCCCAGCAATAAATCAGGCATTTCTTGTTGTGCTATTGTCTTTAAAACTTTAAAATTTTCTAAGGCATTTTCGCCTCGATTGGTATATTCTAATACTCTGATTCCGGATTGATATAAAGCTTTTAAGATTTCGATACTTAAATCTTTACTATCATTGTAATATAAAGGCAACAAACCCGCTTGAATGATTTGTTGAATAACGCTTTCTTTTTTATTCATTTTGCTTTATTAACTGTTCGATTTCGTCCACTTTTGATGTTGTCGCATCTCCTTTTATGAATAATTTTTGATAGGCCGCATGTGCTGCAAAACCTACTATTTGCTGTGATTTTTTTTGATGCAGGATTCCGTAAATAAGTCCTGCCATAAAGCAATCTCCGGTTCCTACTTTATCAATAGTATTTGTTGCAAATAAGGTTTCACTTTTATAAATATTTCCGTTTTGATATAAAGTTGCAAAATACTTTACGCTTTCTTCTTCGCTAAAGCGGAAGGTATTTGCAATGGTTCTACAATTGGGATATCTGGCCAAAATTTCTTTAGAAGTAATACGGGCTTGTTCTACTAAATCAGGATCTTTTTCAGATGCGATTAAATTTGGATCAATTGCTATTCCCAACATTTTTTCGGCAGACCAGATATTTCCCATAATTACATGTGCATAATCTGCCAGTTTAGGCATTACTTGCTTAGGATTTAAACCGTATTTCCAGAGTTTTTCTCTGTAATTTAAATCTAAAGAAATAGTAATTCCTTTTTTTGTGGCAACAATTAAAGCTTCTTCACAAAGTGCTGCAACATTAGTGTTTAAAGCAGGAGCAATGGCTGTAAAGTGAAACCAGGAAACGCCTTCAAAAACTTCTTCCCAGTTGATAGTTGATGGTTTTAACTGTGAAAAAGAGGAATATTTACGATCATAAATTACTCCGGCATTCTTGACATCGGCACCTTGATTAAGGTAATATGTCCCAATTCTTTCTCCGGATTTAATTATGGAACTTGTATCAACTCCCATTTTATTATAATACGCCAGAATTGTATCTGATAAAAAATGATCCGGCAAAGCTGTACAATACCCAACAGGAATATTCCAATTTGCCAATGCTAATGCAACATTACTTTCTGCGCCACCAATGTAGGCAGACATATCTTGTTGCTGAGGAAAATTTTTCCCCATGCTGTATCTCAAAAGAATTTCGCCAAAACAAAGAACTTTACCCATGATTTATTAGTCTTCGTTTGATGGTTTTCCTATCGTAGCCAGAATTCCTCCGTCTACATAAACTATATGTCCGTTTACAAAATCACTTGCTTTAGAACTCAAAAATATCGCTGCTCCCTGCAAATCTTCGGGATCTCCCCAACGTCCTGCTGGTGTTCTTCCAATAATAAATTCATTAAAAGGATGTCCGTTTACTCTAATTGGTGCCGTTTGACTTGTTGCAAAATATCCCGGACCAATTCCGTTTGTCTGAATATTGAATTTAGCCCATTCTGTAGCCATATTTTTGGTCAGCATTTTCAATCCTCCTTTTGCAGAAGCATAAGCACTTACAGAGTCTCTGCCAAGTTCGCTCATCATCGAACACATATTAATAATTTTACCACCGCCACGACTGATCATTCCTTTGGCAACATTTTTTGAAACGATAAATGGCCCTGTTAAATCTACTTTGATTACGGCTTCAAAATCCGCAACTTCCATTTCTATAATTGGAGTTCTCTTGATAATTCCTGCGTTGTTTATTAAGATATCAATAGGACCAACTTCGGCTTCTATTTTGTTGATTGCTGCGATTACTGCGGCTTCATCCGTAACATCAAAAATATATCCGTAGGCTTCGATTCCTACTGACTTATATTCAGCAACAGCAATGTTTACTGCATCTTGCGAAGAGTGATCGTTTATAACAATTTTTGCACCGGCATGTCCAAGTCCTTTTGCCATCGCCATTCCCAGACCATGAACTCCGCCTGTAATAAGTGCTATTTTTCCAGTTAAATCAAATAAGTTAATTGACATTTTTTTTTCTTTTTTTTGGTTAATAGTAATCTGATATTTTTATTGAATTGCCTGCAGCTTTAGCTGGAGGTTAAAGAGTTGATGACAGATGTGGCTTTAGCCAAAATGTTTTTTTAATTCGGCTAAAGCCAACACTAATATTTCCATTTATTCCTCCAGCTAAAGCAGGAGGCTATTCAAAAATTAAGATAGAATTGATGCTAAATTCTTTTCAAAATTGACATAAGTAAGACCGTCAACTACAATTTAATGCATTGATTAAGTCAGTTTATATAAAGTTTTTATTTATATAATAAAGAAGCCTTATTCTACTTTTGTAATAAGCGGATTTTTTAATTGCAGGTAGAAATTATCCAGATAATTGAACCATTGTTTTGCATCGGTAATTTTTCCAGCTTTGTTCCATGCAGCTCCGGTGTAATAGATGATTGGTTCATTATTGGTAACCGTAGTTTTGGCTAATATTTGCGTATTCGTTACAAACATATTTTTTACTGGTGTCGTTACTATCGAACCAACTCCAGTTGTTCCGTCTTCGCCAAAAGTTGGCTCCCAATAACCCAAAATACCTTGTTGCTCGTTTAGCGAAATAACTCCAGCTTTCTCTCTTTTGCTTAGACCGACTACAACATCCATTGTTTTATTTCCATCAAAAGTATAAGTGTTTTCTACTCGATTAAGTTGTGAACCAGCGTCGATAGAAATCAGTTTTGTGGCTTTTACTTTGATTCCGCCAGCATCCCAGGCATCATAAGACAATAAAAATGTACTTCTCAAAGGACCGTTATCAAACACTTTCCATTGGTGATAATTTGCCGAATAACGGATACTGTCTTTTACATAAGGCGCCATATTTCCTGCGCCCAATGTTGGTCCAACATGATAATAATCCATTCCGTCACCGGCATCGATATGATAATTCCCTCGTTTGTAACGATCGTTTAGTATCATTTTATTCGTTCTTTTAACCCAAACATCAAAACCCGAAGCATCTTCGCTGGTTTTTTCTATAGCTTTTCCATAAGCGCGAAAAGCTATTTGGTCGTTTTCCCAGGCAAAATCATCTTTGCGTTCCGGTACATAACGTGCGTAAGTTTTAACCGCAAAAGTTTCCGGTTTTCCTTTTTGAATTATAAGCTTAACAGATGTTTTTGGTTTAAGACTAATCTGAACCAGTAAATTTTGAATAGAAGAATGTCCACGATGTTCTAATTGAAAAGGAACTTGCTTTTTTGTAGTTTGATTAATTACAACAAAATTTGCAGTATCTATTTGCGGATAACGTGCCAAAACAGTTTGCCAGTTTATAGAAGCTACAGTTTCTTTTCGTTCTAATACCGAATTATTCTGAATTGTTATTGTCGCTTTTGTTTGTGCCAAAAGGCTCAATGGTAATACAAAAGCAAAACCAATAAGGTGTTTTATCATTTTCATAATCTGTTATTTTAAATCATTAATTGCGCAGTGATCCATATCTCCATAATCTAAATTTTCTCCCGCCATTCCCCAAATAAAAGTATAATTTGAAGTTCCCGCGCCGGAATGAATCGACCAGTTTGGCGAGATCACCGCTTGTTCATTTTGCATCCAGAGATGTCTTGTTTCTTGCGGTTGTCCCATAAAATGACAAACACTTTGATTTTTTGGTACTTCAAAATAAAAATACGCTTCCATACGTCTGTCGTGCGTGTGTGCCGGCATCGTATTCCAGACACTTCCTGATTTTAGTTCTGTCATTCCCATTTGAACCTGACAAGTTTGCACTACACTATTTACAATCAATTTGTTGATAATGCGATGATTTGCCGTTTCCATAGCGCCCAATTCTACAATTTCGGCGTCAGCTTTTGTTATTTTTTTAGAAGGATAAGCATGATGTGCAGGAGCAGAGTTCAGATAGAATTTGGCTGGAAAATTTGAATCTGCTGATGCAAAAAAAACTTCTTTGGTTCCTTTACCAAGATATAAAGCTTCTTTAAAGTCAATTTCAAATTGTTCTCCGTCAGCAGTGATAATTCCTTTTCCGCCTACGTTTATTATTCCTAATTCTCTTCTTTCCAGAAAATATTCCGCTTTTAAATCAGCAGGATTTGGCAAAATAACTTTTTCATTTATTGGCATTGCGCCGCCTACAATATATCTGTCAAAATGCGATAAGGTTAATTTTACCTGATCTTCGACAAAAACGGTTTCGATTAAAAAATTTTCGCGTAATTCTTCAGTATTCATTTGTTTTGCCTCTTTTGGACTGACAGCAAAACGGCTTTCAAAATTGGAATTCATAATTATTTGGTTTATTGTAATTTCAGTTTGTAAACTGTATTTAGAAGTTAATTTTCAGTATTCAATTTGGCGAGATATTCGCTTGGCATACAGCCATAATGTTGTTTAAAAGCGGTCGAAAAATACGATGGCGAATTAAAACCACACATATAGGTAATTTGTGCAATCGTGTAGCGCTTGCTTTGCATTAGTTCAACGGCTTTTTTAAATCGGATTCTTTTGATAAAATCCATTGCAGATTCACCCGTAATAGCTTTTAGTTTCAGATACAAATTTGATCTGCTCATTCCTATTTCTTTACTAAACTGATCGACTGAAAATTCAGAGTCTGCCAAATGATCTTCGACAATCTGAATCGCTTGTTTTAGAAATTCTTCGTCAAGCGTATTAAAAGCAATATTCTCAGGAACCATTTCTTTTCCAACAGAATAATATTCTTTTAGTCGTTTACGGGAACGCAACAGATTCGTAATTTTTGCTGCCAGTAAAGGTGTCGAAAAAGGCTTCGTGATATAATCATCGGCGCCCATTTCGAGCCCTTTTAATTGTTGGCTGGTTTCATTTCTTGCCGTTAAAAGCATTAATGGAATATGCGATGTATTGATGTTTTGTTTTACTTTTTTACAAAAGTGTAAACCATCCAGTTCCGGCATCATAACGTCACTTATAATAAGATCAAATTGCTGAATTTCTAAAAGTTCCAAAGCCATTTGACCGTCAAAAGCTATCGTAACATCGTATATTTTGCTGAAATAATCCTGCAAATAATCCAAAATCTCTTTGTTATCGTCTACAATTAAAAGCTTGATTGGCTGATCTCTTTCTATTACTTCATTTTCTTCCGGCAATAAAGAATCGTCTGTTTCGAGTTCATTATCAGATATAATCGACAAATCATAAGCAGATTCTTCAACATGCTGATCATTTTTATAAACCACATCTAAAACCGGAATTGTTACTGTAAAAATACTTCCTTCCTGCGTGGTACTTTCGGCAGTAATTTCGCCATGATGCAATTCGACCAAACGTTTTGTAAAGGCCAATCCAACACCGGAACCCAAATTCATCTCGCGATTATTTACCTGATAGAAACGGTCGAAAACCTTAGACAAATCGTCTTCGCTAATTCCGACCCCCGTGTCAGCGACCTTTATTTGTACCGTATCATTTTTCTTAATTAATTCTACATGAATTGTCTGACCGGTTTTGGTGTATTTAAAAGCATTCGATAAAAGATTAAATAAAATCTTTTCCATTGCATCTTTATCAAAATAAAACTGCAATTGCGGTTCTTCTGAATGATAGGTATAATGAATGCTGTTTTTCTCAGAAAGTGGTTTAAACGATTCAAAAATTTCCTGAGTAAAACTTACAATATCGCCTTTGCCTACTTTAAGCTGACGGGTTCCCATTTCGGTTTTTCTAAACTCAAATAACTGGTCTACTAAGTTGTAAAGTCTTTTGGCATTGATGAACATTAATTCGTGTTTCTTTTTGGATATTTTATCTGCAAAAGGCATTTTTAATAATTCTTCTAAAGGCGCTAAAATCAAGGTCAATGGTGTTCTTAATTCATGTGATACATTAGTAAAGAAATCCATTTTTACCTGATTGATATAATTCCCACGTTCCTTGTCGATACGTTCTAGTTTTAATTGCTGAACGGCTTTTATTCTTTCTTTTATAATTTTAAAACCAATATAGGCTGCTGTGCCAATTATTGTAAGCAATAACAAAGAAAACCATATCGTTTTGTACCAAGGCGGGAGTATTGTAACTTTCAGACTTCGAACGGCGCTCATTTCGCCATTTGGACCAATTGCTTTGATTTGAAAATTGTATTTTCCCGCAGGCAAATTACTGTAGCTAACTTTCAATTCATCTGTTCGTTGCCAATCTTTGTCAATTCCTTCTAACTTGTAATAATAGTAAGTTCGATTGGAAGAGATGTAGTTGAATGTATTAAAAAAGATACTGAATTGTTTGTATTCCGGTCCAATTTCCAATTCATTTGTTTGATCGATATGCTCTTCAAGAATGTCCGTTTCATCGGCAACGGCAACGTTTTTATTTAAAACTTCCAATGCTGTAAAACTTAATTTTAGCTGAAGCGGACGTTGTTTAACCATCGAAGGATAGAAATAAGAAACGCCTTTTATTCCTCCAAAAAGAAGCATTCCGTCTTTGGCTTTATAGAAAGAATAATCGTTGAATTGTTTGTTTTGTAAACCATCGCTTTCGTCAAAAGTCTGAACAGAATCTTTGTCAGGATTAAATTTAATTAACCCGCTGTTGGTCGAAATCCATAGGTTTCCATCGTCATCAGGAACTATTCCGTAAATGGTTTCTTTAACGAAATCTTTACGGGCTTTAAAACTGGTAAATGATTCCTGCGTTTCATCATAAAGGCGTAAACCTTCTCTTGTACCAATCCAGATTCTGTGTTTTTGATCCTCAGTAATACAATTTACAATATCATCGCTTTGTTTTCCGTGTCCAATGTTTCCAAATAACATTGTATCAGGATAAAAAAGCGTCACGCCGTTTGTGGTTCCAATCCAGATTCTATGTTTGCTGTCTTCAAAAAGAAAAGTAATATCGTCTGAAGTTGGCCGTTTTCCTGCTTTGTCTAAATGAATGTGCGTAAATGACTTTGTCTCAGGATGAAACTGATCTAATCCGGATCTTGTTCCAACCCAAATACGGCCTTTTGAATCTTTTAATAAGCTGTAAACCAAATCTCCGGCAATCGTGTTTGGATTATTTTCGTCATGAAGAAAACGCTGCGCAGAACCTGTATTTGGGTTCAGTAAATTCAATCCGCCGTTATGTGTTCCAATTAGTACATTTCCGTTATCGTCAAATTCGATAGCTTTTATATTATTCGAACTTAAACTGTTTGGATTGTTTTCACTATTCGAAAAATAACTGATCGTATTCGCATTTTTATTCCAGTAATTAATGCCTTTATCGTTACTTCCAATCCAGAAATTACCTTTTGAATCTTGTTTGATAACACCAATTACTTCATCATTCAAAGAAGGTTTTCCTGAGTTTTGACTTAAAAGATTGAACTTAATATCGTTTTTATGATAATAGTTTAAACCTCCATAATACGTTCCCAACCAAATTCCGTTTTGTTTGTCTCTAAAAAAACAACGAACCGAATTTTGACTAATAGTGTAAGGTTGAGATATTTGATGGTAATAATTGGTAAATGAATTATTTGTTGGATTAAAAATAGTAAGTCCTCTAAAAGTTCCAAGCCAGATATTTCCCTCGGTATCTTTTCCTATGCATCTTATATTATTATCGGCAATACTATTGGTTCCGGTTTTATGAAGCAGGGAATTAGTCTGTCCATTTTCCGCATTGTATTGAATTACGCCTTCGCCTTCGGTGGCAACCCATAATTTTTTTCCGTCTACGAAAACATCATTTATATAAGGTTTTTTGGGACCTAAATTAATTTTTATTAGTTCATGTGTATTGGCTTTTAGCTTAAAAAGTCCAACATCAGAACCCAGGATTATTTGCTTTTGCCAAACGCCTATGTAGGCTATTTTCTTAATTTCGTGAGAAGAAGCATTAAACTTAACCGTTGTAAAATTCTGGCCTTTCGGCGAAAGAACAAAAACTTCCCCTGTAATCGAGGTTGCCCATATTTTATTGGTGCTGTCTTCGGTTATTGATGAGATATACCATTCGCCAATACTTCGCGGAAGCTGATAGTTTGTAAAGCTGTCTGTGTTGTAATTATAAACACTGATTCCTTGATTTCCTCCAACCCATAATCGCCCTTTACGATCTGTAAACAAGCTTCGAATGTAATACGATTGTAAACTTGTTTTAACGTTTTTTACGGGGCGATATACTTTAAAACCCTTACTGTCATAGCGATTTAATCCGTCCTGAGTTCCAATCCAGATAAAACCAAGCGTGTCTTGCTGAATGGCAAAAACAGAACTTTGCGATAAGCCTTTATCGACCGAAATAGTACGAAAATATCGGTCTTGTACTTGCGCATGGCTCTTCGCAGCGAAAAGAACTATGTAGAAAAACGTAATGAAGGCGATCGTTTTCTTCATGAAAGTGGTATTATAATTATTTTGTTCTTGTTTAATCTTTTTGATAAAAGTAAAATCTCCTCTAATTTAAAGAAAAAGTCAACATCTTATTTGCTTTAATTTTTATCGTATTTAGCAACATCCGGCAATTCGTCAATTACTTCTTGTTTCGTTATTTTTTTGTTGTTTATTTCCAGTAATACAGAACTTCCGGCGATTTTAGGCGAATATGTTTTTCCTTCAAATTTAATGGGCAAATTTCCATAGCTAAACAATGATTTAGCACTTTTACCAACGATTTGTAAGGCTGCAGGTTTTTCACCGTTTAGTTGCACGTGAATATCCCAATCTCCAACCTGAAAATGGGATAAACCATCATTGTCAGATAGTGTTTTAATTGTTTCTGTTTTGCCATCTTTGATTTGAATAATGGTTAAATATTTAAATTTTTGTTTGGATTCAGAAGTTATTCCGGCATGCCATTGGTCTTTAAATTCTTTGATTTGACCTTCGTCATTTGTGACTTTATTCCAGTTTACGGCAGCTTCGTAAAATTTGTTATGTACAGCCATTTTCAACGGACTATTGGCAAAAACACTTGCATTTACATTTCCCAGATCTGTTTTTACAATGAAATTTTGTTGTTTGGCATTCGCCGAATTTTCTCCTTCAATTGTATAATATGGACAGTGAAATTGAGTGGTCCATTTTACAGGATTTTTAGCTTCTAATTCGTCGTACAAAACAATATATCCACCTTCTAATTGCAACATATGTCTGCGGTATAATGTTACGCCCGAATCTCCGTAACCGTTTGCTTTGCTTGGTACAACATTGATTTGTTTGAATCTGTCGAGCCAGAAATCGCTTTTTATTTCGCCATAAGCATTGCTGGCATCTCCTAAAGCATATTGAATGCGCTGACCCGAAATTGCTCTTGGAATCCAACCGTAACCTTCTTCACCAATTTTCTGATTTAAACTATCGGCCAAAATAGTATTGTATGCTTTTGATGATCTGTAATATAAAAGATTGTGTTTGTCGCTAAAATTGCTGTAATAACCCGTTCTGCCAAAGATTACTTTGCCTTTATAGTTGATAGTAAAAGCATTTTGCGAAGCATGGCCATGTCCTGAAGACCCAAACGGACTGCTGAATAAATAACTGCTTAATGTTTTATTGGCTTTCGCCAAATCTTCATGCATAGCAACTACACCAACGTCACCAAATTTGCGCGATTTAGGCAGTTTTTCAGGTGAGGTTGCGGGTAAATTTCGGTTAGGTTTATAGTTTAATAATCTAAAGAATAAGAAATCGTCTGTGCCGTGATAATAGCTTGGATAATCTCGTTTTATCTCGCCAACATACCAGTTTAAGTACGGATTGTTCATTCTGTATGTAAGTGCATCGGCAAACCAGGCTTCGCCTTTTACGATATACGGAATATTCTCCCACATATCACCAATTGCAGTACTTGCAGCACCACTTGGATGTGTGTACATCATGTAATACGGAAGGTTTTCCATCCAGGGCAATTTAAAATAATCCACTCCGCTAAAGTCTCCAAACATTTGAGACAAGTAAATTATGGATTTAAAGTTTACTCTGAAATAGCCGTTTCCTTCGTGCCAGCCACCATCTGTTGTGCCTAAAACGGGGAATCTTGCTGACCAGACTTCATACATATAGGTTAACCATTCTTTGGCTTCAGGAACGTCATTGATTACTGCAACTGTTGCAATAGCAAGGTTTCGCAATGTAATTTGCCAAACATGATTGTCGCTTACATGGAGTTCAAAACGATTTGGCAAATGACTGTAAACTCGTTTGGCTCTAATTGTAATTATGTTTTTGAATTGTTCTTTTTCGGCAGGAGTTAGAAATTCGTATCCTGCATCATAAAACCAACCTAACGCTTCGAGAACTGCACCACTTGTAAAATCATCGCCTGTTGCTAATCCGTCAGGATTCATATTGGCAATGTTTATTGCTCTGCGTTTTGCATCGAGAATAAAACGTTTGTCTTTTGTGAGTTGATACGCGATACATAGATTGCGAACAGGATTTCCCACAGCATCACCAAAACCGTGATACATTCTTTCTATAATGATCTTTTTCTCGAGCTTATTTTTTCCGGTGGTGTCAATTACTCTCTGAGGTTTTTCAGTAGGAAGAGGCGCTTGCATTAGCTTTTCTGCGAAAGCAATAAATTTTTTAGCTTCAGGATTCTCCAGATTACTGCGATAAAAATCTTCACCAATACGATTCATATCCCATAAAAGTGGGTGTGCACCTTCGTTTCGTTTAAGAACTTCACTTATTGGCGGAGACACTTTTTGATCCGCATATTTGGCATCGACTACAAAATCGTAAACAGATGACCATGTCCATTGAGTGCTTTCTTTTAAGGCGTACCCATATTTCCAATACCATTTTCCAGCTTTTAAAGCGTGATGTAAAGGATAAACTGCCCAACGTTGTTCTGTTCCTAATAGCAAATCTTTTGTGAAGTCGGGATTACTTGCCAGCATTATTTTGTAACGCACATTGCCAATGTTTGGATCTTCAGGAACTTCGCTGCCGCTTTCCATTGGTTTAACCATTTCTTTGCCATTTGTTCCCGGCCAAAGCAGGGCAGGAGCATTGGTAGGAACCGTTATTCCGTTTACAGGATAAGGCCATTCGCGTACTCTTGAATGCAATTTTTCTGCGGTCAGTTTTATAATTGCGGATTGTTGCTGGCTGAAAACAGACAAGCTTAAAATGGAGAATACGACAGTATATATTTTTTTATTGATCATGATAATTTTCTTCTTTTATGCGAATTACAATCCTGAATTGAATGTGTCTCCATTGTTTTTGCACCATTGTTTTAGATAACGACGCATGGCGATTAGTTCTTTTTTGTATGTTTTGTTTACGGCAAGATTTGTGATTTCTCCCAGATCTGTGGTTAAATTGAAAAGTTGTTCTTTTAATTCGCCTTTGTTGTAGACTATATATTTGTAATCTTTTGTGATGACGGCGCGTCCGCTAATGTTTAATAGTTCTTCATTATCAGCAAAATCAGTTTCAATGACTAAAGTATCTCGCAGTTTTTCTGTTGGATTTTCTATTTTTTTACTGATGTCGATTCCTTTTAAATATGCTGGTTTTGGAACACCTGTAAAACCACAAATCGTTGGGATAATATCGGTTCCGTTGCAAACTAATAAATCATCAGTTCTGGGTTTCCATTCGCCAATTTTTGAAATGATAAACGGGATTTTAGCAGATTCTTCATATAATATTTGCTTCTGATTCCAACTGTGTCCTGCATAACCGTCGCCGTGATCTGCTGTAAAAATGATGATGGTGTTTTTTTCGATATTATACTTTTTCAAAGAAGCAAGAACCATTTCGATATAACTGTCTACTTTTTCAACAAGGCGATTGTATGCCCAACGGTATTGACGCCATTGATCGGGACTCCAATTGACAGTTGGATAGGTTCTGAAACTTATTTTTTGCTGATCGCGGACAATCTTCGGTTCGTTGTCAGGGATTTTCCAGTTCGCGGGTAATTGCGGACATTGATCTGCGGGAGGTGCTTTTTCTAAGATATCCATTTTTAGATCTTCGTCACGAGCCCATTCGCAAATGTCATGCGGATTTAAAAAAGAAGCAACTAAAAGAAACGGAGTGTTTTTATTTTCTTTGATAAATCGTGCGCAGAAAGAAGGTGTTGCGGCATCGTTGTAATCCTGAAAATTGGTGTTTTCGATATATTCAAAACCATGCTGACTTTTCTTAGTTGTGGGAACTGGTAAATGCCATTTGCCTACATATCCGGTTTTATAGCCTCCGTTTTGGAAAATTTTTCCCATCATCAATAAATCTTCCGGCCATTGACCGTCTTTTTCAGGAGCGTTGCCTATAAAACCTGTTTCAAAAGGCATTTTACCGCTCATTATAGAAGAACGTGATGGCGAACATAATGGCTGGGCGCAATAGGCTTTGGTAAAACGGATTCCGTTTTGTGCCAGTTTATCCATTGCAGGTGTGTGCAAATCGTTGTTGCCGGAGATACTCATGGCATCGGCGGTTTGCTGATCTGTCATGATGATCAGAATATTTGGACGCGCAGCAGTTTGTGCAGTACTTAATAAAGGAATGTTTAGTATCCCTAATAGACATAGAACCAATATGTTTTTTTGAAACATCATATCTGCCTAATTTTAATAGATTATTTTTTGCTTTGTAAACTCTTAAATGCAAAAACGAATTTAATCAGGAATACTTTAGAAAGGTTTTGAATTTGTGTAAAATGATATTAATTTTAGCTAAAACCCTTGAATTTGGATAGTTTCGTGAATTTCCAGCGGAATTTTATCGCAATCCTAATAGTTATCAGGAGTAAATTTTTTTGAATTGCCCCTAGTTTTAACTAGGGAAATTTAGATTTAAATAGAAAAAGGTTTTAGCCAAACTATTACAGCTTTGGCTAAAACCTTTTTCCGCTTCGTATCTTTTTACATCCAGCTAAAGCTGGACGCTATTCAATCATCATTGAAACGAACTTGCGACTTTGCATCATTAATTTATTACAATGCGTATTCTGTCTTTTTAAACTTTTGAAATGCATTCGCGCAAGCGCCCAATAATCCGGCTTTATTACCTAAATCTGCAGCTACAATTTTGGTGTGTGCAAAAGCGACAGGAATTGCAAATGTTTTAACTCTTTTAGTTAATTCATCAGTATAAAAGGGACCTGCTTCACTGATTCCTCCACCAATAATTACTTTTTGAGGACTAAATATGTTTACAAAATTAACTATTCCCGCAGCGAGATAATCAAAATGATGCTGCATGGTTTTTACGGCATGATCTTCACCTGACAGGTATTTTTCGATTATGGTTTTACCGTCGATGTTTTCTTCGGCTGCTGGGTTTATAGCTTTATAATAATTGATTAATGCCGTCACAGAAGCGTAGGTTTCTAAACAACCGCGTCCGCCGCAATTGCATAATATTCCGTTTTGCTGAATTACGGTATGTCCTAATTCACCACCACGATTTTTGAAACCGCTATAAAGTCCTTTATTGATCATAATTGCTCCGCCAATTCCTGTTCCAATAGTTAGAAAAACAGCATCGGTACTATCTTTGGCTGCGCCGTAGATTAATTCAGCAAGTCCCATTAAGTTGGCATCATTGTCAATTACAATATTATGACCTGTAAGCTCATTCAGAATTTTACCTAATGGCAATTGCTCAAAACCAGGCAAATTAACGCCACCGCCAATAATAACATCATCTTCGATAAGACCGGGAAAACCAATTCCGATACCAACAATTGGTTCTTTTAACTGATCTGTACATTGTGTGATAGCGTTGACCATCAAGGTTATAATTTCTGCTTCGGTTTTAGCCTCTTTTAAGGAAACTATAAACGAAAATAAAATTTCGCCCTGTTCATTCACTACGCCACATTTAAGGGATGTGCCACCAATATCTATTCCAATGGCATACGATTTAGATATTTGGGCAGGCTTTAAGGTATTCATAATTTTTACTTTGATATATTATTTTATCTAGTTCCAAAAACAATTAATGCAGAACGGCAAGTTCTGCATTAATGTCCAAAAAGCAAATAATTTTCTAAAAAAAAATATTTTTTATTCTAAAAGAATCTGGATTATGTCTTAGACTTATTTAAAGATTTGGCAAAATCCCTCCATATTTTAAATTGATTTGGAGTTAGAGTTGATTTTTCTTTGGTCGTAATGCCGTTTTTCCAGAGTAAAAGTTTCTCTTGTCGCTGATCATAAAAAAGCGCAGGATCGTCTTTTATTGCCTTTTGACCTTTTCCATTTTCTGCGATTAAATCGTACATTTTTTGTCTATTTACTTTACTCAGTTTCATAACTGTAAAGATAGAATCTCGTAGAATTTTCATGTCTCTTGGTTTGTCTTGCGCAAACGTAACCGAAGTCATTAGGATTAAACTGAATACTACTATTACCTTTTTCATAATTGTGTTTTATATTTTAATATTTTGGATTTTGACGTGTAATGCTTTTATTTACATCGGTTTCATTTTGCGGGTAAGGATATAACTCATGTTTTCCGGCAACAAAATTGGCAATTGACGGATAGAAATAATTCGAGCGAATCAATTTCACAGCAGCATTTGTCTCGGTTATTTTATCGGCCAAAATTCCCCATCGAATTAAATCGGCTCTGCGCATTCCTTCACCGGCAAGTTCCCAGGCTCTTTCTTGCTGAAGTGCTTTAAGGAAATCAGCTTTGTTTAATCCGATTTGTAAATTCATTTCGCTAGTTGTAGGTTTTGGTAAAATTCGGGCTACTGCTGTCGCTCCGGAACCTTTGCCGTTTGTACTGGTTATAGTTACTGTTGGTACAGAAGTATAGCCATCACCGGAACGAAGCATTGCAATTGTGCCAATACCTCCACTCGCAAGTGTAACTACAGCTGCCGAAGCATCTGAACCTCCACCGCCTGTAATTGATATTACGACATTTGCAGGAGCAGTATATCCGGTACCCTTATTTACAATATCAACAGCGATTCGGCTTCCGGCAATATCAGCACCAAAACCTCTTCTACGAACTTGATTTATAGCATCATATGCAATAGGAGTGGGACCTTCGTTTAATTCATTTTCGACTTCGGCACGCATTAGCAATAAGTCAGAGTAGCGCATCACAACCCAATTGATATGTGTATAAGCTCTTTCCTGAGCCGAGTTGGTTTGATACTCACGGCTCCATTTTGCGGCTGTCCAGGATTCATCTTGTCTTGCGGTTAAAAGCGGAAGTTTGTTTCCAACATTATTGATAGAATAGGTTGCAACCGAAAAATCTCTTCGTTGATCGCCATCTTTAAAACTTGTATAAAATGGTTTTGGTACTAAACAGCGTCCTATTGAATTTGGGTATAAACCTGTTGCAGTAAGCGGTCCGTTAAAATAACCAACCCAGGAACCATTGCTCATTGTTCCTGCGGGATTGTAAAAAGCAACTTGAAAAATATTTTCACCAGGTTCTAAAACGTGCTGACATTGATTTTTGAATACTTTAGAAAAGGAAGGATTCAGCTTGTATGGATTTTGTGCCAATACTTCGTTGATTTCTTTTTGTGCCAGTTTGTAGTATTCTTTATAATTGGAAGAACGTTTCATTGTTCCGTCTGCGTTTAAAGAATATCCTCCTGCAAACATCGCAATTCTGGCAAGCATTGATTTTGCTGCCCATTTATTGATGCGTTCATCTGCTGGTGTTTGCTCCGGAAGAACAAGAGCGGCTTCCTGTATGTCTTTTATAACTTGGGTATAAATTTCCTGACGATCCACTAAAGCGCCTTTCAGATTATCTCCGGATTGTGAACTTTTGGTTTTGAAAGGGACATCGCCCCAAAGTCTGACAAGTTCAGAATAGTAAAAACCACGCAGGAATTTAGCTTCTCCAACAAATCGGGCTAATTGTTCTTTTTGAGCAGGATTTCCGTTTGTGTACAAATCCATTTGCGGAATTCTTTCGATTACCACATTTGCTCTGTCGATTCCTTCATACAATTTACTCCATGCATTATAGAAAACGGTGGTTTGAGAAATTCCCTGATAATGACCAATTGTACGCCAGTCATCAGCGCCTAATCCGCTCATTTGACTGATATCAGTATCGGCATCAAAAATTAAGGAAATGTCATACCCATAACTATCAACAGACGACATGGATTCATAAACTCCTAAAGTTGCCATATAAGCTTCGTCTACATTTGAGAAAAAGGTAGAAGTTGTGAAATACGAATATGGCGTAACTTCCAGTTCGTTGTTACAGGAATTAAGCGGTAACAGTAGACAGGTAATGCCGGCTGCAATAATAACTCTGCGGGAAAATATATATTTTTTCATCTTTTTAAACTTTAAATTATAGTGTAATATTTAATCCTGTCAAGAAAGTTTTACTTCTTGGATAAGCACTAAAATCTACTCCTCTGGTTATTGCATTATTCATCACACTTACTTCAGGATCATATCCGGAATATTTGGTAAATACATATAAATTATAAGCTGTAAAATAGATTCTGAGGTTTGAGATTTTCGATTTTTTCAACCATTCTTTTGGCAATGTGTATCCTAAGCTCACATTGTTGATTCTTAAAAAAGAACCGTCTTCGATAATATCGCTGTACAAACGTCCGGTCGCATTACCATTGTAAGCAGGAATTGTTTTACCCACATTCAAAGCTGCAAGTTCTGTAGGATCTGTAACGCGTTGTCCTGCTGCATTTATCGTAGTCCATCTGTCAGCATAAATTTGTAATGTGTTTAAGTTCTCAAAATTAAGTCTGGAGTTGTTCAACACGTTTGCATTGTAAATATCATTACCAACTGTAAAATCCAGAAATACACTTAAATCAATTCCTTTATAACTAAAAGTGTTATTTAAACCTCCTGTAAATTTAGGATTAGCGTCGCCAATAGCAGTTCTGTCAAGATCATTGATTACGCCATCAGGAGTTCCCTTTGGTCCGCTAATATCTTTGAATTTAATGAATCCCGGCTGTACGGCAACGTTATCACTAACAACTCCGGTTTTTAAGGTATAGGCACTTGTGGCCGGGTTATAATCAAAATCATTAACCTGATATAATCCATCACTTACATAACCGTACATTACACCAACAGGTTTGCCAACTTGCAGGATGTAGTCGTTTTTGTCGGTATAACTATTGGTTACTAATGAATTTTCTCCCTCGCTTAAAGCAAGAACTTTCGTTTTATTGAAGGCGATGTTAAAGCTTGTATTCCAATTAAAATTACCATTTTTGATATTAACGGTATTTAAGGTAAACTCAAGTCCGCGGTTTGAAGTGGCTCCAATATTCTGAAACTGTTTTTTGAAACCTGAACTTGAAGGAATACGCGTGTTATAAAGCAAATCCTGAGAACGATTATCATAAAGTTCTGTAGTAAGAGAGATTCTTTGTTTAAAGAATCCTAAATCCATACCAATATTGGTTGACTTTGTAGCCTCCCATTTCAGAAAAGGATTTGGAATATTGTTTTGAAATGCCGTAATATTTACCTGATTATTAAGCGGGTAAGATCCTGAATTAAGAATACCTAATGCTGCATAATTTGCAATTCTGTTGTTTCCGGCTTCTCCATAACTAAAACGGAATTTCAAATCAGAAAACACAGGAACGTGTCTCATGAAATCTTCTTCGATAACTCTCCACGCCAATGATACTGATGGGAAATAACCCCATTGATTTTCAGTTCCAAATTTAGAAGAACCGTCAGCTCTAATACTTGCCGAAAGTAAATATCTGTTTTTGTAAGAGTAATTTGTTTTTCCGAAAAAGGATAATAAAGTATCATCTTCAGAGAATGTTGTTGGAATTCCTGCGATAGTTCCCAATTGCAATTTGTCCCAACCTAAATTAACACCAGGAAACGCAGAAGCTGTAGCTGTAATTCCTTCTGAATAATTATAAATATATTCTTGTCCGGCTGTTATATCAAACTTATGATTTGTATTGAAGGTTTTGCTGTAAGTTAAGACGTTGTTGTAGTTTAAACGAGTTGATATATTGTGTGTAACTCCACCATTTGGTCCACCGCTTCTAATGGCTTGAATACCACTTGCATCATTAAAATATTTGCTTTTATCGCTATTGTCCGTGTAACTTATCAATCCTGAATAAACTAAGTCAGGAGTAATGTTGTATCGAAGCTGCATGCTCATATTTATGGCTCTGTTTACAGCTTCTCTTTTTTGGCTTTCGATAGTTATAAGCGGACTTTGAAATGTTGGTGAAGCCTGATTATCCAGCGGATCTACGGTTAGATATTTAAGATCATCATCTGATCCGTTTTTTCCAATTGTTGGACGGTATTGCAATAAGTTTTGCAACATACTTAGTCTGGCATTTCCGCCGTCTGCAGGAGACAATCCAGTTATTTTTTGATTAGAAAAATTGACAATAGCATTGATAGATAATTTTTTGCTCACATTATGTGTAACGGATAGTTTTGCGATGTTTTTAATAGATTCGCTTCCTAGCATAATTCCCTGATCATTATTAACAGAATAAAACGCGTTGAATCTTGTATCATTTTCGCCTCCGCTAATCGCAAGTTTATGATATTGGCTTACTACGGCATTTCCAAAAATCTCCTCTTGCCAGTTTATACCTTGTCTGTTTTTGTATAATCCTTCAAGCTGATCGAAAGTTCCATAATTGTCTTCAAATTTTTGTTGTCTTACTGGATCATTTACTGCTCCTTCATACATTAATTGAACATATTGATAAGGATTCAGTACCGGAAGTTTTTTTGCAATTGTTTTGATACCTGCGTAGCTATCATAGCTCAATTGCAGTTTTCCGCCTTTTGCACGTTTTGTAGTTACGAGAACAACACCATTTGCACCTTGAGCACCATAAATAGAAGTAGACGAAGCGTCTTTCAAGACATCGATAGTTTCAATATCTGTTGGATCCAGAAAATTTAATCCTCCAGTTTGCGCCACACCATCAACAACATACAAAGGCTCGTTGCTTTGTGTGATTGAAGTTCCTCCACGAATTCTTAACGATGGCTGTGCTCCGGGAGTTCCGTCAGGCATTGTAACCTGCATACCTGCAATACGTCCTTGCAATGCTTGTGCTACGTTTTGCACCGGAACTTTAGCTAGTTCTTCCCCTTTGACAGACGAAACGGCTCCGGTAAGATTCTTTCTGGTTTTTGTTCCATATCCTACCACAACGACCTCATCAAGATTGTTGGTGTCATCCAGAAGTTTGGTATTAATAAGAGTTCTGTTTTTTACCTGTTCTTCTTTAGGTTTTGTTCCTAAATACGTAAAAACTAATGTTGCGTTAGATTTTACTTTAATTTGATAATCACCATCAATAGAGGTAGCAGTACTGTTTTTAGTTCCTTTTTCAGAAACTGTTGCTCCCGGCATTGGCATATTTTGCGCATCGGTGACTATACCTTTTACGGTAATAACATCCTGACCGTACATAACCTTACAAGTTGTAAGGAGTAAAAATAAAAATAGAGTCCTTTTCATAATTTTTTTTTAAATTGGAATAAGTGTGACCTTAATTCCTATTGGTATTATTTAAGTTGAGTTTTTGCCTTGTTAAATAAATTATCTCCTTTTTTTACTTCAATGTCAATTGATAAATACCAATAATTTTGGTATTATTAGAACTGGAATTCCAAAATACATTTGTAATAAATACGATTTAATGTTACTTATTAGTTTCATTATATCAATATGTCAAATGTCGTTTGCGGAGAAAATTATAACAATTTATTAATCTGTGAAAGGGGCTGGGGAATTTTGCGCCTTGTAAATAAAAATAGATGCTGTGCTGTTCGGGTCATTTTCTTTGGATTGGTCATGTTTTTTTTGATTTAATAAAAACAAATATAGAAATCGACTATATACAGCAGTTTTGAAAATGTCCAAATTACTATTGATTTTGATTAATTATACTTTTGAAACCCTTGTAAACACTCATTAAGCCAGTGTTTTGTCCTATTTTTTTGGTTTTGTTTTTAGGTAGAAAGTGCCGTTTTTACTGAACAATTTTAAAATATTCTGTGTAGTCTAAATGTTAATTTAAAGTGAGAATAGTGTTAGCGAAAACGATGTAATTTTTAGTGAAATTTAGATAAAGAAGTGCTTTTTCTTTTTTCTTCTACAGATAAAACTGATTAAAGTTTTGGTTGTAGTTCTTTCAGGGTTTCCTTGAGAAAATAGATTGATAGAAAAATTGAAGTTTTGCTGATAGAATTGGTAAAAGCGTGACGAAATTGCGAATAGGATGGAAGTGATATTTTTAGTCCCGGCGGGACGATATATTTATCTAGTAAGGATGTCGCTTCGCTGAAGCTTTATTGAAAAAAAACGAATATTGAAATGGCTATAAATAGTACACTCCTCTGGAGTTATGCGGATTTATTGAGGGTTAAAATGATTTTGATTTTGTATTAAACGAGAAACCCGACAGGTTTTTAAAACCTGTCGGGTTTGCTTGTTGGAATAACAAACGTTGCGACTTCCTTAATCGTTCAAACTTGTTATTACGTCACTTTTCTTGCCGTCAATAGCAACAGTTATACTGATATTTCCTTTTTCATAATCATTAGCCGTATTTGGTGTAATGCTAATTTCGGGCGCTTTATTTCCGTTGTACGGATATACTATTGTTATAAATTGTTGTGTTGAATTGTCATTTTTAGGTTTTTCGAAAACAAAAGCAGGTCTTGCGATTTCTTTAGCATAAACATAAGACACTTTTCCTTCTTCCTCTTTTAGCGTTACTTTATCCGTATTTAAGGATTGTATCAAAAGATTATTTCCATCTTCATACGTTGTAGAAACGCTGTTATTGGTGGTATCAAAAACAGGTTTGCTATCTTCTTTCAATTGAAAATGAATGCCTAAATTTCCTGTAGCCTTTCCAATAGCTTTATCTATAATTAGAAAATATTTCTGATCTATAAAAAGCACGCTGCGCTGGTGGTTTAAATCTGTATAACTGGGATTTGTATAGGTTAAAAGATCAAGGTTTTTACTGGTTTTCCACTTGTTTTGCTCTGCTTTGGTAATAACCATATTCTGATTGTCTAATGTCAAAGTATTGTGAACTCTTGTCTGGCGAAACCAATTCCTCATTTTGGTTACTTCGGCATCGCCGCTATAAATATAACAACCTGTGTCGGGCATAAAATTGCGTCCTTTAACCCAAAGTTCAAAAGTACCATTATCCGGCTGCGCGTGAAACTCTGCGGGTGGTCCGGCTTTTAAAATCAGTACGGTTGATTTATTATTCCAACCATTTCTAAAGGCATAAAAACCACCATTTGGGAATTCGTTTGCGGTATAATTTGGCAGTGAACCTTCTTTTCCGTCCGTACCTAAGTATCTAATTAGTCCATTTTCAGGGAAGATTTTCGACCAGCTTAAAAATTGCTTTATTCTGCTATTTTTGTCAAATATCCAGGAATCACCAAACATTGGATTACTGTAATCCGGAAAAGACATATTGGCTGTGACCAAAATCATTTTCTCGATGGTTTTGATATAAGTATCAGGAAATTCTTTTTCTAAGTTAGCCATTTTTGCCGAGTTGTATGCTTTTAGAAAGATTTCAATACAAGCAACATGATAAGTAGGCGAGAGTTCCCATTGAACACCGTCCTGAAGAACTTGCAATTTGATTTCGCGAATAAGAACTTCGATACCACTTTTGCGCCATTCTTCGGCTTGTTTAAGTTCCGGAAAAGAAGCTCCTGCACCCAAAACACGTTGTGCTTCAAACAATAAATGATTGCCTTCTTTGCTATAATTCTTTGGAATATATGCTGCTTGTTTGCTGAAACTGTTTAGAAATTCCATTAAAAAAGCGGGTGTAAAATTAGAAGAAGCTACAAATAAGTTGAAGGTTCCGGGAAGACTTTGGATGCGTTCTGAAACTTCCAGAGGTCGCCACGCAATTTGGTCATTTTCTTTAGATCGGCCTAAGTAATTTTTCTTTTCCCAATCCCGAAATTGTAAAACCCATTCTTTGGCATATTTTTCGTCACCACTGCTGCGATATGCCATTCCCATAGGCTGCCACCAAGTTACTCTGTGCAATTGCCAGCGTACTTCATTGTCTTTTACAGGCCAGTAATCCCAGTTAATATCTTGTCCGTAGTCAAAAAAGCCATATCCTTTTTGGGGCTGAAATTGATGTAATAAAGCGTTATCTGCTTTTTCCTGATTGTTTTTTCCAATTTCTTTTCCTCTAAATTGGGTTTCTTCACCCACATTAAAATCAGGATTTTTGACCGTTTTTCGATTGCGATAATAGGCTAATAATTCTTTGGCTGCAGCCTCATATTTAGCGGCTTTAAAAAATATCTTGACTTTCTCTAAGCCCGGATAGTCAAGATTAATAGCATCAAAGCTTTCTTTTTTTACCGGAGCTTCCTGAGCTTCAGCAAAACAGACTGTCATTAACATAAAAAACAGTGCTGTTGTTTTTTTTAGATTCTTCATTTGGTTTTAATTAAAATAAATGCTGTTAGTAGTTTTAAAATAAAATAAGAAGCTATTAAAATTGATTTTTCAGATCAAAAATAGCTTCTTATGTTTTGATTTGCGTGTTAAGCAAACTAAAGTTTAATTATAGTTTTATTAGTTTGACTGTTTTCTTATTGTAACCCTGACTGATTTCTGCAAGATATAATCCCGGACATAAATCGGTACCAATTGAGATTGTTTGTTCATAATCTGATTTTAGTGTTTTTAGTCTTCTTCCTAAGATATCAAATATCGTTACGACAATTTCTTGTGTGTTATCGCCTCCGTTTATGTTTAGGTGAAAGGCTGTTTTTGTTGGATTTGGAGCAACAATCACTGTGAAATCTTTAATTGGTGAACTGTTTCCTGTATCTGTATAATGGCAAGAACCTAAATAACAGCCGTGTGCCAAATGGCTTGCCACAGCATTTGTCGAGATACATAGACTTTTATCGTTGGTGTGGCATATTGTTATTTTTTTTCCTGAACAACGAACATCAATTACGGTAATTTGTTTTGTTAATGTAATATAACAACCCAAAGCGTCCGTTATAGTTACAGTATAATTGTGTGTTCCAACAGTTGACGGATTCACTGTAGTATTTTGTGACGTAGCTCCATCATTCCATGAATAAGTGTAAGGCGCAATACCATTTGAAGCTGTTGCAATCAAGGTCAGAGAAGATGGACCATAACCTAAATAAATAGTATTTGGGTTTCCTCCGGGATTTACAGCATAAACATTTGCAATATTTGCAGTGATTAGGTTGTTTATTGTGACTATTGTGGTATTGGTTTTGCTATTTCCTGCATTGTCCGTAACTGTCCATGTTATTGTTGATGTTCCTGTATTGAAATTACCACTTGCATCCAATCTGTTTCCAGTTCTTGTGGTTGCGCCAGTAATTTCATAAACAATAGTATTAATAGTGCAGTTATCAGTGGCTGTAGCCAAAGGAATATTATAAATACCGTTTGGATCGTAACAAAGAGAAACAGAAGCTGTAGTACTTACTGTTGGAGCTTCAGAATCCGTAATTGTGATGGTTTGTGTAATGGTGTTTATGTTACCATTTTCATCTTCTGCCTTCCAGTTTACAATTGTTGAACCTACAGGAAATATTGCGGGAGCATCATTTGTAATACTTGCAATACCACAATTATCAGTCACAATTGGATTTGTTAGCGTTAGAGTTTTACTACATTCACCAGAATCATTGCTTACAATAATCTCTATTGGCGTTGTAATAACAGGTTTTTCTTCGTCTTTTACTGTAACTGTAAAAGTTGTTGTTGAACTGTTGCAATCATCAGTTGCCTTCCAGATAACTGTAGTAATTCCTTTGTTGAAAACAACGTTTTGTAAAGTTGTGTTGCCCGTTGCTATTGTTGCTCCACTTAAAGTGTAAGTAAGAGAAGAGGTTCCACAATTGCTTGTTGCTGTTGCATCAAATTCATTGTTAGCCACTGTATAAGTGCAAACACCTGGATTTGTATTGACTGTAATATTTTCTTTTGGATTAATTGCCAATGAAGGTTTTATCAGTTCAGTTTGGATGGTTAATCCGTTAATCGTTTTAAAAGTAACCTCTGTGTTTGCTCCGTTTATGGTTGTCGTTACATTGTTTGAAGGTGATGCCAAAGCCCATTTTCCGACAATTGTTAGTGTTACTATTTCGACTTGTGGCGCTCTGTTCAGAATTGAGTTTTGACCGCTAATTTGGTTCCACGTATAAGTTTCGTTTGAAGCCAATAATCCTAAATTCGGATTGGTTAGACTTACTTTTAATTTATTTCCACCATCTATTTTTTGAGTCATTATTGCTGCCGGTTTGTTTACACTTATGACAACGTCATAAGTAAAAACCGCTGCAGGATTGAAAATTACGTATCCAAATATAGATTCCGGAATATATTCAACAATATGAGCCTGACTGTTTTGATGGTAAATTTTAAAATAGGAAGAAAAGTTATTCGCCAGTTGTTGCGTAGCTGTTTGTCCGCCTTGCATTACAATCGCATATTGAAATTTTGCCTGAGCCGGAGCAATTCCATGATTAATATAGGCGGTTGTAAAATTTCCTGTAGTATTGGCGGTATTACTGTTATTGCGTGAATTTTGTACAGATCTGTTAATAGTAATTGCATCTGTATTGGAAGAATTTGCTGGAATCACATACCCATTTCCAATGGCATCAGTTGCCCAGAAACCGCCGCCTGTTTGCGTAAAATTAAAACTAGTTCCGGTTGCGGTATTACCATTTACATACGTTGGAGTATTTACATCGGTAAGATTCGTTTGAAATAAAGTAGTCTGGATAGGATAAGTTCCGTTTGTGTCCCTGATATTTGAACCAAGGCAAAGAATCATGTCTTTAAAAAAGAAATTAGATTTTAAAGCGGTCATTGCCGTAGCCGAATTATAATCTTTATAATCAATCCCGAAAACGCCATTGTTATCCAATGAAGCATGTGTCAGAAAAGATTTTCCGTTCATTTCTCTCATTTTTCCGGTACTAAGAACATTTAGAGGAAGATAGGCAACAGTAGTTCCGGGAACATGCGACCAATCCCAGCCGTTTTCTGTAAAACCGTTTGTAGTTCCTGATGTAAGCAATTCTAAAGCTCCGGCTGATGTATATCTTCCAAAAACATTCTCAGTTGTTGAATTTTCAAAATGCCAGATATTCTTGCTTGTTCCTTTTGCACTGATTTGATATCCATTATATTTGTGAACGCTTAAACCTGCATAAGGAAAATTAAAATGTCCTTCGGTTATTTCAGGAAGTGCAGTAAGTCCGGAGTTTAAAGTCTGTATCATATCCATTACAGCACCTGGTGTATAAACCATAGTAATAGACAATGCGTTTTGTCTTAGTAAGTTTGTATTTGCTGTAGCAGAAATATTCCAAAGCCTGAGAAACTCACGTCCGGCATCTGCATTAGCGACAGGATCTGTTAGGTATAAAAAAGCCAAAGCTGGTCGTAAATCATTATTTGCATCTGTATTTGTTGGAAATCTACCTGCCAGACCAAGCGGCATTTCAAAACCTTTGCTGAATTTACTGTAGCTTAAAATAGCATTTTTCAGATTACTTTGTGCTTCTGTACTTAACTCATAAACGGTATTTTTTAGCATCATATTCATAATCGAAGATTGATGTAAAGCATCTACACCATACGAATTTGAATAAGCTCCTCTGTGATGGTAGGTAATAAAATCTGGTTTAATGCAATCATTCCAGCCATTGCTGATTTTTAAGGCGTTGTTTATAAATCTTTTCAGGAAATCCATATTAGCAACTTTTGTAGTGTCAGAATCTTCCTGAGCCAATATGTAGCAAAGTCGCTGCTGAATAGAAGAGCGGATAATATCTGTATTAAATCCGGGATTGGTAAAATTAAAACCTGTATAATCCGGCGAGATAAAAGCGGTGAGGGTTTTAAGCGCCCCCATATGATGGTTAAATTCTCCTGCAGCAATTAGTTCGTCTTTCATCAGGAAAATTGCCGTAGCATATCCTGAAGAACGCAAACAAATACCATGACCGCTGGTAATAACTTCTTCGGTTGCGGGAATGGCGAGATAAGCAAAATCTGTCGTACTGCTAATACCTTTTGCTTTCATATAATTGAAAAGCGAAAGTATCGAATCTCGTAAAGCCGGACTGTGATAATCCGGATTAGGGTTTGTCAGAGAACCTTTGAGCTGATACAGAAATACCAGACGAATCAGTTTTTGTTCGACCAATACCTGATAAGCATTTTGATCTGCACTTACGCTGAAATTCCAAACAGAACCAGGATTGGCAAAATCATAAGCCGATAAATTTTTGGCAGCTATTCCGTTTGTGAGAAACCTACTGTATCGCTCATTGGCCTGCGAATTCGAATAATCAAGGTTTTCGCCTGTGAGCCAATTTTGATACTTTGTTTTAATGTTGCTAATGTCGCTCAATTGAGCATACGAAAAGTTGAATACTAAGGCGATTAGCCATGCGGAGAAAAGTAATTTTTTACACATAAGATTAATTTTTAATAGACTAATTATTAGAATTATTTTGGTTTGGTTATTCTGTATTCTTAGCAATTATTTCCGTAGTATTCTTAAAATATCTATTTCAATAAAGTCAATTATTTAGTTTTAAATTAGAATAATATCGGTTTTTATAATTAAGCTATTAGGTCAGGAATTCTTTAGAGCAAATAGTACTTCAAATGTTTTTTGGCAAACTAGGTATCATTCGATCAAGTACTCTATTTTTTAAAATTCCTAACCTGATAAGCTTAATTTTTCAGTGTTTCTTCCGCTGGCTGACAATCCGGTTGATCGGCGTTTTAGATTTCAATTTTTTTGATTGTGGCGTATCTTTTTAGTGCTTCCAGATAATAATAATCGGCATAATCAAGAGGCGTATCAATCTCTGAATTGTACAAAAATGCACCAACGCTGTGTTTTAAAAGGAAATAATTATTCTCGCCCGGTTTGGCTAAATAAGCATCAGATGATAATGACTTTAAAATTTCTTCGGCATAATCAGCATATTTTTTTCCGTCTTTAACCTGAGTACTCAAATCCAATAAAGCTGATGCAATAACAGCTGCAGCCGAAGCATCTCTTGGAGCCAGAACTTCTGTATCTAAGGCATTATGAACATCAAAATCCCAAACCGGTACTTTGTCTTTTGGCATTGTTGGATGATTCATAATAAAAGACGCAATATGCTCCGCTTGCTGCAGAAACTTCGGATTTTTAGTATTCTCATAACACATGGTGTAACCGTACAATCCCCACGCTTGCCCGCGTGCCCAGGCCGAAGCATCGGTAACGCCCTGATGTGTTCCTTTGCGTAATACTTTTCCCGTTTTAGGATCATAATCTACCAAATGATAAGAGCTATAATCTTTTCTAAAATGATTTTTCATAGTAGTCAAAGCATGTGTGCTGGCAGCATTTGTATATTCAGGTTTGCTAAACTGATTTGCGCTCCAATATAAATACTCCAGATTCATCATATTGTCGATAATAACAGGATAATTTAGCCATGCAAAATCCCACGAACGTATTGTTCCTACAATTGGGCTAAAACGTGCATAAAGATTTGCTGCGCCATCTGCCAATACCGGAAGATAAATTTTGTCACCCGTGATTCTATAAGCATTTCCATAAGAGCAATAAAGCATAAAACCTACATCATGCGTGTTTTTTATATTGCGTATAGAATCTAATGCAAGTGTGAATTTTTTGGCTTCTTCTGCCAATGTTTTATCTCCGGTAAGTTCATATCCGTACCAAAGACTTCCGGGAAAGAAACCCGTTGTCCAATCTGTCAAACCGGCAAGTCTTACAGTTCCATCAGGATTTACGGAACGAGGGTTTTTTCCGGGTTTATAAGTTTGTGCGGCTTTGTTTAATTGAAAATGAACTACTTCAGTTGTTTTTTTAAACCAAAGTAAAGAGGGATCGTCCTGAACAGGTTTAGCAAAAGAACTAATAGTAATGGTCGAGATGGCCAGAAATAAGTTGAAGGTTTTTTTCATCATTTAATCGTTTATATGAATATTCAGTTTGGTAGAATATTTTATAAAGCGAATTTAAACGGGAGACTGAAAACGGCCTTTCAGTTTTTATTATAAATGTTTTGAATTTGTGTAAAGATCATTTTTAAAGTCTTGAAATTATTGATTGAATCAATATTTGATTTTGTTTTTTATCATTTTTAAATGTAAACAAAGAGCCTATAATAAAGATGCAATTGAAAAGTTCTAATTTGTAGAATAGGTCGATTTAGTAGAGATCCTGAAAATTGTTTATCTGGAGTTTGTTATTAAATATTAGCTCAAGATTCCTTAAAACTTAATTAATTAGATTAAAAGTTTTTAATAGTTGTTTGATTCATCCTCTTTGTTTTTACTTAAAAATTCCCATACTGCTTTTAGTATCTATCTCTGATTAGCTTAAAGAATTTGATTAGATGTCCTGTTGGGGATTAAAGAAAAAATGTTGTCTAAATTTGAGTTTGTCTAATAAAGGTTATCATTCCAAACCAAAATCGTGAGCCACTTTTTCTTTTTTTAATTTCAAGGTTGGTATTTGAAAAAAAAGTACTTATCAAAATGGTATCTATTGGGAATGCTTTGGTATCTGATATCATTACTCTACGATTTAATTTTGTCAGATATAAATTTTAAAATTAAAATAAAATGAATAAGGCATTATTATTAATTGATATACAAAAAGAATATTTTGAAAATGGAGCGTTAGAACTTGTAAATCCTATTGCTGCAAGTGAAAACGCCAAGAAACTATTGGAGCATTTTAGAAAAGAAAATGGGACTATTATTCATGTCCAGCACATATCCGGAGAAGGAGTTCCTTTTTTTGTTGCGGGGACAAAAGGAATAGAAATTCATGAAAATGTAAAACCGTTAGAAGGGGAGAAAGTTATCACTAAACAGTTTCCTAATAGTTTTAGAGGTACTGATTTACTGGAATATCTTGAGTCAAAGAAGATAACACATTTGGTTATCGCAGGAATGATGACGCACATGTGCATTGACGCAGGAACAAGAGCTGCTGTTGACTATGGATTTGAATGTACAGTAATTGGAGATGCCTGCGCTACAATGAATCTTCAAATAAATGGTCAAGATATCAAGGCTGCAGATGTTCATAATGCATTTTTGGCGGCATTAGAATTCTTTTACGCAAAAATTATCACAACAGAAGATTATTTGCTTTCGTAAAATAAGTGATTAAATAAGGAATCACTTTTATATAATGAGCCGTAATTTATTACTGCTCATTTTTTTGGTATGAAGTAATTTGTAAATGAAGTTGTAAATTTGCTTTAATTATAACATTAGAGCAAATCTTAAAAGTAAAAGAAACGGATTTCAATAGGTTAACTAATTAAAGAAAATGGAAACAGTTAAATTTCATAAAACAGAATGTGGTGTTGAAGTGCTTCTAAATGTATTGCACGGCGATATGCTGAGTAAGAGATATTTGGAGCGCAATACTTATAATACTGATTTTTTTGAAATATTGCTTTTTAATACCGCCAAAGGATCCTTAATCTTAAATCAGCAGAAAATCAATATAACCGATAATACGATGGTTTTTATTTCTCCTTTTCAAAAAAGGCAATGGACTTTGGAGAAAGAAGGATTGGATTATACTGCTCTGGTTTTTCAGGAAAATTTTCTTAATGATTTTTTTTCAGACAAATTCTTTACATACCGGCTTCTTTATTTCTATCAATTGAATAATCCTTTAGATATTAGCATTGAAAAGGAAGAACTTCAAAAAGCACTTGACCAACTTGCAGAAATTAAATACGAACTTGTTAATAGCAGAACAGACAGTATTCATATTATACGATCTCTTACTTATTACTTGCTTTTGAAGTTTAACAGAATTTATGCTGACACAAACAATCTTTCAATTGAGAGGGCAGAAAATAATTTTGCTTACCAGTTTAAACAATTACTGGAAATACATATCAGGCAGAAGCAGCGAATTGACTATTATGCAGATTTATTGAATGTGAGCAGGATTACAATTAATACTTGTGTGAAAAAGCAGTTTAATGTTACTGCGACAGAGCTCTTAAAACAGAGATTGCTTTTTGAAATAAAGAATGACCTGATACATTCCGGAAAAACTATTGCTGAGATAGCCTATGATCTTCAATTTTCGGAACCCGGACACATGATGCGATTTTTCAAAACGCAGACAGGAATAACCAGTAGCCAGTTCCTTTCAGATTACCAAAATGGTATATTTTCATAGCATTTTAGTAAGGTTATTACAAAATAAGAAAATCTACAACAAAGAATAACGATGCATTAAATGAAAGTTTAAGGTATAACAATTTCAATACATTAATCTGCTTTAAGGCAGTTAAAATTTTAATATGTTCAATAAATACAAATCCAATAAGATATATTACCAAAGCACAATAACACTTGCAGGGCCAGTTGTAATTTCTCAATTAGGGCATACCCTGGTGCAGACTCTCGATACCATTATCATAGGGCATTATGCAGGAACTATATCTTTGGCGGCAGTCTCATTGGTCCACTCTGTTTTCATGGTCGTTTTGGTAATTGGATTAGGTGTTGCCTACGGATTGACACCTTTAATTGCGCAAGAAAATGGGAAATCAAATTTTAAGGAATGTGCCGAGCTTCTGTCAAACAGTTTATGGCTTAATGTAGCAGCTGCTATTTTTCTTTTTTTAGTAGTATACTATGGTTCTATGTTTGCGATGCAACATGCAGATCAGGATCCTCAGGTTGTAGAAACAGCAAAACCATATTTACTTATTTTAAGTTTATCTATTCTGCCTTTAATGATATTTCAGACTTTTAAACAGTTTGCAGAAGGGCTGGGTTTTACAAAGCAAGCAATGTCTATAACGATATGGGGAAATGTACTTAACGTAATTATTGCAGTCATTCTGGTAAAAGGAATGTTTGGAATTGAGCCAATGGGAGTTCGCGGAGTAGGAATTGCAACATTGATAGATCGGGTTTTAATGATGCTGGTCATGATGTGGTATGTGGTTAAATCTGAAAATTTTAAAGTTTATATCAAGCATTTCTCTGTTAAGTTTGTTGATTTTTCAAAAATTCTAAAAGTGGTAAAAATAGGATTGCCTGTGGCGATGCAGTATGTTTTTGAAATAGGAGTATTTGCAGTTGCGGCTTTAATGGCTGGCAATATAGGTGCAACGGAACAGGCAGCTCATCAAACAGCAATAACCCTTGCGGCAATGACCTACATGATGGCAGGAGGAATTGCATCGGCGGCAACTATTAAAGTCGGAAATAGTTTCGGAAATAAAAACTACAAAAGACTCCAGAAGTTTGCTTATGCGTCTTATCATTTAGTTATCATTTTTATGATGTTTTTTGCCGTAATTTTCACACTCTTTAATCAATATTTACCTTACTTAATAACAAATGATGCAAGTGTTGTAGCTCTGGCTGCACAGTTATTGATAATTGCTGCAATATTCCAACTTTTTGATGGTACGCAGGTTGTTGGATTGGGAACATTAAGAGGAATGGCAGATGTAAACGTTCCTACTTTTATAACTTTTGTTGCCTACTGGCTTATTGGGCTACCTGCAGCCTATGTTTTAGGAATTTATTTTAATGCAGGAGTAAAGGGAATCTGGTACGGTTTGACTCTGGGATTGTTAACATCATCTGTCTTACTGTATTTAAGATTCCGATATGTAATAAATAAAGTTTTAGAAAATTAATTTATTAAGTCAATATAGATTTTTTAATTAATTCAATTATTAAAGAGAATGTCTGTAATTTAAGAATATTATAAAAGCAGCAAGAATAGGACACTATTCTTGCTGCTTTTTTTTACAACTTAATTAATAAAAAATTCTTTATGCATTTTAACCCATTCTTCCATTGAAGTCATTTTTACAGGCAGTTTTTCCAATACCTCTTGCAAGTTAGGATTGAATTTTGTTGGATATACCGCAAGACTGGCCAGCATTTCATAATACCCTTGTACACCTCTGGCACTTTCTTCTCCAACAAGAATGCTTAATTTATCTCCAAACTCTTGCGGAGGCATTGCGTAGAAATCAATTTTTTCGCCCAAACCAAGAGAGAATTTTTCGGCAAGACCATTCCCTTTCAAGTCATCCAAACCACTCACAAGAAATGATTGTCCGGATAACTCTGGTTTGTATAAAGCTTCTACCACAAAAGTGCTGACATCTCTTGATGCAATATAACCAATAGGCATATTTTCTGGAGTTGGGTAAGCTACTTTTCTTTCGTTTTTTACATAATCGGTTGTATAAGGAGCCAGTAAATTTTCGGCATAAATAGAGGGCTCAATGATTACATACGGTACTCCGCAATTTTGAAGATATTCCTTTGTGTCCAGTTTTACATCTTCCATAGGAATTCCTAATTTTTGTGGTGCCAAAAATCCGCTGGTATTCCAAACTATCATTTTTACGCCATTTTCCTTAGCTGCATCAATTACGTTTTTGGCAAGTTGAAATCCATCTGCCGGATTAGGCAGGGAGACAGGAATCAGCAAAGCAACAGCATCAATCCCCTTAGTGATTTCTTTCATTTTTAGAGCATCAGACATATCGCCCAGTACAGGGATTGCACCTGCGTCTTCTAGTTTTGAAAAGTTTTTTTCTGAACTTGTTGCTGCATAAACAATTGCGCCTTTATTTTTTGCTTCTCCAATTACATGGAATTGCTGTGAACCAGTGGCTCCAAATACTAATACTTTCATTTTATTTTTTTATTTAATTGTTTTAATTTTTTGGTAAAACTAATTAATAACTTACTTTTGTACAAGTACTTACGTTTTAGTTGGGTACTTACCAAATAGTTAGAAATACTGAAAATCAATGGAAAAAAATCTAAAAATAATTAATGCATGTGATGAAAACTGCCCGGTAAAAAAGTCTTTAGGTTTATTGGGAGGAAAATGGACAATGATGATTTTGTATCAGCTTAATACCAGAACCATTAGATATGGTGAACTTAAAAGGGCTGTAGTGGGTATTAGTGAAAAAATGCTGATTCAGGAATTGAATTCTCTAGTAGAAAACAAATTGGTCAATAAAAAAGCCTATCCTGAAATCCCTCCAAGAGTAGAATATACATTAACAGAACTGGGTTTGAAGACTTTACCAATTATAGATCAAATAGCTGCTTTTGGATTGGAAAATTTGGTTTAGTTTGCTTGCTCAAATCTAACATTTAGCCTTTCTTTTTAAGCATTGTTTTCGCCTTTATTGGTGAAATTTTCCCTTTATATCTTCGTAGCCGCTTAAAAAAATAAATTAGTAAAAACGAGTAAAACTTATATTTACAGGATATATGAAAAAAATGGCGCCAATTGTCTTCAATTGGCGCCATTTGGCTGTGGTGACCTCTACGGGACAAATTTCGATAAATTTTATGGAAGATTTAAAGGTATTGGCTTACTACATGTAGACGCTGTCTTTCATTGGCTTAGTAAATTTGGTTTGGATGTCCTGTTGGGGATCCATGCAAAAAATATATAAACTCAATTTGTTTACCACATTAAACTATTATACAATTCTACTAATATTATGAAGGATTTGAACAGATTCTTATAGTTAACGTAGAATTGTCTTTCATTGTCTATATGAATTACTGTTTCGGATTTAAAAATAAAGCTATTTGTTTTTTTTTGGTTAGATAAGTCTTTCGTAATTTTCGTGGTAAAAATATCAGGGTTAATCATTCGAATATGTTACTTTCCTAAAAAATACGAAAAATCCTGTTTTAATATTAGCAGTTTATTATATTTGTTTTAAGCAACAGAAGTTTTTTCACAGACTAAAGTCGATAACAATCTCATTGAACCAATAGTAATTAAAACAACTCTTCAAAATTATAATAGCAAGTTAATGAAAATAGTTTTTTACCAACCTAAAAATAGCATTCTTAAAAAATATATGGAAGGTTACTATTTTATGACTCCTGATGATTCTCATCAACCATTTCACTACCTCACTTTTCCAAATAATTTTTTTATTCTTTCTGTAGCAATAGGCAGTCAGATTATGACTGATGATAAGCAAATTATAATCTCCCATTCCCCAGCAAACGAAATAATAGCGGATTTTCTAGCACGTTATACAAGACCAATTGAGATTCTATATAAAGATCCCGTACCAGAAATCACCATTTATTTTAAGCCTTCGGGCATAAATCATTTTATTGATAAGGCTTATCTGCTATTCGGGCAGAAAACGGCAATCAACTTCAATCCCTTTGCTGATTTTTATGAAGCAATGAAGGGTATATTGGAACTGAAGGATCTAACACTCCAAATAGAGATGCTTGAAGAATACTGGCTTTCAAAATTTGAACAAAAAGACCTTAAATTGATCGAGGATATTTTACTAGATATAGAGTCAGATATGAAAATTTCAGACATTGCTTCAAAGCATAATATGTCAAGACAGCATCTTAATACTCTATTCACAAAAATAGTCGGAAAACCCTGTTCTGAGTATAGAAAGATCTATCGTTTCAGATCGACAATTGAAAAAAAGAAAAATACAAAAAAAACTGACCCAGCTTACATATGACAATCTCTTTTATGATCAATCTCATATGATAAAAGATTTTAAAGACCTTACCAAGGTAAGTCCTCAATCTTTCTTTAAAAAAATAGATATAGACAAAAAAAATATTTGGCTTTACATATAGACTTTACATTTTTACAATTTTCGCTGTCGTGATAAGACTACTTTCGTAATCTTATAGGAAAAAAAAATGAAACACAATTTCAAGCTTGCATTTTTTGCAAATATCATTTTATTTGCAAGTTGCAACTTATCGGCACAGCAAAAAGACAATTACTCAACAAAAATCGACAGTTTGCTGAAAACCAAAAATCCAAGAAATTTTAATGGAGCGGTTATTATTCAGCAAAAGGGAAAATTAAAGTATGCAAAAGCGTTTGGGTTTGACGATTTCAATAAAAAAACTTCGCTGAAAGTCGACGATAAATTCTCTACAATGTCGCTGGCAAAACAATTTACAGCAACACTTATTTTACAGCAAGTAGAAAAAGGAACGATTGATTTGCAAACACCTATTCGTAAATATTTGCCAGATTTTAAATATTCCTGGGCAGACACGGTTACCGTTCATCAGCTGCTGAATAACAGTTCGGGTTTGTACAGCGAAAGTTTGGACAAACCGCTGAAGTTTAAGCCTGGAACAGCTTTTAGTTATTCAAACGTTGGTTATTATGTGGCTGGATTGGTTTTGGAAAAGCAAAGCGGGAAAAATTTTGAAACTTTAGTAACAGCGCTATTCAAAGCATGCAAAATGAAGAACAGCTATTATCCGAATGAAACCAATAGCCAATTTTTGACGAAAGGACACTTAATAAAGAAAGATGGAACGATAAATCAATTTGATAAAATAAGCTTAACAACTGACCAATATTGGGGGAGTCATTTAATTGTATCCGCACAAGATCTTGCAAAATGGAATGAATGTTTACACAACGGTAAATTACTAAAGTTAACTACTTATAAAATGATGACGGGTTATTCAATAACCAATACGCATATTCTTTTTAGCGAAAAACCAATTGGATATGGATATGGATTACGTATAAACGATAAAGAAAATATACTTGAAATCGGACATACAGGCTTTCATCCAAGCGAAGGATTTACAGCGGTCAATTTATATTATCCTAAAACAGATACAAGTATTATTGTTATGGAGAATCAGGCGAACGAAAATTTTGAGATTGCATATTATTTTGAACAGCAAATTAGAAAAATTATAAAAAAAAGCCAGCTTTTAAAATAATCCTAATTCATGACACGAGACAACTTTTACACTCAATAATCTTAAGAACAGATATGAATCAAATTTTTAGATTACCATTTCTTGGAATATCACTTCTATTTTTAAGCTGCAATTCAACTTCAGTTGTTAGAAAACAAAATGGAAAACTATCAGCTGATACTTATTTGCCTAAAGTGGTTTATAAATCAGGCGATTTTGTCATAACGCAATTAACTGAAAATGCATTTGAACATAAGTCTTTTCTGCAAACAAAGAGTTCCGGGAAAGTGCCTTGCAATGGAATGATAGTTAGAAACAGTGGTGAAGCAGTTATCTTTGATACAACATCCGACAGTCTTTCCTCTGCGAAATTGATTTCATGGGTAAAGGAAAAACTGAACTGCAAGATAAACGCTGTTGTGCCAACCCATTTTCATATTGATAATTTGGGTGGGTTGAAAGCATTTGAACAAGCCGGAATTCAGTCATATGCTAATTTTAAAACCATTGAATTTGCAAAAGAACGAAATGAAAATTTACCACAAAATGGTTTTACGGATTCGCTTGTAATAAAAGTTGGAAACAAGAAAGTCATAGCAAAATTTTTTGGAGAAGGTCATACACGTGATAATACTGTTGGATATTTTCCTGATGAAGAAATATTATTCGGAGGCTGTTTAATAAAAGATATTGATGCCACCAAAGGCAACCTTGCAGATGCAAATGAAAATGAATGGTCAAATACGGTAGCAAAAATAAAAAAATCATATCCCAATATTAAATACGTGATTCCAGGGCACGGACAATATGGTAATCAAAAATTATTAGATTATACTATCGAATTATTTAAAAAACATTAAGAATATTCTACAATAAGACAACCTCATAAAAAAACACAATGGCAAAGAACTTTTTTATTTTATTTATTTCTACAATTTTATTAATAGGCTGTTCGACAAATAAAGAACAATTCGGAGAAAGTACTATTGAAAATGCTACCGGCACAGCTTTATCGAAAGATGAGTTTTCTAAAATCAGGAGTTTAAACAATGAGACTTTCGATACGGTAAATTTTGTAAGTAGAGAGAAAGTAGGACTCAAGTATCGCTTATATAGGCCCAAACAGCAAAAAACATGTAAATCATTCCCATTAGTAATCGTGTATCATGGTTCCGGAAGGCCCATTGGAAGTGATAATAGTTCTCAATTGGGGGTTTTACCAAAACTATTTGCAAGTGCAGAAATACAAGATAAATATCCAGCATATGTTTTAGCGCCGCAATTCTCTGAGCGGTCTTCAGACTATGAAACCGACAATAAAAGAAATCTGCTGTATTCAAAACCTAGAGCTTCCCTAAATTCAGTAATGCAGCTTATAGACTCGCTAAAATCAAATTTAAATATTGACAGTAAAAGAATTTACGTAGTTGGATATTCTATGGGCGGTTCAACTGCAATTAATTCATTGGCATCAAGACCGGATCTTTTTGCAGCAGGAATTAGTATTTCTGGCATACCGCAGTTTGATAAAACAGAAAAGCTGAAAACAATTCCCATTTGGCTTATTCATGGTCTTGATGACACAGAAAACCCGATTAGCAGTGATGAGCAATTTTATAAAGAAATGAGCACTAATATCCGTTTTTGGAAACTAAAGGGAACAACCCACGATAATATATTTACCACTACGATTTTAGGAGAAACATTACCGGAATGGTTGTTCAAACAGCATAAGAAATAAAACTGCTGCTGATATCGATTTTGCAAAAATAAAAATTTCAAAAAATACCAGATATGATGTAGTTACGAATTTTAATAAAAAGATTTTATAAAACAAATTAAACAAAACTTACCTATGAAACAATTACCAAAGTTATTCTTTACCTTTTTACTTATTATGTTTTTTGGTTGTACTGCTTTTAGCCAAGAAAAAGCGATTGCCAGTGACCAACGTTATATTTTCTTTTTTCATAATGGTTTTATTGAACAAAATGATCTTAGTGTAGCACATCCTGAATATGGAAAAGCAGAATACAATGAAATTTTAGATTCCTATAGAAAGGATAATTTTATTGTTTTTAGCGAAATTAGAAAGAAAGATACTGATGTTCATAAATATGCAAAAAAGGTAGTCAAACAAATTAAAGGATTACTAAAAAAAGGTGTTTCACCAGATAAAATAACCGTAATAGGAACTTCGAAAGGGGGGTACATTGCACAGTACGTATCAACTTATCTGGCAAATCCAGAGGTGAATTTTGTTTTTATCGGATGTTTCAGGGATATCGATATTGAAGAATGGCCTGATATTAATTTTTGTGGAAACATTCTAACTATATACGAACAATCAGATGTATTGGGCGTTTCAGCTATTAGAAGAAAAGTAACTTCGAAACTTAAAGTAAATCATTTTAAGGAAATAGAGTTATATACTAATCTTAAGCATGGCTTTTTATATAAAGCCTCAGACGGATGGATTGCACCTTCTAAAAAATGGGCAAATGGGAACTATGAATAGTGCATATAATTTGACAAACCTGTGGAAAAAAGTAAACAATTTTGGACTCAGTTGATCCGTAATTGATTAGGTACAAGTAGGAGAGTGGTTTATAAGATTATAGACCACTTTGTAAATTGTGTTTTATAATTAGACCTTGAAAATTAGTTCAGCAAAATTTAGAAAAATGTTAGTCTTTGTTTTAACTCATTCAATGTTTTCGAATGCTGTTAATTTATCTTATTTAAACGGAAAAATGATTTAAAGGTAATTTCTTTAGTAGTCGAAATAAAAAAATGGCGCCAATTGTCTTCAATTGGCGCCATTTGGCTTTGTAGTGACCTCAAAAGGACAAATTTCTATAAATTTTATGGAGGATTTGAAGAGATTGGCTTACTACATCTAGTTTCTGTCTTTCATTGGCTTTACAAATTTGGTTTGGATGTTCTGTTGGGGATCGAAGGAAAAAATTCTCGAACCATTTTAAAATTGTCTTTAAAAAATATCTAGTTTCAATCCCTTGACTGGACAAATTTCTATATTTTTTTTTCAAAGATTAGAAGATCTTAATTTTGGGCAGTGGTTGTCTTACATTTGCTTTATAAACTTGGCTTAATGTATGTAAGAGTAAATTGGATGTGCTAGAGAAAAAAAGGAGATTTAGTTACAAGTACATTTTTGGTAATTAATCTATTTTATAGATAGACTAATGTACTTTAAAATTCGCTTTAGCTTTTTGTGGTGGAAAAGTTATCAAGTCCAGTTAGAATCATGTTCCAGCTTCGAGAAAAAATATAAAGCATGAGAAATTAAATTTCTCATGCTTTTTTGTGATTCAATAATTTAATTTTTGTCAATTTGGTTAATATACCAAAAGATTGAAAATTATCATTTTTTAATTTTTCCTCACTATCTGGGAAGTAATTGGCTCTCCTCTCTCTGTTAAAACATCGTCGGCATAGTAGTTTTGAAATTGCATAGGGAGACCAACACCAGTTGTAAGAGATGAAGTTGTCTGCAGATGATAATGCAGATGCGGCCCTGTAGAATAACCGCTGTTTCCAGCCAGACCAACCTGCTGACCTCTCTCTACCGTATCTCCAATCGCTACTATTATAGAATTCTTTTTTAAATGAAGCATAAAGGAAAACTCCCCATTCAAATGATCAATAATAATATAATTCCCTAACGATTGCTTACTGTTTTTAATTCCGGGAACATTATCCTCAATTGCGTTTTCCATCGCTATTATCTTTCCGTCTCCAGGCGCATTCAAACGTTTCCCAAAACAATAATAATCTTCATTTTTGGTTCCGTCTCCTGTATTCCCTCTTCTGTTTATTATATGAACAATGTCCAGTGCATATCTCTGGTGCCGGTTAGGCATAAAATGATGATTTAATTCTAGAGATTTCCCTCCTGCGACTATATACCAGTCGTCTTCAAAAGGCAATTCTAATACTGTTTTTGTCTTGTAATTTAAATAGATGTCTTCATCGTATTTTCCTTCATCACCCATAAGCATGTCTGCACAGGAGGTAAATAAAACCATAAAGATAATTGCAAAAAAGCACGCCAAAGATTTGATTTGTTTCATGATTAAAATTTATAGTTAATACCCAGATTTAATTGATGCTGCAGTTCTCTGTATGCACTTGGCACCTGAAGCCTCGCATAATTAAAATTATAGACTGCTTTTACATCAAAATGATTAGAAAGCTTATAACCATACTCCAATTCCCATAAAACACTTTGATAGTTGTCTATGGTATAAAACTTACCTTCTGCGTTGGTAACTCTAAGTAACACTACAGGAAGAGTTAATTTTGACGATAAATATTGTTTTTCACTAGATTGGTATCTAAATCTACCCGTTATCCCAAATTCCTGATGTAGCGTATAATAATCCTCATTATTAAAAGAAGAAGTGTTTGGATTGCTATAAATAGAAGTATTGGTCTGTGATTGAAGTCCTCCATATATAACAAATCGATCTTTATCATAAATCTTTTTGAGATAAGAAAAATCCAACCCGACTTTCGCAAAATCATTATTGAGATTGGAAAGTTTATCGGTTTTTAATTCAGATGAAAGATAATCAATCTTAATTTCAAATAGATTTTCTTTTTTACTAGTATGTGTGTAATTTAATTTATACACCGAGCCTTCATACTCATACATCTGCACTGGCGCAAACTCGAGGTTTTTCAAATAGCCAAAATTATAGCCTGTCGAAAATTCCAGCTGGTTCTTTTTTTCGGTAGTTTGTGCTTGAACCGAGACTGCAGACAAAATCGCAGTCGTAAAAATAAGTCGATTTAATTTCATATAAATTGAAATGATTAAGTTGATTATGATGGCAAACCTAAATGAAATAAAAACCGATAAAGTCCAAATATCTTAAGACTGGAGAAATCCGAACTTATTTATTGGTATTCCGAAAACTGTTTGGTGTCATACCTGTAGATTTTTTGAAGGCATTGTGAAATGTTGTCTTCGAAGTGAATCCAGATTCTAATCCTATTGCCAGTAAGCTGTAGTTTTCATAGTCTGAATCTAGAATCATTTCTTTCACGGCTTCGACCCGATAGTTATTTATATAATTGGCAAAGTTATCTCCCGTAATCATATTAATGAGTTGCGAAACATATCCTGCACTTATTCCTAGCTGTTCTGCTACTTTTTCTCTGTTTAGATTGCTATTTTTATAAATTTGATGCTCTTCGCAAAGTATTTCCAGCCTCTTAAAATAAGGGTTTTCTTTTGTAAAGAGATCTAAACCATTTGCATCATTTCCTTTTTTAAGGATTACTTCTTCGACAGATATTTCATCTTCTGACAAAGTCTTTTTATTTAACAGTTCTTCTATTCCTGCTTTATTGTCGGCCAGCCTGTATCTAAACACACCATAATAAGCTGTGCAATGAATTAAAAATGTAGCAAACAATGCCAGAATCTGCATAACATACGAAAGATCATATTCAAAAAGCAAGCCTGTCAGAATAGCCACCATCCAGGAAAGCATTAATAAATAAACCAAAAACCATAAAAAAGTAATCCATTTCTTTTCCTGTTTATCTTTTGAAAATTTAATAAATCCGAAGGTATAAACAGTCATAAAGGGCATAAATACCAGAACAAGATAAAAATCAAAACTTCCAATAGTTTCTATAATGCTTTTAAGAAAATGCGGAATTGTAAAAATATGCGCTACAGCATCGCAGTCATAAAAAACATTTGTAATGGCTGAATATAGAAACGGTGCATACAACCATCGAATCTTTTTCGAATTTCTGATGGGATGATTCAACTGATGTATAACAAACATAAAAATTAAAACAGGAAAGAGAAATGCCCATTCGACATCATCAAGAAAACGCAGAAAAGGTATACTGCTGTAAAGATCAATTATTTCAAAGACGAGGTTAGCAATAAGAATGGAAAGCGTAAATATTGCATAAGCCAAATATTTATTGGCTTTGCTTTTGAACAATGGTGATTTTAAGATAATTGCTCCTAAAACTATTCCTTGAAAAATTGCTGTGTTAAAAAATATTGTAAAGATCAATCTATATAGCTTTTGTTTAAATATACTGATGCTATAATGCTTCCAGTACAAAATTATTTTTAGTCTATTGCCTACATTTTATTTCACGAAACTATACTTAATTCATTTCATTTTATGTTAAAGGAAATACAATTAAAACTAAATAAAAAGACAATTAATAAGATCCAGAATTACAAATCATGAAGCCGCGATTCTTTCATTATTTTAGTTATGGAAAAACCAATTTTTTGCTTCAGTCGAGCAACAATTATATTTGAAAAAATGAGAGCAGGAAATTCAAATAATTATGAAATATTAAATCATTTAAAAATGAGATTTCATTTTCTGAAATTGAACAGTAACTAGAAAAAAACAGGATATTATAAAGTCATAGTTTCTCTTCATTCTTGGTGTTCGAATCCTGTTAAGTTATCGAATGATAAATCAACTATTTATGTTATTTTTCATATAAATATATACACCGATGCAGCTTTTTGTTTTAGAGAAAGAAAATAAAAGCAAAAAATGATTCAAAGTTATTGCATTTAGTAGAAAGAGTAAAAAAAATGGCGTCAATTGTCTTCAATTGACGCCATTTGGCTGTGGTGACCTCGACTGGACAAATTTCTATAAATTTTATGGAGGATTTGAAGAGATTGGCCTATCATATATAGTGTCTGTCTTTTACTGGCATCAGAAATTTGGTTTGGATGTCCTGTTGAGGATCCATATGTTTTTCGGTATAAGAATAAGTGAATGAAAAATGTTTCTATTCAAAAGTTATTAATCTTGATAGACGAATATTGAGCCGAATTAAAGTTGTGCATATGTTGAGAAAGAATCAGATGATTGAACCAAGGATAACTATGTTTAAATCATTCTATAAATTGGCGGGCTAACTTTTAAATTACTTAAATTCTTATATTTGATTCTGACAGATACTACAGAACCTCAGTTTTTTCAATCAAAAACTTTTACTAGCACTAAGTTTTGCAAATAATTAACGTACTTTTGGTTTAACTAAAAGGTTATTTATAAAAGTAAAATATGAAAAAAATTATTGTTAGTATGTTTGTTCTAAGTCAATGTTTTAATGTACATGGACAATCGATTGATAAAATTATTACGAACAAGGAAGTAACTCGTATAGAGAAAATACTTTCGGCTGATGATATGCAGGGTAGGAGAACTTTTACTCCCGGTATTGACAAAGCATCTGCCTTTATAGAATCAGAGTTTAAAGAAATTGGTTTGCAAACTTTTAATGCAGCAACAAATTACAGACAAGAATTTTCGATGACTACTTCTAAAGCAGTTTCTTCAAAAATTACTATTGATGGCAAAGAAATAAATAATAATCAAGTTGTAACATTCTCATACCTTCCTCAAGTTTCTTTAACTGAAAAAAGCCATATTTCTATTGTAAAAATCACTAAAGGGGATAACATTGGCGAGAAATTTAGTGAATATTATAAAAGTCCGAAAAATATTTTGGTACTAGTTGATCCTTCATTTGATAGTGTTTTACCGAATATTCAACATATTGATCGAGTAAATGCTAATCCAGGAAACAATACGATTATGTTTGTTTTTGGTACCATAGAAGCGACTACTTTTTCTGTTGAATTAACGAATGTAATCTCCAAAAAAACATTGAATAATGTTGTTGGAATATTACCCGGAAAAACTAAACCAAATGAGTATGTGATTTTTTCAGGACATTATGATCATTTAGGAGTAGGCTCTCCCAAAGAAGGTGCTCCGCATCCTGCAACAGATTCTATTTATAATGGTGCTAATGATGATGCCGCGGGAACAACATCAGTAATTATGCTTGCGAAATATTTTAAAAAACAAAATAACAACGAGCGTACTATTATTTTTACCACATTCGTAGCTGAAGAAATAGGTGGTTATGGAGCCAAATATTTTTCTAAACAGCTTGCGCCAGAAAAAGTGATTGCGATGTTCAATATTGAAATGATAGGTACAGAATCTAAATGGGGTAAAAACTCTGCTTACATTACAGGCTACGAAAAGTCGAATATGGGGCAGATTTTACAAACTAATTTAACAGGAACAAGTTTTACATTTTATTCAGATCCTTATCCAGAACAACAATTATTTTACCGCTCAGACAATGCTACGTTAGCCAAGCTTGGAGTTCCTGCTCATACCATTTCTACTTCAAAAATGGATAGTGAGCTAACGTATCACACAGTCGATGATGAATTTGAAACGTTAGATATTGATAACATGACCCAAATAATAAAATCAATCGCATTAAGTTCTTCTTCGATTATTAGTGGAAAAGATACGCCAACAAGAGTTGATACTACTCAATTGAAATAATATAAGTAAATTATAAAAAATCGAAAAAGCACTGAAGATGATCGATTTTCAGTGCTTTTTTATTATTTACCTTGTTCTGATATACTATAAATATCAATTAGTATATTTTATAAGTTTTTTTTTTAAAATCTAAAGAGCTGTTTTGCCAACAGCTCTTTTTTTTGGCTCTATTTTTAATATTGAACGAGGGTTTCAGCATGGTGCCGCGATGACTTTAGAAAAATTATTACTGGGCAGTGTAGAGGAAGTAAAGACAATGTGGAAAGATGAGATTTGATTTTAAAAATCAATGTTAAGCAATTGAAAACAATCTAGGAGAATATAAACTTAATTTCCGGTGCGTTCTTGGCGTTCGAATCCTGTTAGGTTATCACACACTAAATTTTAAATTTACCTTATTTTTCATGTAAATACGTATTCTTTTGCAGTTTGCCTCTTTATTTTAGTGTGATCGTAGCTATTCGAAGTCTTCCAACTTCGGGCACATTTGTTATTTCCAAGTTGTAAATCTATTTGCTATTCATTAAAAAATCTCTTTAAAGAAGTATAAGTATAAAGAAAAAGTCAAAAAAAAATCCCATTTCTTATGAAATGGGATTTTAATTTTTGGGAACTCGATAGGACAAATTTATATAAATTTTATGGAAGATTTGAAGATATTGGCTTACTACAGATATAGCCTGTATTTTAATGGAATCAACATTTTGGTTTGGACGTACTGTTGGGACTGATGTAAAATTTTATCAACTTTCATATGTAGATCGATTAATAATTCAAATCGTATATAAGGCTCTTGCTGTAAAAATCATATTTTCATAAATTTGTGAAATGAAATTTAAGTATATATTCCATATTGACGATGACCAGGACGATACGGAGTTTTTTTTCTCTGCAGCCCTTGAAGCGTCTCATGGGGTAAATGTTGAGATATTTTTTGATTCACGTAAGGCTTTGGAAAAGCTTTTGGATATGGATGTGAATGTGATGCCTGATGCCATTTTTCTGGATCTCAATATGCCTGTGCTGAGCGGTTTTGAATTCCTTAAGGAAATAAAGTGTCATTCCAGCCTTAAAATGATCCAGGTAATTATTTTATCCACGTCCTCTCAACAAGAATCAAAAGAAACTGCTAAGAAATTGGGTGCAGATGGTTTTATAACCAAACCTTCAAACTTCTATGAATTGGTAAGCATTCTGAAGTCCTATTTGTGAATTATTAAAAAGTTGCATATGCCGCATGGCAGCGGATAATAGTTGGTAGCACTTTATTATTGTTATGCAAATTTTCTGCGAAGTTTGTTTAGCCAGCTGTAGTGATGAAAGTGGTTAAATTATTGCTGTAGATGAGGGTTAATTATAAAACGAATCTGCCGCAAACTAAATATAATTTATAAAACTGCAAATTCGTTTCAAATGATTATATAATTCTGTATTGAAATGAAAAATAAGTAATCCCTTTTCATTAAAACAGAAAATTAACAGCTTTAACTTTCTATGGCAAAAAAGGCAGCAGAGCCATATTTTAGTATGTTGGCATTTGAATCTTTATTGTAATTCTAATAAAGAAGTTACTTATGCAGGCAGGTACACATTAAACACTGCACCATTCTTGCTGCTGCCTTCAGCATCGATTTCACCATTATGATTTTGGACAATTTTCTTGCACATTGCCAGCCCGATGCCGGTACCTACATACTCATTTTTTCTGTGCAGTCTTTGGAATATACTGAATATTTTATGAGTATTTTCTGGATCCATACCAATACCATTATCAGTAAATTGAATTTTATAATAAGATGCTCCTTCTTTTAGATTTAGCGGCCTTATTTCCTCTGGCGTGGCAATACTGCAATGGATTTGAATTTTTGGCTGTACATCTGCGCGTATAAACTTTAAGGCATTTCCAATGAGATTGAAAAACAGCTGGGACATTTGAAGCGGAATGCCTTTAATTATCGGCAGGGTATTCCAAGTAACTGCCGCTCCTGTCCGGTCCAGCAAAACGTCATAATCTTCCAGTGCATGTTTTACAGTATTTTCAAGGTTTACTTCCTCAAAAGAGTAATCGTTTTTAGGCAGTGCCGAATAGGCGAGCACATCCCTTATAAGTTTGCTCATACGTACCGTGGCATCTTTTATTTTGTTTATATAACTACGCGACTTTTCGTCAAGATGATTTGTGATGCTGCTCTCGAGCAGTTCCATAAATGTACTGATCTTGCGAAGTGGCTCCTGTAAGTCATGCGAGGCTATGTATGCAAATTGCTCCAGTTCCTGATTGGAATGTTTCAATTGTAAATTGGTCTGCTCCAGTTCTTCATTTGTTGCCCTTAATTCCTCTACAACAGAAGCGATTTCCTCGGTGCGCTGCTGCACTTGATTCTCCAGTTCGATTTGGAGTTTAGTCTGTATCGTAATATCCTGTGCCGTACCGTTTAATCGGACAGGTTTTCCTTCGGGATCAAAAACTGTTTTACCCTGTGCATGCAGTATCCTTTTATTTCCTGTTGTGGGATGAATAACAGTATATATCTCATCGTACAATCCGCCAGACTGCGGATTTAATGCCCATGCTACTGCATCTGCGACCCGTTTCTGGTCTTCGTCTGAAAGAATTGGAATCACTTCATTATAATCCTTTGCTGCGGGGTCAAAGCCGAACCATTCAATTAAGCGGTCCGAATAGGTCAATCCATTTGTAGCTACATCAATGCTCCATGTGCCCAGTTGTGCTAGTTCCACTGCGCCTCTCATGCTGAGCTCGGCTTCTTCAAGTCTGTTTCTTGAAATTACCTGATCGGTCACATCTATTATAGTAAATATAACCCCGTAGACGCTCCCATCTGTATCTTGCAGCGGCTTAAAGGTATAATCATAATACCCGACAGAAGATATGCCGTCTTTGATTAACTCGATACGCTCGGCTGAATTAGTATAAGTTTCGCCCGTTCTTAAAACATGCTGATACTCGTCGGGAAGCCTGGTATTTTTGAGTTCGGGTACCGTTTCCAAAATTGGAGTGCCGATTATAGAAGGCTTTTTTCCAAAAAAATCCAGCATTTTTTCATTTGCCTCGCGCAGCAGCATATTGCTGCCGATCAATACGATTTTGGCAACTGGAGAATTATAAAATACGGTACGCGCAAATTTTTCGCTTTCTTCTACTTTTCGCCTCTGAATTACCTGGGGGGTATTTTCCAAAACCCATATAGCAATTTTTTCCACTTTCCCTTTGGCACTTTTTAAGGGAGTATAAACAAAAGTAACATACACAGTTTCTTCCCTGCCGTTTCTTATTAATATAAGTTCAGCTTCATTTGCAGAGAAGGTCTTGCCATCACTGACAACGCCGGCCAACGCAGCTTCATAGTATTCCCGTACTTCTGAAAAAGTATCCCAGTAAAAGCGGTCCAGGATCGCTTCCCGAGGTTTTCCGGCTACGGCTATAAAACTGTCATTTACAATTTCTGCTTTTAGTGTATCAGCATCCAGAACACAGATGCCCACTGGCGCGCTCATTACTAACAAATATAGTTCCTTTTCGTTTTCGATATTCATAACACTTTAAATTAGGTAGGGGCGAAGAAGATTGACCAGTTCTTTAATGCCGGAAGGTTTAGTAAGAAAACCGCTTGCACCATCGCTTTTTAGCTTATGAATAGTGTAAGAGTCTGAAGAAGTGGAAAGTATTATTACAGGAATATGCTCCAACATTTCATAGGCTTTGAGTTTCAACAAAAATTCCTGCCCGTTGATAATCGGCATATTGAGATCAAGAAATATAGCATCTGGAATCATCTCTCCATTTATTAGTTTCTCCAGCGCAGCTGCGGCATCAGTAAATGAAAAGCAGTTTGCTGAGGCTGACAATTGATTTACTGCTTCAGCAAAAAAATCAATATCGTCGTCGTCATCGTCAATATGAAAAATTGTTGTATAGCCCATAATAGCAAGTTAATAAATTTTTAATAATTAAAAAAATATTTCTCGCTTACCCATAAGAGCAGACTATTACCATTAAAGCACCTGTCGTATACAGGAGCTTTGATATCATAAATAAGCTTAGGGTTTACTATTTGACATCAGAAATTGCAATTAAATGATCTGCAGATGAGGACGAATCTGCATCGTCACGATATCGCACCTCTTTGGCTGAGACAGACAAAACAAGGTGCTCATTGCAATATCTTCTGCTTTGAGCATTTCCAATTTCTCTATTTTTTGCTTTTGTTCTTCTTTCGAACTTTTTTGCATATCGCTTGTAACCGCTCCCGGTTCAATTAAGGAAACTTTGATACCTAGCGGATTCAATTCTTTGCGAAGCGATGTGCTAAAACCTCTTATGGCTGATTTGGTCGCCACATAAATCGTACTGGCCGGTTCACGGCTTTCTGCGCTCATAGATCCAATGTTTATGATATGCCCTGATTTTTGACCTTTCATTCGTGACGCAGCTTCTTCACAAAAAGCGAGATAACCCGTAATATTGGTATCGATTACATATTGGTAATCTTCATAGGTGCTTTTTGTTATTCCTTGGGCAGATAATGCTGCGTTGTTGATTAGAATATCAATTCCGCCTAATTCATTGTCTACAATTTCCATGATTTTAGCAATGTCTTCTTTTTTGCTGACATCGGCAGGAGTGCCATATATTTCACTGCCCGGAAACTGCTGTTTAATATCTTTAACGGCTTTTTTGAAATCTTCATGATCTCTTCCAAAAATAACAACGCGACCTCCAAGAGATACTAATAAATCAGCAATTGCTTTGCCGATTCCGGTTGTTCCACCTGTGATTACAATTCTTTTATCTTTTATATTTTGTCCAAAGTAATTTGTTAATTTTTCCATTTATTAGTTTTATTTATTATTAGTATATCACAATTGAATTTTAATTAGGCCCTGACCTGAAATTTTGTATTCGTGCATTTTCGCAGTTTTTCTGTACGGACTAAGCATTTCATTATCCTGCGAAACTTTAAAGTCTATTTTGCTTTTAGAAAGCTTTATAATTTTCAAATTGCAGGTCATCTCTATATCTCCATCCAGGCGTATCGTGATTGATTTTCCTCTTTTAGTAAATTGATGTGGATAATCGATAAATATCAAAAAGTCTTCATCGATTTTGATGTATTGTCTGGGTACTATCCCAAAGGCCATTCCGGCGCCGTACACTTCCTGACCGACCTGACCGCTCTGTTCCCATCCATTGTATAAATCCTCCAGTGGAACCCACAAATCAGCTTGTAATTCTCCTGTTTTAACTTCTTCGGAGAGCATTTCTTTTGGCAGCTTAGGCGGATAATAATAGGCAATTCTGTTTACCGCATATTTAATAAATTCCGGAATTAATGTTTTTAGGGATGGTAAAATTTCAACATCCGTAGCCTGAATAAAATATTCTGATAAAGCAGCATAAACTTCCAGTTCCTCATATGCGGCCGTATAAGGCGCATCATTGAGTGGGAATATCGAAAAGAAATTGGTGTAATTTTTACCAAAACCGTACCTGCAGTCGTAAAGCTGTATGTTTTTAAATAATCCGCTAAGACAGGTATAACTGATCTCGAGATATAATTTTTTATTGGTAATTTTATACAATTCTAATAGTGCTCCGGCCGCAAAAGCTGTGTTATTGGCCTGGTACAAAATATTGAGGCCCAGTTCAGTTAATTTTTTTGCTGCTTTCTCTGCTTCGTATAAATATCGTTTTTCTTTGGTTAGCTTAAAAAGAAGAAGCATTAAATGTGCGTAGGCGCCAGAAACATCTTTTTCTCCCCCTGCGCCGGGTGCTGTTTCTTTTTTGATTACTTCGAGCGTTTCCATATCATAAAATACTGGCCATTCGTATTTAAAATGGTGGGCAACTTTGATAGCATAATCAATAGAATCCAATAGCAGTTTTTCGGCTGTTTTGTCTCCGTGCAGAGCCAGCCTTGCTAAATTCATTAATGGATGATGCAGATACCAGGAATCCATCACCATCTCTTTTTTTTGTTCCTCTGACTGATCCAGTTTGTCGGCTAGAGATGGAAGCCATCGGTTTATACAGTTTATCTTCGGATCGTAAAATGCAGGCAATCCGCTAATTAAATCATTGTAAAGCGGGTGCTTTTCACTGTTCCATATCTCATATTCACGATATGGAGACAATACAGAGAGCTGAACCATACTTTCTGCAGGCGTTTCATAATCGCACAAATAAGCATTTAGATACGGAATTCCGTTTTTTTGTGTCCAAGCGCCTTTATTTTGTGATAAATCACTTAAAACATTCTGGGCGATTTCTGGCCAATTGTGATATTCAATTCTTGGCTGCTGAAGCACTTTATATATCTTGACCAGATTATTTAAAAAGTGCTCACAAATAGACAGTGTTTCCTTTACTATTTCAGTTTCTAATACTATATAGGCATCTGATATTGTAAAAGTTTTACCTGCGGGAAGCGGCAGTTTATCAGTAATTGGAAGCATAAACCCAATTTCCGGCCAGTTTCCGCCAACTGTATTTTTCGATTCCGTTTGAGTTGCCTCACAATATTCAGATAGTGAGGTAAGATTTTGAAAATAAAAAAAGGAACCCGTTTTTGGTTTTGTGATGCTGGCAAATATGAGTCCTGATCGTGATCCAAATTGTTCCATATGAATTTTTCCAGCTGTGTTTTCGATATTCCCGTTTTCTGTAAGCGGAATTATATCGCGTGGCCAAAACGGAATCATAAGTGCCGCATTTGCCTTAAAAGTGGTCATGTAATGCAAAATACGTGATGATTCATCGGGAAAATTAATACGGACCTCATAACTGCCCAGCCTGGTATCGAGTGCAAAAACAATAGTGTCCTGGTCATCAAAAAGGTTGACAACTTCAAAACAGCTGTTCATTGCAAATGCTGCGCGAAAAGCTAATTTTCCGTTTTCGGGCATAAGTGCCACAATCCAGAGCGAATCGCCTGTATTATAAAATTGATAGGTATAATCAAGAATTTTTCTTTCTAAAAGTATTTCGCTATTTTCAATATCTGCCTGAGCAGTTTTGCTCCACGCTGTAACTGTATGCATACAAAAGAATTTTAGTTTATATTAATGTAACGTCCAGTAAATAATGAAAAAGAATCAGTTTGAACCCTCATTTTGAGAACCTTATAGTGCTATTCACTAAAAATGAAATGACTCATCATTAGCGTTCCCAAAGAAAGCGCTAAGAAATATAAGAATAAGCCATATGTTCGCAAATAGATATTCATCATCAAACTGATTTATAGCAAATTTCAGCAAAAACACTTTTTTTTTCTTATACAATTTTTTCAACTTTTTATAAGATTAAGTATCAATGGATAAACTTGTAAAATAAATCTCATCTAAATTTTAATGTCGGTATTATAATGTCGGTAACTGTGCAGCGCATTTTAAGAATCGTTGCAATAGCAGATAAATGCTTTTAATGTATAAGAAGCTCGTAATCAATGTTTAAATACTGTAAAGTACAGATGAAAAGTTGTAAGGTAAAACAATACAGTGCATTGTAATTTTGGCCTATAACCTTAAAAAGTAATATTATGAAAACTGCCGTAAAAAATAATGCTGCTACGACAAGCAAAACCGGAGCTGCCAGTAAATCAACAGCATCTAACACTGCGTCAAAAGGAACTGTAAAGGCTAAACCTACCGCTGCGGAAGGATTAAGAGAATTGTTTGTTGACTCATTAAAAGATATTTACTGGGCTGAAAAAGCATTAGTAAAAGCACTTCCAAAAATGGCCAAAAATGCCACTTCAGAAAATCTGATCACGGCCATTAACGATCATCTAGCCGTAACACAGCAGCAGGTAGCCAGACTTGAAGAAGTTTTTAAATCTGTGGGCGAAAAAGCAGCCGCCAAGAAATGCGATGCGATGGAGGGACTTATCAAGGAAGGCGAAAGCATAATGGGAGAAACAGAGGCCGGACCTGTTAGAGATGCAGGAATTATTGCCGCATCACAAAAAATAGAGCATTATGAAATTGCTACTTACGGAACACTGGCAGCCTTTGCAACAACATTGGGGGAGGATGATGCAGTACTGTTGCTGGAAAAAACACTCGGTGAAGAAAAACAAGCTGATGTTACCCTCACTGAGGCCGCGTATAATACTATTAACTTCGATGCAAAAGAAGAAGATCAAAGATAATTTCAAATTGCAATTCCACAAGTAAATTTGATTTTTTATGAAACCTGTACCATTATTTTATAAAGGTGCAGGTTTTTTAACTGCCTTAATTTCACTATTTTAAATTCCAGTGGTTCAAAAAAAACATAAATGAACCTGATAAGTATTGCTAAATTCTATTTTAATTACAACTAATTTTTCAGGTGACTTACCCGATGATTTTTTTTTAGTAAGCTCAAGGTTCATGCCCACCATAAATCAAGAGCAGCACAATTAGTACCAAAGCACTTTCCGGTTTAGATCAGCTAAGTGGAGCAAGAAGAATCTATTTCCTAAACTATGGCTGTCTATTGTGTTTTATTTGTAAGAATTCCAAAAGATCTTGTAAAATTAATCCTCTAAATAATACGTACTTAGGGGGCTATTAATTTAAAAAAAAACTATCATGAAAGCAGCAGTTATTCACGGACCAGGTTCCGTTAAATATGATACGGTAGAAGACCCAAAAATCAATGCTCAGGACGATATAATCTTAAAGGTCACCTCAACGGCAATATGCGGATCAGATCTTCATATTTACTCAGGTGCCATGCCGACATCTCCTATGGTGCTTGGCCACGAATTTATGGGGATTGTAGAAGAAACAGGATCAGCCGTTACACATTTGAAAAAAGGAGACCGTGTGGTGGTTCCTTTTCCCATTGCCTGTGGGAATTGTTTTTTCTGCAACCATGATGTTCCGGGAAATTGTGAACACAGTAATCCCGAGCATTACGGTCCTGAGGGTGGAGTCCTGACTGAAAAGGGCGGAGCGCTTTTTGGATATACTGACCTATACGGTGGATATGACGGTGGGCAGGCACAATACGTAAGAGTGCCCTATGCCAATTACGGACCACGCATTGTTCCGGAAAACCTAACCGATGAGCAGGTCCTTTTCCTGACTGATATTTTCCCTACGGGTTACACAGGAGTGGACTGGGGCGAGGTAAAAGGAGGTGAAACGGTTTGGACTTGCAACAAAAAGTCGGACAAATTTTCTAAGACCTATGCTACACTTTCTATTTTATAAAATTCTAGTTCCATTTCTTTAGGTGTTTTATATCCCAAAGAAGAATGCAGACGTTTTCTATTATACCATACTTCTATATATTCAAAGACTGCTAATTTAGCTTCTTCAATGGTTGTGAATTTATGCTGATAGATAAGTTCTGCTTTAAGGGTCTTGAAAAAACTTTCAGCTACAGCATTATCCCAACAATTAGCTTTTCTACTCATACTTTGAGTGATTAAAGTATTTTTATTAATCAATTTTCTGAATTCTATCGAAGCATATTGTATTCCTCTATCTGAATGAAAAAGTAAAGATTCTGTTATTTCTCTTTTTGATACTGCCATTTTCCAAGCTGGAATAATCGTTTGATCGGTATACATTCGTGTGCTTAATGACCATCCTATAACCTGCCTGTCATATAAATCAATAATAGTAGTAAGATATAACCAGCCGGCAGCTGTTCTTATATAGGTTATATCAGACACCCAAACCTCATTAAGTGATTTTGGTGTAAAATTTCTATTGAGATGATTACTGCACACTGGATATCGATGATTAGAATCTGTGGTTACTTTAAAGCGTCTTTTAAGTTTACTTCTCCAGCCATTAAGAAGCATCAATTTAGCAACTTTCCTTTTGGATATTTTATATCCTTTTCTTTTTAGCTGTTCCGCTATTCTGGGACTTCCGTAAGTTTGACTGCTTAGATCAAAAACTTCTTTTATTAAATCTGTAAATAGACTATTTTCTATAAATCTATTAGAAGGACCGCCACTGAACCATCTATAATAACTACTTCGGCTTACTTTTAAAACGCTGCACATCTTTTCAATAGGATATAAATGTTTATAGCTGACTATAAATTGGTAGATTTCCCATCGCTCTTGGAAAAGATGTGAACGGCCTTTTTTAATATCTCAAGCTCTAATTCTTTTTCTTTAAGGGCTTTTCGTAATTGTTTTACTTCTAAAGAATCTATCTCTGTCTTTTTAGAAATAATTGGTTGTAGATTAGTAAATGTTTTTTGAGAAGACCTCCATTTATAAATACGCTCTACCTGGACGCCTAGTTCATCTGCTAATTCTTTGATGTTTTCTCGCTCGTAACTTAATCGTACTGCTGATGATTTAAACTCAGCACTGTAAACTCGTTTTTTCATAATTCTAAGATATTTATTTTTATTTAAACAGTCTTAAAATTTATGTCCCAGTAAATGTAGCAACTCCACATAAACATATTGACAAGTTATTGGAATACGTGGTTCAGGGAAAAGTACAGCTTGATGATATTATTACCCACAGGCTGCCTCTGTCTGAGATCTCGCATGCATATGATATTTTCAATAAAAAAGAAGATGGCTGCGTGAAGGTGGTACTGGATCCTTGGAAATAATCAAGACATTGCTTGCTATAATCAGTAATTCTCTTTCATTTAAAATCTGTTGAGAATCTGGCTTATTATATCATGCGTAAGTATTAAGTGAAAAAATCTGCACCTTGTGCAGATTTTTTTTATCCTTTCTTTGCATGCTAAAGTAAAAAAGTGGTTATTAAGTACGCGCAGCAATTTAATTAATGCAATCTAAAGGCTAAAGTTAGTTAATTACTTATGAATCTGATTCTGTGGCAGGTACCAGAACTGAGTCCATAAATTTTCCTGTAATAATGTTACCCTGCTCATCCTGCCATTGGGTGATAATATTTTCAATCAGTTCAGGTTCCAAACCAATTACTTTCATTACCGGACCGCCGAATTCCTGCTGTACCCTTTGTTGCTTCTGAAATTTCATACTCTTTTTCATCTCTTTATTGTTTTTTGCTAATAACCTGTTTAGGTCAGTTAAAATTACTGGTTTATTTATAGGCTTATTTTGTTGAGAATCAGTTCTGCTGTTTTCTCTGCTGCCTGCTGTATGATCTGTTCAGCACTGCCAGAGAAGATTTCACGATGAATAATACTGCCCAGCGGCGTTATGATGTGCAGAAAAATGGTACCTACGGGTTTCTGCGGGGTTTCACTTCCTCCTGAAGTCGTGAGACCGGTCAGCGCTACGGTAATATCTGAATTAAAAATAAAGGCAGTCCTCTCGGCCAGCGCCTGAGTCACTTCGTGGGATTCAGGGGTAAACTCTTCGATAAGAATTTCCGGTACATGCAGTATCTGTTCCTTGACAAATACTTCATAACATACAATTCCGCCACGGAGAATTTTGCCTGAATACGGCGTAAGTGAAAATTCAGTACTTAATTTTCCGGCTGACGCGCTTTCGGCAAACGCAATTTTCCAGCCTTTATCCGCAATTGCCTGACTGCAATTGGTAATGATTTCTGATGACATAGCTTTAGTTTTAAATTATGTTTTATTCTCCTGTTTCCATATTAGGGGCGTCAACGGGCTTGGACTGCGAGGATCCGATCTGGCGCAGGTAAATGGACAGCATTACAATAGCAAAGACAGAAAGGAATTCGCTCTGCCAGTTCTGAAAAGATTCAAACCAAAATCTGGAACCGGCAATATATTGAGAAGCGCTCTCCAAGGACATTCCTTTGAGCGAAAGCTGTTCATTTTCATCCTTAAGGCTGCCGTAAAAATGAACACCAAAAGATATAAAGAATAGCAGCACTAGGGAGAGCGTCAATGAATGTTTGTACAGGTAGAGAATCCATCCGCCTTTTTCTACGGGCCAGGGAGCATTTTTCCGGCCAGCAGAAGGTTCCCTGTCCACTTCTTCCTGCTTGTCAAATCTTTGGATTCCGATGAGCCCTTCTGCTGAAAAAATATCGTAAGGATGACAAATAGTGCCATCTGGAGGAATTCGCTCTCCCAGTTTTCAAAAGTGGACTGCAGAAAATGGCCTGAAGAAAAGTACTGTAAAATGGGAATTGCAGCTGCCCCTTCCTGCTGCAGTTCCTCATTATGCTCCTTAAATCCAAATACGATTTGTCCGATTATCGAACCGATGAATAAAAGAAAAAAAACGATTGATAGCCCGTTGCTGCGTAAAAATGTTTTCATAACAGATGTATTAGCTGTACAAATTTCAGAAAACAGGTATTGTATCTGTTATATATTTTGCGCGAGAATTTATAAAATTTTTAGTCATTGTTCAGCACTTTGTATCATTTTGAACCTTCAACGTAATCCTGTGCGATAATTTCTTTGGCTGTAAATTCTATAAATCGCATCATTTATTTTGTAAATTTTTAATAAATCAAGTTTATACTTTTGGCAATCAAAGTGATGCACTAAAATTTTTATTTTAGGGTCAGGACATCCTTCCTTGTTAAACTGTCAATTTATATATATGAAAGCTAGATACACCCTTACCGCATTTCTGTGTTTTACAGCACTGCTGTCTTACAGCCAGAAAGGTATTCCTCCTAAGGAAGATACCAAGAAAGTAACCATCACCAATTTTCCAACTCATCTTGAATACAGTTCCGCCTTAGCCTCTTCTCTTAAAACTGCCAAGGGCTGGGAGGTCACGCCTGTTGCCACAGGGCTTGGAAAACCCCGTATGCTTTACATTGGAAAAAAAGGACAATTATACATTACCAGACGTGATGCAGGTGATGTGCTGATGCTCACCGATACCGATAATGACGGCAAGTTTGATGAGATGACCCGTGTTGCGGATTTTCCCGGAGTTCACGGAATTACTTCGAAAGATGATTATATGTACCTGTGCAATAACAACAAAGTACTGAGATATTCCCTGAACACAGACGGCACTCTGGGAAAAGTCGCCGATACCCTTATTAAGGATTTGCCCAGCGGAGGCCAGCATGCCAACCGCACGATGGATTTTGGACCTGATGGAAAATTATATATTTCGGTAGGAAGTGTCTGCAACGACTGCAAGGAAAGTGATAAGGAAACCGCCACGATGCTGCAGGTAGATCCTCAGACCTGGAAAAGAACCTTGTTTGCCTCGGGCCTTCGTAATACCATTGGTTTTGACTGGCACCCGCAGACCAAAGAAATGTGGGGTGTAGACAATGGAGGAGATACCAAGGGAGACGACTGGCCGCCTGAGGAATTAAATAAGATCATTATGGGAGGCAATTACGGATTTCCTTTTGCTTACGGCAAAAAGGCAGTAGATCAGAGCAGGGAAGATCCGGTGGGCAATACCAAGGAAGGTTGGGTAAAACCGACTCAGGCTTCAGTACTGGAATTCCCGGCACACAGCGCACCGATTGCTTTTGCTTTTTTTGATACCGGAAAAAATAAAGGAGATGCTCTTGTATGCTGGCATGGCTCGTGGAACAGACAGAATCCCAGCGGATATAAAGTGGAGCTTATCAAGTTTGACAGTAAAGGAAATGCTGCGGGATCTGAAGACTTTTTAACAGGATTCCTCATTGGCAATGAACGTTTTGGAAGGCCGGCAGGATTGGCTATTGGCCAGGATGTGGTTTATGTATCTGATGATGCGAATGGTATTATTTACGCCCTTAAACAAAAATAAAGATGAAAAAGTATATTATACTGCTGCTGATGGCCCAATTAACCTGGGGGCAGGAACCGACAAAACGTATTGAATTTGAAGCGCCTGAAAGCTATCCCGAAGGAGTGGCTTTCGATAAGGCTGCTAATGTATTTTATGTATCCTCGGCACGATTGGGTACTGTAGGGAAAGTCACCAAGGATGGAAAGTATTCGGAATTATATGCCGATAAAACCCTTAAATCAACCTATGGGCTTAAAGTGCAACCTGACGGGAAAAGGCTTTTTGTCTGCGCAGGTGATGCCAACTACAGCAAATTCAGCACGCCCGATACCAAAAAGAAAATGGCTAGGCTTGTAATCATTGACCTGAAAACCGGCAAAAAAATAAATGATATAGATTTGGCAGGGCTGATTCCAGGTGAGCATTTTCCTAATGATCTGGATTTTGACAAACAAGGGAATGTTTATATTACAGACAGCTTTGCAGATGCCATATATAAAGTAGATAAGGCAGGCAAGGCAACTGTTTTCAGTACAAGTGAACTGCTTAAAACCGCAGGGGTGGGGCCAAACGGCATTGTATTTCATCAGGAAGGTTTTCTTCTTGTGGCAAACAATGGTACAGGGGCACTTATAAAATTACCGGTTTCCAGTCCAAATACTGGAACAAAGGTAAAAATTGACCAGTTTTTTCCCGGTGCTGACGGTATGCTTTTAAACGATACTACTACTTTAACAGTAGTACAAAATGGAGGGGTAAACAAAATCTTTAAAATCAAAAGCTCCGATAACTGGACTACGGCTCAGGTAGCAGAATCTACATCGGTGGAGGACCGTTTTGCCTTTCCGTCTACTGCAGCTATATCTGGCAGTGAGACCTGGATTATGAATGCTAATTTCAGTGAACTTGCAGAAGGAAATAACGTTCCATCGAAAAAATTCTCGCTGCAGCAGGCTGTATTTGCTCCTGTAAAAAAATAAATTGATACCAACCAATTCTAAGATAAATGATACAATCCCTTAACTATATACCATACAGTGATTCTATAGAAGTTATACAGTCCGATGAGCAGGAAATCAGCCAGAAAATTGTAGACTCAATGGCGAGGGTTAACCGTCTGATGTACGAAAAATACCGTCATGCTATTAGGGATGCCCATGCTAAAAGCCACGCCATTTTGAAAGGCGAACTGCAGGTGTATGAAAATCTGCCCGAACATCTGGCGCAGGGTCTGTTTGCCAAAGCGAAAACCTATCCGGTTATTGTGCGTTTGTCGACTGCTCAGGGATCCATCTTGCCCGATAAAATGTCTGCATTCAGGGGTATGGCCATAAAAGTGATTGGAGTAGAAGGCGAAAAACTTCTGCCGGAACTTTCCGATGCCCTGACGCAGGACTTTCTTATGGTGAATTATCCGGTAATTCCAACCGGTACGATAATGGAATATCTAAAGATGCAGCAGGGACTTGAAAAGCAGGCAGACAGTGGGGAACTGTTTCAGGAAATAGCACAGAAGGCGGCCGTTGGGGTTCAGAATGTACTGGCCGCAGTAGGTCTTGCAGATCATACCAATGAACTGAGCGCACCCGGACCGCACATTTTGGGTGATACTTATTTTAGTATGGCAGCATTGCGATTTGGTGCTTATGTAGCCAAAATAAATGTCAAACCGCTATCGGAAAATATCAAAGAGTTATCAGGAAAGAAAATTGATAAAGATATAATCGAATCTGACGAGCATGCTTTTTTGACTAAAATCATCTCTGATTTTTTCCAGTCGGGTACAGCGGAATATGAACTCGGCGCGCAGCTATGTACCGATCTGGACATTATGCCGGTGGAGGACGGATCCGTGCAGTGGCCCGAGGATAAAAGCCCGTATCAGCCTGTTGCAAAACTTACTTTTCTTCCTCAGCAGACTTTCAGTCCCGAGCGCCGGGTGTATGCGGATGATACTCTTAGTTTTAATCCGTTTCACTGCCTGCCGGCGCACCGCCCGTTGGGAAATATAATGCGCGTGAGAAAATTAGCCTATGAAACTTCAAGCAGGTACAGGCATCATATGAATGCCATGGCACGCGTTGAGCCGGCAAGCATTGACGAATTACCAAATTAGATTCACACCAAAGAAAAAGCTATGAAAGCATTGCTAATAGGAGCTACGGGCTCCACCGGAAAATTTCTCTTAAATGAGCTGATACAGGATGACGATTATACCTCGGTAACTGTTTTTGTAAGGCGGCCCACGGGCAGATCCCATCCTAAATTGATTGAACATGTTATTGACTTTTCCAATCTGGATCAATATAAAGAGCAGATCACAGGAGATGTTTTGTTTTCCTGTCTAGGCACAACTTTAAAGAATGCTGGTTCACAGAAAAAACAATTTGAAATTGATTTTGAAATTCCTGCCAGGTTTGCCAGAATTGCAAGACAGAACAAGGTCAATTCGGTCGTATTGGTTTCCTCGTCAGATGCTTCGCCAAAAAGCAGGATTTTCTATTCAAGAATGAAAGGAGAACTGGAAACCGCCATTACAGCGCTTGATTTTGGGCAGTATATAATATTCAGGCCCGGGCCTCTCCTGCGGGAAGGAAGTGACAGGGCTGGTGAAAAAGCACTCGTAAAAGTCCTCAGCTTTTTAAACGGCATCGGCCTGCTTAACAAGTACAAACCTCTGCCGACCGAAGTCCTTGCAATGAAGCTGGCCAAGGCGCCCTGGAAACTGCCGCAGGGTACTACCGTTTTAAAACTTCAGGAAATTGCTGCGTTTTAAAAAGAGTGTACAGGAAAAACTTAAGTTTGATTAGGATAAATTAGTTAATATGGAAGAGTTAATTGAACAGTTTGAAAAGGATTTAAAAGCGCATCTTGAAAGTACGTTCGCGGCTTCCAGTGAGCAGGATCCAATTAAAAAATTAAATGAAACTGAACAGACCGTTTTTGAATATGTTGATAATTATCTCTTGGAGACAACTTTAATCGCAAAAGATGTAGAGAGGCCAACGCAGCAAATTTTAGATGAATTTGCAAAGGCAAAGACAAAATATATTGAATAGTACTTGAACAGGGATCGGATTGTGTATATACGCTAAAATTGTAAAAAACCACCATGGAATTATAAATACTCATGGCAGTTCAGAGAATGGTGCAATGTTCAATATTTATCTGCCATTATAGTATTTACACAGTGAATATTCAAATACTGCGTCATCAGCCGCTTTAAGTTATTACAAAGTTTTTCAGTGTTATTACAAATTAGCATTACCCCCTTTTGAGATACGGTTATTTTATTATAAAATTGCACTGAATATAAAGAAAATAACTCTCCTGGGGTAAAACTTTTACTGCTAAAAACCAAGCTGCGGAATGAATTATAAAAATGTATTACTAGTCAACGATATTAATGATGATGCTGAAACTTTTTTATTAGTTCTCAGCACCATCAATCATAAAATAAGATCATCTGTAGAAGGAAGCGCACTTGAGGCACTAAAAAAGCTTAAGGATTCAAAATTATCACCCGATATAATTTTCCTGGATTATAACATGCTGCATCTTGATGGTTCTGTATTTCTAAAATTACTTCGTGGTATTAAAGGCCTGAAAAACATTCCAGTTGTACTTTATTCCCGTAATTCAGGAGAAATGGTGCAGCAGGCACTGACTCAATTTAAAGGAGTGCAGTATATGAAAAAGCATGCTGACTTTCGAAAACTTTTTAAGTCCCTGAAGAAGATAATTATGGCTTAATGTATCAGCCGGCCTTTTCAGTTTTTGAAATTCTTCTGTAATATTAGTACCTTAGCTGAACAGTTAAGTAACCGCGGCCAATGGAACCCCAGCATTATATCAGACTCTCAGCGCTTAATGATATGATTCATGACACGATCAATTCGCGTTTTGAGGGACAGCGTTTCTGGGTACTGGCCGATATTACCAATCATTCCTTTAAGGCAGACAAAAAGATCCATTACTTTGAGCTGGTGGAAAAAGCGCAGAAAGGAAGTGCCATAACTGCTAAAATACTCGGAAAATCCTGGGGCATCGGAGCAGTCCGTATCGAAGAGTTTGAAAAAAAAACGGGACAGCTCTTTACCAACAACCTGCATGTGCTGGTTCAGGTGAGCGTGGATTATCACCCCTTATACGGTTTGTCAGCCAGCGTGCTGGATGTTGACAGCAATTTTATGCTGGGCATACTGGAGCAGCAGCGAAATGCAACCCTGGAGCGTCTGGTCAGAGAAAATGATTTTATAGAGAAAGCGGTCGATGGCTACTCCACGCTTAACAGCCGTTTAAAACTTCCTGCGGTAATTCAGAGAATGGCTGTAATCTCATCGAGCAGTTCGGCGGGAAATGAAGATTTCCGCCACACGATGCAGCACAATGATTTTGGCTATGTTTTCCAGATTGATGATTATTATACCGTTGTGCAGGGCGATAACAATGCAAAACTATTCTTAAATAAACTCATCGAAATATATAATACGGGAATCCCTTACGATGCCGTGGTAATTAACAGGGGAGGCGGTTCTCAGTCGGATTTTCTGATCTTTGACAATTATAATATCGGACGGGCAGTAGCAAAGTTCCCCATCGCGGTCATAACAGGTATAGGCCACCAGAAAAATGTAAGCATAACGGACCTGATGGCACATACGCATACCAAAACACCAACTAAGGCAGCTGAGTTTATCATTGCACATAACCGAAGTTTTGAGATACAAATCCTTTCCATTCAGCAAAATATTGTAATTAAATCACAGCAGCTTTTTCATGGCCGTTACAGAGAACTAAACGAAATCAATAATGCAGTTTCCCGTAATGTAAGGCAGCTGGTGCAGCTGCATGGTGAAGAGCTGACGCGAACCAACCAGCGGATTATTAGCAGCTCAAGAGCCGTTTTGTATGAACATCAAAAGATACTTATCTTATCGGCCCATCAGATGGTGCAGAGTCCTAAAATTCTGCTGCAGCAGAAAAAAAATGATTTGGTTCAGATCCGAAATAGTATAAAAAATTCTTCCGATGCGTATCTTCGCCGAGAGAAACTTATGCTCGAGCACCATCAGAAAAGCATTCTTATGATGTCCCCGCAGAATATCCTTCGCAAAGGTTACGCAATTGTCAAGGTCAATGAAAAAATTGTCAGCAGCGGTGAGAACATAGAAGCCGGACAGGAGATAGAAGTAATATTGCGGGACACAAAACTGATAAACACCGTTAAAGAAAAAATACAATACGATGGAAGAGAAACTGACCTATGAGACGGCGCTGGCAGAGCTGACTGCCATTTCAAAAGAAATTGAAAGTGAAAAGATATCGGTAGATGCCCTGGCTTCAAAAGTGAAAAGAGCATCAGAGCTTATTGAGTTCTGCCAAACCAAGCTGAAAAACACGGAAGCGGAAGTTACCAAGATTATAAGCAGGATGGAAAATACTCAGACATAAGTGTGATTTCTAATGCGCACAGCTTTTATTTGCTATAAAATACATAAGTTGTAGGGTAAAACAGGAATTTATTTTTTAAACAAGGGCAGAATTTAATATTCCAGCCTGTTTAATATAAAGCCTTCCAGTTCTTTATCCACAGCATCATCACGACGCGTTGCAGTAAGGATTTTGCTGTAAAGCGTTATATTGTTTTCAGTAATAAAATCATCCATATCTTTCAGGCATGACAGAAAAGAAGGCTGCGCTGTCTGCCATATCAGTTTGTTTTCAGAGGAAATATCAGTCAGTAGCACATTGTATTGATCACCTGACTTCATAGTATTTTGATCTGGAACTGCAATGGTGAGTTCAAAGTCATTATCGGCATCATTATAGGAGCCCGTAAGAAAATAAGCTGTGTTCATAATCAGTTTTTTAGTTAGTTCAAATCGTTTGTGCGTTTCTGTTTTTTTACATCACCAGGTTTAGAAAAAGATGCTCTGCGCCTTAGCCAGCGCTTTTTTCATATCGATGCCTTTCTGCAGCGCACCCTTGAATATATCCCCTTCGGCCCTCATACGGGCGATGGAGTTTTCGATATTAAAATCCTTCATGGTAAGTCCTTTTTTGATTTCTTCCCAATGCAGGGGCATGGAAACCGTTGCGCCTGTCTTAGGGCGCAGTGAATAGGGACAGGCAATGGTAGCGCCGGGACGGTTCTGCAGGAAGTCCAGGTACATTTTGCAGTCCCTGTTTTTGATCTGGCGCTCGATACTGGTAAAGTCCGGGAGCTGGTCATGCACGATAGTTACAATGAGCTTGCCAAACATTTGTGACTGGTCATAGGAATACTTCGCTCCCAGGGGAATATAAATATGAATTCCCGTAGAGCCAGATGTCTTGACAAAGCCGGTTATTTCCATGGCATCAAGAATTTTTTTAACCTCCTGAGCCGCGGTGATCACCTGCTCGAACGTGTTGTTTTTATCGGGGTCAAGATCAATAACGCAATAATTGGGGTTATCGGGATGCTTTATGGTGCTGAACCAAGGATTCATTTCAATACAGCCCAAAGAAGCCATATACAAGAGTGTAGCTTCGTCGCCTCCGACAAGGAATTCCTTGTCCTCTTCGTCACTGGTAGTATAGGGAAAAGTTTTGGCCCACTCGGGCGCTTTGCCTTTGACGTCTTTCTGGTAAAAACTTTTGCCGTGAATACCTCCGGGAAACCGGTTGAGCGAAAGCGGCCGGTCTTTAAGATAGGGAAGGATATATTCAGCCGCCTGATAATAGTAATTAAACATATCACGTTTGGTATATCCGTCCTCGGGCCAGTACACTTTGCTCAGATGGGAAAAAGTAAGGGTGTGGCCTTTTATCTTCTTGGTCTGTGTTTCCTCGGTCGGGTTAAGCAGTCTTTTGATTCCTGTATCTTTGGCCCCCTTAACAAGACCATTGTCCTTCTCGGCTTCCAGAACCGTTTCGGCCGTGGATGAGGCTGTTTCACGTACCACATCGGCAGCTTTTTTATCCGGCCGCATGCCTTCAAAAGAAGGATGACGGAAAACACCATCGGCTGTGACCTCCGCGAAACTTACCTCGCATACCAAAGACGGCTCAAGCCACGTTGCCACGGCATTGGGCGGGTTAGGACGAAAACGTGATGGTTTGTTGATGTCCGGCTCTGATGCGAATGGGATTTTTTTGGTAATCAAAGGCGTAAATTCTTTTATCATCTCTTTCTGGAGTTTGTCACTGAATCCCGTGCCGACTTTGCCTACATACTCAAAACGTCCGTTTTCATAAACACCCAGCAGAAGGGAGCTGAACTCTTTGGAAGACCCGTCATTTCTGGTAAACCCGCCGATGACCACTTCCTGTCTCAGGTTCACTTTTATTTTCAGCCATTCCTTATTGCGCGCATCGGGAGTGTAAAGCGAAGTGAGCCTTTTGGCCATAATACCCTCAAGGCCCATTTTTTTTGCCGCCTCAAAAAAATCAATACCTCCGCCGGCAAATACCTGTGAGAGGCGGATACGGTCGTCACCTGCAGGAAATACCTCTGAGATGATTGCCTGTCTCTCAGATAAGGGCAGTCCCATAATATCAGTACCCTTGTACCAGAGAAGATCAAAAACATAATAAACCAGATCACCGTCGGCTTCGCTGCGCCAGTTCTGCAGCGCACCGAAATTGGCTTTGCCGTCTTTGCCGATCACTACGATCTCGCCGTCCAGTACCGCCTCGAAAGGCCAAAGGGACAGCGCCTGGGTAATGGGATAATATTTCTCGGCAAAAGATTTGTTATTGCGTGAGGAAATAGCAACGGATCCCTTTTGGATATAGGCCAGTGCACGGTAGCCGTCCCATTTGACCTCATAGCTCCAGTCGGGATTGTCAAAGGGTTCACCCACCAGTGTGGCCAGCATCGGTTTAACCCCGGTGGGCATCTTGGCTGTAATGCCGTTTTTTAACAGAGCAATGTTTTTCAATACGGCTTTTCCTGTTGTTTCTTTTTTTGTGTTCATCTTTGTTTTGATTTTATTTCATACCGCCTGGTCGGAAATATTGCGCTGTAGAGTGTTTTACAGCGGTATATTATAAATTATCGAGCTGTTCCGCAGCACTTTCCGTACTGCCGTCCCCGCCCGAGTTTTCATTGGAACCCTTTTCGAATTTGCCGGGCTCATAACGTTTGGGATCGGTTCCCGATTCATCGGGCCTGCCGGTCTCTTTAGGGGTGTCTTTTTCAGCATCCGTGCTGTTTTTTGTATTTTGCCCGCTGTGGTAAGGGCATTTGTGAAGTTCTTCGGCGCTGTAAAGGTGTAAGTTATCCATGACTTATTTATTTAAGTGGTTAATGCACTTAAAATTAATACTATAGCATCAATTATTTTTATATTAAAAGGCACAGTTATTATCAAATTTACATTCGGATGTCGCCTGTTTTGATCAAAAAAATGAAAGTTAAATCTCCTCCCTGAAACTAAATATTGTGTAATAATTTTTATATTTGATAGGAAATACCAAAAACATATTATTTAAATTACAGGCAATGGAGAAGGGGATGAAGCTGAAGGTTCGAAAAGAACTGGACAGCAAACAGCAGTCGAATATTATTAAATTAAAAGGCAGTTTAGTTGCAAAAGGCTACACGGAGATTATACACATTTTGGATCAGGATGAGGAGTTTCATATCAATTCTTTTGACATTGAGAATGGAACGGGCATTGAAGTGCGTGAATTTATTACGGCATTTATTGCCAGGGAGCAGCTTCAGGACAGTATATCTATTTTGAAATAATAGGTGGACAGAATTGTGGACGGCTTGAATTAATATTATATTAAGAATTGTTACAGGAATGTAATTTAAGTGATTAAGGATCGTCAATTGTATATCATTCTTTTTGAGGAGCTCTTCCCGCTATATGTTCCAATCTTATGTGCCGAAATCGGCACAAAAGGATTTCCACTGCTATCGGGGCTAAGGCTGCTGCAGCGCCTTTTTTATTCTGGAGAACTAATATTCGCCCCAATTGTTTAACCTCTAATTAGTATATTAAATTTTTCAGATTTTATAGTTTTAAGATACGAAGATTCAGTAGGAGATCAAAATTTAAATTTTGAAAATTTTATTTATAAAAATTTAAATCCAGAATCACATAGACCCAAATGAGAATGGGATACGCCATATTTTTATAAATATTGAGGTTGTTTAATGCATTGTTTGCGGTATTTTTTTTCTAGTGTGATTTGAATAAACCAAACGAAAACAAAAAATTACCTAATATATTAATTAGTAATTTTTTGAATAAAAAATGGTCACACTGTCTTCAATTGGCGCTCTTTGGCTGTAGTGATCCGTAAAGGACAGATTTCGCACCATTTTATGGAGGATTTGAAAAGATTGGCTTACTGGATGTAGGGACTGTCTTTATATGTCTTCAGGATTTTGGTTTGGATGTCCTGTTGGGGATTGGTGTAAATATATTTCTTTTTATATCTGATTTTGCAACAAAACTTAATATAGCAATCCTGTCAATGACATTAAAATAACTATATGAGGAACAAGTATGATATGCAGAAAACATTAAGATATTATTTTCATTGAAAAGCACTATTTGATACTTTTTATTTCACTTGTTCCGGCTGTGCAGCTTTCCATGTTCCATCTAAAATTGATTTCTCAGGCCCGTAAATTCGGATCAGATAATAAAAAGCATCCTTGGGAGCCGGCAGCCAATTCGATTCTTTTCCCTTCGGAGCTTCATGCTGAATATAGATAATAAGATCGCCGTTTGGCTCGTATTTTAAACCTGTCGTCCTGTCTCCGATTGAATATCTGTTAATGGGATTATTTACCAAGTAACGGCTTGGAAGTTCGTATAAGGTGATGCTCCAAAAATATTTGTCAGGAGGTGTCTGTCCTTTTGGAAAGCGAATCACATATTTGTTTTTCCCCGACAAGAAATTATTCGCTTTATCAGATCTTGTTCCAATGTAAACGGCTTCTTCTTTTGTATTTCCAAATAAACCTGCAGCGGCTCCCAAAGCTCTTTTATTATAATCTCCATTAATCATTTCACGGGTCCCAAACAAATCAGTGGCATTGGCTAACTTATCGGTTCCTTCTTTTAACTCTTTTCCAGCTTCCTGAACCCCTTTATTAATGGCCTTTAAAACTTCCGGAGAATAATTTTTAGGATCAAATTCTTTTCCCGGAACAATTCCAATCTTTGCAAATTTTGCTCTTAATTCTTTTTCTTGATCGTTAACAGAAGTGTATTGCAGCAGGTTGCTGGTTAATCCGATAAATGCAGCCGATGCTAAATCAGTCTGCTTAAATGCCGGAAATGGCAAAAAATATTCTTTGTGTGCCGGCGCTGTTGTTTTTGTAAATTCATGAAATGGGGCCAGCTTATATTGTGCCTGCAGTTTTTTTACATTCTCAATATCTCCGGCGGCCATTTTTAGCTCTGTCCTTCCCAGTAAAGTAACCAGATTGGTTTCTGACTCAAGCACTTTATCAATTCCGGCTGGTTTATCGCCTTTCCAATCTGGTCCGGCAATAAGATATCTGCCCGCTTTGTCTCCTGTCACGCGGCTTCCCAAATACGCAAAATTAAAGGTGTACAGATCAATAAACTGAAACGAATAATACCTGTTTTTTACCTCTGGAACTTCAAGGATAACTGGTTCACAGTCAGATTTAAAATTGCCCAGGAATAAGGCGTGTCATTGTTTGGCGTAACGACCGCAGTATCGGAAGCCGTAAAAATTTTATCGTAATGCTTGAATTTATTAAAACCGCCTGCATAATCCGGATAGGTTTTATCCAAAGCATATAGATGCATCGTGCGGTAATTCATGGCCATCGGAAAAGCATAGGTCCATGCTTCTTTTGCAATGGCTTTGGCAGAATCTGCTGATTTTGTAACAGCAGTAGCTGCTGCTGGCGCATTACTTAAATTTTCTTTCTTTTTACAAGAGAAGAAAGAAATTAAAATGACTGCTATGAAGAGTGTTTTTTTCATTTTCGTACCTTTTAAGTTATATTTTGATTATTCAATGGCCTTTTTTGCTTTTTTTTGCTGCTGCTGTGTTTTAGCCTGCACTTCATTGCTTACCGGTGCAGGCAATAATTTAAAATTTACCGATTCGATTCTTCCATTAAATGCAAAATTGTCTTTATATTGTGTAGAAGCAGGCTCCCCGGTATCTTCTCCAATATCAAATGTCTCTGTTGCGCTGTATCTTGCCGGGGGGACATGTGCAAAAACACCTTTTGCCACTTCTTTCCCGTTTATTAGTAATCTGGCTGTTCCGCCTTCTCCGTACTTTTTACCTGTATGGGTGTATTCAAAAACAGCAGTAACTTTTCCTTTTGGCAGTTTGTCGCTTGATTTAATAACGTTTCTTTCTTTAGAGAAGAAATTATTTTCATACATCAGGTAGCCGTCTTTTATAAAAAACGAATATCCGCCGCTTCCCCCAGCAGCCACTAGAACCCCTTGAGCTTTATCGGAATTAGAAATTTCAATATTTGCCGTTATGATATGTGATTTGGCTTTAATATTCGGGGCGGATCCTTCAGGAATTCGAACAGCCCCCGAGTAATAAGTAAAGTCAGTTTTGCCCTTTGTTACACTTGGCCTTTCAGGAACTACAGCTCTTTCGGCAAAACGGTCATCAAGGGGATAGACTTGGTTTTCTTTGGCCTGCAGATCAAAGAGCTTTTGCAGTTCTTTTAATTTTTCGGGATTTTGGGCTGCTAGATCATTAGCTTCTGAAAAATCGTTGTCAATATTATAAAGTTCCCATTTATCATTTTCAAAATCACCTTTTTTTCCAACCAATACCCATGGCAAACCGTGTCTTGCAGTAGCGATCCATCCATCATTATAGATGGCTCTGTTTCCAAAGATTTCAAAATACTGGGTATGATGTGTTTCAGGAGATTTAGCGGCAGTAAATGTCGGTACGATGCTTGTTCCTACCAGTGGGACCTGCTTTATTCCCTGTACAGACTCCGGCATTTTAATTCCTGCGGCATCATAAATGGTAGGGGCAATATCAACAACATGATAAAACTGTGAACGAATCTCTGAATTTCCCTTGAACTTCTTGGGCCAGGAAACAATCATTCCGTTTCTGGTTCCTCCCAGATGGCTGGCCACTTCTTTTGTCCATTGAAAAGGGGCATCTACTGCCCAGGCCCAGCACGCAGAAAAATTATTTTCATGTTCCGGCCCGCCCAATCCTTCATTAGCTTTAAGCATAGTGGGCATGTCGTCAGGAAAACCATTCTGAGTTGCCATATTATTAACGGTTCCCTTTAATCCGCCTTCAGGAGAACAGCCGTTATCACCCAGAATCGCAATGATCATAGTATTATCTGCATTAGGGCTGTTTTCAACAGCATCCAGCAAACGGCCTATATTTTCATCCAGATGGGCCAGAAAACCGGCAAATGTTTCCATCTGACGGGCATATACTTTTTTATCATCTGCACTCAAAGATTCCCAAGCAGGCATTTCAGCAGGTCTTGCGGTAAGTTTTGTATTGGCAGGGATAATTCCTTTTTTAAGCTGATTGGCATAAACCTCTTCTCTGAATTTGTCCCAGCCCATATCGAATTTACCTTTAAAACGGTCGATATATTCCTTTGGAGCATGATGCGGTGAATGCATCGCTCCGGGGGCAAAATACATAAACCAGGGTTTGTCCGGAGCAATTGAATTTTGATTTCCCAGCCACGAAATTGCTTCATTGGTCAGATCCGGAGTCAGTAAATAATTAGGATCGTGCGTGATTCCTTTCTCTATGGGCTGAATATTTTGATACAGTTGAGGATAGTACTGATTGGTTTCTCCCCCTATAAAACCATAAAATCTTTCAAACCCTTTCCCGGTTGGCCATCTGTCAAAAGGTCCTAGCGGGCTTGTTTCCCAATCCGGGGTATTGTGCCATTTCCCAAATGCGGCAGTATTATATCCGTTATCTTTTAAAATCTCGGGAATTGCGGCGTTTTCCTGACCCCAAAAGCTGTCATAGCCGGGGAATCCAGTCGAACCTTCGGTTATCCCTGCGTTGCCGCTTTGATGGTGATTTCGGCCTGTTAGCAATGCTGCCCTTGTGGGAGAACATAGTGCTGTGGTATGAAAACGATTGTATAACAATCCTTTTTTTGCCAATCGGTCTATGTTTGGGGTAGGAATCAGACCGCCAAATGGCTGCGTACCTCCAAAACCAAGATCATCAATAAGTATCAAAAGTACATTTGGGGCTCCGCTTGGAGCAGTTATGGGCTGGGGAAAATCAGGTTTTGATGTTTTATATGTTGTTTCTATTTTTCCGTTAAATGGGGGAGTCGGTTTTGGCAGATTCTGAGAAAAAGAATAAGTCGACACTAAAAGAATTATTATAAATACTCTCATTTTATTTTCATTTTATTTTATTACACTATATTTTCCATATATTCTACTGTGTTCCATTACGCTATTACTTCGTTTTTACAACTGCAGGAGGCAGCCAGCTATCTTTTACCACCCTGTCTTCCGGCCAATAACATCTTATATATAATGAGAATGTTTCTTTAGGTGATGGCAGCCAATTACTCAACTTATCATTTGATGGTTGTGTATTTTGTACATACAGTGTCAATGAGCCATCAGCATTATACTTTAAATCTTTATTCTTGGTTCCCAATGAAAATCGATTGATGGAGTTTGGTGAAAAGAAATGATACTGATTGTACAAAGTAAGTGACCAAAAACCTTTTACAGGTGGTATTTCACCTTTTGCAAAAGTTATAGTATACTTATTATTGCCCTGTAATCTGGTGCCGGCAACATCTCTGTCCTGATAGAAATATTTGGTTTCATTAGGTTTGTTAACAAATATGTTAGCTTTGGCGCAAGCCGTTCTGGTCAAATAATCCAATCCGAATTGCGCTCCGTTCCCTTGGGTTGTCCAATTGTCTTTTAATGGATACCCTACGTTAGAGAATTGAAATAAAGGATTTATTAATTTCTGATCTGCTTCCATAGCAGCTTGTTTTAGCAGGTCTTTAATCCTTGTATCTTTTGCAGCTGCAGCGAGAACAGATTCTATTTGTCCATAAATCGCCTCCTCTCCAGGCAATGGCGGAACTTCTTTTAAGATAACAGGCAATTCATCAAAAAATACTTCAGGTTTTACCCACTTTGTTTCTTCATTCCCAGCAGTTGGCGCAGATGGCAGTACAGGAATTTTTGTCCAGTCCTTTGTTTTTGTTTTTGCGTCAAACTGGTTCAAAGGATACATTAATATTTTTTGAAGTGTAGGCTGTATTGATTTTTTATCGGCAGGATCATCAGTTTGAAATACCCGGGGAATTACAACTCCCAAATCAGTATCACATTTAAAAACCTGTGTAATTCCTTCCGGTACTTTTCCATTCCATTTAGGTCCGGTTAATAAATAAAATCCCGGTTTTGTTCCGTACATTTTCCCCAATTGCGCGTAGCCGTCCGTGCGCTGGTTACAGACCTGATACACCCAAAAACGGTCTCCAAAATCCGGCACTTGAATTACCAAGGCATCTTTTGAAAAATCAGTTAAACCAAAACCATATACCACATCCTGATTAGGACACGTAACATCTTTTTCTCCGGGTTTAATATAATCCGTAAGCATACATAATTGATTTGGTGGACTCAGTGGTACAACTCCTCCTTTATACAATGGCTCAGGAAGCTTCTCAAAGGTTACTTTTCTATTATGAATATTCACCATAGGCCAGCCCCATAAATAGGCCAGAGTACCAATATGTTTCACATACTCATCAGTCATAATGGTATTTGCCATCGGACCTGCCGGGAGATTTTTTTTAATAGCAGAAGTATCTTTAATTGCTAAATTATCATTATCAGCTTCTCTGATTTTTTTCTCCTCTTTACAGTTTATAAACAATAAACAAGTTGCAAATAACAGTATATATGACTTCTTCATTTTCGTTTTTAGTTAGTTATTACTTCACCTCTTTAATATCATCCATTTTCCAGCTCTTATCAAAATAAGCCGCTGTTGGTCCGTAGAAACGCATATAGGTAAACCAATGTTTTCCCGGTAAAGTCTGAACCCAGTTTTTCTCTTTTCCTGCCGGTGCTTTTGGTCCGAAGTATAAATCGACAGATTCGTCACTATTTTTTATTAAATCCTTACGGGAAGATAAATCGGCATTTTTCTGCGGATTATCAATCAAACATCTCGTAGCCGAGTCATAAATCGTAATCGACCAGAAGTTTACTGCCGGAGGATTGGCAGGAATATTCAAAGTATAGTTTTTGCCTCCGTCCAGCCAGTTTCCTTCGCTGTCATAGTAAGAGCCCAGATACGCCTGACCCACGTTTGGTATTTTGGTAATCATAGCTTTTGAGTAGGTAACGGCTTCATAGAAATAAGAAGTTCTCTCGAAGAATTCATCGTAATAATCTGCATGTTGCGACGGATCTTTGATGATCATTACATAATCCCATTTTTTATCCGGCCAGTGTTTTACATCTGCAAAACGTTTGTTGAAGGAATTCGCCATTGCCATTTGCTGTCCTTTTGTGGCAGCGGCAATTAAAATTTTCTTCTGACGCTGGTCCGGAGCAAAAGGTTTTCCTTTTTCTATTCCCAGATTTCTAAGCCATGCCATAAAAAAACGATCACGTTCTTCAACAGGTTCGTTTTGCAGAATAGCATGAAGACGCTGCCAATAGGCAATTCCAGCTGGCTGAATTCCGTACCATTTTTTTCCTGCCGGCGGACTAACGACTTTTGTTGGTGTTGGGTTCGCTCTTTTATCGTACGGATAAATTTTTACTTGTTTTACTAAAGTTTCCGTTGCTTTTGGATCCGGATCTAAAGCCCTGAACCCGAAAAACATATTTACGGTTGTACATGGAACTATAAAATATCCAGCCGGTTTAAAGTTTTTCATTGTTGGCGGAACTAAAATATATTTCCCGCCTTTTCCTTTATCAGGTCCCATTTCACCTATTACGGCCTGCTCGCGCTGCCAGAAATCTCCAAGTCCTCCTGCTGTGTGTCCGGCGGGCATTTCAATGACTGTTGGCCCATTTTTGGATAAATCAATAAAGGAAATAATATATGGTGTTGTGGCATTTGCAGTAAGGATTCCCAAACGATCATTATACGTATTGTAAAATATCAAATCGTTGCTTGTTGCATTAAAAGTTTTGTACTGCTGCTCTTGCCATTCAGCGAAAGCCACAATAGGCAATCCCCATAAATAACATTGTGTTGCCTGCTGAAAATCCATTTCGTCGAACAAAGCCGGAATAGATTCTTTTGAAGGCAGTTCACCATCCATTTTTATTTGTGTTCCAAATTCAGAAACTACAACCGATGTAGAGTCTAATGATGGTGGTTCATTTATTACGGTCTTTTTTTTACATCCGACAGCTAAAATTAAAAATGCAGCAACTAAAAAAATAAAGGATTTATTTTTCATGGGATTTGTTTTTGGAAGTTATAAGTAATTATTTCTTTTCTTCGATAGGAGCAGGAAACCATTGTCCGTCAAGAACTGGTTTCTTAGAGACATACATACGGAATGTTAAAGCAAAACCTTTTCCAGCTGGAGTTGGCAGCCAGTTACTTTCTATTGCTCCTTTAGGCAATGAAGAAGCCAGCCAAATGCTCAAAGAACCGTCAGGATTTTTCTTTAAACCCGAAACATTATTAAGATTATATCTTTTTAATTTATTATCGACTACTCTGTAATCCGGAACGCTATATAAGGTCACAGACCAAAATGCATTGACTACAGCATCCGGAAGTGCCTCTTTAGGAAACTTGATTTCATAGACTTTATCACCGCTTAATAATTGTTTATTACTGTCTGTTAGTCCCACAAAATAAATTGCTTCTTCGACTCTGTTTGCCCACAAACCTCCGTAATTGATAATGTCCCGGGCCAATATATCATCACCAAAATTTCCTGCCGCATACGATACTGACCATCCGCCTTTTTGTGTACCAAAACCTTTTGCTCCGGCTAAGAATGCCGGAATTGCTTTGGTTTTAACTACCTTTTCAATGTGAGCTTTTGCCTTATCATTTGTTTTAGCATATTCGCCAATTGCTTTTGCTTTTTCCTGATATTCTTTTGCTTTAGGCATTGCATCCGGATAAGAATTGAGTACTTCCTGAACTTTGTCAAATATTTCACCACCAATTGGTGCTTTCGGAGTAAATTCTGGAATGGTAATTGGTGCTGCAATTTTAATTCCATCCGGTACATTAAAAGTAAATTGTTCCTGAAGTTTTTTGGCAACAGCCGGAGTTCCTTTTAATTCTACACGAGCCAGCATTTTTACTTTTTCTGATGGCAATTCGATTTTTACTGCGCCGGTAGGAATCGTTGGATTTGAGCCTTTTAATACCAAAGCAAATTTTCCATAAGGTGTTTTAGGAAAATTACGTTCGTTGATATTTACGATTACTTCTCCCCAGCCGTCTAATAATTGCGCAGTATAATAACGACCCTCAATTTTAGGAACATTCAAAATAACAGTGTGGTCTTTATCTACTGCAATCCAGGCTTCAAGGTAAGCAACATCTAAATTTGGATTCACAAATTGTGCTGAACCCAGCGGATTGTATTTGATTTTATTATAACCTGCTTTCTCTACATTTATATCATGATTTTCCTGTTGGATTACGAGATATCTTGCATATAAATATTGGTAAGCATCTATAATGTCCTGATCTGTAGGAACTGCATTCGTTTCTGAAACAGCAGTTGTCGAATCTTTAGTTGCTGTTTCTTTTTTACAACTAATAAATAGACCTATCGCAACTAGTATAAGAAGTGATTTTTTCATGGAAGTGATTTTAAAATTGAAATATTTTATGAACCAGGAAATACAAAAGCCAATACGGCTCTTAATCCCCAATCTGGTCTGCTTTCGCGTGGCCCGACAATTGGAATTAAGGGCATTATGGCAAACTGAACCACCTGATCTCCGAGTTTTGTTACTGCACCAATATTTGGGCTTATGGTAACCAGGGTCGATTTGCCTTCCCAGTTTTGAGTGATTTCTGAAGTTATCCCTAAACTTGCACCGCTTTTGTAACTGTGGGTAAGAAATATTTGCGTATAAAACTGATTAAAGTCAGTACGGTCCTGGTTTCCGGCAACCGACCAGATCTGATTGGCTATAAAACCAATGGATAATCCTTTTCCCTGATGCATAACCAAAACACTTGGGCCAACACCGAATTTCTCTGTTCCTAAAAACTTCTCTGTTGCGGTAGGCACCAAAAATGCAGGTCCCACTCCAAAAATAATCCCTTTGGTTTTAGGAGCGAAAAAAGCCGTTACCGTGGCATCGCTGAGGCCAAATTCGTGAGTGTTTTCCCCTGTAATGTCTCTTTGATCAACGACAGGGAGGATGTAGCGGGTAATCAAATTAAGATTATCCGATAATTTAAAAGGGATCACCGGCTGGATATTAATAGTGTATTTGGATCCGTTGTAAGGACCAATCCCATAGAGTAGATTATTTTGCAGCGGAACGCTTATTAAGCTGGCTACCGGATTGGCTAGTTTGTCTGCCAGTTCCTGAGCGCTTGCGCCGCTTTTTGCAGGCGTTTCCTGCCCGGATGCTTTTAAACTGACAACGAAAATTGTGATGCATAATAATCTCGATGCTAAAAGTAAATTTGAATATCTCATAATGGCTTAAAATTTTATGTGTACTGTTGGATACGTTTTGTTATTAATAGAACTCAATGATCAGAGCATTGCTGCTAAATTTGCAGTAAAGAATTAATACACTCATTAAGATTTATCTAAGTTTTAATCTTAAAACCATTCACAAAAATATTAAAGGGACGTATTGTAAGAAAATCTACAATCCTATTTTTGCAGACAGCAGAGCGATACTTTTTTAACTATTGTCTTGTGATTTACCTATTAATAGGTAATAAGCTAAAGATAAATAATTTATAAATACGATTTGTGTTTTTTTTAAGATTTTACCTAAGTTTTTTTGTCCCAGGTAAAAAAAATATCTGCTTACTGCATTTGTTATTATGTAAGAATAAAAAAAAGCGGTTCTCCCGCCGATCCAGTTCTGGTTTTATAAGTTTGCACCTTTGCTTGTGATAGAGATGAACTGTAGAATGGTGCCAGTAGGGCACGCTGGAGAGTGGATGAAACCTATGCCAAATTTTAAGGTAGTATGTCCTATTTTATTTGTTTTACGCATGATCCAAAGCACAAGTTTTGTTCATGATCCATAAGTTAATTTGCAGATTATAAGAATTCAAAAAAAAAGCGCCAATTGTCTTCAATTGGCACCTTTTGGCCTTGGTTACCTCGGTGCATAGCGGACAGGCATGATAACCGCTCTATAATCGTGACATCACAAATCCCAATTTAAGGCTGGTATGAATTGGAGAAAAAACGATTTCAGATGTTATACTAGACAGGCTTATACACCAATCTCATCAACTGGTTGTATATGCGGGGTTTTAAGGTCTTATTAAATATAATGGGACTTTTTTCTATAATTTATTTTAAATGATAAATAGAATAAGGCCGCCGGCTTACAATAGCCGGCTGATGTACGTGAGAAGTAATAATAAAGGTATCAATTTATTTTATGGAATCTTCAATTGGAATCCGGGAAATAATTTTATTTTTGATACCAAAGAGCATCGTATTACTTATATAAATTGCAATGGCAAAGGGGATGAAACTGAAGGTTAGAAAAGATCTGGACGGCAAACAGCAGTCCAATATTATTAAGTTAAAAGGCAGTTTAATCTCAAAGGGCTACACGGAGATCATACACATTTTGGATCAGGACGCGGAGTTCCATATCAATTCTTTTGACATTGAGAATGGAACGGGCATTGAAGTGCGTGAATTCATAACAGCATTTATTGCCAGGGAGCAGCTCCAGGACAGTATATCTATTTTCAGTTGATTGTTGTCTGATTTAGTTTTAAGTAACCTTTAAAAAAAAGTACAAAAAAGGGTCCTTTTGAATAAATGGGGGCTTTTGATTTTGTATGTGGTATAAAAAAAGGAGTTAGGGATTATTAAATATTATTTTTAGGAGCTATTCCCGCTATTCGTTCCAATCTTTTGTGCCGAACACCGGCGCAAAAGGATTTCACTGCACACGAGCGAAGCGAACTGGCGAAGCAATCGGGGCTAGGGCTTCAGGAGCGCTGTTTTGTAGTGTACCAATAACCGGCGCAGCTTGCCAGTGCACCAATAGAAAAAGTTATCAATAGAAATTTTGTTTTTTCAGAACTTCCACCACTTTTTATCCTTGCTTTCAGCTGTATCCGTAGCAGTGTCTGAACCTAAATTCTCGCCTGAAGCAGCTGTGTCATCTTCATCGAATTTTTGATCCTGTGAAGACTTCGCATCTGAAAGCGCATTGAGGTCCTGGTCAAATGGATTTTTCTGGGACTTCAAATGAGATTGTAAATCCTGCGAGGAATCTGCACCATCATTCTCATTGGATTCTGAAATGGAATTGTCGTCTATTTTTTTAAGGAAGCGGAAATTGAAGTCTATTGGTTTTTCTTTTCCAATTTCAAAAAAGTCGATTGTATATTGGTTTTTATCCGGATTGACTGCCTTGACTCTCCCTTTTTTAAATACCTCATGCAAGACCAGATCCCCGACAGCAAAAAGCTCCTTGCTTTGCGCATCCGAATTTCTAACCGGTACTTGAGAGGCCTGCAGTATCTCAGGACTTAATTTGCCTTTACGGATGTAAAATTCCTCGCTGATTTCAAAAAGAAAGCGCGATGGATATTTTTGGAGCCCCGTGGTGAAATTATATCCTTCCGAATCAGTGATATAAAATCTTTTCTCGGCGCGGGTCACCGCAACGTAAGTAAGCCTTCTTTCTTCCTCAATGGCGCGGCTTCTTCTTTCTTTGATCGACAGTGCGCTTGGCAGCACGCCTTCGGTAAAACCGCAGAGAAAAACATACGGGAACTCCAGTCCCTTTGAAATGTGGATCGTCATCAGTTTTACCTTGTCCTGATTTTCATTTTGGGTATCCAGATCGGTGTACAGGGCAATTTCCTGCAGGTACTCTTCCACGTTGACGGGCTCTTTATATTCCTTTTCAAGCAGGAGCATGGAACTGACAAGCTCCTTGATGTTTTCCAGGCGGTCCTCGTCACCGTCTTTCCGGTACAATTCAGCCAGTCCGCTTCTCTCCAGGATCTCTTTGACCAGATCCGATATGGATTTTGTTTTGGCAACCTCTTTCAGTCCGGCTATTAAATCCAGAAATTCAGCGGCCCCTTTTTTAGCCAGCTCCTTGTCAGTACTGTTTTGTTCGAGCGCACTCAGAAGGGAAAGGTTTTGCTCGCGTCCCAGATAACTCAGGCGTTCGATAAACTTTTTGCCAAGACCCCGGGAGGGATGGTTGAACATGCGAAGGAATGAAATATTATCGCCCGTTACAATTAACCTTAAAAGGGATAGAACATCTTTTATTTCTTTTCTTTCAAAGAATTTAACGCCTCCAAAAATCGTGTAGGGAATATTTTCCTTAATGAGTGACTGCTCTATGTTTCTGGAGATATGATTGGCACGGTACAGTATTGTGATATCGGAATATTTTGCCTTCTCGGTTTTAAGGATCTCCTTGATTTCCGAGGCTACCCAGAGGGATTCCTCAAAATCATTTTTGCCGTGAAAATGGACCACTTCAAACCCTGCAGGCTTCTCGGTGATCATATCCTTGTCGACCCTTATTTTGTTGTTTTTAATGATGTGGTTGCCAACTTTCAGGATATTGGGAGTAGAGCGGTAGTTCTGGTTCATGATGATGGTTTCGCAGTCTGGGAACATTTTGTCAAAATCCACCAGGTATTCAGGTTTGGCACCGCGCCACTCGTAAATGGTCTGGTCAGGGTCGCCCACCACAAATAAATTCTGATGAACACGCGAGAGCATTTCCACAAGCTCAAACTGGCTGTCGGAGCTGTCCTGGGCCTCATCAACTTGTATGTAATGCATGTTTTGCTGCCACTTTACAAGTATCTCATTAAAAGTATTCAGGATGTATACCGTGAAATGTATCAGGTCGTCAAAGTCCAGGGCATAGTTCCGCTTCTGTTTATCGAGATATTTGTGAAATACCTTAAGTGATAAATCCTCGGTGTTTTCGTCCTCAAAGCTTTTATTGGCCAGAATGTAGCTTAAATAATCAGATGTGCCTTTTGATTTGGAAATGAACTGCAGGACCTGCTTAAAGGTCAGGTTTTTGGAGTTGATGTCCAGTTCGTTAAACACTTCGCGCAGAATGGTCTTTTGATCTTCCGCGTCGAGTATGATGAAATTTTTGGGATACTGGATCTTGTTGATTTCCTCGCGCAGAAACCGCACGCAGAATCCATGATAGGTGGTGATAAGGCTCACATCATAGGTGTCGCCAATGAGCATTTTGACCCTTTTTTTCATTTCCTGGGCTGCCTTGTTGGTAAAGGTCACACAAAGTATGTTGGAGGAGTTGATCCCAAGCCTGTCCACAATATAGGCAAACCTTGAGGTGAGGGCTTTTGTTTTTCCTGATCCGGCCCCGGCAATCACGCGCACATATCCTTCGGTAGTTTTCACTGCCGCAAGCTGCTTTTGGTTTAGGTTCTCTAAAATCGGATCAGTCATTTTGTTTTTTAGTTTGAAGAAATATTGTTTTTGGAATGTATCAGGCTCATTTTACACCTTCGGATAAAATCAAAAATCCTGAAAAGAATTTACCATAAAAATACTAAATTCTTTTCAAGATCTATAAGTGTAATTATAGTCTGCCAGTGTTAGATATCGGACAGTTTTGAAGGATCAGTGGCCTCGGCAATGCTTTTTCCCTCCGGGTTGTTTTTTTTCTCTGACCCGTCTTGGGTGTCCTCCTCCTGATAGTCATTCAGGCGGCCGGCTTCTCCGGTTCCTGCTCCGGGCTGCATGCTGCCAGAACCGCTGTACGCGCTGTTGGCATTTTCGTTGGTATTTTCCTTGTTTTCGTTTGTGTTTTTATTGGTTTCCATGATTTTCAGTTTTATCGGTTTTCTCTTTATGATTTTTGAGCAGCTCACGGGCCTGCTTGAGTCCGGTGGCTATAGCAGTTCCTTCTTCTGCGCCGTCCCCAAGCAGGGCATTGGCGATCTCGACAGCCTTTTCCCGGAGTTCAGCGGGCTGGTTTTTATAAGATGGGGGATAGTCCCCGTTATGCCAGGGCATGATATTAATTAATTCAAGTTGCTAGTTGATTGCTTTATTTAACTGGAGTCCAAATACAAACAATGTCAGTTTTATCATAAAACCTTCTAATGTTACTGCATGTATAGTTCTTGGAAACATTTTTTTTATGTCGCTTATTGTTGTTTCTACTCTTTTTCTCATTTTTAACTTTTCTTTTTTTTGCTCTATTGTATCTGTTCGTTTAGCATTTGACTTTCTTTGAATTTTTAATAAAACACATTTTTCCATTAGGGCAAAATCTTCTAAACCGTAATCAGTATAAGCACTATCTCCATAAATCGATGCTTCAGCAGGCAGCTTATCTATCATTTTTCCTAAAGCTTTTATGTCAGCTGTTTTACCTGGAGTGAAATGAAACGCTATAGGTATTCCATTTTTAGTTGTCAATAACTGAACTTTTACCCCATAAAAATAGTTTCTCATACTTGCTGTATAGCCTCTGTACTTTTTGCCTTTAAGAATCTTAGAGTTTGTAATCCTCATGTTTTTACAAACTGCTACGGGAAATGAATCTATAATGTATTGCATCTCACAACAGAAATCTTTAAAATAGGAACTTATGGTCTCAAATAATTCATATAGAAGTCTGCCAACTTTATGTAAACGTCTGTTGAACCTGCTCTTATCAAGCATCTTTGGAATAAATCCATATTCTTTCATAAACTTAATGGCTGAGCAGTGATTACCATAAAAACTTGTCGAAGAAACAATTGCAGTCAGGATAATTTCGCTATCACTTACATGTCTTCTTACATCTTCCGGATGATTAATTCCTTGTAAAATATCGTCTATTAAACAAAAAATTGATATAATTTTGTCTTTACAAAGCATGGGTAAGGTTTATTGGTTCGCAAAACAAATTTACTGAACCTGTGCTTTGTTTTTTTATTACCTCTAAACTAGCAACTTGAATTAATTATTTTCTGCCAGATAATCCCTGACGTCATCCACTCTGGTGCCTGCGGCTCTCACGGCACTTTTTAATGTTTCCTGCGGCACATTGAACTTTTCAGACCAGTACTGCACCTCATATGATTCGTTTATATTAATCTGCGAATCATCTGCTTTTCCTGTTTTCGTTTTATCATCCATGATTTTTGCATTTTTTAGTTTATCTAAAGTTACCATAACGGTGCAGGAATCCTGTTATAGGATAAAAGCCGATTTTTACAGGATTGCAATGACGCAGCAGCCGATAAGTCATTTGAAACCGGATCAGTTACTGTTTATCTCACCTGACGAAAAGTAAGGTTGATCCTCGGGAGCACATCGCGGGCTGTTTTAGGAACCTGGTGCTCCCAATACGTATTGGTATGTCCTGCCATCAGCAGAAGGGTTCCATGATGCAGGGGTATCTCAATCGGGGCAATGTGCTTGAGGGTTTTATGGCGCAGGCGGAACAGCCGTGTTTCCCCAAAGGTTACCGATGCGATGTTCATGTCTTTATTGGTACTGGTAGTTTTGTCGCTGTGCCAGCCGACCCCGTCACTGCCGTCCCTGTAGAGATTGAGCAGCACGGCATTAAAATTAATAGCGGTATGCTGCTCCACGCGTTCCCTGATCTGAAGCAGTTCGGCGGGCCAGTCGGGATTTGATTTTCTTTCGGGCCTTCTTGTCTCGCCGTACCATGTAATCATTCTGGGGGCAGTGACCACCTTGTCGTACATCGGCATTTCATATTCCCTCCACTGGGAATTATGGTATAAAAAATTATAGTAATAATCGGATTCTTCCTTGCTGAAAAAATTATCAATCAGCATCAGGTCCGCATCAGGGACGTCAAAAATCCTTTTGCCGCCTTTGCCTGATGAAAAAATTTCGGTATCATCAAACAGCATCATTTTCATAAGTTTTAAATTATACATATACATAAACCATAATCTAAAGAGTCAAATAAAAGCGTTCTTAATTACTCATCTTAAGCCTGGGCAGGTTAATTTCATGTTCCTGCGGGTAAGGCTGGCGGTCGGTCATGCTCACATCTTCCCGCAGCTGTCCATGTACTGTAAACTGGCGGTCATCAGAGTTCGAATACCTGGGATCGGCAATAAAAGGCATCTTGGCCATTTTAGAAACGGTAATGGTAGGGAAGTGATAATCTACTTCGACATGTCCCAGAAGCAGATAACATCCACCTCCCTGAAAAGGATATTTGGCCAAGCTGTCTGTAAAATGCGCCGTATCAAAAAAATCTCCATCCGCATCAATCCATGTACCGAAATACATCGCGCCCATTTTCGTTGGTACATGTTTGCGTGAGATCAGGTAAGCCAGCATTCGAACTGTTTTTTTATGATGTTTTAATAAATCTTTTGCCAATACATCACCTCTGAATTTAGTCTGTAGCAGATCAAAAGGGGAGCAGGAGACAGGAAAACTTAAAAGCTCAATTTCATCGAAAGCATCTTCAAATTCAGAACGTTCCAGTTTAGGAAGTTCATATTCCTTTACAGGCTCCTGAATCAGCATAAGGCTTCTGTTCTCGGGCTTGAAATTGACTAGAATCAGCCTTGCAATTACCAGCAATTGATTTTTAGTTTTTCCGGTAAAACGGAATGCCCCTATAAAAATCAGAATCTGTATCCCTTCGATACCAATCGCAATACGATTGATAAAATCCTCAAGTGATTTATACTCCCCGTTTTGCTCCCGTTCGGTTTGTATTTGTATTGCTATTTTAGATTCCAGGCTCTGCAGGTGCATAAAGCCCAGATAGACATCTGATCCGTAAAGGGTGGTTTCAAGCCCGCTTTTGTTCACGCAGGGATTGTGAATTGCAGCCCCTGACATTCTAGCTTCATGAACATACACTTCGGTGCGGTAAAAACCGCCTTGATTATTGATCACGGCCACCATGAATTCCACAGGATAGTGCACTTTCAGATAAAGGCTCTGGTAGCTTTCCACGGCATAAGATGCCGAGTGCGCCTTGCAGAAGGAGTATCCGGCAAAGGATTCAATCTGGCGGTAAATTTCCTCGCTGAGTTGAAGTGGATGTCCCTGAGCTGCGCACGATACAAAGAAGTTATCTTTTACTTTCTGCAGTGCTGCCTTGGAGCGTCCTTTCCCTGACATGGCACGCCTGAGGATATCCCCATCTTCTGCGGGCAGTCCGCCATAATGCAAGGCAATTTTAATGACATCCTCCTGATAAACCATAATCCCGTAGGTTTCCCCAAGCTGCTGCTCAAAAACAGGATGGAAATACTCGAATTTGTCGGGGTAGTTATGTCTGAAAATATATTCTTTCATCATGCCTGACTGCGCCACGCCGGGACGTATAATGGAGGAAGCCGCTACAAGGGTTTTGTAATTGTCACATTTCAGGCGACGAAGCAGTCCACGCATTGCCGGACTTTCAATATAAAAACAGCCAATTGTATTACCTCGTCCCAAGAACTCATTACACCTCATTTCATTCTTTGAAATTGAGGTATCTCGAATATTAAGACGTATACCACGGTTTTTCTCGATAAGCTTCACACTGTCATCGATATGACCAATCCCTCTTTGACTCAGTATATCGAATTTTTCAAGGCCGATATCCTCGGCAATATGCATATCAAAAAGCACAATGGGAAAGCCTTTTGGAGGCATTTCCAGAGGCGAGTAATTGGTAATTGGTTCCTCTGAAATAAGAATACCGCAGGAATGCATACTTCTTTGGTTGGGATATTTCTCCAGCAGCATCCCATATTCCTGTACCTGTTTTACCACTTTGTTTGTGGCATGGAGTTCCATTGGATTTTTCGCCAGCGTATCGAGTTCTTCCTTTGGAAGCCCGAAAACTTTGCCTACTTCACGAAATATGGATCTGTATTTAAACTCGACATTTGTTCCGCAAAAGGCAACATGATCATAACCGTAGCGGGAGAATATATATTCGAGTATCGTATCACGTTCTTTCCAGCTCCAGTCAATATCAAAATCAGGAGGACTCTTGCGATTGAGATTCAAAAAGCGCTCGAAATACAAGTCAAGTTCCAAAGGGCAGATGTCCGTTATGCCCAAACAATAGGCAATGATGCTGTTGGCTCCGCTGCCCCGCCCAATATGCAGAAATCCTTGGGAATTACTGAAACGGATAATGTCCCAGGTAATGAGAAAATAGCCGCTGAACTGGAGCTGATCAATGACTTTGAGTTCCTTGAACATACGGGATTTGGCCTCTGCATTGTTTTTGCCATAGCGCCACTCCAATCCCTGCTGCGCCAGGGTGGTCAAAAGGTTAATATCGTCTTTTCTGTTATTGGTGTAAAATTTTTTATTTTTTGGTGTTGTAAAATCAAATTCAAAATGGCATCCGGCAATTATTTTTTGGGTATTGGCAATGATCCCGGGATATTCTGCATAACAGGTGGTCAGCCTTTCGGGCGAGACCATTATTTCGGTTTTCCGGCAGTAATCTGCCGCAGCAAGGCGCGATAAAATTACATTCAGGTCAATAGCCCGCAGTATTTTATGCAGCTGGTACTCTGCTTTAGTGCGGAACGTTACAGGCTGGAGTATGACCATGCGGTCTATTTTGGTTTTCCAATCCGTCAATATTAGTTTAGACAGCTCTTCGGGGCGGATTCCAATAAACTCGTTTTCCTTTAAAACGTCAGGGACATTTTCCAGAGGATAAATCACAAACACATTTTCAAACTCAGGCGCATAGGGCGGAAGTGCTGTTTTCTCAAAATTATGACCGGTCAGAAAACGGTTCATTTCCGCAAGCCCCGAAGCATTTTTGGCAAGGCCTATAAAGCGGAGCTGGTGATCCGAGCGGAATTCCATTCCTATAAGGGGTTTGATCCCAACATTCTGGCATCCCTTTATAAAATCATAAATTCCCGTTACGGTATTGATGTCCGTAAGTGCCATGGCACCCACACCGCAGTCAGCAGCCTTAGATATCAATTCCTCAGTGGGAATGGTACCGTAGCGCAGGGAATGGAAGGAATGACAATTGAGATACATTAGTCTGATTTACGTTTTAAAATTTCATTTTTATTGTTGGGTTTAAACGATGCTCCGGCGCAGCGCATTACCGCATCAAACCCGTAACGTGTTTTCATCCGGTCCATGGCCTGATAGAGAGCAAGCATTTCTTCGGTATCCTGAAAAAGATCGATCTGGTAGGTGCCTCGGACCAGCCCGCTGAACCTTACCCCGATAAGACGAAGCCTCATTCGGCGCTGGTATAATTTCTCAAAGAGATCCGTAACGGTCTGGGTCAGGATATGATCGGCCGAGGTATACTGCACACGGCATTGTTTGGTCTCGGTATCAAAATTGGCATAACGGATTTTAACGGTTACCGTTGAGGTCAGCCACTCTTCAGAGCGCAGCTGAAAGGCTAGTTTTTCCACCATACCCAATATTACTCTTTTGAGTTTTGGAATATCGATGGTATCCTGAGAAAAGGTATGTTCCGTAGATATGGACTTTCTTTCGGTATAAGGCTCTACGGGATTATGATCTATGCCATTGGCTTTCTTCCAAAGTTCGGACCCGTTTTTACCAATCATCTGCTGCAGTACTTCGCATGGCATTTTGGAAAGGGTTTCAATTTTTCTGATACCGATTCTTGACAGCAACTGAAATGTCTTTTCACCTACCATGGGTATTTTCTGAACGGATAAGGGATTTAAAAAAGACTGCACTAAATGTTCAGGAATCTCCAGATTCTGTTTCTGTTTTCCTTCCCCGGTTCCAATTTTGGACACGGTCTTGTTGATGGACAATGCAAAGGTTAGGGGAAGGCCCGTTTCTTTTATAATGGTCTGGGCGAGTTCACTCGTCCATTTGTAGCTGCCGTGGAATTTGTCCATACCGGTAATGTCCAGATAAAATTCATCGATGCTGGCTTTCTCCACCACGGGCGCTTTTTCCTGAATGATCTCGGTAATGTCGTGCGAGAGCCTGGAATATAATTCCATGTCGCCCTTCATGATTTTGGCCTGCGGGCAGAGTTTGGTGGCCAGATGGATCGGCATGGCAGAGCGAACCCCGAAACGCCTGGCTTCATAAGAGCAGGAAGCCACAACGCCTCTTTCGCCTCCGCCGATAATAAGCGGTATTCCCTGAAGCTCGGAATTAGTCAGTCTTTCGCAGGACACGAAAAATGTATTCATATCGATATGTACAATTGACCTTTCCATACTCTTCTCATTTTATACAGGACAAAATTAGTACGGATCGTAACATTTTTTACAGCTTATTATGTTCTAATTTATAACAAAATTAATTAGTCATTTTTTTCTTATAGGGCAAATACCCGTAAATATTGAATTTCTGAAGATAAAAGGGCTGAAAAGAAATAGTTAAAAGTTTTTTTTTAATGTGTTTTTTCCTAATTATGAATTATCTTTACTACCCTTAATTCTATTTTGGAATATTTAATGCCCTTACTTTTACATCGCCTGTAAATTGAAAATGCCATTTTGCTTTAGCAAAATCTCTTATCATTAATATAATTTTTTTTATTATGGCTTTTGACAACCACAATACTCAGAGATATATTTATTTGGCCGATGATGACAGCGATGACAGGGAGTTCTTTGCTGATGCGGTGATGGAAATTGACCGGAATGTTATTTTAAAACAGGCCCGCGACGGCATGCATCTAATGGAGGATCTCCGGACACTTTCCGGCTCAGAGCTTCCCGAATTTATTTTTCTGGATATCAATATGCCCGGCAAATCAGGGCTTGAATGTCTCAAGGAGATAAGAAGCTGCGAAGGCAAACTAAAAGAAATAAACATTATTATGCTCTCCACCAGCAATGATCCTCAAAATATTCAGAAGTCATTGGAATTGGGCGCTACATTTTACGCAGTCAAGCCCAGTTGTTTTGAGAAGCTTAAATCCATACTAGAGGAGATACTCAGCATGAACCTGGTTTCGGCTCTGGGCGCGAGCAGGAAATTCCTTTTGGTTTAGCATATCCCAAGAGAAGCAAATTTGGAAATCAACGAAATCTAAGGAACTGAATTTGTTGGAAAGGTTATGAGCTGCTGCCTTATATTTTTAGTTTTCCCCATTGTTTTCCCCATTGTTTTTCATTTACCCTTTTTTGAAAAAGGGCTGAATCAAAATGTGGTGTAGGCTTAACAATTAAATCAAACAAATCATTTAAACCGTATGGCGCCAAAATTTCGACGATATTCTTTGAATTTAATCGCACTGCAATAGCCGTTGCGGTCTCGGGCCAATGCGAAATTGCATTTTCAGTGTTGCTATATCTGGGATGGTTATTGCGTAAATGCATTCTTGCCTGATTCTTGACAGACCAGCTGGTCTTTGGATCTGTTTGAGTAAGTTTTAGCTCTATTTCTTTTTCCAGTGTTTCTGATATATTGCTTTGATCAAAAAAGACCACATCTGTATCAGTAAGTTTTATTGTGTTTTGCCCATGTAAAAAATCCCAAACTTTATTTCTTACAAATCCGGCTCCAATCCAGCAATCATTTAAATTTAAATTTTTAACGATTCTCAGAGTTTGGATCATTAATTTGTCGTTTACGATTATATCAGTCAGTTCTTTTCGGTGTTCCATTGCTTACTACAGCTTATGATTTGTTTTGCTTTAATTATATAAGTTTTCTATTGTAACTCAAAACCCGAGGTAAGGGTTGCAGAGCTGCAAAGCAGAAAATTTAAAGTCCAGATCTTAAATTTAGCGGAGAAAATCCATTTACCAGTCCTTACTGCCAGTTATGGCTGCTGGGTATCATTGGTCAATTAGTCCCAGGGAAGGATATTTATATTGTGCCAGCGGCTTTTAAAACTTTTTGTCATTATTACATAATTATTTTTTGTCATTGTCAGTCTATTAGGCCGGACAATCATATCAAAAGCATCATCAAGTCCATAAGGGGCAAAGATTTCCAATTTATCTGACTCCATCCGTACTCCAATGGCGAAGGCCGATAACCAGGTTTCAATACCCTGCCGGGTTGTGCTGAATTTTTCAATAACACTTCCAAACTTTTTAGGATACCACTGGTAAACATATGCCTGGTTGGTAATGTCAAGTTTAAATGTATGTGCGGCGATTTTTTCAATATTTCTCTGATGTGATTTCTCTACTAAACTATCCTCGGTGTCACAGTAGTATACGATATCAAAATCTTTCACATTTTCAAGGTTTGGCCTGCCCAGTATATTGTTCCATAGCAGCTGGGTTACTGCTCCTCCCGCCAAATAATACTCTGGCAGACCATAGTCATTGCATATCTTTAAGGTGTCAATGATTTGCGGGCAATTTTCTAAATATGAAATCAATTGTTTCTTTCGATCTGTCATTGCTGCTGGCATTTGGGCTGGGTGGGCGATTAAGGTTTTTGATATTGCTGCAGCAAAGTGATTGCCTACTGGTATGAATAGTAAGCTGAGCCTTTGCCGATCATTTTGCTGTACAAAATTACAAGATTATCCCGTTTTTATGTCAGGTCTGAATACAGTTCGAACAAATTGTGCTCCGGGTCCCTAAAGTGTACTGCCCTGATTCCCCAAGGGGTCATGTCTTTTGGCGCTGTGAGAAACTGGACACCTTTCTCCTGCAGGGAAATATAGCTTTCATCGACATTGTCCACCTTAATTATGATGGCCATTTTGTCTTGCAGAATTTCGTTTTTTCCGGCCTTGCTGTTTATGGCGCTGCCCATTAATTCTGCCTTAAACAATGCCAGTGCCGATGGCTCCCCAAGGCTGAAACTGGCATAATTTTCTCCGGGTTTGCCCCAGGTACATTCCAAACCAAGGATGTTGTTGTAAAAAGTGAAGCACTTGTCAAAGTCGCTTACTAAAAGCCTGATGCTGCTGAATTTCATTTTGCTGTTTTTAAATATTAATGATGCAAAACTACTTTTCTTTCATTGTCGCTAATTGTAAAAATCGGTCGTTTTTGTTTTCAAACAATTCCGTAGGTCTGTTTCCTGTATATTTTTTTAAGTCCTTGATAAAATGGGACTGGTCAAAATAATTCTGCTGCGGATAAAGCTGTCCTTTCTTTACCTGCTTAAATGAATCATAGCATTTTAAAATCCTGCAGTATGATTTCAGCGGGATATCAAACCTGTCTTTGAAATATCGGTTGATCTGCCGCGTGCTCCAGAAAACCTGCTGCGAATACCATTCTACGCTCTCTTGCCCATTGGACTTGCAACAAAAAGTCGGACAAATTTTCTAAGACCTATGCTACACTTTCTATTTTATAAAATTCTAGTTCCATTTCTTTAGGTGTTTTATATCCCAAAGAAGAATGCAGACGTTTTCTATTATACCATACTTCTATATATTCAAAGACTGCTAATTTAGCTTCTTCAATGGTTGTGAATTTATGCTGATAGATAAGTTCTGCTTTAAGGGTCTTGAAAAAACTTTCAGCTACAGCATTATCCCAACAATTAGCTTTTCTACTCATACTTTGAGTGATTAAAGTATTTTTATTAATCAATTTTCTGAATTCTATCGAAGCATATTGTATTCCTCTATCTGAATGAAAAAGTAAAGATTCTGTTATTTCTCTTTTTGATACTGCCATTTTCCAAGCTGGAATAATCGTTTGATCGGTATACATTCGTGTGCTTAATGACCATCCTATAACCTGCCTGTCATATAAATCAATAATAGTAGTAAGATATAACCAGCCGGCAGCTGTTCTTATATAGGTTATATCAGACACCCAAACCTCATTAAGTGATTTTGGTGTAAAATTTCTATTGAGATGATTACTGCACACTGGATATCGATGATTAGAATCTGTGGTTACTTTAAAGCGTCTTTTAAGTTTACTTCTCCAGCCATTAAGAAGCATCAATTTAGCAACTTTCCTTTTGGATATTTTATATCCTTTTCTTTTTAGCTGTTCCGCTATTCTGGGACTTCCGTAAGTTTGACTGCTTAGATCAAAAACTTCTTTTATTAAATCTGTAAATAGACTATTTTCTATAAATCTATTAGAAGGACCGCCACTGAACCATCTATAATAACTACTTCGGCTTACTTTTAAAACGCTGCACATCTTTTCAATAGGATATAAATGTTTATAGCTGACTATAAATTGGTAGATTTCCCATCGCTCTTGGAAAAGATGTGAACGGCCTTTTTTAATATCTCAAGCTCTAATTCTTTTTCTTTAAGGGCTTTTCGTAATTGTTTTACTTCTAAAGAATCTATCTCTGTCTTTTTAGAAATAATTGGTTGTAGATTAGTAAATGTTTTTTGAGAAGACCTCCATTTATAAATACGCTCTACCTGGACGCCTAGTTCATCTGCTAATTCTTTGATGTTTTCTCGCTCGTAACTTAATCGTACTGCTGATGATTTAAACTCAGCACTGTAAACTCGTTTTTTCATAATTCTAAGATATTTATTTTTATTTAAACAGTCTTAAAATTTATGTCCCAGTAAATGTAGCAACTCCAAACCGCAGAGGAAAAATTAAACTATCTTCTTAACCGTCAATTTTGTCCTTATGGTACTCCCTGAGCCATTTCTCCATTTTCTGAAGCAGCAGGATTTGTTTCGGGTCGCCTGTGGGATCTGAAAGTCCTGTGATGGTTCGGCTGTAATTGAATTTTTTGTCCTCAAAGCGGCAGGTAAACCTTGGTAGCTCATTATGGGAAACCATCCAGCTGTCGGGTTCTATTTTTTTTATTTCAAACTTTTTCATATCTCATGCCCGTTTAAAGCTGCTATGACAGCTTTAAATCTACTGTCAAAAGGCAAAATTAACGGTTTTATTTTTATTGCCGCACGCTTTGATGTTAAGTTAGCGGCCGTACCAGAAATTGAACGGCTGGTAGGGGTGGACTTCCCGATTAGTTACGCCTTAAAAACAATTAAAATTAATCCAAAAAAAAGCCTTCTAAATGCAGTCATTCAGAAGGCTTTTCATTTTTTGTAATCTGCGGTAAGAGGTATATCTTTAATCCTTGTCATCCTCATCGGCCTGGGACTCATCCAGGGTCCTTCTGTCCGCATCGTCATGGTCCAGTTCGGTGGGCTGGTGGTCGGCCGATCTTTCATCGTCATCATGCTGGTTGATGGCCGGATCGGTATGTTCCATGGTTTCCGAGTGGATGGATTCTTCTCCCATGTGATACATGCTGTCTTCCTGACGGTAAGTATCGTAGTTTTCCTGTGGTATCATACTGTTTTAATTTAATAGTTTGTAATTTCTTTAAAGGCCTTCTTCGTATTTTTTTGGGCTTAGAAAAGCTTACTGGAAGAATGCAGGATAAAATTAAAAATTTGAAACCTTATAAAATTATATGATAACCCGATATACTTGTATTATTTTCAGATGGTTATGCTTAATTTTAGTCTTAGCATTAATTATTTTTAGGAGCTATTCCCGCTATTCGCTACAATCTTTTGTGCCCAGCCTCGGCACAAAAGGATTTTCACTGCACACGAGCGAAGCGAACTGGCGAAGCAATCGGGGCTAGGGCTGCTAAGGAGCGCTTTTTTTTCTTGGAGAACTGTATATGGACACCATTTTATGGAAGATTTGAAGAAATTGGCTTACGGAAATAGAGGCTGTCTTTTTTATATGTCTTCAGTATTTTGGTTTGGATGTCCTGTTGGGAATTGAAACAAAAATGTATTTAGTTTTATATATGATTTTGCCATAAAATGTAATCTTATAATTTACTTAAAGTAAAAAGAGACAGCCTTAACTTTTTGTGGCAAAAAAGGTATCAACTCCAAAATCCATGTGCCATCATTCTGCCGCAAAATTCAGAGCAATGTTGATTGAAATCTATTTGCTGTAAATATCTTTTCATTTTGCATATGATTATTTGACTGGAATTTTCTGAATTTCCATAAGACCTGCTTTGTTTAAACCAACAATTATCTCTTGCACAAGATCATCTGATAATAATAATGTCGAGAGCATAATTTTTATATTGGCTGGAGTCTCAGGTTCCAATTCAAGAAGTTTTAGCAGTTGATTTTCTGCGCAGCCATTTTTATTCAATAAGGCCAGGGTTGTAGATTTTAGTAAAGGATCCCAAAAAGTTTCTCGAGAATCTATTTTATTAGCCCAATGATATGCCGTGGAGTAGTCTTTTTTGTGTAAATAATAAAAGCTGAAACCACAGTTTATCCACCATGGATAATGGGGATTAAGTTTGATTGTTTTTTCTAATATTGTAAAACCTTCCTCAAAATAACCCGCGCAAATAAGCATTACAGCGACTCCTGAAACAATTACAGAGCAGTTTGGGTTTAGCTGTATGCATTGTCTGGCTGCAATTAAACACTCTTCTTTCTCTTTTTTAAACACATGAGCCAGCGTAAGAGTATAAAAGCCATGCTGGCATGAAGGATCTATTTTTAAGGCCTCCATGCAACAACGATATCCTTCTTCAATTGGGCTGTCGATATCCTTAATAGCAAGTCCTGCACCATTGAGGTATATTTCTCCCAACATGGCCCAGGAAACAGCATGCTGGGGATGCTGTACCACGGCATGGCGCAAAGATATAAGGGCAACTTTATAATTTTCAATGGAGTAAGAACGCTGGTATTTATAATAATTATAAATTCCTTTCCAGATACTTATATTCTTCGATACCTTTTCTGGTGCAGCTTTTTCCATTTCCTGGAATATTAATCCGTAATACCCCCCAACCGAGGTAATCACAGACTTTATAATTTCATCCTGTATCTCGAAGATATCTGATACTATTTCCTTTTCAATAGATTTTGTCATCATAATTTCTCCAGTGGCAGTGATTAGCAATATTATTCTAACCCGCATTTTCTGTTCACTATATTGAATACTTCCTGTTATAATATAATCTGCTCCTGATAACTTTCCGGCTTGTAAAATATTATCGTTGATTTTTGCAATCACATCTGCAGAATAATATCCTATAACTGTTATATCTTCAAATCTTGAAAGTTCTGCAGTTAATTCATTTCGAAGTAATGCCGCAAATAAATCAGCATCTTTTCTTTTAGGTGTACATTGAAAAGGGAATATTGCCACGGTTGGATTAATACTATCCGTGTTTGAATAGGGGACAAAAGATGGCAATGCCGCCAATTTTTGAGGAATTTTAAACTCAGGAATATAACCTCCTTTTGGAATTGAAATTATTATAGAATCCTGTATACCATCACTTAGATAATAGTCATTTAAAGTTCTTCTCAATCTTCCGGCATGAATCCGGACTGCCGCATCATCATTAGAGTTAAAATTGCTGGAGCGCTTTAAAACATTGACAGCAATAGAATATTCTTTAAGAAATTCTTCTCTCTCATTAATTGTTTCATGGACAATATATGATAGAAAATTAGTGAGGGTTGGAGAATTTTTAAATGATTTAAAATTTAAAATATATTCCAATTGCAGGCAAATTTCTTCTGATGAAAAATTTTTTATTTTTTCCATTCTTAATATGTGATTTGATTGTAAAAGGTAATAGGGTAATTGATTGTTAAACAATGAGTTAAAATTAATATATATTTTGGTATTATTAACATAAACTTAAGATTTTTCCTTAAGTGTGTTTTGTAAAATGTTTATAAACAATCGTTTAACGGTTAATAACCTTGTAAATGTTAGAACAGTGGATTCGTTGTATAAATTTACTTCACAAATATTAACATTTGGCTTTAATGTTTGTTATTCAGTAAGATAGAACATTGCGAATAAAATTTATTAGTTAAGAAATAATTTTTAACCTTTAAAATTGAGATTATGCCAATACCAGAAGTCCTTAATGTTGAAAAATTCAAATCACATAGAGAATTGATAAGGATATTATACCAGGTTGATGGCGATTTTAAAAATATGTGTGATGATTACAGTATGAGCAGATTTTGTATTGAAAAGTATAAGGAAAAGCTGGCTCAGGATCTTGGAGTTAAAAAAGAATATGAAAAACTTTTTGCAGAGCTGGAAAAAGAAATACTCAGGTACATAAAAAATAATGAAATCTGAAATCAAATCAATGTTCGGTTAATTAAAATTTGTTCCCAATGAAATTAAAATACAGTTATTGATCTGGTTTCTGTTTTCAGGTATATATTCATTTGCAACCAATCCTAAAAATGACACCCATGAAAATAAAATACATGCTACTGATAGCCGTACTAAGTTATCCTTCGTTAGAATTGCTGGCACAGGAATTTCCGGTTGAACAAGGATGGTCATTTTATGCAGAACCTTATGTGATGTTCCCTAATATGAGCGGGAAAACAGCACTTGGAAATTTGCCGGAAATGAATGTAGATGTAAAGTCAAATAAGATTTTTGATCAGCTTCAATTTGGGGCGATGTTGTACTTGGAGGCTTCAAATGAGAAATGGAACTTGAATTCTGATCTTCTGTATATGGATATCGGGCAAGGGGTTAAAAGCAGTACATTAATTAACAATGGTGATGTTACGGCCAAACAGCTCGGTTGGGAATTGGCCGGACTTTATAAAGTGAGACCAGGGCTTGAAGTGGGAGTGGGAGCTCTTTTAAATTCGATTAAACTCGAACTTGATATCAATCGAAATACTATTGGAGGAGGCACAACAAATATCAAAAAAGAAATGACGCAAACCTGGGTTGACCCCATGGTGATTGCGGTTTTTAAAAATACACCCGCAGAAAAGTTTCTATACAAAGTACGCGGAGAAATTGGCGGATTTGGAATAGGTTCACAATTTGCCTGGCAATTTCAGGCGTACGCAGGATATCGATTTTCAGAATTATTTCAAATTCAGGCAGGTTATCGCATTATTTCGCTTGATTATGATACCGGAAACGGAGCGGATTACTTTTTATATAATGTAGATACATCCGGCCCGGTTGTGAAATTTGGCTTTCATTTTTAAAAAGTGATAATGGAAACAGCATCGAATAATCTTTTCAAAATAATGTATTTATAAGCAATATGAATCCCTAACAGATCAAATCAAAAATCATGAGACACTACATTTTATTAATGATTGCTTTACTGTTGTCAATAGCCGCAAAAGCACAGGATACGGGATCCCTATCCCTGAATTTATATGGAGGTTATACTTTTTCGGATAAAGTACAATACAATAATTCTTATGGTTATGTAGAAGATGGCTTTGAATATGGTGCAGGTCTTGAATACTTTTTGCCTGAGAATAATTCCGTTGAATTGAAATACCAAAGACTCGATACCAAATTGCCTTTATACGCACCTAGTAGAACCCAGGTAAACGCAGGAGATGATAAAGGAGCCATAAATTATATTTTGCTTGACGGAACTCATTATTTTGGAGGAAATACACAAAAAGCTTTACCCTATCTGGGAGCTGGAGCGGGGATTGCTGTTCTTGAAACACCGCAAAGCGGCAGCGGAACCTATTTTGCATGGGAAGTTAAAGGAGGCGTGAAAATTAAAACCAATTCGGCAGTATCCATAAACCTGAATGCTTATTTACAATCAATGGCGGTAGCCGTTGGAAACAGTTACTACTGGACCTACATTGGTGTTGTTGGTGTGACAGATTATGTTTCAACTTATCAGTTTGGACTGGGAGCGGTATTGAGTTTCAATTTTAAAAATTAAACAAATCAATTAATTATAACCCTTAAAAATAAAATCATGAAAAAATTACTTATCGTTTTAATCTTGACCTTATCAGCAACTTTAAACGCACAATCCTCTGCAAAAGATGAACTTGCCATTATTCAAAGCAGTTACGGAAAATCAAAAACAGATTTGATTAATCAGTACATGGCTTTGAGTCCCGAACAAACAACAGCTTTTCAGCCTGTGTACGACAGTTATGAAGCAGAACGCAAAGTTTTGGGCCAGAAAAAAATTCAGATTATTGATGACTATGCGGCGAAATATGCTACGCTGACCGATGCTGACGCGGATCAATTGACAAAAGCAAACCTGAAAAATAATCTGGACGTAGAGAAACTATATAGCAAAACCTATGAAAAGGCCAAAAAAGCTATTGGAGCCACCAATGCTGCCAAGTTTATACAGCTTGAAGTTTATCTTCAAACCTCAATACGAGAAGAGATTCAGGATTCTATACCATTTATTGGTGAGATTGACAAAACCAAATTGAATTAGACATTAAAAAAAAGTGATGGCTCAGCGCAGTTATCACTTTTTATCTAACTGTTTACAAAAGAAATTGAATTGAAATGCAGGACCAATACTATTATGAAATTAAAGATACTATTTTGCACGTAATGGTTTTTATATGTTTAGGAATGCCTTTTTTAATGTTTTGCCAAGAAACTGCGCAAAACATGACATTTTCACTTCAGGACGGAAATGAATTGAACCGGAATCAGAAAGTAAAACCTGAGCTGCCATGGTTTGTAAGACGCATAAAAGCAAGTGTTGGATTATTTATACCAATAAACAATACAATAATAGAAGTAGGAAGTGCAAACGGCGATTATGGAACCACAATTGATCTGGAAGATGATTTGGGTTTTCGCAAATCGACCAATACGTTTTTAGCAGATCTGCAATGGCGGATATCAAGAAGATCACAATTTGAAATAAGCTATTTCTATTTAAATCGTACAACATCCAGAACATTAAAAAGAACAATAGAATTTGGAGATCATACCTATCCGGTTGATGCTGCTGTTGAATCTTTTTTTAAGACCAGCATTTTTAGGGTTTCTTATGGTTATGCTTTTTTTGTTGATCCAAAATATGAATTTGGATTAATGATTGGGGCGCACATTATTCAAAGTGAAGTTGGCATTAGTCTTTTGGGAGCAACGGTAGGCCTTAGTTACAAAGACGAATATAATTTTACAGCTCCTTTGCCGGATATTGGTATCTGGGGAGGATACGCCATCTCTGATCGGTTTGCCGCAAAAGGCAATGTGAGTTATTTTGCGTTAAAAATAAACAATATAGACGGGAAGGTAACCAGTGGCGATTTTTCAGTTTTATATAAAGTAATAGAGAACCTGCATTTTAGCCTTTCTTACACCGGATTAAACTTTAGGGTAGACGTTGAGAAAGAAAAGGGGCAAGGCTATTTTAAATGGGGGTATAACGGTCCGTTAATAACTGCTTCGTATGCATTTGGAAAAAAGAAACCATTTTAAGGTAAGGCAAAGTTTCAGTAAAAAGATTTGGTATTTCCTGTTGATTATTGCCAGTACCCATTTACAGGCACAAACCGATAAACTCAATCAGTTTTGGAATGAGTACGACTTTACCAAAGATCTAAGCCAAAAATGGGTATTACAGTTCGATGCCGGGCTTGTCACAAGCAGTACACCTGAGGACAGTGATATTTTTCATAACATCACACAGTTTTATATTAGGCCTTGGGCACATTATTATCCTTCCCAAAGATGGAAAGTTTCTGTATTTTACGCCTACTATTCGAATCAAAATGTACCGGAACTCAATCAGAGAAAAGCCCCTGAATTCAGAACAGCTATTCAGGCCACTTATAATCTGGTAAAGTTGCCGCAAATTAAAGTAAACCTTAGGGCAAGAATCGAAGACCGGCATATTGAAAATGATGATCATTATCTGGAAGCCGTCGAGCGATTCAGGTTTCAGATAAAAGCAGTTTGTCCGGTGACCACTTTTGGCTTAAAAACAAAAGCCATGTATGTTTTTGCTTCAGATGAATTGTTTTTTAAAACCAAAAGCCAGGTCAGTGGTCCTGATTTATTTGATCGAAACCGGGCAAGTCTTGGAGTCGGATTTACGCTCATAGATAATATACAGCTAGAAGTGGCTTATGCCAATGAATTTATGCCCAGAGACCCCACCAATAAAATGGTAAATGCCATTCAGCTCAAAGGGATTTTTAATAATTTTTTTCCAACGCTTCTAAAATCATTTAAACGCAAAAAAAGCGCAGTTGATCTGGGCGAGGGAAGTCTGTAACAGATCTTTTTACTTCCATTTCACTTTAATACTAAAAACATGAAAAATTTCATTTTTACAATAACCGTTTTTGTAATGAGTTTGTTAAGTCTGCCCGTTTTCTCACAAGGAGATAAGGAACCAAAAGCTTTGGGACTTCCGGGAGATAATCTCGATCTGTATGCCGTTCTGGATCTTTTTCAGAAATCAAAAACAATCGAAGATTTTGAGTCTTCCTTAAATTCGGAAAAACAAGGCATCAATAATCTGGATTTGGATAACGATAAAAAAATTGATTTTATCAAAGCCGTTACCAAAAAAGAGAATGATTCCTATACCATCATACTTCAGGATCCGGTAAGTAAGACCGAAACTCAGGATGTCGCTGTAATTCTGGTAGCAAAGGATAAAAATAAAAAAGTGACACTTCAGATTGTAGGTGATGAAGCCCTTTACGGTAAAAATTATATCGTTGAACCTGCACCGGCAGCAACTACCTCTGTTACGCCTAATCCGGCCTATGTAGGAACTAATCCTGTTGCCGCCGCACCGCAAGTTGTAGTGGTCGAGTCAAGCCCGGTAATTGTGTATTTGTATTCTCCGGTTTATGTGCCTTATGTTCCGCCATATTATTATGGATTTTATCCGCCTTATTTCCATCCCTGGGCACCTGTTTATTTCAGCATGTATTACCATCATGTGTACCATCATCATGCTTATTATCAAAATACGGTTATCATACGCAGCCCTAATTATGCTCATTATTCAAGTTCTTACCGTAGCACTTCTGTAACGGTAAACAATTATAATAAAAATGGTAATTACAAAGGAACTTATCAGGGCAATACTTATAAAAAGCCAACAACTCTGCCTTCAAATGCATCGTCGCTCACGTCAAATGCGAATAGAGCTGTGAATACACAAACGACTAATCGTGCCGCTAATACTACATCTCTTCCTTCGAATGTCAATAAGTCCAATGTTCCACAAGGGGCTAATCGTCAGCAAGATGCCAATATACAATCAGCCAAAGCGAATGCGGCAGGAAAAAGGAGGCGTTGAGAATGTTCTTCCATACAAATCAGACGAGTAATTAAATTATGAACGAATCAAATCAAAGAAATGAAAAAAGTACAAACTTTAGCGCTGTTATTTATGGCAGTTTCTTTTGTTGCTCAGGGGCAGCAATCAAAGAAGAGTAATTCAAAAAACTCAGGAAAACCTAACATTATTATCATCCTTGCCGATGATGTTGGTATCTGGAATATAAGCGCTTATCATCGGGGCATGATGGGAGGCCGAACTCCAAATATTGACAGAATTGCAAGTGAAGGAGCTTTGTTTACGGATTATTATGGACAGCAATCCTGTACGGCAGGACGAGCTGCACTTATTTTGGGTCAATCACCCTTTAGGACCGGTTTATTAAAAGTGGGTCTGCCGGGGGCTAAACAAGGTGTGCAGGAGGTAGATCCTACCATTGCTGATTTGCTTAAAACGCAGGGTTACGCAACAGCGCAAGTTGGTAAAAATCATTTAGGCGACCGTAATGAATTTCTGCCTACTGTACATGGTTTTGATGAATTTTTTGGAAATCTGTATCACCTTAATTCTGAAGAAGAACCAGAAGATCCTGATTACCCTAAAGATCCTTCATTCCACCAAAAATTTGGACCCCGGGGAGTGTTAGACTGTAAAGCAACTGATACAGATGACCTGGCGGTGGACCCACGTTTTGGCAAGGTAGGAAAACAGACTATCAAAGACACTGGGCCATTGACAAAAAAACGTATGGAAACGGCAGAGGAAGAACTGCTGCCGCGTTCGCTTCAATTTATTGAAAAATCGGCTAAGGCAAACAAACCGTTTTTTCTATGGCACAATACTACAAGAATGCATGTATGGACACATCTTTCTCCAAAATGGGAGAATAAAAGCGGTTTTGGCCTATTTGCAGATGGCATGATGGAACTTGATTATAATGTGGGAGAAATTCTGAAGAAATTGGAAGAGCTTGGAATTGCAGATAATACTATAATAGTATTTACCAGTGACAACGGGGCTGAAATGTTCTCCTGGCCTGATGGGGGGATGGTACCTTTTAAAGGGGAGAAAGGAACAACTTTTGAAGGCGGTTTCAGGGTTCCTTGTGTAGTTAGATGGCCGGGAACAATTAAACCTAATACTATTGTAAACGATGTGATGTCTCATGAAGACTGGATGCCTACTTTTCTTGCAGCGGCAGGTGATCCTGATGTAAAAGAGAAATTACTGACAGGATTTAAAGCAAATAACAAAACCTTTAAGAATCATTTAGACGGTTATAACTTTCTTCCATTTTTTAAAGGACAGGAGAAGGAAAGTCCGCGTAAAGAGATCTTTTATTTCGATGATAATGGAAACCTGAATGCACTTCGTTATGGCAACTGGAAGATAGAATTCTCGTGGATAGAAGGGAATCTTTTCACTGGTAAACGAACAAGTATGAATGTACCGCTAGTGGTTAATCTGCGTCAGGATCCTTTTGAGAAAGCGCCGTTCGAATCCGATTTGTACAGAAGATGGGCTGCAGAGAAGCTATGGACATTAGTTCCTGCTCAGGCCATAGCAGGTCAGTTTGTCCAGTCTTTTAAAGATTATCCGCCAAGTCAGAAGAGCGGAACTATGAATCTGGATGCAGTTATGGAAATGCTCTCCAATGGTGCCAGCGGCGGGGGTAAATAAAAGACAATATGCAGTAATATGTAATTTTAAAAAAACAGTAATAGCTAAGCTACACGCAGAAAATATGAACATAAAACTATTGAAATGCTTGGGTTGTTACTAACTCAGGCATTTCAATAAATTAAAAATAATATTATGAAAAGAATATATGTATTACCCGTACTTTTATTTTTCCTTGTTTCTTTTAATACAATAGAAAAATACACAACTATTAATGCAAGAGATAGTATTGCAGTTGTTGCAACTAGCCAGGATCCGCTGCCAAGCTGGAATGATGGACCATTGAAAAATGATATTACTGCTTACGTAAAAAAAGTCACAACAAAAGGAAGTCCTGATTTTATTCCCGTTGAAAATAGAATTGCCACTTTTGATAATGATGGAACGCTGTGGGCTGAAAAACCGTATGTTCAGGAATTATTTGCTTTTTACCGTGTTAAAAAAATGGTAGAAGCAAATCCGGCCTTAGCCCAGCAGCAGCCTTTTAAAGCTGTTGTTGAAAAAGACAAAGCTTTTTTTGAAACTGGCGGTGAAAAGGCGCTTATACAATTAGTTGCAGCAACCCATACCGGAATGAGCGAAGATGAATTCGAAGCCTCGACTGCAGCTTTTTTTGCCGAAGCGAAATATCCCGGCAAAAATGTAACATTGAAACAAATCAGGTACCAGCCGCAATTGGAGTTGTTGAATTACCTGCGGGCAAACGGGTTTACAACCTATATCGTAACGGGCGGTACAATTGAAGTGGTAAGAGCGATTTCAGAAAATTTTTACGGGATTCCCAAAGATCAGGTTGTGGGGACTTCTTTCAAATATACATTTGATGATGCTTCTAATAGTATAAAAAGAGAAGCTGCCTTAGACCATTTAAATGATAAAGAAGGAAAGCCGGTTGGAATTCAGCTTCATATTGGCCAGCGTCCTGTTTTTGCATGCGGCAACGAAGGCGGAGCAGGGGACATAGCCATGCTGAGATATTCTCAGGGAAATAAATATCCTTCTTTTCAATTGCTGGTAAATCACGATGATGCCGTCAGGGAATACAGTTATCAGGAAAAAGATAATTTGTCATTGAATGCAGCGGCAAAAAACAATTGGCACGTTATCAGCATTAAAGGCGATTGGAAAAAGGTTTTTGCTGATCAGTAATAGGTTAATAATCTATTTTATAAAAAAAACAACGGTTTTTTTTATTTGGCAGCAAAATCTGAATGCATTAAAAATTTCCCTGGCCAAATTCATCACGGTTCAGCTCGTCATTATTTATTTCATCGCTGCTGCGTTCATCGTTTTTAATCTCTGCGCGGCTGAGTTTCCCAATTTCGAATTCTTTTTGAACCGGGTTATCCGGGTCCAGTTCCCTGGTTTGAAATTGGCCGCTTTCAAATTCATCGCCCTATGGCTTATTAATTTGGTTTTCAAACCCCTTTGAAGGGTCATTATCTATAAGGTCCTTCTCTATGTCCTTCCCGGTTATGTCTTTGGGGTCGCTTTGGGATTCCTTACGGGGGGTCTCCGGGTCATAAGGGTTGCTCTTTGGACCTGCGTGTTTTGGGTCTTTGTTTTGGTTTTGAGAATTACGGTGGTCCTTGTCGTAATTTTTTGTTGTATGGGAAGTTGTAATTTTATTTTTTGAATTAGATTATTGCTGTTGTTTTTTTTAAAGGGGTGGCGAGGGGGGAAGGTTGGGCGGTATGGCAGTGCTGGTTTGGGGTTGTACTTTATTCTTTGTTTGTACTTTGTCCTTTATGCTCTGCCTTTGCCTTTGTTTTAGTGCTTTGACTTTATGATTGTCTTTGTCAAATGTAAAAAGGATAAGGAACACTTTTTTTTACAGAATAATGGTTTGTATTTATAAAATAGCGATCAGTTAATCAGGCGGGTAGATGCAGTATTGTATATTATAGACCATGCTGATCACTGAGTTTTTAGGCTTGATGTTATTATTTTGGGAGCTTTTTCCCGCTATCCGTTACAATCTTTTGTGCCGAACACCGGCACAAAAGGATTTTCACTGCTATCGGGGCTAGGGTCCGATTGTCTTCAATTGGCGCCGTTTGGCTGTGGTGACAGGAACAGGATAATTTTCTATAAAATTTATGGACGATTTGAAGAGATTGGCGTATTATATTTACTGTCTGTCTTTAATTGGCTTTATGAATTTGGTTTGGATGTCGTGTTGGGGATTGATGGAAAAATTCATTTAATTTTTTATATAATTTTGCTGCAAATCCAAATTCCAGAAATTGAGATGGAAAGTAATTTGACAGCCATAACCTTTTATACAATAAGTCAGGAAATCATCACTAACATTGTTATGTGTGAAAATCAATTAAGAAAAGTACTAATTAGAAAAAGGATTTAATTGCAAAAAAATACAAGTGTAACATAATAATAAATTTTAATAATCATAGATTTGTATTCTAATGCTACTTTTTAAATAATTTAGAACTTAGAATAAAGTATTTTTATTTTTAAGATTTTTAATTGTTTGTTATCTAAATTTTCAATTTTACTTATATGAGAACATTCACGGATTTTAAATCATATAATCAGTTTATGGGTATGGAAATACCTCTGGATAACGATATTGACGTAGGTTATTATGATCCTCCAAAAATAATTTTAAATTCTCAGCCTGTTGTTGTCGATTTTTATAGAATTTCAATCAAAATAAAATATAAAAGAAAATCTACTCCGGATGTTGCGCCTGTTTCTGCGGTATTTTTTAATACACCGGATTTAATTATCGAACCAGGCTGGGATGCCGAACCTACTTATACCGGGATGTATCTCCAGCTTTCAAAAAAAATCATTGAAGAAAACAGGTTTTTATTCAAAACTTACTTAGATTACGGACAGCACGAAGCCTTATATTTAACCGATGACGAAGTTGAAGAAGTGTCTGCAGTCTTTAAATTAATGATTAAATATTATCAAAGTGAAATAAAACATTTTGGAGTTTTACTTTCTTATGTAAATGTGCTTGTATCTTTGGTAGAAGCATTTTACAAAAGGCAATTTTCCACTGACCCTAAACAGTACAACCGTGTTGTAACAGATTTTCAACAAAGTCTGATCGATTATTATAATGAGCCTGTAAAGCAGCTTCCAAACGTCCAGTATTTTGCAGATCAATTAGGAGTGACAGCGAATTACCTCGGTGATATCATCAAACACTTTACCCAAAAATCGGCTTTGGAGAATATCCACGATTTTATCATTAAAAGGGCAAAAGAATTGTTGGTCCAGAATCAAAAATTCAATACGGCTGAAGTTGCTTACGAACTGGGTTTTGAATATCCCAATTACTTTTCAAAATTTTTTAAAAAGCAGGTCCATCTCACACCAAGAGAATTCCGATTGCAAGCCATCGGCAGAAATTAAATAAATCAAAACACCTCCACAAGAGGTGTTTTTTCATTTTCAGTAATTTGTATCTTTTTTACAGGTAATCTGTTTCTGTCAATTATTTTTTACAATGGTAAATTTGCTAAGCAATTTTAAAACATCTTAAAATGAAACACGATAATACCAGTCAAAAGGACGAAAATCCGAGACGAAAATTCTTTCAGCAAACAGCAATTGCCGGGGCAGGCTTAATGCTTACACCAAGCCTTATCACTGCTTCATCCGGCAATATTGAAATTAGTGAACAAAACAAGGATAAAGAAAATAAAATGACTACAAGAAATCTTGGAAAGTTAAAAGTTTCTGCATTGGGTGCAGGCTGTATGAGCATTAGTGCCAATTATGGTGCGCCGGCAAAAATTGAAGAGGGTATTAAAACCATCCGCAAAGCGTATGAAAGCGGTGTTACCTTTTTTGATACCGCTGAAGTTTACGGCCCGTACACCAACGAGAAATTAGTGGGAGAAGCGTTAGCTCCCTTTAGAAATAAAGTGGCTATTGCTACTAAATTTGGTTTTGAAATTGGTGCGCCAAATATCACTTTAAACAGCAGACCCGAACATATTAAAAAAGTGGTCGAAGAATCATTAGCCAGACTTAAAACAGACAGAATCGACCTTTTATACCAGCACCGTGTTGACCCTAATGTACCAATTGAAGATGTTGCAGGCGCGGTAAAAGACTTGATTGCAGCAGGTAAAGTACTGCATTTCGGTTTATCGGAAGCAAATACTGCAACCATTCGCAAGGCACATGCTGTACAGCCTGTCTCTGCCATCCAGACAGAATATTCATTTATGGAACGAAGCGTGGAGAAAAATGGCGTGTTAGATTTATGCGAAGAATTAGCAATAGGTTTCGTTCCGTGGGGACCACTTGGAATGGGGTATTTAGCCGGACAACTTAATGCGCAGACACCTTTTGATAGTAAATTGGATCTGCGTTCCGCTTTCGAAAGATTTACAGCTGAAAATTTAGCTGCTAATATGCCAATTGTTAACCTGCTGAACCGTTTTGCATCAAACAGAAATGCAACAGCGTCCCAGATTGCACTTGCGTGGCTTATGGCTAAAAAACCTTTCATCGTTTGTATTGCAGGAACTAGGAACATCCCTCATCTGAGTGAAAATTTAGGCGCTTATGATGTCGAGTTATCTGCCGCAGAATTTCAGGAATTGGAGACTGAATTTGCTAAATTGAAAGTTTATGGCGGGAGAATGAACGCAATGCAAATGACTTTTTGCCAATAATCTAAATTGGGCAGCAATTAAAATTGACTTTCTTCAAATAGAATTATTAATATAGATTCAAAGAAGGAATGATCCTTTGAGTAACTCATTTGGCATAAGTGAAGATTAAATGATATTCAATTATTGTTACAAAAACGCTCTGCTGCCCAGAGCGTTTTTTCTATCAGTAAAATGTTTCTTTTTTATTAGTAATCCGTTTCCATCATGATCATTGCTTGTCTATACCTTTGTAGTGTAATTATAACATTAAAAAATTAAAAAATGACAAATAATAAAGTTTGGCTCGTAACCGGAGCAAGCAGTGGAATAGGATTGGAGATTACTAAAGCTGCGCTAGCAGCAGGCAATAAAGTAATAGCGACTGGCAGAAATGCAGAGAAAGTAGCTAAAGCATTTGGAGAACCTACTGATAACTTACTGGTGGTACAATTGGATGTTACCAATACGGAAGAAATAAATACAGCCTTGGATGCCGCCATAGAAAAATTTGGAACTGTTGATGTTTTGGTAAACAACGCAGGCAGCTTTTATGCCGGTTATTTTGAAGAATTGAGCCAGGCTCAGATGGAGCTTCAATTTGCAGTAAACGTATTTGGACCGATGAATGTGACAAGAGCTGTTTTGCCCATTATGAGAAGCAATAAATCAGGCCACATTATTACCGTTTCATCAACAGCAGGATTAGTTGGTTATGAGCTTTGTACGGCTTATGCAGGATCTAAGTTTGCACTGGAAGGCTGGATGGAATCCCTGCAGTTGGAAGTTTCACAATTTGGGATCAATACCACTATAGTAAATCCGGGATTTTTCAGAACCAATTTATTAGAGCCATCTTCAACAATTTGGAACGAATTGCATATTGCAGATTATGCAGAACGTATTGCAATGCTTCGTCCGGGATGGCAGGCAATGAGCGGAACCCAGGGAGGGGATCCTGCAAAATTAGCAGCAGGTTTACTAACTATTGCAAGTGAGGCAATACCTCCAAAACGTTGGTTTGCGGGCGCAGACGCGATTGCAGAAACAGAAAGAAAAATCAAGGAATTACAAGACCAAGCTGATGCCTACCGGGAATTATCTTCTTCCTTGGCGATTGATAAATAATATCTAATTTTTCAATGAAATTATTCAAAGACATAGAATCGTTTAACCGGTACATTGGTTTGCCAAAACCATTGGATAACAATATTGACATAGGATATTATGATGTTCCGGCAATACTTCTCAAATCAGCACCTGTGGCGATTGATTTTTATCGAATTTCTATCAAGAGTAATTTCATTGATAAATCTGTTCCCGGCTATGATCCACAAACCACTAAGCCTTTGAACGCGGTTTTCTTTAACAGTCCTCAAATAAGAGGCGGATGGGATATGGAGCCTGGTTTTAATGGGATTTATTTGCAGTTTTCTAAAAAATTGATCGAGGAGAACCGTTTTCTTTTTAAGAACTATTACAATTACGGACTTCACGAACCATTGTTATTAATTGAGGATGAAGAAAAGGAAATAAGAATGATTTTCAGTTTAATGCTGAAATATTATGAGAGTAAAAAAGACAATTTCACGGTGCTGATTTCTTATGTCCACGTAATGGTTTCCCTGGTAGAATCCTTTTATAAAAGACAGTTTTCTACAAATATTAAACAATACAGTCCAATTGTTTCAGAATTTCAGCAGCTGCTGATGGGATATTACAATGATCCGGTCAATCAGATTCCTGCAGTTCAGTATTTTGCCGATAGGATGGGATTGACTCCAAATTATCTGGGCGATATTATAAAGCAAATTACAAAGAAAACAGCCATAGAAAACATTCATGAATTTGTGATCGTAAAAGCAAAAGAAATGCTTGAAAATAGAAATGATCTCAATACCACGGAGATTGCTTACGTTCTCGGATTTGAATATCCAAACTACTTTTCAAAATTTTTTAAAAAACAAACAGGATTGACTCCGAAAGAATACCGTTTACAATATACTAAGATGCTTCAAAATTAATGTAAGGATTTCTTCTTAGGCAATACAGTAGAATCTATTAATAACCAATTTTTTTTAATGCTTTTGAAAGATTAGAAAAAGCAGGGGTGAAGCGCCGATTTGTCATTGATGTGGCAAATTCAGAGAACTACTATCTGGTCAGTTAAAAGGATAACGGTAAAATGTTTCTTTTATACTGGTAATCTGTCCCCATCATTTTCAGCACTGAGATCTAATTTTACACTATCCAATTAATCATCAATTCAATATGAATATCAATAGAATTATTAAGGTATCTACAGCAATTTGTTTTGCACTTATCGCTGTTGCTGCAATGGCGCAAAATAAGGCCCAAGAAAGCTCACAAAAAGAAATAAAGAATACAGCAGATGCAAAAACCGATGAATTTATCGATGGAATTGCCGAGCTAATGGCATATTCTGCCCGTACACCAATTTTGCGCACACCAGACCAATACGGGATGGCATACGAAGATATATTTTTCCCTGCAATGGATGGCGTAACATTGGAAGGCTGGTTTATTGCTGCAAAAAATTCCAATAAGCTAATTATCTGTAATCATCCTATGCCTGCCAATCGTTATGGCTACCCGGGTCATTTGGAACCTTGGAAAAACTTTGGAGGTTTTGAAGTCAATTTTTTACCGGAATATAAAATTTTGCACGATGCAGGCTATAATATTATTGCTTATGATATGCGCAATCACGGGCGCAGCGGTGCCGGTAACGGTGGTATTGTTGGACACGGCATCGTGGAATATCGTGATGTAATAGGTTCATTGCGTTATGCCAGGTCAAGAACTGGTACAAAGGATATGAAAATAGCCTTGTACAGCCGTTGCCTGGGCGCGAATTCCACATTTGTTGCTATGGAGAAATATCCGGAAGAATTTAAAAACATAACGGCAATGATTGCGCTGCAGCCTTCGCCTCCGCGCGCCTTTGTAAAGACGGCGATGGATAATGCCAAAATACCTAACGGTTATGAACTGTTCGATCAGGCCCTGCAAAGAAAAACCGGTTATGTATTGGATGATTTCAGACCAGTAGAAAATTCTAAGGCAGACTCTATACCAACACTTGTAGCTCAGGTAAAAGCAGATTTTTTAATGCCTTTTTACTATGTGGAAGAAATCTACAATAACATTTCTGCAAAAGATAAAAAGCTCTTTTGGATTGAAGCAACAGACCAGCGTTTCCAGGGATATAACTACTTCGGGCAAAATCCAAAAGTAATGCTGGAGTGGTTTGACACGCATTTTAAATAATAGAAAGCTTAAAAGTACATCAAGAAATAGATATAATTTAAAAGAAGATTAGAATGAAAACAAGAATATTTTTTGCAATGCTGATAACAGTATTAACATTCGCAACTAAAATTAATGCACAAACAAAATCAGCAGATAAGCAAAAAACTGTTTTGCTGATTAATGCACATTTAACTTATCCGGGATTATCAGAAGGTCAACTTAACAAGGCTTTTTATGACAAAGCCAAAGAATTTTTCCTGTCACAAAATTTTAAAGTTTTAGAAACAAAAATTGAGGCCGGTTATAGTGTGGAGCAGGAAGTGGAAAAACACATGCAGGCAGACATCATCGTGTTGCAGACACCCGTGAATTGGGAAAATACGCCTTGGATATACAAAAAGTACGTGGATGAAGTTTTTACCAGTGCAATGTTTAGTAAAAAATTTCTCTCCGGCGATGGCCGATCAGAGAATGACCCCACTAAAGAATATGGAACCGGTGGAAAAATGCAGGGTAAAAAGTTTTTGCTTTCTGCAACCTGGAATGCTCCCAAAGAAAGTTTCAACAATCCAAAACAACCGCTTTGGAAAGGCAAAAGCGCCGATGATGCTTTGTCTAATATAGGTGCCAATTATGCATTTGTTGGATACACGGTACTTCCGGGACATTATTGCTACGATGTTTTTCATAATAAGCATATAAAGGAAGATTTGGAAAATTACCCCAAATATTTGAAAAAAGTATTTGGACTTTAAAATAAAAATTAATTAAAAAAAAATATTTAAATAAAATTATAATGAGTACTACAAAAAAAGTTCTATTAATCAATACACATTTAACGTATCCTAACTGGAGCGAAGGCAAACTCAATGATTCATTCCACCAAAAGGCTAAAGAATTCTTCGAAGCTAACAATTTTGAAATTTTAGAAACAAAAGTAGAAGATGGTTATGATGCAAACGAGGAAGTTGAAAAACATCTGCAAGCAGACAGTATCATTTTGCAGACGCCCATCAATTGGTTTGGAGCGCCTTGGATCTATAAAAAATATGCGGATGAAGTTTTCAATAGCGGACTGATGAGCAAAAAATTTCTTAGCGATGACGGGCGGACAAGAGAAGACCCAGCTCGCCAGTACGGAACCGGAGGACACTTACAAGGCAAGAAATTTATGGTTTGTGCAACATGGAATGCGCCTAAAGCAAGTTTTGATGATCCAAATCAGGTGCTTTTGAGGGGAGAAGTACGGCCGATGCTTTAATTCAAATCACCAGTAATTATCGTTTTTGCGGTGTTGATATTGTTCCGGATTACAACTGTTTCGATATTTTTAAAGACGGTGATATTGCCGGAGATTTGGAAAATTACCCAGCCCATTTGAAAAAGGTATTTGGCTTATAGAATTTCGCCGGCAAAAGGTATTAAAATATAGTTTAGATGGAAGACTCCAAAAAAAGTATAAAGGCGGGAATAGTATTAAAAACGTATTTTACTTCATTCTAAAAATAAAATCTTCAATATCAATAGGCTCCCATTTTTATAATGTTATCTTTGGGCAATTAAATACATTAAAATGCAAGAAGGTACAGTAAAATTTTTCAATGAAGAAAAAGGATTCGGATTTATAACTCCAAATAATGGAGGGGCCGAAGTTTTTGTTCATGCTTCAGGTCTATCAGAAAACATCGCTCAGGACGATGCAGTGCGATATGACATCGAAGAAGGCCGTAAAGGTCCAAACGCAGTAAACGTAGTTGTAGCATAATCATACTATCACAGTGAGCTTTTAAAGGCACCTCTAACGAGGTGCTTTTTTGTTTTATGGATACAGGCATCAAATCTGGGTGCATTAGAATTTTCGCTGGGAAGGTTTCGTATTGCCCGGTGCACCGCCGTCTGTCGCGTCTCGGGTGAGTTCATCTTCCTGAAGCTCCTCATTGCTAAGTTCTCCCATTTCAAATTCCTTCTTTACGGGATTATCCGGGTCCGGTTCAAGGGTTTGAAAGGCTGCGCTTTCAGCCTCATTGCTCTTTTGGGTATCCATATCAGTTTGGGACCCCTTTGAAGGGTCATTCTCTATTAGGTCCTTTTCTATGTCCTTCCCGGTTATGTCTTTCGAATCGCTTTGGGATTCCTGACGGGGGTTCTCCGAGTCATAAGGGTTGGTGTTGGGACCTTTGCTTTTTGGGTCTTTGTTTTGGGTTTTGAGAATTACGGTTGTACTTGTCGTAATTTTTTGTTGTATGGGAATTTTTTTTTTATTTTTTTGATTAGATTATTGGTGTTGTTTTTTTAAAGGGTTGCCCCGGGGCAGGTTGGGCGGTATTGCAGTGCTTGTCTGGGGTTGTACTTATACTTTGTTTGTACTTTGTACTTAGTGAATTGTATATAGTTTTATTTTTTGGAGCTTTTTCCCGCTATCCGTTCCAATCTTTTGTGCCGAACTCCGGCACAAAAGGATTTTCACTGCTATCGGGGCTAGGGCTGTAAAACAAGAAAAATCTTATCTTAAGTCATTTCTTTTTGTTTTTGAGCTAAGAGAATGAGCAACGTTCTACTATTACAGCGAGTTTGGGAAAAATTAATCCCGTTAATTGGATTTCCCAAAATCATCACAAATAAATCATCAACTTCAATTAAGTCAATTGCCCAAATCCCTTGTAGTACGTGTTAGTAGCCGCTTATTCTAATTCGTCAAATTGGAATTTTAATTCTTCCGTTGCTTTTTCTCCAAGTAATTTACTTATTTGATTGTTGAGAAAATTACCAGGAAAAACTAAAATGCTATTACATAATTCAGATGGATAAATACATTTGTTATGATTTTCTATGGTACTATTATTATACCGTTTAAGTTGAACTTGTATGTCTAACATTTTCTGATAATCAATTTTTTTATAGTAATATATAAGTTTGTTTCCATCTATTTCTTTTGAGAACATTTTTGTCGGTTTCAAATCTTCCAACTCGAATATATCCTTTACTTTATAATTAGTTTCTCGTTGTACTTCTTTAAGGTAATTAAGCCATAAACCTGCAATTTCTTTATTGCGATTGAAAACAAGTTTTGTTGTAGCTTCTTCTATATACCTAATGTTTTCTTCCAGGTTAAAAATAAATTTAGGGTTGTTTTTAGTTGAACCTGATGCTTCTTTTCCAGAAATTACTTCTTGTAGCAGAAAATCTGTTGAAATTTTATCATTATAGATATTTATAGTTCTATATGTTGGAATTAATTCTTTGCTTTTCAACGGTTTGATTAAATAGGAATATTCTTGGTATATCAAGTCTGTACCACCACTTGATTGGCTGTATGGGTCAAAATTAATTCTCAAGAAGCAAAGTACAATAAGATTAATTATTAAAAAATTTGTCAATGTAATAAATGTAGCTTTCCCAAACTTTTGTTCAATTGCATAACCAAAAAATAAAAACATATAAATACTACTTATTGCTGAAAAAATATTTTGGATAAAATAATAAGTGTAATTTTCACTAGTAAAAAAAATGGCAGTCAAAATGTTAATTATTGGTATGGCAATCAGATGAAAAATTATTACATACGCCAAAGTTCCACCAACATATTTTTTACCGAAAAACCTACTTACTAAACAAAATATTAAGGCTATGGGAAAAATATAAAAAAGATTTAAAATTGCCGGTTTTATTCCAGCTGTTAGGCTAGTTTCAACACTTAGAAAAATAAATGTTGCAGCGTAAACAAAAAAGTAAAATAAAAATTGTCTAGTTTTTTGCTCTTTATTTTTTGATAAGATATCATTGATTGTCGTCCTTGGGTTTAAAAAAAAATTATAATACTCTGTAATCCATTCATACACTTCGTTAAAGGTAAAGTCTTTTTGAAATTCAAACATATAATTGGGTTTCTAATAATTAGTTTTTATTAAATGGCTGCTCACTTGCATATTGTGATAATTCACACAAAGCTACTTGTGGTAGCTATTATATCAAGCCCATATTTATTGAGCAATATTTTCTTTTTTATGGCAAATATAAAACGCTCTTTGGTAAAGTTCGTCATATGTGAGAATTTCTATGTTTTTTAAGTTTTTTCTAAACATTTCAAATGATGAAAATTTAATTTCATTGATTTTATCGTCTTTTATAAACTCGTTTAGATTACCAATTAAGATAAAAGCTTTAGGATTGTACAGATAAAGTTCTTCACCTGTTAAATAATCTTCTGAATCTTTAATTTCTGTTTTAGTTGAAATTTCTTTTATAGCTTTTTGAACCGTTCTCTGAACCTGAGCTATTGCGCCTGATAAATGATCAGAGATTTGCCAAGACTCTTCGCGATAAGAATTTTTGATTTCTTTTAGTAATGAATGCGAACTTAATTTTAGTTCACAGAAACAAAGTGAATTGATTGCGCCTTGTGATTTTAATAATGCATCTATTCTTTTGCCTTTTGCTAAAAAATTTGAACCAGATGTTACTTGTTCTAATTTTTTTTCATCCAATTCTGAATTAAAAATATAATCTAAACCGTAGCCTAATATCCAAGTGTTTTTTTCGAAAAATTTTTGCCAAACGGCTTCATCTCCCTGACTTTTATTTAATTCATTTTTGATCTGCTCCTTGTACTCATCGAAAAAGCCATCAAGGTTTAAAAGTTTATCAAAAATTTCTAATTGATTTTTTCTGTAACCGAAATTGATAATATCTTTAGAGGTAACATTATTACTTAAAGCTTCTTGTAATATTTCCAAATTTTCGGCAATCAATTTTACTGCTTGATCTTTATTTAAAAGCATTTTTGCAAGTTCAGCATCACTAATATTAAATGTGTTGTCATTTGGAAATTCAACTTCTTTAATGCTTTTTAGAAATTGATAGAGATGTTCTACTTCTCTGCCGTGAAATGAAGCTTCTTTCTGAGAATTTTTTAGAGGATTTCTCTTGACATCAAATTGCTGGAGGACGAGTTTCTCAATATTTCGATTGTCATCTTGAAAAAACAAAGCTTTTAACTGTCTTAGGCCACTTAAAGTGTGCCCTAATGTTGTTTCATCTTTTAGAAGATATTCGTTTTCTTGATGGTCTAATATTTTATGCGCAAATTTTTTCTTAAAGTTAGAGAAAGTTGGCTGAAAACTTTTCGAAAAATATGTTTTACCAACTACGCGCTGTGACGCATGGAATTCATCTTGATTCATTTCTTCATTCATAGTTATAAATTTATTGAATAGGTGATATGGATTTTATATAAATTACTAGCGCTAAAAGCAGTGTAGGATTAAATTAAGGCCATTATTCGGATTTGCCAAATATCCCAAACATCAACCAACTTCCCATTTGGTCTAAAACTAAATTGTATCTAGCGAGGGTTAGCGGCAGTTATTCCACTTCGGTTAATGCTCCCAGTTCATGTTGAATACTTGAAATTTCCTTTATTTGAAATTTAGCTACGCCTAAGCCTAAAGGGAAATATGGATGTGCATTATCGTAATCGTAAAAGAATTTTATTATCGATACAGATGAACCAATGATCCTAAAAATATCGTTCTCAAGTAACCTATCATATAGATCTGAATTTAATTGAGTTCCGTCCTCGATAGTTTTTTGGTGAACAATTTGATTTCTAATTTGTTCCAATTTTTTAAATTGTGGCCAGAATGATTGATTCTTTATGTTTTCAGTTTTTAAAAAGATAGGAAGTATTTCACTGATTTTTTGTGAAGTAGAAAACCATCTTTCAATATTTTCTTTTGTCCATAATTCTTTAACTTGTTTTTCATTTACTCTTTCGTAAATAAAATCATTTGGTATGGATGCATTAGCAAAAGATTCAACAGCAATATAAGCAAAAATTACACTTGTTGTTATTGATTCAAAATATTCATAAAGATCAACCTTGTCTTTTTCTTTAAGCTTAATTAATTTTTGCTCACGCGTTCCGAGTAAAACTTTTAAATGTTTTTTGACTTTTTATATGATTTCTTCATTAAACTTAATGATAAAGAAATATTATTTGGTGTATAATAAACTATCTTTTTGTCGGAATGTTTTGCCTCTTTTCCCTTATTTAGGAAATATATTTTATCTGTTTCCTTGTCATGAAGTTTAATCATTCTTTCATCTCTGATGTCATTCTTAAATGAATTTTCATCTAGATGTCCGCCGTATTCTAATACATGATTGAAGTTTTCATAAAGTTTATTTTGTTTTAAAACAGAATTTTCGAACAAATTTACATATATTGATTTTATATGTATTAACTCATGGGCAGAGTATATAGAACTTAAATTTTCGTTATTAACTAGATTTAAAATTTCAATATCTAAAAGTATAATATTTTGATCAGTTAGTGCTAGAAATAAAATCCCATAATATATCAGGTCATGTTGTTTATTTTTGTAATAAGGAGTCTTCAGACAAATTGTATCTTCTATTAAAAAGAATGATTTATTATCCTCATAAGTTTTGTCACGCAACCATGACCAACCTTCAGGTAAATTCCTTTTTATTGAGTCGAAATATTTGTTTAATCGAATATTATTCTTAGAAGTAATTGTTAAATCTGTAAAAACATTTTGTTCAGACATATATTAGAGAAGTAAATTAATTTAAAAAATCTATTTTTTTTTGTAAGGATTATTTTGTTTTTTACCAATCCATGTCTGCCGAATTATCAAAAACTCCTTGTAAATAATCACAAAATTTCTGCATTGTTTCGGCATCGTGCATAGCTGATTCATAAAATCCATTATTGGCATGTGGTAATATGGTTATTAAACCATGATATTGTGTATAAATTAAAGCCGGTTTTAAATTACTGTTATTTAAATCAGTAATAAAAGACTCAATTAAATTAATAACTTCATTTTCATTAAATTCAAGTGTTCCTTGAAATGAAAATCGATTTCGATTCTTTTTAAAACTCATTGTTACAGGGACAGCACCAGCACCAGAATGAAAATAGAATGCATTTCCCGCTTTTCCAAAAGCTCCATGAGCAACAAAATTTCTTACTTGATTTCTAACTAATAACAAATCATTAAGATATTTATTTAAAATTGGGTCTGAAATTGCTATATTAAATTTTTCTTTCCATTCTCCATCTATTAACTTAGTAACTTCAACACCAGTTTTAACCTTCTGAGTAATTATCGCAAGATGAATAAATAAATGTTCTGTCCAACTAAAAAATGACTCAATAACAGATATAGCTAACCATTTGGCATTTTTTCTTGCATCAGAATATTTTTGAGAATCAAAAATAAAATTGACAGTAGTTGAATTTTTCTCTTTCGAAAAATTTCTTAACTTTTGATTTTCTGATTTATAGAGATTTAAAAAGTATGTAAAACGATCAAATAGATTTTCATTGTTGTTTACAATGTTGATTTGTGAGCTCTTAATTGCTTGTTCAGCTAAATAGTTAAAGTATGGTCTTGAAGATTTTATTGCAGCATTAATTTTGCGTGTAATTATTTTAGCATCATCTTCATCCTCCTGTTTATCAATGAAAATTCCAACACCCATTTTACGATGCTCAATTAAAAATACCTTTCCATTATATTCAACAGGAATAGACCATGCTAATTTTTCAAATTTACCAAGATTTCTAAAATCTAATAAGTTCACAAATAGAAAATAAACTAAATAATAATCTTGTATTTGTCGACCGGCCTCACTTCTAATAGCATTATGTAAAAAGAAACTGCTGACTTTAATCTTTTCACCGGCTGGTTTAACAGGACTTAATATTTTTAAGGCATTTTCTTTATACTTTACTATATCTATACTCATTTTGTTTCTAAAATTACATCCCTCTTATTTGGACTTGCAACAAAAAGTCGGACAAATTTTCTAAGACCTATGCTACACTTTCTATTTTATAAAATTCTAGTTCCATTTCTTTAGGTGTTTTATATCCCAAAGAAGAATGCAGACGTTTTCTATTATACCATACTTCTATATATTCAAAGACTGCTAATTTAGCTTCTTCAATGGTTGTGAATTTATGCTGATAGATAAGTTCTGCTTTAAGGGTCTTGAAAAAACTTTCAGCTACAGCATTATCCCAACAATTAGCTTTTCTACTCATACTTTGAGTGATTAAAGTATTTTTATTAATCAATTTTCTGAATTCTATCGAAGCATATTGTATTCCTCTATCTGAATGAAAAAGTAAAGATTCTGTTATTTCTCTTTTTGATACTGCCATTTTCCAAGCTGGAATAATCGTTTGATCGGTATACATTCGTGTGCTTAATGACCATCCTATAACCTGCCTGTCATATAAATCAATAATAGTAGTAAGATATAACCAGCCGGCAGCTGTTCTTATATAGGTTATATCAGACACCCAAACCTCATTAAGTGATTTTGGTGTAAAATTTCTATTGAGATGATTACTGCACACTGGATATCGATGATTAGAATCTGTGGTTACTTTAAAGCGTCTTTTAAGTTTACTTCTCCAGCCATTAAGAAGCATCAATTTAGCAACTTTCCTTTTGGATATTTTATATCCTTTTCTTTTTAGCTGTTCCGCTATTCTGGGACTTCCGTAAGTTTGACTGCTTAGATCAAAAACTTCTTTTATTAAATCTGTAAATAGACTATTTTCTATAAATCTATTAGAAGGACCGCCACTGAACCATCTATAATAACTACTTCGGCTTACTTTTAAAACGCTGCACATCTTTTCAATAGGATATAAATGTTTATAGCTGACTATAAATTGGTAGATTTCCCATCGCTCTTGGAAAAGATGTGAACGGCCTTTTTTAATATCTCAAGCTCTAATTCTTTTTCTTTAAGGGCTTTTCGTAATTGTTTTACTTCTAAAGAATCTATCTCTGTCTTTTTAGAAATAATTGGTTGTAGATTAGTAAATGTTTTTTGAGAAGACCTCCATTTATAAATACGCTCTACCTGGACGCCTAGTTCATCTGCTAATTCTTTGATGTTTTCTCGCTCGTAACTTAATCGTACTGCTGATGATTTAAACTCAGCACTGTAAACTCGTTTTTTCATAATTCTAAGATATTTATTTTTATTTAAACAGTCTTAAAATTTATGTCCCAGTAAATGTAGCAACTCCACTTTATTATTTAATAAAAACGCAGGATGATTTTGATAATAAAACCCTGTTGGACCATCTAAAAAAACATCTCGACATACTGCAAAGCATAACAATTGATACCCTTCAAGAAAGTAAGGTCGTACTTGTTGATTTTCTTGCTTTTTTAATTCATTATGATAAGTATAGGCAATTCAGAGGAGATTTTCCTTCAAGCCGTTACAACGGGCATCTGGTTAGCCCCCATTACTATCCTGAAAAAGAATTTTTAGAAATTTTCGATATCATGGCAGCTTACAGTTTTAGTGCCGCAATTTCAGTTTATGAAAAAGGAGGAGATTCAAATGCTATCGCTTTTAAAATTCTAGATTGTCTTCTTTCACTACCAGATTTAATAATTTTACTTACTGTACTAGATGATCTTACCAAGCAGGATAAAATGGAGGCGGTGATTATTTTAATCAGAGAGTTTCCAAATGTAGTAACACGTGAATTTGCAGGACAGATTGGCTACATAATAGGAAGACTTGATCTTGAGCCTGTAAATACTGATGATATTATTTCTGATAAATGGCTGGATCAGCTACATGAAAATGTATATAATTTGGCAATTGAAAAGTTTAAACTGGAATAATTTTAATTAATGCAGGAACAGATACGGATTACAAGTACAGTTTGTTGTAATTAGTCCATTCAGTGGTGGTGTAATCACAGCCATATAAATAATTACTGCAGCCAAAGAATTTATAGGTATTGCCGTTGCTGGCAGTTCCGGTTTTTCTCACCACAATATCTGCAGTTTTACAATTCGGACACTTTTTATTTGGCGAGAGCCCGGTTTTAACTTCAAGTTCAGTGATAAATTTTGATTTGTTATAGCTATCTGCTACAAAATAAACTTGATCTTTTGCCCGGGTCATAGCTACATAGAACAAACGTCTTTCTTCACCGTTTTCAAATTGGTCAGCATTACTCAATAGTAAATTAAGTACAGGATCATCAGACATTTCGGAAGGAAAACCAAATTTTCCTGAATTACAATTCAGTACTATAATAATATCTGCTTCAAGTCCTTTGGACTTATGAACAGTCATAAACTGTGCTTCCAATTTTCTTGTTACTCCTGTATCAATCAGCGTGCTGTAAGTTATTTTTGCATTAGTACTGTCAATTTTTAAAAGTCCATTTTCATTTTTTATTCTATTAATATCAAAACTATACCTGCCCAAAATAAGTATTTCTTTTTCTGCAATTGACTCATCGACAATGAGAAGTTGTGTAAAAATTCCTAGAATTGCTTCTGTATCATCCTGATAACCTGAATTGGAATAATGTATTTTATAATTGGTGCTTTGCGTGCCGCCTCCGGGGTTTAGTTTTTTCTGCGTTTGGTTTGGGTTTTTCTGAATAAAGTCACTTGAAATTCCAATCAGTGGATTATTAAAACGGTAGGTTGTTTCAATTTTGCTTTTTACAGTAAAGCCAAAATACTTTTCGAACTCTTTGAAAAGTGCAATATCACTACCCGTAAAGCGGTAAATAGACTGCCAGTCGTCTCCAACACAGAAGAGTTTGCAATATGGATTGTTTTTTTTAATAGCTTTTACGAGCTGGTACCTTCCAATGGAAATATCCTGAAATTCGTCTATTATTACATAGCTGTATTTTTTGTTGAATGCGCCATTTGAGATATAGCCAGAGGCTTTATTGATCATATCATTAAAGTCAATTTCATTTCTATCCTTGAGATAACTTTCATAACGTTTAAAGATTGGTTCAATGATTTCAATAAACAGTTTATTTCTGTCTCTGAAAAAAGGTGCTTTTTCAGAATTGTTTTTAGCCAGCAGACTGGTAATGGAATAATTGTTTGATTTTAATAAAGTGATAAAGGTGCCAAATAATGTAATGAAACTGTTTACCTCATCATTGGCGGCCTGGGTGATGATATTCCAGATTTCTTCAGATGGTCTAGGCTTTAAAATTATGCCAACGGCTTCCAGATTGGCTTTTAAATTGCGGTACAGAATGTTTTCACTCATTTCATAACTGTAGCTTTCTATTAAGATAGTATTGTTTTTTTGATGAAGTTCCTGCTTCCATTTCATATCATCCTGGTACTTCTGAGTTGGTGTGCGGTTCATGTCGCCTTCGAACCATTTAGGAACTGAACCGTTTCTTGAAATACCGAAATGCTCCAAATAGACTTTTTTACCATTTTGAGTTATGGTAAAGTCAGGTTTATACTGCCTGAATTTCTCGTTGGCCGTATTATGCTCATAAGGATACTCATATTCATAATCAATTCCATTGAATAAAAGAAAATTGGCTATTTTGCATTCTTCAATGCTTTTAACCACTTCCATTTTAAAAGTGATTTTTCCCTTGGCAGTAACTTCAATAAGTTTGTAACTCTGGAAGTTTTGGTCTTTAAGATATTGGATGTAATCTCCTTTATTTTCAAATTCAAATTGGGATTTGCTTGGTTTGAGAAAGTCTAAAAAGTATCGAGTTACCTTTTCCAGATAATCAGAATTGGCAATTAATTCTTTAAAGTATTTGGTAATTAAAGGCTTGAATTGTGCCTCGTCAAAAATGCTTGGTTGCTGTCCTTCACATGTAACGATGATATCTTTACCAAATTTGTGGAACGTTTTAGCTTCCACGCCTTCAATATTAATTCTGCCGGCTAGAGTGGAAGCAGATTTGTTTGTGAATGAAATAAGAAGTATTTCCTCAGGCTTGATTTTATAGCGGTCAATGATATAATTAACCTTTCCTACAATAGTGGTAGTTTTACCCGATCCTGCCCCTGCAATTACAATATTGCTCTGTTCATCTGTAACAACTGAAGTTCTTTGCTGTAAATCCAATTTACGGCCTTCAATAGTGTCAAAAAAAGTGCTGTAATTTTTTAGCTCTTCTTTTACAAATCTCTGGTTGAATTCATCGCGCATTATACTACCGTCTGTACAGTAGTTATAAAAATTTTTGATGATCAAAACCTCCTCATTGGACAAACCAATATTGTCGTATCGGCTGCCTTTTATCTCATTAAATTTACTAAGAGTTTTAGTGGCCCAGACTGTCCATTGATAATGTGTAAAGTAACCGGTTTTTAAGTCGAGTAATTGATAAAATATCTGATTTGCACTCTTAATCCCTTCTAAATTGGTTTTAAAAAAATCATATAATTTTTGTCTTTCAATCTCAAGAAGTCTTTGCTTTTCTTCTTCATTTTTTTTCCTGTTACGCTTATTTTCCTGTGCGTTATAGTAGATTATAATGCCCACAACAAGAAATAAACACAAAAATATAAAAGTACCAATGCTATTCATTTAATTTATTTTTTGAGGTTAAGCAACCTTTAATACGCCAGTAAAGCGGAATTAACGACCAGCAATATAATTGCGAGCATTAATTTTTTAAAGTATGTGCCTAAACTACAAATAAATATAGAAAATTTATATAGAATTGATTGGATTTACGTACTAAATTTTGATTTTAAAGTTGCCGGTACTCAATACAAATCATATTTGAAATTCTATTTTCCCTTTTTAATAACCAAATGTGTTAAGGATAAGTTACCAACTAGTCGCTCGATTTCGAAGTCAACAATATCATTAATATCCTGTTTAATCTGAAGATAATTACGCTGTACTAAAGTATTGTCTATTCTTCGTATCACTGGAATTTCAGTATAGTTATCTATTTCTTTTTCCAGTGCTTGATGATCATTTATTATTTCGTTGTGAAACGTTTTAAGTTCAATTTTACACTTTGGATCGTCTGCAACCATACCAACAAATTCTCCAGAACTTAAAGAAGAGATTTTAGAAGCCGGAACTGCTGATTCCAATTGTTTGGATCGGCTTATTGAGGTGTCTGAACTGTTGATAGAGAGACTCTCACGATCCTGCATGATCTTTCCAAATCGTTCCGAAAGCTGTTTGGCTGTATCTCCTGTTACCTGACCGCTTATGATATTTCCGGTGATATTTAATATAACTTCTGCCTGTTCGCGTCCGTAATCTTTTCTAAGCTGGCTGAAATCCTGAATTCCCAAACAGGTGGCCACTTTATTGCTTCTGGCTGTGGCGATCAAACTGTCCATATTATTGAGATAAATGGTTGGAAATTCATCAAATATCAGACTGCTTTTGAGTTTTCCTTTCTGGTTAACCTGTTTGATTAATCGGCTGACGTATAAAGATAAAACAGCTCCATACGTTTGAATTTTCTGGGGATTGTTTCCCATGCAGACAATTTTTGGCTCCGTTGGATTATTAATATCCAAAGTGAAATCATTCCCGGAAAGAACGTAATAGAGTTGGGGAGAGGCAAGCCTGGCCATAGAGATTTTAGCAGATGCAATTTGTCCTTCTAGCTGCTCCATGACATCATTTAGATAGGCATTGACAAAGGGATTAATTAGTACATCAATTTCTTTTTCTGTTCTAAGAATGGTGAAAAGATTGTCGTAATCCACCTGCATCAGTTCAATCACATGAGGCAGGGTACAGAATTCACCATCATTGTATTTGCGCAGGTACCATATGATGGCAGTGAGGAAATTAATGGGGGATTCTACAAAAAAATCCCCCTGTTTTTTAATCCATTCGCGGTTAAGACCAAGCAAGATTGTGCGGGCTGACTCAGCTGCATCCGTAATATCGGTCATAGTGGAAGGATCTAGGGGATTACACCTATGAGTACGGCTCAGATCATCAAAATTTATAACATAGAATTTAGGTTCAACAACGTAGAGATGCTTTACTTTGAGCCATGTATTATAAGCAATTTTGGTCAGATCATCGAATTTAAAATCATAGATAAACATGCTGAATCCTTTTTTGATATGCTGGGTAATAACATGACGGATTACAAAGTATGATTTACCTGATCCAGGTGTTCCTGCAACGAGTAAAGACCGAAAAGGATTTATGATGTTGATCCAGCTATTTCGGATTTTGTCTTTCAGATAATATTGCGCCGGCAGGTTAATGGAATATTCATTTTCAAGCAGCCTTTCTTCCTGAGGAAATGTTTCGTTCTCTTTATTAAAAATATCTTTGTGATTTATTCTGCTCGTTATAATTCGAGTGAGTAAAATACCACCAGTCAGAAGAAGCAGATATCCACACGAAGTAAAAAACATGTAAAGAATTACCCTAATGTTTACAGGAAGAGACAATACTATAAACATATAACTGGAGAAGTAAAGGCATATACCTGAAATTAAATAGGATAAAGCCATTTTTAACTGCAGTTTTTCATTCTTTCTCCCTTTTGCACCCAATAGAGAAATTAGAAGAAAAGCAAGCACTAAGAGCTTTGATTTATGAAAAAAATTAAAGAGTCCTGTTTTATAAATATTGTCCAGAATGGTATCACTTAATGGACTTACAAGCTGCCATTGTTTAAAAGCGCTATAACCGTAGTAATAAAAATGTATACCCAAAAGCACAATGCTGATGAGGCGGGTCATGTCTAAAATTTTTCTTAGTGCCTGTTCATTTTCTCCTGTCTGCATCATCAATCATTCAAAAGGTTACATAAAAAAAATGTTGTTTACTTTAATTTGAAGCATTAAAGTTAATGATGATTTAATGATTTATTTTAGTCAAAATATGGTGGGAAACAATATTTAATATCATTCTTCTTCAGAATTGAATTCTTAATCTTATATCCATTTTTATTAAATAAACGCGTAAAACTACCTGCTCTTCTTTGTTTGTTAGTTAATATTTTTGAGATTAATAAATCAATTATGGTTTTACGTAATAACCTTATAGAATAAATTCTAATATTTGTTTTTGGAATCTGTTATTGAGAACTATAGTACTGTAAATTAAAAGTTAATTTATAAATAGCAGCAAATGATAAATTTTGAACAGCTTATCTATAGCTTTTCGGAACCTAATCACTAAGTAACATTGTTTAAAATTATTCAAATGGAAAAAGAACAAACTATATCAATTCAGGAAATAGCTAAAAATCAATTAGATATAACAAAAAAAGTATATTTACTAAGCCCTAATAGAATGTTTTCCGAATTTAAAGGAGAAAAAGAAAATGTTAAAAACTATAACAATAGGCAGCTTTTAGAAATGCTTCAAAATGCCGATGATGCTGCTTCTGAAGCAAAGGAAGAAAAGAAAGTTTTAATCAAATTAACGGGTAAAAAATTAATTATTGCTAATACTGGATATGGTTTCTCTGAAGAAGGTTTAAATTCTATTTTCCACAGTCATTTAAGTCCAAAAGAAGCGATGGAAGGCCAAATCGGCAAAAAAGGATTAGGATTTCGTTCTATTTTAAGTTGGGCAAAAAAAGTGACTATTGATAGTCATGACTTATGTGTTGGATTTTCAAAAGATTATAGTAAGAAGGTATTATTTGAACTTTTACAAAATCAAAAATTTAAGACAGCCTTCGAAAAATTAAAAAACAAGGAAGAATTTCCTATTTCAACTTTAGTTTGTCCGGAGGTAGAAGGTGCTGTGGTTGACTATTTTGAAGGAAAGGAAGATTTCGACACAATTATTCAAATTGACTTATTAGATAGTGCAATAGAGCAGGTAATAAAACAATTAAGTCAGGATATTGACAGTGAAGTATTATTGTTTTTAAATAATCTTACATCCATTTATATAGATATCAATGGGATACAATGCAGTTATAAAAAAGAAAATATATCAAAAGATATTCTGAAAATTATAAATACTACAGAAGAAAGCGTAACTGATAATATTTGGAACATTTACAATATCGAAGGCAAATTTGAAGACATCAAAAGAGATTATCATTTGAGCGTTGCATGGCAAAATGATTTTGTTCAAACTAAAGATGTGGTTTATTCCTATTTCAGAACAAAAGTGCCTATTCAATGCAAAGGAATTATTCATGGATCATTTGAACTGAATGCTGATAGAAATCTTATTATTGATGATGAAGAAGATTATAATAAAAAACTAACCGCTTTAATTCCGTACTTACTTACAGAAGCTTCTGAGAAAATTGCCCAAATTGAAAATGATAATTTTAATTTTAAATCAGTAAGTTTTTTACAAGCCGATTTTCAGTCTTTAAACCATCTGGCAGATAATAATGATTTAAAAAATAATATTTTAAACCTCATAAAAGATAAAAATGTTTTTCCAGTTACAAGCAATCAATATATAAAATGGGATAATGATAATAAACCAGTTTATTTTGTTGAGCGAATTATTCCAAAGTATTTGAATCCCGATCAATACCCTGATTTGCTATTGCATACTGAAGATGAATTTGTTTTAAATTTTTTAGAAAATCTGGGATATGAGAATTACAATGTCGAAGTCGTAATTCCTAGTATTGCCACCCATAGAAAGGATATTAACCTTCCGGATTATGCACTTTTAATAAAATCGATTGGTAATTATATTGGAAAAGATACGGAATTATTAAAAACCGAGGGCGTATTTTTTGATAACGAAAAGAATTTATTGTCTTTTGATAAACCAATTTTTCTGCCAAATCAAGGTGTAAAATACAACTTACCTCATGAACTAGGAATTCAAATAATCAGTAATGATTTAGCAGCCGAATTATTAAAAGTATATCAGTGTTCCGATTTCAAGAACCTAGCAGAAGCTCTTTCAAAATACAACTTAAAAGAGTTTAATTTTAATGAGGTTGTTGAAGCTTTAATTTCACATTATTCACAGCATGAAGAGGTTTCGTTAGATGATGTGAAAAACCTGCATAAAACACTTTTTGATATTTACAAATTGGAACTTCACACAGATTCTAATTGGAAGGGCACAGCTATTCATATAATCAATAAAAAAAATAAAATTGAACTGGCTAATAAATTATACTTCGGAAAAGAATATGGTAATCCGCTGGCGGAGGAAATCTATAGTTATGACAAAGCAAAATTAATAGCATCTCATCTGAAATTTGAAATAGAAGGCCTCAATACAATCAAATGGAAAAAATATATCGAGTGGCTGGGTGTGGCATATTATCCAAGAAAAGAAACTGTTAGAGTTAAAGATGATTATGCTGATTACGTTATGAAAAATTATAATTACAGAAATTCTGTAGGTGATTATACTTTCAAAAAAGGCTATAAACAATTTAAAGACACATTAACAGGTGGATATGGTCCGGTGAATGTTTTATCAATTGATGATTTTGATAAAATTTTATTGAATAATACATCAGAATCAATTATTAACTTAATTGACAAGGATTTAGAAATCTTTAATTCGATCGATAAAAATATAGAACCACATTCCAGTTTAATATATTTTGATTTTTTTAATACGAGGAATTACCGTAAAATAAATGGCAGTATGATGACTTCTTACATTAAATGGAAATTAGAACATTCTACTTGGTTGCAAACAGAAGCAGTTATTAAAACAGAGCCTTCAAAATGTTCATCAGCAGCATATATTAACGAGGAATTTAGTGGTTTAATTGAAAAGCCTAAAGTTGATTATGATGTTCTTAAATCAAAACAAGTTCAAAGAGAAAAAGTTGATTATATCTTAAGTTTAGTGGGAGTTCATAAAACTATAAATACACTTTCTCCTGAAATGATTTATACTATACTTCATAAATTACCCGAGATAGATCCATCAGGTAAAAAAGCGAAAACAATTTACAATCAAATTGCTGTTAACTATGATGAAAAAGCACTGTTTAAAATAAGCACTCTGGATCGTGAATATAAAAATTATATGACATCAGGAAGAGTTTTCTGCAAAGATGGAGTTGACTATCCTTTAAATGAAGTTTATTATGTTAATGACAAAAGATATGGTGAAACAGTAATAAAACAGTTCAATATCATTGAGATTGAGAGACGAAGAGGAAAAGATAAAATTAAAAAGATATTTGGAGTTCAGCCATTAGACAATATTGACTTAAATGTGGTTGGTATTCCCGAGGTGCATACTTTAAATTCAAAATTTGAATTGGAAATTGAAAATTTCAAACCTTATGTTTATGTATTGAGAAAAGAACAGGATAGTGGCAATGAGAAAAATATAATTAAAAATACAAAGTTTCAATTAGTATCTAATTTAACTGCAACACTAAGTATATCGGGACAACAAAAAATATTTGAATTGGATGATTTTGAATATTTATACATAAAAAAAAGAAATATAATTTTCATTAAAGTTCCAATATTCTTTGATGAAATTATTGATCTAAAAGAAAGCATATTTTTCTGTTCAACAATTGCAGAAGTTTTTTCGGCAATCTTAGATGTTGATGCACAGAGACTTCAAATTAGAGAGCTATTCTCTAAAAGCGCTTCGGTTAGAGATGAATTATTACGTTCAGAAACGGATGATATCAATTTGGAAAAACTTAACGATGCAAGAAAGAAATTAGGTGTAATCAGCAACCCTAAAATCGACTTTTGGAAAGCTTTTGTTAAGTGTTTTAAAAACAAAACGCTAAATATTAAGACTGATACAGATCAGGCAATATTAGAAGCATTAATGATACATTTTCCAAAAAATCAGGAACTAATTCTAAACACTATTGATTTTATTAATTATCAGGATTTAAATGAAGAAGTCAGCGCTGAACTTATAATCAATTTATTTAAAAGCACAGGTATTACAATTTCTCAATTCAATACCTTTCATTATCCATCCATTAATATTTCACTGCTTTATGAAATTAATTTTAAAGAAGCAGTTAATGATAACTTGGAAAAATTTAAGAGCATATTATATGATTTTTGTTTAGCCAATAAGTTACCTAAAAATAGATTTTTAGAGATGGTTAATACCTATTTAAATCTAACTTCTGAACCTTTCAATGAAGTCAATTTTGATGTAATAAGCGATTTAAAAACAATTATAAATGAATTATTTGAGATTGACTTGAACGCAGGTGGCGAAATAATCGACTGGAGTGTTCTGTATGCTTTAAATACTGAAAAAGTATGGGAAATGGTTAAGACACCTGATCTTGATAAGAAGCTTTTCAACCAATTTATTCAAGAGAGTTATTCCATACAATCATTACTGTTTTTTGAAAATGAATTTCCTCAAATTGATGTATCATTTAAAACCTGGCTTGGAAAAAATATTGCTGAAAAATCAGATTCAAATACAACTCCATCAAAATCCAACAGAATTGTATTTGGTAAAGAACCTATATTTTACAATGACTTATTAGATTTAAAAAACCAAATAGATAATTTATTATCTGATGTAGAAATAAAAAAAATTGGATTTGCAAATGTAAAAATTGCTAAAAAAGACATTATAAATGGAAAAGGCAGCCCATCAGGAAGTGGAAGATCAAGAGGCTTAAATCCGAAAAAGCCTAAAGAAGAAATAGGTTTTTTAGGCGAATATATTGTTTACAAACATCTTTTAGAAATTAGTGAAAACAAATCTGATGTAAAGTGGGTTTCGGGTTATGCCAAGGATTGCGGTGTTAATCTGGATGGTGTGGATGGGTTAGGATATGATCTGATGTATTTACCAAAAGGGGCCAAACATTCAAGAAAGGTAGAAGTAAAAGTAGTCGGATGGGAAGATGCATTTCATATAACATCCAATGAAGTTAAGGTTGGAGAAAGACTAAAGAGAAACTATGAAGTATTTCTCGTTAGAAACATTGATAATATATCAGAATTAAAAATTGAAAAAATACAAGGATTGTTTGATTATAAAGGAAAATCCTTTACGGATAATGAACTTTTTACAGTCGTAAACGACAATTTTATTCTTAAATTTAAAAAAGCGAACTAATGAAATATACAAAAATAAAAGCTTAATAAAAAAAGATTCAAGTAATGCAATAATTTATCAAAGGAGCAAACGAATATGCAAGTAAAATAAAGAGGATAAACAGGATGTAATAAAAAATTTTATTACTTAAGTTATTTTTTAATTATTAAGAAAGTCCTCTTTTCCTTTTCTTGCTTCTTTTCTTTTTCAAATGATTTGGTATGCAGTCGGAAGTATATTCTGCATGTGTCAGCAAATCCAATATCTTAACCAGATCAGGAATATTTAAATTTTCTTTTTGATATTGAAGGTTGTCAATTAAAGATTCTTTAGAAGGCAATTTTTCATACATCTGATTATTTTTATCTTTCACTGCATCCCTTAATCCACATCTTTCTTCTATAGCTTTTGCACTGTATTCTTTTCCCAGACTACTTCCGTTAAAAACATTTCTTGTCGTGTGGTCAATGTATGTAACACCGTAAAGCATACCTTCAGTACTTCTTCTAAAAACAGTACAGATTCCCTCTTTTTCTAATAGTTTTGCAAGTTTGCTTACTGGCATTGCGTGCTCTCTGAGCAATGCCATATTAATAGCATTTTTTACCCGCACCTTGTCGGATGTTTTTCTTATTTGATTCTGCTTAAATTTCTCTCCCAGCAGTTTTAAGGTAGGTTTAAAATAAAAATCACTGGCTTTAATGGGAACACCTGTAGGATTTCCTTTTTCATCCAATATTCTATACACTAGTCCACTAGCTAAGAATACTCTTGATTTTTCACTGCCACGATCAGCCAAAACATTGTATTGTTTCAGTACCGCATTAAGTTCGGGAAGGCTAGAATATTTGTACTCATTTATTATTGTGTTTATAACATTGCTTAAGGCTTTCTTGGATTCAATCTTTCCGTAGCGAACTCTGCTTATTGAAATGGGTTTTAAATTAAACTGCTCTCTGTTTTTTCTCCCTTCTGCCTTTACAAGTCCAAAAAATTTTTCTATTTCCTTTCTCGCAGGTTCTGACTTTCTTATACCCAAATGGTGCAGATCAATTCGTCTGCCATCCCTTTCGATATTTATAGAAACTATATGTACGTGCGGATGTCCAGCATCGTGATGCTGATAGACGAGATAGGGTTGTTTTCCAAAGCCTATTTTGTCCATATATACTTCCGCAATACCCATTAGTTTATCTTTGGAATGATTTTCTGACGGATCAAAATTGAGGGATATATGTACGCTGTTTCTCTTGGTATTTTCGTTTAATGCAAGTCTTTTTGTAAAGCGATTTAGCTTTGCAAAATAGGTTAATTTTTCTACATCAACGGGATAGTTTCCTGCACCGATAAACTCTGCCACACCTTTTTGTACTTTATTTTCATTGTAATTTAAAACACTTCTGATGGAATGGCTTGTTTTTATAATTGCAACCATATCTCCGTGATTTTATAAATATGATTTTGAATTTTATTTATCTTTTGAAAAAGAATCTTTCTTTCCTCTTCATAACGGACAATCCACTCTCTGAATTCAGGAATCTGCTGCAGGGTATGCATCTTTTTTACGACCTGATTTAAATTGTTCCCAACGGCATTAAGCTCATTACGCATTATTATAATTTCTTCCATCGCATCATCTATAGATTGATTTCGGTAATAGGTTGTTATGGGCTTGTTAAATAAATGCCTGCGTATATAATCGCTAAGCTTACGACACGTACTCTCTTTGTATCTGCGCTCAATTTTAGCATATTCTTCCAGTGTCAGTCTTAGGGTAATTCTACGTGATCTGTTTGAATTTTCTCTTTCCATCATCATTAATTTTCATTGTTATCAAACTCTTTTTTGGCTTCTCAGTGTCACTGATCCCGAGTTCCGAGGATAGATCAGCCAGATCCGGTTGTCCGACAACCGTTCATCTGGCCGATTGCAGGAACGTGGCAATCTTTCAGCTTTTCAATAATATCTTAGATCTCTTCCTTAAAATTTTAGAAGCCAAAATCATTTACAGGCAGCTTTACTGTTAAATCATCGGAACGAAATTATAAAAGTCTGCACTGACAGGCAATCCCCGCCATATTTTGACTATTATAAAATCAATCAAGCTGATTATTTTTACATCATCGAATATTAATTTAAAAGTGAAAATTATGATTACAACAAATGAAGTAGCCAAGGTATATGATACTGTTTTGAGTATCCCTGGCATGAGTGAGCCAGTGAGGATTGATTTGAAAATTTCACGAAAAAATGTACTCTTATTAAGCCATGTCATTATGCGCGGACTGAACTCCAAAGATGAAGATCTGAGTCCCTTAGGCAGTGTTGCAGAGGAGTGTTTAACAGAGCTAAAAAATGTTTCTGAAGAGTGCCTCCAAAAAGCGGGACTAGTAGAATTAAATCAAAAGCTGATTGCTTTGAGCGAAGCCTGCAGATAACAAAAACAGTTCACCATTCAATGAGTGCTTACCATGTATCTAATATCTGGTAAGCATTTTTCTTTTAAAATTAATCTGTTTTTAAAATTGACCTGTTTTTGGCAATTAATGTCCTGTTTTTGATAACGTCCTGAAAGATTTTTCGTTCTAGTTTTGTTTATGTTTTCCTTAATTCTTTTAGACAAGTCCAGTAGAAATTGCAAACTCATAAACTTTAGGATCATGAAATTAACGGCAAAAATTTCCAGTAAAATAGTAGAGATTATCAGTCTTTTGTATATCCTTTTATTTGTCTACGCAGCAGTCAGTAAACTACTGGATTTTGAAAATTTTCAGGTGCAGCTCGGACAGTCTCCGCTACTTAGTCCTTATGCAGTCTGGGTATCGTGGATGGTACCTGTAATGGAATTGTTAATTGTAATCTTACTACTTGTCCCAAGCTGCAGAAATATAGGGCTATTGGCATCGATAAGTATGATGACTATGTTTACCGCTTATATTTTTATTATACTTCATTACAGTTCTTTTGTGCCTTGTTCCTGCGGAGGAATTCTGGAGAAGATGACATGGAATGTACATATGGTTTTTAATCTGGCTTTTGTGCTAATAGGTATAATTGCTTTAGGATTAGACAATGGAACATGTAGCCGAAGAACCGCTGAGAGAAACAGAAGAGTAGGATTTAAAACGATTTTAACTTCAATGCTCTTTAGCATCATTCTGGTCCTGGTTTTGTTTTTAACCTCGGAGGAAATCATGAAGTATGAAAACCCATTTATACGGCGTTATCCCCAGCATCCCATCACACAACAGAAAACAGTTAATCTAAAATTTAATTCCTATTATTTTGCCGGAAACAGTGACAGCCATATCTATTTGAGCAACTACACAGATCCGCTTCATATTATTGTTTTCGATACCAAGCTAAAGAACAAACAGACCATTAGAATACAGTTTAACCCAAAGGATATAACGTTTAAATCGGTTAAAATTTCAGTAAGAGGATCTTACTTTTTCCTGATGGACGGGACAGTGCCCTGCATATATAGAGGCAGTACTGAAGACTGGAAAATTACGCACGAACTAAAAGGAATTCATTACTTCACAAGTGCTCAACCAGTGGATAGCTCCTCTGTAGTATTCAGGTCTAACAGCGGTAAAAATTCGTCTCATATTATTGGAAGTTACAAGGAGCATGAGTGCCCTAAAATCACGTATAACGATTCGCTTTTACAGCAACAGATTGACGGTGTCTTTGATACGGACGGAATGCTGGTCTACAATGAGAGAATAAGAAGAATGGTTTACCTGTATTACTACAGAAATGAATTTATTGTGGCAGATCAAAATGCAAAACTAAAGTACAGAGGAAATACCATTGATACCATATCTCGTGCCCAGATTAAGGTTGCTTATCTTAAAGACAATACAGAGAGAAAAATGGCAGCACCGCCGCTGGTGGTAAATGCAGATTTGATGGTTTATCAAAACCTGCTGTTTGTACATTCCAAAATTCAGGGTCAATTTGAAGATCAAAAATTATGGCAAAAGGCAGCTATCATTGACGTGTATGATCTCAATACAAAGGTTTATCTAATGAGTTTTGCTGTCTATCACAGCGGGGATAAAAAGCTACGCTCATTTATAGTTACCGATGATAATTTTTACGCTCTTATGGGTGATGAGCTGCTTGTTTATAAGCTGCGAAACATGTTAAAAAAAGAAATGAAACTGCTGAAATAAAAAGCTCAGCATTTAAAATATATCGCGCGATGTCAGGAATTAGATCGAACACCTGTAGAAAAAAGTAGATCGTGTTTTAATTTAATATTTATTATTATGAAAACGTTATTTTTAAAAAAAGTGGCACCAGTGGCAGTAATTGCTTTTGGTATTGCGGGAGCATTTGCCACTATGTCCATGCAGAATGCTTCAAAAGGGAACCCTCCAAAAATTGGGTATGTTATGAATGCACAGGGAGCTTGTAATATTCCGACAGACTGTAGCACAGACGGAAATCAATTGTGCCGTCTTAACGGCGCTAGCGGCCCTCAAGCCTTTGGGAAAAATCCCCAAGGCAACTGTAGCGAAGTGCTGTACCGACCAGCCAATTAAAAGACTAAGTCTTTAATAAATGGCAACGCAGCTTCAATTGGAGCTGCGTTGCTTTTGTTGTTTAAAAAATCAAGAATTATTTTACACCCTCAGTAATCCATTCTGCTGACAAGTCATCTTTTAGATAATAGGCAAACCATTGCTGCATACGATCGGTCAAATCTTTTTGATTGACAGCTTTTGAAAAGCTGTGTCCTTCTTGAGGATAAAGCAGCATAATACATTTTTTATTCATACTGCGAAGCGCAAAATAAAATTCCGTTGTCTGATGCGGATCTATGTTATGATCCTCAGTTCCTGCGTATAATAACACAGGAGTTGTCACTTTATGGGCATGTACGATTGGTGAATTACGCTGATATGCAGCAGCGGCTTCAAATGGGCTTTTGGTCATTTTCCATTGTCCATTAAAATATCTAAATATATTTGGCAGATAAAAATCTTTGGCCAGGGTAAAATAAAAACTGTTCAGATCCGATACTCCCGCTCCTGGAGCGGCAGCAGCAAATAAATTGGACTGTGTTATGATAAAGGTACTTTCATACCCGCCGAATGAAAACCCTGTGAGACCAATTTTTTTTGGATTAATTATGTCTTTGGATATAACTTTTTCCACTGCAGAGGTAACACAATCAAGGGCACTCATACCAGGATCATCAGCCTCTATTATGATGTCGGGTTGGAGAAAAAAGTAACCCTGAGAGGTCCAAACTACGCCATTTTCACCTTCCTCAGTGTAAGAAGTAGGGTTCTCATATTTATGATGTAGTTCATTTTTGATTTGGTAGATGTGCACGATCATCGGATACTTTTTAGCTGGATCATAATTAGCAGGATATCGAAGTACGCCTTTCATTTTTATGCCTTTTGAATTTTGATACTCGATCAGTTCGGATTTGCCCCAGTAGTATTTTTTCTGCTGCTTGTTGCTTTGAAATAAAACTACTGCATCAGATTTATTTTGCTTCATCATTATTCGTGGCGAGAGATCAAATTTTTGCTCTCGGTAAAACAAATCTTTTTTTTCTGTGGTGTAGATCAACTGGTCTAAATGACTGTCTTTATAAGTAATGGGACTTTCTCCTAAATTTTTATTCCATTTAAAATACCCTGTTTTTCCATCATCTCCCTGTCCGTGCAGAAAAAGTTCTTTATTCAAATCAAAATTATCTATTGTTAGTCCGTTATAAATAAAATTAAATTTATTTCTACCGGGACTATTTACCAATCGATAGCTGATATTTAATTCCCTTCCTTTGGTTAATCTTCTGTAAGCACTACCATCTGGTTTAATATCCCATAAGTCATACTCATCATAGAGCAGTATTTCATTATCATCAACACTCCATCCTGCATTATTGTTTTTTCCAGTAAGTGAATATCCAACATCAAATGCAGTAAATTTGGTTTTGACGGTAGCTGTAATATTTTGATGTGACTCTGTAGCGATATTGTATGTCCACCAATTTCCATCTTTATAATACGCAAGATACTTGCCAGAGGGAGAAGGAATCATTTCAAAAAAATGTGTTGAATGTCTTTCCAGGATTCGTTTTTTATCAAATGTTTGAAGATTCATGATATAAACGTCGCTGGGGCCTCCATTAGTAAAAATCTGCGGTTCATATTGTTCCTGATTAAATAGAAATGCATATTTCTGATCACCTGATAACATGAGTTGCGGAAAATCTTTTGAAGTAACAGCGGTAACCAAATTATTTGTTGGAATCCATAGAGCCACTCTAGGAAAATTATCTGGATTACCATCTTTTTTACGCTTTAGATAGAGCGATTTATCATTTGCATTCCATACCTCGACATCAGATCCGGCAATTATTGGAACCTCCGCATTGTAGATTTTAGTTGTAAAAAATACTCTTTGCAAATCATCGGATATTGTCAGTTTTAAGGTGGGGTCTGCTGGTATAAAAGTATTTTTGGCAAGACTGGATCCAGCAGGATTCATCTGATAAAGCTTATCATTTTGTAGTATATAATAAAACAAAGAGTTGCTGGTTACCAGATCTGATTTTAGAACAAAAGCGACCGCTTTTCCATTTTTATGCCATGTAAAACCAAAGCTGGTATCGGGATTATTTATGACTAAAAATTTCTCGTGATTTAATTCTCTTAAATCTAAAAGCATAACCGAATGTTTATTATTTACAGAGATTCCGTAAATCAGATGCTGCTTATCAGGACTAAGTAAAAAATCCGTTACATCCGTTATCTCCCTTACTATTTTTCCATTTGGATTTTGAATCAATAACTTCTTTTTAGCATCGGGAGAATCAACTGTTAGAATTAAAAGATCAGTTAAGGCTGAATAGGAATATTGTTGTGTTAAAGGTATAGACTGTTTTTTACCGGTCTTTAAATCCAATATCTCAAGCCCTTTATTGCCCATCGATACAAAAGCATCTTTAGTGAATTGGGAACTATAGGACGTGGAAAAAGCATATGTTTTCTGATTACGCGTACTTTGCACAAAAAGTGTATCAACGTTTTTCTCATAACCCATAGTGTAAGTGATCCACTGACTATCAGGAGATATTTTCTCCATATTCATGGTGCCCCAAAGGTGGTAATCTTGAGGTGTAAGATCTTTTTTTTGCACCTCCTGTCCCCATAAGGGACAGGATACTAATGGCAAAATAAAAAATAAAATTAAACAAAAGTGCAGACACACTTTCAGCGATAAAACTCCCATTAGAGGAATTGTTTTTTTTCTGACGTTGTTCTTGAAAAACATAATAGATTGATTTAATATCCCGGATTTTGAGGCCGGAGGTTAGGGTTAGTACTTAATTCACTTTGAGGCAAGGGAAACAAACCATCGGAGGGATTCCATCCGGATTTTGTGCTCGATAGCACTGCATCAATTTTATTGGATCGTTTCAGATCAAAAAAGCGATGTCCATGTTCGGTAAAAAGTTCCCATCTTCTTTCCTGAAGTATAGCTTCGAGAATCTCCCCCTGAGTAACGGCTACAGTATCTGGAAGTCCGGCGCGATGACGTATTTTGTTTAAATCTTCTTTAGCACCGATAAGGTCGCCCTGATACGCTCTTGCTTCGGCTCTGATGAGGTACTGTTCTGCAAGCCTGAAAACAATTGAATATTCTTTAGAGATTGAAGTAAAGTTCTGTTCTTTGTATTTATAAGAATGGTACCATATTGATGTCCCATCGGTCACCTCTCGAATCCAGTTGGATTTTCGGAGATCGGAAGCAATAAAGGAGTTTGCTAGATCTGGATTCAGCCCTACTAAGGGAGGAGGACCCGAGAGGAATATAAAAGTCAAAGCTTCCTCCGAGTTCTGACCAGACTCAGCAGACTGGAGTTGCCAAATGGTTTCTTTGGAGTCAAGCAAAAATACCTGATGTATGTCTTCTAATTTAAACTCATCTGTTTGATTAAGAACTGCTGAAGCCTTATCAGCCGCAGCTGCATAGGATTTTGTATACAAATAGACTCTGGCCAGAAGGGCGTTAGCAGTATTTTTATCCACGCGGATTTTTTGCGCAGTGCGATATTGATCCTGCAGAAGTGTAATAGAATTCTCCAGATCACGAATAATATTTTCATATACCTGTACAGAAGCCATTCTGCTTACTGTGCTGGTCTGTTTATAATCTGTTCCGGTAATATAAGGCACATCACCAAAAAGATTGACCAGATAAAAATGCAAAAGAGCGCGTATAAAAAGAGCTTCCCCCTGAAGCTGATTTTTTTGCTGGTCTGAAATCGTTTCACTTGCCTGCAGGCCTTCTATAACAGCATTAGCGCCATAGATTTGATTATAAGTAGTGTTCCAATAATCTGCTACACTGGGATTTTCAGCTAAAAGATTATTGCTGTAAAAGATACGGCTGGGACTGGACGGTACACCGTAGGGAATAATTTCATCAGTATAGTTCCCAAGCTGATTGGACAGTCCTGTGTTGGTTCCTGTAAGCAGTCCCTTATCTCGGATATTTGCATACACTGCCATGAGAGATGCATTAGCCGTCGCATAATCTTCAAAAACAGTTGCAGTAGTAAGCTGTGATTTGGGAAGATCAACCTCTACAAATGAATCGCAGGAGTTTACAAGTAAAACCAGTGCTACTGCCCATACTTTCTTCTTTGTAAGACGATAAATTGTTTTCATAATTTCATAATTTAAAAAGTTAATTGAATACCTGCTGTTACAACCTTTAGCGGGGGCAGATAACCTGAGGAGGTAAATTCAGGATCTCCATACTTGTATCTGGTAAAAGTCAAAATATTCTGTCCTTGCAACATTAATTTGCACTGTACGGCATTTAACTGCAAGGGTAGCTGATAGGTAAGCGAAATGTTTTTCAGACGAATAAAAGAAGCATCGGTTATCGCAGCATCACTTCTCTCGTATAAATAATCCGCAGTTACTGCCTCACTGTTATTTCCGGTAGTGTAGAGCTGATACGTGGCATTGTCTCCGGTTGTTTGCCAGCTGTCTGTCAGCAAAGTTGACTGATTGGACATCTGGCCGGCATATCCCATTGAATTGATTCGGTTTTTTTGTTTGACAAACTGAAATAAAAAGTCAAGATTCCAATTTTTAAACCGAAATTGGTTCTGCAGTCCTCCATAGTATTCAGGGTTGAGATCTACTACTTTCTGCCTGTCTTCGGGAAATGTAATTTTACCGTCTTTGTTAAGATCCTCAAACTCATATACACCGGTCTCCGGATTGATGCCTTTATATTCATAAACAAGCTGCATATTCAAAGGCGCACCAATGCGGTATTTCTGGCTGTAAGGTGAACTCTCCAGTCCAGGAAAGCTAAGTAGTTTGTTCTTGGCAAAAGTGAGATTGAAACTGGTCGTCCAGCTGAATTGTTCACGGCTAAAATTGCTGGTTCTAAGGGTTAGTTCCAAACCTCGATTCTGCACTACGGCGTTTAAATTGGACTGAAGTACGGTAAAACCTGTTGTTCCGGGAAGCGGAACCCCAACAAGCTGATTGGATGATCTGTTTTGATACCAGGATGCAGTGGTAAATATTCTGTCCTTAAAAAAGCCCAGTTCCAGAGCCGCTTCGAGTTTTTTATTGGTTTCCCATCCAAAGTCAGGATTGTAAAGCCTTGTAGGTTCAAGCCCAATAATACCGTCGTAATTTACACCTGTAGTGGAATAGGTATTGAAGAACTGATAATCACCAATCTGGTCACTACCTGTAGTTCCATAGCTGGATCGAAGCTTTACAAAGCTAAGCCATGAGCTGTTTTTAAGGAAATTTTCGTTGGAGAATAGCCATGCTGCACCCACGGCTCCAAAGGTGGCAAACTGATTACCTGGGCCAAAACGGCTCGAACCATCGCGTCTGCCGGCAAGGTTAATAATGTAACGCTTATCAAAATTATAGTTGATGCGTCCAAAGAATGCCTGATATTTATAAAGGGTTTCATCATTTAACAGCACTTTGATATAATTGGCTGATGCCAGATTATAAATAAGACTGTTGGAACTAAATCCGGTCCCAGATTGATACAGCCTTGTAGTGTTCTGATTCTGAAAAGTTGTTCCAGCAAGCAGATCCAGTTTTCCACGGCCCAATTGCTTTTCCCAGCTGATCTGCGGCTCTATACTCCAAGATGATCTGTCTGTATTATTTACATACAATATCGAACTAGCACTGCTGATATTATAGGCGGGATTATAAATTGTAGAAGGGGAGGTTCGGGTTTCAACAGTACTGAGATCAGTGTAACCAAAACTACTTTTTATCACAAGTCCCGGTGACAGCTCATAGGAAAGCACTGAATTAGCGATCAGATCATTTGTTTTGGATTCAAATTTTGCATTTAGATTGCGAAGCGGATTATCCCAAGTGCCGTTTTCCCAGTTTAAATTTCCCTGTTCATCATAAAGTGCCGGAGCATTAGGAGCAAGGGATCGGGCATCATACGTCAGGTCAAAGGCCGGTTGGTCATTGTTCTGACTAGTATACCCTGCAGAAAAGGTAAGTCTGAATCTGCTGTCTTGTGAACGGTGATTTAAATTGATTTGAGAGCCTCCTTTCTTGTACAGAAAATCCCCGGGAAACACACTGGACTGGGTATGATAATTACCGCTCAGCAGAAACTGTGTAGTTTCAGATCCTCCCGACAAGCCTGCCTGCAGGTCCGTTATACGTGAAGTGCCGCCGATAAGCTCTTTCTGCCAGTCGGTATATCGGTTCTGGTCCCACGTTCCATTCACATCATAGTCCCATGGATTATAAGCAACACCATCATTGATAAAGGCCTGTTTACGCATAGCTAAATACTGCTCGGTGTTCATGAGTTTCATGAATTTAGTCACATTACCAACTCCGGTTGATGCGTTTACAGTAAAGGCTGTCTTTCCTGCTTTTCCTTTCTTGGTTGTGATCAGGACAACTCCATTGGCTCCACGAGAACCATAGATAGCTGTAGCATCAGCATCTTTAAGTACTTCAATACTTTCAATGTTATCGGGATTAATACTGTTAAGGGGACTAGTAGTAGTCGGGTAAACAGTGGAAGTCTGATTGTATCCGATGGGATCAGAAGCATACGGAACACCGTCAATCAAATAAAGCGGAGCGTTGGCATCGGTGCGGATACTGTTCTGCCCGCGAATTTTGATGTCAAATCCTCCTCCGGGCACACCTGTGGACTGAATAATATTCACTCCAGCCATACGTCCCTGCATGGTAGCAAGTACATTGGAAACGGGTTGTGATTCGATATCTTTGGAAGTGATTCGGGCAATGTTTCCTGTACGTTCGCTTTCTTTGACCGAATAGTAACCAGCATTGACACGAACTTCCTGCAGAACGGTGGTGTCATAGACAAGCTGAATATCAATTTTTTTTCTTCCCCTTATGGGAATAATTGCGGTTTTGCAACCAATAAAAGAGATAACTAAAGTATCGGAAGGGGAAGCAGAGATTGAATACTGACCGTTAAAATCGGATATAACACCACTACTGGATTTTCCACGAAGAGAAACAGTTACACCCGGCAAAGGACTGCTGCCATCGGTAATAGTTCCCTGAACTTGTGATTGTTGTAATTTTTCAGAGCGTGGCCGCACTGAATGATTGGCCTGAACAGGAGCGGAAGCTAAAAGAAATCCCATAAAAAATAGGTAACAAAAAGCCCTGCCACCCATGTAAAATGAAATAATTTTCATAATATTGGAATGGTTAAATTATTAGAAAGTTAGTTTGGCTACGGTCCTCTATGGTTGTTTGGCGACGAAATAGAGGACCATTTTTGTGAATTAAGTGGAGTACTTAATAATCATGACTAAGAGTTTTACTTCACATGTAAATATTTTAAAGGTTCGACATCAAAATGCGCGACGTTAAATAATATGTAAAGATTTGCTGTGAATTTTATCTGATTGCTATAATAAAAAAAGCGCGGAACTCAGCTTATCGAACAGAGGTACTGGCGGCACCAACCACAATAAGTGAGCCCACGCCAATGACGTGAGCATCTTACTTATCCTCTCGTGGTTTAAAAACGCCAGTTTTCTGTTCGAGATTCAAAGCGAATGCTTCAAATATTTTTAATTGAAGAGTCGCAAAATTAATAAAATCCTATTTAAAATTTCTTTAAATAATTTTTTAGAATTCAAATATATGAAAAAAATCACAAAATTGTCAAATTTGACAATTTTTTTTCTTCTAATTATCTCAATTTCACTTTATGAAGGAGATTAGAAAAAAATATTATATAGCATTTGGACAGAATTTACAAAGGGTTATGATAAAGAATAACAAAGATGTTATGACTGTTGCTTCTGTTGGAAAACTTGAACTCAAGCAGGTATATAGAGTTCTAAATGGTGAGCATGGAGCATCATTGGGTACGATAATTTCAATAGCAAAAGGGCTTGATATTGAACCTAAAGAATTATTTGATTTTAAATTTGATTTAGAAAAGGAATAAATATTAATAGATGCATGAGCATCTTAATTAAATTACATAAATATGACACAAGCAGAGATTAATGATTTAGCAAATGAGATTTTTAATGAGATTCCAAATGGAGATATTAGAAAGTATATTACAGAATGTATCAATGAAGGGGAAACAACAAAAGAAGAAGTAAAAGCATGTGTGTTATTTAAAATTGCACAAAATTTTAGAAAAAACGCTGGATTGTAAATAAATAAAAAAAAAGATGCTTTAGCATCTTTTTTTTTGTTCTTTAAAAAAATTATAAAAACAGGTAATAATACGGTACTCATTTATTAGTTAAAAAACTAATTTGCTACGGATAAAAGTCTATTATGGAAAACCGTAAAAGATATTGAATGATGTTTTGTATGTTTGATAATTATGATGAAATAATTGTTTAATATTAAAGCGATATATTATATAAATACCAATTTATGTTATAAGGAACTCAGAGTGCAATAATTTGAAACGAAATTTTTGTAAATATAATAGATATTAGTACAGAGTATATTTATAATGAAATTATTAATTTTCTGAAATCTATGAATAAACATTTAAAAATATGCCAATCAGTGGAAGTGATTTTGAGAAAATAATTAAACCATTCTTTCAAGAAATATTTGAAGAAATGGGGTATATTGTTTTTCAAGTTAGACAACAAACAGCCGGAACACAGGATGGCTTTGATATCAGTGTTTTATTTTTGGATTTTTGTGGTTTAGAAAGAGAAATGTTTTTCGAATGTAAGTATTATACATCATCAGCTTTGCAATGGTCCGATATTTTTAACAAGCAATTGCAACTGAAAGCATCTAGCCATAAACCTTGTGCTTTCATATGTTTATCTCCTTTAAAGGATTTAAGCAATATTGATCATAATCTGCAAGCGAATATTGTAAAGAATTTTAAATATCCGGTTGATTTTTGGACTCCTGATAAAAAAATTGAAACTCTTTTTGCTCTTAATATTGAGGTCTATAAAAAAGTATACGATGTTGCAAAATGTAATATTTCATTCGATAGAGATAAGGAGCTTAGAAAATATAGGGCCAAAATTGATCTAATGATTCAACAAAAAGATTTACTTCAATATTCAGATCTAATTAAAATTGAAGATGTTGCAATTGATCCAATTGAAGATATTAATTTAAAAACGGCTATGGACGAAAAGTTAAACGCCATATTGTCTGTTGAAGACCCTAAACGTATAGAATTTCATCGACTAAGAGCAAATTATAAAGTATTTCTTGAATCGTTAGTTGATCTTAATCCAGAATTGAGAGATAATATTTTAAGATGGGAAAGTAATTTAAGATTAAAAGCAAGCAGATTAACTGATAAATTCAATATTGATAGTTCATATTCAACAGAATTATTTTTTCATGATTTCTTTGAAGAAGCGGAAAAAGACATGCTAACTTTTTACTCAGATTTCAATTTAAAGGGAGATAGAGAAAAATTATTAAATGGAGTTGTATTTGAGTTAGCGGCTCAATGTCCCTTAGATTGGCGAAAAAATGGAAAAGCTTAATTATTTAATTACCTCGATATCTTCTAAAGAACTAAGACCAACTATTAATTTGGATAGGCCAACTTATATTCAGCCTGAAGATAGAATTCAATATAGATCAATTCGATTAATTATAATTTTAGGCATGTTAAATACTAAATTTGGCTTAAGTAAAAATGTCATAGCTTGTGTTGATTTTCTATTAAGAAATGATTCTTTTCAGTTAAAATTTATCTCTGAATATTTCTCTGGTCAAAAAAATGTGATTAGTAAATTAATGAAACTTGAGTTATCATCACAAACTGAAATAGACTTTAACGTTGTTCAATACAAAAGCGTACCATGGGATTTAAGATTTAATGATATGCTTTTATTTTTGTATGTAAGAGACTTAATTTTATACAAATCCGATAAAGATAATAATAATATAAGAATTCTTCTTTCTGATAAGGGGATAGAAGTCTTTGGAAAACTAAAAGAAATTTTTCCTAGCGAAGTTAATTTTTTGGAACTATTTGGCAGTCGAATGATTGAAGAAAAAACACTTAAAATAATTACTGACGTTATTCCTAATTCATACTGGAAACAAAATGCGGAAACTAAAAATAAATAAGCTTATTTATAAAGTAACAACAGTTAATGATAATATTTATGGGGCCACAATTCCTTTCAAGGATGGTTTAAATATTGTTTATGGCCCTAATTCTGTTGGGAAAACAAGTATTGTTACCGGGATAATATATGGACTAGGTTCAGAAAAGGGATTAGGCATATTTAAGTCTATTCAAAATCCATTCAAACCAGAGTTTTATCAATCTATTGATGGGGAACAAATAAAAAAATCTTTTTTACTTCTTGAAATCTTTAACGGTAGTAAAACAGTTACTATATTTAGATATATTACTGGTGGAGATATAAATATTGTTGCTGTTAAGAATTGTATTGCAGACAATTTTTTTAAAACTGAGGAGGTAGAAAAATATATTGTAGTAGGTGAAGGGGTTTTTTCAGAAAATGGATTTCAGAATTTTTTATTCGATTTTTTGAACCTTAAAACAGTTGAAGTTCCAACTTATGATCAAAAATATTCTAAGTTATACTTCGAAAATATTCTTCCTTTATTTTTTGTAGAACAACGTGCCGGTTGGTCACAAATTCAAGCAAGGCAAGTTGTTAGATATAATATAAAAGATGTAAAAAAAGTAGCTTTCGAATATCTTTTTGGTTTAGATAGATTTAATCTTCATTTATCAGAACTTAAACTTAAAGAAATAGATGTTCAATTGAAAAAAAATATCAGTGAGTTGAGCGGTAAGGAAGAAAATTTATTTATAATTGCTAATGCAGAAAAGATAGATGAAATTTTACTTATTGAAACAAAGGTGATTGGTAAATCTAGTATTTACGATTATATCAAGTACTTAAAGGAAAAGTATAAAATTGAAAGTGATTTGATTAATAATGTATCTAGTCAAAATAAAGAATATGAAGATTCTAATTTAAAACTAAGAGACAGCCTAAAACGTCTAGATTATGAATTTAGATTTAGAACAAATCAAATTGAAAAAATAACTTTAGAAATTGAGGGGTATAAGAATTATCTTGACAGAATACAATCAAATAAGTATAAAAATAAACAACTTAAAAAAATACAAGAATTTGCAATTGAATTAAATATAAAAACTTGTCCTGTATGTGAAGCAAATTTAAGTCATTCAAATTTGGAAGAATGTTTTCTATGCCATTCAGATTTAAATAAGAAAATTTCATCACCAGAGCAAAACCTTGTGTTTTTAGAAGATGAGGAAAGTACTTTTAAAAAAGTTATTTCGCAACGTAATTTAGATAGAAAGAAAGTAATTGAAGATAGAAACAATATTAAGGATAAAATATCATCATATGAAACACAATTAGACCATCAAACGAATACATATGCTGGAAAAGAGTTTGCTATATTGAGACAAAAGATTCTAGATGCAGATGCAACATATAAAGAACTGGAAAAGTATTCTAGAATTGAAATTCGTTGGAGAGATCTTGATCCCTTGCGATTATTAATAAAAAAGCTTCAATCTAAGTATGATACTTTAAAGCTGGAAATTGACGCGCATAATCAAACGGAAAGAGATATAAAAATTTTAAATACTATTAAATCTTTCATACATTTAAATGTCAAAGATTTGGGATTATTTAAAGGCAATCAAAAAATGATTAGCGATATTAGATTGGATTCAAATGATAATTATTCTCCTTATTTAGATAATTTTGATATTTATAACATTTCAAGTTCAAGTGATAATATACGTATCATTTTGAGCTATTATTTGGCTCTTTTACAAACATCAATAAAATTAAAAGCTGATAATAAGATTAAATACCCTAATATTTTAATTCTGGATGAGCCTAAGCAACAAAATTTAGATAATGACTCTCTTATTAATTGTATAAACACAATTTCGAAAATCTCCCCCTCAGATGGTCAAATAATTCTAACAACATATAGCGAGCTGCCAGAAGATAAAGAAAAATTTAAAGAACATATTATTTTCGAAATGAAAAATAAAAAAGATTATCTACTCAAAAAAATAAAAAAACAATAAAGCCTTTTATTTAATTTAAAAAATGTTTGTCACTTTAAGTAGTCTAATTAATTCTATCGTTTTAGTATTAAACTAATTTGTTTTTTAAATAATGCTATTATGAAAAACCATAAAATAAATTAAAAGTGGTTTTGTATGTTTGATGATGACATAGCTCTTTAAAAATACCAATCATTGTATGGCAGGAATAAATTAGTTAGAACAATTTTTTATAAAAAAGACACAAATGATGGAAGATAGAAATAAGCAGCTTTCAAAATCTCTTACAGAAACTTTGACAAGTTCAAATTTACCCAAGATAGGAAATGATATTGCTGAAATAACTTTAGATTCTGTTTTAAAAGAAGGTGTTTTGAAAGATTTTCCAATTATCGGTTCTTTAGTTGGAATTTGGAAAACAGGTGTTGCTGTTAATGACTACAGATTTTTAAATAAATTACTTCTATTTCTACAGGAATCATCAGTGATCTCAAGTGCAAAGAGGGAAAACCTCATTAATAAACTAGAAGATGATAAATATCAATTAGAAGCTGGCGAAAAACTTATAGCTGTAATAGATAAATTAGAAACAGGTTCTAAGGCCAAACTCCTAGGAAAAGCTCTAGCGCTTTTTGGCAATGGTCTTATCTCTAATGATGAATTTTGGAGAATATCTTTTGTAATTGAGAGATTACCAATGACAGACATTATTGCCATAAAGAATTGGCGAGGTACTGATTTAAATCAGGTTTTTGAAATCAGAAGACATCTATATCTATCTGTTGGGCTCGGTTGGTTTGTACTTAATGCATCATCAACAGGATTTTGCTGGCAAGAAAGACTTTGCGTTATATTTGAACAACATTTACTAGCTGAATAAAATTGTGCATAAGGTTTACCTAATGAGATTTGAGTAAATTGCTTAACGCGAGACAATATGAGAAAGAAAAAAAATAATAGAAAAGTAAAGAACATTAGCATTGTTAAACGAGTAAAAGCATTGAAAAATAAAATTTTCTACGCCCGTCTTAAATCTGCATTTGAATCTACAATTTGCTTTTTCCGTAATGACGATCAAAATGTAGTTGCTCCGGCAGGTAGTGGTGTTTTTATTAAATACAAAGAAAACTATTATGTCGTAACAGCTGCTCACGTTTTAGCTGAATATTATAATGAAACTTTCGTTATACTTCATGATACAGAGCTAACTATTGGCGGACAACTGTATAATACAGAAATGCCTAAAAGTGGCATGAGAGCTGATGATAAAATTGACATTTCAATTCTTAAAGTTGACAACAATAGTGCTACAAAACTTTTGACAAGATTCAAAGCTCTTGAAAGCTGCTCTGAAATTGCGACTAATCACAACTTGTCAAACGCTGCTAGTTACTTTTCCGTAGGATTTCCATTGACAAAAACAAAAAAAGTATGGGGTAAAGATGAAATTAAATCGATTGGTTTTACATATCAAACAGAACCAATTTTAAACTATGAATTTAAAAAATTCGGTTTTGATTCTTTATCTACAATTGCAATAAAATTTGATGGACAAGTGATAAATGCAACAAATCCACATCCACATTTTTCCCCAAATCTGGCAGGAATGAGTGGAAGTGGGCTTTGGCATTTTTACGATAAAGGAAAAAAAGCATTAATAGGAATTATCATTGAACAAATAAAGGAAACTGGACATAAAGCTGTACTTGCAACAAAAATTGACATTGTACTAAAAATGATTGATGGAATTAAATAAAAAAAGAACCTGCATCTTTGATTGTAATTTAGCATTGCGGGGTAATTTTTTCCAAAATTTTTAGAAATGAATAATGTTTTAGGAATTGAGGTTATAAATCAGATTAAATTATAAAATTGCTTCAAACGAGGGATAAATATCAATTTGATATTTTTCTCAATTAAGTACTATTTTAAATTATATACAAAGTTTAAAAATCTAGAAATGAAAGATATTAAAGAAAAATTAGTACAAGCAAGTAAGGCTTACTCCGATCAAATAGTACTTCGTGCAGCAATAAATGCAATCCCACAAATTGGAGGTTCTTTAGATATACTTTTATCTTCATCAGGACAAAATTTTGTTATTAAGCGAATTGAAGAATTTGTTTCGGAACTTAGTCATCAGATTGAACAGCTAGACACATCGAAAATTAATTACGATTTTTTTGAAAAAGAAGAGTTCTATGACTTAATTATAAAAGCTTTTAATTCCGCATCAAGAACTAGACAATCAGAGAAGTTGCAATTATATGCTAAAATTGTTAAAGGTGCTTTAATTGAAGGTGCAGAATATGAAGAAGATGACCCTGAACTTTATTTAAAAATTATTGAAGAGCTTTCGGTTAAAGAGCTCAGAGTTGCAAAATTTTTGTATGAAATAAAGACATTAAATAGCACTGAGCTTGAGGAAGTATCTAAAAGAAATGGTGAAAATTTAAATAACGACGCCGCATTGTTGTCAAACTTGTACCCAGAGTTTGATGAAGACGATCTAATCTCAGTATTTGTTAGACTGGAGAGAACTGGTCTGATCAAAGAAATGGTAGGAAATTATTTTGGTTATGCAGGAGGTTTATATGATATAACTCCACTATTTAAAAAATTATTAAATTTTATAGAAAAAATTTAATCTAATTATGAATTTGTTAAATTTGAAAACAAATCAAATTTTACTCTCAAAAAGAATGAGTTAAAAATAGAATCCTAAATTACAAAGATGCCATAGAGCATCTTTTTTTAAAATTATTTACTTACACTTTAATTTAAATATTTAATGTCAATATTTAAAATGAATAGTATATGGATAATATTATCTTTGTAATAATAACGATAATAAATAATTTCTGATCTAATTTACCTTTAATGTCAAATCATCAAGAACATATAAATTTTATTTGGCATATTGCCGATTTACTACGAGGACCATACAGACCTCCACAATATGAAAGAGTAATGCTCCCAATGACTGTTCTTCGTCGATTCGATTGCGTTTTATACAATACAAAAGATGAAGTAATAGCAAAGCATGAAAAGTTAAAAGGAAAATTGGAAGGAGAGGCTTTAGATGCAATGCTTAATAAAGTATCAGGTCAAAAATTTCATAATCATTCTCCATTTACGTTTGAAAAACTTCGCGGAGCACCTGATACAATTGGAAAAGATTTAGCAAGTTACATTAACGGATTTTCATCAAACGTAAGGCGTATATTTGAATATTTTGATTTCGAAAAAGAAATTGAGAAAATGAATGAAGATAATATCTTATATCTTGTTGTTTCTCAATTTTGCAAGGTTGATTTACATCCTATAAAAGTAACTAATATTGAAATGGGTATGATTTTTGAAAATCTTATCCGCAGATTTAATGAATTAGCAAACGAAACTGCTGGTGACCACTTTACTCCTCGAGAAGTAATTAAACTTATGGTTAACCTACTATTTATCAACGATGATGCATTTCTTTCAACACCTGGGACTATCAGAAAGATGCTTGATCCAACTTGTGGCACGGGAGGGATGTTGGCAGAAGCACAATCATATATAAAAGATCATCATTCTCATGCGCAATTATATGCTTATGGACAAGATTACAATAAAAGGGCATTTGCTACTGCTGCCTCAGATATGCTTATTAAAGAAGTTGCTCATAATGGTACAGGTGAAAACATTCGCTATGGAGATAGTTTAATTGAAGATCAATTTTATGGTGAAACTTTCGACTACCTTATAGCAAATCCACCATTCGGAGTTGATTGGAAAAAGCAACAAAAAGAGGTTATAAGAGAGCATGAAAAACTAGGTTTTTCTGGACGTTTTGGAGCAGGACTTCCTCGCGTAAATGATGGGGCATTATTATTTCTGCAACATATGATTAGTAAATTTGAGAAAGTCAATGAGAAAAATAAAAAATATGGAACGAGGTTGGCAGTTATTTTTAGTGGTTCACCTTTGTTCTCTGGTGGTGCTGGATCTGGAGAAAGTAATATTCGTCGTTGGATAATAGAAAATGATTGGCTAGAAGCAGTAGTTGCACTTCCAGAACAAATGTACTATAATACTGGTATAGGTACTTACATTTGGATATTGACTAATAGAAAGAGGGAAGACAGAAAAGAAAAAATACAATTATTTGACGCTCGTGATTTTTATGTTTCGATGCGAAAAAGTATGGGAAGCAAGAGAAGAAAACTTGGAGAAAAGGAAGATGATGAACCTGATCATATCGGGCAGATAGTAAAATTGTATGGGGAATTTGTTGAACAACCACATTCAAAGATTTTTAGTAATAAAGAATTTGGATATACACGCGTAACCATAGAACGCCCTTTGAGACTTAGTTATCAAATGAATTTAGAGAATAAAGCACGTTTTCTGGATGTATATCCATCCTTGTTAGATGATATACAACTCATAGACAAAACATTAGGACGAGAAGTTTTTATGAATTGGAATGAAGTAGAAAAAAAGATACGTAAGTTATTGAAAGATAAGAACTCAAAATGGAAAATAACAGAACTTAAGCTTTTTAAGAATATTTTTACCAAGAAGGATGTCAATGCTTATAAAGTACTTAAAAACAAAGAAGAATTTGAAGCTGATACGGAATTAAGGGATTACGAGAACATTTCATTTCAATATGATATTAATAAATATTTTGAAACTGAAGTATTACCACATGTTCCTGATGCGTGGATGGATAGAAGTAAGGATAAAATTGGTTATGATATTAATTTTAATAATTATTTTTATAATAAAATTAAAGTTAGAGAACTTGATAAAATAGATAAAGAGTTAAAAGACGTTGAACATGAAATCTTCCAATTATTAAATTCCGTCGTAGATGAATAAGATAATTAATAGAAAAGATTGGTTTTTTGGTAAAATTCCAGCAGATTGGGATATTGTACCATTAAAATATGTTTGCGATAAATTTTCTGTTTATGGAGCAAATGTATCCGCAGATAATTATTCAGTGCATGGTATACGTTTTTTGAGAACAACAGATATAAATGATGACGGAACATTAACAAATAATGGAGTATACATTGATGAAAAGATTGTTGGTGACTACAAATTAAATGAAGGAGATTTACTTTTATCAAGAAGTGGTACTTTGGGGCGTTCATATATTCATAGTTACAAGAATGGTACTTGTGCATATGCGGGGTATTTAGTTAGGTATATTTTAAACAAGAAAGTCAATCCGAAATTTGCATTTTATCTGACCAAAACAGTTTTTTTTGAAAATTGGTTAAGTAGTTCATTAATTGAAGCAACGATTGGTAATGTTAATGGTGAAAAGTATGCAAATATGTTAATACCATTACCTTCATTGGAGAAACAAAAACACATAGTAAATTATTTAGATAGAGAAATTTTATTAATAGATGATCTGATAAATGCTAAAGAAAAATTAATTTCGTTAATGTTAGAAAAACGTGAAGCTTTAATAACGAAAGCTGTAATTAAAGGTGTTAATTCAAAAATTAAATTTAAATCATCGGGCATCGAATGGTTAAAGGAAATACCTGAAGACTGGGAAATAAAAAAAATAAAATATATCTCTAATTTAAAAAGCGGAGAGTTTATTTCAGCTGAATCTATTAAAGAATCTGGTAATTATCCAGTTTACGGAGGAAATGGCTTAAGAGGATATACGAATAAAAATACACATGGTGGTGAATTCGTATTAATTGGCAGACAAGGTGCTCTTTGTGGAAACATTAATTATGCTGAAGGTGAATTTTGGGCAACTGAGCATGCTATTGTTTGTCACCCAATTGTGAACTATGATTTATTTTGGCTAGGAGAGCTATTAAGGATTATGAATTTAAATCAGTACTCTGTGGCTGCCGCTCAACCAGGTCTCTCTGTTGATGTTATTAAAAATTTATCGATTCCTTTTCCATCTTTTGACAACCAGAAACAGATAAGTGAATATATTCGTGTAAATCTGTCTAAAATAGATAAGTTAAAGAGTGCTACCTCCAGAAGTATTAAATTACTAAAAGAGAGAAAAGTGTCATTAATTTCGGGCGCAGTAACTTGTGGGATAAAAATATCAAAAAATGATTATTAAAGGACTAAATATTGCGAATCTTAGAGCTTATAAAGTAGCTGAGTTTAAATTTCAGCCTGGTATGAATTTACTTGTAGGAGTCAATGGAGTTGGAAAAACAACATTACTAGAAGCCTTGCGAGTTTGCCTTTCACAGATTCAACCGGAAATTAGCATATCAAAAAACCGTAAAGAGAATTTTGCAATATCGGATATTAGAATTGGGACTGATAGTTTACAGGTTTCATGTGATTTTGAAATAGAGAAGCAATCTTTTAATTTGTTAATTCATAAACAACGTGAATTAATAAGAATTAAAGATACAGAAAACATTAGAGAACAAATCGAAGAGTTATCTGATAAGGAAGTGATGACTCCATCCATAAAAGGAGTTTTTCCTAATGCCAGCAAATCTGATACACAAAGTTTAGGTATTTTCTTTTCTACACGAAGATCGCTAATGGTTGATAGAGAGCCTGGTAGATCAGCAAGTATAGGAGGTCAAGGTACTGCCTTTAGTGATGCATTATCAGCTAATAGGGAGTTCAATTTACGGATTTTTGCAGAATGGTTTAAAGTACAGGAAATTTTAGGGGAGGAAAATTCTAATTCTCTAAGGAATATCAAAGTATTGAAAGATGCAGTTTGCGGTTTTTTACCAGGTTTTTCTGACTTAAAGGTTGTGGAAATTGCTGGCGAACAAACATTTTCAATTGTTAAAAATAAAACAATTTTAAACATTAAGCAGTTATCTGATGGTGAACGTGGTGTACTATCTTTAGTATTGGATATTTCTAGAAGATTATCACAAGCTAATCCTAAGCTAAATAACCCTTTAAAAGATGGAAAAGCTATTGTGCTTATTGATGAACTGGACTTACATTTACATCCCAAATGGCAATATTCAATTATAGAAAATCTTATTAAAGTCTTTCCAAGTTGTCAATTTATTGCTACAACTCATTCACCTCAAATGATTTCCTCACTTGATGTTGATAATATATATATCATTGATGAAGGTAATATATTTAAACCAGATAAAAGTTTAGGAATGGACACTAATTGGGTTTTAAAGTATATAATGGATGGGGAAGATCGCTTACCATTGGCCTCGGAGGCTATAGATAAAGTTGAGAATTTAATTTTAGATTTAGATTTTGATGCAGCTCGTCAGTGCATTCAGAAATATATAAAGGAAGGTCTGGACATATCAGAATGGACAATATTTGAAGCAAGAATGTCAAATTTAGAAATACTTGGCGAAGGCGAATGAGGAGAATTGTAAAAAAAGGAGAGCCAAAAGAACTAATTGACTATAAGCTTTCAAATAAGGATGTAAAGAAAAATTTAGATTACAGATATCTAGGCGCAAAAGAAAGAGGACCGCTGAAAGAAACCTTAATTATGGAACAAGGTTATTTGTGCGCGTATACGATGAAGAGAATTTCAATGGATACCTGTCATATTGAACATATTAAACCAGAAGGCCTCTGCAGAGAACAAGCAAATAGGGGATTACAAACTGTTTCTGATCTTGATTATTTAAATATGGTTGCTTGTTTTCCTAAAGAAGGTATGTCGAGTAAAATACGTTATGGTGCGCAATTTAAAGATAATTGGTGGGATGATGATGGTAGAAACTTTATTTCACCTTTGGCATCAAACTGCGAAGATCAATTTTCTTTTGATATAAAAGGAAATATCTCGGGAACAACAGTGTCAGCCAGAACGACGATAGATGTTTTAAAACTAGATCATGGCTCATTAACAGAAGATCGAAAAAGAGCTATTGATACTTTTTTATATGGGGAAAATCAGAAACCAATTTCTAAAGCAAAAGCTCAAAGCGCACTTATAGAAATAATGCAATTACAAAGTGGTATGTATCCTCAATTTTGTTTAACCATTAAGTGGGCATTGCAAGAGCATATAAGTAGAATTGACAAATTAGCTTTGAAAGCGAAACATATTAAGTCTGCGAAAAATAAAAAATAAAATGAATATCAATAGTAGGGAAGCAGCTTTTGAAAATATTATTGAATCTAGTCTATTGCAAAGGGGATATACTAGTCTTGAACGAATAGATTACGATACGGAAAAAGCTTTATATCCGCGGATAATTATTGAATTTATACGTACAACTCAATTAAAGGAATGGAGTAAATTAGAGAATTTATTAGGTAATCAAATTGAAGATCAGGTTATAAGTGATTTATGTAGATGGATTGAATTACATGGCTCACTTTCAACTTTGAGACACGGATTTAAGTGTTATGGACGTTTGCTGCAAGTAGCTTATTTTAAAGCTTCACATACGATGAATGTGGAGTTAGATAGTCAATATAAAAAAAATATTTTAGGTATAACCAGACAACTTCAGTATTCTAAACGTAATTCAAATTCACTTGATACTGTACTAAGTATTAATGGCATCCCTATTATAACACTTGAATTAAAAAATCCTTTAACTCTTCAAACTGTCGAACATGCCAAAAGGCAATATAAGATGGATCGTGATCCTCGTGAATTATTATTTGAATTTAAAAAGCGTGCACTAGTACATTTTGCGGTCGACACCGAAAATGTATTTATGACTACTCGACTTGCCGGCGATGCAACATATTTTTTACCGTTCAATAAAGGAAATGAAGGAGGAGCAGGTAATCCTCATGATAAATTTGGAAATAATTACAGGACTGCATATCTCTGGGAAGAAATTTTGCAGGCAGACAGTTTACTGGAATTGATCTCCCGTTTTATTCACATGCAAGTGGAAGAAAAATTAACGGATGAGGGTAGAAAAATTAAAAAAGAAACTTTAGTCTTTCCTAGATATCACCAGTTAGATGCCGTCCGTAAAATTATAGATGTTGCTTTTAACAACGGCGTTGGAAATAACTACCTCATTGAGCATTCTGCTGGAAGTGGTAAAAGTAATACTATTGCATGGTTATCACATCGTCTTGCGTCATTGCATAACGCACAAAATAATAAGGTTTTTGATTCAGTAATTGTTATTACTGATCGAGTAGTTTTAGACAAACAGTTACAAGATAATATATATCAATTCGAACATAAACGCGGAGTTGTTGAAAAAATAGATGTTAATTCTAGGCAATTAGCAGAAGCATTGGAAAATAGTATACCTATTATTATTACTACTTTGCAAAAATTTCCTTTTGTTTCACAGCAGTTATTAAAAATGGCAGAGGAAAAAGGAGAAAAAAGTAATGGCTTATTAAAAACGAAAAAATTTGCAGTAATTATTGACGAAGCACATAGTTCGCAAACTGGAGAGACAGCTACTGATTTAAAAGAAGTTTTAGGAGGGGAGGACTTAGTTAATTTAGCCAAAGAAAAAGCGCTTAGTGAAGAAATCTTTGGTATGGAAGAGCTTTATAGGAGTATGGCAAAAAGAGGAAAGCAAAGTAATATTAGTTTTTTTGCATTTACAGGGACTCCTAAACATAAGACTCTGAAAATTTTTGGAGCAAATAATAAACCTTTTCACAAGTATACAATGAGGCAAGCTATTGAAGAGGGATTTATTATGGATGTACTAAAGAACTACACTACCTATAAGACATATTATAAACTTCTTAAGGCAGGACAAAATGACCCGAATGTAGAAAGAAAGAAGGCAGCACAAGCATTAACTCGTTTTTTAAAGCTACATCCTCATAACATTTCCCAGAAAACAGAAGTAATGATAGAACATTTCTATTCCAATACTTATCATAAAATTGGCGGACATGCAAAAGCTATGGTAGTAACAGGTTCGAGATTAGAAGCAGTGCGCTATAAGCAAAGTTTTGATAAATATATCAAAAATAAGAATTATGATATTAAATCTCTAGTAGCTTTTTCAGGAATTGTAAATGATAATAAAAATCTTGAAATTAAATATAGTGAAGAGCAGATGAATAATGGCATAAGGGAAAAAGAATTGCCTGAAATTTTTGCGACTTCTGGCTATCATGTACTTTTAGTTGCAGAAAAATACCAGACAGGATTTGATCAACCATTATTACATAGTATGTACATCGATAGAAGATTATCGGGAATACAAGCAGTCCAAACATTGTCAAGATTGAATAGAATTCATCCATTAAAAGAAGATACATTTATATTAGATTTCGTAAATGATCCTGTGGATATACAAAATGCTTTTAAAGCTTATTATGAAGGAGCTGAAATTGGTGAGGAAGTAGATCCTGCAAATCTATATAGATTGCAAAATGAGTTACACCTCTCTCAAATTTATTTTGATGAAGATATTTCAAATTTTTGTGACATTTATTTTAAACCAAAGCAGAAGCAGAGTATATTGGATCATCAGTTAATGAATGCAGCTTTGGATCCATCTGTATCTAGATTTATTAAGATGCATCAAGAAAATGAATTTGAAGCTGAATTGTGGAAAAACAAACTTAATTCTTTTCGTACACTATATGTTTTTTTAAGTCAAATTATTCCATATCAAGATTCAGACTTAGAAAAACTATTTATTTTTTTAAGATATCTCGCTCCAAAATTACCTAGACGAGATAATGGTGAAAATTATAATTTTGATGATTCTGTAAGGTTAGAGTATTATCGCTTGCAAAAAATTAGTGAGGGATCTATTAGTCTTATGACAAATGAAAAACATTTTTTAAATGGTCCGATGGAGATTGGAACTGGAAAGGTTATTGAACTTGAAGTCCCATTTTCTAAGTTAATAGATGTTGTAAATGAAAGATTTGGAACCGATTTTAATCAGGCTGACCAATACTTTTTTGATCAATTAATAGAGTCTGCCATTTTAGATGCTACGATTATAAAAGCAGCTGAAGTAAATCCAGAAGATAAATTTGAATTAGTTTTCAAAAATCTATTACAAAATTTATTTATGGAACGAATAGATCAAAATGAGGTGATTTTCTCTAAATTCATGAACGATTCTAGATTTCAAAAAGTAGTAACTAATTGGTTGTCTAATCAAGCTTACAATAAGATAAAGCAAATTGAAAAAATATAACAAATATAATATAATAGAAGGTTCTGGATTCTTTCTTCATTTTTTTTGTCTTTCTCTATTTTCAAGCTTTACTAACTAATTATATAATTCTAAATCATGAATCTTAAATCAATCTTTTCAGAAACTTTTTTAGCGCAATATTTGAATGATTTTAGATTATCAAGTGTAACGAATATTAGAAATATAACAATTTTAATTAAAGATTACATCGAAGAGCTGGAGTCAGGCAAAATCGAAAAATTAAAAGAAGAGGAAATTAAGTCAAGATTTGTTAGCATATTTTTTGGAGATGTTTTAGGCTTTAACTATGGTAATTCAAGCAAGTGGTTGCTTCGAGAAGAGAAAAAATCTACAACTGACGGAACAAAACCGGATGCAGCATTGGGTTATTTTTTTGTTGAAAGTAATAATGATGATGTAAGAGCAATTATAGAAATTAAAGACGCAAAAACGGACCTAGATGAAAAACAGAAACGAGATGGTAATCAATCCTCCATTGACCAGGCTTTTAGTTATGTGCCAAAAGCAGGAGGGAAGTGCAAATGGGTTATTGCATCAAATTTGATTGAGATAAGGTTTTACGATTCTCTTGACCGATCCAAATATCAGTATTTCTTAATAAAAGATCTGGTTAACGAGAATAAATTAAAAGAGTTTCTATTTCTATTTCATAAAGATCGATTGATAGTTGAAAACAAGAAAGAAAAATCACCTACTGACAGATTGCAGGAACTTGCAGGGAGAATATCATCTATAAATGAGAAACCAATACATGTAATTGATAAGCTATACAACAGTTTAAAACGATTTGAAGGTTTTGGATTTGTTGATCCAAATTATATTGCTATCATTTATCCGTTTAACGTATTAAATGATCATGTTTGGCATTATAGATGTCCAACATTATTTACGCTAAACAATGAAATTTATGATTTTTTATTAGAAGTGGAAATCGAAAACTATTTGATTACATTTTCTGATAAATTAGTAACCGAGATTAAAGATTTTAATATTGTTGAAGCTAAGTACAAAGTAAATTGGGTTTTTAAATTTTTAAATCATTGTTTAATTCATGAAATATCAGCAATAAAAGATTATAAAAAGGTTGAATCAGAAAAAGATAATGATAAAGTAATTGGCCCCGGGGTGAGACATATATTTCATTTTGGTGAAGATGAAGGAATAACAAAAAGTATTAAAGTACATAATGCGGATAGTTGTGATTGCATTGCTTGTAACTACAAAGATTTAGACTTTACTAAGATTTTAAGTAAAATGAAAGTTGCAGAGGGAGACCAGGATTTTAATACGTTTGAATATGGTTATGCCAATTATCTAACCGCTTCGAATAATTTTAAAACTGCTTATACTATTTATAGAGATATTGCAAACAAAAATAAAGGTAAACAGAATAAAGCTATTGAATATTTTCTGGCAAATCTAAATCTGAAACTCCTGCATAATTTAATTGAGGATTACTCTCATGATGATAGAAATATTATTATGGATGATATTAAATCTATTGATTTGGATAAAGTAATTTATAATGAAATTGAATTCGATGTAGATAAGGAAGTAAAAAGGTACTTAATTGAGGTTAAAGAAGAAAATTTAATTTATAGAACTCAGGATCGAATTGAAGAAACTCTTTTTGCAATTGAAAATTTATATAATAGATATAAAAGAGGTGGTAAACAAACAGCAGGTCCGCCATTGGCAAGACAGTTAATGATAAACTATCTTTTGCTTTATAACCATTTTAATGTAAACTGTATTATTTATGACAGTTTTAAGCGTTATAAAAATTTAACTGAAAAGGTTTTCAAAGGAATGATTTTAAGCTATAATACTCCAGATTGGGGAATTACTTACTTTAGCAAATTCATCATAATGGAAGCAATTTTAAATATTTATCCTCAATCTCTGCAGGAATTGTTAAAAAATGAAAGCGACATCCTTGTGGAAAAAGGATGTGTTGAACTACTTTTGAAAAGATTAAATAATTTTACTTCATGTATTTATAATGACGGGTTATTTGCTGATTCGTCATATGAAAATGAGTTATTAGCATCACAATTGCAATTTTGGTCCTTTGAAGATCGATTCACTAATATATTTGCCAACATTTTCACGGTTCTCTCTAGATTGGAAATATCCAAGGATAAGTTTAGAAACTGTGTTGCGCCTCTTTTAAAATTTCTGAGAACAGAAAAGGTTTTATATTGGTTTGATTTAAAAGAGCTTTCTCAATTTATAAAAACTCGGGGTAATGCATTCGAATCAAAAGATTTAATTGAAATTTTAAAAATATGTATTGAGTTTGATAAATACGGGAATAATAAATATAGTGAGCTTTTGATTACTATTCCAGAAAGTATAAATAAATTTTACCCTGATTACAGATTTGAAAATAGAAAATTAATCAGTCTGGCTATTCTAAACAATACTGCTGACGATGGAACGATAAGTGATTATCACAATTTAATTTGGCTAAGTAAAATTTGCAGTGAAAGTTGTAAAGACATTCTACATAAAGAGTTTGAAACATTTTTAGATACTTCTTTTAGTATAAGTTTTTATGAAGAACTAATTCGAATTACCGATTATGATATTAATAATAAAGAATATTTTAAAACCTATTCGGAAAAAGTAAATAGCGGCAAGGCACAGTCCGGAAAATATGGCAAGCATAAGTTTACTGACTTTCTATTTATTAATTATATTCTAATACTATACAATTATAATATTGATCTCTCAAGACCTGAAATTAAATTGCTGACAGATCTAAATGATTTTGAGGTTTGGATTTTAAATCCGGTTCAATTTAATTACAATAAATTTGTAACCACTTGGTTGATAGATCTTGATTTTCCAATTATTTTAGATAAATTAAAAGGTAATCAGAAGATTACGAAAGCAATTGAACAAGAGCTTGTCGAGAGTTATGATTCAAAGCTTGCTGAAGTTCTGTACAAATATTTTAAACCCGTTACTATTGTTTGATAGTAGATGATGACTTCTATCTATTCTCCTTTTTTTAGTTGCTCAATAAAATAGGTTACGCTGATACCAGTCCTTGCTAAAAAAGCGGTAGCAAACCGTTGAGTACTACTAAAACCAACTTCCTCGGCAAGTGCTTTATTGGTATAGTTTCGGGTACGTTTTTCAGTATTCAGTAGTGTAATGATATAATCTACTTTTAAATCGTTGATGTAATCAGCAAATTTTTTTTCCTTGTAATGAGATATGATTTTTGAGAGATATGTTACATTTACATCAAAAGATGCAGCGAGTTTTCCCATGGTCAGATCTTTGGCTATATATTTATGTTCCTTTTCAAATTTTTCCAACTGTCTTAGAACGCTTGCAACGGCATCCGGGTGTATGTCCAGAATATCTGCTTTTTTAGGCTTGGTTGTCTGCTAAGGTTCTGTCCTTGTTTATATTTGACATCAGTTGCTCAAAATTACTTTTATAAGTCCGGCAATTTGTATAGTGCCTAAAAGCATAATAACAGACAATTGCTATTGCAAGAATAATTAGTCCTATAATAATTGGCACATGATTGTCATTACCGGACAGCTGCTTTGTTAATTTTTGTTGCTCAAGGATTAATTGCTTAGCATCATATTGTCTGCTAATTCTTCGTGATAAATGATTGTAGTTTATGTTAGTAAGTTTATCAGCTTTAAGGAATTGATCTACATAATGTAATTGGCTTACAGGGTCGTCTTTTTCTCTGTAATATTCAATGAGCAGTTTATAGACTTCCCTTAGTTCCAAAGTCATATAGTTTTCATCGTCAAATATTTTATCTACTTTTAAAAAATAGGGAAGGGCTGTCTCTTTACGATTCAAAGCCAGGTAACTTTTTCCAATATAAAAGCTCGCCAATGATTCATTTTTAAAATCACTATTTTTAAAGTGATGTAGCGAAGATTCAAGCTTTGAAACAGCAGAAGTATAATTGTGTTTGAAATACTCATTGATACCATCAGATAAAATAAAATAGGGTTCCATTTTTCTAATATTCAGCTTCTTTGCGGCATTAATTCCTGTTTGATTGATTTGTGAACATTTCTCATAACTTCCATTTTTAATATAGCAAAGGCCTATCGAATAAAGAGATTTTAGATAAAATTCATCGTCACTTTTTTCAAAGTAATCGATAGTTTCTCGCAGTAATGAAATCGACTCGTCGTAATACGCCAACTGATACTTTATAAGGGCTATATTGTATTTTACTTTATTGGTTAAATCTTCGCTATCAGTTCGGGATGTGTGGTTATCCGCTTTTATAAAGCAATCGAACGCTTTACCGTAGTTTTGAAACTCATAATAAATAACACCTTTGGAGAGATGCGCTGATCCTATCAAAGAATTGTTATTTGATTTATTGGCGACTAAAATTAAGCTGTCTGCATAGGCCAGCTTTTTTTTCTCTGTAGCATATTTTACTTTTTCATTAGATGTAGCAGAATTGTTCGAATTATTCTTTAAAGTGGCATTTTCGACACATTTTAAGAAATATCCATCACTTTTGGAGGTATCCTTTTTAAGCTCAGTTTCTTTTGGCTTTAAGCCGGTTTGTTTCCCATACTGCAAATGATCGAGAGTTTGACTGCGATTACTTTGCGCCACGACTATCTGACAAATAAATATAGAAGCTGTAAGTAATAAAAACCTTTTAAAAGTAATAGTTAAAGTTCCACTCATATACCATTTTTTAGTAAAGTTCAGGATTGAAAAGGGGCGATATTATTCTTGCATAATTCGATGCCAAAAATATGATAATCCATTTGAATCACCCCATTTCTAGATCAGGTCGTGTATGGATTTTAATAAAATCCATACTTAAATTTATTAAAAAGGACAGATGTAGTGTTGTGGGAAAACTTTTGCCTCTATAGATTTGCCTCATCTTTTAAATAAAGCCCTGTATTTAAAACCTACAACTGCAGGCATCTGAATTAAAACGAACCTATGCTTATTGTAAAACTGTCCCAGGTTTTGAAGTGTAAACTATAAAATTTTTATAGATGGCAAATTCTTTTAAAAGCGAAGTATAGATTTAATCCATCACCATATTTCGTATTCATTTGGTCTCTCGAAAGAGTTTAAATCATGATCAAGGATTTAATAAATATTGAATTAAATGATCTTCCCATTAAGGGACTGGATATTCATGTGATTAAAAGGTATGTTGTTAAGACCAGACCTGACGAGTCTTTTATCGTTAATAATTTTTCTATTTTACTAATTAAATCCGGACGGTTTAAAATTCAGCTAAAAGATATTATCAGCGATTTGGCTCCCCATGATCTAATGGTAATTCCAAAGAATTCATTTTGCACACTTTTAGAAGTTCATGGAAAACTGAAGTTATTTTTGATTTCTTTCAATTCTGATTTTGCATTTGAAAACTGTTTAAAAAAGGAGCTTTTGGATTCCTGTTATTTTTTTATTTCAAAGTCTTCTCTTTCAATTGCTCTTGATAGAAAAGATTTTCAGCTGCTATCGCTAATCTATAAATTAATCTATTTTATAAATAAAGACGCAAAACGAAATGGAGTTGAACAGGAACTGCAGCGTGTAAGTTTTAATCTCTTTTTATACGAGCTAAAAGTTATTTATGCTAAATATACTTCCAGCAGCATAATGAACTTCAATAGAATGGAGAGCCTCACCATTCAGTTTTTGACGATACTGACCATACACTGTAAAAAGCAGCATAGTGTAAAATTTTATGCCGGCTCTCTCTTTGTGACAGCGGACTATTTGAATAAAATGGTAAAAAAAGTTACAGGAAAGACTGTAAAAAGCCTGATTGCCGATGCGATTATTAACGAAGCTAAAAACCAATTGAATGATAATATTCATTCAATTGCCAGCATAGCTGAAGATTTTGAGTTCACTACCACATCGGGTTTTACTTCATTTTTTAAAAGACATACTTCAATGTCACCTTCGGAATATCGTTCGAAATTTATCGACAATACAAGCCGCTAGTTTTCGACGTACTAATTGTTAACCTAAAAGCAGTACGATGATCAAATTATATCCATTAGAATGGTTAGATTCTTTGATATTACAGACTTTTAATCCAAAGAAAACTAATGTAAATATCCTAACAGAAACGGATTTAGCGCATATTGCAGAGAA